>NZ_JBNCKW010000010.1:0-314997 GCF_049841735.1 Micromonospora sp. DT46 | reverse complement strand
GGCGCAGGGATCAAGCCTGACCGCCCGGAGCCGGGCACGGCGGGCCACACCCCCACCACGACGCACCACAACCACCCCGACGTACCCCAGATCAGCCCACGCACCGCAACCACCCGACGCACCGCAGCACCCGACGCACCCCAGATCAGCTCACGCACCGCAATCACCGGACGCACCACACCCACCCGACGCACATCCCGAGCACGGGCCCGATCCCGCGGACACCCCAGCTCCGAACCCCCGCCCACCGTCGCCCGCGATCCCGCCCCACCGTGGTACCGGCGCGACTAGCCTCGACAGGAGGGCCGGGCGCGACGCCTGCGGAGGTGATTCGGATGGCCGCACCCACCGACGCGGCGGTGCTGGTCGGGCTCGGCACGGAGCGCAACCTGCCTGTGGTCAGGCTGGCCGCGCAGGAGGCCGCCGCGCACAACCGCCCGCTGTGCCTGCTGCACGCGTTCAACTGGGCGGCCGCGCTGCAAGCGCCGTCGGTCGCGGGACCACGCGCGGACGCCGAGGAGCTGATGTCCCGGGCCTCGGAGATCGTCGCCGAGGTCGAGCCGGGGCTGCCGGTGGGCGGCGAGATCGTCGAAGGTGCCCTCGTCGACACCCTGGTCCGCCGGTCGGAGACGGCGTTCCTGCTCGCCGTCGGGGACGGCGGCATGGCGACCAGCGGCGAGTGCGTGTCGGTGGAAACGCCCACGGTGCAGCTCGCCGCCCGCGCCGGCTGCCCGGTGCTGGTGGTCCGCCGGGAGCCGCCCCCGCAGGGGCCGGTGCTGGTCGGGGTGGACGGCTCCGACAGCTCGCAGGCCGCGTTGGAGTGGGCGTTCGAGTGCGCGGCCCGGCGGAAGGCGCGGCTGTCGGCGGTCCGCGTCGTCGAGTCGGAGCAGGGCGCGGAGGACGCCGAGTTGCTCGTCGGGTTGGTGGCGCGGTCGGCGCGCCGGTTTCCGTCGGTGGCCGTGGAGTGCCACACGATCCGCGGCGATCCCGGCGGTGTGCTGGTGGAGCAGTCCCATTCGGCGCAGGTGGTGCTGGTCGCCGCCCGGGGCGACGAGCCGTGGCGGGGCATGCTCGGCGCGGTGAGTCAGGCGCTGCTCTATCACTCCCCCGCGCCGGTGATCGTCGTGCGCGGGCTGACGGGGATTTCGGGGGACGGGCGCGATGCCCGGCGCCCACGGGACCAACGGCCCTGATCCACACCGGCGTCGACCGGCGATGCTGGGGCCGGCCCGGACGAATCCGCGCTCCGAGGATGCAGGATTCCCCTACCCGCGAGAGGCTCATGCAGTATGGACACCGCTCTCGACCTGCACAGCCCCCTGACCGATGACGAGCTGCGCCGGCTGGACGCCTACTGGCGGGCGGCGAACTACCTGACCGTCGGGCAGATCTACCTGCTGGACAATCCGCTGCTGCGCGAGCCGCTGGCGCCCGAGCACGTCAAGCCGCGCCTGCTCGGCCACTGGGGCACCAGTCCCGGCCTGAACCTGCTCTACGCCCACCTCAACCGGGTCATCGTCGCCCGTGACCTGTCCGCCCTGTTCGTCACCGGCCCCGGTCACGGCGGACCGGCGATCGTCGCGAACACCTGGCTGGAGGGCACCTACAGCGAGCTGTACCACCACATCGGCCGCGACGAGGCCGGCATGGCCGGTCTGTTCCGTCAGTTCTCGTTCCCCGGCGGCATCCCCAGCCATGTGGCGGCGGAGGTGCCGGGTTCGATCCACGAGGGCGGCGAGCTGGGGTACGCGCTCAGCCACGCCTACGGCGCGGCGTTCGACAACCCGGATCTGCTGGTGGCCTGTGTCATCGGCGACGGGGAGGCGGAGACCGGCCCGCTGGCGGGAAGCTGGCTCTCCAACGTCTTCCTCAACCCGGCCCGCGACGGCGCGGTGCTGCCGATCCTGCACCTCAATGGCTACAAGATCGCCAATCCGACGGTGCTGGACCGGATCGACGAGGACGACCTCCTCGCCATGATGCGCGGCTTCGGCTACCAGCCGTACGTGGTCGCCGGCGACGAACCGGCGACGGTGCACCAGGCGCTCGCCGGCACGCTGGACCGGGCGCTGGACGAGATCGCCGCCATCCAGCGGCGGGCCCGCTCGGGCGGCGCCGTCGAGCGCCCCCGCTGGCCGATGATCGTCCTGCGTACGCCGAAGGGCTGGACCGGTCCGCGGGACGTCGACGGCAAGCAGGTCGAGGGCACCTACCGCGCGCACCAGGTGCCGCTGTCCGAGGTGCGCAAGAACCCGGAGCACCTGGCCGCGCTGGAGCGCTGGCTGCGCAGCTACCGGCCGGAGGAGCTCTTCGACGCCACCGGCGCACCGGTCGCCGAGCTGGCCGCGCTGCCGCCCCGGGGCGAGCGGCGGATGAGCGCGAACCCGGTCACCAACGGCGGGGCGGTGCTGCGTGACCTGGCGTTGCCGGACTTCCGCGAGTACGCCGTCGACGTGCAGCGGCCCGGCGAGACCGTGGCCGGCGCGACCGGGGCCCTCGGCCCGTGGGTACGCGACGTGATCACCGCCAACCCGCAGACGTTCCGCCTCTTCGGCCCGGACGAGGTGGCCTCGAATCGGCTCGGCGCGGCGTTCGAGGTCACCGGCCGGGCCTGGATGGCCGGCACCGTGCCCGGCGACGACCACCTCTCCGCCGACGGGCGGGTGATGGAGGTCCTCTCCGAGCATCTCTGCCAGGGCTGGCTGGAGGGCTACCTGCTGACCGGCCGGCACGGCATCTTCACCAGCTACGAGGCGTTCATCCACATCGTCGACTCCATGGTCAACCAGCACGCCAAGTGGTTGAAGGTGACCCGGGGCATCCCGTGGCGCAGTCCGGTGGCCTCGCTGAACTACCTGCTCTCCAGCCACGTGTGGCGCCAGGACCACAACGGCTTCTCCCACCAGGACCCGGGCTTCATCGACCACGTGATGAACAAGAAGGCCGAGGTGGTACGCGTCTACCTGCCGCCGGACGCCAACACCCTGCTTTCCACGATGGACCACTGCCTGCGCAGCCGGCACTACGTCAACGTGGTGGTGGCCGGCAAGCAGCCCGCCCCGAACTGGCTGTCGATGGACGAGGCCGTGCAGCACTGCCGGCGCGGCATCGGGATCTGGGACTGGGCCAGCACGGACGCCGGCAGCGAGCCGGACGTGGTGCTCGCCTGCGCCGGGGACGTGCCGACGCTGGAGACGCTGGCCGCCGCGGACCTGCTGCACCGGCACCTGCCGGAGCTGAAGGTACGGGTCGTCAACGTGGTCGACCTGATGCGCCTGCAACCCCCGACGGAGCACCCGCACGGGCTGTCGGACAAGGAGTTCGACACGATCTTCACGCGGGACAGGCAGGTCATCTTCGCGTACCACGGCTATCCGTGGCTCATCCACCGGCTGACCTACCGGCGGACCAACCACGAGAACCTGCACGTACGCGGCTACAAGGAGGAGGGCACCACCACCACGCCGTTCGACATGGTGATGCTCAACGACCTGGACCGCTTCCACCTGGTCATCGACGTCATCGACCGGGTGCCGGGGCTGGCCGACCGGGCCGCCCACCTACGGCAGGAGATGGTCGACGCGCGCCAGTCCTGCCGGGACTACACCCGCGAACACGGCGAGGACGACCCCCGGGTCGCGGAGTGGCGCTGGGTCCGCGAGACGGACCCGGGACTCCGGGGGGACCAGTGAGCGCGAGGAGTGAGCTTGCGAGCCCCGCAGTCGCGAACGAAAGGCCGGCACCAGCGGGCGCGAGGAGTGAGCTTGCGAGCCCCGCAGTCGCGAACGAAAGGCCGGCACCAGCGGGCGCGAGGAGTCACCTGGTGACCCCCGCAGTCGCGAACGAGAGGTGGACCCGATGAGCGGCAACGAGATCCTGGTCGGCTACGACGGCTCCGCCGACGCCTCCGCCGCGCTGGAGTGGGCGCTGGAGGAGGCCGGCCGCAGCGGACGGCCGGTGCGGTTGGCGTACGTCTTCGAATGGCTCACCGTGGCCGGCTGGATCGGTCCCGGCGTCGCTCCCGGCGTCTGGCCGGACGAGACGGCCCGCCGGCAGGTCGAGGAGCTGGTTCGCAAGGCGGCGGCGGACGCGTCCGCCGCGCACCCGGAACTGACCGTCACGGGTGAGGTGTTCGACGGGCCGCCCGCGCTGGTGCTTCAGGAACGTTCGGCGCAGGCGGACCTGCTGGTGCTGGGCACCCGGGGACACGGCGGCTTCGGTGGGCTGCTCGTCGGCTCGACCGCGGTGGCCGTCACCGCCCACGCGCACTGTCCGGTCGTGGTGATCCGCGGCGAGTCGGCCGCCGGTGGGCGCACCGGGCACGTGGCGGTCGGCGTCGACGGGTCCGAGTCTTCGCTGCTGGCGCTGGGCTTCGCGTTCGAGCAGGCCGAGGCCCGGCGGGCGCCCCTGCACGTGGTGCGGGCCTGGCAACCGCCCACCGGCCAGCGTCCGCCGTCGGGCCCCGATGCGCGGGAGGCCACGGCGGCCGACCGGGCCGAGCTGGACGAGTCGGTTGCGCGGTGGAGCACGACGTTTCCCGACGTACCGGTGACCGTCGAGGTGGCGGAGGACCGGCCGGCGTCCCTGATGGTGGACGCGAGCCGCAACGCGTGCCTGGTGGTGGTGGGCACCCGGGGCCGGGGCGGCCTGAAGGGGATGCTGCTCGGCTCGGTCAGCCAGCAGCTCATCCAGCACGCGCACTGCCCGGTGGCGGTGGTCCGGGAACGCTGAGCGGCCGGCGGGCGCGTTCATCGGCTCTCGGCCGGTTCCGCCGGGCTGAGCGAGAAGTAGTCCTCCTCCTCCTGGGCGAGGTGCAACCGCAGGATGGCCGCCAGGCCGTAGAGGGCGGCGAGCAGGTCGGTGAGCTGGTCCCGGCGCAGCGGGCCGTCGCCGGCCTGCGCGAGGTGGGCGCCGATCCGGTCCACCAGCCGCCGGATCTCCACGTGGGCGCGGCTCATCGTCGACGTCGCCTCGGCGCTGCCCAGCGGGTCGGCCAGCGCCGGATAGAGCTGGTGCTCCTCGGCCGCCTCGTGCGGCAGCACCTGGCCGACCAGCCGGCGGTGTGTCTCGCGCAGCGTCGGCAGGCACTGCGGCGCGTCCGGCGCGGTGGCGACCAGGTCGGCGGTGTCCCCCAGCGCGGCGAGCACGTCGCGGATCCCGCCGTGTTCGGCCGCGTACCGGTCGAGCAGCTCCCGGGTGCCCGGCGGCACGTCTCGGCGGCGCAGCCCGCCCCCGAGGGCGCGCAGCGCGTTGAGGATCACCAGCACGTCGATGCCCTCCTGGAGGAACGCCCCGGCGACCGGCGGAAGCCAGCCCAGGGACGCGGCCAGCATCGCCAGCACCGCCAGGCCCATCCCCACGCTGGCGCTCTGCACCGCGATCCTGCGGGCGTACCGGGCGATCTCCACCGCGTCGGCGAGCCGGTCCAGCCGGTCGATGGTGAGCACCGCGTCGGCGACGTCGGCCGAGGCGGTCGCCCCGGTGGCGCCCATGGCCACGCCGACGTGCGCCTCGGCGAGGGCGGGGGCGTCGTTCACCCCGTCGCCGACCATCACGGTGACGGCCTGGCGCGCCTCCTCGCGTACGCGGGTCGCCTTCTCCGCGGGCGCGCACCTGGCCACCACGTCGTCCACGCCCACCACCCCCGCCACCTGGGCGGCGACGTCGGGCCGGTCCCCGGTGACCATCACGATGCGCCGCAACCCCGCCTCGCGCAGCCGGCGCACGGTGCGGCGCGCGTCGGGGCGTACCGGGTCCTCCAGCAGGATCGCCCCGAGCGGGTCCCGCTCGCCGCTGACCCAGACCACCGAGCGGCCGGCCAGCTCGGCCCGGGACCGGGCGCTCCCCGCCCAGTCGGGCAGGTCACCGTCGAGCTGGCCGACCCGCACCTGCCGCCCGTCGACCGACCCGCGTACGCCCCGGCCCGGTTCCTCGGTCACCCCCGCCGGCTCGGTCAGCGACAGGCCCCGCTCGCGCGCCTGCGCCACCAGCGCGCGGGCCAGCACGTGCGGGGAGAGCTGCTCGACCGAGGCGGCGAGGCGCAGCACGTCGTCGCGGTCGCCGCCGGGGGCGGCCACGACCTCGGCGGCGCGGGGACGGCCGGCCGTCAGCGTGCCGGTCTTGTCGACCAGCAGGGTACGGGCCCGGCCGAGCAGCTCCAGCGAACCGCCGTCGCGGACCAGCACCCCGCGCCGGGCGGTACGCGACAGCCCGGACACGATCGCGATGGGGGTGGCCAGCAGCAGCGGGCACGGGGTGGCGACCACCAGCACGGCCACCGCCCGGACGAACTCCCCGGAGAGCAGCCAGCCCAGCCCCGCCAGGACCAGGGTGAACGGCACGAACGCGGCGGCGTACCGGTCGGCGAGGCGCACCATCGGCGCCTTGTGGGCGGTCGCCTCCTCGGCGAGCCGGACGATCCCCGCGTACGTGCTTCCCGCCGCGTCGCGTGTCGCGCGCATGCCGAAGCCGGCGCCGGCGTTGACCACGCCGCTGGCGACCTGCTCGCCGGCCGCGCGCCGCACCAGCCGCGACTCGCCCGTCACCACCGACTCGTCGAGGGTCACCGGCTCGTCGACCTGCCCGTCGACCGGCACCACGTCGCCCGGCCCGACCAGCAGCCGGTCCCCCGCTGTAACCCGGTCCAGCGGCACCTCCTCGACGCTGCCGCCCGGGCCGCGCCGCCGGGCGGTGCGGGGGGCGCGGGCGAGCAGCGACCGCAGGTCCCGGGTCGCCCGCCCCTGGGCGTACGCCTCCAGCGCCCGTCCCGTGGCCAGCATCACCGCGATCACCGCCCCGGCCAGGTACTCCCGCACCACCAACGCGCCGACCAGGGCCAGCACGGCGATCACGTCCACCCCGAACTGCCGGCGCCACAGCTGCCGCAGCACCGACCAGGCGGCGGGCAGCAGGGCGGCCACGGTGGCGGACGCCCACACCACCTCGGCCGCGCCCCGGCGGCCGGCGAGCCACAGCACCGCCCCGGCCAGCACCAGCACCGTCACCCCGGCCAGGGGCGCCCAGAGCAGCAGGCGCGAGCGGTCCCGCCGTACCGGCTGCTCCGGCACGCACTCCCGCGGTTCCGTTCCCACCTGCGGATCGTCTCAGCGCCCACCGCGCCCGGGAGGGCATCCGCGCGAACCGGCAGGGGCTAGCTGCCCTGCCACGCGGGGACCTGCGTACCGTGCGTCGGCACAGGGGATGGCGCAGGATGGAGCGGCAACCCCGCCCGGGGCACCGTCGGGCTGGGGCACGATGGGGAGAAACGGAAAGGTCGTGACCATGAGCCACGAGACACCGGCGGCGGAGCGTCCGCTGACCACCGCACTCGCGGAGGCCGCCGCGACGGCCGGGCACGCCCCGTCGGTGCACAACAGCCAACCGTGGCGGTGGCGGGTGCTGCCGGACGCGCTGGAGCTGCGGGTGGTCCGCGATCCGAAGCTGACGGCGACCGACCCGGAGGGCCGCCTGCTGGCGTACAGCTGCGGGGCGGCGCTGCACCACGCGCGGGTCGCGCTGACCGCGGAGGGCTGGACCGCCGTCGTGGAGCGGATGCCCGACCCGGCCGACGAGGACCTGCTGGCCCGGCTGACCGGAATGGCCCGCGCGGAGGCCGACCCGGAGGCCATGCGCCTGGTGCAGTGCATGCAGGTGCGGCACACCGACCGGCGCCCGGTCAGCGAGGAGCCGGTGCCGACCGCCGCTCTCGGGGAGATCGCCTCGGCGGTCGCCGCCGAGGGCTGCCAGCTCCAGTTCCTCGACCGCGACAACGTCCTGGAGCTGGCCGCGGTCGCCAGCCGCGCCGCCTCGGTCGAGGCGGAGGATTCGCAGCTGCGCGAGGAGTTGGAGTACTGGACCAGCCGGGCCGGCACCGGCACCGGCCTGCCGCCGGAGGTGCTGCCCGCGGAGGCGCCGCAGACCACCGTGCCGGCGCGCGACTTCGGCCGCCCCGGCACCCTGCCGGTCGGTCCCGGGCACGACCGGGCCGCCGTGTACGGGCTGCTCTACGGCGACGAGGACGAGCCGGACAGCTGGCTGCGCGCCGGCGAGGCGCTTTCGGCCGCCTGGCTGACCGCCACCCGGCTCGGGATCTCCGTGGTGCCGCTGAGCGGGGTCGTGGAGGTCGCGGGCACCCGGCAGACGCTGCGCGGGCTGCTGGCCGGCCTCGGCTACCCGTACCTCGTGATCCGGCTGGGGCTCGCGGACCCGGCGCACGCGGGCCCGCCGCACACCCCGCGCATGGAGGCCGCGCAGGTGGTCGACACCTCGGCGGTCCGCTCCCCCGACGCGTAGGGCGGCAGGACCACGGCCACCGGGCGGCTACCATCGCCCGGTGGCCGCCAGCGAACCGAGTCCCCGCCCCGAACCGCACGTGACCCCCTCGCTGGGGCTCAGCCCGCTGTCCCGGGTACGGCTCGACGAGCTGCTCCAGGAGATGCTGGACCGGGTCGGCGAGGTGGTGACCAGCCGGGAGCGGCTGCGCGCCCTGCTCGACGCGGTGGTCGGCATCGGCACCGACCTGGACCTGCGCAGCACCCTGCAACGGATCGTGGAGTCGGCCTGCGAGCTGGTCGGCGCCCGCTACGGCGCGCTCGGTGTGATCGGCCACGACCGCCTGCTGCACGACTTCATCACCTACGGCATCGACGCGGAGCTGCACGCCAGGATCGGTGACCTGCCCCACGGGCGGGGCGTGCTCGGCCTGCTCATCGACGACCCCCGCCCGCTGCGGATGCCCGACATCACCCGGCACCCGAAGTCCTACGGGTTCCCGCCGCACCACCCGCCGATGCACAGCTTCCTCGGCGTTCCCGTGCGCATCCGCGACCATGTCTTCGGCAACCTCTACCTGGCCGAGAAGCAGGGCGGCACGCAGTTCACCGAGGACGACGAGGAGATCGTCGTCGCGCTCGCCGCCGCCGCCGGCGTGGCGATCGAGAACGCCCGCCTCTACGCGCTGGCCCACCGCCGGGAACGCTGGCTCGCGGCGACCGCCGAGATCACCACCGTGCTGCTGGGCGAGGTGCGCCGTACCGACGCGTTGACGCTGGTGGCGCGGCGCGCCCGCGAGGTCGCCGAGGCGGAGGTCGCCCTCGTGCTGCTCTACGACCCCGACGGCGAGAAGTTCACCGTCGAGGTGGTCGACGGGGCCGACGAGCAGGCCGGGGCCCTGGTCGGCACCGCGCTGCCGGCGGCCGAGACGAGTTTCGCCGCCGCCGTCATCGAGGGCCGGCACGACCAGGTGGCGGACCTGGCCCACGCCGCGCCCTGGCCGGCGCTGCTGCGCACCGGCCCGGCGATGATCGCGCCGCTGGCCACCGCCGACACCCTGCACGGGGTGCTGGTGATCGCGCACCGGCCCGACCGGGCGCCCGTCGCCAACGACGACGACATGGCCCTGCTGGGCAGCTTCGCCGGGCAGGCCGCGCTGGCCCTGGAGCGGGCCCGCGGGCAGGAGGAACGGGAGCTGCTGGTGGTCCTGGAGGACCGCGAGCGCATCGCCCGCGACCTGCACGACGTCGTCATCCAGCGCCTCTTCGCCACCGGCCTGCAGTTGCAGAGCGCCGCCCCGATGACGACGAAGCCGGAGGTCGCCCGGCGGATCAACGCGGCGGTCGACGACCTGGACGCCACGATCAAGGACATCCGCCGCACCATCTTCGAGCTGCGCACCCCGATGAGCGCGGCGCTGCGCACCGAGATCCGGGAGGCGATCGAGGTGGCCGCCGAGTCGCTGGGCCACCGGCCCCGCCTTGAGCTGAGCGGGCCGATCGACAGCGCCGTCCCCGACGCGGTCCGCCCCGACCTCACCGCCGTGCTGCGGGAGGCGCTCTCCAACGCCGTACGGCACGCGCAGGCCGACCGCGTGACCGTGGCGGTGCGGGTCGACGCAGGCCGGGTGACCGTGACCGTCACCGACGACGGGGTGGGCTGCGACCCGGCCGCCGCGCGGGGCGGCCTGGTCAACCTGCGCGAGCGCGCCGAGCGCCACGACGGCGAGTTCGTGGTACGCCGGGCGGTGCCCCGGGGCACCGAGGTGTGCTGGTCGGTGCCGCTGCGCGACTGAGTCCGCAGGCGGTGCCGCTGGGCGGCTGGCCCGCAGGCGTCAGTGGGACTTGCCGAGGAGGCGGGTGGCGAGGACGGCCGCCTGGGTGCGGCGCTCCAGGCCCAGCTTGGCCAGCACGCTCGAGACGTAGTTCTTCACGGTCTTCTCGGCCAGGAACATCTTCCCGGCGATCTCCCGGTTGGTGAGGCCCTCGGCCACGTACTCCAGGATCCGCCGCTCCTGCTCGGTGAGCGACTTCAGCTCGCGCGGCTGCTCGACGCCGCTGCGGATGCGCTCCAGCACCCGGGTGGTGATCGCCGGGTCGAGCAGCGACTGCCCGGCCGCCACCCGCCGCACCGCGTCGACCAGGTCGGTGCCGCGGATCTGCTTCAGCACGTAGCCGGACGCGCCGGCCATGATCGCCGCGAAGAGCGCCTCGTCGTCCTCGTACGAGGTGAGGATCAGGCCCTTGATCGAGGAGTCCACGGCCCGGACGTCCCGGCACACGTCGATGCCGTTGCCGTCGGGCAGCCGCGCGTCGAGGATCGCCACGTCCGGCCGCAGCGCCGGGATACGCCGGGCCGCCTCCTGGGCGAGGCCGGACTCGCCGACCACCTCGATGTCCCCGCTGCTTTCCAGCAGGTCGGCCAGGCCACGGCGGACGACCTCGTGGTCGTCGAGCAGGAACACGCGGATCATCCCTCGTTTCTACCCGCTTCCCACCGCTTCCCGCACGGGCCGAAGGTCCCGAACCGGCAACAGGTCCCCGGCCGGCGGCAGTGCAGGTCGGGGCCGAAGTCCCGCACGTGCGGCGGGGCCGGTCGGGCCCGGCGGGACGGGACGTCCGGCCCTGCCCGGGCCACGCCCCGGTGACGCACCGTGGAGACGTACCACCCGCCGGCGCACGATCTGCCACGGAAGGAGCACGACCATGGACACCCGCTTCACCGTCGAGCAGCTACGGGCCGCCGCCACCGACGCCGTACGCGCCCCGTCGCTGCACAACACCCAGCCGTGGCGGTTCCGGCTGCGCGACGGCGGCATCGAGGTGCTGGTCGACCCGGACCGGCGGCTGCCGGCCACCGACCCCACCGGCTGGGGCGTGCGGATCGCCTGCGGGGCGGCGCTGTTCAACCTACGGCTCGCCCTGGCCGTTGCCGGCACCCCGGCGACGGTGCGGCTGCGCCCCTACCCGGCCGAGCCGGACGTGGTGGCCCGGCTGGTGCCGGACGTGCCGCGCCGCCCCACCCCCGCCGAGCAGGCCCTGCACGCCGCCATCTCCCGCCGGTTCAGCAACCGCGCGCCGTTCTGGCCCGACCCGGTGCCCGCCGACGCCCGCTGGCGCCTCGCCGAGGCGGCCCGCGCCGAGCAGTGCTGGCTGGAACTGGTGGTCGGCGTCAGCGCGGTGAACGCGTTCGGCGAACTCGCCCGCAGCTCCCACCGGGTGCTGGAGCGGAGCCCCCAGTACCGGGCCGAACGCCAGGAGTGGGTACGCTCCGCGCCCGCCCCGGACGGCATCCCGGCCGCGTCCGGCGGTCCGCAGGGTGAGCCGCAGGACCTGCTGCCGTCGCGGGGCTTCGGCGGCCTCGACCGGGCGCCCGGGCGGGACTTCGAACCCGAGCCGCTGGTGGCGGTGCTCGGCTCGCCCGGCAACACGGCCGTCGACCAGGTCGTCGCCGGGCAGGCGTTGCAGCGGGTACTGCTGACCGCTACGGACTCGGGGCTGGCGGCGTCGATGCTGTCCCAGCCGATCGAGGTGCCGTCGGCGCGCGAGCAGCTGCGGCTGTCGCTGGGGCGCTTCGGCACGCCGCAGATGGTGCTGCGCGTCGGCTACGGCCAGCCGGGCTGGCCGACCCCACGCCGCGACGTGAACGAGGTGCTCGACCTGCCTGTTTCCCAAGTCTGAACAAACACGGTGCCAGACTCCGGCTCGACAGCACGCTTGTGCGCCGGTCCCCGCCGGGCTGACCGACAGGGCTTGAAGACGCCTGTTCAAGCTGGCATGTGCGGTGGTCGACCGGGTCTGCCGCAACGTCAGTGGCTCCATCCGGCCGCTGGCATTCGGGACGCGGAACGGGCAGGGCCGCGCGGATTCGGTAACGCCCGCCTGCGAGCATGCCGCGCATGACCGAACGACCGGAGGCGCAGTACTGCCCGCGCCGGGAGGCAGTTGATCTGTAAGGGGGCACACCGGGGCCGGAGGCGGGCGCACCCGCCACCAGCCCCGGGGGCGTGACTACCGGTAGCTCCAGACCACCGGCCGGGCCTTGTAGATCGCCGCCCCGGAGAGGTAGCGGTTGCCGACGTAGGAACCGTTCAGCCGATACAGCCAGACGTTGCCGTTACCGTAGGTGCCGTCGCCGTTCGCGCCGCTGACCTTGGTGGTGACGACCAGTCCGCCTGAGTGGTTACCGACACTCTTAATCTTGCTTGTGTCGATGTACCCGGGTGCCCGTTGGAATCGGTTGCGGTTGATGTCGTACCGGTAGACGTGGCTGGTGTTGCTCATCCACAGGTTGGCGGAGGTGCCGTAGACCGGTGACAGGTCATGCACGTTCCCGGTGACCTTCCGGCAGGCGGCGTTGGTGAGTTTGGGAGCGGTGGCCGCGCCGCTCACCTTGTAGCTGCACAGCCGGGTGCCGCCGGCGGCCCAGAGGCGCTTGATGGCGCTGTCCCAGTAGACGGCGTGGGCCTTGGCGAACGCCTTCGTGGCGGCCGGGCTGGTCCGGCCCTTGCCGTAGAGGGTGAGCTTGCCGGGGTCGGAGGAGGCGACCACGACAGCGCCGTTGGGCAGCAACTCGATGGCGTGCGGGTTGCCGCCCGGCGTGACCTGGTAGCGCACCTTGCGGGTGGCGTAGTCGACGATCCCGGCCCGGCCGCCCGAAGCGGCCACCAGGACCACGTACCGCGAGCCCTGCTTGCGGAACTTGACGTCGGAAAGGTTCTTCCAGCCGCTACCGGCGGGTCGCTTCCACGACCACTGGGCCGAACCCGCCGTCCACCGACTGACGCCGGCGCTGAAGATCCTGACCCCGTACCGCTGGTCGACCACCGCGACCCGGTCGCTGGCAGCCTGTGCGCCGGTCGGCGCGACCAGCACTCCCGCCATGCCCACCGTCGCCGCGCCGAGGGTTGCGCCGATCGCGCGCCACCGCCGTCGCGTCCTGTCTGTAGATCGCATCATCGCCATGCACCCTTCCCTTTGACGAGCCCGTCGGGGGGCGTTGACGGGTGCGGCCGACGGAATACCGGCCCGCACCCAACGACTCATGGTGTTCGAAGATATGCGTTCGGTAACGAGCTGGCAGTGGTTGCGTCGGATGGGCGACGGGCGTTGGCGGACCGGGCTTTCCTCCCGTGTTGAGGCCGCTTCAGCAGTCCGCCGCAGAGAGCAGCGCCGCCTCCCGGTCGGGGTCGAGCCCGACGGGGGCGCGCTGCGGTCGGCCCGCCCGAGGCGGGACAGTGCCCACCTCCCGCAGCCAAGCCCAGGTGTCGGCGACCGTCTCGGCCACCGGGCGGCAGGTCAGCCCGGCCGCGTACGCGCGCTCGACGCCGCGCTCCTGCACCCAGCGGTACTCGTGCCCGGCCGGGACCCAGATCGGCAGGTCGTTCCACGGCTCCACGCCGGCGGCCAGAATCGGCCCCGGGTCGGTCCAGCGCAGCCGGGCGTCGGCGCCGGTGGCCGCGACGCAGGCGTCGAGCAGCTCCCCCATCGTCGCGTGCCCGGGGCGGCTCACCGCGTTGAACGTCCCGCCCGGGCCCGCCGCGCCCAGGTCCAGCATCCAGCCCGCCAGGTCCCGCACGTCGACGTACTGCACCGGCAGGTCGACCGGGCCCGGCGCCAGCACGTCCCCGCCCCGCGCGATGCGCGTCAGCCACCAGGGCAGCCGGCCGATGTCCTCCCCCGGCCCGAGGATCAACCCGGCCCGGGCGATCAGCGCCCGCTCGCCGAACGTCTCCCGCACAGCCCGCTCGGCGCCGGCCTTGTTGGCCGGGTAGCCGCCCTCGTCGGCGTCCGGCTCCGCGTCCACCACCGGAGCGTCCTCGCCCACCCCGGTTGCGACGGGCCGCGCGTAGACGGAGCCGCTGGAGACGTAGACGTACCGGCCGACCCGGTCGACCAGCGCGCGGGCGGCGTCGCGCGCCGCGCGGGGCGCGCCGTCCCAGGTGTCGACCACCAGGTCCCACTCGCCGTCCGCGAGCGCCGCCAGGCCGCCGGGCGCGGTCCGGTCACCCCGCAACCGGTGTACGCCCTCCGGCGTCGCGCCGTGCAGCCCCCGGTTGAACACGGTCACCGCCCAACCCCGCCGTACGCCCTCGGCGACCGTCGCGCCGCCCACGAATCCCGTTCCGCCCAGCACCAGCAGCCTCATGCGCTCCACTGTGCCCGTTCCGGGCAGCGCCCCGGTCCCGTGTTCACGGTCAGCGGATCTGCCCACGGCAGAACCCCGGCCGGACAACACCGATCCGAAGTGGACGGCGGACGACAGGGCAGGACCGCCCACGGCGTCCCGTCGGGAACCCGACACGTCCTCCCTCGCCGCGCCGTCATTCCGTAGCGTTCCGGGTGCTTTCGGATTGGGTCTGGGGGAGGCACGGGTGTCCGAGGTCGTCGTTGAGGTCAGTTTCACGCCGCTGCCGGAGGACGACGATTTCGTCCTCGACCAGCTGACTGACGAGCTCGTGGAGGACCTGGGCGACATCGGCGAGGTGCGGCGGCTCGAGTCGCCCGCCGATCCTGACAGCAAGGGCGTCGGTGAGGTGGTGCTGGCCACCGTGGCCGTGGTCGCCGGCGCCGACCCTGGCTACGCGCAGGCACTCGTGGACCTGGTGGTGGGCTTCCTCAACCGCAACCAGGGTCGCCGGGCACACCTGAGGATCGGTGCCGTCGAGCTGACCATCGACCAGGCGACCAAGGCGGAGACCACCCAGCTGATCGACCTCGTCCGTGACGCGATCGAGCATTCCCGCTGATGGGTCGGCATGCCCTGGTGCTCGGCACGGCGACCTATGACGCCGCCTCGAAGCTCACCGCGCTGCCCGGCGTCCGGCAGGACGTCGAACAGTTGAGGACCGTGCTGGACAGCGACGGCGACTTCGACAGCGTCGACGCCCACGTCGACCTGCCCGCAGCGCGCATGAAGCAGGTCGTCGAGGAGTTCTACGGCGCTCGGCGCACCGGTGATCTCGCTCTCTTCTACTACTCCGGCCACGGCATCCAGCACGACGACCGGCAGTCCCTCTTCTTCGGCACCATCGACACCGAGACAACTCTCCTGCACACCACGGCGTTCGATGTCGAGGGCGTCCTCCGGCACATGCTCAACCACACCAAGGCCAGCCAGAAGGTGGTCCTGCTGGACTGCTGCTTCTCGGGCTCGTTCACCGCCCGGCACCGGTTCAGCGGCGGCGTACGGCAGGAGCCCCGGCGTCTCAAGCGCGAGCGTGGCACGTTCATGCTCCAGTCGAGCAGCCATCTGAAGGCGTCGAAGGCGCAGGGCCCGGACCGGCCCTCGGTCTTCACCGAGGTCCTGCTCACCGGTCTCCGCGGTGCGGCTCGGGCGACCGCGGAGGACGGCTGGCTCACCGCGAGCGACCTCTCCCGGTACGCGATGACCGAGATGTCGCGTCGCCGGGAGGAGAAGCCGGTCGAGTCGAGCGAAGGTGTCACCGACCCGATCCCGCTGGTCGCGGGGTCGGACGAACGGCCACAGCGGAGCCCGGGCGTACGGAGAGACGAGCCGGACGACGCACCCTTCGACGCCGAGCGGTGGCGTCGTCTGCTCAACTACCACGTCGCCTGCCTGCAACGCTCCGCCGTCCTGCAGTTCTTCGTCAACCCGGCGAACAAGGACTCTTACCTCGCTGCGCCCGCAGGCCGGGAGGTCATGCTCTCGGCCACCGAGCCGGTGCCACTCAAGGAGCGCGGCCAGCGGCTGGCCGGGTTGGCCGAGGCTGGTGGCCGCTCCCTGCAGTACGGCTACCCGATCGTGGCGTTGCCGCAGAAGGGCACCCAGCAGGTACGACTGGCACCCCTGCTCGTCTCGGACCTGACCGTGGGAGACGACGGGTTGGCGCACCCGGCGCCGCCGCAGCCCAGTCCAGCCCTGATCGACCATTTCCAGCTGGCTGCGGTCGAGGCGGACGAACTGCGGCAGGCAGTGGCCGAACGACTCGTCCCCGGCGAGCACAAGTCCCTCGCCGAGGTAGCCGATCTGGTGGCGAACACGTTCGGGCTGAAGCCGGTGTCCGCCCTCGACCCGGAGAATCTGGTCGGGATGGTCAACCGCGGGCCCGTCAATCGGGTGCAGAACGCCGGAATGCTGTTCGCCGCGGGCAGCGCGGAGTCCCCCGAGCGACAGCTGATCGAGGACCTGCAGGACATCGTCAAGAACGCGGGGAAGATCGCATCGACCGCACTCGGTACGTTGTCGAGCGATGTCGTGGCCGGGACGGATGCGCAGGATGCCGACGTCCTGACGGTGGCGTTGAGTTCGGTCAACGAGACTCAGGAGGACATCATCCGGGCGGCCATGAGCCGACCCCTGACTGTCGCGCAGGGGCCACCCGGCACCGGCAAGAGCCAACTGGTGACCGCATTGCTGGCGACCGCCACGGCCGCCGGGCAGAGCGTGCTGATCGGCTCGACCAACAACCGGGCTGTCGATGAGGTCGTCGAGCGGGTCACCGGCATGGTCGGCCCGGGACTGGTGCTGCGTACCGGGAACAAGGAGTACCGGCAGCAGGAGCCGCAGTACCTCGCCGAGGTGATGCAGGCATGGCCACCGCCGGTGCCGGAGGCCGACGGGCCGTTCAACGAGTTACGACTCGTGGCGCAGGAGATCAAGCGGTTACGCGAGGATCTCGACGAGCGTCGCCGGCTTGAACGGGATCTCGCCGACCTCGCCTTCGAACGGGACCGCTCACTCGCCGACGCCGACGACGCCTTCCTGGCCAAGCTGGTCGACCGCACCGATCGAGCACTGACAAGTCGATGGTTCGGGTGGTGGTATCGCAGGCGACTGCGGTCCCGAGGCGTGTTCGGCCGGGATGCGATCACCGCCCTCGGTGAACAGGCGGTCATCGAGCAGTGCTGGCGCGAGCGACGCCAACGACTCCAGTCCCGGCCGGGCACCGCCGAAGAAGTCTGGAAGCGGCTACGGACTCTGCAACACGACACCAGACCCGAGCACAGCGACCAGCTACTGCGTGCGCAGATCGCCGCCCGGGTGGCCGGCAACACGACCCTGCTCCGCAACCGCGCCGACGAGATGGCCAAGCCGGAAGCAAGAAGCTGGGCCTACATGAGCGAGCTTCTCGCCGCGCTACCGGGCTGGGCGGTCACCGCGATGTCGGCCCGCCGGCTGCTGCCCAGAGCAGGGCTGTTCGACCTGGTGATCATCGACGAAGCCGCCCAGTGCACCGTCGCTGCCGTCCTGCCGATGCTCTACCGGGCGAAACGCGCCCTGATCATCGGCGACCCGCGGCAGCTCACACCGGTCGTCGAGCTCTCCGACACAGACGACCGGGGCGAGCAGGCCCGCGCCGGGCTCGGACACGAGTGGCTGACCAGCCGGCGGCTCACCCACCGGAACCACTCGGCGTACGAAGCCTTCGCGACCGCGGCGGGAAGCACCATCCTGCTCGACGAGCACTACCGCTGCCACCCGGAGATCATCGACGCACCGAACCGGGTCGTCTACCAGAACCGGCTGACGGTTCTCACCGACCCGGCTCGGCTGGCCGCACCGGCCGAGTCCGCCACCCGCTGGGTGGACGTGTCCGGCCGCTTCACCCGAGGCGCCACAGGTTCCGGCCGCAACGCCGACGAGGTTGACGCGGTGGTGGGCGAGGTCCAGCGGCTGCGCAAGGAGTACCCAGGCGTCCCGATCGGCGTGGTGACGCCACTGGCCGAGCAGCAGCGGATCCTGGACCGGGCGCTCCGGGACGCCGGCCTCGCCGACGACCTGCGGTGCGCGACCATCCACAAGTTTCAGGGCAGCGAGAAGGACATCATGGTCGTCTCGCCCGTCGGCGCGCACGGCATCAGCGAGCGCACCCGTGGCTGGCTCGTCGAGCAGACGAACCTGTGGAACGTGGCGATCACCCGCGCCAGGTCCCAGCTGATCGTCGTGGGCGACCGTTCGTGGTGGTCCGGGCAACGCGGACTGCTGGCCGATCTCGCCAGCCCGCCCGCGCCGGCGGCCACGGGCGCCGGCGTCGACGCGCGACCGGTCGACCAACTGATCGCCGGCCTACGTGACGCCGGGCTGACGGTGCGTTGGGGTACGCCACTGCCGGGTTACCCGGTCGACCTCACGCTCAGCCTTCGCGACAAGAGCCTGGCGGTGCTGGTCGACGATCCCGAGGGCGATCCGGACGGAAAGCCGCTACGGCGGATCCTGAGCAGGCTCGACATCATTGCCGCGGCCGCGGAGGTCAGGCGGGTACCGGCCTGGCGCTGTCTCGCCGAACCGGAACGGGTGGTGCAGGAACTGCGCGACGCAGTCGAGGGAGGCACGCGCAAGGACGACGCCTGATCACCGTTCCACTTCGCCGCCAGGCAGGGCACCCGGATACGCCGGTACAGATTTCCGCGCCATCGCCGTTCAGCAGGGAAGACAAGCTGGTGGGCGATACTGGGTTTGAACCAGTGACCTCTTCCGTGTCAAGGAAGCGCGCTCCCACTGCGCCAATCGCCCGGGGGTGACCGCCCGATCCGGCAGGCCGGATCACAAGGGGCGGATCGCGAGCGGACGACGGGATTCGAACCCGCGACCCTCACCTTGGCAAGGTGATGCGCTACCAGCTGCGCTACGTCCGCGTGCCGCCGGTGTTCGTCGGCGACGGGGGAAACTCTACCCGACGCCAAGATCGCCTGACACTCCGCCCCGCCGACGGCCGGACCGGGCGATGATTGCGCTGGTAAACCACGGGGTACTGGGGCCATCGACAGCACACCACATCCCCTGACCAAGGAGGCTGTCGTGGGTATCGGCACCAGCATCTTCCTGATCGCGCTCGGCGCGATCCTCACCTTCGCGCTCGACGCGAGCCTCGGTGGCATCAACCTCGACGTCGTCGGGTGGATCCTGATGGCCGCCGGCGTGCTCGGCCTCATCATGACCACGCTCATCTGGGGACGTCGCCGCCAGGTGGTCAGCACGACCGAGCCGGTCGAGTACCGGCGGGTCGAGGAGCGCCGGGACGTCGCCCCGCCGCTCTGACGCCGGTCCACGCGGCCGCCGGAGCTGAACGGTCGCGCAACGCACCGCCGACGTGCCGGTCACCCGGAGCAGGGTGGCCGGCACGTCGCGTCCGCCGGCCATACGACCAGCCCCGGCGCCCGACAGACGAACGGCGGACGGCGGGCACGGCAAGCGGCGGGCACGGCGAGCGCCGATGATGCCGCCGTATCGACGCTGTCGAACTGATGTCACAGACGACTCAACCGCGACGGGTCACCTCCGCGAGCCGCCCCTGCCTCCGAACCGAAGCCGTCGCCTGCCAGCGCCGGCGGTGATGTCGCAGGTGGTGCGCATGGACCCTGCTCGCCGCCGTGATCGCCCGGGCGATGATGTCGTAGACGACTCACCTCGACAGGCACACTGACGAGGCATCGCCCGGCCACCGGTGACCCGAGGACCTGGCTCACCCGACTCACCCGGGTTCACTCTCAAGCCAGGGCCACGAGGCACCGCCCGTCCCCGGCGAACTGACCCGCCGGTCCGCCGCCGGTGGCCGCGGGCCCACCCCGCCATGGCCGTCGGCGTTGGTCGCAGTCATGACAGCTCGGCCCAGGTGGGAACCGACGAAGGCCCGTCACCATTCGGTGACGGGCCTTCGTGTTGGTGGGCGATACTGGGTTTGAACCAGTGACCTCTTCCGTGTCAAGGAAGCGCGCTCCCACTGCGCCAATCGCCCTCGTTTGTTACCGAGGTGGGGACGGGATTTGAACCCGCGTACACGGCTTTGCAGGCCGTTGCCTCGCCTCTCGGCCACCCCACCGAGGTTGCCCCCGTCATGCGTGGCGGCAGCTCCGAGCGGACGACGGGATTCGAACCCGCGACCCTCACCTTGGCAAGGTGATGCGCTACCAGCTGCGCTACGTCCGCACGTCTCCGGCGTTAACCGGTGACGGGTGAGAACTTTAGCCGAGCGGGCGAGCGGTTGCCAAATCGGGGTGGCTCCCGGCGAGTCGGGTGGGACTGGCCCGCCATGCACCTGCGGCGGAAGGGTGACGTCCCGCCCCCCACCTAGGCTTCCTAGGAGGATGGGCCGGACTCGTCCGGCCGTCCGCAGCCCATGGCGGCCTGCGGCCGGGATCCGCCCCGGAAACTGTCTGGATTCCGACTCTGGCGGGCAGAACGGACCGTGATCCGTAACTGCCCGTGTTCGATTGGATGGGCTACGGTAACGGCGTGACGAGACGTGCGGCGGAGATCCGCCTGGATGCCCTGCTGCGCACGGCCTGTGACGTGATCGTGGAACGCGGTCTGGCCAACACCCGCACGGCCGACGTGGCACAGGCCGCCGGGGTGAGCCAGGCGCTGGTCTTCTACCACTTCGCCACGAAGGACCGGCTGCTCGCGCAGGCGTTCGCGTACGCGGTGGAGCAGGATCTGGCCCGCCTGGACGCGGTGATGCGTTCCAGCGCCCCGCCCCTGACCAAGCTCCGCCGGATCGTCCGGCTCTACACGCCGGCGGGCCGGGCGACCTCCTGGGCCATGTGGATCGACGGCTGGGCGGAGTCGCTGCGTACCCCGGAGTTGGAGAAGGTCTCCCGCCGGCTCGACCTGCGCTGGCGCGAGGACCTGGCGACGGTCATCTCGGACGGGGTCCGCGACGGCACCTTCGAGTGCGCCGACCCGTCCGGGGCGGCGTGGCGGATCAGCGCGGTGGTGGACGGGCTGGCGGTGCAGCTCGCGGTGCACGACCGGGTGATCTCCCGCCGGCAGTTCACCGAGTGGGTGCGCCTGCTCACCGCCCGCGAGCTGGGGCTGGACCCGGCGCAGCTGGACTGAGCCGGCGCCGCCCCAGCGCGTCCAGGACCGCCTCGTGCAGCGGGGTGCGGGGTGAGCGCCGTGGTGGACGCGTCGGCGGCCGGGGTCTCGACCGGGACCGGCCGGGCGCGAACGCGCTCCGTCCGCCCGCGAAGCCGGCAAAACGGCTCGGCTCCCCGAGGCAGCCGGAACAATCGTCGGCATGGACCCGCTGGAGACGTACCGCCGCAGCCTGGCCGAGTTCACCGACCGGGTGGCGCAGGTCGGCCCCGACCAGTGGTCGGACCCGACCCCGTGCCCCGACTGGGACGTCCGGACGCTGGTCAACCACGTGGTGGGCGAGGACCGGTGGAGCGTCGCGCTGCTCGCGGGGCGGACGATCGAGCAGGTCGGCGACCGCTACGACGGCGACGTGCTCGGCCCGGACCCGGCCGGCACGGCCCGGGAGGCGGCGGGGCAGGCCGAGCTGGCCTTCACCCACCCGGGGGCGTTGGAGCGCACCGTCGGGCTCTCCTCCGGCGAGACCCCCGCCGACGAGTACCTGCACCAACTGACCGCGGAGCACCTGATCCACGGCTGGGACCTCGCCGTGGCGATCGGCGCGGACCCCCGGCTGGACGCCGACGCGGTCGCCGCGTGCGCGCAGTGGTTCGCTCAGCGGATCGGCGACTACCAGCGGGGCCGACTGGTCCGGCCGGAGGTCGACGTGCCGGCGCGGGCGGACGAGCAGGACCGCCTCGTCGCCGCCTTCGGCCGCGACCCCGACTGGGCACCGTGAGGGACCCGACCGGACGAGGCGTGAGTTGCGCAGCGGGCCGGGACGCGAATCCCGGTCGTCAGGCGGCCGCCGGGCCACGTCGACGGCGCTTCTGCAGCCGGCGCAGGGCCGGCGGGTGGACGTTGGCCAGCGTCAGGTCCCCGCCGTAGTGGGCGAGCACCCGGTGGTCCATCAGCCGGCGCCACACCGGCGGCGCCAGCGCGGCCAGCACCATCGTGGCGTAGCCGGCGGGCAGCTGCGGGGAGGACTCGAAGGTGCGCAGCGTCTGGTAGCGGCGCAGCGGGTTGGCGTGGTGGTCGCTGTGCCGCTGGAGCTGGAAGAGGAAGATGTTGGTCACGCTGCGGTCGCTGTTCCAGCTGTGCCGGGGGTCGACCTTCTCGTAGCGCCCGGCGGGGGTGCGCTGCCGCGCGAGCCCGTAGTGCTCCAGGTAGTTGACCACCTCGAGCAGGGAGAACCCGACCACCGCCTGGAGCGCCAGGAACGGCAGTACGCGCGGGCCGAGGGCGACGGTCAGCGCCGCGTAGAGCGCGAGGGTCATCGCGAACGCGTTCAGCACGTCGTTGCGCCACGTCCACGGGCTGCGGCCCCGCAGGCGGAACCGGGCGGCCTCCAGCCGCCACGCCGAGCGCAGGCTGCCTGAGACGGTACGCGGCCAGAACGCCCAGAAGCTCTCCCCCAGCCGGGCGCTGGCCGGGTCCTCCGGTGTGGCGACGCGGGTGTGGTGGCCCCGGTTGTGCTCGACGTGGAAGTGCCCGTACGCGGCCGGCGCGAGGGCCACCTTGGACAGCCAGCGCTCCACCGTCTCCCGCTTGTGGCCCAGCTCGTGGGCGGTGTTGATGGCGATGCCGTCGACCACACCCATCGTGGCGACCAGGCCGGCCGCCCCGGCCACCGTCAGGTCGCCCCGGGCCCAGACCGCGCAGCAGAGCACCAGGCCGGCGTACTGGGCGGGCAGGTAGAGGTAGGTCAACCAGCGGTAGTAACCGTCGGCGGCCAGCCGGGCCACCGCCTCGTCGGGCGGGTTGCGCCGGTCCTCGCCGACCAGCAGGTCGACCACCGGGATCAGGACGAACACGGCGGCGGGGGTGAGCCACCAGGCCCAGGCGTCGCCGGTGGCCCGCCAGGTCGCCCAGCCGACGAACGGCAGCGTCGGGACGAGCAGCGCCAGCGGCCACCAGGGCCGGCGGGTGTCCCGCCAGCCGGCGGCGTTGGCGGGCGCTGTGGGGTCGAGGGCCATGGCCGGCCTCCGCTCTGTCGCGGTCCTCCCTCGACTGTGACAGCCGTCACGTCTGTGTACAAGGGACTGTTTTTGTCGAACCCAGCGCGGGGAGGGGCGCGCCGCTCCGGCATCCGCGAGGGCTCCCGCGACGCGCCGGGCCGCCTTGAGTAGGCGCGGCCCTTGTCCCCACCCAGGCAGGCTGATATCCACAGATGCGCATGCGTAACCGCGCTGCGCGGGCCGGCGGAGGGCCGGCCACCCCGCTCCCACGAGGAGGTCCCGTGGCACAACCGGAGTGGACACCCTGGATGAGTCGGCGTCGACGCCGACTCATCCCCGTCCTGGCGGCGACCGCGGTGGCGGCCGCGCTGCTGCCCACCGGACCCACCGCAGCCGCCCCCGCCGGCGGCGCCTCCGCCGAGCGGCGCTCCGGCCCGTTCGCCGAGGGGCAGCACCAGCACGCCGACGTCGACAACCGCCCCGGTACCGCCGCCCCCGACGCGCGGCAGCGGGGCCTGGCGCGCAGGGCCGACCCGGACGCCCGCTGGAACCGGCTCGGCACCCCGCACGCGCTCGGCCCCGGCAGCGCGCCCCTCGCCACCGGCCTGCCCGCCGAGCCGGAGGCGGCCGCCCGCGCGTACCTCACCGGGCACCAGGACCTCTTCGGGCTGGACGCCGCGGCGGTCGACGCGATGGACCGGGTGCTGGTCCGCCCGGTCGGCGCCGGCGCGGTCGTCACCCTCCGGCAGCGCTTCGGCGACCTGCCGGCCGGGCACGACGGCCTGGTCACCGTCGCGGTCGCCAGCGGCAAGGTCCTCGCGGTCAGCTCCTCGCTGTCCCGGGACACCGACGCGCCGGCGCCGGCCACCCTCACCGACGAGCAGGCGTACGCGGCGGCGCGCGCCGACGCCGGCCTGACCGCCGAGGCGGTACGCAGCCACAGCGTCCGCGCCGTCGCCGTGCCCACCCCGCTCGACGGGCCCCGCGCCGCCTACGAGGTGACCCTGATCGGCGCCGACACCGACCACCCGGCGGCGTTCACCACCTACGTCGACGGGATCACCGGGCAGGTGCTGGTCCGCGAGGACCTCGTCGACTTCGACTCGGACAACCCGAGCTGGGCGGTCTTCCCGGCCACCCCGCCGCGCGACCTCGGCCCCGGGCAGGATCCCCGGGTGCGCTGGTGCGGCGACCCCGCGCCGGGCTGCCAGGCGGCCTTCCGCGATCCGGCGACCGGCCAGCCGTGGGACGTCGACGCGGCCACCGGCACGCCGACCGGCACCGCCCGCGGCAACTCCGCCAACACCGTGCTGTCCTGGGGCGGCGGCACGCCGGCCGTACCGGCCACGCCCAGCCCGGAGCGCCGCTACGAGTACCCGTTCACCGACCAGTGGCACCAGGCCCGCTGCAACCCGGAGGTGTTCACCTCGGCGCAGCGCAACGACGGCGACGCCGCGATCGCCAACCTGTTCGCCATGCACAACCGGATGCACGACTGGGCCTGGCACCTCGGCTTCACCGAGGCCACCTGGAACCTCCAGGCGGTGAACCTGACCCCGCAGGGCCTGGGCGGCGACGCCGAGCAGGGCCGCGCCCAGCAGGGTGCGCTCAGCGGCAACCGGAACAACGCCAACCAGGGCACGCCGCGTGACGGCCTGCCGCCGACCACCAACATGTACCTGTGGCAGCCGCAGGCCGGCGGGCCGTACCCGCCCTGCGTGGACGGCGACTACGACATGACGGTGATCGGGCACGAGTACACCCACGCCATCACCAACCGCATGATCGCCGGCCCGGACAGCGGCATCAGCGGGCACCAGGGCGGCTCGATGGGCGAGTCGTGGAGCGACCTGCTCGCCGCCGAGTACCTGTTCCAGCACGGGCTGCGCGCCCCCGGCGAGACGCCCTACGTCACCGGCGGCTACGTCACCGGCAACCTGGTCAGCGGCATCCGCAACCACGACTTCAGCCGCAGCCCGCTGAACTACTCCGACGTCGGCTACAACACCGGCGGTCCCGCCGTGCACGCCGACGGCGAGATCTGGAGCGCCACCAACTTCCGGGTGCGCGCCGCGATGATGAAGCGCTACGGCGTCGGCACCCCGCAGCGGCAGCTCGACTGCGCGCGCGGCAAGGTGGCGGTGGAGCAGTGCCCGGGCAACCGGCGCTGGTCGCAGCTGGTCTTCGACTCGTTCCTGCTCCAGGCCGCCAGCCAGGTGAACATGCTCGACATGCGGGACAACATGCTCACCGCCGACCTGCTGCGCTTCGGCGGCGCCAACCAGGACCTGCTCTGGGCGGAGTTCGCCCGCTCCGGGATGGGCCGCGACGCCGCCACCAACGGCGCCGCCGACACGGACCCGACGCCGAGCTTCGCCGCTCCGGGCGCCGACAACGCCGTGCTCACCCTGCGGCCGAAGGGCGACAGCGCCGACGCGCCGATCCGGGTGTACGTCGGGGCGTACGAGGCGCGGGCGGTGCCCGTGGCCGACACCGACCCGGCCACCGCCCTGCCGGACACCGTCGAGCTGGTGCCCGGCACATACCAGCTGCTCGCCGTCGCGCCCGGCTTCGGCCACCAGCGGCTGACCGTGGTCGCCAAGGCCGGCAAGGAGGGGTACGTCGACCTGCGGATGAGCCGGAACCTGGCGTCCACGGCGTCCGGCGCGACGGTCACCGGCGACGGGGTCAACCTGGACCGCATCGCCGACGACACCGAGGCCACCAACTGGGCCTCCCTGGACGGGGTCGCCGGGCGGCAGGTGACCGTGGCGCTGCCCGGGGACGCGCCGCAGGTCGTGAAGCGGGTGAACGTCAGCGCCATGCTGCGCCCGGCGATCGCCGGCGACGCCGACGCGGGCGGCCAGAACGCGCTCAGCGCGCTGCGCTCGTTCGCGGTGTCGGCGTGCAACGCGAAGACGACCGACTGCGCGGATCCGGCGAACTGGCGGCGGATCCACACCAGCGCGCCCGACGCGTTCCCGGGCGGGGCGTACCGGGCGTACGTGCCGGACATCAACCTGCGCGAGTTCGCGGTGCCGACCACGCTGGCCACGCACCTGCGGTTGGAGGTGCTCGCCAGCCAGTGCACCGGCGGCCCGGCCTACGCCGGTGAGCAGGACGACGACCCGGCGACCACCACCGACTGCGCGACGGCCAGCCCGGCCCGTACGCAGGTGCGCATCGCCGAGTTCCAGGCGTTCTCGAAGTGACCGCCCGTCGGGGCCGGTCGGCGTGCCGGCCGGCCCCGACGGACCACCTCCGGCCGTCGACCCGGGCGGACCGCCGCCGGGCACGCGTACCCGTGACTCCGCCGGACCACCGCCGGACAGTCGTACCTGTGGCCCTCGGTCAGCGGCGGGCGGCCCGCCACCGTCCGGGCGCGACGGGCCGTTCCCAGCGCCGGTCCGGCCCGACGTCGTCGTCCGCGCCGGCCGCCCGGGTCAGGTGACGCAGCCGCAGCAGCAGGCCGAGGCCGAGCGAGAGCAGCAGCCCACCGAGCAGGAACGCGGCCTGCACGGCCCCGAAACCGCTGGCCCCCGCCACCGGCCGCCCCGTGCCGGCCGCCGGCAGCGCCCCGTCGGTCACCGGCCCGTCGGTCGCCAAGTCGTCGGTCACCGGCTCGTCAGCCGCCGGCTCGTCGGTGGCGGGCGCAGCCCCCGGCTCCGCCGCTCCCCCGGACTCCCCGGCCGGTCCGGTCGTGTCCGTCGGGGCGGGGCGAGGCTCCGGCTCCTCGGGCGCGGCCGTCCGGGTGGTCGCCCCGACCACCGACCGCGTCGCCGTCTGTCGGGACAGCAGCCGCAGGTTCGCGTCGTACGCCTCCGCCGCGAGAGTGATCCGCCCCCGGGTGACGTCACCGGCGAAGGCCAACCGGTAGCGGGCGGTGACCGTACGCCCGGGGCAGAGCGTGCCCGGGTCGAGCCGGCGGTCGGTCAGCCGGGCCACCTCCCCGTCGGCGCGGATGTCCAGCGGGAACGAGCCGGTCTCCTCGACCCGGTCCACCCTGACCTGGTCGAGCCGCATCCCGCGCACCCGCAGCACCATCGACCAGCGGACCTTTACGCAGCCGCCGTCGTCGCGGGAGACCACGGCGGAGACGGTCTCCACCCGGCCCCCGGCGGTGAACTCGTCCGGCAGGCCGCTCAGTTCGGTGGCGAAGGCCGCCTGCGCGGGCGCGGGCAGACCCGCCCCGGTCAGGCAGCCGAGCACCACCCCGGCCCGTAGCGCGTACCGCCACCTGGTCGCCACCGTTCCCACCTCCCGTCGGTCGCCGCCAACCCGCAACGCTGCCAGCGCCGCCGGCCAGCCGGTAGACGGGCGTGTTCGCACCGATCGCCAACCGCGGGGGCCGATTTCACCGACGGTGGTGAACCGGTCACCCCCTCCCCGCGACACGCCCGGCCCCGACGACCGCGCGGCGGCAACCGGCCGAGGGGTGACCGCGCGGCGGCGACCGGCTTGCGGCGGCCGGTCGGGGCGGCCCTCGATTAGCCGCCGATCGGGGGCGATCCGGGGTGGCGCCGGTCGGCGGGTCCGGGTGGCGGGGGACAATCGCCGGCGTGTCCGACCTTTCCGCCGCCTTCGTCCGCCTGCACGCCAGTCTCTCCCCGGTCGCCTTCGTTCCCGAGGTGCGGCTGCACCAGGCGGACGACGCCATCGGCCTGTGGGAGCTGACGGAGGGCGAGTTCCGCAGCGCGCAGCCGCCGCCGTTCTGGGCCTTCGCCTGGGCCGGCGGGCAGGCGCTGGCCCGGTACGTCACCGACCACCCGGAGCTGGTCGCCGGCCGCCGGGTGCTGGACCTCGCCGCGGGCTCCGGCCTGGTCGCCATCGCCGCCGCGCGGGCCGGCGCCGCCGCCGTGCGCGCTGTGGAGATCGACGAGCTGGCCGTCGCGGCCGTCGCGGTCAACGCCGAGGCCAACGGGGTACGCGTCGACGCCGAACTCGGCGACGTCCTCGACGGCGACGCCGGTGGGGCCGAGGTGGTGCTCGCCGGGGACGTGTTCTACAGCCAGGCGATGGCCAACCGGGTGCTGCGCTTCCTGCTCCGGGCCGCCCGCGCCGGGGCCCGGGTGCTGGTCGGCGACCCCGGCCGGGCCTTCCTGCCCCACGACCGCTTCGACGAACTGGCCGTCTACGACGTGCCGGTGCCCGAGACGCTGGAGAGCGTACGGGTGAAGCGCACCACGGTGTGGCAGTTGCGGGCGGGGCTGCCGGGGGCGGGCCGCTAGCGTGTCGGCGTGCTGTTCCGGAGCTGGGCGCAGACCGCCGACGCGCACTGGCCGGACGTGGCCCGGGTACGCGACCACGTGGGGGTCGCGCACCTGGTCGTGACCCGGCACGCCCTGGTCCGTGAGGTGCTCACCGATCCGGCGACGTACCGGCCGGACAACGCGCTGGACGCGGTGACCCCGATCCCGGTGGTCGCGCTGCGGGTGCTGGCCGGGCACCGGTTCCGGCTGCCGCCGACCCTGGCGAACAACGGTGGCGCCAGCCACCCGGCGATCCGGGCGATCGTCGCCGACGCCCTGCACCCGACGCGGGTCGCCGCGCAGCGGCCCTGGCTCACCGACCTGGTCCGGGAGCGCGTCGGCGGGATCGCCGCCACCCTGGACGCCGGCGGGTCGGTGGACCTGTACGCCCGGCTCGCCGCCGACCTGCCGCTGCTGGTGCTGGCCCGGCTGGTCGAGCTGCCGGACGCGCCGGTCGGCGCGGTGAAGGAGTTCGCCCGCGCCGCGCTGGAACTGTTCTGGGCGCCCCTGGACGCCGAACGGCAGCAGGCCCTCGCCGCCGAGGTGGGCCGCTTCCACCGGGTGCTGCGCGAGTTCGCCGCGACCGGGGGCGGGCTGGCCGGGTCGCTGCGGGCCGCCGGGCACCCGCCCGACGTGGTGGTGGGCGCGCTGTTCTTCCTGCTGGTGGCCGGCCAGGAGACCACCTCGCAGTTCCTCACCCTGCTGCTGCACCGGCTGACCGGCGAGCCGGCCGTGCTGGCCGGCCTGCGCGACGGCACCGTCGCGGTCGCCGACGTCGTCGAGGAGGGGCTGCGGCTGGAGCCGCCGATCGTCACCTGGCGGCGGGTAGCGGCGGTGGACACCACGCTGGGCGGGACGGCGGTGCCGGCGGGCACCAGCATCGTGCTCTGGCTGGCCCGCGCCGGCCGCGACCCGGCCACCGTCGACGCGCCGGACGAGTTCCGACCCGGGCAGCGCGGCTCCCGCCGGCACCTGGCCTTCGGGGCCGGCGCGCACCGCTGCGTCGGCGACCAGTTGGCCCGGATGGAGGCGGCCGTGGTGGTCGCGGAGACCGCCCCGCTGCTGGACGGCGTCAGCGTGCTCCGCGAGCCGTGGTGCCCGGACAACCTGACCTTCCGGATGCCCGACGCGTTCGTCGTCCGCCGCCGCTGACCGGCCCACGGACGCCGTACCGCACCGGCCCGGGGGTGCCGTGCTCTCCGGGATGGCCCCGGTGGCCCGCCAACGGACACCCGGCTCGCCGAGCGGCACGCGGCCCGGTGCGCGGCACGCGGCCCGGTGATCAGGACGCCATGGACCTTTGCCGGCGGTTTTAAGGTCCATGGCGTCCTGATCACCACCGGCGAGGCGGCACCGGAGGGCTGTGTCGGCGGGCGGTGAGCAGGTCGCGGCGGCGGCCCGCGTGGGAGAGGTGGCGGCGGGACTCGACGAAAGTCAGTGGACGGTGGTGCCGTTCGGGCGCAGTCGGGGCGGGGGTTCCGGACCTAGCGTCGGCGCATGATCACATTACGTGGGTTGACGAAGCGGTTCGGGGGCACGACCGCCGTCGACGCCCTGACCGTCGACATCGGGCCCGGCCGGGTCACCGGCTTCCTCGGCCCGAACGGCGCCGGCAAGTCCACCACCATGCGGATGATCCTCGGGCTGGACCGGCCCACCGCCGGGCAGGCGCTCGTGCGCGGGCGGGCGTACCGGGAGCTGCGGCGCCCGCTGCGTGAGGTCGGCGCGCTGCTCGACGCCCGGGCCGTCCACCCCGCCCGCTCGGGTCGGGCGCACCTGCTCGCGATGGCCCGCAGCAACGGGATACCGGACCGCCGGGTGGACGAGGTGCTCGCCACCGTGGGGCTGGACGCCCGTGCCGCCGCCAAGCCCGGCCGCACCCTCTCCCTCGGCATGGGCCAGCGGCTCGGCATCGCCGGGGCGCTGCTCGGCGACCCGCCGGTGCTGATGTTCGACGAGCCGGTCAACGGCCTCGACCCGGACGGGGTGCGCTGGGTCCGGCAGCTGATGCGATCCCTGGCCGACGAGGGCCGGACGGTCTTCGTCTCCAGCCACCTGATGACCGAGATGCAGCTCACCGCCGACCGGCTGGTGGTGATCGGCCGGGGCCGCCTGCTCGCCGACGCCCCGATCGACGAGGTCATCGCCGGCAGCGCGGTGGCCGTGCGCGTACGCAGCCCGCAGCCGGCCGGCCTCGCCGCCCTCGCCGGGCGTCTCACCGCCGCCGGGGCCGCCGTCGAGCCGGCCGGCCCCGACGAGCTGACCGTCACGGGCGCCACCGTCGAGCGGATCGGCGACGTGGCGTACGAGCTGGGAGTGCGGCTGCACGAGCTCAGCCCACACGGGGCCTCCCTGGAACAGGCCTTCATGGAACTGACCGCCGACAGCGTCGAGTACGCCGGCACCCCGACCGTGAGCGAGGCACGATGAACACGATCTCCGCCGAGTGGACCAAGGTGTGGTCCGTGCGTTCCACCTGGTGGTCGCTGCTGGCCGGGGTGCTGCTGATGGCCGCCACCGCCGGTCAGCTGGCCATCTACGCCGCCAACGCGAACACCAACGACGACCCGGCCGACGACGCCGGGATCGTCACCGTCGGCAGCGTCGTGATCGGCTCGGTCGAGCTGACCCAGTACGCCGTGCTGGCGCTGGGCCTGCTCGTGATCACCAGCGAGTTCACCAGCGGCACGATCCGTACCACCCTGCAGTGCACGCCGTCGCGCGGCCGGGTACTGCTGGCCAAGGCCGTGGTGACCGCGGCGGTGACGTTCGCGCTCGGGCTGCTGCTCGGCGCGGTCGGCGCGCTGGTGGCGCGGCCGGTGCTCGGCCGCTGGGGCGCCGCGCCGGCGGGCGGCACCGTCGGCGACGTCCTGGCGGTGGCGACCTACCTGGCGCTGGTCGGCGTGCTGGCCCTCGGGCTCGGCGCGGCCCTGCGCAGCGCGGTGCTCACCCTGACCGTGCTCGTCGCCACGCTGATGATCGTCCCGCTGTCGTTGCAGGAACCGGACATCGCCGTGCTCAACCGGATCGCCGACGCCTTCCCGGGGGTCGCCGGCGGGCACTTCCTGGCCGGGGACACCGACCCGTACCCGGCACCGGTCGGGTTGCTCCTGCTCGCCGGCTGGGCCGGCGCCGCGCTGCTGCTGGGCCGCGCCGCGCTGCGCCGCCGCGACGCGTAAGCCGGGCGAACGCGCGAGACCGCCGGGACGTGCGAGGCGTCGGGGCGGGGCGGGTCAGCCGGTCGGCTCGACCAGCCCCGCCTCGTAGGCGAGGATCGCCGCCTGCACCCGGTTGCGCACCTCGAGCCGGGTGAAGACGCTCGTCAGGTAGCTCTTCACGGTGCCCTCGACCAGGTGCAGCCGGCGGGCGATCTCGGCGTTGGACAGGCCCGCCCCGACCAGCGCGAGCACCTCCCGCTCCCGCTCGGTCAGCCCCGCGAGCCGGTCCCGGGCCACCGGCCGGCGGGCCAGCCGGTCACCGCCCAGCTCGATGACCCGGCGGGCCACCCGCGGTGACAGGTACGCGCCGCCGTCGGCGACGGCGTGCACCCCGGCGATCAACTCGCGTGGGTCGCCGGCCTTGAGCAGGAATCCGCTCGCCCCGTGCCCGAGCGCCCGGGCGACGTGGTCGTCCTCGCCGAACGTGGTCAGCATGAGCGTCGCCGTCTCCGGCACGAGCCGGCGGATCTCGGCGGCGGCGGAGAGCCCGTCCAGCCTCGGCATCCGGATGTCCAGCAGCGCCACCCGGGGCCGGTGCGCCCGGACGAGTTCCACCGCGGCCCGGCCGTCCCCGGCCTCGGCCACCACCTCGATGCCCGGATCGGTGGCCAGGATGGCCCGGACACCGGCCCGGATCATCGCCTCGTCGTCGGCGAGGACGACCCGCACCGGGCCGGCCGTGTCGGCGTTCATCCGTCGATCCGCTCCTTGCTGACCAGCCGGCCCTCGACGAAGCAGAGCCGCCACGTCGGCTGGGCCAGGGGGAAGTTGCCGTCGGTGTAGTGCTCGCAGCCGGGACGCGCCGTCCCGGCGGGCGGGGCCGACTGCCGTCGGGGCAGCCCGGTCAGCTCGGCGCGCAGCGCGCCCACGGGCATCCGCGCGAAGGCCCCGTCGTCGAGGACCGTACCGGCGGTGGCGACCGGGTAGTAGACGAGGGAGAGGACCAGCGCGAGGCCCGCCGGGGCGCCGAGCGCCGTCAGCAGGCTGAGCCGGACCCGCCGGCGGGCGTCGCGCAGCCGCCGCTCGGCCTCGCCCGGCCGCTCCCCCGGTGCCTCACCGTCCGACGCGTCGGCGCCCGCACCTGGGGCGACCGGAAACCCCGGCCCGTCCGCCTCGCCCGCCTCGCCCGCCGACCAGCCGCCCGCCGGCCACCGGCCGCTGGCGGGGCCGGAGTCGCCTCCGCCCGACGGGAGGGCGTCGGCGCCCGCCCGGGCCGCCGCCGGCAGGCGGGCACGGACGGCGAAGCCGCCACCGTCCTGGTGACCGGTCGTCAGGACGCCGCCGGCGAGCCGGACCCGCTCGGCGAGGGCGAGCAGGCCGGAACCGGTGGACGGCGGGCCCGGCAGCGGCCCGGCCGGTGGCGCCGCGTTGACGACGGCCACCTCGACCCGGTCGCCGTCGCCGCGCAGGACGACGGTGACCGGCGCGCCGGGGGCGTAGCGGGCGGCGTTGGTCAGCGCCTCGCGGACCACCCGGTGCGCGGCGTGCGCGGCCATCGGCGGCAGCTGCGCCAGGGTGTCCGCGCCGTCCAGCCGCACCGCCATGCCCGCCTCCCGTGCCCCGTCGACCAGCTCGGTGACGCTCTCGTCGACCGGCCGGGTGGTCGCCGCCCCGTCCGGCTCCCGGAGCACCCCGATGATCCCGTGCAGCCGCTCGGTGGCGGCGGCGACACTGGCCCGCAGCTCCCCGGCGGCGGCCCGGTGCCGGGGCGCGAGGTCGTCGGCCACCTCCAGGGCGGCGGCGCGCAGGGCGATCAGACTCAGGTCGTGCCCGAGCGAGTCGTGCATCTCCTGGGCGATGCGGGCCCGTTCCCGCAGTCGGACCCGCTCCGCGGTGCCCCGCCGCTCGCGCTCCCGCGCCTCGGCGTGCCGGCGGCCGGCCTCGGTCAGGGCGGCCTGCTGCCGCCGGTACCGCCCGACGAGCCACGGGAACACCCCGGCGAAGAGCAGCACCGAGGCGAGCAGGAACCAGGTGGCCGCGCCGGTGCCGAGCAGCCCCAGGTTGAGCGCGGTGCCGCCGGCCGCGAGCGCGGCGAAGGCGACGGCGGCCGGGCGGGCGGTGGCGCTGCGGCGACCGGTCAGATAACTGAACACCGGGATCGCGAAGAGGAAGTTGCCGTCCAGCAACGACCCGAGCACCACCCCGACCAGGGCGACCACCGGCCAGCGCCGGCTCACCGCGACCGCCACCGCGAGCAGCAGCAGCGCGCCGGCCAGCCGGGCGGTGGCCGGCCCCGCGTGCGGCGGGGTGACAAGCGCGTACGCGATCGGGGCAGCGGTCGTCACCCACAGGAGCAGGTCGCCGAGCCGCCGCCGGACGACCTCCCGGGACCGCACCGCGCCGCCCACCCGGACGGACCACCAGTTCCCCACGGCGGTCAGGCTACCCACGCCCGACCTGCGCCGGCACCGACGAAAGTCAGGTGCTCAGCTGATCTCCTCGGCCCACGCGCGCCAGTCGTCGAGCACCCCGTACAGGGCGGGGGTGAGCCAGCCGGACGCGGACCGGCGGAAGACCCCCGGATCCATCGCCCCGGTCCCGGCCGGAAGGGCGCCCATCAGCCTCGGCACCAGGTCGGTCAGGTTGGCCCAGTGCACCAGCTCCGGCGCCGCCGGCCAGGCCCCGACCACCACGCCCGCCGGCACCCCCCGACGTTCCAGGGCCTCCAGCGTCAACGCGGTGTGGTTCAGGGTGCCCAGGCCGGCCCGGGTCACCACCACGGCCGGGCAGCCCAGCGCCACCGCCAGGTCCGCCACCGTCCAGGGCTTCCCCTCCGGCCACAGCCCCATCGGCACGAGCAGGCCGCCCGCGCCCTCGACGAGCACCAGGTCGTGCTTGTCGGCCTCCTCGCGGACCGCGTCGACGGCGGTGTCCAGCTCCAGCGGCGCCAACTGGGCGACCCGGGCCGCCGCCAGCGGGGCGAGCGGGTCGGGGAAGCTGGCCAGGGTCCGGCCGGTCAGCGGGGCGGCCAGCCGGTTGACCGCGTCGACGTCGCCCGGCTCGCCGCCGGCCGTACCCGTCTGGGCGGGCTTGACCACCGCGACCCGCAGGCCGGCCGCCTGCGCGGCGGCCGCGATCGCCGCGGTGACCACCGTCTTGCCGACGTCGGTGTCGGTGCCGGTCACCAGCACCGGCCCGCGCCACGGCCCGGTCATGTCCCCACCCCGGCTCACGGTGTCACCCTTGTTCGCGACTGCGGGGCTCGCAACCCCAGCTCACTCCTCGCGCTCACGGCGTCACCCTTGTTCGCGACTGCGGGGCTCGCAACCCCAGCTCACTCCTCGCGCTGACGGGTGCACACTCCACGATGGTCTCCAGTGCCCGCTCGAAGTCCGCTCGGGAGATGCCGGCGCCGATGGTCAGCCGCAGCCGGGACCGGTTGTCCGGCGTGGACGGAGGCCGGAAACAGCCGACGGCGACTCCCCGGTCGCGGCAGTCGGCCGCCCAGGCGCTCGCCGCCTCAGGGCCGGGAGCGGTGACCGAGACGACCGCGCCGTCGGGGGCGGAGACCGCCAGCCCGGCGACGCCCAGCCGGCGTACGACCAGGGAGGCCCGCTCGGCCAGTTCCGCGCGCAGGTCGTCGCCGGCGCGGGCCAGCCCGACGGCGGCGTGCACGCCCGCGGCCACGGCCGGAGGCAGCGCGGTGTCGAAGATGAAGGTCCGGCCGGTCTCGATCACGTGCCGGACGAACTCCGCCGGCCCGGCGACCACCCCGCCCGCGCCGCCGAGGGCCTTGGAGAGGGTGGCGGTGACGACCACGTCGGGCTGGCCGGCGAGGCCGGCGGCGGCGACGCCCCCGGCGCCCGCCGGGCCGGTCACCCCGAGGGCGTGCGCGTCGTCGACCAGCAGCAACGCGCCGTGCTCCCGGGCGACGGCGTGCAGCCGGGCCAGCGGGGCCAGGTCGCCGTCGACGGAGAAGACCGACTCGGTGACGACCACCGCCGGCCGGCCGGGCGCGGCGGCGAGCGCGGCGGCCACCGCCGCGACGTCGGCGTGCGGGGTCACCACCGTCTCGGCGCCCGAGATCCGGCAGCCGTCGATCAGGGAGGCGTGGTTGTGGGCGTCGGAGACGAGCAGCGTACGGGGCCGCACCAGCGCCCGGACCGCCCCGAGGTTCGCCAGGTAGCCGGAGGAGAAGACGAGGGCCCGTTCGGCGCCGAGCCAGTCGGCGAGGGTGTCCTCGAGCGCGTGGTGGGCGTCGGTGGAGCCCCGCACCAGCCGCGACCCGGTGGCCCCCAGCCCGTACGCCGACAGCGCCCGCGCCGCCGCGGCGGTGACCTGGGGGTGGGTGGCCAGGCCGAGGTAGTCGTTGCCGGCCAGGTCGACCACGGCGTCGCCGGCGGCCCGCGGTCGCAGCCGGCGGGTCAGCCCTGCCTTCGCGCGTAGTTCGGCGCGGCGGTCGAGCGCCGCCAGCCAGTCCGCCACCGTCACCCCCACGCCGCCCGGCCGGCCGTCGTCGGCCGATTCCGCCGGGCGAAATTACCACCCACGGCCCCGGGCCCGGCGTGTCCACCCCTGCGCCGGCGGCCCGACACGCGGGCCGTTTCTCCCGGCCAGGTGGCCTTGTAGGGTACGAGCCATGCCAGAGATCCTCGACCAGGCCCGAACCCAGGTGCTGGAGAACGGCGTCGGTCTCGACGAGGCCGGCGTCCTCGCCGTGCTGAACCTGCCCGACGAGCAGCTGCCCGCCGCCCTCCAGCTCGCCCACGAGGTGCGGATGCGGTGGTGCGGGCCCGAGGTGGAGGTCGAGGGGATCGTCTCGCTGAAGACCGGCGGGTGCCCGGAGGACTGCCACTTCTGCTCGCAGTCGGGCCTGTTCACCTCCCCGGTCCGGTCGGTCTGGCTGGACATTCCCTCGCTGGTCGAGGCGGCGAAGCAGACCGCGGCGACCGGGGCGACGGAGTTCTGCATCGTGGCGGCGGTGCGCGGCCCGGACGCCCGGCTGATGAAGCAGATGCGCGAGGGCGTCGCCGCGATCAAGGCCGAGGTCGACATCCAGGTGGCCGCGTCGCTGGGCATGCTCAGCAAGGAGCAGGTCGACGAGCTGGTCGACATGGGCGTGCACCGCTACAACCACAACCTGGAGACCTGCCGCTCCTACTTCCCCAACGTGGTCACCACGCACTCCTGGGAGGAGCGCTGGGAGACCCTGCGGATGGTCCGCGAGTCCGGCATGGAGGTCTGCTGCGGCGGCATCCTCGGCCTCGGCGAGACGGTGGAGCAGCGGGCCGAGTTCGCCGCGCAGCTCGCCGAGCTGGACCCGCACGAGGTCCCGCTGAACTTCCTCAACCCCCGCCCCGGCACCCCGCTGGGCGACCGGCCGGTGGTGGAGGGCAAGGACGCGCTGCGCGCCATCGCCGCCTTCCGGCTGGCCATGCCGCGCACCATCCTGCGGTACGCGGGCGGCCGGGAGATCACCCTCGGTGACCTGGGCACCCGCGACGGCCTGCTGGGCGGCATCAACGCGGTGATCGTCGGCAACTACCTGACCACGCTGGGCCGGCCGGCGACGGCCGACCTGGACCTGCTCGACGACCTGAAGATGCCGGTCAAGGCGCTCTCCGCGACGCTGTGAGCGCCCCGGTGACGACGAGCGACGCGGTGCCGGCGGCCGACAGGGCGTCGGCCGCCTGGTGCGACCGCTGCGGCGAGGCCGTGGCGGCCGGGTCGCACGACGGGTGCGCGGCGGCCCGGGTGCTGGAGCCGCCGCGCTTCTGCGCGCACTGCCGCCGGCGGATGAAGGTGCAGGTGCTGCCGGTCGGCTGGGCGGCCGTCTGCGTCGAGCACGGCGAGATCCGGGGCTGACGGCGATGCTGCGGGGCCGGGCGGTGACCCTGCGGCCGGCGACGGCCGCCGACGTGGCGGCGCTCGCCGCGATCCGGGCCACCCCGGAGGTCCGGCGCTGGTGGCGCGGCGGCGACGACCTGGTCGCCGCCGTCCGGGCCGACCTCGCCGACGAGGCCCTGACGGTGTACGCGATCGAACACGACGGCCGGGTGGTCGGCGCGATCCAGTGGTACGCCGAGGACGACCCCGACTACCGGCACGCCAGCATGGACGTCTTCCTCGACCCGGCGGTACGCGGCGCGGGGCTCGGCGGAGACGCGATCCGCACCCTGGTCCGGCACCTGATCGACGAGCACGGCCACCACCGGTTCACCATCGACCCGGCGGCGGCGAACACGGCGGCCGTCCGGGCGTACGCGAAGGTCGGCTTCCGTCCCGTCGGGGTGCTGCGCCGCTACGAACGCGGCGAGGACGGGCGCTGGCACGACGGGCTGCTGATGGACCTGCTCGCCGACGACCTGGCCGACTGAGCCGACCGGGTCGAGCCTCGTCAGCGGCCCGGCGGGGCGGGGCGGATCGTCCGCAGCCATCGTCGGCGCCGCCGCCAGAGCAGCACCGCCCCCAGCACGGCGGCGACGAGCAGGGCCGGCGGCACGGCCACGAACAGGATGACCGGCCGGGCCGGGAACGGGCGAGGGTCGGTCGCCGGAGCGCCGAAGCGGCCGGCCACCAGCAGGTCCCGCGCCACGTCCATCGCCCACACCTGACCGGGCGGGTCGAGCAGCGTCTCGACGTGACCGTCGGGGCGCAGGGCCACCAGTTGGACGTGCCCCGTCTCCCAGTAGCCGGTGTCGTTCCAGTCCGGGAGGTCGGTCGTGCTGGTGCCCGGCTCCGGCTCGTAGCGCAACGCCACCAGTTCGGTCCCACCGCGCCAGCCGAGCGCTCGCAGTGCCTGCCCGCGTACCGGAGGGAGCGCGGGGCCGGCGCCGTCGCGTCCGGTGGCGGCGTCGACGTACTCGACACGCCAGGTGCGGGCGGCCCGCTGGTCCGCGTCGCACCGGGTCAGGCAGCCGTCCAGGTGGAGCACGGCGACGGCTGAGCCGTCGGGGGTGAACGCGCCGATCCCGGCGAGCCGGCGTTCCGGCCCCAGCCGCCTGGACCAGGACGACTCCCCTTCGCGGTCGAGCATGACCAGTTCCTCGCCCGCGCTGACCACGATCCGTGAACCGTCCGGGGAGAAGGCGGCCAGCGAGCCGGTCCGCACGCTCCACCGGTCGCCGAGCCCCGGCCCGAGTTCCCTGGTCGCGCCGCTGGCCAGCTCCAGCAGCACCAGCCGGCTGGGCCGGCGGTCGTCCTCGGCGTCGTGGTCCACGGGTTCCGCCGAGTGGTGCAGGACGAGCAGTGCGCTGCCGTCGGGCGCCCAGGCCACCGGTGTGCCGCAGCAGGTGCCGCCGGCCCAGCCGGTGAAGACCCGGCGGCTGCCGTCGGTGAGGTCGGTGACGCCCACCCAGCCGTCGTTGGAATCGTCGGCGACGTACCGGCCGTCCGGGGAGAGCAGCACCTCCTCCCCCGCGACACTCTCCCGGCCGCCGTAGAGCAACATCCGGTACCGGCCGTCGCGGCCGAGGACCGCGACCTTGCCCTCGTGGTCGAGGCCGTCGACACCGCGCAGGCCGAGGCCGCCGCCGCTGAACAGCAGCGAGGCCGGCCCGGGCGGGTCCTGCTGCACGGTGGCCTGCCACATGTACGGCAGGCCGATCCGCTCCGGCACGCCGTCCGGGGCCGCCGCCGGCGTCGCCCACGGGCCCGGCGCCGTGAGCCCGGCCGGCACGCCGAGCGCGGAGGCCAGCACCGCCACCAGCGCCGCCCCCGCGGTACGCCAGCGGGCCCGCCGCCGCTGCCGCCGCCCGGTGGCCCACGGGTCGCCGGGCAGCCGGGCCGGCGGCATCCGCTCGCCCAGCTCACGCAGCGCGATACGCAACTCCTCGCTCATCGGTCCTCCCGGGTGGTGACGCCGACCAGGTCGGCCAGTTCGGGGGCGTGTGCCCGCAGCCGCGCCAGGGCGTCCCGCGTCTGGCTCTTGACGGTCGAGACCGAGCAGCCGAGTGCGTCAGCGGTCTCCGCCTCGGTGAGGTCCTCGAAGAAGCGCAGCACCAGCACGGCCCGTTGGCGTGGGGCGAGCCGGGCCAGTGCGGCACGGACCACCATCGCGCGGGCGACGCCAGCGGTCCCGTCGGGCATCGCCTGCTCCGGCGGGTCCGCGCGCAGGTCCACGTCCCGCCAGCGACGCCGCCAGAGCGAGACGTGCTGGGTGTACATGGTCCGCCGGACGTACGGCTCGGGGTCGCCGGCCGCGCTCACCCGCTCCCAGTGCCGAGCTACCCGGACCAACGTGAGCTGCACGAGATCCTCGGCCTGGTGCTGGTCACCGGTCAGCAGCCACGCCGCCCGGGACAGCGCCGCGATCCGCCCGGACACGTACGCCCGGAACGACTCCTCAGGGTCCACGCCCACCTCCTGACACGGAGCACGCCCGGCGGTGGCCGCGCGGGTGGGTCCGGCGGGGAGCTTTTCAGGCGTCCCAGATCAGGTCGCCGTCCGGCAGCTGGCGGGCGCCCTCGGCGGGGCGGTGCGGGGTGAGCCGGCCGTCCGGCATCAGGTGGGACACCGGCACGCCGCGCCCCAGCACGGCGACGTCGGCGATCAGCCGCCGGTGGCAGCGCCACCAGACGCTCTCGCTGCACATCACCGCCGTGGTCCGGGCCGCCGCGTCCGCCAGCACCGCCTCCAGCGCCGTCCGGAAGTCTGCGGTACGGGTGTACGCCGCGTACGCCCGGAAGGCGGCGACGGTCCACCAGGTGTCCGGCTCGTCGGTGCCGGCCGGGGTGTGCCGCCGGCCGCCGAGGCGCTGCTCCCAGCGGTAGTCCACGCCGGCCGCCAGCAGCCAGCGGGCCAGTTCCTCGCAGCGTACGTCGGGGTTGGTCCGGCTGGCCGGGAACCGCCGCACGTCCACGACGAGCGTGACCCCGGCGCCGGCCAGCAGCTCGCCCAGGCGCTCCCGGTCCGCCGCCCCGTGCCCCACCGTCAGCAACTCCACGAGGAGGGAATGCCCCGAATCGCGAGCGGTTACCGCCCGGGATCTCCGCGCGGGGCGGCGGGAGGCGCAGCCGGCGGCGAGGCTGCGACGGGTGTACCCCGACCTTCCGGCCGACGAGGCCGACGCGCTCGACTGGCTGGCGTTCGAGCAGGCCGGCGTCGTCACCACCGCCCAGGCGACCCGTTCGCTGACCGAGGGCACCGTACGCGGACGCGTGCGCTCCGGACGGTGGCGTGCGATCTGCCGGGGTGTCGTGCTGATGGGCAACGGCCGGCTGACCCGGGACCAGCAACTGTGGGTCGCCGTGCTCGCCGCGGGTTCCGGTGCTGTCCTGGCCGGTCCGACGGCTGCCGCCGAGGCGGGCGTACGCGGACTGCGGCGCGAGCCGCTGCACGTGCTCGTGCCGGCGCACCGGCGGGCGGGGCGCACCGTGCTGGGCCGGCCGCCGATCGACATGCCGGCGGTCGTCGTGCACCGCGCGTCGGTGCTGCCACCGGCGCATCTCCAGCTCGCCCGACCGCCGCGGACCACCACGGCCCGGGCACTGGTGGACGCGGCCGGCTGGGCCCGCACCGTCGACCAGGCGCAGGCGGCGCTGGCGGCCGGCTGTCAGCAGCGACGGGTCACGCCGGCGGAGTTGTCGGCGGTGCTGGACGCGCTGCCCCGGGCCCGTCGGCGGGGGTTGATCCGGCAGACCGTGGCCGACATCGCCGGTGGCGCGGAGGCGCTCTCGGAGATCGACTTCGTCCGGCTCTGCCGCCGCCACGGCCTGCCCGCGCCTCACCTCCAGCAGCGGCGCGCCGACGCCTCCGGGCGGACGCGGTGGCTCGACGCGTACTGGCGGGAGTGGGGGTCGCACGTCGAGATCGACGGCGCGCACCACATGGACGTCCGGCACTGGGCGGCCGACATGCGTCGCCAGAACGACGTCTGGACCTCGGGGGACCGCATCCTCCGCTTCCCGGCGTGGCTGATCCGCGCCCGCCCCACCGAGGTGGCCGACTCCCTCCGCCGCGCCCTGACGGCCGCCGGCTGGCGCCCCGAGGGATGAATCTTGGACAGTTGCCGTTCCGCGAGAACGGCGACTGTCCAAGATTCCGGCTGGCGCGGACGGTGACGTCCGCCGGTGGCGCGGACGGTGACGTCCGCGCCCGCCGGGAGCGCGGACGGCGATGCGTCCGCGCCAGCCCGCCGGTGGCGCGGACAGCGCCACCGGGGATCAGGCTAGGAGACGGTGCAGGGGGTGCCGTTGAGGGTGAACGCGGCGGGCTTGGGGTTCGATCCGGTGTGGGTGCCGTTGAAGCCGAAGCTGGTCGACGCGCCCGGCGCGAGCCGGCCGTTGTAGGAGAGGCTGGTGGCGGTGACCGCGGCGCCGGTCTGGGTCCACGTCGCCGACCAGCCCTGGCCGACCTTCTGGCCGGCGTGGGGGAAGGTGAAGGCGAGCGTCCAGCCGTCGATCGCGGTGGTGCCCGTGTTGGTGAGGGTGACGTTCGCGGTGAAGCCGCTGTCCCAGCCGCTGGTCGTCCAGGTCACGGCGCAGCCGCCGGACGCGGGCGGGTCGGCGGTGGTGACGGCGACCGGCGCGGACGCCGCCGAGGCGTTGCCGGCCGCGTCCACCGCCACCACGTGGAACTGGTACGCGGTCGCGGCGGTCAGCCCGGTCACCGCCAGCGTGGTGCCGGTGGGCGAGCCGACCAGCGTGTCCCCGCCGGCGGCCGACCGGTAGACGCGGTAGCCGGTGACGGCGACGTTGTCGGTGGACGCGGCCCAGCTCAGGGTGAGCCCGGTGGCGGTGACCGCCGAGGCGGTCGGGGTGCCGGGTCGGGTCGGCGCGACGGTGTCGGGTGCCGGGGCGGCCGGCGTGGTCACCTCGGCCACGGGCGAGGCGGTCGACCGGTTGCCGGCGCCGTCGCGGGCCCGCACCGTGAAGCGGTACGTCCGCTCGGGCAGCAGCCGGGTCACGGCCAGGGTGTTGGTGGCCGAGTTGAGCAGGACGAGCGCGTCGCTACCCACCTGCGCCTGGGTGACCTCGTAGCCGGCCAGCCCGCTGCCGCCGGCGTCGGTGGACGCGGGCCAGGTGAGGGTCAGCCCGGTCGCGGTGACGGCCGAGGCGACGGGGGTGCCGGGGGTGGTCGGCGCGGTGGTGTCCGGGGTGGCCGGGCCGGGCTCCTCGCCCCAGATCCGGGTGGCGCCGGAGTAGAGGGTGACCTTCCGGTTCGGTCCCGCCGTCGCCTGGTACGACGGGTCGTTCGTCGGGTCCCAGGTGCCGCCCTCGGGCACGCCGATCTTGAACTGCACCTCCATCCGGTGCTGCGACTGCCCGGCGGGCGCGATGGTGTGCCCGGTGCAGTCCACCTCGACGTACCAGATGTCGCCGGAGAACTGCCTGGCCGTGGCCGGCGACGGGCAGCCCTGGGTGTAGCCGGGGGTGACCGTGACGGGGCCGGTGCCGTCGGGGCGGAAGTAGTAGCGGAACTTGCCGTCGGTCAGGGCGCGGGCCGGGAAGGCGGACTTGTTGTAGACGATGGCCTTGAGGCCGGTGGCGCGCGGCTCGGCCTGCATCACCGTGGTCTCCACGGTCAGCTCGTCGATGTCCGGCGTCTCGGCGCGGGGGAAGCCGGCGAGCGGGGTGCCGCCGTACTCCTGGGCGAGCCGGGCCAGCGCGGAGCTGAAGCCGGCGTTGTAGTCGGTGGCGACCTCGTTCATCACGTAGTCCGACCGGTTGTCGGTGTACGCGTCGTTGGCCGCCGACGGGCCGCCGACCAGCGCGCCGTAGAGGGTGTGCCGGGTCTCGACGGGCACCGTCTGGCTGTCCCACCAGGAGCCGTGCGCGGTGCGGTGGTGCGGGTTCTTCGGGGAGTTGGCGCCGAAACCGATGACGTAGCTGGAGGCGCGCGGGTTGTCGCCGAGGGCGTAGTTGATCTGCCGGACGGCGAAGTCCTTGTAGCGGGCCTTGCGGGTGGCGTCGGTGGTCTTGTCGCTGTAGACGAGGGCCGCGAAGGACGTGTTCGCCGCGTAGCGCAGCGCGCCCCACGAGTCGAGCACGGCCATCCCGCCGGGCGAGTACGGCACCCGCTGCCCGTTGACGCCGACGGTCCAGTAGTCGAGCCAGCGGTTGGCGTCGTCGACGTACTTCTGCTTGCCGGTCAGGTTGGCCAGCAGCACGTACGCTCCGAACTGCTTGTTGTCCCAGGCGATGGTCCACTTGTAGGAGCGGGTGGTGCTCTGGTTCTCGGTGCCGAGCTTGTCGTACTCGCTCTCGGCCTTGGCGAGGTAGGCGGCCTCGCCGGTGGCCCGGTGCAGCCAGATCGCGGACCAGACCAGCTCGTCCTGCCAGCCGCTCCAGGAGCGGTAGAAGCTGGTCGCGTCGGTGATGCACTCGTGGTAGCTCTTGCGCACCGTGTCGGCGAACGTGTGGAGCTGCCTGGCGTGCCCGAGCAGCTTGTCGGCGTAGGCGGCGTCGGTGGGCCGGAAGACCATCGACGCCGCGGCCATCGCCGCCGCCGTCTCCCCCGCCAGGTCCGCGCCGCCGCAGCTCGCGTCGATCTTGTACGCGGGCCGCGCCATCTGCATCACCTCGGCCGGGCCCCACCACTTGTGGTCGTCGTCGCCCTTGCCGACCTGTCCGTAGAGCACGTTGGGCGCCGGGTGCGCCTTGATGAAGTAGTCGTTGACGAAGCGCAGGTTGTTGAGCAGGTGCGGCAGCTGGCCGGAGGCGACGTAGCCGGCGCGGTACTCGACGGCGCCCCAGGCGAGCATGGTGGCGCTGAACGCCATCGGGAAGCCGAACTTGACGTGGTCGCCGGCGTCGTACCAGCCGCCGGTGAGGTCGCGCCCGACGTCGGCGCCGTCGGTGAGCGCGGAGTCACCGCGCCAGGAGACCCGGTTCCAGTCCGGCAGCGGGCCGGACTGCTGCGCCTCGTAGAAGTAGAGCGACTTCTGCAACGCCTCGGCGTAGTTGAAGGCGGCGGCGGGCGCCGCGGCGGCGAGGGGCGCGGTCCGCGTGGCGCCCCCGGCGGCGGGCGTCGCGGCGGAGGCGGGCGCCGGGGCGGTGACGGCGAGGGCGAGGCCGGCGGCGAGGGCGAGGCCGGCGGCCAGCAGGCGGGGCAGCCAGGGCTGCTCGCCCGGCCGGCGCGGACGTCTCGGGTGACGCATGACGGGCTCCTGTCGGTGGCGTCGCCGGCGGCACCTGGGACGGCGCGCGGAATGGTGGTCGGGGCGTGCCGGCGAGGATGGTGGGGGTGCGGCCACGGGCCCGGGAGCGCTCCCATGGATGACCGACAATGTAATGCGACGGTCGCCGGTTTGTGAAGACGCCTGCGGGGCGCCCGCAGAGCGCCCGCGCAGGGGGGCTGACGGGAAAGCCCTTACCTGCACACCGGACGTACGTCACACCATCGAGATACATGGATCGAATTACGGCGTACGGGCAGGTCATCGCCGGGACGGGTGGGCGAATAAGCGCGTCGCGGCCGGGCGGGCGACGGGCCGGGCGTTCCGGCATACGAACGTACTGTTGCCCGCCCCTTTCCGGCGCGCGACAGTACGCCCACACCAGCGGTGCCATCGACGTTGCCGCTCCCCCGGCCAACCTGAGGAGATCGCGATGGCTCTACGACTCGCCGACGGCACCGCCTGGTCCGACACCCTCGCCCGCGCGGTGGCCGCCGCGCCCGAGGCGTTCGGCTCCCCGGTCGACGGTGTCACCACCCTGCACAACCTCGTCCGCGGTGACTGGCACGCCGTGGGCACCCCCAGCCCCGTACGCACGCCGGTGGACAACACCGTGCTGGTCAACCTGGCCCGCCTCGACGCGGAGTCCGCCCGCGCCGCGGTCGCGCACGCCGCCGCCGCGCACCGGGCCTGGGCCGGCACCCCGCTCGCCGAGCGCAAGGCCCGGGTCACCGACGCCCTGGACGCGCTCACCGCCCACCGCGACCTGCTCGCCCTGCTGCTGGTCTGGGAGATCGGCAAGCCGTGGCGGCTGGCCTGCGCCGACGTGGACCGGGCGCTGGACGGCGTCCGGTGGTACGTCGACGAGATCGACCGGATGCTCGCCGACGGCCGGGAGCCGCTGCCGGGACCGGTCAGCAACATCGCGTCGTGGAACTACCCGATGAGCGTGCTCGTGCACGCCGAGCTGGTGCAGCTGCTCGCCGGCAACGCGGTCATCGCCAAGACCCCCTCGCAGGGCGGGGCGGTCTGCCTCACCGTCGCGCACGCGCTGATGCGCCGGGCTGGACTGCCCGCCACCCTGGTCTCCGGCGGCGGCGAGGAGCTGTCCGAGGTGCTCGTCCGGGCGCCCGAGATCGGCGCGGTGGCGTTCGTCGGCGGGCGCTCCAACGGCGGCAAGGTCGCCGCCGCGCTGCTCGACTCCGACAAGCGGCACTTCATCGAGCAGGAGGGCCTCAACGCCTGGGGCATCTGGAACTTCTCCCAGTGGGACCTGCTCGCCGGGCACCTCAAGAAGGGCTTCGAGTACGGCAAGCAGCGCTGCACCGCGTACCCGCGCTTCGTGGTCCAGCGGGACCTCGTCGACGAGTTCCTCGACATGTACCTGCCGGTCGTACGCTCCGTCCGGTTCGGGCACCCGCTCGCCGTCGGCGACGACTGGACCGCCGGTGACCCGCTGCCCGAGCTGGACTTCGGCCCGCTGATCAGCGCCGCCAAGGCCGACGAGCTGCGCCGCAAGGTCGACGAGGCGGTACGCGGCGGCGCCGTGCCGCTGCACCGGGGCAAGCTCACCGGCGCGCCTTTCCTCGACGGACAGGACACCTCCGCGTACGTGGCCCCGTCGGTGCTGCTGGCCCCGCCCGGCCGGTCCCGGCTCATGCACGCCGAGCCGTTCGGCCCGGTCGACACCATCGTCGTGGTGGACACCACCGACGAACTGCTGGCCGCGATGAACGCCTCGAACGGCGCGCTGGTCGCCTCGCTGGCCTGCGACGACGAGGAGCTGGCCGGCAAGCTCGCGGTCGACCTCCAGGCGTTCAAGGTGGGCATCAACAAGCCGCGCTCCCGGGGCGACCGGGACGAGCCGTTCGGCGGCCGGGGCGCGTCCTGGAAGGGCGCCTTCGTCGGCGGCGACCTGCTGGTGCACGCGGTGACCCAGGGCGGCGACGGCCGCCTCTACGGCAACTTCCCCGACTACAACAGCTACCCGACGACCTGAGCTGCGAGGAGGGCACCCTGTTGACGCACAGCGATGGCAGGGTGCCCTCCCTGACACCCGACGGTCGCCACGGCGACTCGCCTGGTCGCTAGCATCGACAAGTGTCCGCACTCGCGCAGATCTCCCTCGGGGTGACCGACTGCGAGCGGGCCGGCGCATTCTGGGCCGCCGCGCTCGGCTACCGACGCCGCCCGCCCCGCTATCCGGGCGACGACTGGATCGTGCTGGAGCCGCCGCCCGGCCAGCCCGGCGCCGCCCTCGCCATGGACCTCAGCGAGAGCCCGGTCGAGGAGTTTCCCCGGATCCACTTCGACCTCGACGCCGGCGAGGTGGACCTCGACGACGAGGTCTCCCGACTGGTCGCGCTCGGTGCCCGCCGGGTCGACTGGCCGCACTACCCCGCCGACCCGCACCCCACCGAGCCGCCGTACGTGGTGCTCGCCGACCCGGAGGGCAACCGGTTCTGCGTGCAGGGCCGCCACACGGGCGACGGCTGACACCCCACCCGTGCCGTCCGGACGGCGGCGGACCTCACACCCCGTGCCGCGCGGACGCGCCCTCGACCAGCGGAACGGTGAGGGTCACCAGGCCGCCGTCCCGCTCGGCCGGCGTGGGCCGGCCGAGCCGCCGCACGGTGCGCAGCATCGGGGCGTTCTCCGCGTGGACGTGCAGCACCAGGGCCGCGTAGCCGGCCTGCTCGGCGTGCCGGACCAGCCGGCGCAGCAGGGCCGAGCCGAGGCCCCGACGCTGCCAGTCGTCGCGGACCAGCAGCGCCACCTCGGCCTCGTCGCCCTCGGCGAGCAGGTTCGCCATCGCCACGACCGACTCCGCCCCGGTGTCGCCGGCCGGCTGCGTCGCCCCAGCGTCGCCGGCCGTGGCGAGCAGGGTCACGCCCCGGGCCGGCTCCAGCAGCCGGCGCAGCCGGGCCGTGGCCGGCGTCCCCGCGCCGCCGAGGTAGCGCCGGTACCGGCTGTGCGCCGAGCAGCCCTCGTGCAGCTCGACCACGCCGGGCAGGTCGTCGGCGGTCGCGGGCCGTACGGTCGCCTCGGCGCCGTCGGGCAGCACCAGGGTGACCTGCTCGGCGGCCCGGCGCACGACGGCGGCCGACAGCTCGACCAGGGCCTGGGCGCGGGCGTACTCGGCCGGGGTGAAGCCCGGCACGGCGCGGCGCAGCGCGTACGACCCGCCGGCCGGGTCGTCCAGCAGCATGGTGGTGTCGGCCAGCCCACCGCCGCAGCCCGCCGACGCGGGTCGCCAGGCGACCGCGTCCGCGCCGAGCAGGGCGCGCAGCGCCTCCCCGGTCGCGTCCGGGTCCCGCACCAGCCGGGTGGCCAGCCCGAGTGCCCGGGTCGGCTGGTCGGCGAGCCCGCGCGCCTCGCTGCGCGCCACCCAGCAGTCCCGGCCCCGCCCCCGCCGCACGGCGGCGACGAGGCCGGCCTCGTCGAGCGTGTCCGGCGCGTCGACCAGGAAGTCGTCGACGGCGCCCCGCTCGGTGGTGTGCACCTGCACGGCGAGGATGTTGACCCCCCGCAACGCCAGGCTGGCCGTGAGCACCGACAGGTAGCCCGGCCGGTCGTCCACGGTCGCTCGGATCCGCCACAGCGTCATGGTCCGCTCCCTTCCGCCTACGACCCTCGTCGGTGGCTGTTGCGGGCCGGTTGCCCGGGGGTGACGGCTACGGTTCCGTCGCGCGACCTGCGCCACAGTGCCGGCCGTCGGGCCGGCGCAGAGGTCCCCGCTGGCTCAGGTCCGGGCCGGCTCGGCGACGTGGGGCCGGCTCAGGGCTTGGCGGCCACCGGCGGCGCCCCGACCAGGTCGAGCCGGTCGCCGAGGATCACCGCGGCGGCCCGGACGAGCTGCGCCAGCCGGTCCACCTCCGTGGCGTGGAACGCCGCCGCGGCCGGCGTACCGGCGCACTCCCGGGCCACCACCAGCACCAGGCCGGCCCGGCCGAACGGCGCGACCGCGACGTGCGCGCCGCCGGGCGTGCTGATCGCCCGGGCCCGCAGCGGGGTCACCTCCGGCAGCGGCGGCGGTACGGGCGCGCGCCAGCTCGCGTACCCGACGGTCGCCTCCCCGGCGGCCCCGCTCCGGGCGGCCCAGTCCACCGGCACCACCGCGGCGACCGCCCAGTCGGCGGCGAGCAGCCCGGGAACGGCGTCGACCAGCGTGGCGACGCCGTCGACCGGGTTGGCCGCGACCTGGGCCAGCAGCTCGGCGTCCTGCCCGGAGGTGGTGGGCGCGCCGATCGCCCGCCACACCCCGTCCACCCGGACGCCGGGGATCGCCGCCAGCCCGGCGAGCAGCCGCTCGACCCGCGCCGCGCCCGGCCAGACCACGGTGAAGTCGTCCACCGCCCGCCCGCCGAGCCGCTCCAGGACGACCACCTGGACGATGTCCGCACCGGACACGCCCATGGTGCGCGCCACCTGACCGAGCGTGCCCGGACGGTCCGGCAGGGTGACCCGAACTCGCAGCAACATGTCTGAACCCTCCGCTCGGCGGGCCGGCACCGCTGGCCGGCAGGCTGGGCCCCAGCCTGGCCGGTGGGCGTTTCGCCCCTGTTGCCGCGGCATGTCCCGAGGGTCAACTCCCGACCTTGACAACATGGCGGAGCTGCCATCAACTAAACGGATGACCGAGCCGGCCGTCGACGCGCACGGGCCGGGCAGCAGCCCCGCCGCCGCCCCCCGCGGGCTGGATCTCGACCGGCTCGCCGCCCACCTGGCCCGGCACCGGCCCGAGCTGGCCGACGGCCCGCTGCGGGCCCGGCTGATCGCCGGCGGCAAGTCCAACCTGACCTACCTGCTGCACACCGGCGGGCACGAGGTCGTGCTGCGCCGCCCGCCGCTCGGGCACGTGCTGGCCACCGCGCACGACATGGCCCGGGAGTACCGGGTGATCTCCGCGCTAGCGCCGACCGACGTGCCGGTGCCCGCCGCGCTGCTGCTCTGCGAGGACGCCGAGGTGATCGGCGCGCCCTTCTACCTGATGGAGCGCGTGCACGGCGAGGTGTTGCGCACCCGCGCCCAGACCGACCCGCTCACGGACGGCCAGCGGCGGGAGCTGGCGCTGGCGATGATGGACACCCTCGCCGCGCTGCACGCGGTCGAGCCCGCCTCGGTCGGGCTGGGCGACTTCGGCCGCCCGGAGGGCTACCTCGCGCGGCAGGTCCGCCGGTGGGCCGGCCAGCTCGACCGGTCCCGCAGCCGGCCGCTGCCCGGCATCGAGGAGCTGCGGGACCTGCTCGCCGGCACCGTGCCGGAGGGCGCCAACGCCGGCCGGATCGTGCACGGCGACTACCGGCTGGACAACCTGCTCGCCACCGTCGACCCGGTGGCCGTACGGGCCGTGCTCGACTGGGAGATGGCCACCCTCGGCGACCCGCTGGCCGACCTGGGGCTGCTGCTGACCTACTGGGACGTGCTCGGCGGCAGCGAATCGGCCGCCGGCAACCCGGTCGCCGACGGGCTCGGGCCGCGCGCCGGGTTCCCCACCGGGACGGAGCTGATCGAGCGGTACGCCGGGCGCGGCGACGTCGACGTCGGGCCGTTGCACTGGCACGTCGCGCTCGGCTGCTTCAAGCTCGCGGTGATCTGCGAGGGCATCCACTACCGGCACACGCTCGGGCAGACGCTCGGCGAGGGCTTCGACCGGATCGGCGACATGGTGGCACCGCTGGTCGAACACGGGCTGACCGCCGCCAGGGAGCGTTGATGGACTTCGCCTACGACACCCGCACCGAGCAGCTGCGGGCCGAGCTGACCGCGTTCCTGGACGAGCACGTGTACCCGGCCGAGCCGGTGCACGCCGCGCAGGTGGCCGCCGCCGGCGACCCGTGGGCCCGGCCCCCGGTGATGGCCGAGCTGAAGGCCGAGGCGCGCAAGCGCGGCCTGTGGAACCTCTTCCTCCCCGACCCGCGCCACGGCGCCGGCCTGACCAACCTCCAGTACGCCCCGCTGGCCGAGCTGACCGGGCGCAGCCCGCACCTGGCCCCGGAGGCGCTCAACTGCGCCGCGCCCGACACGGGCAACATGGAACTGCTCGCCGAGTTCGGCTCGCCGGAGCAGCAGGAGCGCTGGCTGCGCCCGCTGCTGGAGGGCGAGATCCGCTCCGCGTTCTGCATGACCGAGCCGGAGGTGGCGTCCTCGGACGCGACAAACATCGCCACCCGGATCACCCGCGACGGCGACCACTACGTGGTCGACGGGCGCAAGTGGTGGTCGTCCGGGGCGATGGACCCGCGCTGCGAGATCTTCATCGTGATGGGCAAGACCGACCCGGCGGCCGACCGGCACCGCCAGCAGAGCATGATCCTGGTGCCCCGGGACACCCCGGGCGTCACCGTGCGGCGGGGCATGACGGTGTTCGGCTACAGCGACGCCTCGCACGGCGGCCACGCCGAGGTCGACTTCGCCGACGTCCGCGTACCGGTGGAGAACCTGGTCGGAGCGGAGGGCACGGGATTCGCGATCGCCCAGGCCCGGCTCGGTCCCGGCCGGATCCACCACTGCATGCGGCTGATCGGCATGGCGGAACGGGCCCTGGAGCTGCTCTGCCGGCGGGCGCTCGAGCGGGTCGCGTTCGGCCGGCCGCTCGCCGAACAGGGCGTGGTACGCGAGTGGATCGCCGAGTCCCGGGTGCGCATCGAGCAGGCCCGGCTGCTGGTGCTCAAGACCGCCTGGCTGATGGACACGGTCGGCAACAAGGGTGCGCACACCGAGATCCAGGCCATCAAGATCGCCACTCCCGCCATGGCCGAGTGGGTGATCGACAAGGCCATCCAGGCGTACGGCGGAGCCGGCGTCAGCCAGGACACCCCGCTCGCCGCCCTCTGGGCCCAGTCGCGGACGCTGCGCCTGGCGGACGGCCCAGACGAGGTCCACCGTTCCTCGCTGGCGAAGCGCGAACTGCGCCGCTGGTCCAACTGACCCCAAGACACCCCACACCGCGCTTCCCGCCCGCTCCCCCAGCCCGGCCCGTTGATCATGAAGTTATTGTCGCGACACGCCGACGTCGAGGGCGACAACTTCATGATCAACCCGGGGGTGGGTGGGGGTGGTGGGTCAGGCGGAGGCGCGTTCGATCAGCTGGGTGTCCAGGAGGATGTGGGGCGACGGGAGCTCGTCGCCGCGGATGCGGCTGACCAGCAGGCGGGCCATCTGCCGGCCCATCTCCTCCACCGGCTGGAAGACCGTGGTCAGCGGCGGCTCGGCCTGCCGGGCGATCGGGGCGTCGTCGAAGCCGATCACCGCGACGTCCTCCGGCACCCGCCGGCCCGCCTCGCGCAGCGCGCGCAGCGCCCCGAACGCCATCAGGTCGGAGGCGACGAAGACGGCGTCGAGGTCGGGGCAGTCCTCCAGCAGCCGACGCATCCCAGCCGCCCCGCTGCCCTCGCTGAAGTCGCCGTACGCGATCATGGCGGGGTCGACCCCGCCCCCGGCGGCCCTGACGGCCTCCTTGTAGCCGGTCAGCCGGCCCAGGCCGGCGCCCATGTCCTGCGGGCCGGCGATGGTGGCGATGCGCCGCCGCCCCCGACCGGCCAGGTGTTCCACCGCCCGCCGGGCGCCGCCCACGTTGTCCACGTCGACGTAGTACGCGGGCTGCGCGCCGGGTTGCAGCATCCGGGCCGGGCGGCCGCCGAGCACGGTGGGCAGGCCGCGCTCCTCCAGCAGGGTGGGCAGCGGGTCGGAGTCGTGCAGCGACAGCAGCAGGACCCCGTCGACGTGCTGGTTGGTCAGGTGGTGCTCGACCCGCTCCCGCTCGATCGGCGACTGCACCATGGCCAGCCAGAGCTGCAACGGGGTCTCCAGCAGCCCCGAGCTGACGCCCCGGACGATGCCGGCGAAGAACGGCTCGGTGAAGACCCGGTCGCCGGATTCCGACACCACCAGGGCGATCGAGTCGGTGCGCTGGGTCACCAGGGCACGGGCGGCCCGGTTCGGCACGTACCCCAGCTCGGCGATGGCCTGCTGCACCGCGGCGCGCGCCTCGGGGCTCACCTGGGGTGAGCCGTTGACCACCCGGGAGACCGTCCCGCGACCGACGCCGGCGCGGGCGGCGACGGCGTCGAGGGTCGGGCGCCCGAGCGACCGGGTGCGCTGCGTTGTCATTGTCTGCTCCTCCGACGGCGGACCGGCCCCGGCGCCACCCCGTGCGGGGTGGCGCCGGGGCCGCCCGTTGATGGCTGGCCCTGGCCTATTGTGCGGCCAGACCGTTGCGTCGGATCACCTCGGCGTACCACCTGGCGCTGGACTTGGGAATGCGGACCTGGCTGTCGTAGTCGACGTGGACCATCCCGAACCGCTTGGTGTAGCCCCAGGCCCACTCGAAATTATCCATCAGCGACCAGGCGAAGTACCCGCGCAGGGGCACCCCGGCCTCGATCGCCTCGTGCGCGGCGCGCAGGTGGGCGTCGAAGTACGCCAGCCGGTCGGCGTCGTCGACCTGCCCGTCGACCACCTCGTCCACGAAGGCCGAGCCGTTCTCGGTGACGTAGAGCGGCAGGTCCGTGTACTCCTCGTGCACCCGGCGCAGCGTCTCCACCAGGCCTGGGGCGTCGATCTCCCAGTTCATGTCGGTCACCGGGACGCCCCGCGTGACGAACCGGACGTCCTCGCTGCCCGGCCAGCACGACGGCGCCCGCCAGTACGGCTCCGGCTCGGCGTCGGGGTCCGGCGCGGCGACGACGTGGCGGCTGTAGTAGTTGACGCCGACCACGTCCAGCGGGGTGGAGATGGTCGCCAGGTCCCCGTCGCGCACGTGCCCGAAGTCGGTGACCTTGGCGAGGTCGGCCATCAGGTCCGCCGGGTAGGACCCGCGCAGCAGCGGGTCCAGGAAGAAGCGGTTGGCCAGCCCGTCGATGCGCCGCGCGGCGTCGACGTCGGCGGGCGCCTCGCTGGCCGGGGTGACCGGGTAGAGGTTGACCGTCACCCCGACCTCGGCGGTCGGCCGGGCCGCGCGCAGCGCCTGCACCGCGAGGCCGTGGCCGAGCATCAGGTGGTGTCCGGCCCGTACGGCGTCCGCGCCGTCCGAGCGGCCCGGCGCGTGCACCCCGGAGCCGTAGCCGAGGAACGCCGAGCACCACGGCTCGTTCAGCGTGGTCCAGTAGCGCACCCGGTCGCCGAGCGCGTCGGCGACCAGCGTGGCGTAGTCGGCGAACCGCGCGGCGGTGTCCCGGGCCGGCCAGCCGCCGACGTCCTCCAGCGGCTGCGGCAGGTCCCAGTGGTAGAGGGTCAGCCACGGCTCGATCCCGTGCCCCAGCAGTTCGTCGACGAGCCGCCGGTAGAAGTCGAGCCCCTCGGCGTTGGCCGGGCCGGTGCCGCCCGGCTGCACCCGCGGCCAGGAGACCGAGAACCGGTACGACTTCAGCCCCAGCTCGGCCATCAGCGCGACGTCGGAGCCCAGCCGGTGGTAGTGGTCGCAGGCCACGTCACCGGTGTGCCCCTCGACCACCCGTCCCGGGGTGTGGCTGAAGGTGTCCCAGATCGACGGGGTCCGGCCGCCCTCGGCCGCCGCGCCCTCGATCTGGTACGCGGCGGTGGCCGCGCCCCAGAGGAAGCCGGGCGGGAAGGTCAGCGGCGGACGGTCGTCGACGACGCCGACGGCGGGTGGGCTGGCGGGGTTGCTCACGACTTGACGGCACCTTCCATGATGCCGCCCACGATCTGGCGGCCGAACACGATGAACACGATCACCAACGGTAGAGTGCCGACCGCCGTGGCGGCGAACACCTGCGAGTAGTCGGTGTAGTAGGCGTACGACAGGAAGGCCAGCGAGACCTGGAGCGTCGGGTTCTCGGAGGTGAGCACCGCGTACGGCCACAGGAACGAGTTCCAGGTCTCCATGAACGTCAGCAGGCCGAGCACTGCGGCGGCCGGCCGCAGCGCGGGCAGCACGATGCTCCAGTAGATGCGGAAGGTGTTCGCCCCGTCCACCCGGCCCGCCTCGATCAGCTCGTCGGAGATGGCCTGGGTGGCGTACTGCCGCATCATGAACACGCCGAACGCGCTGACCAGGAACGGCACGGTCACCGCGTAGAGGGTGTCGAACCAGTTGAGGTCCTGGATCATGCCCCAGAGCGGGATGAGGCCGAGCTGCGTCGGGATCATCATGGTGACGATGATCGTCAGCAGCAGGGCGTTGCGGCCCCGGAAGCGCAGCTTGGCGAAGGCGAAGCCGGCCAGCGAGCCGGTGATCACCACGGAGACCGTCACGATGCCGGAGACGATCACCGAGTTGAGCAGGCCGGTGAGGAAGCTCGCCGCCTCGTTGTCGAGTACGCGGCCGAAGTTGTCGCCGAACGACCCGGACGGCGTGACCGGTGGCGGGACGTCGTTGATCGAGTCCAGGCTGCGGGTGGCGATGACCACCATGTAGTAGAACGGGTAGATCGAGAACAGCGTCGCCAGGACGAGCGCGACGTAGGTCAGCGGGCTGGTGCGCCACAGGCGCCGGGATGCCGAGTTCATCTGGGCGTTCCTCACTTCACCGTGCGGCGGACGAGCAGGAAGTTGATCCCCGAGACGAGGGCGATCATCAGGAACATCGCCCAGGCGACCGCGGCGCCGTAGCCGGCGGTGTTGAGGTTCTCGATGCCCAGCTCGTACATGTACATCGCCAGGGTCTGGAACTCGCGCTGGTCGCCGCCGATGATGTTGCCGTTGGCGAAGACGAGCGGCTCGGTGAAGAGCTGGAGCCCGCCGATCGTGGAGAGGATCACCACGAAGACGAAGGTCGGGGTGAGCATCGGCAGGGTGATCCGCCAGAACTGCTTCCACTGGCTGGCGCCGTCGAGCGCCGCCGCCTCGTACAGGTCGCGCGGGATGGCCTGCATGCCCGCGAGCAGGATCAGGGTGTTGTAGCCGGTCCACCGCCAGTTGACCATGGAGGCGATGGCGGTCCAGGAGCTCCAGCGTTCGGCGTCCCAGTCGACCGCGTCGATCCCGACGAAGCTCAGCAGCCAGTTGATCACGCCGAAGTCGCGCTGGAAGAGCATGCCGAAGACGATCGCCACGGCGGCGACCGAGACCACGTTCGGCATGAAGATCGCCATCCGAAACAGCGTGCGCGCGCGCAGGAAGGTGCGGTTGAGCAGGTTCGCCAGGAACAGGGCGAGCAGCAGCTGCGGGATGGTCGACAGCAGGAAGATGCCGAAGGTGTTGAGCGTGGCGTTCCAGAAGTACTCGTCCTTGACCAGGGCGACGTAGTTGTCGAACCCGATGAAGCTGTGGTCGCCGATCAGGTTCCAGTCGTGCAGGGACATCCAGGCGGTCCGCAGCATCGGGTAGAGCCCGAAGATGCCGAAGACCACGAAGAACGGCGCGATGTAGAGGTACGGCGAGTACTTGAGGTCCATCCGGGTCAGGGAGTGCGACCGGGACCGGCGCCGCGCGGGCGGGCGGGGTGGCGGTGCGGCGGGAGACGGCGGCGCCGTCGTGGCCGAGAGGCTCATGCGGGGTCCTTTCCCGGCGTCGGCACGGGCGCGCGCCGACGCCCAGGCGCTCTTACGCGAAAACGGGACGGCGCCGATGGCGTCCGGGGCGGAACGGGGACGGCGCCGGTGGCGTCCGGGTGTGTGGACCCGGACGCCACCTGGCGACGAGGTGGGTCAGAAGGCGCCCTGCGTCTTGGCGTCCTTCGCGAACTGCTCCCAGGCCTTGTCCTTCGTGGCCTGTCCCTGTTCGTACGAGCGCAGCGCCGGCTCGAACGCGTTCTCCTTCACCGCCTGGTGCTTCGGGCCGAGGTGCAGCGGCTGGATCTTGGCGACGCTCTCACCGAAGATCTTGCCGGTCGGCGCGTTGTTGAAGTACTCGTTGGTGTAGGCGAGGAACTCCTGGTTCTTCAGCGCCTCCAGGTTGGTCGGCAGCGGGCCCTTGAGCTTGAACGCCGCCACCTGGCTCTGCGCATTGGTCAGGTACTCGGCGAGCTTCGCCGCCTCCTTGGGGTACTTGCTCTGGGTCGGCACGCCGAGCCAGGAGCCACCCCAGTTGCCGGCGCCGCCGGGCACCGGGGCGACGTCCCACTTGCCCTTGTTCTGCGGGCCGGAGTTGTCCGCGACGATGCCGAGCATCCACGACGGGCAGAAGGTCGCCGCGAAGGTGCCCTGCTTGAAGCCGGCCGACCACTCCGGCGACCAGGTGGCCGTCTCGGCGGTGATCTTGGCGTCGGCCATCGCGACCGCGGTGTCCCAGGAGGTCTTCACCGCCGCGCTCTTGTCCGCGACGACGTTGTCGTCCTTGTCGTAGAACAGCTCGCCGCCCTGCTGGAACATCACCGCGCTGGCGGCGGTGGTGACCGAGTCGAGCAGTCCCTTGCCGGTGGCGGTGCGGTACTTCTTACCGGTCTCGATGAAGGCGTTCCAGTCCGGCCAGAGGGCCGCGACCTGGTCCCGCTCGACCGGCAGCTTGGCCGCCTGGAAGAGGTCCCGGCGGTAGCAGACGGCGAGGCTGCCGACGTCGGTCGGCAGGCCGATCAGCCGGCCGTCGGGCGCCTTGCCCAGCTCCCACTTCCAGGGCAGGTAGTCCTTGCTGTGGTCGGAGACCAGCGGGGCGAGGTCGGCCCAGTTGGCCGGGTTGGCCTTGAACTCGTTGAGGATGCCCTCTTCCAGGGCGACCACGTCGGCCGCGCCCTTGCCGGTGGCGAGCGCCCGCACGATCTTCGGCCGGTACTCGTTGAGCTGGGCGGTCTTGCGCAGCTCGACCTTGATGCCGGTGTCCTTCTCGTACTGCTTGATGATCTCGTCGTAACCGAACTCGCCGAACGTGTCGACGACCAGCTTGGCGGGCTTCTCGCCGGCCGCTGGCGCGTCGTCGTCCTTGCCGCAGGCCGCGAGACCGCCGATGGCGGTTATCGCGGCCAGGGCGGCAGCCGCCATGCGGGTGCGCCGCGTGGTGAGGCTCATCGGAGACCCCTCTTTCGGTGGTGAGGCTGACTGGGTGTGGTGGGGGGTGCCGTGCGCGCCGTCTGCACCGGTCGGGGCCGGTGGTCGACGTCCGGAGCGGGGCGCGGGTGAGTCGTGCCACGTTCGCGGGAGCGCTCCCATGAGATTGCCGGCGGGTGTCGAAGGTGTCAATAGGCCCATGGGAGCGTTCCCAGATCGTTACCGCGTGTGCGTACACCCCGACTGCCGCACGTCGCGGGCCGACCCGCCGGGCGGCGCCACCTGGGCACCCGCCCCGTTGAAGCGGTTCAGCAGGCCCGGACGCGGGCGACGGACACGCTGAGCGGCCCGTCGCGCACCCTGCGTGCGGCCGGAACGCGCCGCAGCCGAACCGGCCCCAACGCGCCGCAGCCGAAGCGGCCGGAACGCGCCACAGCCGAAGCGGTTCAGCGGCAGCAGCGGTTCAGCGGCAGCGGCGGGGGTGCGCGGCGAAGGCGGCGCAGGAGTTCAGCAGAAGCGGCGGGGGCGCGCGGCGAAGGCGGCGTGGCGGTTCAGCAGAAGCGGCGCAGCAGGGTGCCGGCCCGGCCCGCATCGAAGGCGGCCGGGTCGAACCGGTCGCCCACCCGGTCCCGCGCCTCCGGGTGCCCGGGGTGGGCCGGGTCCGTCAACGCGGCCAGCAGCGCCTGGTAGCCGGCCGGGCCGTCGACGTCCTCGGACGGGCACGCCCGCTCGCCGTCCAGGCAGGACGGGTACCGCTCGTCCGGATCGGCCGTGAAGGCGTCCTCCACCACCAGGTCGTGCTCCCACCAGTCGCCGAAGTCGTACGTGTAGTGGAAGCGGCTGCCCTTGCCGAGCACCGCGTCGAGGCGGACGTCCAACTCGTCGCGCAGGGCCAGCTCGCCGTCGGGATCGGGCTCGCCGTACTGGCGACCCTCGATCTCGAACGAGTGCAGGTGGCAGTCCCGCCAGCCCATGGCGTGCTGCACCACCCGGTGCAGCCGGTCGAGGGTGTAGCCGCCCGGGACGAGCACCCTGCGCCAGACGGGCGGCCGGACCCCGGCCAGGGAAATCTTCAGCTGGAAGATCTGACGCGGCATGCTGTCCCATCCTTCCTCGGCATAGGCTGCGGGCATGATCTGCCGAGCGTGCCGGGCCAGGCGGCACGACGACTGTCCGGGGCGGAACTGGTGCGACTGCCAGCACCGTACCCCCCGACCCACCCCTCCCGTCACCGGTCCGGCCGGCGAATGAACGTCGGAATCCCGATTTCGGCGCTCTGGCCGCGGGCGTCGGCGCGACCGCTGGACGACGCCGCGCTCACCGCGCTCTACGGCCGCTCCGACCGCCCCCACCTGCGGATGAACTTCGTGACCAGCGTGGACGGCGGTGTCTCCGTCGACGGCTACTCCGCCGGGCTCTCCAGCGAGCCGGACAAGCGCGTCTTCGGGCTGCTGCGCATGCTCTGCGACGCCCTGCTCGTGGCCGCCGGCACGCTGCGGCACGAGGGCTACCGGGCGGTACGCCTCAACGAGCGGCGCCGGGCGTGGCGCCGCGAGCACGGGCTCGCCGAGTACCCGACGCTGGTCGTCGTCTCCGGCTCGCTCGACCTCGACCCGGCGCAGGCCGCGTTCGCCGACGCGCCGGTGCGGCCCGTGGTGCTCACCCGGGCCGACGCCGTGGCACCCCCCGGCCTGACCGGGGTCGCCGACGTGGTGCGCTGCGGCGACGGCCGGGTCGACCTCGCGGCGGGCCTGGCCGAGCTGCGCCGCCGCGGCCTCGGCCAGGTGCTCTGCGAGGGCGGCCCGCAACTGTTCGGCGCGCTCACCGCCGCCGACCTCGTGGACGAGGTCTGCCTCACCGTCGCCCCGCTGCTGGCCGGGGCGGGCCCGGGGCGGATCACCGCCGGCGACCCCAGCGACGTACGCCACCTGCCGCTGCGACACGTGCTCGCCGCCGCCGACGGGGTGCTCATGCTCCGCTACGCCCGCGACCGACCGTGACCGGGCGGGCACCCTGCGGTTGACGAGCGCCGACGGCGGGGTGGCGTCCGCCGCGTCGCGTGGCAACGTGTCGTACTCCTCGGGCAGGATGCAGGGCGTGTGCCCCGACCGCGACGACCAGCCGACCGGAGTTGCCCGATGACTGACGACGGGTTCGACGGCCCGGGCGAGGTGGTCGGCCGGGTGCTGGGCACCGCCGATGCCACCCCCCTGCAGTTCTGGACCGCGGTCTCCCCCGACAGCTACCTCCAGCTCGACGACGTCGTGGTGACCCGGCGGGAGCTGCCCGACCGCGAGCCGGTGACGATCGCCGGGGTGGTCACGCAGGTCCGCGCCCGGCACGAGGGCGCCCAGTTCGACTCCGACGTCTTCGCCATCGCCGACGGCACGCTGCCCGCGCAGGTGCAGGAGGCCGCCGAGATCACCACGACCCGTGTCGACCCGGAGCTCTACGTGCCGCCGTCGCCCGGTGCGGTGGTGCACCGCGCCGAGGGTGACGCCCGGGCCCGGGCGCTGCACTTCGACCGGATGGAGCGGCGCATCCCGATGGGTATGGGCCGCGACGGGGTGCCGGTCTACCTCAACGCCGACTTCCTCGACGGCAGCCGGGGCGCGCACGTGTCGATCTCCGGCATCTCCGGGGTCGCCACGAAGACGAGCTTCGCCACCTTCCTGCTCTACTCGGTCTTCCGCTCCGGGGTGCTGGGCGGCGACGCCGTCAACGCCAAGGCGCTCATCTTCAACGTCAAGGGCGAGGACCTACTCTTCCTCGACCATCCCAACACCCGGCTGGACGACCCCACCCGCGCCGCGTACGCGAAGCTCGGCCTGGCCGCCGGCGCGTTCCCGGACGTGCGGGTCTACGCCCCGCCCCGGGTGGGCGACTCCTCCGGCACGCCCGACGTGAGCAGCCGCCTCACCGGGGTGGACAGCTTCTACTGGACGCTGAGCGAGTTCTGCGCCGACCGCCTGCTGCCCTACGTCTTCGCCGACGCCGACGACGAACGCCAGCAGTACACGATGGTGGTGCACTCGGTCACCGCCCACCTGGCCCGGCACGCGCAGCCCGCCGACGGCGGCATCAGCATCGACGGGGTACGGCTCGGCTCGTACGCCGACCTGGTCGACCACGTCGTCGAGCAGCTCAACGACGACGAGACCCGCTCCGACTGGGCCGGCAGCGCCGTCGGGCTGGGCACGGTCAACGCGTTCGCCCGGCGGTTGATCGGCAGCAAGAAGGACCTGTCCCGGCTGATCCGGGGCGACCTGGCCACCCGCCGCCCGCACTCGATCAACACCGCCGAGAGCGCCCAGGTCACCGTGGTCGACCTGCACAACCTCCCCGACCGCGCGCAGCGGTTCGTGGTCGGCGTGACGCTCAAGAGCGAGTTCGAGCGCAAGGAGAAGGCCGGCACCGCCAAGCCCCTGCTCTTCGTGGTGCTCGACGAGCTCAACAAGTACGCCCCCCGCGAGGGCTCCTCCCCCATCAAGGAGGTGCTGCTCGACATCGCCGAGCGGGGTCGCTCGCTCGGGGTGATCCTGGTCGGCGCCCAGCAGACGGCGAGCGAGGTGGAGCGGCGGATCGTCACCAACTCGGCGATCCGGGTGGTGGGCCGGCTCGACCCGGCCGAGGCGTCCCGCCCGGAGTACGGCTTCCTGCCGCCCGCCCAGCGCCAGCGCGCCCTGCTGGCCAAGCCGGGCACGATGTTCGTCAACCAGCCCGACATCCCAGTGCCGCTCTGCCTGGAGTTCCCGTTCCCGGCCTGGGCCACCCGGGTCTCCGAGGCAGGCCGCGCCCCGTCCGAGACGCTCCGGTCGATCACCCAGTCCGTCGACCCGTTCGCCGTCGTCGGCTCCGGTGGCGGCACCTCCGACGACGACATCCCGTTCTAGGGGGACACACCCGTGAAGATCCTGCACACCTCCGACTGGCACGTCGGCAAGGTCCTCAAGGGGCAGTCGCGGGCCGAGGAGCACAAGCGGGTCCTGGCCGGCGTGATCGACGTCGCCCGCGCCGAGTCACCCGATCTGGTCATCGTCGCCGGTGACCTCTACGACACCGCCGCCCCGACGCCCGAGGCCACCCGGCTGGTCACCCGGGCGCTGACCGCGCTGCGCCGCACCGGCGCCGACGTGGTCGCGATCGGCGGCAACCACGACAACGGCCAGGCCCTCGACGCGCTGCGGCCCTGGGCCGAGGCCGCCGGCATCACCCTGCGCGGCGGGGTCCGGGACAATCCGGACGAGCACGTCGTCGACGGCACCACCGCCGGCGGTGAGCGCTGGCGGCTGGCCGCGCTGCCGTTCCTCTCCCAGCGCTACGCCATCCGCGCCGTGGAGATGTACGAGCTGACCGCCGCCGAGACCACCCAGACGTACGCCGACCACCTGGGCCGGGTGCTGGGCCGGCTGACCGAGAGCTTCACCGAGCCGGACCGGGTGCACCTGGTCACCGCCCATGTCACCGTGGTCGGGGCGACCACCGGCGGCGGGGAGCGCGACGCGCACACCGTGCTGGGCTACGCGGTGCCGGCGACCGTCTTCCCGGGGACGGCGCACTACGTGGCGCTGGGCCACCTGCACCGCTCGCAGCGGGTGCTGGGCCCCTGCCCGATCCGCTACAGCGGCAGCCCGCTGGCGGTCGACTTCGGCGAGCAGGAGAACGTGCCGTCGGTGACCGTCGTCGAGGTCACCGCGACCACGGCGGCGCAGGTACGCGAGGTGCCGGTGACCGCCGCCACCACGCTGCGGACGGTCCGGGGCACCCTGGCCCAGCTCGCCGAGATGGACGTGCCGGACGCCTGGCTGCGGGTCTACGTGCGGGAGCAGCCGCGCGCCGGGCTGCGCGAGGAGGTGCAGGAGCTGCTCCCGCAGGCCCTGGAGATCCGGATCGACCCGGAGCTGCTGCCCGCCCCGGGCAGCGGCACGCGGGTGGCGCAGCGGGCGGGCCGCTCGCCCCGGCAGCTCTTCGCCGACTACCTGGACAGCCGGGGGCACACCGACGACGGGGTGCGGGAGCTCTTCGACGAGCTCTTCGAGGAGGTCGAGCACTGATGCGGCCGATGCGGCTGGACATGGCGGGCTTCACCGTCTTCCGCGACGAGACCACGATCGACTTCACCGACGCCGACTTCTTCGCGCTGGTGGGGCCGACCGGGTCCGGCAAGTCGACGGTGCTGGACGCCATCTGCTTCGCCCTCTACGGCACGGTGCCCCGCTGGGGTGGGGCGCGCGGGCTGGGCAACGCCCTGGCGCCGTCGGCCACCGAGGCGCGGGTCCGGCTGGTCTTCGAGTCCGCCGGTTCCCGCTACGTGGCGACCCGGGTGGTCCGCCGGGACGGCCGGGGCAACGTCAAGACGGCCAACGCCGGGTTGCAGCTGATGCCGGCCGGTTTCGACGTGACCAAGCTCGACACCGGGCTGAGCCCCGACGACCTCGGCGAGGTGGTGGCCGGCACCCCCGCCGAGATGGAGCAGGCGGTGCTGGAGGCGGTCGGGCTGCCGTACGAGCAGTTCACCAGCTGCGTGGTGCTGCCGCAGGGGCAGTTCGCGGACTTCCTGCACGCCAAGCCGGCCACCCGGCAGCAGATCCTGGTCAACCTGCTCGGCCTCGGGGTCTACGAGGACGTGCAGAAGCGGGCGACCGCGCGGGCCGCGCAGGCCGAGGCGAAGCTGGAGGCGGTCGACCAGGCGCTCGCCGGGCTCACCGACGTCGACGACGCCGCGCTGGAGGCGACGACCGGGCGGGTCGACCGGATGCGGGAGCTGGCCGGGGCGGTGGCGGGCGCCGTACCGGAGCTGGAGGCCGCCCGGGCGACGGCGCGGGAGGCGGGCGCGGCCCTGGCGGCGCTCGACGCCGACCTGGCGGTGCTGGCCGCCGTGCGCGCGCCGGACGGGGTGGCGGAGGTGACCCGGGCGGTCGCGGCGGCGCGGACCGGCGCGGACGAGGCGGCGACGGCCGTGTCGCTGGCCGAGGAGCGCGAGGAGAAGCTGCGCGGCGAGCTGGCCGCCGCCGGCGACGAGAGCGCGCTGCGGCTGCTGCTGCGGGCGTACACGGATCGGGAGAAGCTGGCCGGCGAGGCGGAGGCGGTCCGCGCGGCGGTGACCGGGGCGCAGGCCGAGCACGGCGCGGCGGTGGCGGCGCTGGCCGAGGCGCGGGCGGCGGCCGAGCGGGCCGAGGCGGAGCTGGAGGCGGCCTTCCGCGCCCACGAGGAGGCGAAGGCGACCGACCAGGCGGTGGCGCTGCGCGCGCACCTGCGCGCCGGGGCCGCCTGCCCGGTCTGCGAGCAGACCGTCGCGTCGGTGCCGGCGGTGCCGGCCGACTCGGCGGTGGCCGCCGCGACGGCGGCGGGACGGGCGGCGCGGGCCGCCAGCAAGGCCGCCCAGTCCGTGGTGCAGGAGCGCGACGGCGCGGCCCGGGAGCTGGAGCGGGTGCTGCTGCGCGCGCGGGCCCGCCAGGACCAGGTGCAGGCGCGGCTGGCCGAGCTGGACGACCAGCTGACCGGGGCGGCCGAGCCGGCGGTGCTGCGCCGCGAGCTGGACGACCACGCGCGGCTGCGCCGGGCGCTGGAGGAGTCGGCGGCGGCGGTGCGGGCCGGCCGGGACGCCGCCCGGCGGGCCCGGGCGGCGGTGGACGCCGCCGAGGAGCGGCTGCGGGCGACCTGGCGGGCGTTCGACGCGACCCGCGACGGGCTGGCCCGGTTCGGGCCGCCGACGGCGGACCGGGAGGACCTGGGCGCCGCGTGGGCCGCCCTCACCGGATGGGCCGGCGAGGAGTCGGCGCGCCGCCGCGCGGAGCGGGCCGGGCGGGCCGCGGCGGTGACGCAGGCCGAGGCGGTGGCCGCCGGCATCGGCGAGCGCATCGCGGGCGTCCTCGCCGCCGCCGGGCTGCCGCCCACCGACGATCCGCTACGCGCCACCGACCGCGCCCTGGAGCGGGCCGAGGCCGACCTGCGCGAGCTGGAGCGGCGCCGGGAGCAGGCGGGTGGCCTGCGCGAGCAGCGGGCCGGGTACGAGCGCGAGGCGCAGGTGGCGCGGGCCCTCGCGGGGCACCTGCGGGCCAACAACTTCGAGCGGTGGCTGCTCGCCGAGGCGTTGGACCTGCTGGTCGACGGCGCCTCGGGCATCCTGCGGGAGCTTTCCGGCGGGCAGTACGACCTGGTGCACGACAAGGGCGAGTTCTTCGTGGTGGACCACCACGACGCGGGGCTGCGCCGGGGCGTGCGCACCCTGTCGGGCGGCGAGACCTTCCAGGCGTCGCTGGCGCTGGCGCTGGCGTTGTCGGAGCAGCTCGCCGGACTGTCCACGACGGCGGCGAGCCTGGAGTCGATCGTGCTGGACGAGGGCTTCGGCACGCTCGACGCGGCCACCCTCGACACGGTGGCCGCCACGCTGGAGAGCCTGGCCGCCCGGGGCGACCGGGTGGTCGGGGTGGTCACCCACGTGCCGGCCCTGGCCGAACGCATCCCGGTCCGCTTCGAGGTCAGCAAGGACGCCCGGTCGGCGCGCGTCGAACGGACCGGCCGGTGAGCGGGGCCCCACGCGGTGCCCCGCCCGGCCGGCCCGGTGGCGGGGCGGCGGCGTCCGCGACGGAAGGATCGCTGCGGTGACCGATCCCCGGTTCTTCGTCGACGCGTGGGATCCGGCGTACGGCGCCTCGTTCGAGGCGGCGGGCGGCGGCGGTCCCGCGGCGCCGAGCAGCGCTCAGGTCGACGCGGACGCCGAGCTGCCGGCGGTCGACTGGCGGGCGATCGGGCCGCGTCCCGGCGTACGGGCCCCCGACGTGGTGCTGCTCGTCGACGGGGTGCGCCGGATCGACGCGAGCGTGTGGACGGCGGAGGACGACGGGGCGTCCTTCCCCGGCCTGGCCGCCTCGTACGCCGCCGGGGTGGTCCGGTGCGACCTGGAGCGCGGCGCAGCGCAGCTGGCCGGCGCGCGGGTCGGCCGGGGGCTGTTCACGGCCAGTCCCTCGGCGGTGGACGTGGTGGCCGGCAGCGTCCGCTACCCGGTGCACCGGGTCAGCGGCACGGGCGAGCTGAACAAGCTCCCGGCCGCCGTGCAGGGGCCGCTGACCGCGCTCGAGGTGGAGGTTTCGGGGGCGGCCCGCACCGACGGCGACCTGCTGGTGGTCGACGGCCCGCTGCGCAACCGGCGGCAGCTGCCGCGCACGGTCGGCTACATCAAGACCCAGCACAGCCAGTACCTGGACGCCCGGCTGACCGCCGTGGTCACTCAGCTGGCGGCCGGTGAGCGCTCCCCGGTGTTCAAGCTCGGCACGGCCTGGGGCGGCTGGTCGTGGTATCTGCGGCTGCCGGTGGCCCTCGGCGCGCCGTGGGCGGGCATCGTCCGGATGGAGTGCTCCGCCGAGCTGAGCGTCGACGAGGCGGTGGGGTTGGCCGACCTGTCGCTGGTCACGCTGCCCCGCTTCGCCTCCACCCCCTACAAGGACCCGCGGGCGCCGCAAAATTTGATCCCGATCGCCGGCCTGGAGCGCCGGCTGCGGGCGCTGCTCGGCGACGCGCGGCTGCTGCACCGGGTGCTCACCGCCGCCGCCCGGGGACGGCGCTGATGGGACGCAAGCGGGCGGCCGACACGGTGGCCGCGCGGGTGGACACCGGCCAGGCCGAGCTGGTGCCCGATCCGGACCGGCCGGGATCGTGGACCCTGCTGCTGGACGGCGCCCCGCAGTCGCACGTGGACCTGGCCGACCCCACGCACCTGGAGTTCGAGTACGTCCGGCGGCTCGCCGCCGCGATCGACCTGGTGGCCCCGGCCGGCGCGCCGCTGCGGGTGCTGCACCTCGGCGGCGGCGCGCTGACCCTGCCCCGCTACGTGTCGGCAACCCGGCCCGGCTCCACCCAGCGGGTGGTCGAGGTGGACGGCGCGCTGGTGGAGCTGGTCCGTCAGGCCCTGCCGTGGCAGCCGGATCCCCGGCTCAAGGTGCGGGTGGCCGACGCCCGCGCGGTGCTCGCCGCCAGCCGGGACGCCAGCTACGACGTCGTGGTGGCCGACGTCTTCGCCGGCGCCCGCACCCCGGCCCACCTGACCTCGGTGGAGTACGCCGCCGAGGTGGCCCGGGTGCTGCGGCCCACCGGCTTCCACCTGGCGAACGTCGCCGACGGCCCGCCGCTGCGTCACGCCCGGGCGCAGGTCGCCACCCTCCGGTCGGTGCTGCCCCGGGCCTGCCTCGTCGGCGACGCGGCGGTGCTGCGCGGGCGGCGCTACGGCAACCTGGTGCTGGTCGCCGGCAGGGTCGAGCCGCCGGTGCCGGAGCTGACCCGGCGCGCCGCCGGGGACTGGTTCCCCGGTCGGGTGCTGGCCGGCGGGGAACTCGACCGCTTCGCGGGCGGGGCGCCGGTCGTCCGCGACGCCGACGCCACCGACTCGACCCCGCCGCCGCCCGGGATCTTCTCCGTGCGCCGCTGAGCGGAGTCCGCTCCGTGCGCCGTCGGGCGAGGTGCCCAACGCCGGGTGCGGGTGCGCCGGGTGCGGGAGCGGAATCTTTTCCGCGTGCCGTTGATCCGTTCGCGTGGGCGATGCGTACCAACGGGCGGCCGTGCCCGTGGGAGGCGGCCGATGTCATCGGACACCCGGAGGTCTGCATGCACGCGGTGGCGGCCGGTTGGCACGGCGACAGGGCGCGACCGGACTGGATGTCCGCGCGGTCCCAGTCCCGGCCGGACGCGGCGGCACGCGGGGTCGACGCCCGCCAGGCGCCTCGCCAGAATGGGCCGGTGACGCCGAAATCCGCCCCGGGGCGCCACCAGGCGGCACCGTCCACCGAGGCGGGTCACTCGGACCGACTGATCCGGCTGCTCTACGCCGAGCACGCCGGGCCGCTGCTGGCGTTCGTCATGCGGCTCACGGGCGGCGACCGGCAGCGGGCGGAGGACATCGTCCAGGAGACGCTGCTGCGGGCGTGGCGCAACGCGCACCGGCTGGGCGTGCAGGGGCAGGGCTCGCTGCGGCCGTGGCTGGTCACGGTGGCCCGGCGGATCGCCATCGACGAGCACCGCAGCGAGCAGGCCCGGCCCGCCGAGACGTACGACCGGGACCTGACGGCGTTCGCCGAGGCGGACAGCACCGACCGGGTGCTGCGCACGATGACGGTGGCGGACGCGCTGCGTACGCTGAGCCAGTCGCACCGGGAGATCCTGGTGGCCACGTACTTCCGGGGTCGGACGGTGCCGGAGGCGGCCGAGGAGCTGGGCCTTCCGCTCGGCACCGCCAAGTCGCGGGTCTACTACGCGCTGCGCGCGCTGCGCACGGCTCTGCAGGAACGGGGGGTGACGGAATGAGCCGGGCGGACCACATGGACGTCGCGGCGTACGCGCTCGGCGTGCTGGACGAGCGCGACACGGAACGGTTCGAGGAGCACCTCGCCACCTGCTGGGCGTGCGCCGCCGAGCTGGAGACGATGGTGCCGGTCGTGGGCCTGCTCTCCGACATCGACGGCGAGACGATGGCCGCGCTGGAGCAGACCCGTACCGACCCGGCCCTGCTGGACCGGACGCTGGTCGCGGTCCGCGCCCACCGACGGCGCAACCGGTTCCGGCAGCTGCTCGCCACGGCGGCGGCGGTGCTGGTCCTCGGTGGGGCGACCGGGCTCGGCTTCGCCAGCATCGCCGGTGACAGTGCCCCCGAGGTGGTGGCCGAGCCGACCGCCACCGCGCAGGTCGCCCCGCCGACGGTCAGCCGCTCCAGCGATCCGAACGACCCGGACATCGGCGGGACGCTGCCGGAGGGCGATCCGGTCAACGTCGTCGACCCGACCACCGGCGTCGAGGCGAGCTTCTTCGTCGTGTCGAAGGACTTCGGCACGGGCGTGGACTTCATCCTCGCCAAGCTGCCCGGGCCCCGGACGTGCCGGCTCGTCGTGGTGCGGAAGAACAACAGCACCGAGGTGGTCTCCACCTGGTCGGTGCCCGGCACCGGGTACGGCACCAACGCGCGTCCCGAAAAGCTGAGCCTGTCGGCGTCGACGTCGACGCGACTCGACGACATCAAGCAGTTCCAGGTGCAGTCGGTGGACGCCGGCGGGGTGGCGAGCCCGCTGGTCACGGTGCAGATGTAGCACCCGTCGCGGAATCGGCGCCGGTCAGCCCGCACGACCGGCGTCGATTCCGCGTGCCGTTTCCACGAATGCCGTTGGCGGAAACCGCACTCGTCGCGGGAAACGGATTTCCGGCCCGTTCGGTTCAACGATTTCCCGTGACATCGACCACGCTTTCGCATTCAACCTTGACAACGCTCTATCCGTATTGACCGGTGAACCGCATCAACGAGGAGGGCACGTGGCACAGATGAAGCGAACCGTCATCGTGGCGAGCGCGATGGTCGCGTTGACGGCCTGCGCTCCCGCCGGTTACGAGGGGGCGAACCCGGGCGCGGCCAACCCGGTCGCCGTGACCGCCGCCGAACCCACCGCGGCGGCCGAGCCCTCGGTCTCGCCGTCCCCGGCCGCCGACGCGCCGCCCGCCGACGCGGACCTGACCGAGGAGCTCAACGGCCGGAAGGTCGCCCGGATGGGCAGCGTGGTCACCGACCAGGACGGGTGGATCCTCTACCGCTTCGACAAGGACACCAACGACCCGCCCTCGTCGAACTGCGTCGACAAGTGCGCCCAGTTGTGGCCCCCGGCGCTGACCGACGGCGACCCGGAGCTCAACGGCGTCTCCGACGACAAGGTCGGCACCGTCACCCGCCAGGACGGCACCCGGCAGATCACCCTCGGCGGCTGGCCGCTCTACCGCTACGTCGGGGACAAGAAGCCCGGCCAGTGGAAGGGCCAGGGCGTCGGGGGCACCTGGTTCGTGGTCGCGCCGGACGGCAAGAAGAACCTCAGCTGCCTGCCGCCGGGAACCCCGAAGCCGGTCGCCCCGCCGTCCGACGACAAGGCCGGGCAGGGCGACTCGAACTACTCGTACTGACGTCACGGTCCCGGTGGCCGGTCCCGGCGCGGCCGGTCGCCGCCCCGGGACCGGCGACGGCACCGGGCCGGCGTGCGCCCGGCGGTGTCGCCGGTCACGGGGCGGGGACGTGACAGCATGTGCGGGTGACCGGGACCGAACCCACCGCGCGTCGGGAGCTGCACCCGCCCGCCGGGTACCGGCTGGCCGCGTCGGTCCGGGCGCTGACCTTCAGCCCGTACGACCCCTGTGCGCGCGTCGCGGCCGGCACGTTCTGGTGGGCCGCCCGCACCCCGGACGGTCCGGCCACCCTCGCCCTGCGGCCGGCCGGCGGCGCCCTGCTCGCCGAGGGCTACGGCCCGGGTGCCGACCGGGTGGTGCAGTGGGCCGACGCGATAGCCGGGCTCCGCGACGACGTGAGCGGGTTCGGGGCGCTCGCCGCCGCCCACCCCGTGGTGGCGCGGCTCGCGGCCCAGCACCGGGGGCTGCGCATGCCCGCCACCGGGCAGGTCTTCCGCCAACTGCTGCGGGCGGTCTTCGAGCAGAAGGTGACCGGCAAGGAGGCCTACCGGGCGTACGCGGCGACGGTGCGGCACTTCGGCGAGGCGGCGCCCGGGCCGATGCAGCCGCTGCTGCTGCCGCCCGAGCCGGCGGCGGTGGCGGCCACCCCGTACTGGGTGTTCCACCCGTTCGGCGTGGAGCAGCGCCGGGCCGAGACGCTGCGCCGCGTGGCGGCCGTCGCCGACCGGCTGGAGCGCTGCGCGGACTCCGCCGAGGCCACCCGCCGGCTCACCGCCGTCGCCGGCATCGGCCCGTGGACCGCCGCCGAGGTGGTGCGCATCGCGTACGGGGACCCGGACGCGGTCAGCGTCGGCGACTTCCACGTGCCGAACACGGTGGCCTGGGCCCTGGCGGGCGAGCCGCGCGGCGACGACGCCCGGATGCTGGCCCTGCTGGAGCCGTTCCGGGGGCATCGGGGGCGGGTCTGCGTGCTGCTGGCGGCCGGTGGCGTCCAGGCGCCGAAGTACGGTCCGCGGATGCCGATCCGCTCCTTCGCCCGGTTCTGACCGGGTCCCGGCGGGCGTCGCGGCGGCGGATGCCGGCGCCGACAGGTGACGACGTGCGGGTCAGGGTCGGGCGCAGAGACGGCGCAGGGTGCGGCCGAGCCACCAGGCGTACGCCCGCTGGAAGGCCCGACCGGCCGGCCCCGCGGCGCGCATGACCCACCGGTCCGGCCGGCTGAACGCGACCACCTCGAACCAGACGCGGCCGGCGGCGTCGCGGCTGACCACGAACGCCTCCTCGCCGCGCGCCGGGTGCCCGGGCAGCGTGCCGTACCCGAAGCCGGCCCGCCGCCCGTCGTCGACGGCCCAGACCACCTCGCAGGGCGCGGCCAGCCGCAGCGGGCCGACGCCCAGCCCGGAGACCACCCGGATCCCGGGCGCGGCGCGCTCGGCGGCGGCGTCGATCCGGATGCCGGCCGCCCGGTGCAGGCGCCAGCCGAGCACGGCGTCCCCGGCCGCCGGGAAGCAGGAGTCGGGCAGCCGGACCCGGTGCCGCACGTGCCGCCAGCCGGCCGGCAGCTCGCCGGTCTCGGTGGCGCCGACGTGCGGATAGGTCAGTGCCGGCACGGCGCACCCCCACGGCTCGACGGGACACCGCCAGCCTACGGGCGGCGCGGGCGGCCCGCCCGACGGCCTGTGGTTGGCTGTCGGAGTGATCATCGAGCCGCGCATCGCCCCCGCCGACGTCACGGACGCCGGCGAGATCCTCACCGTGCAGCGCGCCGCGTACGTCACCGAGGCGCAGCGCTACGCCGACCCGTTCCTGCCCCCGCTGACCGAGACCCTGGACGAGGTGCGGGCCGCGCTGGCGGGCCCGACGACGGTGCTCACCGCCCGGCTCGGCGACCGGCTGGTCGGCTCCGTACGGGCGCACGTCGACGGCGACACCGCGCACATCGGCCGGCTCTCCGTGGCCCCGGACCAGCACGGCCGGGGCGTCGGCGGACGGCTGTTGCGCGCGGTGGAGACGGCCTGCGCCGCCCGGGTGCGCCGCTTCGCGCTCTTCACGGGCGCGGACACCGAGCAGAACCTGCGGTTCTACCACCGGCACGGCTACCAGGTGGTCGGGCACCGCCCGGACGCGAACGGCATCCGGCTCGCCCAGTTGGAGAAGGCGGTCAGTCCCGCTCGCAGCGGCGCCTGAGCCCGTCGGCCTCCATCCGCAGGTAGCGGCGCATCAGGTCGCCGTAGAGCCAGCCGACGGGCCCGGCGAGCGGCCCGGACTGCGTGAGGGCCAACTCGACGCGGCTGCGCCCGTCGGGCAGCGGCAGCACCCGGTGCTCGCCGAGCGTGCGTACCCCCGGGCTGCCCGAGACCCAGGAGAACGACCGGCCCTCGGTCAGCTCGGTGACCCGCCACACCGCCGGTCGCAGCTTCGGCTGCGCGAGCCGGGCGGTGGCGCCCACCGCGAGCGGTCCCGCCTCTCCCCGTTGCGCCCGGCGCACCGAGGGCGTCCACTCCGGCCACCGCTCGACGTCGACCAGCACCGCCCAGACCCGTTCCGCCTCGGCGGCCACCTCCGTACCGGCCTCGAACCGCATCGCGCCCCCTCCCCGTGTCGGCGCCCGGCGGCGCCGCTGCCAGTCTCGACGACGCCGCGCGCGGGATCGTGACGAGGCGCCCGCCGGCCGGTCCGTGTCCGCCGGCGCGCGGGGGTGCCGGGTCGGCGGGTCGCCGGGCGTCCGCCGGGCTCGGCCGCCGCCGGGTCAGGCGGCCTCGCGCAGGTCGGCCAGCCCGAGGGGGGTACGCCGGCGCAGCAGTTCCTCCAGCTCCGCCACCGAGCCGGCCTCGCCGAGCACGTCCTTGCCCCCGCCGAACTGGCGGGGATAGCGGCGCACCAGCCGGTACCGGTAGCGGCCCCGGATCAGCTCGACGCTCACCCGCCACCGCCCGCAGCACCCGCAAACCCACTCCGACACCCCGCGAAGGTAGCTCTGACCTGCACTTTTACGATTCGCCCGGTGCGGTACGAGCGGCGCGCGGCCGGACACGCCACCCGCCGCGCGGACGTGATCTGCCTCACGACTGTCGGTGCGGTCTGGTTGACTGGTCGCCGTGAAGCTGCCGATCAGTCCGCCGGTCGAGCCGATGCTGGCCAAGAGCGTCCCGCGGGTCCCCACCGCGCCGGGGATGACCTACGAGCCGAAGTGGGACGGCTTCCGGTGCATCGTGTTCCGCGACGGCGACGAGGTGGAGCTCTCCAGCCGGGGCGGCAAGTCGATGACCCGCTACTTCCCCGAGGTGGTCGAGCAGGCCCGCCGCCAGCTGCCCGAGCGGTGCGCGGTCGACGGCGAGCTGATCGTGATCCGGCGCGACGGCCCGGGCGGGCAGCCCCGGCTGGACTTCGAGCTGCTGGCCCAGCGCGTCCACCCGGCCGCGTCCCGGGTGAGGATGCTGGCCGAGACGACTCCGGCCGACTTCGTCGCCTTCGACCTGCTCGCCCTCGACGACGAGACGCTGCTCGACGAGCCCTATCCGCGACGCCGGGCCCGGCTGGAGTCGGCGCTGGCCGGGGTCCGGCCGCCGGTGCACGTCACGCAGGTCACCACCGACGTCAACACCGCCCACCGCTGGTTCGACGTCTTCGAGGGCGCCGGCCTGGACGGCCTGATCGCCAAGCCGGCCGACCTGCCCTACGAGCCGGGCAAGCGGCTCATGTTCAAGGTCAAGCACGCCCGCACGGCCGACGTGGTGGTGGCCGGCTTCCGCTGGCACAAATCCGGCCCGGTGGTCGGCTCGCTCCTGCTCGGCCTTCACGACGACGACGGGGTCCTGCACCACGTCGGGGTGAGCGCGTCGTTCACGATGGCCCGCCGCGCGGAGCTGCTGGAGGAGCTGGAGCCCTACCGTGACGTCGGCGCCGACCACCCGTGGGTGCACGGCGACCACGAACGCGGCCAGCGCCTGCCCGGCGGGGTGAGCCGCTGGACGGGCGCCCGCAACCTCGAGTGGGAGCCGCTGCGCCCCGAGCTGGTGGTCGAGGTCGGCTACGACGCCATGGAGGGCGACCGGTTCCGGCACACCGCCCGGTTCGTCCGCTGGCGGCCCGACCGCGAACCGCAATCCTGCCGCTACGACCAGCTCGAGCGGCCCGTACGGTTCGATGTGGACCAGGTGCTGCGCGGCGATCCCACGGTGACCGTGGGGTCCGCCGCCGGTCCGGCGTAGCCTGGCCGTCGACCCGATCACGGAGGCTCGCTCGTGACCCGCACCCCCGACCGGATCCGCCGGTTCCGGCTCACCCTCGCCGGGCTGGCCGCCGCCGCGCTGGTCGCCGCCGGCTGCACCCTTCCGGCGATCGCGCCCCGGACGGAGGCCGGCGGCGAGGCCGCCGCCCCCGGCACGGCGCCCACCTGGCGGGCCTGCCCGGAGGTGGCCGAGGAGCTGGTCGGGCGCGGGGCGCCGGGCATGCGCTACGAGTGCGCGCGGATCAAGGTGCCGCGCGACTGGGGCACGGGCACGGTCGGCGGGGCGACCGCCGGACCGGGCGCCGGGCAGACCTTCGAGATCGCGCTGCTGCGGGCCCGGTCGACGAAGCAGCGCGACCGGATCGGCTCGCTGGTGATCAACCCGGGCGGGCCCGGCGGCTCCGGCGTGGACACCGCCGTCTACCTCTCCTTCGGCCCGAGTTTCGGCGGCCTGCCCGCCTCGATCACCGACCGGTTCGACATCGTCGGCTTCGACCCGCGCGGGGTGTCCCGCTCCAGCCCGGTCAAGTGCATCCCCGACGCCGAGCTGGACGCCAGCTTCGGCTACGACCCCGACCCGGAGAGCCAGGAGTCGTTCGACGGCTTCGTCGCGCTCAGCCAGAAGATCGGGCGTGGCTGCGGCGACCGCTACGGCGACCAGCTGCCGCTCTACGGCACCGAGCAGGCCGCCCGGGACATGGACGCGGTCCGCGCCGCCGTCGGCGACGACAAGCTGACCTACCTCGGCTACTCCTACGGCACCCTGCTCGGGGCCACCTACGCCCAGCTCTACCCGCAGCGGGTACGGGCGCTGGTCCTCGACGGCGCGGTCGACCCGCGACAGGGCCTGATCGCCGGCTCGGAGGGCCAGGCCAAGGGCTTCGAGCGGGCCTTCGGCAACTTCGCCACGTGGTGCGCGGCCAACGCCGGGCGCTGCCCGATCGCCCCGGACGCCCGGGCCGCGGTCACCTCGGCGATCGACAAGGCGCGGGTGTCCCCGGTACGCGGTGACGACGGCCGGGAGGCCACCGCGGGCTGGGTCTTCTACGCGATCATCTCGTCGCTCTACACCGAGTCGGGGTGGCAGGAGCTGGCCGTCGCCATCGACAAGCTGGAGGGCGGCGACCCGGGCGACGTGTTCCGCCTCGCCGACGCGTACGCCGACCGGGACTCCGACGGGCACTACTCGAACATGTTCGACGCCAACCTGGCGGTCAACTGCGCCGACGAGGAGGAGAAGCCGAGCCGGGAGCGGATCCGGCAGCTCCAGTCGCAGTGGCGGGCGAAGTACCCACTGTTCGGGCCGGCCCTGGCCGTCGGCCTGCTCTCCTGCACCGAGTGGCCGGGCGGTCGCGACCCGTACCCGACGGGCCGGGCCGACGGGGCGCCGCCGATCCTGGTGGTGGGCACCACCGGCGATCCCGCGACGCCCTACGAGCAGACCCCGGCGCTGGCCGCGATGCTGGGCGTGGGCCGGGTGCTCACCTGGGAGGGCGAGGGGCACACCGCGTACCCGCAGACCTCCTGCATCACCGACGCGGTCGACGCCTACCTGATCGACCTGACCGTGCCCCGGGAAGGGCTGCGCTGCCCGGCCCGCTGACCGGTCGTTCCGGCGGCAGGTCGGGCAGGTCGACGCCCTGCCGGGCCGCGATCTCCTCCAGCAACGCCCGCATCCGGCGTACGTCGGCCTTCAGCTGCTCCTGCTCCTCGTGTTCGAAGGCGTCGTCGTCGACGATGAGCTGACTGGCAAAGTGCGCGGTGATCAACGGGATGACCAGCAGCACCATTGTCGAGATGAGCAGCGCGGCGAGGGTGCGGCCCTGCCAGCTCACCGGGGAGATGTCGCCGTAGCCGACGGTGGACGCGGTCACCACCGCCCACCAGACGGCGTCCGCCGGGCTGCGCTTCTCCACGTGGCCGTAGATCACGCCGGCCACCACGATCATCAGCAGGTAGGAAATGATCAACGTACGGGGCGAGTTGGCGAACCAGACCAGCCCCCGGTAGATCAACCGGAACGGCAGCAGCAGGACGTCCATGGACAGTCATGTTGCCCCCCGTACCCGAGCGCTGCCCGCCCATCGGTCCGGCTCACTGTGCCACGCTGGCGGCATGAGTGACGTGATCTTCCGTGAGGCCGTCCGCGGCGACCTGCCCGCCGTGATCGCCCTGCTCGCCGACGACGTGCTCGGCAGGACCCGCGACTTCACGGAGGTCGACGCCGCGTACGAGAAGGCGTTCGCCGACATCGACGCCGACCCGCGCAACCAGCTGATCGTGGCCGACGCGGACGGTGAGCTGCTCGGCTGCATGCAGCTCACCTACATCCCCGGCCTGGGCCGGCACGGCGCGGAGCGGCAGCTGATCGAGGCGGTCCGGGTCCGCTCCGACCTGCGCGGGCGCGGCGTCGGCCGGCAGATGATCACCTGGGCGGTCGACCAGGCGAGGCAGCGTGGCTGCGCCCTGGCCCAGCTCACCACCGACAAGACCCGCCACGACGCCCACCGCTTCTACCTCAACCTGGGCTTCCTCCCCACCCACGAGGGCATGAAGCTCCCCCTCTGACCCCCACGCCCCACGCCCCACGCCCCACGCCCCACGCCCCACGCCCCACGCCCCACGCCCCACGCCCCACGCCCCGGCGATCATGCAGTTGCGGTGCCCCGCAAAAAGGGCAAAGCAGTGAACAACTCCCACCACAACTACATGATCGACGCGAGCGGGGCGGGCGGCGCGGGAGGGCGGGAGAAGGCGGGGTCAGGTGGGGAGGAGGTGGCCGTCGCGGAGGGTGAGGACGCGGTCGGCGAGGTCGATCAGGGCCGGATCGTGGGTGGCGACCAGTGCGGTCATGCCCCGGGCGTGCACGACCGCCCGGAGCAGGTCCATGATCGACCGGCCGGTCTCGGAGTCGAGTTGGCCGGTGGGCTCGTCGGCGATCAGCAGGTCCGGCTCGTTGGCCAGGGCCCGCGCCACGGCCACCCGCTGCTGCTGCCCGCCCGAGAGCTCGTACGGGCGCTGGCCCGCGTGCCCGCCGAGGCCCACCAGCTCGAGCAGCACCGCCACCCGCTCCTCCCGCTCGGCCGCCGGGACCCGCGCCAACCGCAGCGGTACGCCGACGTTCTCGGCGGCGGACAGGATCGGCACCAGCCCGAAGGTCTGGAACACGAAGCCGACCGTGCCGCGGCGCAGCTCCAGCAGCTCCTTCTCACCGGCGCCGGTGACGTCGTGCCCGGCGACCACCACCCGGCCCGAGTCGGGCCGGTCCAGCCCGCCCACCAGGTTCAGCAGGGTCGTCTTGCCCGCCCCGGAGCGACCGCGCACGGCCACCAGCTCGCCCCGCCCGGCCGAGAACGACACGTCCCGTACGGCGTGCACCGCGTGCTCGCCGCGGCCGAACGTGCGGCTGACCCCCTCCACCCGGACCACCTCGTCGGTGACCGTGACGCCCGCCACCGCCCCGGCCGACCGGTCGTCCGACGTCACGTCGTGCTCGCTCATGATCCCGCCCCGCTGTGCTCGGCGCGGTCGACCGGATCGACCACGCGGTACCGACTGATGCCCCGTCCGCCCACGGCGACGGCCTTCCGCCCGCCCACCGCGCCGGCTTCCCGCCCGCTCACCGTGGCGATGCCACGCCCGCTGGCCGCGCAGGCCTCCCGACCGCTCACCGTGGCGATGCCCCGGCCGCTCACCGCGGCGTCTCCCGCTCGTCCTGCGGCCGGTCGCCCGGGCGTACCTCCACGTGGTCCGGCTCCAGGTTGAGCCGCACCCGGTCGCGCAGCGACAACGCGTCCACGAACGGCGCCGGCAGCTGCATCCGGCCGCTGCGGTCGAGCACGGCGTACTCCTCGCTGACCAGTTCGGTGCTGCCGTCCGCGCCGATCCGCGCGGTCCGGCGTACCTCGGAGGCGGTCCGGCCGTCGCGGATCGCGACGGTCCGGCGGACCTGGGTGGCCACGGCGTGGTCGTGGGTGACCACCACGATGGTGACGCCGAGCTCGGCGTTGATGGTGCGCAGCGCCCCGAAGACGTCGGCCCCGGTCGCCTCGTCCAGCTCACCGGTCGGCTCGTCGGCGAAGAGGACCTCGGGGTCGTTCGCCACCGCCACCGCCACCGCGCAGCGCTGCTGCTCGCCGCCGCTGAGCTGCCCGGGCCGCCGGTCCGCGCAGTAGCCCACCCCGACCAGGTCGAGCAGCTCCCGCGCCCGCTCGCGGTGGGCCCGCCGGCCGCCGCGCCGCCCGGCGAGCCGCATCGGCAGCTCGACGTTCTCCAGCGCGGTCAGGTACGGCAGCAGGTTGCGGCCGGTCTGCTGCCAGACGAATCCGACCATGCTCCGCCGGTAGCTCAGTCGCCGTCGGGTGGAGAGGTTGAGCAGGTCGTAGTCGCCGACCCGGGCGATGCCGGCGGTGGGCGTGTCCAGCCCGGAGAGGATGTTCAGCAGCGTCGACTTGCCGGAACCGGAGGCGCCCACGATCGCCACCAGCTCGCCCCGGTCGATGACCAGGTCGAGCCCCTGCAACGCGACGACCTCCACCCCCTCGGTCTTGAAGATCCGGACCAGCCCGTCGCAGACGATGTGCCCACGCAACCGGTCCCGGCCGCCGGCCCGCTCGGCCGCACGCTGGGCGGCCCGCTGTTGCAGGGCGGCCAGGTCCGGCACGGCGGTGCTCTCCGCGGTAGCGGTCATTGTCAGTTCTCCTCTCCGAGCCGGAGCACCTCACCGAGGCGCATCCGGCGGTTGTTCAGGGCCTCGACGGCGACCGCGAAGCCGAGGGCGAGCGCACCGAGCGCGATGACCGCGGCCGCCAGGCCGGGCTCGAACGCCACCCGGACCTCGACCCCGTCGGTGAAGGCGGACAGGCCGAGCACCGGGGTGAGCAACAGCGGCAGGACCGTGCCGACCAGCGCACCGGTCACCACCGAGACGCCCACCAGCGGGACCAGCTCCACCAGCAGCAGCCCGCGCCACTGGCGTCGGGACAGGCCGAGGGTGCGCAGCCGGGAGAGCACCTGGCCACGCTCGCGGGCACCGGCGAGCACCGTGAAGGCGATCGCGAGCAGGCCGAGCGCCGTCCCGCCGGCTGCGCCGGCGGTGAAGCCGAAGGCGAGCACCCCGTTGGCGCCGCCCTCGCCCACCTGCCGACGGGTGTCCGCGAAGGTCAGCACCTCCACGCCGCGCGGGCGCTCCCGGCCGGTGACGGCCCCGCCGGTCTGGAAGCGGGACTGCCCCGCGTCGCCGGCCCGGCGCAGCGCGTCGCCGTCCAGGTCGTCGCCGGCCACCAGGAAGCCGGTCGGCACGGCGGCGTAGTCCCGCCGGGGCAGGGACTGCCAGGGCAGGACGACGAACCGGCTGCTGTCCGCGCGCAGCAGCGGGAAGCTCTCCGCCTGCCCGGCGACCCGGAACTCGTACCGCTGGCCCTGGGCGCTGACGAAGGCGGAGCCGTCGAGACCGGCGTCGGCCAGCTCGGCGGCGACCGTCGGGGAGACCACTGCGGGCAGCGGGCCGCCTTCCCCGGCGGGGGCGAGCAGCGCCGCCGGCACCGTCACGTCGACGCCGGACTCGCGGACGATCCGGGCCATGGCCGGACCGTCGACCATGAGTACGGTCACCCCGCCGAGCCGGGTCTCGGTGCCGACGGCGTCCTTCGCCAGTCGTTGGCCCGCCTCGTGCAGCACCGGGCTCGCGGCACGGACCCCCGGCAGCCGCTCCAGCTCGGCGCCCGTGTCCGGGGCGATCCGGTCCCCCAGGATCAGGGCGTCGGCGGGGACCACCCGGCTGGCGGCCCGGTCCCGGCTCGCCTCGATCCCGGCGGCCGTCACCGCGCAGAACGCCGCGGTCGCGATGGCCAGCACGACGACCACCAGCGGCACGGCGACGACGGACCGGCCGGCCCGGGCGGTACCCAGGAAGGCGACGCTGCCCCGGGCCCGGGCCGCGAGCCGGCTGACCAGCCGCAGCGGCCACGGGTACAACCGCATCGCGACCACCGCCGCGGCGACGGCCAGCAGCACTGGCACCGAGACCAGCAGCGGGTCGACCTCCCCCGGGGTGAGGCCGCGGCGGCGCAGCAGCACGACCGCGAGACCCGCGAGGACCAGCAGCCCCGCCTCCACCGTGAGGCGACGCGCGGAGGGGCGCGACCGGATCAGGTCGCGCCGACCGGCACCGCCCCTGGACGCGGCGAGGGTGGCCACCGGCAGCGCGAGGGCCACCAGGACGGTCGCGGCGACGGCGGACCACAGGGTCTCCCCCGGTGCCCCCGGAGCGAGGCCACCGACCAGCCAGCCGAGCGCACCGGCGGGCGGCACCACCAGCAGCGCCTCGGTCAGGCTGCGGCCCGCGCTCGTGGTGGCCGCCCCGCCCCGGGCCCGCAGCAGGGTGAACTCCGAGCGGCGGCGGCGCACCAGCAGCCCGGCGGCCAGCACGACGAGGCCGGCCAGGGTGGCCAGTACGCCCGCGGCGATGACCCCGAGCACCGTCCGGGCGCTGTCCACCTCGGCGGAGAACTGCCGCAGCGGGATGTCCAGCCCCTGGACGAGGTTGCGGCCGCCCGCCTCCCGGGTCATCTGCTGGAGTCCGCCGATCACCTGGTCCAGCTCGCGGGCGTCGACGCCGTCGGCGCCCAGGCGGTAGCGCCAGCTGAACGTCAGCGGCCAGCCGGCGACGGCCTGGCGGTTCAGCGCGGCGCCGTCGACGACGCCGACGGCGATGAAGGGTTGGCCGTCCCCCACCGGCTCGACGATGCGCAGCAGCGGCGGCAGCCCGTCCCAGAACCCGTCGGCGGCGTCACGGGGCTGGAAGAGGCCGACCACGGTGAGCTGGGTGGGGGGCGGGGAGTCGGCGGTGAGCGGCTCCGGCGCGGCGAGGGTGAGCCGGCTGTTGAGCCGCAGATTCAGCTTGCGGGCGACGTCCACGGCCAGCGCCACCTGCACCGGCTGGTCCTTCGGCGTGTCGGCCGGCCAGCGTCCCTCGACCAGCGTGCCGGCCGTCTCGATCCCGGACACGGTGCGCAGGCCCAGGTGGACTAGGAGGTTCTTCGCCGCCAGGTCCGGGCCCCGCACCAGGCTGGCCGGGGTCTCCCCGGCGTACCACCGCTGGTCGACCATGCGCCCGACGACCGGCGGCATCGCGCTCTCGATCGCCGCCAGGTCGCCCTCGTGGGCGTCCACCACGGAGGTGCCGTTGTCCGCCGCGGCGAGCGGCCCGGACGAGTACGTCACGTCCCGCTGCTGCGGCGGCACCGCACCCAGGTGGGCCTTCAGGCCCTCCTGGGCGTGCCCGTTGACGATCCTGGGCACCCCGCTGATCACCAGCGTGGCGACCAGCGTCAACGCCGCGAGGAGCAGGAACTGCCCGCCGTACGCCCGGACCCGGCGGACGACCGCCCCGATGCTCACCACGCCCCGTCTCCGCTCCTGGTCGTCCCTACGCTCCCGGTCACCGGTCTCCCCCGATCCGCAGCTGCGCCACGGCCACCCGCTGTCGGATGCCGAGGGCGATGAACGCGCTGAAGGCGAGTGCCGCCAGCAGCAGGCCGAGCGCGGTCAGGCCGATGGGCAGCCAGGGCAGCACGAAGGCGGCCTCCGGCACCGGCCGGCCCGCGGACGGCGTGAGGATGACCAGCGGGGCCATGGTCGCGCCGACCGCGGCGCCCAGCAGCAGGCCCACGCCGACGCCGATCCCGGCCAGGAAGGTCTGCTCGGCCAGCAGCGCGCGGGCCAGCAGCCGAGGACTCGCGCCGAGCGTGTGCAGCACGGCGAACTCCCCGAGCCGGTGCCGGGCGGTCGCCCAGACGTCGACGATCAGGCCGACCAGGGCCAGCAGCACCGAGCCGAGCGCGGCGGCGAGCAGCCCCGTGCGGGCCCCCTGCCAGTACGGGTCGCCGGCGGCCCGCTCGGCCACCTCCCGCCGGTCGAGCAGCGTGGCGCCGGTCAGGTCGGCCGCCGCGCGGGCCGCCTCGGCGTGGCCGGCGTCCTCGGTGCCCAGCCACCACTCCGGCACCGGCCGGACCCCGCCCCGGTCCCGGATCAGCCAGTCCGCCGCCGCAGGCAGGTCCAGCAGCACGCCCTCGCCGGCCGCGGACGGCACCGCGTCCAGCTCACCGACGAGCGTGACCGGCAGCGTCGCGCCGGACAGCACCAGGTTGACCGTGTCGCCGACGCGCAAACTCAACGCGTCGCGTACGGCCGGGGTCATCAGTGCGGGTACCGGCCGGTTCTCGCCGGCCGGCACCACGGCGAAACGGCTCGGCGGCTGGAACGCGAACCGGCCGCCCTCGCGGTACTCGACCTCCCAGTCGGCCTTCAGCCCGGCGGCCGTGGCCGACGCATCGACCGGTTTGCCCTGGCCGTCGACGGCCACCCACCCGCCGTCCAGCGACGCCGGCCGGGCCGCGCCGTCGGCGCCGACCAGCCGCAGGTCCGACACCTCCAGGCGGTACGCGCGCCCGCGCGCGCTCCCGCCGTCGGCCTCGAAACCGGACAGTCGTAGGGCGCCCTCCCCGGCGGGGACGGCGACGGTGAACGGCGCCGGTCGGCCGTCGCTGCCGCTGCTGCCCGCCGGAAGCCGGAAGGCCAGCCCGTCCGCCCGGGTCAGCAGCACCCAGAGGCCGATCTGGTGCGGCGTGACGGCGTCGCGCACGGGGGTGCGTACCGTGCCGGTGAACGACCGGGTGCCGGCGGGCAGTTCCAGCCCGGTGGGCGCGCCGCGCGCCCGGGTCAGCCGGTCGAGCAGTGCCGGCGCGGGCTCGTCGGTCAGCCTCTCGTTGAGCCGCAGCACGTCGGCCGCGGCCGCGGCGTCGAGGCTCACCACCGTCGTCGGCAGGTCGGCGCGGCCGAGGCGGATCTCGTCCCGCCAGGCCGGCAGCGCCTCGCGGACGCCGGGCAGAGCGGCGAGCTGACCGGCCCGACCGTCGGGTGCCGAGCCGGTGCGCTCGACGACCCGCAGGTCGGCGCCGACGGTGTGCTCGGCCTGGTCGGCCTGCGACAGCTCGCCGGTGGTCACCAGCGACCACGCCAGGGTGCTGCCGCCGACGGCGAGGGCGAGCAGCAGCACGGGGCCGGCGTGCGGGCGCCGCCCCGCCTGCCACATGCCGAACATGGTCGCGGTCCACGGTCTGCGGTCGACGAACCGCTCGGCGAAGCGGGTCGCGGGCGGCAGCAGCCGCAACGCCACGACCGCGCCGGCCAGCACGCCCAGCGTCGGCGCCGCGACCAGCAGCGGGTCCACCCCGAGCCGGCCGGCCGCCCCGGCGACCGGCGACGAGTACTGGCGCAGCTGGGTCCAGGCCAGCACCGCGAAGCCGACCAGCACCAGGTCGAGGCTGGCCCGCTGGACGCTCGCGGCGCGGGTGGGCCGGGACCGGGCCGCCATGTCGGCGACGTAGGTGCCGGCCCCCCGCAACGTCGGGACGACCATCGCGACCAGGCAGCCGGCGGCGGTGGCGGCCGCGGCGGCCCAGATCAGCGTGGTGTTGCCGGCGGCGAGCGTCAGCGGGGTGGCGCCGCCGGTACCCACGTGCCGCAGCGCCTCGCCGGCGATCAGGGGCCCCAGCACGCCGGCGGGCAGGACGACCAGGGCCGCCTCCCGGGCCGCCAGGCCGGCCAGTTGCCGCCGCGCGGCGCCCCGGGCCCGGAGCAGGGCGGTCTGGCCGCGCCGGTCCTCGTGCAGCAGGGCGGCGACGAGCACCAGCGCGTACCCGCCGAGGACGACGATCAGCAGCAGCGGGGTAGCCAGCGAGGAACGGCCCACCAGGTCGGCCCGGGTGACGCGGTCGAGGAGCCGGTCGATCGCCGTGACGGTCTGGCCGGAGGAGCCCAGCCCGGCCGCCTCGGGCACCTCGGCGAGGGCCGCGGTGAGCGCCTGCCGCACGTCGGACAGCCGCCCCGCGCCGGCCGCCGCCGCGAGGTCCGGCTCGACGACCCAGGACGCCGACACCGAACCCGGGTACGTGGCGACGAAGTCCGCCGGGTCCAGCACGAACGGCCCGTACGAGGTGCCGGCGTCCGCGGCGCTGCCCGCCCCGACCCCGGGTGCCAGCCGCCAGTACGGGTCGGCCGCGTCGCGGGGGCGCCAGGTCCCGACGAGCACCACGGTGCTGGCCTCGTCGGACCGGCGGTCCAGCATCGGCACCCGGTCGCCGACGGTCATCCCGAGCATGCCGGCGACCTTCTCCGGCAGGGTGACCTGCAGCGGCGAGGCTCCCGGGGCGGGCCAGGCGCCGCCGGTCAGCTCGGCGTGGCGGGGCAGGTCGTCGAGGGCCGCCAGGGTGGCGAAGACCGGATCGTCGTCGTCGCGGGCCACGGGGCCGAGGTCGCCGGTCAGCTCGCGGCCACCGCCGTAGCGGGCGGCGTCGACGGTGACCGGCGCGCCGCCGAGGCCAGCGGCGAACCCGTCCCGGACGGCCCGGTCCCGGGCGGCGAACTCGGCCGCGTCCCGGCCGGCCGCGCCGCTGACCAGGAGGCTGCGCTCCTCGAACGACGCCCCGCTGAGCAGGGCACGCTGGCCCGCCTCGACGGCCCGCCGGTTGTAGTCAGAAAGCCCGGTGACCAACGCGACCGCCACCAGGGCCGCGACCACCGCGGCGAGCAGCAGCCCACGCGCCTCGCGGGCCCGCCTCCACACCAGCTTCATCCGATGCCCTCCCCTGGCCCGTTGTCGGGCCGACGATCAGGGAGAGCGGTGACGTGCCGGGAAAGGTTCGCGCCCGTTACTTGATCGTTATCCGGAGGCGCCCGACCGGTGGGCGGGGCCGGCGACCCGGCGAGGGTGGCGCGGTGCGCGGATGTGCTTCCATCACCGGATGGAGATCGCCCTCACCGCCCTGATGGTGGCCGTCGTCGCGCTGCTCGCCGCCCAGTTGCCCGGCAGGACCGAGCAGGCGCGGACCGCGTACCGGCTCGCCGAGATCGAGCGCCGGCTCCGGCTGGTGATGGACCACCTGGGCGTGGTGGACGCCTCGCCCGTGCCGCCGGAGGTGGGACAGCACCTGGCCCGGGGCGACAAGATCAAGGCGATCGCCGCGTACCGGAAGGCGACCGGCGCGGACCTGCGCTCGGCCAAGGAGGCGGTGGAGGCGTACGGCGACCGCCGGTGACGGCGGGCACGCGTCCCGCCCGTGCCGGCGGGACGGCGGCGATCGGGCGGGCCGGTCAGCGGGGGCGGTCGCGGTCCTTGGAGGGCTGCACACGCTTCGGCTCGCCGGGCATCTTCGGGTGGTCCGGCGGGTAGGGCATGTCGCCCTGGCCGGCGGTGTCGTCCCGGTCGGCCCACTCCAGCAGCGGGCTGATGTCCCACGCGGTGTCGTCGATGCCGGCGTGCGGATCGCCGCGCTCGGCCAGCCGGGCCGGGACGGTGCGCAGGTCGAAGTCGTCGGGGTCGACGTCGGGCAGCTCGTCCCAGGTGACCGGGGTGGACACGGTGGCCCGGGCGTTGGCCCGCAGCGAGTACGCGCAGGCGATCGTGCGGTCGCGGGCCATCTGGTTGTAGTCGACGAAGACGCGCTCGCCCCGCTGCTCCTTCCACCAGGCGGTGGTCACCAGCTCCGGCCGGCGCCGCTCCAGCTCGCGGGCCAGCGCGATGGTGGCCCGGCGCACCTCCGTGAACGTCCAGCGTGGCGCGATCCGCAGGTAGACGTGCACGCCACGGCCGCCGGAGGTCTTCGGCCAGCCGGTGGCGCCCAGCTCGTCGAGGAGCCCGCGCAGCTCCCCGGCGGCGGCAACCGCGTCGGCGAAGTCGGTGCCGGGCTGCGGGTCGAAGTCGATGCGCAACTCGTCGGGGCGGTCGACGTCGGCGGCACGCACCGGCCACGGGTGGAACACGATGGTGCCCATCTGGGCGGCCCAGGCCACGTGGGCCAGGTCGGCGGGGCAGAGCTCGGCCGCGCTGCGACCGCTCGGGAAGCTGATCGTGGTCGTCCGCACCCAGGGCGGCACGCCGCGCGCGGGCACCCGCTTCTGGAAGAACGCCTCCCCCTCGACGCCCTCCGGGAAGCGCTGCAACGTGGTGGGACGCTCGCGCAGGGCGCGCATGATGCCGTCACCCACCGCGAGGTAGTAGTGGAAGACGTCGGCCTTGGTGAAGCCGCGCTGCGGGAAGATCACCCGGTCGGGGCTGGTCAGCCGGACCTCGTGCCCGGCCACCTCGATCAGTTCGGCCGCAGCCTTCGTGCCACCCATTGCGCGACCATATGCCACACCTCCGACGTCCGACGTACCGTTGACGGGTGAGTCTTGACGAGAGTGAACTGCCCCGTACCGAGGAAGAGTGGCGGGTCCGGCTCAGCCCGGAGGAGTTCCGGGTGCTGCGGGAGGCCGGCACCGAGCGCCCGTGGACCGGCGAGTACGTCGACACGAAGACGCCCGGGACCTACCACTGCCGGGCCTGCGGCGCGCAGCTCTACCCCAGCGACACGAAGTTCGACTCGCACTGCGGGTGGCCCAGCTTCGACGACGCGATCCCCGGCTCGGTCAAGGAGATCGAGGACCGCAGCCTGGGGATGAGCCGCACCGAGATCCGCTGCGCCCGGTGCGACAGCCACCTGGGTCACGTCTTCCGGGGCGAGGGTTTCACCCCGAAGGACACCCGGCACTGCGTCAACTCCGTCTCCATCCGGCTGGAGCCGCGCGCCGACGCCTGATCCGGCGCCCGGGGTTCAGGCGCCCCGGGCCGGCGTCAGCCCGGCCATCAGCGAGACCTCGGCCGTACGCGACCGCTCGACGCGACCGGCGAAGTCGCGTACGCGCGGGTCGGCGCCGACCTTCTGGTGCGCCCGGGCCAGGTCGGCCGCCGCCTCCTGGTGCGGGACGAGCAGGCCGAGCAGGACGCGGTCGACCTCGCCGTCCGGGGCGGCCCGCAGGCGTGCCATGTCCTCGGCGGCGGTCCCGTGCTGCCCGTGGTCGTGCCGGCGGGCGGCCTCGGCGGCGGCCGGTCCGGCGTCGCGCAGCCAGCCGCGCATCGTGGCGAGTTCGTCGGTCTCGGTGACCTCGATGGCGGCGACGAGGGTGTGCAGCTTCCGGTCGGTCACCCGGTCGCGGCTGAGCCGCACCATCTCCAGCGTCTGCTCGGTGTGTGCCGCCAACATGGCCAGGAAGACCACGTCCAAGCCGTTCATCTCGGTCGCGCTGGCCGCGGCCGGCCCCGGCGGCGCGGGGACGGACGACGCCGGGGCGGTCCGCGCGGCGCAACCGGGGACGGTCAGCAGGACGGCGAGCAGGACGACCGTGGGCAGCCGTCGCATGGCGTACTCCGATCCGGGAAGGGATGACGGGTGCGGGCGCCGGGGGGACGGGCCGCACCCGTCCGGTCAGACCTGCGTCCAGAGCGCCGGCACGTGCGGCGGTTCCCAACCGGGGATCGCGGTGTGCGCCTGCCGGCAGCGGTACGTCAGCCCGCCGTAGGTGACCTGGTCGCCGACCTGGTAGGCCCGGCCCGCCGTCCAACTGCCGCCCGGCGCGGGCGGGGTGGTCGGGGCGGCGGTGGGGGTCGGGGTGGGCGACGGGGCCGGCCCGGTCGGGCTCGGCGTGGGCGACGGGTTGCCGCCCCCGCCGACCTGGAGGTCGACGCAGGAGTAGAACGCGTTGGCGGTGTCCGCGATGTTCCACACGGCGAGGACCTTCTGCCGTCCCGGGTGGCCGCCCAGGTTGACGGTGTGCGAGACGGTGGCGCCGGGCTGCTGCCCGCCGCCGTTGAAGACGGCCACCCGGGTGCCGCCGATGAAGTACTCCCAGTTGCTGGTGGCGTGCCGGGCGGTGTTGGTCCAGGTGAAGGTGACGGAGCTGCCGACCGAGGTGGCGGGCCAGCCCCGGCTGTCGTCGTTGAGGACGGCGAACTGGGCGATCCCCGCGTGGCAGCTGCGCAGCCCCTTCGGCCCCTCGACGCTCTGCGGCTCGTACTTGATCTGCCCGCAGTCGGGGACCCGTCCCTGGGCGCAGAGCGCCTGGCGGCTCGGCGGGCCGGACACGTAGCCGTGCGCCTGGGCGGGCGCCGCGACGGCGAGTGCGGAGACGACGGCACCCGTCGCCACGAGCGGGATGGTGATTCTTCGACGCATGGTGGCAGCTCCTTCGGACTTCGGCCTGGTGAGGTGCCATCAACATAAATTAAAGCTTGTTAACAGTAAAGACTCCTGTCGATAGAAACATCGCACCTTCTGCACACGCAGGGTGACCATCAGAGCAGCAACAGGCTGCCCCGCTCGTCCACCCGGTCGGCGGACTCGTCGTCCAGCCAGACGCCACCGGTGGCGAGGTAGCGGAAGCGGTACTCCCCCGGGCCGAGTCGTACGGTGACCGTCCGGGTGCCGTCCCGACGCGGGAGGAGTTCGTGCCGCCCCGGCTCCCAGCCGTTGAAGGAGCCGACCACGCTGACCGGGCCGGGCGGGGTGTCGCGGGGCAGGCTGAAGGTGACCCGTACCTGGTTGCCGAAGAGCTTGTTCCGCTTGATCATGTCGTGTTCCTCCGGGGTCGCGCGCGGTCACCCGGTACAACGCCCGACACGCCGGGGGCGACACGCCGCCACCCCCGAGTGACCTGGGCCGATCCGCCCACCCGGCACGGTCCGGTTGCCGCACGCTCGAGGAAATGTGTCGGCCTTCGGGGGGTTCTGTCGTGGCGACGTGCGAGGTCTGCGGTAACGACTACTGGATGGCGTTCGAGGTGCGGACCGTCAGCGGCGACGTGCACACCTTCGACTGCTTCGAGTGCGCCGCGCACAAGCTGGCGCCGATCTGCGAGCACTGCCAGGTCAAGATCGTCGGGCACGGGGTGGAGGTGTCCGGCCGGTTCTTCTGCTGCGCGCACTGCGCCCGCGCGGAGGAGGGCGCCCGGGGCGCCGAGATCCGCGACGCGGTCGGCGCCCGCCCCGCCTGAGGCCGGCGGTCGGCCGGCCGCCGCCGCCATGGCCGCCCGGTCGGCCGGGCGCACCGGCGGCACGCAGGGCAGCGGGGCGGCTGGCCCACGGGCCCGGCCTACCATCGGGGAGTGCCACAGCCCCCCGTGCCGAGGACCGCCTCGTTCGCCGAACTCGACGCCCGCACCTTCCACGACCTGCTCCGGCTCCGGATCGACGTGTTCGTGGTGGAGCAGGCGTGCCCGTACCCGGAACTCGACGGGCGCGACGTCGAGCCGGGCACCCGCCACCTCTGGCTCGACGACGGCGGCGCGCCCCTGGCGTACCTGCGGATCCTCGCCGACCCGGGCGGCGTGGCGCGGATCGGGCGGGTGGTGGTGGCGCCGAAGGCGCGCGGCGGCGGGCACGCGGGCCGGCTGATGGCCGCGGCGCTGGAGCTGGTCGGCGACCGCCCCTGCGTGCTGGAGGCCCAGTCCCACCTGGTCGGCCTCTACGCCCGCCACGGCTTCGCCGTCGCCGGTCCCGAGTACGTCGAGGACGGCATCCCGCACACCCCGATGCGCCGGGAAGGCATTGACCGAAGCCGATAAATGTGACAGCCTCCGGGCAGAGCCGTCGCGGAAGCCACGCAGCGCGCACGGGAGGGGCAACTCCCGGGCCGTCCGGGCGTCGTCGTCCGACCTCTCCTCCCGGGGGCTCCCCATGTCCACTCAACTTCGCACCTCCCGCCTGGCGTGGCTGCTCGCCGTCGCGGCGACCGCCGTGCTGCTGCTGACCACCGCCCTGGCCAACCCTGTGTCGGCGCACGGCTCCGTGGTGGACCCGGCGTCACGCAACTACGGCTGCTGGCAGCGCTGGGGCAGCGACTTCCAGAATCCCCGGATGGCCACCGAGGACCCGATGTGCTGGCAGGCCTGGCAGGCCAACCCGAACGCCATGTGGAACTGGAACGGCCTGTTCCGCGAGGGCGTCGCCGGCAACCACCAGGCCGCCATCCCCAACGGCCAGCTCTGCTCCGGCGGCCGGACCGAGGGCGGTCGCTACAACGCCCTCGACACGGTCGGCGCCTGGAAGACCGCCCCGGTCTCCAGCAACTTCCGGGTCCGCCTCTACGACCAGGCCAGTCACGGCGCGGACTACATCCGGGTGTACGTGACCAGGCAGGGCTTCAACGCGCTCACCGAGCCGCTGGGCTGGGACGACCTGGAACTGGTCGGCCAGATCGGCAACACCCCGGCGTCGGGGTGGAAGCCGGAGCCCACCGGCGTGTCCATCGAGATCCCGGCGAACGCGCCGGGGCGGACCGGGCGGCACGTCGTCTACACCATCTGGCAGGCCAGCCACCTCGACCAGTCGTACTACCTGTGCAGCGACGTCGACTTCTCCGGTGGGCCGACCAACCCGCCGCCGACGACGCCGCCGCCCACCACTCCCCCGCCCACCACGCCGCCGCCGACCACTCCCCCGCCGACGACGCCGCCGCCCACGACCCCGCCGCCGGCCGGGGCCTGCACGGCGACGTACCGGGTGACCGGGCAGTGGACCGGAGGCTTCCAGGGCGAGGTGACGGTGACCGCCGGTGGCGGGGCCGTCAGGGGCTGGTCCGTGACCTGGACCTACGCCAACGGCCAGCAGGTCACGTCGACGTGGAACGCGACCGTGACCACCAGCGGCACGCGGGTCGTCGCCCGCAACGCGGAGCACAACGGGTCGCTGGCCCCCGGGGCGAGCACCACGTTCGGCTTCCTCGGCTCGTGGTCCGGCACCAACAGCGTGCCGACACCCACCTGCACGACCGTGGTCTGATCCGCACCGGAACCCCGGCCGGGGTCGCAGCCCACTCCCTCCGGGCGCGACCCCGGCCGGCCCGACGGCGGTGCGGCGGGCAGGCGTGCGTCAGACCAGGCAGTTGACGATGTCGGCGACCGAGCGGCGACGACCGGTGTAGAACGGGATCTCCTCCCGGACGTGCCGCCGGGCGCCGGAGGCCCGCAGGTCGCGCATCAGGTCGACGATCCGGTGCAGCTCGTCGGCCTCGAACGCGAGCATCCACTCGTAGTCGCCGAGCGCGAACGAGGCGACCGTGTTGGCCCGCACGTCCGGGTAGCCGCGGGCCATCTTGCCGTGCTCGGCGAGCAGCTCGCGCCGCTCGGCGTCCGGCAGCAGGTACCACTCGTAGGAGCGGACGAACGGGTAGACGCAGACGTAGGAGCGCGCCTCCTCACCGGCCAGGAACGCCGGGATGTGGCTCTTGTTGAACTCCGCCGGGCGGTGCAGCGCCATCTGCGACCAAACCGGCGTGAGCGCCCGGCCCAGCGTGGTGCGGCGGAACCGCAGGTACGCGTCCTGGAGGTCGTCGCTGGAGGCGGAGTGCCACCAGATCATCAGGTCGGCGTCGGCACGCAGCCCCGAGACGTCGTACGTGCCGCGAACGACCACGTCCTTGCCGGCCAGCTCCGCGAAGAGCGCCTCGACCTCGCCGGTGACGTTGTCGCGCAGCGACGGCAGCGGGCTGGTGGCCCGGTACACCGACCACATCGTGTAGCGGATGCTGTCGTTGAGCTCCCGCAGCCGGGCCGCGTTGGTCTGCTCGGTCATGTCCCCGGTCCTCCCAGTGCTGTGATGATCTCCTCGGCCGCCGTCTCGCCGGAGCGGACGCAGATCGGGATGCCCACCCCGTCGTACCCGGCGCCGGCCAGGACCAGGGTCGGGTGGCTCGCCCGCAGGGCCGCCCGCGCGGCGGCCACCCGGTCGGCGTGCCCCGGGGTGTACTGCGGCAGCGACCCGCCCCAGCGCTGCACGTGGCCGGCGACCGGTGCGGGCAGCAGCACGCCGAGCACCGCCGACAGTTCCCGGTGCACGGTGGCGGCCAGGTCCTCGTCGGTGCGCTGCACCTGCCGTTCCTCGCCGTAGCGGCCCACGGAGGCGCGGACGAGCGCCAGCCCGTCGGTGCGGCGCAGGTGGCCCCACTTGGTGGTGAAGAAGGTCGACGCCTTGATCAGCAGGCCCTCGGTGCCCGGCACCAGGAAGCCGGACAGCTCCGGCAGCTCCGGCTCGGGCAGCGCCAGGGTGACCAGCGCGACGCTGGCGTAGTCCAGCCCGCCGACGCCCTCGGCCACCCGCGGGGCCGGGCCGCCGAGCAGCCGGGCCGCCGGGCGGGCCGGCACGGCCAGCACCACGGCGTCGACGTCGACCGACTCCGCCTCGCGGGTGGGGCCGACGGTCAGCCGCCACCCGGCCCCGGCCGGGGTCAGCTCGCGTACCGCCGCGCCCCGCCGGATCGTCGCCCCGCTGGCCGCCGCGGCGGCCTCGACCAGCGTGCTGAGCCCGCCGGCCAGGGTGCCGAAGACCGGCGCCCCCGGCGCGCGGGGGGCCGCGGCCTGTGCGGCGCGCACCGCGCCCACCAGGGTGTGCTCCACCCGGGCGGACCGGGCCAGCGCGGGCATGGTGGTGGTCAGGGAGAGGTCGTCGGCCCGGCCGGCGTAGACGCCGCCGAGCATCGGGTCGACCAGCCGGTCGACCACCTCGTCGCCGAACCGGGCCCGCACCAGCGCGCCGACGGAGACGTCCTCGTCCGCGCCGAGCAGCGGGCGGCCGGCGTCGACGTCGGCGTCCGCCGCCGGCCGCGCGACCGTGGCCACCCGCTCCAGGTCCCCGGGTACGCCGACCAGCGTGCCGCCCGGGATCGGGCGCAGCCCCCCGTCGACCACGAGCGCGGCCTGCCCGACGGTGGGGTGCACGATCCGCTCGCCCAGGCCGAGCCGGCGGACCAGGGCCACGGCGGCGGACTCGCCCCCGGCCGGGTCGCGCATCAGGAACGACTCGGCGCCGAACTCCACCGGTGAGCCGGCCAGCTCCCCGGTGCGCAGCTTGCCGCCGAGCGCGCCGGACTGCTCGTACACCGTGATCTCGGTGCCGGCGGGAGCGCGGTCGCGCAACCGGACCGCGGCGGCCAGCCCGGCGATCCCGCCACCGACCACCGCCACCCGCCACGGCGCCCGCATGCCGCTCAGCCCCGGTCGCCCGACTCGGCGGACAGCTCGTGCACCAGGGCGACCACCCGGGTCAGCACGTCGGGGTCGGTCTCCGGCAGCACCCCGTGCCCCAGGTTGAACACGTGCCCGGGGGCGGCCCGGCCCTGCTCCAGGATCCGCCGCACCTCGGCCTCGACCACCGGCCACGGCGCGAACAGCACGCACGGGTCGAGGTTGCCCTGCACCGCCCGCTCCGGCCCGATCCGCCGGGTCGCCGCGTCCAGCGGCGTACGCCAGTCGACGCCCACCACGTCGGCGCCGGCCTCGCCCATCGCGCCGAGCAGTTCGCCGGTGCCCACCCCGAAGTGGATCCGGGGCACGCCCGCGTCGGCCAGCCCGGCCAGCACGCCCGCCGAGTGCGGCAGCACGAAGCGGCGGTAGTCGGCCTCCGACAGCGCGCCGGCCCACGAGTCGAAGAGCTGCACCGCGGACACCCCGGCGGCCACCTGCACCCGCAGGAACTCCAGCGTCACCTCGGCCAGCCGGCCACAGAGCGCGTGCCACAGCTCCGGCTGGCCGTACATCATCGCCTTGGTCTTCGCGTGGGTCCGCGACGGGCCGCCCTCGACCAGGTAGCTGGCCAGGGTGAACGGCGCGCCGGCGAAGCCGATCAGCGGGGTGTCGCCCAGCTCGGCGACGAGCATCCGGACCGCCTCGTCCACGTACGACACGTCGTCGCGGGTGATCGGCCGGATCCGCTCCACGTCGGTCAGGGTGCGCACGGGCTCGGCGACCACCGGGCCGGTGCCCGGCACGATGTCCAGGTCCACCCCGGCGGCGGCGACCGGCACCACGATGTCGCTGAACAGGATCGCGGCGTCCACACCGTGCCGGCGTACCGGCTGGAGGGTGATCTCGGTGACCAGGTCGGGGCGGCGGCAGGACTCCAGCATCGCCACGTTGGCCCTGATCGCGCGGTACTCCGGCAGCGACCGGCCGGCCTGGCGCATGAACCAGACGGGGGTGTGCGGGCCGGACTGACGCCGGCAGGCCCGGACGAAGGGCGAGTCGGCCGGTCCGCCGGGACGGGGGTCTTCGTCTCGGGCGTCGGCGCCCGTCGTCGTGGTGCTCATCGCGGCCATCGTGCCACGGGGGACGCGACCGGCAGCGGGCAGCGCCGCCTTTTGTGACCCCGGTCAGCCCGCCGGCGGTGGGACCGGCCGGGCGGTGGCGGCGGCCCCGGCGTCAGACGGCGTCGGCGCGCCTCTCGGGCGGGCGGGCGGCCGGCGGCATAGGCTGCCGGCATGGCCCCCCCGATCGCGCTCCCGGAGACCTTCGCCCGCGCGGTCACCGGGCTGCGGTCCGCGGCGCCCCGATCGGAGATCGTGCTGGAGGAGGTCGGCGCGCCGCAGCGGCTCGCCCCGTACACCTTCGCGCTCTCCGCCACCGTCCTGCGCGACGGCGAGGAGGTGGCCTCCGGGCGGCTCATCCTGCTGCACGACCCGGCCGGTCACGAGGCGTGGCAGGGCACCCTGCGGCTGGTCACCTACGTGACGGCGGAGCTGGAGGTCGACCTGGCCGCCGACCCGCTGCTGCCGGGGGTGGGCTGGACCTGGCTGACCGACGCCCTGGAGGCGCAGGACGCGGAGCACCGGGCGATCGGCGGCACCATCACCCAGACCATGTCGACGCGCTTCGGTGACCTGGCCGGGCCGCCCGCCGCCGGCGACATCGAGATCCGCGCCTCCTGGACGCCGGTCGACGACGACCTCGCCCCGCACCTGCTGGCCTGGTGCGCGCTGCTGGCCTCGACCGCCGGGCTTCCCCCGCCCGGGGTGACCGCGCTGCCGGAGCGTCGCCCCGCCGGCGCGGCCTGACCCCGCGACGGATCACCTCACAGATACTTCTCGGCCTCGTTGCAGACCTTGTCCATGCCCTGGATGGCCTTGTCGTAGGCCGGCTTGTTGCCGTTCGCCGCCGCGGCGAGCGCGGTGGTGAGCTTGTCGAGGCAGTTGGCGATGACCTTCTTCTGCCGGGCCTGCTCGTCCCGGTCGTTGCGGGTGCCGGTGAGGTCCTGCTCGGTGTCGCCGAGCTTGTCCCGGACCGCCTGGAGGTCGGTCTTGAGCTTCTCGATCTCCTTGCCGTTCGCCGTGATGGTGCCGTCGCGCTGGCTGACCTCGCTGGCCATCTTCTTCTCGGTCCGGTCCAGCTCGTTGGTGGTCGACACGAACAGGCCGGTCATCACCCCGCCGAGGACGAAGAGCAGCCCGGCCACGACCGCCAGGACGAGCACCTTGTGGCTCTTGCGGGGGCCGCCGGGCGCGGGGGCGCCGAAGGGCGGGGCGGAGCCGGGCGGGGCGGACAATGGCTGCCCGTACGCCGGCCCGGAGGCCGGGGGGACCGACATCGGCTGCCCGAAGGCCGGCCCGCCGGAGGCCTGCCCGGCGTGGGGCGACGCGCTGCCGGGGCCGAAGCCGGGCGACGCCGGCGGCGCCGACTGGGGGTAGCCGGAGGGTCCGGCCGGCGGAGCCGACTGGGGGTAGCCGGAGGGTCCGGCCGGCGGCGCGGACTGCGGGTAGCCGGCGGGCGGGGCCGGGTTGTACTGCTGCGGCGCCGGGGCGTACTGCTGGCCGGCGTCCTGCTGTTCGGGCGTGTACGGGCGCGGGCTGCCGTAGGTGGTGCCGTGCGGGGCGCCGCCCGACGGCGGCTGACCGGGCGCGGCCGGCGGGTACGGCGGGTAGCCCTCCGGCCCGGTCGGTGGCTGGGACATGTCGTTCTTCCTCCACGTGTGCTGGTCCGGCGTTGGAGCCGCCGGGCCGAGGGGGTGGTTGGGCGCTGACGGGGTCAGCAGATCTTGAAACCGTCGCAGGCGACCTTGATCGGTACGGCGAGACCGATCCCCTCGGCGTTACGGGCCTTGGCGGTGGCGATGCCGACGACCTGCTTGCTGCCGTTGATGACCGGGCCGCCCGAGTTGCCGGGGTTGATCGGGGCGTCGAACTGGATGACCGGGCCCTCGCCGCCGCCGGCCTCGCGGAAGGCGCTCACCACGCCGGTGGTGACGCTGTCCTCCAGGCCGAGCGGCGCGCCGACGACCACGATCTGCTGCCCGGACTTCACCGCGGCGGACGCCGCGACCAGGCCGGTGAACTTGCCGTTGGTCCGCAGGTGGGCGACGTCGTTGGTCTCGTCGACGCGCACGATGGTCGCCGGGAAGCGCTGGTTGGTGCGCTCCAGGAAGACCTCCCGCTCGCCGGTCTGCCAGAGCGCGTCCACCACGTGGTAGTTGGTGAACAGGTTGGTGCCCCCGCCCGCGGCCGGCTTGCCGATCGCGAACGCGGTGCCGGTGGAGTTGCCGGCCCGGACCCGGAACACGCTGGGCAGCACGGCGCTGGCCACGGCCTCCGGGTTGAACGCGGCCCCGGCCTGCTTCTCCAGAGCCCCCGCCCGGGACTCCAGGCCGTCGAACCGGGTGCCGTCGGCCGCCTGCGCCGCCGCCACCCGGCTGTCGGTGTCGCCCAGCCGGTTCGAGAGCCGGTTGATCTGGTACGCCTGCACGCCCGTCACCACGGCCAGCAGGCCGGCGAGCACGAGCGCGGTGACGGTGAGCCCGCGCCCCTTCGTCGCCGGCGCCGGCCCGACGGGGTACGGCTGGCCCGGCCCGGGGCCCTGGGGGTGGCCGTGGGCGGGCGGCTGACCGGGGACACCCGGCGGCGTCGACCCGGACGCGGGGGGCCAGCCGGGCCCCGGGGGGACCCCGGGGGGCGTCGACGGGCCCGGGGCGGTGGACGGCGCGCCGCCGTGTCCCCAGCCTGCGGCGGCGGGCGCGGCGGCCGGGGCGGGCGCGTTGGCCGGGGCGGTGCCCCACTGGCCCGGCTGCGCCGGCGGCGACCAGGCGGGGCGGGGGGCCGGGGGCTGCCCGGGGGCGCCCGGCGGCAGGTATGCGGAGCCGACCGGCTCGATCCGGGGTGGCAGTGGCCCGGGGCGGGCCGTCCCCGGCGGGAACCCGCCGTCACCCGGTCCCGCCGGGCCCTTGTCCGCCGACCCGTAGCCAGTCATGATCGCCTTGCCCTCCCCGTAGACGCCCCGCTCCGCACGCGGGACCCTGATGATGCCGTACCCGCGCAACGGCCCGATGGACCGTACCTGCGTCAACGGGCTTTGTCTTCCCCTATGTCCGGCCTCCGGAAGGGCATCCGGCGGTCGCCCGGCAACACACACCGGACCGGCTTCACCCACCGCGTCGCGTCGCGCACTAGGGTTGTCAGGTGACCGACGAACCACCCCTGCGCCGTCGGCCCGCCGAAAGCCGTACGGGAAACGATGCGCACCACCCGCCGTCGGCCCGACCGGAGCCGGAGGCCGCGGGGACCGAACAGACCGCCGACGGGCCCGTTCCGCTGACCGCCCCGCGCGAGGGCACACCCCAGCCGGCGGCCACGCCCGGCGAGCTGGACGACGTCGTGGCCCGCTTCGCCGCAGGCACCGGCCCCGTCGCCCTCGACGCCGAACGCGCCTCCGGCTACCGCTACAGCCAGCGGGCCTACCTGGTGCAGCTGCGCCGGGCCGGTTCCGGCACGGCGCTGATCGACCCGCTGCCGCTGCCCGACCTGAGCGCCCTCGACACGGTGATCGGCGAGGCCGAGTGGGTGCTGCACGCCGCCAGCCAGGACCTGCATTGCCTGGCCGAGCTGGGGCTGCGGCCCCGCCGGCTGTTCGACACCGAACTGGCCGCCCGGCTGGCCGGATTCGAGCGGGTCGGCCTGGCCGCGCTGACCGAGCAGCTGCTCGGCTACAGCCTGGAGAAGCACCACTCGGCGGCCGACTGGTCGAGCCGCCCGCTGCCGGAGTCCTGGCTGACCTACGCCGCGCTCGACGTGGAGATGCTGGTCGACCTGCGCGACGCGCTCGACGAGGAGCTGACCCGACAGGGCAAGTCCGCGTGGGCGGCGGAGGAGTTCGCCGCGCTGGTGCGCACCGGCGCCCGGCCGCCGAAGGTGCGGGCCGAGCCGTGGCGCCGCACGTCCGGCATCCACCGGGTGCGCGGCGCGCGGGCCCAGGCCCGCGTCCGTTCCCTCTGGTACGCGCGGGACCAGATCGCCGCGCGGCGGGACGCCGCCCCGGGGCGGGTGCTGCCGGACTCGGCCATCGTCGCGGCGGCGGAGCTGGATCCGAGGGACGAGAAGACCCTGCTGACCCTGCCCGGCTTCGGTGGCCGCTCGGTGCGCCGGCTGGCGCGCACCTGGCTCGCCGCGCTCGACGACGCGCGGCAGCTGCCCGAGGACGCGCTGCCGGTCGCCCCGACGGTCGAGGGTCCCCCGCCGCCGCACCGCTGGGCGGAACGGGACCCGGTGGCGGCGGCCCGGCTGGCCCGCTGCCGGGAGGTGGTGGTCCGGATCGCCGGCGCGCACCAGCTGCCGCCGGAGAACCTCATCGCTCCCGACTCGATCCGTCGGCTGGCGTGGGTGCCTCCGGAGGAGGTCACGGAGGCGGCCGTCGCGGAGACCCTCCGGGGCTTCAACGCCCGCGAGTGGCAGATCGCCCTGCTCCTTCCCGCCCTCACGGAGGCCCTCACCGATCCGCCCCCCGCGCCTTGAACCGGCGGTGTGGGGTGGGCCACACGGGGGCGGGTGCCAGTGTTGGTTACTGGCGAGTAGCATCCGGAGGAACACGCCCGTGCCGGCGACCTTCGTCCGGTCCGTAGTGCCGCCTGCCGGCACGGAGGCCGGATCAGGTCGAAGAGGAGGCTCAAGTGCCCCGTGAAGTTCGTGATGTCGTCTTCGTCGACGGCGTCCGTACCCCGTTCGGCAAGGCGGGTGGCATGTACGCCAACACCCGCGCCGACGACCTGGTGATCCGCTGCATCCGCGAGCTGCTGCGCCGTAACCCGCAGCTGCCGCCGGAGCGGGTCGAGGAGGTCGCGATCGCCGCCACCACCCAGATCGGCGACCAGGGCCTGACCATCGGCCGGACCGCCGCCCTGCTGGCGGGCCTGCCCAAGACCGTCCCCGGCTTCGCGATCGACCGGATGTGCGCCGGCGCCATGACCGCGGTGACCACCGTCGCCAGCGGCATCGCCATGGGCGCCTACGACGTCGCGATCGCCGGCGGCGTCGAGCACATGGGCCGCCACCCGATGGGCGAGGGCGTCGACCCCAACCCGCGGATCGTCGCCGAGAAGCTCGTCGACCCGTCCGCGCTGGTCATGGGCGCGACCGCGGAGAACCTGCACGACCGGGTCCCGCACATCACCAAGGCGCGCACCGACGCCTTCGCGCTCGCCTCGCAGCAGAAGACCGCCAAGGCGTACGCCAACGGCAAGCTCCAGGACGACCTGGTGTCCGTGGCGGTCCGCGACGAGGAGAACGCCTGGGGCATGGCCACGGTCGACGAGGCCCCCCGCGACACCTCGCTGGAGAAGCTCGCCACCCTGAAGACCCCGTTCCGCCCGCACGGCAAGGTCACCGCCGGCAACGCGGCCGGCCTGAACGACGGCGCCACCGCCAGCCTGCTCGCCTCCGAGGACGTCGCCCGCGAGCTGGGCCTGCCGGTCGCCATGCGGCTGGTGTCGTTCGGCTTCGTCGGCGTCGAGCCCGAGGTGATGGGCGTCGGCCCGATCCCGTCGACCGAGAAGGCGCTGCGCCTCGCCGGCCTGACCATCGACGACATCGGCCTGTTCGAGCTGAACGAGGCGTTCGCCGTGCAGGTGCTCGCCTTCCTCGACCACTTCGGCATCGCCGACGACGACCCGCGGGTCAACCCATGGGGCGGCGCGATCGCCATCGGCCACCCGCTCGCCTCCTCGGGCGTGCGGCTGATGACCCAGCTCGCCCGGCAGTTCGCCGAGCACCCCGAGGTCCGCTACGGCGTCACCGCCATGTGCATCGGCATCGGCATGGGCGGCACGGTCATCTGGGAGAACCCGCACTGGGAGGGTGGAGACAAGTGAGCGCGCTCGCCGCACCGAACGAGGTCGTCACCCGGGCGCTGCTGCGCCAGGTGAACGTACCGGGGCTGGACCGGCCGGCCGCCCTGATCACCCTGGACAACGGCTTCGACCACACCAAGCCCAACAGCTTCGGCCCGGGCGGCCTGACCAGCCTGGACGAGGCGATCACCGCCGCCCTGGCCGCGAACCCGGCGTTCGTGGCGGTCACCGGCAAGCCGTACGTCTTCTGCGTGGGCGCGGACATCACCAGCCTCCCGCAGCTCGCCGACCGCGAGCAGGCGCTGGAGATCGGGCGGCTCGGCCACCGGGTCTTCGCCCGGCTCAAGGACAGCGAGGTCCCGACCTTCGCCTTCGTCAACGGCGCGGCGATGGGCGGCGGCCTGGAGCTGGCGCTGCACTGCCACTACCGGACGCTCTCCGGTGGGGTGGCGGCGCTGGCGCTGCCCGAGGTCTTCCTCGGCCTGGTCCCCGGTTGGGGCGGCACGCAGCTGCTGCCGAACCTGATCGGCATCCCGGCGGCGACCCAGGTGATCATCCAGAACCCGCTGATGCAGAACAAGATGCTCAAGCCGAAGCAGGCCGCCGAGATGGGCATCGCGGACGTGCTGCTGGAGCCGGCGGACTTCCTGGAGCGGTCCCTGGAGTGGGCCGCCGGCGTCGTCCGGGGCGAGGTCACCGTGACCCGGCCCGAGGTCGACAAGGACATGTGGGCGGGCGTGCTCTACTTCGCCCGGCAGACCCTCGACCAGCGGCTGCACGGCGCGGTCCCGGCCGCGTACAAGGCGCTGGACCTGCTGGAGACGGCGAAGGACGCCGACTTCGCCACCGGCACCGCCGCCGAGGACGAGGCCCTCGCGGACCTGGTCTTCTCCGAGGAGCTGCGCAGCGGCCTCTACGCGTTCGACCTGGCGCAGCGGCGGGCCAAGCGGCCGGCCGGCGCGCCGGACAAGGGCCTGGCCCGCCCGGTCACCAAGGTCGGCATCGTGGGCGCCGGCCTGATGGCCAGCCAGCTCGCCCTGCTCTTCGCCCGTCGCCTCCAGGTGCCGGTCGTCATGACCGACCTGGACCAGGCCCGGGTGGACAAGGGCGTCGGCTACGTGCACACCCAGATCGAGAAGGCCGTCAGCAAGGGCCGGATGGACAAGGGCACGGCCGCCAAGCTGTACGGCCTGGTCAGCGGCTCCGTCGACAAGGGCGTCTTCGCCGACGCCGACTTCGTCATCGAGGCGGTCTTCGAGGACCTGGCCGTCAAGAAGCAGGTCTGGGCCGAGCTGGAGAAGATCGTCAAGCCGGAGGCGGTGCTGGCCACCAACACCTCCAGCCTGTCGATCACGGCGATGGCCGAGGAGCTGGAGCACCCCGAGCGGGTGGTCGGCTTCCACTTCTTCAACCCGGTCGCGGTGCTGCCGCTGCTGGAGATCGTCCGGGGCGAGCGCACCGACGACGCCACGCTCGCCACCGCGTTCGCGGTCGGCAAGCAGCTGAAGAAGTCCTCCGTGCTGGTCTCCGACGCCCCGGCGTTCGTGGTCAACCGGCTGCTCACCCGCTTCCTCGGCACCGTCTTCGCCGCCGTGGACGCGGGCACCCCGCTGGACGTGGCCAACAGCGCGCTGGACCCGCTGGGCCTGCCGATGCGCCCGCTCGCCCTGCTCCAGCTCGTCGGGCCGGCCGTCGCGTACCACGTTGGCGGCACCCTGCACGCCGCGTTCCCGGACCGCTTCGACGTGAGCGAGAACCTCAAGCGGATCGCCGACTCCGGTCAGCCGATCGTCGTCGACGACCAGATCAACGACGAGGTGGCCAAGCTGCTCGTGGTGGGCGACCAGCCGCTCACCGCCGAGCAGGTGCGCCAGAACGCGCTCGACGCGCTGGCGCAGGAGATCCGGCTCATGCTCGACGAGGGCGTCGTCGCCGAGGCGCAGGACATCGACCTGTGCATGATCCTCGGCGCGGGTTGGCCGTTCCACCTGGGCGGCATCACGCCGTACCTGGACCGGACCGGCACCTCGGAGCGGGTCACCGGCCAGCGGTTCCTGCCGCACGGGGTGGCCAGCCTGCCCGCCTGATCCACACCGCCCCCCGCGTTCGCGGTGGTTGCCCCGTCCAGCTTGGATGGAGGTGGCCACCGCGTTCGTCGTTGCGGCCGATACGGTCGGGGTCGGGACAGCGGTACCGTGCCGTGGCTGGCTACGATCACCCGTTCGCACCCTCGCCTGGAGCTGATCATGTCCTCACCGCCGGTCGATCCCTGGTCCGGGCAGCCGGAGCACGACGCCCACTACGACTTCCATCCGCCGCGACCGGACGGCTACCCGGCACCGCCCGCCGATGGTTGGGCCTCCCCGCCGCACGGGCAGCCGCCGGCGGGTGGCGGCTGGCCCACCACGCCGCACCCCCACCCCCCGCAGGCCCAGCCGTACCCCGGGCCCACGTCCGCCCAGCCGTATCCCGGACCCACGTCCGCCCAGCCGTACCCGGGGCCCACCTCGGCACAGCCGCACCCCGGGCCCACGTCGGCCCAGCCGCACCCCACCCAGCCGTACGGCGGCTATCCCGTGACGCCGCAGGGCGGGTTCCCGGCCAGCCCGTACGCCGGCTACCCGCCGCCCCCTCCCGGCGCGGGCCGGCCGGCGAGGCCCCACCAGCTGGTGCTGTCCCTCGGCATCGTCGGGCTGCTGGTGCTCTGCCTCGGCGGAGGTGGCATCGCCTACCTCGCCTACGAGGGCGATCAGGGCGCCGACCCCAGGCCCACGCCGACCGCGTCCCCCACCGCTGCGGCGCCGAGCGCCACGCCGAGCGCCGGCACCTCGTCCGAAGCCGCCCCGTCGCCGGAGTCCAGCGACGCCCCGCAGATCAGGGTCGTCACGCCGGAGACCCTCGGGGGCCGCCCGAAGAGCACCGAGCCGACCCTGCGGAAGGCCGCCGACGACATGGTCCGCGAGCTGCAGTCCTCGGTGCGCGGCGAGACCGGCGTCGCCGGCGCCTTCTACGGCAGCGCCGACAAGCGGGACATGGTCATGGTGATCGCCGCCAGCACCTTCGTGCTCAACCCGGAACGGGAGCTCGACGACGCGGTCAAGGGCATCTCGAAGGACCTGGCCGTCAAGCGGTTGACCACCGTCGCCCCCGGACCGCTCGGCGGCCTGGCCAAGTGCGGCGACGGCGAGTCCGCCGGCGTGCCGCTGGGCGTCTGCGCGTGGGCCGACCACGGCAGCGTCGGGCTCATCGTGATGTTCTTCTCCTCCTCGGCAGCCACGGCGGCGGAGTTCGTCGCCTTCCGCAGTCAGATCGAGCAGAAGTACTGACCAGCACCCGCCCGGTGCGCGCCGCCGCCCACGACCGACGCGGCGCGTCGGGCGTGGCCGGGGCCGCACGGACCACCATCTCTCTCGCGCAGACCCGGAGCTGACCGATGTCCTACCCACCCGCCAACTCCTACCCGCCGCCGGACGGCGGGGGCGGCCCGTACGGCTCGTACCCGCCGCCACAGCCCGGCGGGTACGGACCGCCACCGGCACAGCCCGGCGGATACGGACCGCCGCCGCAGGTTGGCGGGTACGGACCGCAGCCCCACGCCGGCGGGTACGGACCACCGCCCGCGCAGGCCGGCGGGTACGGGCCACCGCCGTACGGGGGCGGGTCGGGGGCGTACGGCGGCCCGCCGGCGCCGCGGAAGTCGAACGCCGGCAAGATCGTGCTGATCTCGCTCGCCGTGGTGCTGGTGCTCTGCCTGGGCGGCGCGGCGATCGTCGCCTTCGCCGTCAAGGACGACGTCAAGGAGACCGTCGACGCCACCCGGACCCGGGTCGTCGCGCCGGCGACCCTCGCCGGGCGGCCCAGGGCGACGGACCCGACCCTGCAGGCCGGCGCCCGGGAGCTCGAGGCGGAACTCAACAAGACGATCCCCGGCGCCAGCAGCACCGTCGGCGAGTTCTACGGCACCCTCACCGGCAGGAACCTCGTGATGATCGCCGCCGCGTCCGGCTTGAACCCGGACCCGGCCAAGACGCTCGAGGACACCATCAGGGGCGCGCGCACCAGCGACGTGCGGCTGGGCGAGATGAAGACCGTGGATCCGGGACCGCTCGGCGGCGAGGCCAAGTGCGGCGACGCCAAGGCGCAGGACGTGCCGCTCGGCGTCTGCGTGTGGAGCGACAAGGGCAGCGTCGGCATGGTCATCATCTACTTCAAGACGGGCCAGCAGGCCCACGCCGAGTTCGCCACCATCCGGGGACAGGTCGAGCAGAAGTCCTGACCCGTACGGCAGCGCGGGGGCCCGCCCACGACGGTGGACGGGCCCCTTTCGCGTCAGCCCGCCGTGGCGGCCCGCTCGGCGGCGCTGCGCAGCACGCAGAACTCGTTGCCCTCCGGGTCGGCGAGCACCACCCAGCCCGAACCGTCGGGGCGGCGCTGGTCGGCGACCTGGGTGGCACCGATGCCCACCAGGCGCGCGACCTCCTCGTCCCGGGTCCGGTCCGTGGGCTCCAGGTCGAGGTGGAGGCGGTTCTTCACCTCCTTGCCGTCCGGCACCGCCACGAAGAGCACCTCCGGTCCTCCCGGGGGCAGCAGCATGGCCTCCGGGTCGCCGGGGAAGTCGTCCGGCTGGCGGGGGCAGTCGAAGACCTGCGCCCAGAAGCCGGACAGCGCGTACGTGTCGCGACAGTCGATGCAGACGTTGTGGATCCGTGCGCTCACGGGTGTTCCTCCTCGATGGTCTTACCCGCCCGCTCCGTCGCGCCGGCGCCGAGCACCCGCTCGGCCTCCCGCGCCCGGGTCCGACCGGCCGGTTCGAGACGGACGCGCGCCCGGTTCTTCACCCTCCCGGCCTCGGGGACCGGTGGGAAGAAGACGTGCGGGGTGGCCGGCAGCACCGCCTCCGGACCACCGGGGGCGTCGTCGGCGTGCCGGACGTATCCGGTAACCGCCGGCCAGGAGCCGGAGCGGGCATAGGTGTCGTGACAGTCGAAACTGGTGTTGTGGATCCGTGGATACACGGAGTTCCTCCGCTGGGGGATGAGGCGCCCCGCGTGCGTGAGGGTCAGCCGGCGAGACGGGGCGCGGAGATCATGACGGTGAACATCGACGCACCCCCCTCCGGTCCTCGAGCTGACGCCGTGATCCTTCCATCGGGCCCGTACTCCCCGCAACCCCGGGGTGGCCCGTCACCGCCGGGCGGCCGGCTCCTGGGCGGTGACCGCCGGGGCCGCCTCCGCCGCCGGCAGCGTCACCGTGACCTCCAGCCCGCCACCGGTCTGGGCGACCACCTTCACGGTGCCGCCGTGCGCGTCGCAGACCGCCCGCACGATGGAGAGCCCGAGGCCCGAGCCGCGCGCGCCGGTACGCTCCCGGCCGCCGCGCCGGAACGGCTCGAACAGGCCGGGCACGTCGGCCTGGTCCACCTCGAAACCGGTGTTGCCCACCACCAGCCACGACCGGCACCCGTCCGACCCGGTACGCACCCAGACCCGGCCGTGCAGGTGGTTGTAGCGGATCGCGTTCTCGATCAGGTTGCCGGCCAGCCGGTCCAGCAGCCCGGGATCGCCGACGACCGGCGCGGACTCCAGCGAGGTCTGCACCCGCAGCTTGATCCGCTCGACCTCCCGGCGTACCGCCGACAGGGCGTTGGCGGTGCCGGCGGCGAGGTCGCACTCGGTGCGGCGGCCCAGCCGGCGGCCCGCCTGGGCCTCGCTGCGGGCGAGCACCAGCAGGGCGTCGACCAGCCCGTTGGCCCGCTCGGAGGCGTCCCGGACCACGGTGGCCATCCGGCGGTACTCGGCGGCGTCCGCCTCGTCGTCGCTGAGCGTCACGTCGATCTCGGTACGCATCACCGCGAGGGGGGTCCGCAGCTCGTGCGAGGCGTTGGCCACGAAGCGCTTCTGCGCCTCGAACGCGGCGGCGATGCGGTCCAGCATCTCGTCGAAGGTCTCCGCCAGCTCGGCCACCTCGTCGTCGGCGCCCGAATAGCCGATCCGCTGGTCCAGGGTGGTCTCGCCCAGCCGGCGGGCGGTGGCGGTGACCTGGTGCAGCGGGCGCAGCGCCCGGCCGGCGACCGCGTACGCGCCGGCCACCCCGACGACGCTGATCGCCAGCAGCGCCACCAGGCCCTTGACCAGCAGCTCCGCGCTGGCGGCGTCGACCAGTTGGCGCTGCCACTGCGCGGCGTCCAGCGACCGGCCGTCCGCCAGCACCACCACGGTGCCGGGCAGCAGCTCGTCGGTCGGGCGCAGCGCGTCGCGGACCAGCAGCCAGGCCAGCAGCACCAGGATCGCGCCCGCGCCGACCAGCAGCACCCCGTTGAGCAGGGTCAGCCGCAGCCGCAGCGTGGGCCGCAGCCGGGCCCGCCGGGTCGCGGCACCAGCCTTCGTCCGCGACTGCGGGGCCCGCAAAACCGGCTCACTCCTCACGCTCACAGCCCCACCTTCGTTCGCGACTGCGGGGCTCGCAAACCCGGCTCACTCCTCACGCTCACAGCCCCACCTTCGTTCGCGACTGCGGGGCTCGCAAAACCGGCTCACTCCTCACGCTCACAGCCCCACCGTCTCCGCCGTGCGGTAGCCCGCACCGACCACCGTCTCGATCAGCGGCGGGTCGCCGAGCTTCTTGCGCAGGGTCATCACGGTGACCCGGACGATCGTGGTGAACGGATCGGTGTTGGCGTCCCAGACCCGTTCCAGCAGCTCCTCGCTGGAGACCACCGCGCCGCGCGCCTTGAGCAGCTCGCAGAGCACGCCGAACTCCTTGTTGGTCAGGTCGACCGGCTGGCCGCCCCGGGTGGCCACCCGGCGGGCCGGGTCGAGGACCAGATCGGCGAGTTCGAGCACCGGCGGCGCGGCCGGGGTGGCCCGGCGGCCGAGCGCCTGCACCCGGGCGACCAGCTCGTCGAAGGCGAACGGCTTCGGCAGGTAGTCGTCCGCGCCGAGCTGCAGCCCCTCCACCCGGTCGGCGACAGTGCCGCTGGCGGTAAGCATCAGCACCCGGGTGAGCGTGCCGGAGGCGGCCAGCTCGGCGCAGATCTGGTCACCGTGCACGCCGGGCAGGTCCCGGTCGAGCACCACCACGTCGTACCGGGTGACGAACGCCATCTCGTGGCCGCTGTCGCCGTCGTAGGCGACGTCCACCGCCATCCCCCGCTTGCGCAGCCCCCGCGCGATCGCGTCGGCGAGGTTGCGCTCGTCCTCGACCACCAGTACCCGCATTCCGGCCTCCTCGCGCCCCTGACCACCCACAACCTAGTGCCGGCAGCCAAACCGGGCCGCACCCGCCGTCCCGGTCCGACCCCGTTGCAGAAAACCTTCGTCGTACGCAATGCTCTTGGCGGCAACCTTCACGACGGACGGGAAGACGCATGACCGACGCGGCGCCGACGATCCGACGGGACGTCACCTACCGGGGCTTCCGCCTTCCCGGCGACGCCGGGCTGGGCAGCCTGTCCGGGCTGCGCGCGGGCGGACGGGGCCTCGAACTGGCCGACCCGGCCGACCGGCTCGACCACACCGACGCCGACGGCCGCACCCGCCGGTACGCGGCCGGCAGCTGGACGTCCCCGCCCGTGCCGGTCGGCTTCGCCGTGCGCGACGTGGTGCCCTCGTGGACCGGGGACACCCCCGGCGACTGCTGGCTGCGGGTGGAGCTGCGGGGCTGGCACGACGACGCGCCGGCCACCGGGTGGTACGTCCTCGCCGACTGGGCGGCCGACGACCACGCGATCCGCCGGACGTCCGTGCCCGGGCAGCGCGACGCCGACGCCCGGGTGGACACGGACACGCTGGTGGTGACGGGTGCGACCGTCACCGGCTGGCAGGTCCGGGTGACCCTGCTCCGGCCCGAGGACGCCGACGCGACCCCGGTGCTGCGCGCGGTCGGGGCGGTCGCCGCGGGCCCGCGCCCGACGGCTGCGGCCGGGGCGTCCCGGCCCACCGCAGCGGGCTCCCCGCCGGTGGCGGCCGGGCCCGCCCCGGTCACCGGGCCCGAGTTCCGCGCCCCGGGTCCGGCCCCTGCGAGTGGGTCCGCCGCGACGGTCCCGGCCGCCTGGGGCACGGTGCTGGACGTGCCGCGCTACTCGCAGCGGCTGCACGCCGGCGCCCACCCGCAGTGGGGTGGCGGCGGGGATGCCTGGTGCAGCCCCACCTGCACCTCGATGGTGCTGGCCTTCTGGGACGCCGCCCCGGCCCCGACCCGGTACGCCTGGGTGGCTCCGGCCGGCCCTCGCCCGGTGGTGGTGCACGCCGCGCGACACTGCTACGACCACGCCTTCGCCGGGGCCGGGAACTGGCCGTTCAACACCGCGTACGCGGGCCTGCACGGGGTGGACGCCTTCGTCACCCGGCTGCGGTCGCTGGCCGAGGCGGAGGCGTTCGTGGCCACCGGCATCCCGCTGATCGTCTCCGCCGCGTTCAAGTCGGGCGAGGTGCCCGGGTTGGACTACGACACCGCCGGGCACCTGATGGTGCTGGTGGGCTTCACCGCCACGGGCGCGCCGGTGCTCAACGACCCGTACGCCCCGGACGACGACGCGGTGCGCCGGACCGTCGACCGGGACCGGTTCGAGGCCGCCTGGCAGGGTGGCAGCGGCGGGGTGGCGTACGTGCTCCGGCCGCCCGGCGTGCCGCTCCCCCCGGCGCCGGAGCAGCCCAACTGGTGACCCCGGCGGCGTCCGCGGCACCGGACGCGGCGGCTCAACCGGGATAGCGCCAGACGCCGAGCTCGCCGGTCTGCAGCCGGCACACCACCGTCTCGGCCCGGCTGCGGCAGTCCCCGGTCGCGCCGCGGAGCACGTCCAGCACCCGGGCCCGGCCCTCGGCGACGTCCAGCTCGGCGACCACCACCCCGCCACCGGCGGCGGCCGGCCGCACGGCCAGGAGCCGTTCGTCGGCGTGCCAGGTCATCAGCTGCCAGGTGCCCAGGTCGGCCACTTCCCGACCGGTGGCCGCGTCGAGCACGCCCAGCCGGTCGCCGAGGGGCCCGGGCGCGACCGCCAGGAGCCGGCCGCCCTGTGCCGACAGCACCCCGAACCACCGCCCGCCGACCCACCGGAGCGCGCCGGTCGCCGGGTCGAGCGCGACGAACCTGTTTCCCCCGGGCACGCACAACAGCTCGCCGCACTCGGTGACGTGCTCCACCATGGGGACGCGCGCCTCCCACCGCCGCCGCAGCCCGTCCAGCCCGTAGGCGGTCACCACGCCCGCGGCCGGCCGGACGACCAGCAGCAGGTCGTACGCCACCACCACGTGCCCGGAGGCCTCGTCGAGGCCCAGGTCCGCCGCGTGCACCAGGGCGCCGGAGCGGGGGTCGCGCACCTCGACCCGCCCCTCGGCGGGGACCCGGACGATCCGCTCGACCCGCCCGTCGCGGAGACTGTACGTCGCGCCCTCGCGCGTCGTCGGCACCGACCACAGGGCCCGCCCGGAGGCCGGATCCACCGACCGCACGGCGCCGCCCTCCTCCCCGCCGGTCTGCATCAGCAGGATGCCGGCCGGGTCCCACCAGGGGTAGCCGGGCTGCCGCCAGAGCCCGCGGCCGGTCGCGGCGTCCAGGGCGATCGTCTGCCCGTCGTCCTGGTCCCCGGTGACGGAGAAGAGCACCATCTCCGGCCCGGTCTGGACCTGCCAGAACCGGCCCGCCGCCGCGACCCGGGAGCGCCACACCGGGGTGGGCGGGGCGTCGTCCGCCGGCGCCCGCTCGGGCAGGGCGTACGCGCGCACCTCGACGGTCCCCTCGGGCTCCCCCTCGGCCGGCTCGACGACGTAGAGCCGGTCACCGTGCAGGAACGCCTCCGACCCGAGGCGGGCCGGCACGACGAGCCCGACCCGGGCCGGTACCGGGGCGGCCGCCGCCACGGTGGCCACGAGGAACGCGAGCGCCAGCGCGACCCGCAACGGGCGGCCGACGGCGCGCGGCGGGCGGGGCGGCGGCGCCTCGCGGCCCGGCTCGTCACGCACCTCGCCGAGGTCGATGAGCGTCACGCCCGCCCCTTCCGGTCGCGGTCGCCGGGCAGTTCCCACACGCCCAACCCACCGTCCTCGCGCCGGCAGGCGACGAACGACTCGCGAGCGCCGCACTCCCCCACCACGCCGCGCAGTGCCGCCAGCACCCGCACGCCCTCCCCGCGCTCGTCGATCCGGCCGACCAGGTACCGCCCGTCGCGCTGCCGGCGGTGCACGGTCGTCGCGTCGGCCGAGAGCCACGGGGCGCCGGCCCGCCAGCGGCCCAGTTGCCGCACCGGCCGGCCGGTCGCCGCGTCGAGCAGCACGTGCTCCGCGGCGCCACCGGAGGCGCGCCGGACGGCCAGCAGCCGGCCCTCGACGGCGACCGGCCCCAGCGCCGCGTTCTCGCTCCGCCACCGCAGGGCGCCGGTGGCGGGATCGAGCAGCCGGGTGGCGGGCGAGCCGTCGTCGACACAGATCAGGGCGCCGCAGTCGTAAACGTCCGGCTGGTCGGCCGGGCCGCGGGGCACGCTCCACCGCCGGCGCAGGCCGGGGATCTCGTAGCCGCTGAGGACCCCGCTGGCGTCGGTGAGCAGCACCAGCTCCTCCGTGACCGTCAGCACGCGGGAGCGGTCGGGCACGGTGGTCGCGGCACGCGCCGCGCCCGTGTCGGGGTCGCGCAGCTCCAGCCGCCTGCCGGCAAGCACCGTCAGCAGGCTGATCCGCTGGTCCCGCCGCGACAGGTGCGCGTCCTCGAATGCCAGCGGCTGCGACCACCGGACGGCACCGGTGGCGGGGTCCACCGAGCGCAGCACGGACGCGCTCGATCCGGCGAAGCCCGACAGCAGCAGGTGCCCGGCCGAGGTGGCGCCGTGCAACTGTCCCTCGCCCCGCCAGCGCACCCCGCCGTCGGCGAGGGAGAGCCCGACCACCTCGGACGCCGTCCGGTCCCCGGCCAGGCCGACCGCCAGCAGGTCGCCGGCCCGGACGGCGTGGAACACCCGCCCCGGCGCGGGCAACGGCACCCGCCACAGGGGACGGCCGGAGGGCAGCCGGTGGGCGGCCAGCCGCGACACCGGATCCCCGTCGGCCACCGTGCCGGGGCCCGACGGCTCCGCCACCAGCAGGACCCCCTCGACGAACAGGAGATTCGCGTCCGGGCCGGCCGGGACCGTGACGCCCGGCGGTTGCGCGGGCCACGGCGCGGCGGCCGCAGACGTCACCAGGCAGAGCAGGGCGACCAGGGCCGGGGCCCAGCGGCGGAGGAACCGGCCCGGACCGGGCCCGGCGGCCCCGTCGACGTCCCGTCGCTCGCCCAGGTCGATGACCGTCACGTGGCGTCCTCCCCGTCACACCGTGGCCTCCGGCGGACCGGCAAATCGGCCGTGGGGGCACCGGCCCGGCAAAAGCGACGCCGGAGCGCCTGTACGATGGCGCGTCGTGGCTGTGCCGGTGGTAGACCCCTCGCTGAACTCCGTCTCCGAGCCCGTCGCGGCCGAGCCGACGCGCCGGCCCCGGCGCAGGCCCTCCCGCGCCGACGTACTGGCCATCGGAGCCTATGTCCTGCTCGGCGTTTTCGTGTGCCTGAACTACTGGGTCGACGTGCAGAACCGGGTGTCGTCGCACCTGCCCACCGACCACAGTTGGTTCGAGTGGCTCTTCTCGCACGGCGCCTACTCGGTGCGGCACCTGGAGAACCCGCTGTTCACCGAGCGGCAGAACGCCCCGGACGGGGTGAACATGATGGCGAACACCTCGCTGCTCGGGGTGACGCTGCCGCTGGCGCCGCTGACCATGCTCCTCGGCCCGCAGGTCATGTACGCGCTCTACCTGGGCGGCGCGCTGGCCGCGACCGCCGGCACGTCGTACTGGATGCTGTCGCGGCACCTGGTGCGCTCGCGCGCGGCGGCCTTCGTCGGCGGCGCGTTCCTGGGTTTCGCGCCCGGCATCGTGCACCACGCCAACGGCCAGCCCAACTTCGTCTCGAACTTCCTGCTGCCGCTGATCGTGGTGCGGGTGCTCCGGCTCGGCGAGCCCGGCCGGTGGCGGCGCAACGGGATCGTGCTCGGCCTGCTGGTGGCGTACCAGATCTTCATCAACGAGGAGATGCTGCTGCTCACCGCGCTGGCGTGCCTGGTCGTCGTGGTCGCGTACGCGATCATGCGGCCGGCGCGGACGCGGGCGGTGGCCGGCACCTTCGCCGCCGCGCTCGGCGTGGGCGGCGCTCTGGCGCTGCTGCTGACGGCCTACCCGATCTGGTTCCAGTTCAACGGCCCGCAGTCCTACCGGGGGTTGCAGGGCGGGGTGTTCCACAACTGGGGCGAGGACCTGGCCGCCTTCGTCACCTTCGCCCGCGACACCGTGGCCGGCGACGAGGCGGTGGAGAAGACCATCGGCCTGACCGAGCAGAACACCTGGTTCGGCTGGCCGCTGGTGCTGCTGTCGCTGGTGGCGCTGGTGCTGCTGGTCCGCCGCTCGCTCGCCGCCCGGATCCTCGCGGTGCTGGTGGTGGTCTTCACGGTGGCCTCGATCGGCCCGAAGGTGCGGATCAACGGGGTGGAGACGGAGACGGACGGCCCGTGGGCCTACGTCTCCGACGACCTGCCGCTGGTCGAGATGATGATGCCGACCCGGCTGGCCCTGGTCGTGGCGGCGGCGCTCGGCGTGCTGCTCGCCCTGGCCTGGGACACCGTCGCCGGCAGCGGCCGCCCGCCGGTGCCGGCCCCCCGCGCCGGCTCCGACGGCGACGACCGCGCGGCCGGTGCCGACGCCGGGTCGCGCCGCCGCTGGCTCCGGCCGGTCGGGTACGCGGCCGTCGCGCTCGCCGTGCTGCCGCTGTTCCCGCGTCCGCTGCCCGCGGAGCCCGTCGACCCGCCGCCGCACTTCATCACCGCCGGCGGCTGGCGCCCGTACGTGCCGGAGGGCCGGACCCTGGTGCCGGTGCCGATCCCGAGCAACGTGCACGGCCTGCCCACGCTGCGCTGGAGCGCGCTGACGCAGCACGCGTTCCCGATCCCGGGCGGCTACTTCATCGGGCCGAACGAGCTGGGCGAGGGCGTCTTCGGCGCGCCCAACCGTCCGACCAGCACCCTGATCTACTCCACCATGGACAAGAACGCCGTCCCCGCGCTGACCGACGAGAACCGCCGCCAGGCCGTCGAGGACCTGCGCTTCTGGCGGGCGTCCGTGGTGGTCCTCGGCGCGCATCCCCGGGAGGCGGTCCTGCGCGAGCTGATGACCGCGCTGATCGGCCCGCCCCAGCGCGTCGACGACGTGTGGCTCTGGGACGTCCGGCCGCTCGTCGGGTGAGCCGGCGACCGTCGAGGCTCAGTCGGCCGCCGGGCGACCGGCGGCGGGGCTGAGCCGTCAGCCCACCAGCGGGCGGACGTCCCAGACGTGGGCGCCGGCCACCTCCCGGCCGGGCCCGAGCAGCGCGTCGAGCGTACGGCGCACCGGGTCGCCGTGGTGCAGTCCGCCCTGCACCACCAGCGCGGCGCGCCAGTGCCGCAGGTCCTCGACCGCCTGCCGGCGGTGCTCGTCGGTGACCACCGGCACCTCGCCGGTCTCGGCCACCCGGCGCAGCAGCTCGGCGGTGGGGCGGTCCGGGGCGCCCCACCGGGCGGCCGGGTCGTCGGCGCCCCGGGGGCCGATGAAGTAGCCGCCCGGGGCCGGGAAGGCCAGCCCGGTGCGGGCCGACCAGAGCATCGCCGGGCTGAGCCCCGCACCGGTCACCGGCGGCACCGGGACGAGGGTCCGGCCCGGCGGGACGTGGGCCCGCCAGCCGCCCTCGGCCACGAACGCCGGGACTGGCCAGGCCGGCACGGTCCGGATCGGGGTGGGGATCAGCGGCAGCAGCGCGGCGGCCACCGCCCCGCCCCAGAGCAGCCGCACCGGCACGGCGCCCACCCGGGCCTCGGCCCCGTCCCCGGGGCGCAGCCGGTCGGCCCCGGCCGCGGGGCGCAGCCGGTCGGCCCCGGCCGCGGGGCGCAGCCGGTCCAGGGAGAGGGCGAGCAGGATGCCCAGCACCGGGACGCAGACCAGCGGGAAGCGCGCCGGCACCGCGTGGTCGAGCAGCGGCAGCTCGGCGACCAGCCGGTACGGCCCGGGGATGCCGGTGGACGTGCCGTCCAGGCGGACCTGCTCGCCCAGCGAGAGCAGCGCGAAGAGCAGCCCGCAGGCGGCCAGCGCGCGGACCAGCGGCCGGCGCCACAGCCAGATCACGATCACCACGGCGAGCACCAGCAGCCCCGGGCCGAAGAAGGAGTTCTCCTCGGTGGGGTTCGGCGCGAGCAGGCCGGGCAGGTGGTCGTCGCCGAGCACCGTCTGCCGCGCCGAGGCGGTGAAGGACGCGGCGTCGAGCTGGTAGCCGTACGCGTGGAAGGGCATCCCCCGGTAGTGGCCCGGGCCGAAGAACTGGAACCACAGCGGGTACGCCAGCAGCGGCAGCGCCACCGCCACCCCGACCGCGAGGCGGCCGAGCAGCGCCGGGGCCCGCCGACGCGCGCTCTCCCGGTCGGCCACCGCGTACGCCAGCGCGAACGTCCCGGCGGCGAGCACCAGGAAGACCAGCACCTCCTCGCCGAGGAAGACCTGGTACGCCACCAGCAGCCCGAGCAGCGTCCCGTGCCGCCACACCCGGCGCGGGTCCGGGTGGAACACCAGCGCCAGGATCACCGGCACCAGGAACTGCGCCGCCATGTGCAGGTGCGCCCCGGCCTGCGCGACCATGCCGGGGGCGAAGCCGCAGAAGAGCCCGCCGACGGCCGCCGCCCGGGAGCCGACGAGCCGGCGGCGCAGCAGCGCGTACCAGGCGGTCGCGGTGCCGGCCAGGCAGCAGACCACGGCCACCAGGAACGCGACCTGCGAGCCGAAGAGCAGGGTGACCGGGGTCAGCGGCACGCCCAGGCCCAGCACCGAGGTGTTGGCCATCAGGTTCACCCCGTCCGGGGCGTTCAGCTCCCCGCTGTACAGCGGGTTCTCCAGGCCCGTCACCGCCCGGGCCGCGCGGGCCAGCATCCACTCGAAGAGGACCTGGTCCCCCGCCTGGTGGAACAGCCGCCCCGGGCGACCCCACTGGCCGAGGGTCAGCAGCACCGCCAGGGCGAGGTAGCCGGCGACGACCAGCGCGTCCGGCGCGCGCACCGGCAGCCGGCGGGACCGCCGGGCGGGTGCCGCCCCGGCGGTGCCGGTCGCCGCCGGGGCGGTCATCAGGTCGGCTGGTCGGTCAGCGCCCGGACGTCCCAGACCCAGACGTCCAGCTCCCGGCGGCCGGGACCGACCAGCTGCTCGACGGTGCGCCGCAGCTGCTCGGAGTGGTGCTGGCCGACCGGGAGCACCAGGACGGCCGCCCGCCAGTGCCGCAGCTCGTCGAGCGAGCGGCGGCGCTGCCGGTCGTCCAGCTTCGGGATGCGGCCGGTCGAGGCGACCTCCTCCAGCAGCCGCCCGACGCCGCTGGGCCGGCCGCCGAAGCGGCCGGGGTCGCCGGTGTTGCCGTTGCGCGGCGCCAGGAAGTAGCCGCCGGGGATCTTGAAGTCGAGGTTGGTGGAGGCGGCCCAGCGCATGCCGTGGGTGTGCCCCATGTTCGGCACCGGGATCGGCACCAGCGTCTGGTCCTCACCGACGTAGCCGCGCCACCGGTCGGCGGTGATGAAGTCCGGTACGGGCGGGCGGGAGGTCACCTTCAGCGGCATCGGCGCGATCGGCAGCAGCGCGAGGACGAGCCCGGCCACGGTGAGCGTACGCAGCGTCCGCCGCTCGACCGGCAGCGTCCGGGAGCGCTCGACGGCGAGCGCCAGCAGGATGCCCACCACCACGCTGGTGATCAGGCCGAAGCGGGTGGGCACCACCGCGTCGAGCAGCGGCAGCCGGACCAGCCACTCCCAGGGCCCGGTGAACAGCTCCCGGTGCCACCAGGACACCCGCTCGCCGAGGGAGAGCACCGCGAAGAACGCCCCGGTCGCGGCGAGCGCCCGGACCAGCATCTCCCGGCGCAGCCAGGCCACGATGCCGACGGCGATCAGGGCGAGGCTCCAACCGAAGAAGGCGTTCTCCTCGGAGTAGTTCGGCGCGAGGTTGACGTTGGCGCGCTCGTCGCCGCCGATCGTCGGCGAGCCGGGCGCGAAGAAGGCCGCGATGTCGTTGCCGTAGTCGCGGACCGCGTCGCTCAGGCCGTGGTACGCCATCGGCCCGGCGAACTGGACGTAGAGCGGGTACGCCAGCAGCGACCCGGCGAGCACGGTGCAGATCGCGAGGGCCTTGGCCAGCGGTCGCCACGCCGCCGACCAGAGCCCGGGCCGCTGGGCGAGCACGGCGAGCAGGAACACCCCGCAGGCGAGCGCCGTGAAGAGCAGGATCTCCTCGTTGATGAACGCCTGGGCGGTGACCATCAGGGCGAGCAGCACGCCGTCGCGCCACGGCCGTCGGGACCGGGTGATGACCAGCACCCGCCAGACGATGAACGGCAGCAGGAACTGCGAGATGATGTTGGGGTGCCAGTTGGCGTGCGACAGCATCGCCGGCGAGAACCCGCAGAACCAGCCGCCGACGGCCGCCGCCAGCGGGCTGCGCACGACGTGCCGGGAGAGCACGAAGTACCAGGCCGAGGCCGTGCCGGCGAGCGCGAGCGTGACCAGCACCACGAAGGTCACGGCCGGCCCGAAGAGCAGCGTCACCGGCACCATCGGGATGCCCAGCGCGAGGATGGCCGTGTTGGCCATCAGGTTGACCCCGTCGGGGTAGTTGAACTGCTCGGTGAAGAACGGGAACTCGCCGTGCAGCACCACGCGTACCGAGTGGGCGAGGAAGAACTGCACCTGGGCCGGGTCGCTGCTGTAGAGCGAGGCCACCCGGCCGGCCGGGTCCACCCAGATCTGGCTGGTGACCCACACCGCGGCGAGCAGGAACAGGCCGAAGACCGTGAGGTCCTGCCGACGCCGGGTCCACCGCCGGGGCCGGGCCGCGCCGTCCGCCCCGCGGGCCTCGCCGGAGGGGCCGGCGGCGTCGGTCGCTTCGGTGGTGGCCACGGCCGTGCCGGGAGCGTCGGCCTCGTCGGCGCGGGCGGCCCCGTCCGGCGTACGGTCACCGGCGCCGCCCACGGGCGGCGCCACGGGTTCGGACGCGGGGGCCGCGGCGGCGTCGGATTCCGACCAGGATTCGGCGCGGGTCTCGGCAGGCGTCACAGTCGGCGGAGTCTACCCGAGCGGGACATTCACCCTGAAACCACGGCAGTGTCCTCTGTGGTCGGCGTCGCCCACCGCCCGCGACCTGCGCACGGACGGTGGGCGAGGTGGCGCGTCCCGGTGATCCGACATCTCGTACTATGGCGCTTTCCGTTGAACGACGGCTGAGGCGATCGAGGGGGCGTACAGGTGGCTCCAGTCCGCCGGCGCGGCATCACGGCCACCGCACTGCTGACCCTGCTGCTCACCGCGACCGCCTGCGGGCCGGTGGCCGACCGGCAGCCGGGCGACCTGCGGGTCGGCTACGACAGCCTGGACGGCGACCTGACGGTCTGGCCGCCACGCGGCACCCTGGCGGGCGACGCCGCCGTCCGGTCGGCGGTGACCGAGGCGGTACGCGACTGGCGGTCACCGGCCGACGACCGGGTGCACCTGCCCACGTCCGGGATCCTCTGGTCCGGCGAGGTCGGCGGCGCGCCGCTGGCCCTGGTCGCCGCGGACGTGCCCGGCGAGAGCGCCTCCTGGCTGCTCCAGGTCACCACCGAGGACGGCCGGTACGCGGTCACCCGCGCCGCCGAGTACACCGACCCCGGCTACCTCGTCTACTCCGACGTGCTCCCCGTGCACACCTCCGACGGGCGGCGCTACCTCACGTCGGGCCGGGTGCAGCGGCTGCTCGGGCCGGACGGCCGCGCCCTGCGGCACACCGACGGCCTCACCGAGCCGGTGACCGTGCCGGCCTGCCGGGCGGTGCCGGTGACCGCCACGCTCAGGGCCACCGAGGCGCTGCCCCGGGGCCGCGCCGCCGACCGGCTGCTGGACCTCGGCACCGGCACCACCGACCCGCGCTACCCCCTCGTCCGCGACGAGAGCGGCTCCGGCAAGCGGGCCCTCACGGGCCTGGACACCTGCGCGCTCGCCGGCGAGGAGGGCCCGTTCGGCAGCGTCCCCCGGCGCATCGGCGACCGGGACGCGCCGCGCTCGGTCCCGTCGTCGTGGCCGATGACCAAGCTGACCGTACGCACCCTCGGCGAGGTCGCCCTCGGCGGCGGCGAGCCGGCGGAGCTGGAGCAGTTGAGCTGGGAGACGGCCGACGGCACGATGACCGCCGTGGTCTACCGCCCCGCCGACGGGGGCACGCCGGTGGTCTCCCCCGCCGACCGCTCCAACCCGTTGCAGACGTACACGCTGCCGGTGCCGGGGCAGCCGCTGGCCGTGCTGAGCTGGCGGCCGACCGCCGACAGTTCGCTGTCGACGCCGCCGGACACGCCCCGGCTGGTGGACCGGCCGGGGCTGGTCGTGGTGCCGGCGCCGACCCGGTCGGAGACGTTCAGCCTCGCCGAGGCGGAGAAGACGCACTACCGCTCCCTCGGCGGTCGCTGACCCAGCGTCGGCTCCGCTGACCGGCACGCGAGACGCCGACGGCGGGTGACCCGGACTCCCGGGGCACCCGCCGTCGGCGGTCTGGAACTCAGTTCTGCGCGGTCGCGTCGTCGGCGGCGATCACCGGCTCGACCTGCTCCACGTCCAGCCGGGAGATCCAGCCGGTGACGTCGCGGGCCACGTCCTGCGCGGTCAGGCCGAGGTCGGCGAGGATCTGCGCGCGGCTGCCGTGCGGGTGCCAGTCGGCCGGCACGCCCAGGTCCTTCAGCGGCACCCGGACGTCGGCGTCCCGCATCGCCTGGGCGAGGGCGTCACCCACGCCACCGACCCGGACGCCGTCCTCGACGGTGACCACGAGCCGGTGCCCGGCGGCCAACTCGACCAGCTCGGCCGGGACCGGGCGGACCCAGCGCGGGTCGACCACAGTGACCCCGTAGCCCTGCTCGGCGACCCGGGTGGCCACCTCCATGCCCAGGTGGCCGAAGGAGCCGACCGCCACCAGCAGCACGTCCTTGCGCGCCGCCTCGGCCAGCACGTCGACGGTGCCGACCCGGCGCACGGCCGGCAGGTCGGCGGCGACGGTGCCGGTCGGGAAGCGGACGATGGTGGGGCCGTCGTCGACGGCCACAGCCTCGCGCAGCTCCTCGCGCAGGGTGGCGGCGTCGCGGGGCGCGGCGATCCGCAGGCCCGGCACGACGCCGAAGATCGACATGTCCCACATGCCGTAGTGGCTGGGCCCGTCGGGGCCGGTGATGCCGGCCCGGTCCAGCACGAAGGTCACCGGCAGCTTGTGCATCGCCACGTCCAGCAGGACCTGGTCGAAGGCGCGGTTGAGGAAGGTCGCGTAGACCGCCACCACGGGGTGCAGCCCACCGAGGGCCAGGCCGGCGGCCGAGGTGGCGGCGTGCTGCTCGGCGATGCCGACGTCGTAGACCCGGTTCGGGTGCTTGCGGGCCAGCTTGGCTAGGCCGGTGGGCTCGGCCATCGCGGCGGTGATGCCCACCACGTCGGGCCGCTCGTCGGCGATCGCGACCAGCTCGTCGGCGAAGACGCCGGTCCACTTCACCGACGGGGCGGCGACCGACTTGCCGGTCGCGACATCGAAGGCGCCGGGGCCGTGGAAGCAGTCGGCCTCGTCCTCCTCGGCCGGGCGGTAGCCGTAGCCCTTGCGGGTGACGGCGTGCACGATCACCGGGCCGCCGAAGTTCTTCGCCGCGCGCAGCGCCGACTCGACCGCCGTCACGTCGTGCCCGTCGACCGGGCCGACGTACTTGATGCCGAGGTCCTCGAACATCGCCTGCGGGGCGACGGCGTCCTTGATGCCCCGCTTGACGGCGTGCAGCACCTCGTACATCGGCCGGCCGACCAGCGGCGTCGAGCCGAGCGCCTCCTTGACGGTGTCGAGCACCTTCTCGTAGCCGGGGTTGAGCCGCAGCGAGGAGAGGTGGTCGGCGAGGCCGCCGATGGTCGGCGCGTAGGAGCGGCCGTTGTCGTTGACCACGATCACCAGCGGGTTGCCGGCGGTGGCGATGTTGTTCAGCGCCTCCCAGCACATGCCACCGGTAAGCGCGCCGTCGCCGACCACGGCGACCACGCTGCGCTGCTCGCCCCGCAGCTTGTACGCCTTGGCCAGGCCGTCCGCGTAGGACAGGGCGGTGGAGGCGTGCGAGTTCTCGATGAGGTCGTGCTCGCTCTCGGCCTGGCTGGGGTAACCCGAGAGGCCCCCGCGCTGCTTCAACTTGTCGAAGCCCACCTGCCGGCCCGTGACGATCTTGTGCACGTACGCCTGGTGGCCGGTGTCGAACAGCAGCCGGTCGCGCGGGGAGTCGAAGACCCGGTGCATGGCCAGGGTCAGCTCGACCACACCCAGGTTGGGGCCGATGTGCCCGCCGGTGCGCGAGACCTTGGCGACCAGGAAGTCACGGATCTCGGCGGCGAGGACGTCCAACTCCTCGGCGGACATCCGCTTGACGTCCTGCGGACCCCGGACGGTGGCCAGCAGCCCGGTGTGGTGGACCGTGCCCTCTTCAACGCTCATGACGCAAGAGTCTATCGGCCGTCCGACACTCCGCAGGCTGGCCCGGACGCCCGCCCACCGACCGGGGGTGCTGAGCGCCTGGTCAGCCTGCGGATGGATCGCGGGCGGCCGGGCGCGCGCCTGCGGGAGTCAGGCCGCGATCCGCAGCCGCCGGGGCGCCGGGACGGCCGGGGTGCCCCGGTACGCCGGCCCGGACGGGGTCCAGGAGCCCAGCACGGCGGCCCGGGCGGCGCCGGTCACCGAGGGCAGCGCGCCGGGCAGCCCGTGCCAGGAGAGCCAGCCCAGCAGGGCGAACGCGTAGGCCTCCTTGGCCTGCGCGGGCACCCCCAGCTCGTCGGTGGTGCGCAGCCGCCAGCGCCCCGCCCCGAGGGCCGCCAGCCGGGCGGTCAGGGTGGGGTTGCGCACCCCGCCGCCGGCCGCCACCACCTCCGCCACGCCGTGCCGGTCGCACTCGGCGGCCACCACCCGGGCGGTCAGTTCGGTCAGGGTGGCGAGCACGTCGTCGGCCGGCACCGCCTCGTCGAGGGCGGCCAGCCGGGCGTCCAGGTAGCCGGCGTGGAACAGCTCCTTGCCTGTCGACTTGGGCGGCGGCGCCGCGTAGTACGGCTCGGCGAGCAGCGCGTCGAGCAGCCCGGGGTGCACCCGACCGGCCGCCGCGCGGGCGCCGTCGAGATCGCAGGGCCGCCCGAGGAGGCGGCGGGCCGCCGCGTCGAGCAGCGCGTTGGCGGGCCCGACGTCGTACCCGAGCACCGGCGCGCCCGGCGCGAGCACCGTGAGGTTGGCGATGCCGCCCAGGTTGAGCGCGGCGCGTGGGGCCGCACCGTCTGCCGGGTCGAGCAGCAGCGCGTCGAACGCCGGGACCAGGGGCGCGCCCTGCCCGCCGGCCGCGACGTCCGCCGAGCGCAGGTCGCTGAGCACGGGTACGCCCACCCGGGCGGCCACCCGGGCCACCGCGCCCAGTTGCAGGGTGCCCCGGGCGCGCCCGTCGGCAACCCAGTGGAAGACCGTCTGCCCGGGCGAGACCACCGCGTCGACCGCGCCGCCGGCCAGCTCGACGCCGAGGGCCGCCGCCTCGGCGAAGACCTCGCCGAGGCGGTTGTCCAGCCGGCAGACCGCCTCGATCGTGGTGTTTTCCGGCGGCAGCAGCGCGCCGATGGCGGCCCGCAGCTCGTCGTCGTAGTCGAGGGCGCGGTGCCCCAGCGGGCGCAGCCGCAGCGTGTCCCCGTCGAGGGTGAACTCGGCGGCGGCCACGTCCACCCCGTCGTAGGAGGTCCCCGACATCAGTCCGACGATCTTCATGGCGTCAGGCTAGCGGGCGGCTCCGTCGGGCGGCAGGAGCAGACCGACCAGCTCGAGGTGCTGGGTCATCGGGAACAGGTCGAAGCCGCGCAGCACGGTCAGCCGCCAGCCCAGCCCGGCGAAGGTGCGCACGTCGCGGGCGAAGGCGGCCGGGTCGCAGGCCACGTACGCCACCGCGCGGGGACCGGCGGCCACGATGTCGCGCACCACCCGGGCGCCCGCGCCGGAGCGCGGCGGGTCGAGCACCACCACGTCGACCGGGCCGGTGATCCGGCGGCGGGCCAGCGCGGTCTCCACCCGGGCCGGCACGACCTCCACCCGGGGCAGGTCGCGCAGGTTCTCCCGGGCGGCGGCGACGCCCTGCGCCGCCGACTCGACCAGGGTGACACGGCCCGCGTCGCCGACCCGGCCGGCGAGCGCGGCGGCGAAGAGCCCCGCCCCGCCGTAGAGGTCCCAGGCCCGCTCCCCCGGGCGCGGGTCGACCAGCTCCAGCACGGCGTCGACCAGGGTGTCGGCGGCGGCCGGGTGGACCTGCCAGAACGACGACGCCGGCAGCGTCCACTCCCGGCCGGTGGCCACCTCGCGGACCCGGTCCGGGCCGCTCACCGTGCGGGGCGTCCCGTCGGCGACGGCGGTCACGGCCACGTCCCCGCCGGTGGAGGCGACGGTCTCGACCGCGTCCGCGTCCGGCCAGCGCGCCCCGGTTGGGGCCAGCACGGGCAGCTCGCGGATCGCCGGGTGGGCGATCAGGCAGCGGTCGATCGGGACCACCTCGTGCGAGCGGTGCTTGAGCAGGCCGGCCCGGCCCGCCCCGTCGACGGCGTAGCGGACCCGGGAGCGCCAGCCGAGCGGCCCGCCTGGCAGCGCCTCGACCCGGACGCCGAGGGCGTCCAGCTCGGCCTCGGTGAGCCCGCCGAGGCGGGTGAGCTGCTCGCGCACCACCGCCGCCTTCCAGTCGAGCTGGGCGGCCGGGGCGACGTGTTGCAGGTCGCACCCGCCGCACCGGCCCGGCTTCGCGTACGGGCAGGGCTGCTCGACCCGGTCCGGGGCGGCCTCGAGCACGCTCACCGCGTCGGCCCGGACGAACCCCTTGTGCACCTCGGTGACCTCGGCGACCACCCGCTCGCCGGGCAGCGCGTGCCGGACGAAGACCACCTGGCCGTCCACCCGCGCGACGCAGTGCCCGCCGGGCGCGACCGCCCCCACGGTCAGCTCGACCCGCTCGGCCTCCTCCAGCCCCCGGTCGTTACCGTGCGCCCTCACCGTTCACCTCCACCACTCTGGCCGCTCTCGCCGGGCGGCGCGGACACGACGGGCGGGACGCTCGGCGGCAGGGTGCCGCGCGGCGCGACCCGGGGGCCGCGTGCCGGCCCCCGGCTCAGTGTGGCGTCCAGCCGGTCCAGGTCCTTGCCGGCGGTCGAGGCGAGCTGCCACGGCACGCTGGTCACCATCACCCCCGGTTCGAAGAGCAGCCGGCCTTTCAGGCGCAGCGCGCTCTGGTTGTGCAGCAGGTGCTCCCACCAGCGCCCCACCACGTACTCCGGGATGAAGACCGTGACCACGTCGCGCGGCGACTCCCGGCGGACGCCGGCCACGTAGTTCAGGATCGGGCGGGTGATCTCCCGGTACGGCGAGTCGACCACGGTCAGCGGGACGGGCAGGTCCCGCCGCTCCCACTCCGCCTGCAACTCCCGGGTGTCCTTCTCGTCGACGTTGACGGTCACCGCGGTCAGCGTGTCCGGCCGGGTGGCCCGGGCGTACGCGATCGCCCGCAGCGTCGGCTTGTGCAGCTTGCTGACCAGCACGACGGCGTGGTTGCGGGCGGGCAGCACGGCGCGGCCCTCGTCCGGCGGGGTCAGCTCCGCCGCGACCCGGTCGTAGTGTCGGCGGATGCCCAGCATCAGCACGTAGATCATCGCCATCGCGGCGATGGCGATCCACGCGCCGAGCAGGAACTTGGTGACGAGCACGACGATCAGCACCGCGCCGGTCATCGCCATGCCGAAGGTGTTGATCGCCCGGGAGCGGAGCATCCGCCGGCGCGCCTGCGGGTCCCGCGCGGTCCTCAGGTGCCGGTTCCAGTGCCGGATCATGCCGGCCTGGGAGAGCGTGAACGAGACGAAGACGCCCACGATGTAGAGCTGGATGAGCTTGGTCACCTCGGCCTGGAAGCCGACGATCAGCACGATCGCGGCGACGGCCAGGAAGACGATGCCGTTGGAGAAGGCCAGCCGGTCGCCGCGGGTGTGCAGCTGCCGGGGCAGGTAGCGGTCCTGCGCGAGGATCGAGCCGAGCACCGGGAAGCCGTTGAACGCGGTGTTCGCGGCGAGGAAGAGGATCAGCGCGGTGACCCCGGCGACCACGAAGAGCAGCACCGAGCCGGAGCCGAAGACCGTCTCCCCGAGCTGAGTGGTGACGGTCTTCTGCACGTACCCCTCGGGGCCGGAGATGATCTGGAGCCGCGGGTCCTCGACGAACTGCAGGCCGGTGAGGCGGGACAGCCAGATGATGCCGACCAGCATCGCCACCGAGATGGTGCCGAGCAGCAGCAGCGTGGTGGCCGCGTTGCGGCTCTTCGGCGCCTTGAACGCCGGCACCCCGTTGGAGATCGCCTCCACGCCGGTCAGCGCCGCGCAGCCCGAGGAGAAGGTGCGCAGCAGCAGGAAGACCAGGGCGAAGCCGGTGACGCTGTGCTCGGCCTGGATCTCCAGGCCGGCGCTGGGCGCGCGCAGGTCGTGGCCGAGCACGAACACCCGGACCAGGCCGGTGAGCAGCATCCCGACCATCACGATGATGAAGCCGTAGGTGGGGATGGCGAAGGCCGTGCCGGACTCCCGCAGGCCGCGCAGGTTCACCGCGGTGAGCAGCACCACCGCGGTCACCGCGATCAGCACCTTGTGGGTGGCCACGAACGGCACCACCGAGCCCAAGTTGGCCACCCCGGAGGAGACCGAGACCGCGACCGTGAGCACGTAGTCCACCAGCAGCGCGCTGGCCACCGCGACCCCCGCCCGGGGTCCGAGGTTGACCGTGGCCACCTCGTAGTCGCCGCCGCCCGAGGGGTAGGCGTGCACGTTCTGCCGGTAGCTGGCCACGACGGTGAGCATCACCACCACGACGGCCAGGGCGATCCACGGCGAGAAGAAGTACGCCGAGGCGCCGGCGATGGAGAGGGTCAGCAGGATCTCGTCGGGCGCGTACGCGACGCTGGAGAGCGCGTCGGACGCGAACACGGGCAGCGCGATGCGCTTGGGCAGAAGCGTGTGCTTGAGCCGGTCGGACCGGAACGGTCGACCGAGGAGCAGCCGCTTCAGCAGCGAGGTGGGTCTGGCCACAACGGCCAAGCGTACGACCAGCCGGGTGGGCGTCGTGGGGTGGTCGAGCGCGGCGGGGCGGACCGGCGGAGTACCGTCGGTCCGCACTCGCGCCGGGAACGTGGCAGGCTCGCAGACGGCACGCTCACCGGCCGGTGTGGCGCACCTTGAGGAGGGACGCGGTGCATGTCGTGATCATGGGTTGTGGCCGGGTCGGCTCGACCCTCGCCTACAGCCTGGAGTCCCGGGGGCACTCGGTCGCGGTCATCGACCATGACGCCGACGCCTTCCGCCGGCTCGGCCCGGACTTCGCCGGGATCACCGTCACCGGGGCCGGCTTCGACGGGGAGGTGCTGCGGCAGGCCGGCATCGAGCGGGCGGACGCCTTCGCGGCCGTCTCCAGCGGCGACAACTCCAACATCATCTCGGCCCGGCTCGCCCGGGAGACGTTCGGCGTGTCCCGGGTGGCGGCGCGGATCTACGACCAGCGCCGCGCGCAGGTCTACGAGCGGCTCGGCATCCCCACCGTGGCCACCGTCCGGTGGACCGCCGAACGGATGCTGCGGCACCTGGTGCCGGAGGGGAACGTGGAGATCTTCCGCGACCCGACGAGCACGGTGTCGATCATCGAGGTGCCGGTGCACAAGGACTGGGTCAGCCGGCCGGTACGCGCCCTGGAGGGGGCGACCGGGGCCCGGGTGGCGTACCTGATCCGCTTCGGCATCGGCACGCTGCCGACCCGCTCCAGCGTCGTCCAGGAGGGCGACCAGCTCTTCATGCTGGTCACCGACGACATCGCGGAGACGGTCACGTCGGTGGCGGCGGCGCCGCCGGAAGGAGGGCTGTGAGCATGCGCATCGCCATCGCCGGCGCGGGCAACGTGGGCCGCTCGATCGCGCAGGAGCTGATCGACAACGGCCACCAGGTGATGCTCATCGAGCGCCAGCCCAGGATGCTCCGCCCCGACCGGGTGCCGGCCGCCGACTGGGTGCTGGCCGACGCCTGCGAGCTGGCCAGCCTGGAGGAGGCCGACATCGCCGGTTGCGACGTGGTGGTCGCGGCCACCGGGGACGACAAGGTCAACCTGGTGGTCTCGCTGCTGGCCAAGACCGAGTTCGCGGTGCCCCGGGTGGTGGCCCGGGTCAACCGGGCCGAGAACGAGTGGCTCTTCACCGAGCAGTGGGGCGTCGACGTCGCGGTGAGCAAGCCGCGGGTGATGGCGGCCCTGGTCGAGGAGGCGGTCACCGTCGGCGACCTGGTCCGGCTGATGACGTTCCGGCAGGGCGAGGCGAACCTGGTGGAGATCACCCTGCCGCCGACCGCCCCGTACGTCGGGGAGCCGTTGCGCGCGGTCCCGCTGCCCCGCGACTCGGCGCTGGTGGCGATCCTGCGCGGCAAGCGGGTGCTGGTGCCCACGCCGGACGACCCGTTGGAGGCCGGCGACGAGCTGATCTTCGTGTGCACGGCGGAGGTCGAGGACGCGGTCCGCGCGGTGGTGCTCGGGGCGGACAGCGTCGAGCGCACCCGCGAGCAGCGCTGAGGCGGCGGTCTCAGCCGCCGGGCAGCGCCTCGGACTCCGCCTCCCGGGTGACCCGGCGGACCGTCCAGACCGTGATCAGCAGCAGCAGCACGTACGGCGGGTAACCCAGCACCAGCCGCGCCACGCCGAGCGCCGTGTCCTGGTGGGCGAGGTAGAGCCCCGCCTGCACGCCCACCTTGGCCAGCCACACCACGCCCCACAGCACGGTGAGCCCGGTGAAGGTGCGTACCAGGCGCGGATCGTCGCGCCACTCCGAGCGGCCCTTGGCCACCAGCACCGACCAGATCCACCCCACGAGGGGCTGCCGGAGCGCCGCCGAGAGCAGCAGGGCCAGTCCGTAGCCGATGCCGTAGAGGATGCCGGGAAGGTAGAAGTCGCGTTCGTCGCCGGTGCGCCAGGCGATCGCGGCGCCGACGGCGACGCCGAAGAGCCCGTTGACCGCGTGCCGGACCGGGCGGCGCTGCGCCAGCCGGAGCCCGGCGATCGCGAGGGCCACCGCCACCGAGGCGATCACGGCGGGCCGCAGCTCGCCGATGATGTTGGCCAGCACGAAGACGACCACCGGGATGCTGGACTCGACCAGGCCCCGCCAGCCGCCGAGCTGGTCGGCCATCTGCTCGGCGAGGGTGGGCAGCGGCTCCTCGCCCTGCGGGTCGCTCTCCGGCTGTGCCGCCCGGTGCTGTCCCGTCGTCATCGCACGCCTTCCGTCCGCCGCGGCCACCGGATCACTTCGGCGGTTCCAGCTCGTAGTACGGGTTGTAGATGACCTTGCGGTCGTCGCGCACCGCCACCCGGCCGCGCGCGGTCAGGTGCCGGCCGGGCTCGATCCCGGCGATGTGCCGCCGGCCCAGCCAGACCAGGGTGACCACGTCGCTGCCGTCGTAGAGGTCCGCCTCCAGCGTGGGCAGGTTGGTCCGCGGGGTGTAGACGACCGTACGCAGCCGACCGGCCACCGAGACCACCTGGCCCCGCATGCACTGCCCGGCCGGTACACCGCCGTGCTCGGCGCTCTCCCGGCGCAGCTCCTGCGCCTCGATCTCCGCCTCGCTCGCCGTCAGCCGTCGCAGCATGCGGCGCAGCGGACCCCGGCCCTCGTCGGTCGACATGACCTCCGCGTCACCCTCTCCACGCTGGGCCGACGCGTCGCCGGCACCCGGGACGACCCCGACGACGCCGGAACCGTCCCGCCAGCGTACGCCGACGGGGCCGGTCCCGGCGCGTCGTGACGGTCGGTCAGGCCTCGCGGGGCGCGGGCGCGGGGTTGCCGTCGGCCGGTGCCTCGGTGCCCGCCTGGTCGGCCACCTCGCGGGGCAGCCGCAGCGGCAGCGGCTCGCGCACCGGCTTGGCCTCCTGGCCCCGGTCGACCACCAGGCCGTCGAGGCACTCGGCCAGCGGGCCGGCGGCGGCCGGGTCGGTGGCCACCTCGCCCTGGTAGACGCCGCGGACCATCCAGCGCGGCCCGTCGATGCCGACGAACCGCAGGGCGGTCAGCCCGTCCGGGGTACGCACCCGGGCGTGCAGCTCGGTGCCGTACTCGCCCTGGACCTCCTGGGCCGCCGCGCCGTCGTTGAACAGCGACTGGCGGATCTCCTCGCGCACCTCGTCCCAGATGCCCTCGGAGCGCGGCGCGGCGAAGACGCCGAGTTGGAGCGCGTTCGGACCGTGCACGAGCACGACCTGCTGGATCACGCCCTCCGGGTCGGCCTGCACCCGCACCTCGACGTCCCGCACCGCCGGGATGTGCAGGCTGCCCAGGTCGAGCCGCTGCACCCCCTCGGGCGCCTCGGAGATGTCGTACGGGCCGCGGGCCGGGGTCGACTCCTCGTGCGAGTCGAGGACCTCGGTCGTCCGCTCGTCACGGGCGTGCCGTCCGGCACTGTCCCGCTTCCGGGAGAAGATCACTGCGCCAACCCTCCGCTGTTCGCTCTCACCCTGCCACCTCTTCCGTCCGGCCGCCTGCCCGGTCCCGCTCTTCCCGTCGCACGTCCGGCGACCGCCGTCCGTCCGGTGCCTCCGGGGCCGCGTCCTGCCCGCCGTCCGCCGGGGACGGCACCAGGCCGGCGTGGCCGCCCGTGGAGCCGTGGCCGCCGGTCCCGCGCCGGGACGCGGGCAGCTCGGCAACCGGCCGGAAGTCCGCCCGCGCCACCCGCTGCACGACGAGCTGCGCGATGCGGTCACCACGGGAGATCTTCGCCGGTGTCTCCCGATCATGGTTGATCAGGTTGACCAGGATCTCACCCCGGTAGCCGGCGTCGACCGTACCGGGCGCGTTGAGCACCGTCACGCCGAGTCTGGCGGCGAGCCCCGAACGGGGGTGGACCAGGCCCACGTACCCCTCGGGCAACGCGATCGCCACGCCGGTCGGGACCAGGGCCCGGCCGCCGGGTGGCAACTCGACGTCCGCCGCGGCCACCAGGTCCGCGCCGGCATCGCCGGGATGGGCGTACGCCGGCAGCGGCAGCTCGGGGTCGAGCTGCCGTACGGGCACGGGTACGACGTCGGTCACGGTTCTCCTCTTCCGTCCGTTTCCTGGGGTGACCCTGCCATCCTGCCGGTTCCGTCGCCCGTCGTGCGCCGTACCCTCGCAGGAGTGAGCCTGTCACCATCCTCGCCGTCCCCGGCGCCGCCCGCGGCGGTGCCCCCGCAGCACGCCGAGCGGCTCGGTCTGCCCTGGTGGCTGTGGCTGGGTGGCCTGGCTGCGGCCACGCTGCTGGCCCTCGAGGTCTGGATGGGCGCCCCCGGCGTCCGCGCCTGGCTGCCCTTCGTCGTGCTGCTCCCGGCGACCGTCGCCGGCCTGGCCTGGCTGGGCCGGATCCGGATCGCCGTACGCGACGACGAGCTGCGGGTGGACGACGCCCGGCTGCCGGTCCGGTTCGTCGCCGACGTCGTCCCGTTGGACGCCGCCGGCCGGCGTGAGGTGCTCGGGGTCGGCGCCGACCCGCTGGCGTTCGTGGTGCAGCGGCCGTGGATCCCCGGCGCCGTGCAGGTGGTCCTCGACGACCCGGCCGACCCCACCCCGTTCTGGGTGGTCAGCACCCGGCACCCGGTCGAGCTGGCCGAGGCGCTCCTCGCCGCCCGCGACGCCGCCCGGGCCTGAGTTCGTCCGGCGCCCGGTCGCGCCGTCCCGCTGCCCGACGCCGGTCCCTCCGCTCGGGCCCCGGCCGCCCGGGCGCTGTCCGTCCGGCCGCTGCCCGTTCGCTCCGACGCTGTCCGGCGGCGTTCGGGACCCTGCCCGTGTTCGGTGCCGGTTGCCCGCTCAGCGGACGCCGGGGAGGGCCGGCGGGGCGTCCGGCAGGGCCTTGGCCTGGCGACGCAGGTCGCTGCGGAGCTGGTCCGCCATGGTCCGGGTGGCCCGGCGGTTGAGGTAGCTGGCCACCGCCGCCCCGGTGAGGAAGGGCCCGAGGGTGGTCAGGTTGCGGCCGAAGCGCTTGAGCAGCGTGTCCCGAAGCTCCTTGCGCGCGGCGGTGCCCAGCACGGCGCCCACCCCGACACCGGGCATCATCGGGTTGATCCCCCGCTGGCCGGCCCAGGACTGCACCAGCGCGACGGCCCGCTGGGTGCCGCCGCTCGGCACCGGGACCCCGTAGACCTCGTGCAGTTCGCCGATCAGCTTCAGCTCGACCGCCACCACGGCGACCGTCTCGGCGGCCAGCAGGACCGGCGCGGAGAGCAGGGTCGGGGCGACCGCCCACTCGACCGCCGCCACTCCCCCGCCGGCGGCGCCGATGCCGGCCGTCGTCCGCGCGGCGTTGCGGACCAGCCGCTCGGCCAACGCCTCGCCGTCCAGGCCGTCGAAGTGCCGGCGCAGGGTGGCCAGGTCGCGTACGGGCACGTGCGGGGCGACCTCGGCGACCGTGTCGACCATCCAGCGCACCGCGCTCTTCGGCTTGAACAGGTCGGTCAGCCCACGCGCCCGCGCCTGCCCGACGAGCCGGCCGAGCAGTTGCCGCCGGCGCGCCGGCTCGACGTCGTCGGCGGTCAGGGCCGCGACGGTGGCACCCAGCTCGTCCGTGCCGCGCGCGGGCACCGCGTCGGCATGGTCGTCCCGCGCGACGGGGTCGTCCGCGCCGTCGGCGCGGCCCTGGTCCGCGCCACGCGTGCCGCCGGACTCGCTCCGCTCGCTCATGGACCGACCTCCCGAATGGACCGACGTCGTCATGACGGTCACCCGTCAACGAGTCAAGCAGGTCCCCGGGAATGCCGCACGGCGACTCGGGCAGCGGCGGCCCCGACGAGGGAGCCGCCGCTGGTGCGGACGCACGGTGTCAGACGCACTCGCGGCAGATCAGGTCGCCGTTACGCTCGACCGCCAACTGGCTGCGGTGGTGCACCAGGAAGCAGCGGGCGCACCGGAACTCGTCCTGCTGCATCGGCAGCACCTTGACCGTGAGTTCCTCGTCCGCCAGGTCGGCGCCGGGCAGCTCGAAGCTCTCGGCCACCTCGGCCTCGTCGACGTCCACGGCGCCCGACTGTGAGTCGACGCGTCGGGCCTTGAGCTCTTCCAGGCTGTCCTCGCCGAGGTCGACCTCGTCGCGACGCGGGGCGTCGTAGTCGGTGGCCATCGGTTTCACTCTCCCATATCGATGTTGTCGCTTCCGGTTGTAACGCCGGACGACGCTGTTTCGGTTCCGCTGGCCGGCCACCACTTGTGTCGGTCACCCGACCCGAAGACAGCACGGACGGAGGCATCCCCAAGGAACACCCGACGAGCGCGGAACCATACCCCCCCATTTGGCGAGGCATGTATACCGCCCTCGTGGCTGAGATGTACGCCCCCGCACGCGAAGTTGTTCCCAATGTGACTCAGGCGACACGAAGATAGGGGTAGTACTACCCGGTTCCCGGATGGCGCGCCGGCATGTCCGGCTGTTTCCACGCGACGGCCGGACAACCGTTAACCTCAGCGGCGTACTCGACGGCCGGCGGGGCGGCCCGACCACCGGCGGCCGCCACCACCCACCCACTGTCCGGGGAGCACCCTGATGAGCTTTGCACGAGTGCGAGCACTCGTTGTCGTCGGCCTGCTGGCGGTGCTGGCCCTCGTCTTCGTGGTCGTCGCACTGGTCCGCGACACCCAGAGCAGCGCCGGCCTCGCCGGAGGCTGCCCCGAGGGCTGGCCGATGGCCGACGTGACCCTGCGGGAACCCAAGGACGTCAAGATCAACGTCTACAACGCGACCGACGAAGCGGGTCGGGCCAGCACCGTCGCGGACGACTTCCGCAACCGTAAGTTCCAGGTCAAGAAGGTCGGCAACGAGAAGAAGCACATCGACGACATCGCGGTCCTGCGCTACGGCCCGAAGGGCGTCGGCTCGGCGCACCTGCTGCGGGCGTACTTCCTCGACAACGCCGAGTGGGACTACGACGCCAAGCGCACCGACGACGTCGTCGACGTGGTGCTCGGCGGCGGCTTCCAGCAGCTCGCCACCACCACCGAGGTCAACCAGTCCCTGGGCGACCTCGGCGCGCCGGTCGCACCGGCCGAGTCCTGCCCGATGTCCGAGGACGACTGACCACGCCGTGCCCCCGGTCCCGCCGGGGGCACGGCGCCGGCCGGTCAGGGACCGCCCGAGGCGTCCAGGTCCGCGAGGCGGTCGTGCAGCGGCTTGAACAGCGCCGCCGGCGCGGCGATCACCAGGTCCGGGCCGGCCGGCAGCCCGCCCAGCCCGGCGACCAGCAGCCCGGCCTCGGTCGCCACCAGGGCACCGGCGGCCTGGTCCCAGGCCGCGAGCCCCTTCTCGTAGTAGGCGTCCACCCGCCCCTCCGCCGCCAGGCAGAGATCCAGCGCCGCGGCGCCGAACCGACGGATGTCCCGGATGTGCGGGATCAGCTCGGCGACCACCCGGGCCTGGTGCGCCCGGCGCCCCGGGTCGTAGCCGAATCCCGTGGCGACCAGCGCCTGGCCGAGATCGGTCTCCGTGGAGCAGCGCAGCCGCTCGCCGTCGCGCCAGGCGCCCCCGCCGGCGGTGGCCGTCCACTCCTCGCCGGTGCTGACGTTGCGCACCACCCCGGCGACCACCTCGCCGTCGACCTCGGCGGCGAGCGACACCGCACAGTGCGGGATCCCGTAGAGGTAGTTGACCGTGCCGTCGATCGGGTCCACGATCCAGCGGACGCCGCCGGGGGCGACCGGGCCGGTCTCCCCCGCCCCGTACTCCTCGCCGAGGACGGCGTCGCCCGGCCGCAGCCGGCGCAGCGCGTCGATCACCTGCCGCTCGACCGCCCGGTCGGCGGCGGTCACCACGTCGGTGACCGTGCTCTTGGTGGCCGCCACCGACACGCCCTCGACCCTCATCCGGTACGCGGTGGCGGCCGCGTCCCGGGCCACCTCGACCGCGATGTCCAGCAGTTCCGCCGGCGCCGAGCGATCCATCGTTCGTCCCCTTCCCGCACGGCCGGGGTGTTCCGGGTCACGCGCTGTACCATCCTTACAAAGTCCACATCTACGTCGAATCGGCGGTCCCCGCCGCCGGTCCGCCGTGCGGCGCGGGATGATCGCCGCAGACGGCGTTACAATTCACCCCTGCCCACGCTGCGACGGACCGCCAACGACCGGCCGGCCCGGGACACGGGGGTCCCTCAACCACATCGCCCGGCAAGGTGCCCCGCTCTGCGTCGGACGACCCGGCCGTGCTCGCTCTTCGCCTCCGGAAGGTCATTCGTGACAGAACCCCGCCAGACCGGCGCCGACGTTCGCTCGCTCACCGACACTCTGATCGCCCACGCGCAGAGCGCCGGCGGCCAGCTCACGTCGGCTCAGCTCGCGCGCACCGTCGAGTCCGCCGAGGTGACTCCGGCCCAGGCCAAGAAGATCCTGCGGGCGCTCTCCGAGGCGGGAGTGACCGTGGTGGTCGACGGCTCGGCGAGCACCCGCCGCCGCGTCGCCGCCGCCCGATCGGCCACTCCCGCGTCCCGGGCCACCACCGCCAAGACCACCAAGAAGGCCGTCGCGCCCGCCCCGAAGCAGGCGCCCGCCGCGGACGAGGCCCCGGCGCCGGCCCCGCGCAAGGCCGCCCCGCGCAAGGCCACCGGCACCACCGCCGAGGTGGCCGCCAAGGCCGCCGCGCCCGCGAAGGCGACCAAGGCGACCCGGGCCACCAAGGCGACGGTCGCGGCGGCCGGCGCCAAGCCGGCCAAGGCCGGCGGCAAGGCCAAGGGCGAGGGCGCCGAGGGCGACATCGACCCGGAGGAGCTCGCCGCCGCGATCGAGGACGTGGTCGTCGAGGAGCCGGCGGAGCTGACCCGCGCCGCCGAGACCGACGCCGCCAACTCGGCCAGCGACAACGACTTCGAGTGGGACGACGAGGAGTCCGAGGCGCTCAAGCAGGCGCGTCGCGACGCGGAGCTGACCGCCTCCGCAGACTCGGTCCGGGCCTACCTCAAGCAGATCGGCAAGGTCCCGCTGCTCAACGCCGAGCAGGAGGTGGAGCTGGCCAAGCGGATCGAGGCCGGGCTCTACGCCGCGGAGCGGCTGCGGGCTGCCGACGAGGGCGAGGAGAAGCTCACCCGCGAGATGCAGCGGGACCTGGGCTGGATCTCGCGCGACGGCGAGCGCGCCAAGAACCACCTGCTGGAGGCCAACCTCCGGCTGGTGGTCTCGCTGGCCAAGCGCTACACCGGTCGCGGCATGGCCTTCCTCGACCTGATCCAGGAGGGCAACCTCGGCCTGATCCGCGCGGTCGAGAAGTTCGACTACACCAAGGGCTACAAGTTCTCCACGTACGCCACCTGGTGGATCCGGCAGGCGATCACCCGGGCCATGGCCGACCAGGCCCGCACCATCCGCATCCCGGTGCACATGGTCGAGGTCATCAACAAGCTCGGCCGCATCCAGCGCGAGCTGCTCCAGGACCTGGGCCGCGAGCCCACCCCGGAGGAGCTCGCCAAGGAGATGGACATCACACCGGAGAAGGTGCTGGAGATCCAGCAGTACGCCCGGGAGCCCATCTCGCTGGACCAGACCATCGGCGACGAGGGCGACAGCCAGCTCGGTGACTTCATCGAGGACTCCGAGGCCGTGGTCGCGGTCGACGCGGTCTCGTTCTCGCTCCTGCAGGACCAGCTCCAGCAGGTGCTGCAGACGTTGTCCGAGCGTGAGGCGGGGGTGGTACGCCTGCGCTTCGGGCTGACCGACGGTCAGCCGCGCACGCTGGACGAGATCGGCCAGGTCTACGGGGTGACCCGGGAACGCATCCGGCAGATCGAGTCCAAGACGATGTCCAAGTTGCGTCACCCGTCGCGTTCGCAGGTGCTCCGGGACTACCTGGACTGATCGCGATCGTCAACCGAACGTGTCGTTTTGACCACCTGGCGTGCAACGTCGGAAGGTGATCGTTCGGTTGCACGATTGTGATCGTTGACGTGGCACCCTTGGTGCACGGCACACTGTCCCTGCCATGTGTGACCTCGGTCCCCCGCGGGCACACAGGGAAGGCAGCGCCGGGACAGGGTGTTGCACGATAGGTGAGCAAAGACCGAAGAGAGTGTTCATCGGTGACGACCAGAGGAGGAAGGCGATGACCCCGACCCTCACGCCGCCGCCCGAGACGGTGGCTCCCCCAGCCGCCGATGAACGGTGCGACCGCTGCAATGCTGCCGGCAAGCTCCGGATCACTCTGGCGGGTGGGAGCGAGCTGGTGTTCTGTGGGCACCACGCGAACAAGTACGCGGAGGATCTCGTGAAGATCACCGTGCGGTTCGCGACGGACCCGGAGTTCAGCTGGCGTGGCGCCGATCTGATGGCGAACTGAGATCCGCAAACCCACGACATAGCCGGCCGGAGGCCCCCTGAGGGGGCCTCCGGCCGGCTTTTGCGTCTCCCCCGCCCGGCACGCCCGATACCGGGCACCGGTGGCGGGCCGGTCGACAGCCGTCAGAGGGTCTGGACGGTGGCGATGCGTTCCTCGAGCTGCTCGATGGTGGCCTGGGCGCTCGGCGGGCCGCCGCAGAGGCGGCGCAGCTCCGCGTGGATCTTCCCGTGCGGCTGCCCCGTGCGGTGGTGCCGGGCGGCCACGAGGCCGTTCAGTTGGCGGCGTAGGGCGACCCGACGCTGGGCGGCACTCATTGGTGCCGGCGGCGCCGTGGGCGCCGCAGCGGCCGCCTCAGCCGGCCTGGCGGCCCGGCGGCGCTGGGCCGCGAGCTGTTCCTGCTGCCGCTTGGTCAGCAGCAGGGCCACCTGGTCGGCGGTGAGCAGCCCGGGCAGGCCCAGGTACTCCTCCTCCTCGGGGGTGCCGGCCTGGGCGGCGGTGCCGAACGAGGCGCCGTCGAAGATCACCTGGTCCAGCTCGGCCGTGGCGGAGAGCGCGGCGAAGCGCTTCTCCAGCTCGCCGCTGGCCTGGTCGTCGCGCTGGGCGCGCTCCAGCAGGTCGTCGTCGAAGCCCTCGCGCTCCTTGGGCTTGCCGAGCACGTGGTCCCGCTCGACCTCCATCTCGCTGGCCAGCCCGAGCAGGTGCGGCACGCTGGGCAGGAAGACCGAGGCGGTCTCGCCGGGGCGGCGGGCGCGGACGAACCGGCCGATCGCCTGCGCGAAGTAGAGCGGGGTGCTGGCGCTGGTCGCGTAGACGCCGACCGCCAGCCGGGGGATGTCGACGCCCTCGGAGACCATCCGGACCGCCACCAGCCAGCGCTGCTCGGACGCCGCGAACGTCGCGATCCGCGCCGAGGCGCCCACGTCGTCGGAGAGCACCACCGCCGCGCGCTCGCCGGTCACCTGCGCGATGAGTTTCGCGTACGAGCGGGCGGTCTGCTGGTCGCTGGCGATGATCAGCCCGCCGGCGTCGGGCATCCCCGCGTTGCGCAGCACGGTCAGCCGGGCGTCGGCGGCCCGCAGCACCTGCGGCATCCAGTCGCCGGCCGGGTCCAGCGCCGTACGCCACGCCTGCGCCACGAGGTCCTGGGTCATCGGCTCGCCGAGCCGCGCCGCCAACTCCTCCCCGGCGTTGGTGCGCCACCGCGTCTCCCCCGAGTACGCCAGGAAGAGCACCGGCCGCACGACGCCGTCGCGCAGCGCGTCGGCGTAGCCGTAGACCGAGTCGGCGCGGGAGCGCAGCAGCCCGTCGCCGCCCCGCTCGTACTCGACGAACGGGATCGGGTTGTCGTCGGAGCGGAACGGGGTCCCGGTGAGCATCAACCGGCGCTCGGCGCCCTCGAAGGCCGCCTTCACCCCGTCGCCCCAGGAGCGGCTGTCCCCGGCGTGGTGGATCTCGTCGAGGACGACCAGGGTGCGCCGGGTGAGGGTGCGCCGCTTGTGCACGTGCGGCGCCATGCCCACCTGCGCGTACGTCACGACCGCGCCGTGGAAGTCGGCGGAGGAGTGCAGGTCGGCGTTGCGGAAGGCGGCGTCGAGCTGGATGCCGACCCGGGCCGCCGCCTGCGCCCACTGGGTCTTCAGGTGCTCGGTCGGCGCCACCACGGTCACCGCCTCGACGGTGCCGTCGGCGAGCAGCTCGGCGGCGATCCGCAGGGCGAAGGTGGTCTTTCCGGCGCCGGGGGTGGCGACCGCCGTGAAGTCGGGGTCCCGCCGACGCAGGTACTCCACGAGTGCCTTGCGCTGCCATGCGCGCAGTGCCGGAAACGTCTCGATCGCCGGCAACCGGGCCGCCACGGGAAGCTCCTCTCCGACCGCCTGACGGCGGACCCCGGGCGAGGGCCACGGGTACCGCCGCCCATGAAAACGCCTCCGCGCAGTGGGTGCCGCGAAGGCCGACCCAGCATAACCAGCGCCGCCCCGCCGGGCCCACGCGACATACGGGCCACGCCGGTCCCACCGCCCCGCGCCCGGTCACGAGCGCCGCCCTGAGTCACTCCCGCCGGCCGCGCATGCCCGTCCTGGACGGCCGCGTGGTCGGCACCGGCGCGGACCACCGGCGGCGCAGCGACACCAGGCGCAGCAGGAAGACGAAGACCGCCGCGGCCGTGAGCCAGCCGGCGTTGGCGTGCCCGAGGGCGTCCAGCAGCACCACGAGGATCGAGCCGGCGAGCGCGGCGACGGCGTAGATCTCCCGCCGCAGCACCACCGGGATCTCGGCGGTGAGCAGGTCCCGCCCGAGGCCGCCGCCGATCGCGGTGAGCATGCCGATCACGCAGGCCCCCACCGCCGGCACCTGGGCGTCGAGGGCCTTGACCGTGCCGGTGACCGTGAACAGCGCCAGCCCGGCCGCGTCCAGCACCAGCACAGTGGTGCGCAGCCGGGCGAACTGGGGGTGCAGCCAGAAGACGGCCGCGGCGGTGACGGCGGCCGTGGCGGCGTACCGCCAGTCGCCGAAGGCCAGCGGCGGCGCCTCGTCGATCGCCAGGTCCCGGAAGATCCCGCCACCGAGCGCGGCCACGAAGCCGACGAAGACGACGCCGAAGAGGTCGAGCCGTTTGGCCACCGCCGCGGAGGCCCCGGAGGCGGCGAAGACCGCCACCCCGGTGAGGTCGGCGAGGAGCAGGGCGGTGGAGGTGGTCACCGGCGAAGGTTACGTGCGCGACCGGGAGGGTCGCCCACGCTCACTCGCCCCAGGAGTCGTAGATCTCCTTGCACTTCGGGCAGACCGGCGAGCCGGGCTTGGCGGCCTTGGTGACCGGGAAGGTCTCCCCGCACAGCGCGACGACGAAAGTGCCCATGACGGCGCTCTCGGCGATCTTCTCCTTGCGCACGTAGTGGAACATCTCGGGACCGGTGTCGGCGTCCTTCAGCTCCGGACGCTCGAGAACCTCTGTGCTCACTTCTGCACCTCCGACCGTCAAGTCTGGCAGGTCACCCCCGCTCCGGTCCACTTCAGGTCGCCCGGACAGGGGCCGTACGGTGGTGACGTGACCGACTTTCACATCCGCTACGGCAGCGAGGTTGCCGACGCCCTGCGCGACGGGCGTCCCGTCGTCGCCCTGGAGAGCACCATCGTCTCGCACGGCCTGCCCCGGCCGGACAACCTGCGGGTGGCCCGCGAGATCGAGCAGGCCGTCCGGGACGCGGGCGCGGTCCCGGCGACCATCGGCATGGTCGGCGGGCGGCTGGTGGTGGGCCTGGACGACGCGGAGCTGACCCGGCTCGCCACCGTCGACGGGGTCGCCAAGCTCTCCGTACGCGATCTCGCCGTCGCCGCCGCGACCGGCGCGGACGGCGCCACGACCGTGGCCGCGACCAGCGCGGTGGCCGACGCCGCCGGGATCGGCGTGTTCGCCACCGGCGGCCTCGGCGGGGTGCACCGGGAGGCGGCGCAGACCTTCGACGAGTCCGCCGACCTGGTCACCCTGGCCCGTACGCCGATCGCGGTGGTCTGCGCCGGGGTCAAGTCGATCCTCGACGTGGGCGCGACCCTGGAGCGGCTGGAGACCCTCGGCGTCGGGGTGGTCGGCTTCCGGACCCGGCGTTTCCCCGGGTTCTTCATCACCGACGGCGGCTTCGACCTGGACTGGTCGCTGGACTCCCCGGAGCAGGTCGCGGACGTGCTGGCGGCCCGCGAGCAGCACGGCGCACACCACGGCGGCCTGATCGTGGCCAATCCGCTGCCGACCGACGAGCAGCTCGACCCGGAGCTGCACGACCGGACCCTCGCCGACGGGCTGGCCCTGCTGGAGCGCGACGGGGTGACCGGCAAGGCCGTGACGCCCTACCTGCTCGCGCACTTCCACTCGGCGACCGAGGGGGCGAGCCTGGCGGTGAACGTCCGGATCATCCTGCGCAACGCCGACCTCGCGGCCCGGATCGCCGTCGCCGCGGCCGCCCGCCGCGCCGGGGCATGACCGCAGGCCGCGTCCTCGTCGTCGGTGACCTGATCACCGACGTGGTGGCGGTGCTGGCGGGGCCGGTGGCCACCGGGTCGGACACGCCGGCGGCGATCCGGTTCAGCGGCGGCGGGCAGGCCGCCAACACCGCGGCCTGGCTCGCCGCGCAGGGCGTACCTGTCACGCTGGTCGGCGCCGTCGGCGACGACGACGCCGGGCGGGACCGGGTGGCCGAGCTGGAGCGGGCGGGGGTCGACTGCGCGACGCGGGTGTGCCCGGACCGCGCCACCGGGACGGTCATCGTGCTGGCCACTGCCAGGGAGCGGTCGATGATCACCGAGCGGGGCGCGAACCTGCGGTTGACCCCGGGGGACGTCGACGCGGCCCTGACGGCGACGCCGGACGCGCGGCACCTGCACCTGTCCGGGTACACCCTGCTGGACGCCGAGTCCCGACCGGCGGGGCTGCGGGCGTTGGCTGCCGCCCGCGAGCGCGGGCTCACCACCAGTGTCGACGCGGCCTCCGCGGCCCCGCTGCGGCGGGTCGGCGCGGCGGCCTTCCTGTCCTGGGTACGCGGGGTCGACCTGCTCCTGGTCAACGCCGACGAGGCGACGGTGCTGGCCGGCGGGCTGGACCCGGCGGCGCAGGGGCGGGCGCTGTCGGCCTCCGCCCGGCGGATCGTCGTCAAGCAGGGCGAGGCCGGGGCGGTCTGGGTGGACCGGGACGCCTCGGTGGCGGTGGCGCCGGCCCGCCGGGTGTCGGTGGTCGACGTCACGGGGGCCGGGGACGCGTTCGCGGCCGGGCTGCTGGCCGCCTGGCTCGACGGCGCGCAGCCGGCGGTGGCGCTGGGCCGCGCCGGCGATCTCGGCGCCCTCGCGGTCTCCCAGATCGGCGCCCGCCCCTCCCCCTGACCTCGGGCCGGAGGGTGGGGTGGATCAGGGCTCGACGTCGATGATCTTGTGCGGACGTTCCTCGGCGGTGAGGCTCATCGGCGGGGTCTCGTCCCGGTGCCGCGGCTGGAAGCGGTTGGCCAGCCGGTGCTCCTCCTTGGGCGGGCGGTCGTTGGCCAGCAGCACGGCCAGCCACGGAATGAGCACCATGCCCAGGGCCACCATCGGCAGCCAGAGCCAGAGCAGTGGGGCCTGCACGCCGACCAGGACGGCACCGACGATCACGCAGGCCACCCGGATGCCCATCATCAGCACGTAACGCTTCTGACGGCTGGTGAGCTGGTCGTCCTGGCTGCGCGAGGCGTCGGTGATCAGGATCGGCTGGTACGCCTGACGCTTCACCACGGACCTCCTCGAGGGGGTTACGCCCCATCCTGTCACCTGCGGCGCGTGATCAGCGAAAATCGCTCGACCCGGCCCCGTGTTACCTGCGTGGTACGCTCGCGCCGTGGGCAGCAGGTTCAGCTTCACCGACGAGGCGTTGGCCAACCTGAGGGTCTACGACGTCACGCCCGGGGAAGTCTGGGAGGCGCTGCACAGCACCCGCCGGGTGATCCGACACCTCGGCGACGACGTGATGGTCGTCTACGCCGCCGCCCGCCGGGGGCGCCGGCTGGCCGTGCTGCTCGCCGAGGCCGACGGCACCGACAACGACTGGGACATCCTCTCCGCCCGCGAGCTGAGCGACGTCGAGGCGAAACGCTACGACGAGGCCGTGCGGAGATCTCGCCGATGAGGAGGCGGTGACGATGAACCGTAACGACGCGACCAAGCAGTTCCACAGCGGCGGTGACCGGCTCGCGGAGCTGATCGACGGGAGCCAGCAGGTGGAGCTTCCCACCCCCGACACCGACACCCCCATGGTCAGCCGCTCGGTGCGCCTGCCGCTGGAGACGTACGAGCAGGTCCGCGCCGCCGCCGACGCGCGCGGCATCGGGGTCACCACGCTCATGCGGCAGTGGATCGAGGCCGGCCTGGCCGACCTGGACGACTCGGCCACGGTCTCCCTCGCCGACGTCCGGCGGGCGCTGGCCGCCCTCTCCCGGCCGACCGCCGCCTGACCCACCCCGTCACGGCGCGGGAAACTCGCCGCCACCGGTCCCGCCGTGCCCGAGCGGCGACGCGGCCGGCTCGGGCGGGCGGCCCCTGCTGCGCCGCGCGTCGGCGGACGCCACCCCCGCCAGCACCACGGCGACCAGCGCCAGGGCCACCATCGGTGACACCACGGTGAGCGCCGGGCCCAGCAGGAGCAACACCAGCAGGCCCGCCACCCGGGACCGGGACACCCGGCCGAATATCTCGTACTCGAAGCGGGCCCGGGCCGCCAGGAAGATCGCCGGGCCGCCGACGACGAAGACCAGCCAGGTCGGGTCGGTCCGGCCGTGCGGGTGCACGATCACCAGTTCGTAACCGACGGCGGTGCTCAGCACGCCGACCACGATGACCAGATGGGTGCTGCTGGCGGAGGTGCCCAGCCGCCCGGGCGACCGGGCCACCCGCAGCGCCTCGGCGAGCAGGTGCCCCGCCCGGTGGAAGTAGATCCGCCAGAGCAGCGCCGTGGTGGCGAAGGCGGTCGCGAAGGCGCCGGCCCGGTCGGCGCTGAACTCCGTGCCGCTGTACGTCAGCCCGATGACCAGGATGGTCTCCCCCAGCGAGATGAGGAAGATCTGCTGGTACCGGTCGGCCAGGTGCTCACCGGCGATCAGCCAGCCGGCGGTGCGCGCCGGGCCCAGCCGGGGCAGCGGCCAGCCGAGCAGCAGGCCGGCGAAGTCGACGACCACGGCGAGCGCCCAGAGCGGCAGGCGCAGCTCCTCCGGCCCGACCGCCCCGGTCAGCCACGGCACGGCCCCCGCGGCGGCCCAGGCGAAGAGCCGCAGCGGGACCGTGCGGCGCGGATGGCGGCGCAGGGCCGTGGCGATGATCAGAGGCCGGACGAGCATCACCGCCAGGTACGCCAACACGAACGAGGCAGCCCGGTCCTCGAACGCCCGGGGCAACGCCACGGCCATCACCATGGCGCCGAACATCGTCCCGACCACGACGAACTGGATCACCGGCTGCTCCGGCTCGTACCGGCTGGTGACCCAGGTGGTGATCGACCAGAGCAGCCACAGGGCCAGGAAGAGCACGCCCGTGCGCCCGATCTCGGCCAGCAGCATCCCGCCGGAGCCTCCGGTGCCCTCGACCAGGCGCAGCGAGACCCGGGTCAGCGCGAAGACGAAGACCAGGTCGAAGAAGAGCTCCAGGAAGGTGGCCCGGGGCGAGCTGTCCTCCGGCCGCAGCAACCGCCCGCCGCGTTCGTCCGTCATCGGCTGCCCGTCGTCGCCATCCTGGCTACAACGACCGCCACGACGGCGCGGTTGCGTCAGCCCCCGGTGGACTTCGCCTTCGCCGCCGCCTTCATCTGCTGCTTGTACTCGCGCACCCGGCGCAGCGAGTCCGCGTCGGTGACGTCGGCCACCGACCGGTGGGCGTCCGGGTCGCCGTAGTCGCCGGCCGCCTCCCGCCAGTCCTTCGGCGTGACCCCGAACCGCTTGCCGAGCAGCGCGACGAAGATCTGCGCCTTCTGCCTGCCGAAGCCGGGCAGCTCACCGACCCGGCGCAGCAGCTCCCGGCCGTCGCCCACGTCCGACCAGAGCCCGGCGGCGTCGCCGTCGTACCGGTCGACGAGGGCCCGGCACACCTCCTGCACCCGGGCCGCCATCGCCTTCGGGAACCGGTGCAGCGCCGGTGGCCGGGCGAACAGGGCGACCAGCGCCTCCGGGTCGTGGTCGGCCAACTCCCGGGCGTCCAGGTCGCGCCCGAGGCGCTGCGCCAGCACGTACGGCGAGGAGAACGCCTTCTCCATCGGCACCTGCTGGTCGAGGACCATCCCCAGCAACAGGGCCAGCGGATCCCGGTTGACGAGTTCGTTGGCCTCGGGGTCGATGGGCAGTGCGAGCGTCATGGCGCCATCCTGCCCTGACCGGCGACCGGCGGAGGTGCGTAGGCCGCAGTTGGCAGGGCACGTGTCGGCCTGCGGGCCGGCACCGGAGCGCAGGTGACCCAGCTGCGTGCGGCCGGGGCCCGGCTCTGATCCGCCGGGTGGCCGGACCCCGCTGCCGGGCACCAGGCAGGATGGCGACGTGGACGGACACGACATGTTGCTCTCCCCCGCCGGCGTCGAGGCGCTACGGACCGCGTTGACGCGGGCCGGGTTCACCTCGAACGGCATCGCCACCCGGCTCGGCCCGCAGGCCACCGGCGGGGTGGCCCGCAACGACTTCCGGGCCGCGCTGCGCGCCACCGAGGACCGCGACCCGCTCGGCACCCTGATCCGGGTGTTCGTCTGCGAGCAGACCGAGCCGGAGGCCGCCGTGGCCGCCGCGCTGGCGCCGCTGTCGCTGGCCGAGGCGCTCGCCGGGGGCCTGGTCGAGCGGCACGGCGACGGGCTGCGGATGGGCGTGGACCTGGAGCCGTACGGGGACGAGTGGTGGGTGCTCGCCGACGTGCCCGCCAGTGCCCGGCCCGGCCGCCCGCTGCACGCCGAGCACGTGCTCGGCATCGGCGGGGCGACGCAGACGCTGATCGGCGCGACCGTCCGCCGGCCCGTCGAGGCCGCGCTGGACCTTGGCACCGGGTCCGGCGTGCAGGCCCTGCACCTGGCCAGCCACGCGCGGCGGGTCACCGCCACCGACCTGTCGGCGCGGGCGCTGCGCTTCGCCGCCACCACCGCCGCGCTCAACGGCCAGGACTGGGAACTCCTCCGCGGTGACATGGTCGCCCCCGTCGCCGGGCGGCGCTTCGACCTGGTGGTGAGCAACCCGCCGTTCGTGGTGGGCCCCGGCACCACCACGCACGTCTACCGCGACTCGGGGCGGGTCGGGGACGCGATCGGCGCGGAACTGGCCGCCGCCGCGCCGGGCCTGCTCACCGAGGGCGGCACCATGCAGTACCTGGCCAACTGGGTGCACGTCGCCGGGGAGGACTGGGGCGAGCGGGTGACCGGCTGGTTCGCCGGCACGGGGCTGGACGCCTGGGTCATCCAGCGTGAGGTGGCCGACCCGATGGCGTACGTCAACCTGTGGCTCACCGATGTCGGCGAGGCGGCCGACCCGCGCCGGATGGCGGACTGGCTGGACTGGTTCGACGCGCACAAGGTGGAGGCGGTCGGCTTCGGCATCGTCTCGCTGCGCCGCTCGGGCCACGACGACCCGATCGTGCGGGTGGAGGACCTGCGCCAGCGGGTGGAGGCGCCGCTCGGCGACCGGGTCGACACGTGGTTCGACCGCCAGGACTGGCTGCGCGCCCGCGACACCGACGGGCTGCTCGCCGCCCGCTTCCGGGCCGCCGAGGGCCTCCAGCTGCGGCAGGAGGCCACCATGGGCGACGAGGGCTGGGCGGTGGACCGGCAGGTGCTGGCCATGCCGCACGGCCTGCGCTGGACCGAGGAGATCGACCCGCTCGTCCTGGCCCTGGTCGGCGGGGCCGACGGGCGGCTGGCGTTGCGCGACCAGCTCGCCCTGCTCGCCGCCGCGCACGACGTCACCCCCGGGGAGCTGGCCGAGGCGGCCGGGCCGATCGTCGCGCACCTCGTCGAGCGCGGCTTCATCGAGCCGGTCGCCGACTGATGCGGGCGGTGGTGCAGACCGTCGGCCGGGCCGCCGTGACGGTCGACGGCGAGGTGGTCGGCGCGATCGACGACGGGCTGCTGGTGCTGCTCGGGGTGACCCACACCGACACCGTCGAGACCGCCCGGACCATGGCCCGCAAGGTGTACGAGCTGCGGATCCTCGACGAGGAACGGTCCGCTGCGGACACCGGCGCGCCGGTCCTGGTGGTCAGCCAGTTCACCCTCTACGGCGACGCCCGCAAGGGTCGCCGTCCGAGCTGGACCGCGGCGGCACCGGCCGAGGTCGCGGAGCCCCTGGTGACGGAGGTCGTGACGGCGCTGCGCACCCGGGGCGCCAAGGTGGAGACCGGCCGCTTCCGCGCCCACATGCTGGTCGAGAGCGTCAACGTCGGCCCCCGCACGGTGCTGCTCGACATCTGACCGGCCGGGCCGGCGGCCGGCGCCGGATCCCGGTGGCGGAGTCCCGTCGTGGCGCAACACCGCCGCCGCCAACTGTTCACGGGGGTCGGCCGACGACGGTAGAACCATCGCATGTCATCCCCCTCACAGCCCTTCACCTGGGGTCGCGCGAGACGGCGGCTCACCGCCGCCGCGGCGGCGACCGGAATGGTCGCGGCCGGCCTCGCCGCGATCCAGGCCCCGGCGACGGCGGCCGGCCCGTCGCCGGCCGCCCCCGCCGCCACCCGGGACACCCACACGGTCACCCTGATCACCGGCGACGTGGTCACGGTGACCACCTCCGCCGACGGCAAGGCCACCGCAGAGGTCGACCGGCCCGACGACGCCACCGGCGGCGTGCGCTTCCGCCAGAGCGGCGACGACCTGTACGTCCTGCCCGACGAGGCGCTGCCGCTGCTGGACAGCGACAAGCTCGACCGGCGGCTGTTCAACGTCACGGACCTCATCGAGATGGGGTACGACGACGCGAAGACCCCCACGCTGCCGCTGATCGCGGCGTACACCCCGGCGAAGGCCCGCACGGCGAAGCCGGCGCCACCGCGCGGCGCGAAGCTGGTCCGCGACCTGCCCAGCATCCAGGGCGCGGCGCTGTCCACCGAGAAGAAGCAGGCCCGCACCCTCTGGTCCACCCTCGCGCCCGCCACGGCGACGGCACCGGCCCGGGCCCTCGGCGGCGGGGTCACGAAGCTCTGGCTCGACGGCCGGGTGACGGCGGCGCTGAAGGAGAGCGTGCCCCAGGTCGGCGCGCCCGCCGCGTGGGCCGCCGGGTACGACGGCAGCGGAGTACGGGTCGCGGTGCTCGACACCGGGGTCGACCCCAGCCACCCCGACCTGGTCGACCAGGTCGACGACAAGGTCAGCTTCGTGCCGGGCGAGGACACCTCCGACGTCAACGGGCACGGCACCCACGTCGCCTCGACGATCGCCGGCACCGGCGCGGCCTCCGGCGGCGGCAACCGGGGCGTCGCCCCGGGCGCGGACCTGATCGTCGGCAAGGTGCTCGACAACGGCGGGTACGGCCTGGACTCCTGGATCATCGCCGGCATGCAGTGGGCGGCCGAGTCCGGGGCCGACGTGGTCAACATGAGCCTCGGCGACGGCTCGCTGACCGACGGCACCGACCCGATGACCGCCGCCGTGGAGACGCTCTCCGCGCGGCACGGCACGCTCTTCGTCGTCGCCTCCGGCAACTCCGGCCCGCAGACCATCGGGTCGCCCGGCACCGCGCCGAGCGCGCTGACGGTCGGCGCGGTCGACAAGCAGGACGCGCTGGCGGGCTTCTCCAGCACCGGCCCGCTGGCCCGCACCGGCGCGCTCAAGCCGGACCTCGCCGCACCCGGCGTCGGGATCGTCGCGGCCCGCTCGCAGCAGGCCGCCGGCGAGGGCGCGTACCAGGGCATGGACGGCACCTCGATGGCCACGCCGCACGTCGCCGGGGCCGCCGCGATCCTCGCCCAGCGGCACCCCGACTGGACCGGGCAGCAGCTCAAGGACGCGCTGATGAGCAGCGCCAAGGGGTTGTCCGACAGCTACCGGCCGTACCAGGTGGGCACCGGCCGGCTGGACGTGGCGGCGGCGGTGCGCGGCACCGTACGCGCCACCGGCTCGGCGTTCTTCGGCACCTTCGACTGGCCGCACGAGCCGACCGACGCCCCGGTCACCCGGCCGGTCACCTTCACCAACTCCGGCACCGCCGCCGTGACCCTCGACCTCGCCCTGACCGGCGGCGGCCCGTTCGCGCTGGGCGCCTCCACGGTGACCGTGCCGGCGGGCGGCAGCGCCGACGTCGCGGTCACCGGCGACCCGCGCGGCGACGCCCACGGCGAGCTGACCGGCTACCTGGTCGGCACCGACGCCGCCACCGGCACGGCGGTCACCCGTACCGCGCTGGGGCTGCTCAAGGAGAACGAGCGGTACGACCTGAAGGTCAAGCTGGTCGGCCGCGACGGCAAGCCGGCCAGCGCGACGGTCGTGGTGAACCGGGCCGGCGAGCCCAACCCCGGGCAGTACCCGGTCGCCGGCGAGCGGACGCTGCGCCTGCCGAAGGGGACCTACACGGTGGAGGCCGTGCTGGACGTTCCCGGCGAGCGGTCCGACCGGCTCGGCTTCGCCCTGCTGGTGGACCCGGAGACCGTGCTCGACCGCGGCGCCGAGGTGGTGCTGGACGCGCGCCGGGCACGGCTGCTCGACACCACCGCACCGGAGCGGACCGAGGACCGGCAGCGCAAGCTCGACTACACCGTCGGGTACGCCGACGGCAGCGACTTCCGCGCGGCGTACCAGCTGCCGATCCGCTACGACGACCTGTACGTCCTGCCGACCGAGCGGGTCAGCAAGGTCTCGTTCACTATGGCGGCGCGGTGGCGCAAGGGCGAGCCGATGCTGAGCCTGCGCATCCCCGGCCGGTCCCCGGTCGACGCCACGGTCCAGCCGGGCAGCACCGTCACCGCCGGCACCGAGACGCTGCGACCCGTCTACGCGGGCACCGGCGCTCCGGAGGCGTACGCCGGTCTCGACGTCAAGGGCCGGGCCGTGGTGGTGACCCGCAGCGACGCGGTCGACCCGACCGCCCGCGCCGCCGCCGCGGCGGCCGCCGGGGCGAAGCTGCTGCTGGTCGTCAACGACGGCGCCGGCATCCTCAACGAGTGGGTCGGCGAGTCCGCCATCCCCGTCGCCACCGTGCACCGCGACGCCGGCAGGCAGCTGATCGCCGCGACCCGGGGCGGGCCGCGCAAGCTGACCGTCACCCGGGTCCCGTACGCCGGCTACGTCTACGACCTGGCCCGGGTCTGGCCCGGACAGGTGCCGGACCGGTCGCTCGCCTACCACCCCCGGCAGCGGGACCTGGGCCGGATCGACGCCCGCTACCACGCGGCCGTCGACTCCCCCGGCTCCGGCTACCGCTACGACATGGTCTTCAGCCCCTCGTTCGGCTTCCCCGAGAGCGAGTCGCACCCGGACACCCGCACCGAGTGGGTCACGCCCGACGTGGTCTGGCACGAGGTGCACGACCAGGGCGGCTGGACCGACACGGCCTACCTCAACACGTACGCCAAGGGCAGCACGACCAGGCTGGACTGGTTCGCGCCGGCCGTCCCACCGGCCTTCAGCCGGGCGTTCGGGGTGCGCAACAGCCGCTACGGGGACTACATGACCCTGAACGTGCAGGCCTGGAGCCCGTCGGACGACGTGTTGGAGCACGGCGGCAACCTGGAGTGGGGCTCGGTGCCGACCCACCTCAAGCTCTACCAGGGCGACAAGCTGGTGGACGAGAACACCTGGAGCTCGGACCTGCAATGGACGCCGGTGCCCGCCGGCACGCTGCCGTACCGCCTGGTGCTGGACGCCTCGCGGCCGGCCGACCGGTGGCGGCTGTCCACCCGCACGCACACCGAGTGGGACTTCGTCTCCGGCTCGAACACCGCCGACAACTTCGTCCCGTTCGCGCTGCTCCAGCTCGACTACGCGCTGGAGACCGACCTGCGCGGCGACGTGAAGGCGGGCACCACCCAGCGGATCAGCGTCAAGGCCGGGCCGCAGCCGGGCGGCACCGGCACCGGCACGGTCACGTCGGTCACGCTGGACGTCTCGTACGACGACGGTGCCACCTGGCGGAAGGTCACCCTGAGCAAGGGCGCGGGTGACCGCTGGACCGGCTCGCTCGCCCTGCCGAGGCAGCCGGGTGGCTTCGTGTCGGTGCGGGCCGGCGCCAAGACGGACGCCGGCTTCGGCATCCGGCAGGAACTCATCCGGGTGTACGGCCTGCGGTGAGCTGGTTGGCGGGGCCCCGGGACACGCAGCGTTCCGGGGCCCTTCCCGACGACCCGTCGGCCTTCCCGGGCTGGTCAGGACCGGTGCCGGTGTCCCATACTCTGCCTGCCGCAGCGGGCAGAGGGAGGCAGCCACCGATGCTGGGCGCGTTGGGGCTGAGCCCCGAGGACGAGGCGGTCTACGGCCTGCTGGTCCGGCGGGGCCAGTCCGGCCCGGCCGAGCTGGGCGACGCCCTGCGGAGGCCCGCCGCGGCGGTCGAGGCGGTGCTCTCGCAACTGACCGCGTACGGCCTGGTGAAGCACGGCCCGGACGGGCAGTTCTCGGTGGCGCCGCCCGCCGTCGCGCTCGGGGCGCTGATCAGCGAGCAACGGGGCGCCCTGCACAACGCGGAACTCGCGCTGGTCAGGCTCGCCGAGGAGTACCGCTCGTCGATCGCGGGGCGCACCATCGACGAGCTGATCGAGGTGGTCAGCGGCGTCGACGCCGTCCGGCACCGGTTCGCGCAGGTGCAGCACGCCGCCCGCACGCAGGTGCGCAGCTTCGTCACCACCCCGTTCATCGCCGTACCGCCGGGCGCCAACGCGGTGGAGTCGACGGCGGTCGGCCAGGGGGTGCGCTTCCGCGTCGTCATCGACCGGCCGACACTGGCCGAACCGGGGGTGGTCACCGAGACGCTGGAGTCGCTGCGCGACGGCGTCGAGGTGCGGGTGGTCGACCACCTGCCGATCAAGCTGGTCCTGGCCGACGCGGAACTGGCCCTGGTGCCGTTGACCGCCACGCCCGGCGGCGAGCCCGGCGCGGTGCTGCTGCACCGCACCGGGCTGCTGGCGGCGATGGACGCGCTGTTCGAGATCGTCTGGCGGCACGCCCACTCGCTCGACTCCTCGGCGCTGACCGCCCCCGCCGGCGACAACGCCGACCGCCAGGCGGCCGACGGCCCGACCGAACTCGACCGGAAGATCATGGCGCTGCTGCTGGCCGGGCTCACCGACCCGGTCGTCGCCGCCCAGCTCGACCTGTCGTTGCGGACCCTCCAGCGGCGCCTGCGCCACCTCATGGACCTCGCGGGGGTGCAGACCCGGATGCAGCTCGGCTGGCACGCCGCGCGGCACGGCTGGGCCTGACGGTGCCGCGGGCCCGGCGAGCCCGCGGCAGGGCCGGCGCACACCGTGGCGTCAGGAGAAGAGGCCGCGGCGTTGCAGCGACTGACGGATCCAGCCGTCGAGCTGGGGCGTGAAGTCGGTACGTTCGGCGGTGGCGTGGTCGACGGTGAAGCGGCCGAAGGCGTCCCGGCCCTCGGTGAACAGACCGCCGCGCTTGTCCAGCTCCAGCACCACCTGGATCTGCTGCGGGTCGGTGACGAGGGTGACCTCCAGCTGGTTGATCGCCCCGGCGTACTGCGGCGCCGGGTAGAACTCGATCTCCTGGTAGAAGGGCAGGGTCTGCCGTACGCCGTAGATGTGGCCGCGCTCCACGTCGGCCCGGGCGAACCGGAAGCCCAGCCGCAGGAACGCCTCCAGGATCTTCTGCTGGGACGGCAGCGGGTGCACCGCCACCGCGTCCAGGTCGCCCTTGTCCACCGCGCGGGCCACCTCCAGCTCCGTACGCAGCCCCATCGTCATGCCGTGCAGGTGCTGCCCGTACAGCTCGGTGAGCGGCGTCTCCCACGGCACGGCGAAGCGGAACGGGATGTCGTGGCGCTGCCCCGGGGCGAGCCGGAAGGCGCCGGTCGCGGCCTGCCGGTGGAACTCCTGCGTGGTCTCGTAGTCGTTGTCGCCGCTCTCGACCTCGACCCGGGTGACCAGGCCCAGGGCGACGTACGACACGTCGACGAGGTGGTCGCCGCCAGCCACGTGGATGACGCCCTCCAGCTGGCCGCCGGGGCGGCAGTTCGGATTCGTCAGCACGGTTTCCACGGACGGGCCACCCACACCCATCGCCTGCATGAGCCGCTTGAAGACCACGACACCCTCCACAACCTGTTCGGTACGCCGACGTCGCCGGCGGGCCGGCCGTGCGGGCCGACCGCTGGCACGGTAACCGCCGGCGGCAACCAGCGCTCGGCGACGAGCCGCCCACGCTGAGCAGGGCATCGACGGAATTCGTGTCGGTTCCCCGATCGCCTCACTCCCGTTTCACGCCCCGCCCGCCAAGCTGTGTGTCACACCGGCACCACTGGGCCGGATCCAACGGCACAGACGTGGACACGGGGAGAAACTGAGATGGCCCTGCAGATGACGGAGCACCGGACGCGCCCTGCCGGCACCACCGAGGCCGCGAGCGCCACCGACACCCTGACCGACCTCGACGCCACCGACGAGCGCGGCGTCTCCACGGACCTGGTCCGGGCATACCTGAACGGGATCGGCCGGACGAAGTTGCTGACCGCCGCCCAGGAGGTCGACCTCGCCAAGCGGATCGAGGCCGGGCTGTTCGCCGAGGAGAAACTCGCGACCTGCACCCCCGTCTCGGCGGAGTTCCGGGCCGACCTGGGGCTGATCGTCGCGCAGGGCCGCGCCGCGAAGGACCACCTGCTGGAGGCGAACCTGCGCCTGGTGGTCAGCATCGCCAAGCGGTACACCGGTCGCGGCATGGCGTTCCTCGACCTGATCCAGGAGGGCAACCTCGGCCTGATCCGCGCGGTCGAGAAGTTCGACTACGCCAAGGGCTACAAGTTCTCCACGTACGCCACCTGGTGGATCCGGCAGGCGATCACCCGGGCCATGGCCGACCAGGCCCGCACGATCCGCATCCCGGTGCACATGGTCGAGCAGGTCAACCGCATGGTCCGGGCCCGCCGCGAGCTCTCCGTCTCGCTGGGCCGCGAGCCCACCGTCGCCGAGGTCGCCCGGGCCATGGACATCCCGGAGTTCCAGGTCATCGAGCTGATCTCGTACGACCGGGAGCCGGTGAGCCTCGACCAGGCGGTCGGTGAGGACGGCGAGAGCGCGCTCGGCGACTTCGTCGCCGCCGTCGACCCGAGCGCCGAGCCGGGCGACGCCGCCGCGCAGGGCGAGCTGCGCAACGAGGTCAGCATCGTGCTGTCCACCCTGTCGCAGCGGGAGCAGGCCGTGATCCGGCTCCGCTTCGGCCTCGACGACGGCCGGCAGCGCACCCTCGACGAGGTCGGCCGGGAGTTCGGCCTGTCCCGGGAGCGGATCCGGCAGATCGAGAAGGTGACCCTGCTGAAGCTGCGTGACCCGGAGCGGGCGCAGCGCCTGGAGGCGTACGCCTGCTGACGTTTCCTGGACCACGCGAGGCCCCGGCGGTTCGCCGGGGCCTCGCGTCCGTCCGGACCGTGGTCCTTGATCCCGGCTGCCCGACGGGCTACCAATAGCCATGAACTGGACCCTGGAAGTGGTGGTCGTGCCGGTCTCCGACGTGGACCGGGCCAAGGCGTTCTACGCCGACCGGCTCGGCTTCGCCGTCGACCACGACACGACGTTCGGCGACGACGCGCGGATCGTGCAGCTGACCCCGCCCGGCTCAGGCTGCTCGATCGTGATCGGCAGGGGGCCCCTGCCCGAGATGCCACCCGGCTCGCTCAAGGGCCTCCAGCTCGTCGTGCCCGACCTGCGCCGGGCGCGGGCGGAGCTGGTCGAGCGAGGCGTCGAGGTCAGCGAGATCCAGGTGCTCGGCGAGAATCCGCGCCCGATGCCGGACCCGCTGGACAACGTCGGCTTCGTCCACTTCGCCGACCCCGACGGCAACGCCTGGTCGGTGCAGCAGATCTCCGACCGGGCGGCCTGACCGGTTCGGCCGCCGCACCGCGACGTGTCAGGAAGGGCACCTTCCTCACAGGCGGCGGGGGCCGGTGTCGGGGCGGGCCACGGCGGAGCCGACCCGCACGGTGGCGTGCAGCACCGAGATGCCGTCGGGGCGGGCGAGCACCGGGTTGAGGCTCAGCGCGCGGACCCGGGGCTGCTCGTCGGCGAGCCGGCCGACCCGCAGCAGCAGGTCCGCCAGGGCCGCCCGGTCCACCGGCGCCGCGCCGCGGTGCCCGCGCAGCAACGGCGCCGCCCGGGGCTCGTCGACCAGCTCGGCCGCGTCCAGGTCGGTCAGCGGCACCGCCCGCCAGGCCCGGTCGCCGAGCAGCTCCGTGGCGACGCCGCCCAGCCCGAAGCCGACCACCGGGCCGAACGCCGGGTCCTCCACCAGCTCGACCACGCAGGCCACACCGGGCGGGACCATCGGCTGCACCAGGACGTCCGCGCCGAAGACCGCCGACATCTCCGCGTACGCGCGGTGCACCGTGGCCGGGTCGGGCAGGTCGAGCCGGACCGCGCCGAGGTCGAGGCGGTGCCGCAGACCGGGGGCGGCGGCCTTGAGGGCCACCGGGAAACCCAGCCGGGTCGCCGCGTCGACGGCCTCCGCGGCGGAGCGCGCCGGCACCGACTCGACCACCTCGATCCCGTACGCCGCGAGCAGTTCCGCCGGGTCGAGGGCCTCCGGGCGCAGGGCGGCGTGGGCCGCCTCCCGGTCCACCCGGGGCAGCTCCGGCGGCACCCCGGCGGGCCGGCGCAGCCAGTCGGCGTACGCGGTGACCCGGGCGAGGGCGCGCACGGCCTCCTCCACGCTCGGGTAGGCGGGCACCCCGGCGGGCGTACGGCCGACCAGGAACGTCGCCACGGCCGGCTTGCCGGCGGCGAACGCGCTCGGCAGCGCGGCGGTGAAGTCCGACTCCGTGTCGGTGAGCTGGCCGGGCAGCGGCGGGGCGAACACCACCACCAGCGCGTCCACCTCGCTGTCGGCGCCCGCCTCGGCGAGCGCGGCGGCGAACTCGGCCGCGCCGGCGCGCGGGCCGACGTCGCGCGGGTAGCCCCGGGCGACGGTGAGCCCCTGCGCGGCGCAGGCGGTGGCCGCCAGCCCCGTCAGCGCCGAGGAGTTGCCGACCACGCCTACCCGACGGCCGGCGGGCAGCGGCTGGTGGGCCAGCAGCACCCCGACGTCGAGCAGCTCGGCGACGGTGTCCACCCGGATCACGCCGGAGTGGGCGAACAGCGCGGCGACCGCCACCTCGTCCGGGCCGGCGGAGTCGCCCACCCCGGGCGGCCGGGCCGGCGAGGCGAGCGCCACGACGGGCTTGTCCCGGCCGATCCGGCGCGCCAGCCGGGCGAACTTGCGCGGGTTGCCGAACGTCTCCAGGTACAACATGATCACGTCGGTGCCGGGGTCGTCCTGCCAGTACTGGAGCAGGTCGTTTCCCGAGACGTCGGCCCGGTTGCCGGCCGAGACGAAGCTCGACAGGCCCAGCCCCCGCCGGTCGGCCTCGGCCAGCAGCGCCACCCCGAACGCGCCGGACTGGCTGAAGATGCCCACCCGGCCGGGCACCGGCAGCCGGGGGGCGAGGGTGGCGTTGAGGCGTACCGCCGGATCGGTGTTGGCCACCCCCAGGCAGTTCGGGCCGACCACGCGCATGCCCGCCGCGTACGCCGCGCGGACCAGCGCGCGCTGCGCGGCCGCGCCCTCGCCGCCGGCCTCGGCGAAGCCCGCCGAGATGACCACCAGGCCGTGCGCGCCCGCGGCGGCCGCGTCGGCCACCACCTCCGTCGCCGCCTCCGGCGGGACCGCCACCACGGCCAGGTCGACCGGCACGCCGGCATCGGCCGCCGAGGAGTACGCGGGCAGCCCGGCGACCGTCGTCGCGCCCGGATGCACCGGGACCACCGCGCCGGTGTAACCGCCGTCGCGCAGGTGCCCGAGCACCGCCGCGCCGACGCCCTGCCCGGTGGCGCTGGCGCCGTAGACGGCGACGCCCCGCGGCGCGAGCAGCCGGGCGACGGAGCGGGCCTCCGTGCGGTGCTCCCGGCCGCGCTGCACCTCCAGCGTCGCGTCGGTGGGGGCGATCGGGAAGCTCAGGTGCACCACGCCGTCGGCGAACTGCCGCTGCACCTGGTAGCCGAAGTCGGAGAAGACCCGCAGCATCGCGCCGTTGGCCGGGAGCACCTCCGCCACGAAGTTGGCGATGTCGTTGCGGCGGGCCGCGTCGGCCAGGTGCTCCAACAGCACCGAGCCGATGCCCCGGCCCTGGTAGGCGTCCTCGACCACGAACGCCACCTCGGCCTCGGGGGCCTGCGGGCCGAGCCGCTCGTAGCGGCCGACGGCGACGATCCGGTCGCCGACCAGCACCACGAACGCCTCCCGGTCGCGGTGGTCGACGTTGACGAAGCGTTGCAGGTCGCGCTCGGGGATGCGCGGGTACGGCGAGAAGTAGCGCAGGTAGCGGGTGCGCTCGGAGAAGCGCGAGTGCATCGCCACGATGCCCGGCCCGTCCGACGGACGGATCGGCCGCAACTGCACGGTGCTGCCGTCGCTGAGCAGCACGTCCACCGGTTGTTCCACAGTGGTCACCTGTGCGGTCCCCTCCGCCCGCCGGATCAGTCGCGCGGGTCGTGCGGATCGAGCCCGAACAGCGGGAAGGCGGTCTTGCGGGCCGCCGCGATCGCCCGGTCCACGGCGCTCGGCTCGCCGGTCGGCTGCCACGGCTCGTACGCCGGGTCCACGTCGTCGGTCATCCGCAGCGGGATCTGCCGGCCCGGCCGGCGCCCGGCGGCCAGCTCCCGCCACGCCGGCGGGGTCAGCGTCGCCGGGTCGATGGGCTCCCCGGCCGCCACCGCGAGCAGGTGCGTCCAGGCCCGGGGCACCACCTCGACCAGCGCGTACCCGCCGCCACCGGTGGCCACCCAGCGGCCCTCGCACAGCTCGTCGGCGAGCGCCCGCAGGGCCAGGTAGGTGGCGCGCTGCCCGTCCACGGAGAGGTTCAGGTCGGCGAGCGGGTCGAGCCGATGTGCGTCGGCGCCGCACTGGGTGACCAGCACCTGCGGCCGGAACGCGCGCAGCACCGACGGCACCACCGCGTGGAAGGCGCGCTGCCAGCCCGCGTCGTCCAACCCGGGCGGCAGCGGGACGTTGACGGCGCTGCCCTCGGCGCCCGGCCCGCCCGTCTCGTCGGGAAAGCCGGTGCCCGGGAAGAGCGCCAACGGCGTCTCGTGCACGCTGACCGTGAGCACCCGGGGGTCGTTCCAGAAGACCTGCTGCACCCCGTCGCCGTGGTGCACGTCCACGTCCACGTACGCGACCCGCTCGGCGCCCAGGTCGAGCAGGCGGGCGATGGCCACCGCCGGGTCGTTGTAGACGCAGAACCCGGCGGCCCGGGCCGGCATGGCGTGGTGCAGGCCGCCGGCCACGTTGACCGCCCGCCTGGCCTCGCCCCGCCAGACCGCCTCGGCCGCCGCCACCGTGGCGCCGGCGACGAGCGCGCTGGACTCGTGCATCCCCTCGAAGACCGGGTTGTCGGAGGTGCCCAGCCCGAAGCCGGCGAAGAGCGGATCGCGGGGGGCGACCTTCACCGCGGCGAGGTAGCGCGGGTCGTGCACCCGGCTCAGCAGCGCGTCGTCGGCCGGCTCCGGCTTCACCAGCCGCACCCCGGGACGCGCGAGCACGCCCAACTCCCGGGCGAGGGCGAAGGTCAACTCCAGCCGTACCGGGTCGAGGGGATGGTCCCCCATGTCGTAGGCGAGCAGCGACTCGTCCCACACCACCACCGTGTCGTCGGACATGGCCCCATCGTCGCACGCGCGCCCCGGCACGCCCGCGCACGCGCTGCTCAGCCGCCGGGTGTCGCCCGGCGTCCGTTGCCCGTTCAGCCGGCCGGGGTCGCTCCGGTGGCCACCGGGCGGGCCGGGTCGGCGACCCAGTTGCTCCACGAGCCGACGTAGAGCGCGGCGTCCGGCCGGCCGGCCAGGTGCAGCGCGAACACGGCCTGCGCGGCGGTCACCCCCGACCCGCAGTACGCCCCGACCGGCCGGTCCTCGCCCACCCCGGCGGCGGCGAACCGCTCGCGCAGCGCCTCGGCGGCGGGGAACCGGCCCTCGGCGACGTACTCGCCGGCGGGCAGGTTCACCGCACCGGGGACGTGACCGGCGACCGGGTCGATCGGCTCGGTCTCGCCCCGGTAGCGGGGTGCGGCGCGCACGTCGAGCAGGACACCGTCGTCGGCCGCGGCCAGCCGGGCCGCCTCCCCCGCGTCGAGCACCGGCAACGCTCCGGGCCGCACCTCCACGTCGCCCGGCTCCGGGGTCGGCACCGCCGTGCTGACGGGCAGCCCGGCGGCCAGCCACGCCGGGAAGCCGCCGTGCAGCAGCCGTACCGGCCGGTGGCCCGCCCAGCGCAGGGTCCACCAGGCGCGGGCGGCGGCCATGCCGTCGCCGCCGTCGTACACCACGACGGAACGACCGGCGCGCACGCCGGCGGCCCGCAGCGCGGCCTGGAGGGCGGCGGCGTCGGGCAACGGGTGGCGGCCGGCGGGTCCGGGCGGCCCGCAGAGCGCGGTGTCCAGGTCGACGAAGACCGCGCCGGGCAGGTGACCGGCGGCGTAGTCCTCCCGACCCGGCGCGCCGACGAGCCGCCAGCGCACGTCGAGCAGCGTGGGCGGGTCGGCCTGGCCGAGTTCGACCGCGAGCCGACCGGCCTCGACAAGGAGATCATCGGAGGCGGACATGGCGTCCAGTCAACACCATCCCGGCACCGACCTGGCGGTTCGCCGTGGGTCGTTCGGTGAACACCGAGGTAGCATCGTTGGCCGGAGGTCCGCTGACGTGAAGCATGATCTGGTCGACACGACCGAGATGTACCTCAAGACCATCCTCGAGCTGGAGGAGGAGGGGGTTCCGCCGCTGCGTGCCCGCATCGCCGAACGGCTGGGGCAGAGCGGGCCGACCGTCAGCCAGACCGTCGCCCGGATGGAGCGCGACGGCCTGCTGACCGTCGAGGGCGACCGCCACCTGGCGCTCACCGCGCACGGCCGCAGCAACGCGGTCTCCGTGATGCGCAAGCACCGCCTCGCCGAGCTGCTGCTGGTCAACGTGATCGGGATGCCCTACGAGGAGGCCCACGAGGAGGCCTGCCGGTGGGAGCACGTGATGAGCGACGCGGTCGAGAAGCGGGTCTACGACCTGCTGAACCGGCCGACCCGCTCGCCGTACGGCAACCCGATCCCGGGGCTGGAGGAGCTGGGCACGCCGGAGCAGACGGCCGCCGCCCCCATCGAGGGTGAGCGCAACCTGGCGTTCCCCGGGCTGTCGGGGCCGGTCGTGGTGCGACGCATCTGCGAGAGCGTGCAGACCGACTCGGACGTGCTCCGGCAGCTGCACGCCGCCGGCGTCGACCCGGGCGCGACGGTGACGGTGGCGCAGGAGCGCGACGGGGTCTCGATCGACCGCTCGGGCGACCGCATCAGGTTGCCCCGTGAGGTAGCCTCCCGGGTCTTCGTCGCCGCCCACTGATCCACCCGGCCCCACGCCCGCACGCAGCAGGCGCAGGATCTTGAGGCGAGGCAGTTCACGCTGTGGCGGGACGGCTTCGTCAACCCTGGCCGGCGTCAGATAGCGCGGGTGTCGAGTCCCTGGGCCAGGGCGACGAGGCCGGTGGTGAGCTTCTCGGCCTCCGCCTTGTCGGCGTCGCGTGCGGCGGCGTAGCGCAGGGTGGCGAGGCGGCCCTCGGCGGCCAGCCAGCCCACCTCCGCGACCGGCCCGAGGGTGCCCTTGGCCGAGGTTGTCCGCCGGTACGCCCGCTGGCCGAGCCCGGTGACCTTGGCCGCCTTCTCCGGCACCACGTCGGCGGTGAAGGTCGCCGCGTCGATCGACGTCCGGGTGACGGTCAGCGTCAACTCCGGCAGGGCCTCGCGACCGGCGCGCACCACGCAGGTGTGGCTGTCGCCCGTCGCGCTGGCCGCCGCGACGTCGAAGCGGACGCCCGCGTGCTGCTCGATCACGCCGAAGTCCAGCAGCCGGCACGCCCCGCCGGAGGATGCGGCGGCCAGGTCGACCGTGACCGGCGCGGGCGGTGGTACAGCCACCGGTTCCGCCTCCCCGCCGCACCCCGTCACCAGCAGCAGGGTCACCCCGGCGCCCACCATCCGCCCGCGCACGATCACTCCTCCGCTGCCCACCCCGACGTGTCCGCCGGACACCGTATGGCCCGCCAGAGCCACTTGTGAAGACCGAAGGAGCATAGGGGTCCGACATCGGGCGAGGACGCGGCGCGAACCACGCCTTCACCGGCGGAGGCTGTGCGGACCCACCGGTGTCAACGGCCTGAGCACGGTGCGGCTATCGGCAGTCGTGACCGCCGAGAGCCGGGACCGGGTGAGGGCTCAGGCGACCGGACGCATCCGGCCCCAGTGCCACCAGGGGATGGAGAAGCCGAGTTGGTCGGCCCAGCCGAAGAACTTCTCGCTGCGCGGGTAGTACGTGCCGTACCAGAACAACGGCACCCACTCGGTGTCCCGCGCCCACACCTTCTGGAGCTCCCGGTAGTGCTCACGGCGCTCGGCGCGGGTTCCGGCGTTGCGCGCGGCCAGGTAGGCGGCGTCCACGTCGGCGTTGCGGTGCATACACATGTTGTTCTGCCCGCCGGTGGAGTACTTCGTCGCCGTGATCTCCGGGTCCGGCGCCATCGAGCCGCCGACGATGATCAGGTCGAAGTCATGCTGGTCGCGGACCTGCCGCGCCCAGTCCACCGAGGAGAGGCCGGCGAAGGTCGTCTCGAACCCGACCGCGCCCAACTGGCGGCTGATCATCTCAGCGATCGGCCGGTGACCGTGGAACGTGTCCATGTAGAACATGGACAGCCGGCCCCGGACACCCGAGGAGTCTGCGGTGATACCCGCCTCATCCAGCAGCGTGCGGGCCCGCTCCGGGTCGAAGCGGGGGGCCTTGGCGTCGGCGTTGAACGCCCATGATGAGCCGATCAGGTAGTGGCCCCAGGCCTGGGACACCCCGGGGTCGCCCAGTTCGGCGATCTCGTCCCGGTTCACCGCGTGCGCGATGGCTTCCCGTACCCGCTGGTCCTGCCATAGCTCGCGCCCGTGGTTGAAGTCCAGCAACGCCATGCCGGGGCCCCGCCGCTTGAGGACCTCGATCCCGGGAACGCCCTCCACCAAGCCCAGCCGGTCCCGGGTGACGGTGTCCTGCGGCGCGAAGTGGGCCTCGCCCCGGGCGATCATCCGGGCGCACTCGTCGCGGTCCGCGACGATCTTCAGGATGATCCGGTCGATCTCCGGCTGCGGCCCCCAGTGGTTCTTCACCGCCTCCAGGATGATGTGCTCACCCGGAATCCATTCGGCCAGTCGGAACGGGCCCGAACCCACCGGGTCCAGGTTGTGCGGGTTCGTCGCCCAGTCCGTTCCCTCGTACAGGTGCCGGGGCAGGATGTGCGCGAAGATGAAATTCCCCAGGAGTACGAGGAATCCCGCGTTCGGGGTGTGCAGGTGGTAGTCGACGGTGTGGTCGTTGACCGCGACGATCGTCTCCACGTCCCGCAGGAACATCCCACCCTGGTAGCCCATCTTCTTGGCGTGCAGGTGGGTGTAGACGATGTCGTGCGCGGTCAGCGGGGTGCCGTCCTGCCAGCGGGCGGCCTTGTTGAGGTGGAAGCGCCAGCGACGCGACCCGTCCAACTGCTCCCAGTGGGTCGCCAGATCCGGGAACGGGTTCACCTCGTACCACTCGTTCAGCACGACGCGGTTGTAGATGTTGTTGCAAGCCAGATAGCCGGCGCTGCCTGTCACGTTCCGGTATACGTCATTGAACTCCACCGCGTCATGCGGGGTAGCCACCACGAAATCTACGGACATGCGTGCCTCTCTGTTCTGTTGTTCGGTGACGGCTACAGGGCGTCGCCGTGCGGGCACGGCGGCAGGCCGTCGGTTTCCGTCGGCCACCGGCGTTGCAGCATTCGCGGCTTGGCCCGCTCGATCCGGGGGTCCGGCACCGGCACCGCGGCCAGGAGTTCCCGGGTGTACGGGTGCGCCGGCTCGCCGATCACCTGTCCGGTCGGGCCGAGTTCGACGAGCTGACCGCCGTACATCACCCCCACCCGGTGGGAGATGTCGGCAACCACGGCAAGGTCGTGGGCCACGAACAGGTAGGAGACCTGCCGTTCCCGCTGCAACTCCTTGAGCAGGCCCAACACCTCCGCCTGGACCGACACGTCCAGCGCCGACACCGGCTCGTCGAGCACGATCAGCTTCGGATTCAGGGCCAGTGCGCGGGCGATGGCGATGCGCTGACGCTGGCCGCCGGAGAACTCGTGCGGGAACTTCCGCAGGCTGGCGGCGGGCAGGCGTACCTGGTCGAGGAGCGTCCGGGCCCGCGCGCCGTCCACCGGCAGCCGGTGGATCCGCATCGGCTCCGCGAGCAGGTCCGCCACCGTCATCCGAGGATCCAACGAGGTGTACGGGTCCTGGAACACCACCGAGATCTCCTGCTGCAACGCGCGGGCGGTGGCGCCCTTGCGCTGGGAGACATCCTGGCCCAGGAACAGCACCTGACCCGAGGTCGGCTGCTGCAACCCGAGGATGGTCCGCAGCAGCGTGGTCTTACCCGACCCCGATTCCCCGACGATGCCGAGCGTCTCCGCCGGGCCGACCGAGAACGAGGCGGAGCAGAGGGCGTGCACGATGGCCTGCCCGCGTCGTCGGGCCGCCCTGGGAGCCCGGAAGTGCTTCACCAGGTCCGTGACCCGCAACAGTTCGGCGGACCCGCCGATGGGCGTCTGCGCGCTCATTGCCCCTCCCCCGCCTGACTGGTGATCCGGGGTGCCAACGACAGCAGCTTCCTGGTGTAGTCCGACTCCGGGTTGTCGAAGATGGCGAAGACGTCCCGCTGCTCGACGATCTCGCCCTGGTACATCACGGCGACGCGGTCCGCGATGCCGGCGACGAGGGCCAGGTCGTGGGTGATGAAGAGCATCGCCGCGCCGGTACGTTCCCGGGCCAACGCCAGCGTCGCCATCACCTGGGCCTGCACGGTGACGTCCAGGGCAGTGGTCGGCTCGTCGGCGATGATGAGATCCGGATCGTGCACCATGGCCAACGCGATCGCGATCCGTTGGCGCATTCCGCCGGAAAGCTGGTGCGGATATTGGTCGAGCCGAGCCTCCGCGTCCTTGATCGCCACGCTCTCCATCAGCTCGATCGCGCGCCGTCGCGCCTCGGCCCGTTTGACCGTGCCAGCCAGTGCCATCGAGTCCGCGAACTGGGCACCGATGGTGAGCACCGGGTTGAGGGTGGTCGACGGGTCCTGGAGAATCATCGCGATCCGCCGACCCCGGTATTCGCGCCACTGCGCGAAGCTCAGACCACTGAGCTCGGCGCCGTCGAAGTTGATCGACCCGCTGCCCACCGCGTTGCTGGGCAGCAGCCCCACCAGGGACAGCGCGGTGAGTGACTTTCCGGACCCGGACTCACCGACGAGGGCCACCACCTCACCCGGCCTGACCTCCAGGTTGACGGCGTCCACCGCGATGTGTTCACCGAACCGTACGGAGAGGTCCGACACCTTGAGCAGCGGCTTCTGCAATGGTGCCGGATCGCCGGACACCGGATGCGGCTTGCGCCTGCGCAGCCGGCGAGGTGTCGCCAGCGGGTTGGCGGGCGAGGACTTCGGGTTGAAGGCGTCCCGCAACCCCTCGCCGACGTAGTTGACCGACAGCACGATCGTGACGATCAGCAGACCCGGGAAGTAGAACAGCCACGGGCGGGTCAGCACCGCCGACTGTGCGTTGGCGACCAGCAAACCCAGGGAGGTGTCCGGGGGCTGCACACCGAATCCGAGGAAGGACAGGCTGCTCTCGGCGAGGATGGCCACGCCGAACATGAGCGTTCCCGACACCACGATGTGGTCTGACGCGTTGGGCACCAGGTGCCGGAACATGATGCGGATCGGACTCGCCCCCATCACCCGGGCCGCGTCGATGAAGGCCAACTCGCGCATTCCGAGCACGACACCTCGGACGAGGCGGGCGACCGACGTCCACATCAGCGCGCCGAGGACCATGGCCAGGCCGAGCCAGGAGACGCCCTTACCCGCGACGAGCGAGCCCAGGAACGCGGCGAGCGCGATGGTGGGCAGGGTGAGCACGAGGTCGACCGTGCGCATCACGGCCGCGTCGACGAACCGCCCGAAGTAGCCGGCCGCGACACCCATGACGACGCCGATGACACAGGCGATGATCGTGACCGAGCCCGCGATGAGCAGCGACTGCTGCATGCCCCGCAGCACCAGCGCGAACAGGTCACGGCCCAGGGTGTCCGTGCCCATCGGGTGTTGCAGGGACGGGGACTGCGACAGTTCGGGGGTGATGTCGGTGTGGTCGTAGGGCCACAGCGGCGGCACGATGACCGCCGCGAGGATGACGATGAGCAGGACGGCAAGTGCACCCATGCCCACCTTGTGCCGGACGAACCGTCGGAAGGTGACGGCCATCTTCGACGTCCCGGCCGTTGGCGCGAGATCGTTGGCCAGCTCAGGACTTTGCATAGCGCACCCGAGGATCCACAAGGCCGTACAGGATGTCGGCGATCAGGTTGAATACGACCACGGCGGTGGCGGCGATGAGCAACCACGCGAGTACGGCGTTGGTGTCGCGGGTCGCGATCGACTCCAGCAGGAAACCGCCCATTCCGCGCCACTGGAAGACCGTCTCGGTGATCACCGCACCGGAGAAGACGACCGGAAGGTCCAAAGCGACGATGGTGACGATCGGGATGAGCGCGGGACGGACCACGTACGACCTGACGATCCGTCCTCGGCTGAGGCCCTTGAGCACGGCGAACCGGACGTGGTCGCCGGCCAGTCCCTCGGCGACCGCCGCACGCTGGTAGCGGCTCCAGGTCGCGAAGTGGACCAGGGCCAGCACCAGCGTCGGTAGCACCAGGTGCCCGGCGATGTCCGCGATCCGGGCGCCTATCGCCTCCGGTTGTGGCACGGAGACCGCACCCACCGTGTAGAAGAGCTGATAGCCGGTCGCGTCGTTCAGCCCGATCGCCCACTGCTTGAACAACACGGCCAGCCAGAACGACGGCAGCGCGAGAAGCACGAACGCGGTGGGAGTCATGATCAGGTCCGGCCAGCGGCGCTGGTGCAGTGCCGAGACCGTGCCAGCGATCAGGGAGAGGACGAGTGCGAGCACGATGGCCAGCACCACGAGCCGCAGTGTGACGCCGACCCGGGTGCCCAACTCGGCCCCGATGTCCCGGGTCGCGATGGTCGACGGGCCGAAGTCTCCGGTGAGCACCCCGCCGAGCCAGTTCAGGTAGCGCACGGGGAGGGGGTTGTTCAGCCCCAAGCGCTCTTCCTCAGCGGTGATCACCGACTCCGGGACCGGCGGCTGCCGGTCCCGGAGCTCAGCCAACGGGTCTCCCGAGACCGAGATCACAGTGAAGATCACGACGGAGGCGAGCAGCAACACCAGGACGGCGCTGGCGAGCCGTCTAAGGATCAGCCGAAGCATGGCCTCGCTCCTCCTTCCCTCGGGAAGATCTGCATGTTGGGTACCGGGTCCCTAGACGGCGCGGATTCTGCCCCAGTGCCACCACGGCACCGAGTAGCCAACCTGGTCGGACCAGCCGAAGAAGTCCCGGCTCCGGGCGAAGTAGGTGCCGTACCAGAACAGCGGCACCCACTCGGTGTCCCGGGCCCAGATCTCCTGAAGCCGGCGGTAGTGCTCACCACGCTCGGCGAGCGTGCCCGCGGTGCGCGCGGCCAGGTAGGCGGCGTCCACGTCGGGGTTGCGGTGCTGGGCCATGTTGTTCTCGCCCCCGGTGGAGTACTTCGGGGCGGTGATCTCCGGGTCCGGTGCCATCGAGCCACCGACGATGATCAGGTCGAAGTCGTGCTCGCGGCCGATCCGGCGCGCCCAGTCCACCGACGACAGGCCCTCGAAGTTCACCTCGAAGCCGATCGCGCCCAACTGCCGTTTGATCAGCTCGGCCAGCGGCTTGTGGCCGTGGAAGCTGTCCATGTAGAACAGCGACAACCGGGCCCGTACGCCGGACGCGTCGGCCTTCATGCCCGCCTCGTCCAGCAGCGCCCGCGCGCGTTCGGCGTCGTGGGCCGGCGCCTTGGCGTCCGGGTTGAACGACCACTCCACCGAACCGAGCAGGTAGTGGTCCCAGGCCTGGGACACTCCGGGGTCGCCGAGTTCGGCGATCTCCGCCCGGTTCACCGCGTGGGCGACCGCTTCCCGCACCCGCTTGTCCTGCCAGATCTCGCGGCCGTGGTTGAAGTCCAGCAGCGCCATGCCCGGCCCCGGGTCCTTCAGCAGCTCGATGTTGGCCGTGGCCCCGTCGAGCAGGTGCAGCCGGTCCTTGGTCAGGGTGTCCTGCGGGAAGTAGTGCGCCTCACCCCGGGCGACCATCCGGACGCACTCGTCGCGGTCCTTGACGATCTTCAGGATCAGCCGGTCGATCTCCGGCTGCGGGCCCCAGTGGTTCTTGACCGCTTCCATGATGACGTGCTCGCCCGGAATCCACTCCGCCAGTCGGAACGGACCGGAGCCCACCGGCTTGAGGTTGTGCGGGTTCGTGGCCCAGTCGGTTCCCTCGTACAGGTGCCGGGGCAGGATGTGGGTGAAGATGAAGTTGCCCAGCAGGACGAGGAATCCGGCGTTGGCGGTGTGCAGGTGGTAGTCGACGGTGTGGTCGTTGACCGCCACGATCGTCTCGACGTCCTTCATGAACCGCCCGCCGGTGTAGCCCATCTCCTTGGCGTGCAGGTGGGTGTACACGACGTCGTGCGCGGTCAGCGGCGTGCCGTCCTGCCACCGGGCGGCCTTGTTCAGGTGGAAGCGCCACCGGCGCGACCCGTCCAACTGCTCCCAGTGCGTCGCCAGATCCGGGAACGGGTTGATGTCATACCACTCGTTCAGCACGACCCGGTTGTAGATGTTGTTGCAGGCGATGTAGCCGGCACTTGCGGTGGTATTGCGGTAGACGTCGTTGAACTCAATCGCGTCGTGTGGGGTCGCCACCACAAAGTCGATCGTCATCCGGTTCCTCTCTCGCTGAGCAGAGAACTACTTACGAAGTCCCCACTGCTCGATATTCATCGTGGTTCCGTACTTGCTGGGATTGATGAAGATGTTGCCGAACTTGCTGGGATACGCGGCCATCTGCGGACTGGCGAACAGCGGCAGCACCACACCGTCGGACATGAGCGTCCGGTCGATCTCATTCATCAGATCGATCTGCTTCTGCGGGTCCAGCTCCGTCGCGGCTGCCGCGAAGAGTCGATCCGCCTCCGGCGACGAGTAGCCGAACGAGCGGGCGGCCTTGGTGCCGTACCACTGCTGGAGGGAGAGCGAGCCCAGGTCGAGGGCGGTGCCGGTGGCCATGATGTCGAAGCTGCCCGCCCGCAGCGCGGGAGAGTAGCGGGCGCCGTCGGCGGCGTCGATGGTCACGGTGATGCCCAGCGGCTTGAGCTGCGACTGGGTGATCTGCGCGAGTTCCATGCGAAGGACATCGGTGGACAGGGTCAGCATCTTCAGGTCACGCAGCGGCTTGCCGTCCGGGAGGATCAGCTTGCCGTCGGTGATCTTGTATCCAGCCTTCTCAAGGATATCGAGAGCAGCCTTGGTGTCACCCTTGCCGATGTTGAGCTCTTCGGTGTTCTCGCGGTAGGCGGGGATGCCACCCACCTTCTGCCCGGGCACGTACACACTGCTCTTCGAGGTCGGCTGATCCGGGGCGAACTGGCCCACGGTGCGCTTGCGCATATCGTCCAGGTTGAGCCCGGTGGAAATGGCCTTGCGTAGCGCCGGGTCGCTCATCACGTCGCCGGTGGTCTTCATGCCGAGGTGGAAGTAGGTGAGCGTCGAACCGAGCAGGACGGTCATGTTGTTCATGGCCCTCACCTGGTTGACGGTGTCGACCGTCGGGTTCTGGTACGCGAGGTCGATCTCACCGTTCTGCAGCGCGGTGATCTGTGCGCCCTGACCGGCGATGTAGCGGGTGTTGATGGTGTCCAGGTGCACCGGGTCGCCGTACCACTTGGGGTTCTTGACCATCGTCATCGAAACGCCGTCCTGGTATTCCTTCACCAGGTACGGGCCGCCCGAGAACTTCGGCACGTTCTTGCCGAAACCGTCGTTGAACGAGGTCGCCAGGTTCCCGTACGACGCGGCCACGTGCGCCGGCAGGATGTAGTTGAACAGCGCCTGCCACTGGGCGAACGGCTGCGAGTAGGTCATCGTCACCGTCTTGCCGTCCGCGCTGGTGTCGACGGACGTGATCAGCGAGTAGCCCTCGGTGAAGGCGGCCTTGCACTCGGCGCACTTCTTCGGGTCCTGCACGGCCTGCGTGTACTCGAAGTCCTTGCCGGTGATGGGTGTGCCATCGGACCAGACGGCCTTCGGTTGGATCTTGTATTCGACCTTCATCGGGTCGGTGCTGACCACCTCTCCCGATTCCAGGAGTGCCTTGTTGAGCACCACGGTGGTGTCCGGGTTGGTCAGGAACGGGTGTGGATAGAACGGCCACTGCTGCTGGCGCTGGCCGGTGGTGTCACCGGCGGCCGACAGCGGGTTCCAGTCCACGGGGGCGCTGGCAGCGGCGATGGTGAGCGTCCCGCCGTCCGTGACCTCGGTCGAAGAGGTCGGAGCGTTGGGCTTGTCGTCGGCGATCTTGGTGCAGCCGGCCATCCCGGCGAGCGCGGCAAGCGCGACAACGGCCACGAGGCGTCGAGGGGTTTTCACTGGCACACGTCCTCTGAGCTGAATGAGTGGTATGCGGCTTTCGTTGAATGCGGCGCGACTCAGGCGGCGGCTGCCAGGGTGGCTGGACTCCGCAGCAGGAACCCCGAAGTGCGAGGTCAACGCACATGAAGCTAAGTTCGGGTTATGTTCTGGTCAACAGAGAAATGTCCATGGACATATTAGCCGGCGGGTTGTTTGACCAGCCACGACATGTTCCTCGGCTGACTCCGACCCGCCTCTGCCCCCGGAAGGACCCACAGCGGGCGAGCGCTACGCCCCGGTTCGACCCCCACCTGAGGCACTACAGTCAGCACCGGCATGCCCCTTCGCCCGAATCACTTCTGGCGCACACCGTCATCAAAGGACACAAACCGTGACACCACCGGCGCCGCTGGACAGCGAGGAATGCCTGCGGCTCATTCAGTCACAGCTCACGCTGCGTACCGCCAACGCGCTGGCTCGCGCGATCATCGACATGATCGCCTCGGGCGAACTGCCGGCACAGTCCCAGCTGCCCACGGTGCGGGATCTGGCGACCCAGTTGGGGATGAGCCGATCGGCCGTGGCGCAGGCATGGAAGACCCTCAGCCTGCGGTACGTGATTGAGACCCGGCGTCGGGGTGGCACCTTCGTCCTGGGGCCACCGCAACCCCCGCGGGCCCGACGGTTCGACAGCATGGTCCGCACGTCGTCAACGATGCCGATCGACCTGGGAAACCTGCGCAGCGACGACCTGACGCCGCCGGATCTGGCTCCGGCTCTTGAGTACGCGCTCGGCAGCCCCGCCCTGCACAACACCTTTGCCGATCCCATCACGCCCGAGCTGGCGGCATCCGTCCGGCCGTACTGGCCGTCCGAGACCAATCACTTCCTCGCCACCCACGGCCCCATTGACGCCCTCGAACTGGCGCTCACCTCGGTGGCTCGCCCCGGCGACCGGGTGATCATCGAGTCGCCCAGCCAGGCGCGGGTGCTCGACATCCTTGAGTCCATCGGCGCCACCGCCGTCCCGATCCGGTACCAGGCGAACGGCCCCGACCTGGACCAGTTGCGGGTGGCGTTGATCAGCAAGCCGGCCGCGATGATCTACCAGCCGAATGGGAGCGCCCCCTCGGGCCGGACCGTGGACGACAACTGGATCGAGGCCGCTGCGGCGCTGCTCCGCGACGAGTCGTTTCCGATCTTTGAGCTGTCACTGACCCCGCTGATGCGGTCTCGACAGCGGTCCCTGGCGAACCACCTGCCGAGCCGGGTCGTCCACATGCAGAGTTACAACTTCTTCTTCGGCGCGGACCTGCGCGTCGCCGTGGTCGGCGGCGGCCCGGAATACATCGAAATGATGTGGATGCGGCTCACCTACTCATCTCGATGGGTCAGTCGAATTCTCCAGCTCGCGTTGGCATTCCAATTGACCGACGCCAGAGCGAAACGCCACACGAGTAAATTCGTCATCGAGTGCAGACGGCGACATGCCGCATTCAGCCAGGCCCTCGCCAGCTACGGGTTCGACGTTGAAACGACTGACGGACCGCACATCTGGCTGCCCGTTCCCGACGAGCATTCGGTCTGTACACGACTCAGCCGGCACGGCATCGTCGTACACCCCGGCAGCTTCTTCGAAGCGGGACCGGTCCTGCAGCAGCACGTGCACATAAACGGCACCGCACTGGGCCGTGGCCTGGACCCCACGGCCCGATTGATCGCCGAGGCGTGTCAGTTGCCCGCGAAGGTTGGCGAGATCTCCTCAGTCTCGGTCCACCGGTGAGTGCCGGGTTGTCGGTAGATCAGCTTGCCGTTCTGCCGTGTCAGTCGTCGACGTACGGGCAGTGCCGGCAGCCGCGACCGCAGCAGGTGCCGCGCCGGGCCAGGAAACCCGCGCTGAGCACGAAGAGGCCACTGGTCGGGTCAAGGTAGCCGGCCTCGCCGGCGGTCAGGGCTGCGGCGTGCGCGGCCAGGATCCGCTCCCGTTCCGGGTGCTCCGGCGGCAGCCGGGACGGGTGGGGCTCGGTCAGCGGCCGGTCCGCCAGCGGTCGCCGCTCTCCGGTCACCGGCGCAGTCTAGACACGCGTTCGTCGCCCCTGTTCCAGGCCGGTCGACGCGTCGGCACGGACCGGCTCGGGGGCCGGGACGGGGCGCCGAGCCAGATCGGCGAGGAACGCCGACTCGGCCAGCGTGTCGGTGCCCTGGGTGAACACCACGCCGGTGGCGCCGGCCGTTAACCGGTGGCGTCGGTCCGGGCGGGGCCGGCAGGCTGACCCGATGGACCATCGCCGGGCCGGGCGCCCGCGACGCGCGTCAACCCCCGGGGCGTCGCCGACGCCAGCACGGCGTTCGCTGACGCGGGCCGGGGAGCCGACGTGACGCAGCAGGCGACCACACCTGTCGGGGGTGCCGCCCCGAGACGGCCCTCGCTGCTGCGCAGCCGCAACTTCGGGCTGCTCCTGGCCGGGCAGACGGTCAGCGAGCTGGGCACCCGGGTCTCCAACGTGGCGGTTCCGCTGCTCGCCGTCGGCACGCTCGACGCCAGCGTCTTCCAGGTCGCGCTGCTGACGGCGCTCGCCTGGCTGCCGTACCTGATCTTCTCCCTGCCCGCCGGGATCCTCGCCGACCGGGTCGACCAGCGGCGGCTGATGGTCGCCTGCGACCTGGGCCGCGCGGTGTTGCTGCTGTCGGTGCCGGTGGTCGCCCTGGCCGACCTGCTCACCCTCGGCTTCCTGTACGCGGTGGTCGGGATCTCCGGCGTGCTCACCGTCCTGTTCACCGTGGCCCACAAGAGCATGCTGCCGAGGCTGGTGCCGCCGGACCGGCTCGTGGACGCCAACGCGAAGCTCACCGTCAGCCAGGATTCCGCCGAGCTCGTCGGTCCGACGATCGGCGGCGTGCTCGTCGGGCTCGTCGGCGCCGCGAGGACCTTCGTCGTCACCGGCCTCGCCTTCGCCGTGAGCGGGTTGACCCTGCTGCTGATCCGGGAGGCCCCGAGCGAGCCCGCGCCCCGGCGCGACCGGGTGCCGCTGCGGGTGGAGATGACCGAAGGGCTGGGCTTCATCCGCCGCCAGCCGATCCTGCGCAGCATCCTCGCCTGCACCACCGCCTCGAACTTCTTCGTCATGGCGTCCGGCTCCATCGAGGTGGTCTTCCTGCTCGAGGAGCTGCACGCCACGCCGGCGCTGGTCGGGCTCGTCTTCTCGGTCAGCGCGGTGGGCGGCCTCGTGGTCGGCGCGTTCGCCGGCCGGTTGACCGCGTGGCTCGGCTCGGCCCGGGTGATCTGGGTGGCGATGGCCGCCCCGGGCCCGCTCTACCTGCTCATGCCCCTGGCTCGGCCCGGCTGGGGGATGCTGCTCTACGGCATCGGCCTGGCCGCGTTCTCCGCCAACGCGGTGCTCTACAACGTGGCCACCCTGACGTACCGGCAGCGGATCACACCGCCCGCCCTGCTGGGCCGGGTGAACGCGGCGTTCCTCTGGGTCTGTTTCGGCGTGATCCCGCTCGGCGCGCTCACCGGCGGCGCGCTCGCCAGCCAGCTCGGGCTGCGGCCGGCGCTGTGGATCTGCGTCCTCGGCACGTGGAGCGCCGCGCTCTTCGTCGTCCTCTCCCCGCTGCGGCGGATGCGGGACATGCCGGCGGCCTGACCGGTCGATGCCAGCCCTGGCTCCGGGCGGAACCCGACGCCGGCCGATCGGGTCGCACGCTGCGCCGGGTGGCCCCGGGCACCGGGCCGTCCCCCGTGCGCACGGAAGCACGTTGGCTTTCCGCCCCGCCCGGCCTATGGTGGCTGCATGTGTTCGACCGGTCAGCAGATCAGCACCGCCGTCGTGGTGACGGCGGCGCCCGCTGCTGTCTGCCGGTGCGCCCTGCGGGTGAACGTGGCGACCCGGGTGGTGCGATCCGCGGTCGCGCCGTCGTGCGCCGGCTCGGTCGCCTCCCGACTGCCGAGCCCCGCCGGACGTGGCCCTCCGTGAACCGATTGCAACTCTTGCGAACGGCCACCAGGGCGAAGCTATCCAGCTTCGGCCTTTTTTCTTTTTCCCGAGGAGCTACGCCATGACCACGCCCACCCAGTCCAGCGAGCAGAAGTGGCTCGACGACCTGCGTACGACACTGACCAACGACTTCGAGGCGCAGACCGTCCGGCTGACGCAGCTCACCGCCGACACCGGCGACCCGGGCGAGGCGCACACCCAGAGCGCGCTGATCGCCGCCACCCGGCGGAGCATCGAGCAGGTCAGCGGGGCGCTGCGCCGCCTCGCCGAGGGCCGCTACGGCATCTGCGAGCGCTGCTCCGCCGCGATCCCCCGGGAGCGCCTGGAGGTGCTACCGCACGCCCGCTTCTGCGTGCCCTGCCAGCAGAAGCAGCAGTGACGTACGCGGGCTGCCGTGCCGGCGCACGGCACGGCAGCCCGTCGGGTCACCCGAACCAGGTCATCGCCTGCCCGTGCGGGCTCGTCCATGCGAGTGGTCGGCCGTCCAGCGCGAGCACGTTGTACAGCGCCTCGTCCGGCGGCTCCGGCAACGCGTCGTGGGGCAGCACGTCCGGGGACTCGTTGGAGATCCAGTGGCCGGGCAGGCCGCGTACCGCGTCGGCGAACGCCGCCCGGCGCGGCGCCGGCACCTGGTAGAGCACGGAGGTGTGGAACACCACCAGCGTCGCGCCCGCCGGCGCCCGCGCGGCCAGCGCGGGCAGGTCGTCCACCAGGTCGCCGCGCACGAGCAGCGGCGGGTCGGACGCGGCGACGGCCGCGGCGGCCCGCAGCCGGGCGCGGCGGTGCGTGTGCTCCGGCCAGATGAGGGCGTCGAGCCAGGCCACGTCCGCCGGCTCGGTCACCCGCAGCGGATTGAGGTCCAGGCCGGCCCGCCACACCACCTCCGGTAACCGGTCCGGCGGGGCCAGGCCGGTCGCCGCGCAACCGAGGACCGGTTCGCCCGCGCCGAGCGCGTGGTCGCCGTAGCGGTAGGCGTACCGGTCGGGGTAGAGGCAGAGCCCGGCGGACGCGCCGACCTCCAGCAACGCCAGCGGCTGCGGCAACGCGGCGAGCACGGGCAGCAGTACGGCACACCGGCCGGGCTCGTTCGTCTGGGTCGCGCGGGTGCGCAGTTCCGCCTCGATCGCCGGCCAGTTCGCCAGCGCGAAGTCGCGGAAGGCCGCCGGGTCGTCGACCGGCCCGCCGAGCAGTCGTACGACGCCGAACAGCAGGTTCGGCTGCCGCTTTCCTCGCGGGAGCGCACCGAGCAGGGCGAGCAGTTCGTCGTCGCGGGAGACGGCGAGGGACAGGCGCTCGTACGCCGGCGACACGCCGCGCGCCTCCCGGGTGGCGAACTCGACGTAGCTCTCGGCAATCGTCATGCTCCGATGATCGCAGTCGATGCCTCACGACCGGAGCCACCCCCAGGAAATGCCGGTGCAACAGCCCAGCGGGCATACGTGTCAGGTCCTCGGCCGCCACGCCAGGTAGGACCACGTGTGGACGCACAACGACACCGGCGCGCCCTCGATCACGCTCAACTCTCACTCCCCACGGCCACTGCGATGTGTAGGGCGGCCTGTGCGGGGGTGAGGTGCGTGGTGTCGACGACCTCGGCCTCGGCGTGCAACCACGTGCGGGCCGCCTCCGAATAGGCATCGAGGTACCTGAGACGAAATGGTGAAGGGACGGGATGTTCCCCCTCGATGCGCCCGCGAAGTGTGTCGCGGTCGGCATGGAGCACGAAGTGCCTCACCGGGATGGCATGTTGGGCGAGGCCAGCGCTGATCTCACGCCAGTACTGCTCGACCAGGACAGTCATGGGCACCACCAGAGTGCCGCCGGTGTAGTCGAGGACGCGTCGAGCGGTCTCGACGACCAACTGCCGCCACGGCGGCCAGTGCTGGAAATTGTCCGTTTCGGGCAGCCCCGGCGTGATGTCCATGAGTGTTTCGCCGACCTTCTCGGCGTCGAACACCCGCGAGTCCGGGATCAGTTGCTGCACGAGGGCACTGGTCGTTGTCTTGCCTGCGCCGTGGGTGCCATTGATCCATACGATCATGGGACTCGATGCTAACGCCGTGCCGCCGACGCGTCGGCCTTATGGCTGGGCCTGCTTGTCGCGGAGCAAGCAAGGTGGGCCGGCGGATGTCCACCGGCCCACCTTGTCACTCGTACGTCAGCTGCAGCCGCTGGTGGAGCCGCAGCCCTCGCAGACGTAGCAGCTACCGGCCGGGCGCATCTTCGTACCGCAGGTGAAGCAGAGCGGCGCGTCGGCGGCCTTGCCGATCACGGCCTCCAGCAGTTCGGTGCTGGAACCGACCGACGGCGCCGGCTTGGCGGCGGCGACGTCGGCGGTCTCCTGCGCCGGCTGGGCGATCGGGCCGGTCTTCGGCTCGGTCGGCGCCTCGACCGGGGCGGAGGCGGCCATCGCGGTGAGGTCCGCACCGCTCGCCTCCGCCTCCGCCTCGGCCCGGAGCTGGGCGGCCCGCTCGCTGGCGGTGAAGATGCCCAGTTCCGCGCGGCGCTCGTACGGCAGGAAGTCCAGCGCCAGGCGACGGAAGATGTAGTCCATCACCGAGGCGGCCATCCGCACGTCCGGGTCGTCGGTCATGCCGGCCGGCTCGAAGCGCATGTTGGTGAACTTGCTGACGTACGTCTCCAGCGGGACGCCGTACTGGAGACCGATGGAGATGGCCACCGAGAAGGCGTCCATCACGCCGGCCAGGGTCGAGCCCTGCTTCGACATCTTGAGGAAGACCTCGCCGAGGCCGTCGTCCGGGTAGGACGACGCGGTGAGGTAGCCCTCGGCGCCGCCGACGGAGAAGCTGACCGTCTGGGACGGACGCTTCTTCGGCAGCCGCTTGCGCACCGGGCGGTACTCGACGACCTTCTCGACGACCTTCTCCACCTCGGCGGCCGGGGCCTGGATGGTCGCGGCGGCCTTGTTCGGCTTGGCGACCGACAGGGGCTGGCCGACCTTGCAGTTGTCGCGGTAGATCGCCAGCGCCTTGAGGCCGAGCTTCCAGCCCTCGAAGTAGATCTTCTCGACGTCCTCGACGGTGGCCTGCTCCGGCATGTTGACCGTCTTGGAGATGGCGCCGGAGATGAACGGCTGGACGGCCGCCATCATCCGCACGTGGCCCATCGGGGCGATGGACCGCTCGCCCATCGCGCAGTCGAAGACCGGGTAGTGCTCCGGCTTGAGGCCCGGGGCGTCGACCACGTGGCCGTGGTCGGCGATGTGCTCCACGATCGCCTCGACCTGCTCCTCGGGGTAGCCGAGGCTGCGCAGGGCGCGCGGCACCGTCTGGTTGACGATCTGCATCGAGCCGCCGCCGACCAGCTTCTTGAACTTGACCAGCGCCAGGTCCGGCTCCACGCCGGTGGTGTCGCAGTCCATCATCAGGCCGATGGTGCCGGTCGGCGCGAGCACGCTGGCCTGGGAGTTGCGCCAGCCGAACTTGTCACCGATCTTGTTGCCCTGGGTCCACTGCTTCGTCGCCTCACGGACGATCGCGGTGGCCACCGTGCCCGAGGGCTTGATCTCGTCGTTGGCGGCGGCGTGCTTGCGCATGACCCGCTTGTGCGGCTCGGCGTTGCGGGCGTAGCCGTCGTACGCGCCGACGACGCCGGCCAGCTCGGCCGAGCGGCGGTACGCGGTGCCGGTCATCAGCGAGGTGATCGCCGCGGCGACCGAGCCGCCCTGCTCCGAGTCGTAGGGCAGGCCGGAGGCCATCAGCAGGGCGCCGAGGTTGGCGTAGCCGATGCCGAGCTGCCGGTAGGCGCGGGTGGTCTCGCCGATCTTCTCGGTCGGGAAGTCGGCGAAGCAGATCGAGATGTCCATCGCGGTGATGACGAACTCGACGGACCGGACGAACTTCTCCACCTCGAAGCCGCCGTCGGCGCGGAGGAACTTCATCAGGTTGAGCGAGGCCAGGTTGCACGAGGAGTTGTCCAGGTGCAGGTACTCCGAGCACGGGTTCGACGCGGTGATCCGCCCGGTCTCCGGGCAGGTGTGCCAGTCGTTGATGGTGTCGTCGTACTGGAGGCCGGGGTCGGCGCACTCCCAGGCGGCGTGGGAGATGGTGCGGAACAGGTTCTTGGCGTCGATGGTCTCGATGACCGCGCCGTCGAGCCGGCCGCGCAGGTCGAAGCCGCCGCCGTTCTCCACGGCGGTCATGAACTCGTCGGAGACCCGGACGGAGTTGTTGGCGTTCTGGTACTGCACGCTGACGATGTCGGCGCCGCCGAGGTCCATGTCGAACCCGGCGTCGCGCAGCGCGCGGATCTTGTCCTCCTCGCGCGCCTTGGTGACCACGAACTCCTGGATGTCCGGGTGGTCCACGTCGAGGATGACCATCTTCGCCGCGCGCCGGGTGGCGCCGCCGGACTTGATGGTGCCGGCGGAGGCGTCCGCGCCGCGCATGAAGCTGACCGGGCCGGAGGCGTTGCCGCCGGAGGAGAGCAGCTCGCGGGAGGAACGGATCCGGGACAGGTTCACGCCGGAGCCGGAGCCACCCTTGAAGATCAGCCCCTCCTCCTTGTACCAGTCCAGGATGGAGTCCATCGAGTCGTCGACGGCCAGGATGAAGCAGGCGCTGACCTGCTGCGGCGAGGGCGTGCCGACGTTGAACCAGACGGGCGAGTTGAAGCTGAACACCTGGTGCAGCAGCATCCAGGTCAGCTCGTGGGCGAAGATCTCGGCGTCGGCCGGGCCGGCGAAGTAGCCGTACTCCTCACCCGCCGTGCGGTAGGTGGTGACCACCCGGTCGATCAACTGCCGCAGCGACCACTCCCGCTCCGGGGTGCCCACGGCGCCCCGGAAGTACTTGGTGGTCACGATGTTCGCCGCGTTGACGCTCCACGACTCCGGGAACTCGACGCCGCGCTGCTCGAAGTTGACCGAGCCGTCCCGCCAGTTGGTCATGACGATGTCGCGGCGCTCCCAGGCGACCTCGTCGTAGGGGTGCACCCCCTCGGTCGTCCAGACCCGCTCGATCTTGAGCCCCGCGCCGGCCTTGTTGCGTGCCCTGCTGGTTGTCACACCGTCCCCCGACATCTCATCCGCCCCCTCGTCCGCACGGCCACCCGCCGCCCGATCCGACTGTCAACAAACTGCGAAGAATTCAACTGGTACGGCCGGCGGCCTCGGCCGCGTCGGCCCCGGCGCCCTCCCGGGCGCGCGCGGCGGCTCGCAGCGTCTCGATCTCGCGCTCGAAGTCGGCGAGCGAGTCGAACGACCGGTAGACGCTGGCGAACCGCATGTAGGCGACCTCGTCCAGGTCCCGTAGCGGGCCCAGGATGGCCAGCCCCACCTCGTGGCTGGGGATCTCGGCGGCCCCCTTGGCCCGGACGGTCTCCTCGACCTTCTGCGCGAGCAGCGCGAGCGAGTCGTCGTCCACGGGCCGGCCCTGGCACGCCTTGCGCACCCCGCCGACGATCTTCGTACGGCTGAACGGCTCGGTCACCCCGCTGCGCTTGACGACCGCGAGGACCGCCTCCTCGACTGTGGTGAACCGCTTGCCGCACTCCGGGCAGGATCGCCGCCGGCGGATCAACTGGCCGTCGTCGGCCTCCCGCGAGTCGACCACCCGGGAGTCGGCGTGCCGGCAGTACGGACACCGCATCGCACCCGACCTCCTTCGTCGATCGCGGGCCCGCCGACCACTCGCCGGGCACGCGTCAGCGCGACGGAGCCATCTGCCGATGGTCTTCGCCGTGTCGACGGTGCCGGAGTGCGGTGGGTAGTCGAACCCAACCTGTAGGCGACTTACGCCCGTGTGACTACTACATCTAGGGGTTGACCGTAGGCCGCTGCGGATCGGAGGTCAAGTTGGCCGGCGTGTCCGGCGCGTCACCCGACTCCGGGATCGACCGGCACCGCAACCCGCCGCAGGACCAACCGTCCGACGCCCCCGCGGGTTACCGGTCCGGCCGGTGCGAAACGGCCGACGATCGGACGAAAGTCGAACACCCGTTCGACCCGGCGTACCATTTATCAGAACACGAGTACGAGCGGAGCGGTTTTCACCCCGACACGCCGAGCAAGGTCGTACAGATGTTTGAAAATGACCGATCTCACCTATACGGTCTTGAACAACCGGGCGCGGAATCCTCCGTCCACCGGTCACCTCGCACCACCGCACGCACCAGCATCACCGCACACCAGCACCCCCGCACGCACCACGAGCCGCCAAGGCACCCAGCGCCGACCAGGGAGGACGGACGTGACCGAGGATCGGGCCAGCCGGCCGAAGAGCCCGCAGCAGATCACCGAGGCGGGACCGCCGGCCACCCGACGCCGGGGCGCCGCGCGCAGCCGGACCGGGCAGCCCGCCGTGCGCCCGGTCACCCCGGTGGTCAGTGCCTTCCCCGACCCCGCGACGGTGGATCTCACCGCCCGGCAGCGCCGGATCCTGGAGTTCATCCGCAGCTGGGTCGAGCGGCACGGCTACCCGCCGAGCGTGCGCGAGATCGGCGAGGCCGTCGGCCTGGTCTCGCCGTCCAGCGTCGCCTACCAGCTCAAGGAGCTGGAGAAGAAGGGCTTCCTGCGCCGCGACCCCAACCGGCCGCGCGCCGTGGACGTCCGGGCGCCCGCCGAGGTCGACGACGAGCTGGCCCGCTCGCAGCGTCCCGCCCCGGCCTACGTGCCGATGCTGGGCCGGATCGCGGCCGGTGGCCCGATCTTGGCCGAGCAGGCCGTGGAGGACATCTTCCCCCTCCCCCGCGAGCTGGTGGGTGAGGGCGAGGTCTTCATGCTCCAGGTCAAGGGCGACTCGATGCTGGACGCGGCGATCTGCGACGGCGACTGGGTCGTGGTCCGGCAGCAGCCGACCGCCGAGGCCGGCGACATCGTCGCCGCCATGCTCGACGGCGAGGCGACCGTGAAGACCTACCGCCGCCGCGACGGGCACGTCTGGCTCATGCCGCAGAACCCGGCCTTCGACCCGATCCCCGGCGACGACGCCACGATCATGGGCCGGGTCGTCGCGGTGCTGCGTCGCATCTGATCCGCCACCGCGCCGGGTGGCCGCCGTCGGCGGTCACCCGGGCGCCGTGCCGCTCGATTGCGGGCTCTGAGCGTCCGTTGCCGTCTCCGGCAGGCCCAGAGCCTCAGTAGCGGTCGCCCCGGTAGCCCCGGCCACCACCGGGCACGTGACCGTAACCGCGACCGTCGTCGGGGCCGTCGTCGCGCCGGCGGACCGGCCGCTGGCCACGGGGGTCCGATTCGTCGCCCCGACGCGGCGGCTCCGCCCGGCCACCGCCGTAGACGCCACCGCCCGGCTGCCCGCCGCCCCCGTAGACACCGCCACCGGGACGACCGTCGCCCTGGCGACCACCGCCACCCTGGCGTCCGCCACCACCCTGACGCCCGCCACCGCCCTGACGGCCACCGCCGCCACCCTGACGGCCACCACCCTGACGGCCACCGCCACCACCCTGGCGACCACCGCCGCCTGGCGGCGGACCGCCCAGGCTGGGCGGCCCGTCCACAGGCGGGCGACCGCCGCCGTAGACCCCGCCGCCGGCAGCCGGACGGGCGCCACCGTAGACGCCCCCACCGGCCGGGCGGGCGCCACCGGGTCCCCCGCCGGCCGGCGCGGGACCGCCGCGCCCACCGGCCGGGCCGCCGTAGACCCCGGCCGCCGGCGCACCGCCGTAGACGCCGCCCCGGCCCCGGTCGCCCGGCGGAAGGAAGCCGTCGTCCGCCGGCCCACGCCGGTCGTCGGCGGGGACGTCGTCGCGGTCGGCACCGTCGTCGTCGCGGGGGGGCGCCGGCTTGCGCCGGGACCGGAGGATGCCGAAGACACCCGCCGCCACCATCAGCGCACCGATCACCCCCACGGCCGCGATCAGGTACGTGATGTCGCTCAGGCTCAGGCCGTCGACCCAGGACTGGCCGGCCTTCTTCGGCGCGCCGCCACCGCCGGCCACCGGCTTCGCGCCCTCCGCGGAGGGTGTGTAGCCGAGGATGTCGATCGGCGCGTCCTCGTCGAGCTGGCCGCCGTCGGAGACGGTCAGGAAGGTCTTGCCGTCGGGGCTGTAGGTGATCGCCTCACCGAACGGGTCGGCGAGCGCCGTCACCCGGGGCTTGCCGCCGGTCAGGGCCGCCACGACGTTGCCGTCGGTCACGTCGTACTCGAAGGCGTCGGCGTAGGTGCGCACCACCACCCGGGAGCCGTCGGGGGACCGGGCCGCGCCGGTGATCGCGACGCGGCCGGGGGCGCCGAGCCGGTTGTCCGTGTCCGTCTCCGGCAGGCTGATCTCGCCGACCTGTTTCATCGGCACGGCCGGGGTGTCCCCGCTCTTCATCTTCTCGGCGGGGGTGAAGATCTGGGCCTTGCCGGACATCACCTTGGTGATGATCAACGGGTTGCCGTCGTCGCCGATCAGCAGCGCCTCGGCGTCGTGCGGCTTGCCCTCCGGGTAGGAGAGCCGGTGCAGCACCGGCCGCTTCGACCCATTGACCGGCATGCTCCACAGCGCCACCCGCGGGCGACGCTCCCGGCTGGTGACGTTGTCACCGGTGTCGGCGATCCAGATCGTCGTGCCGTCCGGGGAGAGCGCCAGGTCCTCGGTGTCGAACGGCCCCTGACCCGAGTAGCGGACCGGCTCCTTCGCGATCCCGCACTTGGTGTCGAGGAAGAAGATCCGCTTGCGGCTCTCCACGTCGGTGCCGTCGTTGATCACGATGTAGCCGCTCTTGGTGGCCACCAGGCCCGACAGCTCCCGCAGCCGCTCGTCGGTGACCGTGCACCGCTTCTTGCCGGGAGCTGCCGCGAGTGGGGACGCGGCCGAGGCGGGCGCCGCCGCCAGGGCGACTCCGGTACACGCCACGGTCGCCCCCAGCAAGCCGAGGGCGACCGTGACCGAAGAAACAGCGCGGCGCATTGAATCAGTGTCGCATGCCGGGCGTTTCCGACGCGTGACGCCGGGAGGGCGTCACCGGGCGCCCGCGACCGCCTGGTCCTCGTCCGCCCGGAACGGCGCCAACTCGGCGGCGAGCGCCTCACCGACCCGCACGTGCACCAGGGTGCCCTCCGGCAGGTGGGAGGTGCTCAGCACCTCGCCCTGACGGTGCACCCGGGCCACCAGGTCGCCCCGGTCGTACGGCAGCACCGCGCGGATATCCACGGCCGGGCGGGGCAGCCGCGCCTCGACGGCCTCGCGCAGCCCGTCGATCCCGCGACCCGAGTGCGCGGAGACGAAGACCGCCTCCGGCCAGAGCCGCTTGAGCCGCAGCAGCGTCTCCTCGTCGGCCGCGTCGGTCTTGTTGACCACCAGCAGCTCGGGCAGCCGGTCGGCGCCCACCTCGGCGAGCACCTCGTGGACCGCCCGGACCTGCTCCTCCGGGTCCGGGTGGGTGCCGTCGACGACGTGCACCACCAGGTCGGCCTCGGCGACCTCCTCCAGGGTCGAGCGGAACGCCTCGACGATCTGGTGGGGCAGGTGCCGGACGAACCCGACCGTGTCGGAGAGGGTGTAGAGCCGCCCGTCGGCCGTGGTGGCCTTGCGGGTGGTCGGGTCGAGGGTGGCGAAGAGCGCGTTCTCCACCAGCACGCCCGCCCCGGTGAGCCGGTTGAGCAGGCTCGACTTGCCGGCGTTGGTGTAGCCGGCGATGGCCACGGCCGGCACGGCGTTGCGGGAACGCCTGGCGCGCTTGGTCTGGCGTACGGTCCGCATGCCCTTGATCTCCCGGCGCAGCCGGGAGATGCGGTGGCGGATCCGACGCCGGTCGGTCTCCAGCTTCGTCTCACCGGGGCCGCGCAGACCCACGCCGCCGCCGGCGCCGCCGCCACGACCGCTACCACCGGTCTGCCGAGAGAGGGTCTCACCCCAACCGCGCAGGCGCGGCAGCAGGTATTCGAGCTGGGCCAGCTCGACCTGCGCCTTGCCCTCCTTGCTCTTGGCGTGCTGGGCGAAGATGTCGAGGATCAGCGCGGTGCGGTCGACCACCTTGACCTTGGTGCGCTGCTCCAGGTTGCGCAGCTGGGACGGCGACAGTTCACCGTCGCAGATCACCGTGTCGGCGCCGGTGGAGAGCACCACCGAGCCGAGGTCGTCGACCTTGCCCCGGCCGACGTAGGTGGCGGGGTCGGGGCGGTTGCGCCGCTGGATCAGCCCCTCGAGCACCTGCGAGCCGGCGGTCTCCGCCAGCGCGGCCAGCTCGGTGAGGGAGTTCTCGGCGTCGCTCTGCGAGCCCTCGGTCCAGACGCCGACGAGGACCACGCGCTCCAGACGCAGCTGGCGGTATTCGACCTCGGTGATGTCCGCGAGCTCGGTGGAGAGGCCGGGGACCCGCCGCAGCGCCTGCCGCTCCGACAGCTCGAACTCACCGGTGGTGGCGTCGAGCTCGTCGTCCTCGTAGGGAAGAAGGGTCTCCTGGTTGTGCAAGCCGGTCTCCTGTCCGTTCTGTCACGTACCGAGCAATCCTGACATGTGCCAACGCGGAACGCACCCGCTATATGCCCGCTCGAACGGGCCACAAAAGTGGGGGCGGATGCCGGAGGGGCCCGCCGGGGCGAGTAGAAATGCGGGGCAGCCGTTCAGCGTCGACGGAGGGACCCCGTGGCCATCACCCGACTTCCAAGTGCCGGATTCTCGATCACGATTCGGATCGCCGTGCCGGCGGACGCGTCCTCGATCGGCCGGCTGACCACCTCCGTGGGTGAGGCCGGGGCGATCGTCACCGCGCTCGACGTGGTGGACTCCGACCCGACCCACGTGCTCGTCGACCTGACCTGCGACACCGCTGACGCCAGCCACGCCGACCAGGTGGTCGACGCGTTGACGGCGCTGGACGGCGTGGACGTGCGGAAGGTCTCCGACCGGACCTTCCTCCTGCACCTCGGCGGCAAGATCGAGGTCAGCTCGAAGGTGGCGCTGCGCAACCGCGACGAGCTGTCCCGGGCGTACACCCCGGGGGTGGCGCGGGTCTGCATGGCGATCGCGGAGAACCCGGCCGACGCCCGCCGGCTGACCATCAAGCGCAACACCGTGGCCGTGGTCAGCGACGGCTCCGCCGTGCTGGGCCTGGGCAACCTCGGGCCGGCGGCGTCGCTGCCCGTGATGGAGGGCAAGGCCGCGCTGTTCAAGCGCTTCGGCGGGGTGGACGCCTGGCCCGTGGTGCTCGACACCCAGGACACCGACGAGATCGTGCAGATCGTCAAGGCGATCGCCCCGGCGTACGGCGGGATCAACCTGGAGGACATCGCCGCGCCGCGCTGCTTCGAGATCGAGGCGCGGCTGCGCGAGGCGCTGGACATCCCGGTCTTCCACGACGACCAGCACGGCACCGCGATCTGTGTGCTGGCCGCGCTGACCAACGCGCTGCGCGTCGTGGGCAAGCAGCTCGCGGACGTCCGGGTCGTGGTCTCCGGCGCGGGCGCGGCCGGCACCGCGATCATGAAGCTGCTGCTGCGCCAGGGCGTCGGCGACATCATCGCGTACGACCGGCAGGGCGCCCTGCACCGCGGCCAGAGCGGGCTCAACCCGGCCTGGCAGTGGCTGGCCGAGAACACGAACAAGGAGAACTACTCCGGCGACCTGGCCGGGGCGGTACGCGGTGCGGACGTCTTCATCGGGGTGAGCGCGCCGAACCTGCTCACCGGCGACGACATCGCCACGATGGCCAAGGACTCGATCGTCTTCGCGCTGGCCAACCCGGACCCGGAGGTCGACCCGCGGGAGGCGCGCAAGTACGCCGCCGTGGTCGCCACCGGCCGCTCCGACCAGCCGAACCAGATCAACAACGTGCTCGCCTTCCCGGGTGTCTTCCGGGGCATGCTGGACGCGCACGCCGAGGAGTTCACCGAGGAGATGGCGATCGCGGCGGCCCGGGCCATCGCGGACGTGGTCGGCGAGGACAAGATCAACCCGACGGTGATCGTGCCCAGCGTCTTCGACTCCCGGGTCTCCCCGGCGGTCGCCGCGGCGGTCCGCGCCGCCGCCCAGAACCCGGCTCCGGCCCCGGCCGCCGACCCGGGCCCCGCCGACCTCCCCGAGATCGCCGCCGAAGCCAGCGCCACCCCCTGACCCCCCACCCCACCCCGCCCCGCCCGCCCCGAGCGCCCCGAGCGCCCCGAGCGCCCCGAGCGTGTTGATCATGAAGTTATTGCCCCAGGAAAGCGTTCTCCCCGGCAATAACTTCATGATCAACAGGGTCAGGGGGCGGGGCGGCCCCGGGCCGAGGGCGGGGCGGGGTGGGGTGGGTCAGGCGGATGTGGTGAGGGTGGTGGGGTCCAGGGTGCCGGTGGCTACCAGGGTGGCCGGGCCGGCCAGCCAGCAGGAGTCCTCCGTCACCGTGACCGAGAGGCGTCCGCCGGGGACGTCCACCGCCAGCACGCCGGTGTCCCGGCCGGCGTCGCGCAGGGCCACCGCAGCCACCGCGCAGGCGCCCGTACCGCAGGAGAGCGTCTCGGCGGAGCCGCGCTCGTACACGCGCATGAGCACGTGGCCGTCGGTGCCGTCGACGGGCTCGCCGGGGGCCGTGAACTCCACGTTCACCCCGGCGGGGAAGACCGCCGGGTCGACGTCGGGGGCCCGGGTGAGGTCGAGCGCGGTCAGGTCCAGCCCGGCCGGCAGCGCGCAGACCAGGTGCGGGTTGCCCACGTCCACGGCCGTGCCGGGCAGGGTCAGTCCGCCGAGGGTGGCGGTCGCGGTGTCGTACAGCCGGGGGCGGCGCATCTCGACGGCGATGGCGTCGGCCGTGACCAGCGCGCGCACGACGCCGGCCCGGGTGGCCACCGGCAGCGCGCCTTCCGCCGGCTCGGCCAGCCCGCCGGCGACCAGGTAGCGCACGAAGACCCGGGCGCCGTTGCCGCACATCTCCGCGAACGACCCGTCGGCGTTCCAGTAGTCCATGAACCACTCGGCCTCGCCGGCCAGCTCGGCGCCCTCCGGGTGCGCGGCTGCCCGGACCGCCCGCAGCACGCCGTCGCCGCCGAGGCCGCGCCGCCGGTCGCAGAGGGCCGCGACCAGCCCCGGGGTCAGGTCGAGCCGGTTGTCCGGATCGGGGAGGATGACGAAGTCGTTGCCGGTGCCGTGGCCCTTGGTGAACTGCACGCCCCCATCATCGCGCAGCGGCGGGCAGCAGGCGCAGGGCGGCCGGGACCAGCTCCGGCGTCGACGAGTCCAGCCAGTGGATCCGGGGGTCGCGGCGGAACCAGGACCGCTGCCGCCGGACGAAGCGCCGGGTGGCCCGGACGGTCTCGTCGTGCGCCTCGGCCTCGGTCAGCTCCCCGGCGAGGAAGCGCAGCACCTGCTGGTAGCCGAGCGCGCGGCTGGCCGTACGTCCCTCGGGCAGGCCGCGCCCCACCAGGTCCCGGGTCTCGGCGACCAGCCCGTCGGCCCACATCCGGTCCACCCGCAGGGCTATCCGCTCGTCCAGCAGCGCGGTGTCCAGGTCCACGCCGAGCTGCACCGAGGGGTAGTACGGGGTCGGTTCGGGCAGCGCGGCGGTGAACGGCGCCCCGGTCAGCTCGATGACCTCCAGGGCGCGGACGATCCGCCGGCCGTTGCCGGGCAGGATCCCCGCCGCGGCGGCCGGGTCGGCCTCGCGCAGCCGGGCGTACAGGGGTGCGGGGCCGGCCTCGGTCAGCTCCCGTTCCAGCCGCTCGCGCACCGCCGGGTCGGTGCCGGGGAACTCGAAGCGCTCCAGCACCGCCCGCACGTAGAGGCCGGAGCCGCCGACCAGCAGCGGCACCCGGCCCCGGGCCAGGACGTCGTCGACGGCGGCGCGGGCCAGCCGCTGGTACTCGGCGACGCTCGCCGGCTCGGTGACGTCCCAGATGTCCAGCAGGTGGTGCGGCACCCCCTTGCGCTCGGCCGGGGTGAGCTTGGCGGTGCCCACGTCCATGCCCCGGTAGAGCTGCATCGAGTCGGCGTTGACCACCTCGCCGTCGAGGGCGTGCGCGAGGGCGATGCTCAGCGCCGACTTGCCGGCCGCCGTCGGCCCGACCACGGCCACGACCGTCCCGGCCGGTGGGCGGGTGGTCACGCCGGCGTCCAGGACGACACGAGGTAGGCGACGCCGTACGGCGCCGAGTGGTGGCGCAGCTCGCCGCGCCAGTCGCCGCCCGTCGCCCGGACCGCGCCGGCCAGCACCTGCCAGGGCGCCCGCCCGGCGACCTTCAGCTCCGCCGACAGGACCGGGTCCAGGTCGAGCAGGGCCTCGGCGTCCGCATCGGCCAGGGCGCGGGCGACCCCGTCGTCGTACGCCTCGGCGCGCGGGTCGTCGTAGCCGGGCGACTTCGGGCCGCGGCAGGCCGATCCGTCCCCCGTCACCAGCAGGGCGGTACGCGGCTCCGTCGCCGCGCCGAGCGCCGCCCCCAGCTCGGCGCAGTCCGCCGGGGAGGCGTCGGACGCGACGGAGCGGGCCAGCCGGGGCAGCTCGGTCCGGGAGCGGCCGACCAGCCACGCGCCGACGGTCAGGCTCAGCGGCAGCCGCTCGCCGCCGGCGCAGTTCACCTTCCACAGCCGCACGGCCCGGTCGAGGCCGTACCGGCGCAGCGATCCGTGGTCGGCCGCGTTGAAGCGGATGGTCTCCGGCCCGCCGCCGACCAGGACGATCACCTCGGGGCCGGCGGCGAGCAGCCCGGCGACGGCGGCGTCGCAGGCGGCACGGAGCTCGTCCAGCTCGGGCGCGGCGGCACCGGCCAGCTCGGGGACGATCAGCGGCGGGTGGGGGCAGACGGCAGCGGCGACCAGGGGCACCCGGCAACGGTATCGGCACGACGGCGCCCGGCGCCCCGCACCCGGGCTCTTCGAGCCGCCGCTGCCGGCCGGTCCCCGCCGGCGGGCCGCCTGCGGGTTCGGGGCGCCACGCCGCCGACGACGCCCGCCCGTCCGGACGCGTCGTACGCCGGATTCCGACACTCCTCCCAGGGAGCCTGTCCGCGGGCGCTAGGACACCGTATGGTCACGGTCGGCGATAGGCGCTCGACGGGAACGGGGTCGTACCTGTGACAATGCCGGGGGAAACTTTGCTGCGCCGTGGCGGCGATCGCGGGACTGCTCCCCGACGCCGGGAGAACGAGGATGGGCACATGAGCGACTGGACTGCCTTCGGACGGGTGGACGCGGACGGCACCGTGTACGTCAAGACCGCCGACGGCGAGCGGGTGGTCGGATCCTGGCAGGCGGGAGCGCCCGAGGAGGGGCTGGCCCACTTCGCCCGCCGCTTCGACGACCTGGTGACCGAGGTCAACCTGACGGAGGCCCGGCTCAACTCGGGTGCCGCCGACGCCGGCCATTCACTGACCACCATCCGGCGGATCCGCGCGTCGCTGGCCGAGGCGCACGTCGTCGGCGACATCGACGCGCTGGCCGCCCGGCTGGACCGGCTCGCCACGGTCGCCGAGGAGAAGGCCGGCGAGGCCAAGGCGGCCCGCGACGCCGCCCGGGGCGAGGCACTTGCCCGCAAGCAGGCCCTCGTGGAGGAGGCGGAGAAGCTGGCCGCCGAGTCGACGGGCTGGAAGACCGCCGGGGACCGGCTCAAGGAGATCCTCGACGAGTGGAAGACCATCCGCGGGGTCGACAAGAAGGCCGACGGTGAGCTGTGGAAGCGGTTCGCCGCCGCGCGTGACGGCTTCACCCGCCGCCGGGGCGCCCACTTCGCCTCCCTCGACTCTCAGCGCAAGCAGGCGCAGACGGTCAAGGAGGAGCTGGTCGCCGAGGCCGAGAAGCTCAAGGACTCCACCGACTGGGCGGCCACCGCCAACCAGCTCAAGGACCTGATGAACCAGTGGAAGGCCGCTCCCCGGGCCTCCAAGGAGGCCGAGCAGAAGCTCTGGGAACGGTTCCGGGGCGCGCAGGACGAGTTCTTCACCCGGCGCAGCGAGGTCTTCTCCGCCCGCGACAACGAGCAGCGGGGCAACCTGGAGCGCAAGCAGGCGCTGCTCGCCGAGGCCGAGGCGCTGGACGTCGACGGCGACCCGAAGGGCGCGCAGGCCAAGCTGCGGGACATCCAGGCCCAGTGGCACGAGGCCGGCCGGGTGCCCCGCGAGGCGGCGGCCGGGCTGGAGCGCCGGCTGCGCGCGATCGACGAGAAGGTCCGCGAGGTGATGGACTCCGCGTGGCGGCGCACCACCAAGGAGGACAACCCTCTGCTCGCCCAGATGCGCGCGCAGGTCGCCGAGGCCGAGGAGCGGCTGGCCCGGGCCCAGGCGGCCGGGGACGCCCGGCGGGTCAAGGAGGCCGAGCAGGCGCTGGCCTCCAAGCGGCAGTTCCTCCAGCTCGCCGAGCAGGCCGGCTGAGCCGGACCGAGCGCCACGGCACCGCCTCGCACCGAGCCACCACGGAAGCCCCCGATCCGCCACGGACCGGGGGCTTCCGCCTGTCCGCCCGCAGCCACCCGGGCCGGGCACGCGACGGTTGACGCATCGAGGCGGGCTGATCAGAATGAGCGGCGGAGCCAGGTCCGGCACCGGCGCGAGGGCACCGGCGGCGCACACCGCGTCGTCGGGGGACGCCGGTGGTACCGCGAGCGGCCGCATCCCACGTGGCACGTCCCGTCGCGCCCTGTCCGCGTACTCCCTGAGGGAGCGTGACGGCCGTCGCCCGGTTCCCGCCCGCGCCGCCGGTGGCGGCGGCGGGCAGTTCGAAGTGGAGCTCGCATGCACCGACGCAGCGCCCTCGGCGGCGCGATCACCGCGCTCGCCACCGCCGCGGCCGGCGTCCTCGTCGCCGCCGCCGTCAGCACCGCCCCGGCCGTCGCCGCCCCCGCCGGCACCGGGACCGGCTACCTGCACACCAACGGCAACAAGATCGTCGACAGCACCGGCGCGACGGTACGCATCACCGGCATCAACTGGTTCGGCATGGAGACCGACAACAAGACCTTCCACGGGCTGTGGTCCACGAACCCGTGGCGGGGACAGATCGACAAGATGGCCAGCCTCGGCTACAACACGCTGCGCGTGCCGTATTCGAACGACGCGCTGAAGCCGGGCGCGACGGCCAGCGGCATCAACGACTTCGTCAACCCGGACCTGGTCGGGCTCTCCCCGTTGCAGATCCTCGACAAGGTCATCAACTACGCCGGCGGCAAGGGGATGCGGGTCATCCTCGACCGGCACCGGCCGACCTCCGCCGGCCAGTCCGGGCTCTGGTACACCCCGACGGTCTCCGAGGCGACCTGGATCAACGACTGGAAGATGCTCGCCCAGCGGTACGCCGGCAACACCACGGTGATCGGGGCGGACCTGCACAACGAGCCGCACGCCGAAGGAACCAACCCGGCGGCCACCGGCGCGTGCTGGGGCTGCGGCGACCCGGCACGGGACTGGCGGCTGGCCGCCGAGCGGGCCGGCAACGCGGTCCTGTCGGTGCAGCCGAACTGGCTGATCTTCGTGGAGGGCGTGAGCTGCCCCAGCGGTGGCCTCTCGAACGTCTGGGACAACGATCCGAGCAACGACGAGGACTGCGGCTGGTGGGGCGGCAACCTGACGAAGGCCAAGGACTTCCCGGTCCGGCTCGACGTGCCGAACCGGCTGGTCTACTCGCCGCACGAGTACGCCACCTCGGTCTTCGAGCAGAACTGGTTCAAGTCCCCCGACTTCCCGACGAACCTGCCGGGCATCTGGGACAAGTACTGGGGTTACCTCTACAAGCAGAACATCGCGCCGATCATGATGGGCGAGTTCGGCAGCACCCTGGCCGACCCCCGGGACAAGGTGTGGCTGGAGAAGCTGATGGCCTACACCGGCACCGGGGTCGACGGGATGTCCTTCACCTACTGGTCGTGGAACCCGAACTCCGGTGACACCGGGGGCATCGCGCTCGACGACTGGACGAACATCAACACCACCAAGCAGGCCATCCTCCAGCCGTACCTGATCGCGCCGGTGGGCGGCGGGGGCGGCCCCACCGGCACGCCGACGGCGACGCCGACCTCGTCGCCGCCTCCGCCGACCGGGGGCTGCACGGGCGCGTACCGGCAGGTCAACGCGTGGCAGGGCGGCTTCCAGGGGGAGCTGACGGTGACGAACGCCGGCACCGCGACGGTCAACCCGTGGCAGGTCACCTGGGCCTGGCCGGCCGGGGTGAGCCTGGCCAGCGGCTGGAACGCCACGGTGACCCAGTCCGGCACCACGGTGACGGCGGCGGCCCCGACCTGGGCGGGGGCGCTGGCGCCGGGGGCCTCGGTGACGGTCGGCTTCACCGCCAACGGCCCGTCCGCCGCGCCGGGCGCGGTGAAGCTCAACGGCGTCGCCTGCTGATCCACCCCTGACGATCGGCGGTCATCCCTCGGGGTGGCCGCCGATCTTCGTGCAGGTAGGGGCGGTCTTTACATCGACGAACATCTGTGCTTACATCGGGAAAGCGCTTACCTGACTGCTCGTGAGCGCCAGCACGGGAGCCGCAACTTCGCGTAGCCAGTCCGCATCCGCGGGGCCGCAGACCGCCGTCCCCACCGACCAGACGCCACCGGGCACGGCGTCGCCGGGTCGGCCCACGGTCCGCGAGCCCGCGACCACCGAAGGGAAGCACCATGCGTACGTCCCGACGTCGCACCACCCTGCTCACCGCCGCCGCCAGCGCCGCCCTGCTCGCCGCGGGGGCGCTGACCACGGGCACCGCACCCGCCTCGGCCGCCCCCACCGGGCTGATCGGCTGGGCCACCCAGAACGGCGGCACCACCGGCGGCAGTGGCAACCCCGTCACCGTCACCAGCGCCTCCGCCCTGACCAGCGCGGTCGGCTCCAGCAGCGCGGCGGTGATCCGCGTCTCCGGCACCATCTCCTGCTCCGGCATGCTGCGGGTGCGGTCCAACAAGACCATCCTCGGCAACCCCGGCGCGACCATCTCCGGCTGCGGCTTCAACATCAACGGCGACCGCAACGTCATCATCCGGAACCTGACCTTCCGGAACTGGAACGACGACGCGATCAACGTGCAGGAGTCGGCCACCAACATCTGGATCGACCACAACAGCTTCACCAACGGCAACGACGGCGCGGTCGACATCAAGCGGGGCTCGGACTTCATCACCGTGTCGTGGAACCGGGTCTACGACCACGACAAGTCGATGCTGCTCGGGCACAGCGACAGCAACGGCAGCCAGGACACCGGCCACCTGCGGGTGACCTACCACCACAACTGGTTCGACGAGAGCACCCAGCGCCACCCCCGGGTCCGCTTCGGCAACCCGGTCCACGTGTTCAACAACTACTACGACAGCAACGGCGGCTACGGCGTGGCCTCCACGGAGAACGCCGGGGTGCTCGTCGAGGGCAACTACTTCGAGAACGTCGACGACCCGTACCACCTCGGTGAGGGCGACTCCGGGCCGGGCACGCTGGTCGCCCGGAACAACCACTTCGTCAACTCCGGCAGCGGCCAGGCCGGCGGCAGCGTCCGGGCCATCCCGTACTCGTACACCCTGGACGCCGCGAGCAGCGTGAAGTCCATCGTCACGGGCGGCGCGGGCGCGGGTCGGATCCAGGTGTGACCGGCTGAGCGCACCGGCCGGGGCCTGCGCGCGCAGGCCCCGGCCGGTCGCGGGTCAGTGCGCGGCGCAGCCGGTCGTCGGCGCGGGCGCCGCGGCCGGCGCGCCGATCGTGGGCAGCCCGAGCAGCACCCCCGGCGTACGCGGGGCGCGCCCCGCCTCGGCCGCGTCACCAGCCCGGGTGCGCCGGTGCGCCAGCGGCTCGCCGTCGGCGTTGAGGTGGTGCGGTGCGGCGTAGGTGATGGTGGTGTGCACGACGTCGCCGGGCCGGATCCGCCCGGCGAGGGAACCGGCGTCGCCCTGCTGGCCGTTCCCGCCGGTGGCGAAGTGGACCAGGCGGCCGTCGCGGGCGCGGCCGGACATCCGACCCGTGCGCTCGTCCTTGCGCCCCTCGCCGACGGCGACCAGCACCTCCACGGTCTCCCCCACCAGCTTCTTGTTCTCCGCCCAGGTGATCTCCTCCACGCAGGCGATCAGCCGCTCGTAGCGCTCCTGCACGACCTGCTTGGGCAGCTGGCCGTCCATGGTGGCGGCCGGCGTGCCGGGGCGCTTGGAGTACTGGAAGGTGAACGCGGAGGAGAACCGGGCCTCGCGGACCACGTCGAGGGTGCGCTCGAAGTCGGCGTCGGTCTCGCCGGGGAACCCGACGATGATGTCGGTGGTGATCGCCGCGTCCGGCATCGCCGCCCGGACCTTCTCGATGATGCCCAGGTAGCGGTCGGACCGGTACGAGCGGCGCATCGCGCGCAGCACGTCGTCGGAGCCGGACTGGAGCGGCATGTGCAGCGAGTGGCAGACGTTGGGCGTCTCGGCCATCGCGGCGATCACGTCGTCGGTGAAGTCCTTCGGGTGCGGGCTGGTGAACCGCACCCGCTCCAGCCCCTCGATGTCGCCGCAGGCGCGCAGCAGCTTGCCGAAGGCCAGCCGGTCGCCGAACTCCACGCCGTAGGAGTTGACGTTCTGCCCGAGCAGGGTCACCTCCAGCACGCCCTCGTCGACCAGGGCGCGGACCTCGGAGAGGATGTCGCCGGGGCGGCGGTCCTTCTCCTTGCCCCGCAGAGAGGGCACGATGCAGAACGTGCAGGTGTTGTTGCAGCCGACGGAGATCGACACCCAGCCCGCGTACGTGGACTCGCGCCGGGTGGGCAGCGTCGAGGGGAAGACGTCGAGGGACTCGAGGATCTCCACCTCGGCAGCCGTGTTGTGCCGGGCCCGCTCCAGCAGCACGGGCAGCGACCCGATGTTGTGCGTGCCGAACACCACGTCGACCCAGGGCGCCTTGCGGACGATCTCGCCCCGGTCCTTCTGGGCCAGGCAGCCGCCCACGGCGATCTGCATCCCCGGGTGCCTGGCCTTGACGGGGCGCAGGTGACCCAGGTTGCCGTAGAGCCGGTTGTCGGCGTTCTCCCGGACGGCGCAGGTGTTGAACACCACCACGTCCGGGTCGTCGTCGGCTTCGGCGGCGCGCACGTAGCCCGCCTGCTCCAGCAGGCCGGAGATGCGCTCGGAGTCGTGCACGTTCATCTGGCAGCCGTAGGTGCGCACCTGATAGGTGCGCGGGCTGCTCGCCGCTGCGGTAGTCATGACCCGGACAGCGTATCCGGGCCCACCGACCGGACTTAACGAGGAGGAGCCGTGTGCCGGAGCATCAAGACCCTACGTGAGCCGTACGTCGCCGAGGTGACCCCGGGCGACGTCGACGCGGCGGCGTTGCAGTACGTCCGCAAGATCTCGGGTTTCCGCAAGCCCGCCGCCCACAACGCCGCGGCCTTCGACGCGGCGGTCGCCGCCGTCGCCGCGGCCACCGCGACCCTGCTCGCCGAGCTGGAGGTACGCGGTGGCCGCTCCACCAGCCCGGCGAGCTGATCCCGCCGCCGGGCCGGGACGGGGTTTCGCCCCCGCCGGCCCGGCTCCCGGGCTCCTCCGCCGGCCGGCTCCCGGGCTGCTTCCACCGGCCGGCTCCCGGGCTGCCTCCGCCGTGCCGGCACGGGGGCCGGCAGCGGGTGCGCGGGTCAGGCGGCGGCGAGCGCCGGGAGCACCGAGTCCGGCGCCCAGCGCGAGCGGTGGCACTGCGACCAGCCGCGACAGCGGGGATCGGCGTCGGTGCACAGCCGCTGGTCGGCGAGCTCCTCGCCGTCGTCGGTCTCCCGGACGTCGAAGTGCACCGGCCGGATCGTGCCGTCGGGCGCGACGAGCAGGTGCCGCCCGGCGTCCAGCGTGTCGTCGCGCAGCAGGCAGTTGCGGTCCAGCAGCCGCGCCAGCGTGGCGATGCTGCCGTGTTCGGAGAGCCCTTCGGGCACCCCGTAGCAGTCCACGATCGTGGCGAACTCCCCCGGCGCCTGCCAGACGTCGCAGATCACCGCGTACGTCGGCAGGCGGGCGGGGTCCGCCGCCGCCAGGGGCATCACCACCCGGCCGAGCGCCTCGGCCAGTGCCGGGTAGACCTCCACCGGCCGCACCTGCTCGATTCTCCAGTTCCACAGCTCGGTCATGCCGCCTCCTCGCTGTGCTCGTCCCACCGGCCTCCGGATCGGGCCTTACTGACGATGGTGGGGTGCATATGACCTCAGCCGGGGGCAAGTTACCGGTCTGTGACCATTCCGGGCAAAATTTCCCCGAGCGCCATTGCTCCGAGTAGCGGAAAGATGACAGTTTATCGGGTACGGTGGCCCGATCCGGACGCCACACGCCGGGCGGCCCGCCCTCAGCGCACGACGACGCGGTGCTCCCCGGGCGGCAGCAGCTCGCCGATCACGGTGGCGCCCGGCAGTTCGCCGGCGACCAACAGGCCGCCCGAGGTCTGCGCGTCGGCCAGCAGCAGCCGCTCCTCCTCGCTGACGCCGCCGAAGTCGGTCCACCCGGTGACCCACTCCAGGTTGCGCCGGCTGCCGCCGCTGACGTGCCCGTCGCGTACCGCCTCCCGGGCGCCGGCCAGGTAGGGCACCCGGGCCGCGTCGATCGCCACCGTCAGGCGGCTCGCCCGGGCCAGCTTGGACGCGTGCCCGAGCAGACCGAAGCCGGTCACGTCGGTGCCGCAGCGGACGCCGGCCGCCACCGCGGCCCGCGCCGCGTCGCGGTTGAGGGTGGTCATCGCGGCGACCGCCTCGGGGAAGCTCTCGCCGGTGGCCTTGTGCCGGGTGTTGAGCACCCCGACGCCGAGCGGCTTGGTCAGCGACAGCGGCAGCCCCGCCCGGCCGGCGTCCAGGGTGATCAGCTCCTCGGGCCGGACCACGCCGGTGACGGCCAGCCCGTACTTGGGGCCCTCGTCGTCGACGCTGTGCCCGCCGGCGAGGTGGCAGCCGGCGTCGCGGGCCACGTCCTGCCCGCCGCGCAGCACCTCCCGGGCCAGCTCCAGCGGCAGCACGTCGCGCGGCCAGCAGAGCAGGTTGAGCGCGACGAGGGGGGTGCCGCCCATGGCGTACACGTCGGAGAGGGCGTTCGTCGCGGCGATGCGCCCCCAGTCGTACGCGTCGTCGACCACCGGGGTGAAGAAGTCGGCCGTGGTCACCAGGCCGGTGCGCTCGTCGAGCCGGACCACCGCGGCGTCGTCGCCGTGATCGAGCCCGACGAGCAGCTCGGCTGTGCCGGTGGCCGGGCCGAGCCCGGCGACCATGGTCTCCAGCTCCCCCGGGGGGATCTTGCACGCGCAGCCGCCGCCCCGGGCGTACCGGGTGAGCCGTACCGGTTCGGTCATCCCCACATGATCGCCGAACAGCTCCATCCGATGGCAACCGGCGGGCCCCGATCGCGGTCAAAATCGGACTCATGACCCCGTTCTGAACTGGTGTTATCGCTCCGTGACCAACTGAGTTGCGTCCCGCCACATCCCCCCGCCTACAGTTGCCCAACCGGGGGTCAGCCGACCCCGCGCGACGACAGGGACGGTGAACGACGTGACGACGGGCGAACCGCTCATCGTGCTGGACTCGGTCAACAAGTGGTTCGGGCCGCTGCACGTGCTGGACGACGTCTCGCTGTCGGTCGGGCGCGGCGAGGTGGTCGTGGTGATCGGCCCGTCGGGCTCCGGCAAGTCGACGCTGTGCCGCACCATCAACCGCCTCGAACCGATCAGCTCCGGCACGATCACCTTCGACGGGCAGCCGCTGCCGGCCGAGGGCAAGGCGCTGGCGAAGCTGCGCAGCGAGGTCGGCATGGTGTTCCAGTCGTTCAACCTCTTCGCGCACAAGACGATCCTCGAGAACGTCACCCTCGGGCCGGTCAAGGTCCGCAAGGAGAAGCCGGCGGTGGCGCGCGAGCGCGGCCTGGCCCTGCTGGACCGGGTCGGCATCGCGAATCAGGCCGACAAGTTCCCGGCCCAGCTCTCCGGCGGCCAGCAGCAGCGGGTGGCGATCGCCCGGGCGCTGGCCATGCAGCCCAAGGCGATGCTCTTCGACGAGCCGACCAGCGCGCTGGACCCGGAGATGGTCGGCGAGGTGCTGGACGTGATGACGTCGCTGGCCAGCGAGGGCATGACCATGGTCGTGGTGACCCACGAGATGGGCTTCGCCCGGCACGCGGCGAACCGCGTCATCTTCATGGCCGACGGCCAGCTGGTCGAGGACGCGCCGCCGGCCGAGTTCTTCGCCAACCCGCGCAGCGAGCGCGCCAAGGACTTCCTGTCCAAGATCCTCACGCACTAGGCGTCCGTACCTGGAGCGCGCCGTCCCCCGGCGGGTTCCGTCGAAGAAGGAGAAGTGTATGCGTATCACGCGCGTAGCGGCGCTCGCGGCGGCCGCCACCCTGGCGCTCGGCATGACCGCCTGCGGCGGCGACGACGCCGACGAGGGCACCGGCGCCGGCAGCAAGTCCTTCGCCGCCGGCAGCACGATGGAGCGCCTCAACAAGGCCCAGGCCATCAAGATCGGCACGAAGTTCGACCAGCCCGGCTTCGGCCTGAAGGGCCTGTCCGGCAAGCCGGAGGGCTTCGACGTCGAGGTCGCGAAGATCATCGTCAAGGAGCTGGGCATCCCCGAGGACAAGATCGAGTGGGTCGAGGCCCCCTCGAAGGTCCGCGAGGACGTGATCGTGAACGGCACGGTCGACCTGGTCGCCGCCACCTACACGATCAACGACAAGCGCAAGGAGCGCATCGCGTTCGCCGGGCCGTACTACGAGGCCGGCCAGAACATCATGGTGAAGAAGGACGACACCACCATCACCGGCCCGGACTCGTTCAAGGACGGCACCAAGAAGGTCTGCTCGGTCACCGGCTCCACGCCGTTCGAGGAGATCAAGAAGTACGTCAAGGACGTCGCCACCCAGCTGGTGCCCTTCGACACCTACGACAAGTGCCGCGACGCCCTGAAGAACGGCCAGGTCGACGCCGTCACCACGGACAACGTGATCCTGCTCGGCTACATCGCCAAGGACGAGGCGTCGTTCAAGCTGGCCGGCGAGAACTTCACCAAGGAGCCGTACGGCCTCGGGGTGAAGAAGGAGGACACCGACTTCCGCAACTTCGTCAACGACACGCTGGAGAAGGCGTTCGCCGACGGCAGCTGGAAGAAGGCCTGGGACGACACCGCCGGCAAGTTCGGTGCCGAACTGGGCACCGCGCCGACCGTCAACCGCTACTGAGCTGATTCCTGATCTGGAGGGTGGGAGGAAGACCGTCCCGTGAGTGTGCTCATCGAGAGGTTCGACGTCTTCGCGGGTGGTTTCTGGCTCACCCTCCAGATCTGCGTACTCGCCGCGATCGGCGCCCTGATCCTGGGTGCCATCGTGGCGGTGCTGCGGATCTCCCCGGTGCCGCCGCTGCGGGCGCTCGGCACCGGCTACGTGAACATCTTTCGCAACATGCCGCTGACCGTGGTGATGTTCTTCGCCGCGTTCGGCCTGCCGGCGCTCGGCTCCAACGCGGACTTCCTGCGCGTCCCGGTGCTCGACTCGTTGTTCAGCCGGCTCGGCACGGACCTGCCGTACTTCCGGTTCGCGCTGATCGCGCTGGTGCTCTACACGGCCGCGTTCGTCTGCGAGGCGCTGCGCTCCGGGGTGAACGCCGTGCCCGCCGGCCAGGCGGAGGCCGCCCGGTCGCTGGGCCTCACGTTCGGCCAGAACCTGCGTCACGTGGTGCTGCCGCAGTCCTGGAAGGCCTCGGTGGTGCCGCTCGGGTCGGTGATCATCGCGATGATCAAGAACTCTGCCCTGATCGGCTTCTTCGGCGTGATCGGCGACCTCTCGCAGACCGCCGACCAGCTCACCTCGGCCGAGGGCTACGCCTTCGTCCCCGTCGCCATCGGCATCTCGATCGGATACCTGATCATGACCGTCCCCCTCGGCGCGCTCCTCGACCGCATCGAGAAGCGGCAGGCGGTGGCCCGATGAGCCAGCAGAGCGTCCTCTACGACGTCCCCGGACCCCGGCAGCGCCGGCTCACCCTGGTCGGCAGCGCGGTCGCGACGGTGCTGCTGCTCGTCGGCGCGTACTTCCTGGTCTACCGCCCGCTGAACGACAAGGGCCAGTTCTCGATGGAGCTGTGGGGGCCGCTGATCGACCCCTCCAACGAGAACTTCTCGCTGGTGTGGGAGCGGATCGGCATCGGCTTCAAGAACACGCTGACCGCCGCCGCCCTGGCGATCGTCTCGTCGCTGGTGGTCGGCACGCTGCTCGCGGTGCTGCGGATCCAGCTCAAGAGCCTGACCCGTCGGCGCTTCACGGGTCTCGCCACGCCGCTGGCGTACCTGCTGCGCGGGCTGAGCCTGTTCCTGTCGGCGCTCACCCGGGTCTGCGTCGAGGTGTTCCGGGGCCTGCCCGTGGTCATCACGATCTTCTTCGTGGCCCGCGGCTTTCCCGAGTTCGGCGTCTCGTTCGACACGCTGTGGTACCTGGTCATCGGCCTGACCATCTACAACTCCGTGGTGATCGCCGAGATCCTCCGCTCCGGCATGGAGGGCCTGCCCGGCGGGCAGGCCGAGGCGGCCTCCGCAATCGGGCTCTCCCCGTTGCAGACCACCCGGATGATCCTGCTGCCGCAGGCGTTCCGGATCATGCTGCCGGCGCTGATCAGCCAGCTCGTCGTGGTGCTCAAGGACACCTCGCTCGGCTTCATCATCAGCTACGAGGAGACCCTGAACATCGGCAAGCAGATCATCGGCGCGCTGGACAACCCGATCCAGGTCTACGTCGTGATCGCGGTGATGTTCATCCTGGTGAACTACTCGCTGTCGAAGCTGGCCCAGTACGTCCAGCGCCGGCTCTCCCGGGGCCGCAAGACCGCCGGCACCCCGGCCCAGAACCCGCCCCCGGCCGCGCTCGCCGCGCAGTCGGAAAGCAACGGCCAGGGCATCTGACCCCTGAGGTACGACGAAGGGCCGGCCCGATGATCGGGCCGGCCCTTCGTGTTGACGCCGTCAGCGGGCGATCTCGGTGACCCGGGACTCGCGGACCACGGTCACCCGGATCTGCCCCGGATAGGTCAGCTCCTCCTCGATCTGCTTGGCCACGTCCCGGGCCAGCACGGCGGCGCCGATGTCGTCGACGTCGTCCGGCTTGACCATCACCCGGACCTCCCGGCCGGCCTGCATGGCGAAGACCTTCTCCACGCCGAGCTTGCCGGCCGCGATCTCCTCGATCCGCTCCAGCCGCTTGACGTACGCCTCGAGGCTCTCCCGCCGGGCCCCCGGCCGGCCGCCCGAGCAGGCGTCGGACGCCTGGGTGAGGACGGCCTCGATGGTCTGCGGCGGCACCTCGTTGTGGTGCGCCTCGATGGCGTGCACGACGTCCTCGTTCTCGCCGTACTTGCGGGCGAGGTCGGCGCCGATGATGGCGTGGCTGCCCTCCACCTCGTGCGTGAGCGCCTTGCCGATGTCGTGCAGGAACGCCGAGCGTTTGATGATCGGCACGTCCAGCCGCAATTCGGCGGCCATGATGCCGGCGATGTGCGCGGTCTCCACCAGGTGCTTGAGCACGTTCTGCCCGTACGACGTCCGGTAGCGCAGCCGGCCGAGCAGGGTGACCAGCTCCGGGTGGATCTCGGTGATGCCGACCTCGACCAGGGCGTCCTCGGCGGCCCGCTGGCAGAGCTCCTCCACCTCGTGCCGGGCCAGGTCGTAGATCTCCTCGATGCGGTGCGGGTGGATCCGCCCGTCCAGGATCAGCTTCTCCAGGGTCAGCCGCCCGACCTCCCGGCGCACCGGGTCGAAGCAGGAGAGCAGCACCGCCTCGGGGGTGTCGTCGATGATCAGGTTCACGCCGGTGACCGACTCGAAGGCGCGGATGTTGCGGCCCTCCCGGCCGATGATCCGCCCCTTCATCTCGTCGCCGGGCAGGTGCAGGACGCTGACCACACTCTCCGCGGTCTGCTCGCTGGCGACCCGCTGGATGGCGTCGACGACGATGTGCCGGGCGCGCTGCTCGGCGGTGCCACGGGCGTCGGACTCGATGTCGCGGACCAGCAGCGCGGCCTCCCGCTTGGCCTGGACCTCGATCGCCTCGATCAGCTCCGCCCGGGCCGCGTCGGCGGTGAGGCCGGCGACCCGCTCCAGCTCGCGTCGCCGCTGCGCCTCCGCCTCGGCCAGCTCGGCCTCGCGTTGGGCGAGGGCGGCCTCGCGGGCCGACAGGGCCGCACTGGCGGCGGTGAGCTGCCGTTCCCGCTCGGCGAGGCGCTCCACCTCCTCGGTGTGCAGCCGCTCGCGCTCGTCCATCCGGGCCGCCCGCCGGTCCACCTCGGCGGCCTGCTCCCGGGTGGTGGCGGCGAGCACCGCGACCTCCCGCTCGCCGCTGCGCCGGGCGGTGGCCCGCAACTGCTCCGCGTCCGCCTCGGCCTGCTTGTGGGCCCGCTCCAGGACGGTGTCGGCCTCCGCCCGGGCGTCGTCGAGCACCCGGCGGGCCTCCGCCCGGGCCGCCTTCGCCTCGGCCTTCGCGGCAGCCGCCTCGGTGCGGGCCGCCGCGACGGCGGACTTCGCCACGTCGATCGTGCTGTTGGCCTCGTCGGCGGCGGTACGCAGGGCCGCGAGGGACTGCTCCTGCCGGTCCTTCTCGGCGATGAAGGCGGGGTCCTCGGGCGCCGGTGCCGCACCGAACCGGCGCAGCGCCCGTACGCCGAGCAGCACCGCCCCGAGCACGACCACGGTCAGGACCAGCACCACGGCGAGGATCAGGATGTCGAACCCGCTCATGCCGGCGCCCCGCTCCGCCCGATGGCCACAGGGCCCGGCCCGACCGGCCCGCTCATGTCGGGACCCCGGTGGAACTGCGCCGCCTCGCCATGGCCGCCTCCCCTGAACGTCGGGACCGCAGCGACCGTGCCGATGGGCACGCACCCTGCGGCTGTGGACGCCCGACCGGAGCGACTGGCCGTGGGGTAGCTTCCGTCGGCGGTGCCCACGCGGGAGCATCGCCGACGGCCGGGTGCAGTTGTCGCGCCAGCGTCGGACCGGCCAGTCCGAAGCTGCCGCCAATGGCCGATCGGATCGGCCAAAGTGATGCTGTTCCGTTACGCGATCTATGTTGTGCGCTTAGCCTGCGCTTGGTCGGGCAATGTGAGCCTGTATGGCGAGGCTAGGTCTCCCGGGGTGCTCCGGTCAAGAACTCATGATCAAACCCCCCGAACGGAGAGAAGTTGTCACGTCACGCAACGCTGATGCACGCCCGGACACCGGCGGACAAAACGGCAGCGGACCGGGCCGCGCGGCGTGTCGGCCCTGCTCAGCGCGGCGGCCCGTACGCACCCGCCGCCGCGCCACCCTGCGGCCGTGCGCGTACCCGCCGGCGCACGGCCGACCGGCTGTGACGCAACCCTCTGCGCCGCGACGCTCGCCGGAGCCCACGAGTGCACCACTCCCCCGATCGGGTGGGTCAGCGGGCGCCCGACGCCAGTGCCGCCGCCACCAGTGCGGCGTTGTCGGGCGCGGGCGAGCCGTCGGGCAGTGCCAGCGTGTCCTCCAGCCCGACGCGGCTGTGCAGGCCCCGGCGTACCGCCTCGGCCAGCACCGGCCAGGTCGCCGGCCCCTCGGCATGCAGCAGGACCGGTGGGCTCCCGGCCGCATCGGAGGGCAGCGCGGCCAGCATCGCGGCGGCGTCCGCAAGCGCCACCGTCCGGTCCTCGGCCATGCACTCGATCAGGATCCGCCCGGCCGGCACCCGCCACCGCGCGTACGCCTCGACCGCGTCGACCGTCCAGAGTCCCGCCTCGACCATGACGCCCCGCTCGTGCAGCGCCGTCGCCACCGCCTCCGCGCCCGGCTCGTGAGCGTTGACCGAGGCGAAGTCGGGCAGCACGGTCCAGGCCCGGACCGCGGCCACCCGGGCGGCCGGCTGCGCCTCGATCCAGGCTCCGGTGCTCACTCCCACCGGCAGCCCCGGCCGGGCGGCCCGGATCGCGTCCAGCGCGGCGGCGACCACCAGTGGGTGCAGGGACTCGCGGCCGGCGGCGTCCCGGGGATGCACGTGCACCGCCCCTGCGCCGAGCCCTGCGCAGCGGGCCGCGTCGGCCGCCAGCTCGGCCGGGGTGACCGGCACCGCCGGATGCTCGTCACGCCCTCGGGCCCCGTTGAGGCACGCCTTCAACACGAAGTCTCCCCCCGCCCACCGCCGGGCTCAGCGGCCCTGCCGCCACACGCCTCCGACACGGGCCTCACCGACGATCTCAGCGCTCCGTCGCGACGCGCCCCCAGCACGAGGTCCCACCGCCAGGGCTGCGGCCCTGCCGCCACGCCTCCAGCGCGGCGTCCTACCGCCGGGCTCCGCAGCCCGTCGCGACGCTCCTTCAGCAGCGGGCCCTTTCCGCGAGCCGGTGCTCCGCTCACCCGGGGGAGCGGTTGTCCCGGTCCAGCTCGCCCTCGGCGTCGGCGAGCGCGTCCGCGTCGATCTGCTCGGCGAACTCGGCCGCCTCGGCGCTCTGCGCCGCGAGCGCGTCCTTCACCGCCCGGATCGCCACGCCCGGCGGGTAGCCCTTGCGGGCCAGCATGGCCACCAGCCGCCGGAAGACCGCGTCCGGCTCGCCCCGGGCGGTGCGCAGCTTCCGCTCGACCAGGGCGCGGGCGGTCTCGGCCTCGGTCTCCTCGTCCAGCGTGCCGAGCGCCTCGCTCGCGACCTCGCCGTCCACCCCGCGCTGGCGCAGCTCGTTGGCGAGCGCACGGCGGGACAGACCCCGGCCGGAGTGCCGGCTCGACACCCAGGCCCGGGCGAAGGCGGCATCGTCGATGATGCCGACCTCGTCGTAGCGGTCGAGCACCTCCGCCGAGATCTCGTCGGAGACGCCTCGCTTCGCCAGCGCCCCGGCCAGCTCGGCCCGGGTGCGGGGCCGGACGGCCAGCTGGCGCAGGCAGATCTCCCGCGCCAGCTCGGCCTCGTCGCGCGGCGGGGCCGGGGGCGCCTCGGGGTCGGTGTCGTCGGTACGGCCGCGCCGGGCCCGACGGGGCCGGGGCGCGCTGTCGTCACCCGCGCGGGCGGGGCTGGCATCCCAGCCCCGCCCGGTGCGGGCGCGTCGTCCTGCCACGGGTCAGGGACCGGTCAGAAGTCGACCGGCGGCAGCTCCGGGCCACCGGCGGCGTCGCCCGCGCCCACCCCGACGCCGAGCTTCTCGAGGATCTTCTTCTCGATCTCGGCGGCGACATCCGGGTTTTCCTTGAGGAACTCCCGGGCCTTCTCCTTGCCCTGGCCGAGCTGGTCGCCGTCGTACGTGTACCAGGCGCCGGACTTGCGGATGATCGCCTGCTCCACGCCCACGTCGATCAGCGAGCCCTCGCGGGAGATGCCCTTGCCGTACATGATGTCGAACTCGGCCTGCTTGAACGGCGCCGCGACCTTGTTCTTCACGACCTTGCACCGGGTGCGGTTGCCGACCACGTCGGTGCCGTCCTTGAGGCTCTCGATGCGGCGCACGTCGAGCCGGACCGAGGCGTAGAACTTCAGCGCCCGGCCGCCCGTGGTGGTCTCGGGGCTGCCGAACATCACGCCGATCTTCTCGCGGAGCTGGTTGATGAAGATCGCCGTGGTGCCGGTGTTGTTGAGCACACCGGTGATCTTCCGCAGCGCCTGGCTCATCAGCCGGGCCTGGAGGCCCACGTGGCTGTCGCCCATCTCGCCCTCGATCTCGGCGCGCGGCACCAGGGCCGCCACCGAGTCGATCACGATGATGTCGATCGCGCCGGAGCGGACCAGCATGTCCACGATCTCCAGCGCCTGCTCGCCGGTGTCCGGCTGGGAGACCAGCAGGGAGTCGGTGTCGACGCCGAGGGCCTTGGCGTATTCCGGGTCGAGCGCGTGCTCGGCGTCGACGAAGGCGGCGATGCCGCCGGCCCGCTGGGCGTTGGCCACCGCGTGCAGGGCCACCGTGGTCTTACCGCTGGACTCCGGGCCGTAGATCTCGACGACCCGGCCCCGGGGCAGACCGCCCACGCCGAGCGCCACGTCGAGCGCGATCGAACCCGTCGGAATCACCGAGGTCTGAACGACCGGACGCTCTCCCAGCCGCATCACCGAACCCTTGCCGAACTGCTTGTCGATCTGAGCGAGAGCAAGGTCGAGTGCCTTCTCCCGGTCGGGCCCTGCGGCCATGTTTGCCACCCCTGCCTTCGCCGGCGTCTTTCCTGAGCTTCGCGTCACGCGGACACGCTAGGCGCTGGGTCCGACAGAAAACCAGCCGACCGGCCGTGAGCTGTGGACGAGCACCCCGCTGTGGACAATAGCCGAACAGGTGTACGAGGCGACAAGCGACACGCGGAAGCCGCGAAACGGCTGCTCAGCGTAGTCGCGCGGGCACCCGGTCGGGATAGGCGGCGCAGACCGCGCGCCACACCACGTGGGTCTGCTCACCCGACGCCAGGGCCTGCTCGACGGTCCGCCCGCCGAGCTGGGAGAGCACCTGGTCGCGGGCGATGCTGGCCGCGTAGCCGGGGCCGAACGCCTCCTCGAGCCGGGTCCAGAAGTCGGTCAGCCGCACGTGATCAGTCCTCCTCGTCCGGTGCCCCCACCGGCACCGGCCGCAACGCTAGCGTCACCAGGGGCACCACCGCGACCGCCGCGAGCCCGGTGAGCACCGGATAACCGGCCGCCTCCACGACAAACCCGCTGACCGCCCCGGCGGCGGCACCGGCGAGCCCCATGGTCAGGTCGGAGAGCCCCTGCACGCTCGGCCGGATCCCCACCGGCACGGACTCCGACAGCAGCGTCGAGCCCGCGACCATGGTCCCCGACCAGCCCAGGCCGAGCAGGAACAACCCGACCGAGAGCCAGGCCGTGTGGTGCCCGGCCGTGCCGGCGACCGCGCACGCCGTGAGCAGCAGCCCGACGCCACCGAGGATCACCGCCCGGCGACCGACCCGGTCGGTGGGCCAGCCCGCCACCGGGGCGAGGGCGTACATGCCGGCGATGTGCAGGCTCAGCACGAGACCGACCACCCGCAGCACGTCGGCGTCGTCGTGCCACTCGTGCAGGCGCACCGGGGTCATCACCATCACCGCGACCATGACCAGGTGGCCGACCGCCACCGCGACGATGCCGAGCCGGGCGGCCGGCCGCGCGCGTACCACCGCCCAGGCGGCCCGCATGCCCGCACCGCGCCGGGCGGTCGGCGCCGGCGCGACGACGGGGGCCGCCGGGGTGCCGGCCGCCGCCAGCCGGCGCGCCGTGAGCAGCGGGTCCGGCCGCAGCAACGCCAGGATCGCCCCGGCGGCCAGCACGAGCGCGACGGCGCTGAACGCGAACGGACCGGCCAGCGTCGGCAGCCCCCAGCCGCTGGTGGTGCGGTCGGCGAGCGAGGCGAAGTTCGGCGCGGCGACCGCGCCGATGGTGGTGGCCCAGACGATCAACGAGAGCTGGCGGCCCCGGCGCGCCGGCTCGGCCAGGTCCACCGCCGTGTAGCGGGCCTGGAGGTTGGCCGCGCTGCCGCCGCCGAACAGGAGCATGCCGAGGAAGAGCAGCGGGACCCAGCGGGTCACCGCGGCGAGGACCACCAGGGCGCCGCCGGCCGCGCCGGTGAGGTACGCGACGACCAGGCCGGGCCGTCGGCCACGCACGGTCATGATCCGGGTGACCGGCACGGCGAGCAACGCCCCGCCCACCACGGCGGCGCTGCTGACCAGGCCCGCGACGGCGGTGCCGGCGACGTCGGAGGCGAGCAACGCCCCGACGGCGACGCCGATGGTCACCCCGATCCCGCCGACGATCTGGGTGACGAAGAGCAGCCGCAGGGTACGCCGCTGGATGGGCGCGACGTCGGCCGCGGCGAGCGGCGCGGCGAGGTCGGTGGCCATGGCGGCTCCTTCGAGGTAAGGGGCGAGGTGCCATCTCATCCTTGCGCACCCGCCCCGCCACCCGGCAGCCCGTCGACGTTACAACCCGAGGCCCCGGCCGATGATCTCCTTCATGATCTCGGTGGTGCCGCCGTAGATCGTCTGCACCCGCCCGTCCAGCCACGCCTTCGCCACCGGGTACTCCAGCATGTAGCCGTAGCCGCCGTGCAGCTGCACGCAGCGGTCGGCGACCTTGTTCTGCAGCTCGGTGGTCCACCACTTCGCCTTGGCCGCGTCGGTGACCGAGAGCCGGCCGGCGCCGTACTCCGCGACGCAGTGGTTGACGAAGGTACGGGCGATGGTGACCTCGGTGTCCAGCTCGGCCAGCAGGAAGCGGTTGTGCTGGAACGCGCCGATCGGTCGGCCGAACGCCTGCCGGGAGCGGGCGTAGTCGAGGGTGACGGCGAGCAGCCGCTCGGCGGCGACCACCGCGACTACCGCGATGCTGAGCCGCTCCCGGGGCAGGTTGGCCATCAGGTGGTAGAAGCCGTGGTTCTCGGTGCCGATCAGGTTCTCCGCCGGCACCCGGCAGTCGTCGAAGAACAACTCGGCGGTGTCGTTGGCCTTGAGCCCGACCTTGGCCAGCCGTCGGCCCCGGGAGAAGCCGGGGGTGCCGCTCTCCACCGCGATCAGGCTCACCCCGTGCGCGCCCTGCTCCGGGGCGGTACGCACGACCACGACCACCAGGTCGGCCATCTCCCCGTTGGTGATGAAGGTCTTCTGGCCGTTGAGCACCCAACCGTCGCCGTCGCGGACCGCGCTCGTGCGGATCCCGGCCAGGTCGGAGCCGGCGCCGGGCTCGCTCATCGCGATCGCGGTGACCAGGTCGCCGGAGCAGAACCCGGGCAGCCAGCGCTTGCGCTGCTCGTCGGTGGTCAGCTCGGTCAGGTACGGCGCCACCACGTCGTTGTGCAGGCCGAAGCCGAGCCCCGTGCAGCCGCTGGCGACGATCTCCTCGTCCAGCACGGCGTTGAACCGGAAGTCCCGCTGCCCGCCGCCGCCGTACTCCGCATCGACGTCCATGCCCAGCAGGCCGGCCGCCCCGGCCCGGCGCCACACCTCGCGGTCGACGATGCCGTCGGCCTCCCAGCGCTCGTGGTGGGGCACCGCCTCGCGGGTCAGGAACTCGCGGCACAGCTCGCGGAACTCCTCGTGGTCGCGCTCGTAGAGATGCTGCTCCATGGCGGCAAGTGTGGCACCGCTCACCCGCCCTGCCCAGGGGCCGCCCACCCGGCGCACACGCTGCGTACGCCGCCACCGACGCTGCCGCGGCCCAACCGGCCGTCCGCCGGTCGGGCCAAGGCGAATCTTGGACAGTTGCCGCTCGCGGCGAACGGCAACTGTCCCAAGATTCGCCTTGGGGGCTCCCGCGAGCCGGGCGGCGGAGGGTTACTGTGCGGGCGTGACCGACGCACGGGGATTGGTGGAGGAGTTCAACGCGGCCTGGGAGCGGGGGGACCTCGACGCGGTCGTCGGCTTCCTGAGCGAGGACGTCACGTACTGTCCCAGCGCCTGGGACGGGCCGGCCGGCACGGTGCGGGGGCGCGACGCGGTGCGCGCGGTCCTCGCCAGCCAGCTCGGTCCGGGACCAGGCCCGGCCCTGGGGGCGGTGTGGGCGGACGGCGAGCGGGCGGTCTGCGAGTGGGCGTGGGCGCCGGCCGAGGACGGTACGGTGCTGCGCGGGCTGGACGTCTACCGGGTGCGCGACGGGCGGATCGTCGCCAAGGACGTCCACGGCAAGATCACGACGCCGGACTGACCGCCGACCGGCGGGCACCGGCCGGTCAGCCGGCGAGGGCGCGGGCGGCCACGGTGAGGTCGGCGACCAACCCCTCGTACGCCTTGTCCTGGTCGTCGGCGCGCAGCACGGCGGACGGGTGGATGGTGGCCAGCAGCCGGGCCGGCGGGGCGTCCGCGACGGCGCCCGCGGAGTCCACCGGCACCCGCCGGAAGTCCTCCGGGTGCTGGGCCGACTCCGGCCAGGGCAGCAGCTCGCCGCGCTGGCGGGTGACCCGGAACGTCGGGCCGAGCAGGGCCTTTGCGGCGGTGGCGCCGAGCACCACCACGATCTCCGGGCGGAGCTGGGCAAACTCGGCGACCAGCCAGGGCCGGCAGGCGGTGACGTGCACCCGGTCCGGGGTCTGGTGGATGCGTCGCTTGCCGCGCAGCTCGAAGCGGAAGTGCTTCACGGCGTTGGTGAGGTAGATGTGGCCGGGGTCGAGCCGGGCGTCGTCGACCGCCCTGCGCAGCAGCCGGCCGGCGGGGCCGACGAACGGCAGGCCCTTCTGGTCCTCCAGGTCGCCGGGCTGCTCGCCGACGAAGACCACCCGGGCGCCGGCGTCGCCGCGACCGAAGACGGTCTGCGAGGCGTCCCGGTGGAGCTCGCAGCCCCGGCAGCCGGCGGCGGCGGCGCGCAGGTCGTCGAGGGTGTCGGCGCGCGGCGGGATGAACTTCTGCGCGCCCGGCGCGGTCTCGGTCTGCTCGGCCATGGCGACTGTTCTACCCGGTGCGGGAGGGAACACGCGCGGGGACCCGCCGGGAGGGACACGCCGGTGCGCACAAAGTGGACGGTGTGGGCGGAGTGCCGACGCGGCGTCGCCCACCCCGGGCCGTCCGGGGTCGCGGCAGGCTCCCCGCTCACGCCGTGAAGCCGGCGGCGGGGGTGGGCCGGACGGCCCGGGCCACGGCCTCGGCCAGGTCCGGGATCTCCGCCTCGTCGAGCGAGCTGACGGTGATCCGCAGCGCCGGCGGGCCGGCGATCCGGTGCAGCGCGCCGGGCGCGACCGCCCAGCCGGCGTCGCGCAGCGCGGTCAGCACGCTGGTCTCGTCGTCGACCGGCAGCCAGACGTTGATGCCGCTGCGGCCGTGGGCGACCAGGCCGTGGCCGGCGAGCGCGTCGATCAGCCCCGTGCGCCGCCGCTCGTAGCTGCCGGCGGCCCGGTCCACCAGCTCAGCCACGGCGGGGTCCCGCCAGAGCGCCAGGACGAGCCGTTGCAGCACGGTGGAGACCCAGCCGGCGCCGACCCGGGCCCGGCCGGCCACCCGGGCCACGGTGGTCTCGTCGCCGACCAGCACGGCCAGCCGCAGGTCGGGGCCGAACGGCTTGCTCACCGAGCGGACGAAGGCCCACGCCGGGGTCGCCCCGGCGAGCGGGTGCAGCGGTACGCGGGCCAGCTCGGCGGCGTGGTCGTCCTCGATCAGCAGCAGGTCGGACCGGCCGGCGAGCAGGGCGCGCAGCTCCCCGGCCCGCTCGGGGGAGACCGCCGCGCCGGTGGGGTTCTGGGCCCGGCTCGTCACGATCAGCGCCCGTGCGCCGGCGGCGAGCGCGGCGGCGACCCCGGCGACCAGCGGACCGTCGTCGTCGACCGGCACGCCGATCGGCCGCAGCCCGAGCGCGGCGACCAGGTCGAGCAGGTTGGCCCAGCCCGGGTCCTCGACCGCGACCGCGTCGCCGGGGCGTAGGTGCGCGCCGAGCAGCCGCTCGATGCCGTCCAGCGCGCCGCCGGTGACGGTCAGCTCCGTCGCCGGTACGCCGTCGGCGGCCAGCCGCTCGCGGGCCGCCTCGGCCAGTTCGGGCAGCACCCCGGCCGCGGGGTAGCCGACCGGCTCCCCCGCGACGGCGGCGAGGCCGGCGAGGTGCGCCCCGAGGGGCGGCAGCAGCCGCACGTCCGGCTCGCCCCGGGAGAGGTCGCGCAGGCCGGGGGCGGTCGGCGGGCGCAGCGCGGAGCGGCGGGACGCCACCGGCGGCCGGGGCCGGACCCGGGTGCCGTGCCGGCCGGCGGTGACCACCAGGCCGCGCTGGCGCAGCTCCTGGTAGGCCCGGGCCGCGGTGGCCGGGCTCACCGCGAGTTGGGCGGCGAGCTCCCGCACCGGGGGCAGCGCGTCGCCGGGGGCGAGGGCGGCGGAGCGGATGCCCGATTCGATGCTGGCCGAAATCTCGGCGGCCGTCGTACCGGCCACCTGATAGCGTGCTGACACAAATCAGGGATTGTACTAGAACAAAGGTCGAGCCATGTACGCACCCACCGACCGGACCACCGCCAGCCGCTCCCGGGAACGGATGAGCTACGACGAGGCCGCCGCGCACGCGATCCTCGACGAGGCGTACGACTGCGCGCTCGGGTTCACGGTCGACGGCGAACCCCGGGTGCTGCCCACCCTGCACGTCCGCGTCGGCGACACCCTCTATCTGCACGGCTCCACCGGCAGCCGGCCACTGCTCGCCGCCCGGGGCGACGGACTGCCGGTCTGCGTCGCCGTCACCCTGCTCGACGGCCTCGTCTACGGCCGCTCGCAGTTCCACCACAGCGCCAACTACCGCTCGGTGGTCGCCCACGGCACCGCCCGCCTGGTCACCGACCAGCGGGAGAAGCTGCGGATGCTGACCGCCCTGGTGGAGAAGGCCGCCGCCGGGCGCAGCGCCGACAGCCGTCCGCCGTCGCGCCGGGAGCTGGCCGAGACGGCCGTGCTGGCCCTGCCGCTGCGGGAGGTGTCGGTGCGCGCCCGCACCGGCGGCGTACGCGACGAGGAGACCGACCTCGCCCTGCCGCACTGGGCCGGCGTGGTGCCGCTGCGGCTGACCGCCGGGCTGCCCGAGCCCGACGCCGGGGTGGGCGTGCCGGTGCCGGCGTACCTGCGGGAGCGGACGTCGCCGTGGCTCGACCCGGCGGTGCTGCGCGGGGAGCACGTGCTGCTGGAACCGCTCGACCTCGCGCACGCCGACGAGCTGCACGCCGCGACCGCCGACCCGGAGGTCTGGCGGTACCTGGGCAGCCCGCAGCCGGCCGACGTCGCCGGCACCGCCGACGGGATCGCCACCGCGCTGGCCGCACACCGGCGGGGCGAGCGGGTGCCCTGGGTGCAGCGCTGCGCGGTGACCGGGGCGGTGGTCGGCACCACCTCCTTCTACGAGGTGGACCCGGAGCGCCGGGCGGTGGCGATCGGCTACACCTACCTGGGCCGGCCCTGGTGGCGCACCGCGATCAACACCGAGGCGAAGCTGCTGCTGCTCACCCGCGCCTTCGAGGAACTGGGCGCGGAGCGGGTGGTCTGGCACACCGACGTCCGCAACGAGCGCTCGCAGCGGGCCATCGAGCGCCTCGGCGCGTCCCGCGAGGGGGTGCTGCGCCGGCACCGGCTCCGCCCGGACGGCTCCTGGCGGGACACCGTGCAGTATTCGATGATCGTCGACGAGTGGCCGAACGCACAGGTCACGCTCCGGGAAAGGCTTCGCCGGACGGCACCCGTGGCCCCATGATGGCGGGCGTGCTGGGCATCACCGACATCTGGACGTACGTGCTGGGCACCGTGGCGATCGTTCTGCTGCCCGGGCCCAACTCCCTCTTCGTGCTCTCCACCGCCGCGCAGCGGGGCGTGGCGACCGGCTACCGGGCGGCCGGCGGGGTCTTCGTCGGCGACGGGATACTCATGTTCCTCTCCGCCGCCGGCGTGGCGTCGCTGGTCCAGGCTTACCCGCCGCTCTTCCTGGTGATCAAGTACGCTGGCGCCGCGTACCTCGGCTATGTGGGGTTGACGATGCTGCGCGGCGCGTGGCGACGCTGGCGGACCCGCAACGACCCGGCCACCCCGCGGCTCATCGACGCCGCGGAGCCGGCGGCGCTGCGCAGCCCCTTCCGCAAGGCGCTGGTGATCAGCCTGCTCAACCCGAAGGCGATCCTCTTCTTCGTCTCGTTCTTCATCCAGTTCGTGGACCCGGGTTACGCCTGGCCGGCGCTGTCGTTCCTGCTGCTCGGGCTGATCGCCCAGGTCACCAGCGCGCTCTACCTGACCGCGCTGATCTTCACGGGCACGTTCCTGGCGGCCCAGTTCCGTCGGCGCCACCGCCTGGCCGCCGGCGCCACCACGGGCGTCGCCGCGCTCTTCCTGGGCTTCAGCCTCAAGCTGGCCACCGCCACCGCCTGACCCGGTCCGGTCAGGTGCCGTCACCGCCACCGGAGCGTCAGGTGCCGTCACCGCCACCGGAGCGTCAGGTGCCGTCACCGCCACCGGAGCGTCAGGTGCCGTCACCGCCGCCGGAGCCGCCGACGCCGGCTCCGCCGGCCGTGCCGCCCAGGCCGAAGCCGGGGTGGATCGGCTCGTCCGGCGGGCGGCTGACGTGCGCCGACCCGGAGAGGGTCGCGGACCAGTCGGCGTGCGCGGCGGCCGCGGCGTGCCGGTTGATCGCCGTACGCAGCCAGGCGTCCACGGTCGCGATCCAGTCCCGCTGGTCGGCGCCGACGTGCCAGACCCGGAACCGGCTGATGCTCTGGTGGGTGATCCCGGCCAGGGCCAGCCGCCGGTCCAGCCAGAGGATCACCTCCAGGCCGGCCGGCTCGGCGATGAAGATCAGCTCCAGCTCGGTGATCGGCCCGGCGTAGAGCGGCGCCACCCAGTAGCCCAGCCGCTGGTGCAGCGGCAGGGTCTGCGCCACCCCCGGCAGCCGCCCGTCAACCAGGCCGGCCTGGCGCATGCTGAAGCCGAGCGTGTCGAGGGCCGCCAGGACGTGCGCCTGGGTGGGCAGCGGATGCACGAAGACCGGCACCATCGCGCCCTGGTCGAGGCGGGGCTCGACCGCCACCTCCGTACGCAGCCCCATCCGCAGGCTGAGCAGGGGCACCCCGCCGAACACGGTCACCGGGGTCTCCCACGGCAGCGGGAACTCGAACGGGATCGACCGGCCCCGCCCGGCCCGCAGCACGAACGCGTCGGCCACCGTCGCCTGGTGGAACTGCACCAGCCGACGGGGCGCCTCCGGGTCGTCCGGCTCGGCCGTGGTGACCAGGCCGAGCCGGACGTGCAGGACGGGTACGTCGGTGGAGCCCGCGACGACGGTGACCCGCCCCGGCAGCCGCAGCCCGGGACGGGTGCTCGCGTTGGCCAGGGCGGTCCGCACCGACAGCCCGGTCCAGCCGGACTCGGGCGACACCCCCGTCAACCGCACGGCACTCCCCCGTCCACGACTGGGCCGGCCCTGCCACCCACGGCCGCCGACCCCGCGCGTGGGGTCACCCCTGGCGTCGCCGACCCGGCGGGTGGGGCCACCTCCATCGTCGCGGACCCGGCGGGTGGCCGCCCCGACTTCGACGAAGAGCGGCCACCTATCCGGTTTCACCTCATGCGTCGACCGCGCGGCACCGGGTCGGTCTCGTCGTCGAACTCGCCGATGACCTCCTCCAGCAGGTCCTCCAGCGCGACGAACCCGACCGGCCGGGTCGGCCCGCCACCGTTGCGCACCAGCGCGAGCTGGGACTGCCGGGCGCGCATCTCCGCCACGGCGTCGCTGACCGACGCCGAGGCCGGCAGGGTGAGGGCGTTGGTCATCAGGTCGCCGGCGGTGACCGCACGCCCCGTGGTGGTGGCCCGCACCGCCTCCCGGACGTGGACCAGGCCGCAGACATCGCCGTTGGCGTCCAGCACGGCCAGCCGCGACCGGCCGCTGTCCCGGCTGACCTGCTCGATCCGGTCGGCGCCCTCGTCCCGGCGCACCGTCACCATCTGGTCGAACGGCTCCATCACCTGAGCCACCGTGGTGCCCTGCAACTCCAGCATGCTGGTCAGCATCTGGTGCTGCTCCGCGCCCAGCAGCCCGTGCTCGCGCGACTGCTCCAGCAGCATGCGCAGCTCGTCCGGGCCGTGCACCTGGGCGAGCTGGTCCTGCGGGTTGACCTTGACCAGCCGCAGCATCGCGTTGGCCAGGGCGTTCATCACCGACAGCAACGGGCGGGCGACCCGCGCGAAGGCGCGGAACGGCAGCGCCAGCAGCACTGCCGAGCGCTCCGGGTGGGTGATCGCCCAGGACTTCGGCGCCATCTCCCCGACCACCAGGTGCAGGAAGGTGACGAGACTCAGCGCGAAGATCAGCGCGATCACGTGACTCGCGGCGGTCGGCAGCCCGACCGCGTGCAGCAGCGGGCTCAGCAGGTGCTCGATCGCCGGCTCGGCGAGCGCGCCGAGCCCCAGGGTGCAGAGCGTGATGCCGAGCTGCGCGCCGGCGAGCATCAGGGACAGCTCGCGTACGCCGTCGAGCGCGGCCCGGGCGGCCCGGCCGCCTCCGGCGGCCGCGTGCTCCAGCCGGTAACGCTTGCTGGCCACCAGGGCGAACTCGGCGGCCACGAAGAAGCCGTTCAACGCCAGCAGGATCACCGACGTGAAGAGTGCGATGCCGGGGCTCATGCGGACACCTCCCCGGGCTCGGCGATCCGCAGTCGGACCGAGTCGGCCACGTGCCGGTCGACGGCCAGCACCTCGACCAGGGCGCGCGGTTCCTCCGCGCCGTCCTCGCCGTCGGCCGGCAGGCTGATCTCCAGCCGGTCACCGACCTCGGGGACCCGCCCCAGCTCCCGCATGACCAGGCCGGAGAGCGTGTCGTACTCCGGCGCCTCGGGCAGCGAGATGCCGGTGCTGTCGGCCACCTCGTCGATGCGCCAGCGGGCCGGCACCACCCAGGAGCCGTCCTCCTGGCGGGCCGGGGCGCGCTCCGGCGGGTCGTCCTCGTCCCGGATCGGGCCGACGAGTTCCTCGGCGATGTCCTCCAGCGTGATCACGCCGGCGAAGCCGCCGTACTCGTCGACCACGCAGGCGAGCTGCCGGTGGCCGGAGCGCAGCCGGTCCAGCACCGTCGGCAGCGGCAGGGTCTCCGGAACCAGGAGCGGAGGGCCGGCGACCGCGCTGACCGGGGTGCTCGCGCGCCGCTCCGGGGGTACGCCGAGCACGTCGGCGATGCCGACGACGCCGACGAGGTCGTCGACGCCCTCGGTGCCGCGTACGGGGAAGCGGGACTTGCCGGTGTCGAGCAGCTCGACCACCCGGCTGAGCGGCTCGTGCGCGCGTACGGTGTGCACGTCGACGCGGGGCACCATGACCTCGCCCGCGGTCAGCCCCCGGAAGTCGAGCCCCCGGTCGAGCAGCGTGGACATCTCGTCGGTGAGGTGCCCCTCCTGGCGGGACTCGGCGATGATCTGTTCCAGGTCCTGCGGGGTGGCGCCGCTGGGCAGCTCCTCGATCGGCTCGATGCCGACGCGGCGCAGCAGCCGGACCGCGGCCCGGTCGAAGAGCTTGATCAGCGGACCGGCGACCTTGAGGTAGATCAGGGTGGAGCTGCTCAGGGCCTTCGCGAGGGGCTCGGGCCGGGCGATGGCGAGGTTCTTCGGGGCCAGCTCGCCGAGGACCATCTGCACCACGGTGGCGAGGGTCAGGGCCAGGGCGACCGAGAGCGGGAAACTGACGGCCGTGGAGACGCCGGCCACCCCGAGCAGCTCGGCCAGCCCGGCACCGAGGAACGGCTCGGCGACGTAACCGACCAGCAGGGCGGTGACGGTGATGCCGAGCTGCGCGCCGGAGAGCATGAACGACAGCCTCGCGGTCACCTCCAGCGCCCGGGCGGCGGCCTTGTCGCCGTCGTCGGCCAGCTGCTTGAGCCGGCCCCGGTCCACGGCGACGTAGCCGAACTCCTGGGCCACGAAGTAACCCGTGGCGACGGTGAGAACGATGATGAGTAGAAGACCAACGACGATCAACACGGGTCGCTCAGGGCTCCCGGGGTCGTCGGGGTCGGGATACGCCGGGCACGACCCGGCTGGCTACTGCTGCCCTCCTGGGCAGAAGAGTCGATCATGCGGCCCATTTTATCGGGATCGGCTGGATAGCCGCTGAAGGTGTGCCGAAGGCCCCTCGACGTCCGCGCGGGTCAGGACGGACCGCCCCCGCCACCCGCACGGCGGTCGGCGGACGCGAGCTCGTCGGCGTCGAGCAGACCCGGCTCGACCCGGCCGGCCCGGTACGCGGCCCGGCCGATCATCTGGGCCGCCACGGGGGCGGTGGCCAGTTGGAAGATCCCGACCAGCGCCACCATGCCCAGGTCGGCCGGGGTACGCAGGCGCAGCGCCACGCCGAGCAGCAGGAGCAGCACCCCGAGCACCTGCGGCTTGGTCGCGGCGTGCATCCGGTCCAGGGTGCCCGGGAAGCGCAGCACCCCGATCCCGGCGGCGAGGCTCAGCAGGGCGCCGGCCACCAGGCAGCCCCCGCCCAGCCAGTCGGCCAGCGTGCCCCACATCAGGCCTCCCCGTCCTCGCGCACGGCGAAGCGGACCAGCGACACCGACCCGACGAAACCGAGCATGGACAGCGCCACCAGCACCGGCAGGGTGGTGGCGTGGCGGTTCACCGCGGCCTCCGCGCCCACCGCGCCCACCATGGTGGCGAGCAGCATGTCGGCCGCGACCACCCGGTCGATCAGCGACGGCCCGCGGTAGAGCCGGATCAGGGCCAGCAACGCGGTCACCGAGAACAGGACGGTGAGGGTGGCGGCGAGGAACGTGATCACGGTTCGGGTCCCCTCTCGACGGGATCGGCGCTGACCCGGCGCACCTCGGCGTCGGAGCCGACCGCGCGGACGAGCCGCCGCTCGACGGCGAGGATCCGCTGCCGGCTGCCGCGCAGGTCCTGCGGGCCGTGGGTGTCGAACACGTGCACGTAGAGGACTCCGACGTCCCGGTCCACCTCGACGATCAGCGTGCCCGGCACCAACGAGATCGCCTCGGCGGTGAGCGCCAGGTTCAGGTCGGTACGCACCCGCAGGCGGACCGCGATGATCGCCCCCCGGGGCCGGTAGCCGGGCTGCACCGCGACCCGGGCGACGTGCGCGCTGGCGCTGACCAGTTCGCCGACGAAGCGCACTGCGAAGACGACCAGCGGCCCGGGGCGCAGCCGGCCGCCGAAGCTCACCGGCGGCAGCGGGAAGAACAGCAGCACGGCACCGGCCACCAGCGTCCCGCCCGCGAGGTTGCCCCACGAGAAGTCCCCCCAGAGCAGGCTCCAGACCAGCACCAGCCAGCCGAAGGCGATCAGTCGGTCGCGCCGCCGCCCCCGCCCGCGCGGCGGCGCCCCGGAGGCCGGGGTCACGGGACACCGACCGGCAGCACGGAACGGATGTACGGGGTGCGCTCGCGCAGGTCGACCGCCGCGTCGGCGGTGACGTCGAACAGCGGCCCGGCGACGACGGTCAGCGCCAGCCCCAGCCCGACCAGCGCGATCGTCGCGCCGACCATCAGCGCCGGCAGGTGGACGACCGGCTCGGTGGTGGCCAGCCGGGGGGCGCGCCAGAAGGCGATGTTCCACACCCGCGAGGCCACGTAGAGGGTGAGCAGGCTCGTCACCGTCCCCGCCGCGACCAGCACGCCGGGCAGCGGCTCGCCGGCCGCGACGCCGGCCTGGAGCAGGCCGAGCTTGCCGAGGAACCCGGAGAAGGGCGGAATCCCGGCGAGGTTCATGGCGGGGACGAAGAAGAGGACGCCGAGCAGCGGGGCGGCCCGGGCCAGCCCGCCGATGCGGCGCAGGTCGGTGCTGCCGGCCCGCTCCTCGACGAGGCCGGCGACCAGGAACAGCGTGGTCTGGATGGTGATGTGGTGCACCACGTAGAAGATCGCGCCGGAGAGCCCGGCGACGGTGCTCAGCCCCACTCCGAAGATCATGTAGCCGATGTGGCTGACCAGGGTGAACGAGAAGAGCCGCTTCATGTCGGACTGGGCGACCGCGCCGAGGATGCCGACCACCATGGTCAGCCCGGCCACCACCATCAGCAGGCCGGAGACGTGGCCGCCGGGAAAGAGCAGCGTCTCGGTGCGGATGATCGCGTACACGCCGACCTTGGTGAGCAGGCCGGCGAAGACCGCCGTGACGGGGGCCGGCGCCGTCGGGTAGCTGTCCGGCAACCAGGCCGAGAGCGGGAAGACCGCCGCCTTGACCCCGAAGGCGAGCAGCAGCATCAGCTCAAGGGTCAGCCGTACGCCGTCGGGCAGCGCGTCCAGCCGGTGCGCCAACTGGGCCATGTTCAGGGTGCCGGTGGCCGCGTACACCAGCCCCACCGAGGCGAGGAAGATCATCGAGGACAGGATGCTGACCACCACGTACGTCGAGCCGGTGCGGATCCGGGTCTCGGTGCCACCGAGGGTGATCAGCACGAAGCTCGCGGCCAGCAGGATCTCGAAGCCGACGAAGAGGTTGAACAGGTCGCCGGCGAGGAACGCGTTGGTCACGCCGGCGGTCAGCACCAGGTAGGTGGGGTGGTAGATGGTCACCGGGACGGTCTCGCCGAAGTCCCCCTGACCCTGGCCGACGGAGTAGAGCAGCACGCACAGGGTCACCGCCGAGGAGACCACCAGCATCAACGCGGCGAGCTGGTCCGCGACCAGCACGATGCCCACCGGCGCCGACCACCCGCCGACCTGGACCACCACCGGCCCGTGCCGGTACGCCTGCACCAGCAGCACCGCCGCCACCGCCAGCGTGGCGGTCAGGCAGGCCACGCTGACGACCCGTTGCGCCCCGGGCCACCGGGCCAGCAGCAGGGTCAGCGCCGCGCCCAGCAGCGGCACCACCACGGGCAGCGGCACGAGCCAGCTCATCGGGCGCCCCGTCCCGCGTACCCGGTCATCCGGGGCCGTCCCCGCGGTGGAGCCGGCGCGGCGGCTCCGGGTCGACCTGCTCGGGGTCGGCGTCCGGGCCCTCGCCGCCGAGGTCGGCGGCGGTCAGTTCGCTGCGCTCGACCGCATGCCTGATCTGCCGGTCCTCGATGTCGTCGGGGACCTCGTCGTCGCCCGTGAGGTACCAGCTGCGGTAGCTCACCGCCAGCAGGAACGCGGTCAGCCCGAAGGTGATCACGATGGCGGTGAGGATCATGGCCTGCGGCAGCGCGTCGCTCAAGGTGCCGGGGGGCGCCGTGCCGACCACCGGGGCGGCACCCGAGCGCCCGCCGAGCAGGATGAGCGCGTTCACCCCGTTGCCGAGCAGGATGACGCCGAGCAGGATCCGGGTCAGGCTGCGTTCCAGCAGCAGGGTGACCCCGCAGCCGACCAGCACCCCGGCGGCGACGACCAGCACCAGGGTCGGTCCCGCGCCGCCCGTCCTCACGTCCGCTCCCCCTGCCCGTCGACCCGCAGGCCGCCCCCGGACGCGCCGGCCGCCTCGATGTGCCGGTCCACCTCGGCGCCGAGGCTGCGCAGGATGTCCAGCACCAGCCCGACCACGACCAGGTAGACGCCCACGTCGAAGAAGAGGGACGTGACCAGGTAGAAGTCCCCGATCACCGGCAGCCACAGGTTGATCCGGGCGCTCTCGAGCACCGTGCCGCCCGCGAACAGGGCGACGGCGCCGGTGCCGATCGAGACGAAGAGGCCGGCGCCGAGCACCGTGCCGGCGCCGACCGGGGCGGCCTCGGCCAGCTCGTAGCGGCCGCCGGCCAGGTAGCGCACGGCCAGCGCAAGGCTCGCCACCAGGCCGCCGGCGAAACCGCCGCCCGGCGCGTTGTGGCCGGCGAAGAGCAGGAACAGGGAGAAGACCACCACCGTGTGGAAGACCAGGCGGGTCACCACCTCGAGCACGATCGAACGCTGCCGCTCGTGCAGGGTCGACCCGCCGCGCAGCCAGACCCGGTGCCCCGGCCGCTGCACCCGGTTCGGCCGCTCCGGGCGGCGCGGGCGGGGCCCGGTCCGGGAGCGCTGGAAGACCAGGCTGGCCACGCCGGTCGCGGCCACCACCAGCACCGACAGCTCGCCCATCGTGTCCCAGGCCCGGATGTCGACCAGGGTCACGTTGACCACGTTGCGGCCGTAGCCGTGGGTGACGGCCAGGTCCGGGAACTCGGCGGAGATGGTGGGCGCCCGCCTGGCCGAGGCGGCGGTCAGGGCCAGTCCGCCGACCACCACGCCGACCACCAGCCCGATTGTCCGACGCGCCCACTTCGGGCGTCTGGGGCGGGCCGAGAACCGTTCCGGCAGCCGGCGCAGCACCAGCACGAACACCGCGATGGTGGCGGTCTCGACGAGGAACTGGGTCAGTGCCAGGTCCGGCGCGCCGTAGACCACGAAGAGCATCGCCGTGCCGTAACCCGTCATGCCCACCAGCAGCATCGCCGTCAGCCGCCGGCGGGCGCCCACCGCCAGCACCGCCGCGACGGTCACCACCGCCACCACCACGACCTGCACCGGGCTGTCCCAGAGGGCGATCCGTTCCCGCCACGGACGGGTGGCCAGCATCGCCCCGCCGGGCACCAGGACGAGCACGACCAGGATGACGCCGAGGTACTGCGGCAGCGAGCCCCGCTGGGTCGCGCCGGTGACCCTCATGGCCAGCCGGTCGAAGCGGCGGATGAGCCACTCGTACCCCTGGTTGCCGCTGACCGGGACGTGCAGCCGGGCCAGCACCGGCGCGAGCGGGCCGCGCAGCGCGAACAGCGCCGCGCCGCCGGCCACGGCCAGCGCGGAGAGGCCGAGCGCGGGGCTGAGGCCGTGCCAGAGCGCCAGGTCCTTGCCGACGACGCCGAACGACTCGGCGTACGGGCGGAGCAGGCCGTCGAGGATCCCGGCGGCCGGGCCGGCGGCCAGCCCGACGGCGGCCAACAGGGCCGGCGGGGCGAGCATCGACGCGGGGATCCGCCCGAGCACGGCCGGTTCCACGCCCGGCCGGGTGGCGAACGCGCCCCAGACGAAGCGGGCGCTGTAGGCGACGGTGAGCGCGGTGCCCACCACCAGCACGGCGACGACGGCGGGCCGGTCGGTGAAGGCGGCCAGCACGGCCTCCTTGGCGACGAAGCCGACCAGCGGCGGCAGCCCGGCCATCGAGGCGGCGGCGAGCACCGTCACGGTGACGAGCAGCGGCGCCCGGCGCCCCAGCCCGGACAGCTCCCGCAGGTCGCGGGTGCCGGCGCCGTGGTCGATGATGCCGACGACGAGGAAGAGCGGCGCCTTGAACAGGGCGTGCGCCAGCAGCATCGCCACCCCGGCGAGGGCGGTGTCCGGGGTGCCGGCCCCGACGGCCACCGCGATCAGGCCGAGCTGGCTGACCGTGCCGTACGCCAGCAGCAGCTTCAGGTCGGTCTGCCGCAGCGCCGCCCAGCCCCCGGTCAGCATGGTCGCCAGGCCGGCGACCACGACCACCGGCCGCCACGGGCCGGCAGCCGCCAGCACCGGGGCGAGCAGCGCGATCAGGTAGACGCCGGCCTTCACCATCGCGGCGGCGTGCAGGTACGCGCTCACCGGTGTCGGCGCCGCCATCGCCACCGGCAGCCACGAGCTGAACGGCAGCACCGCCGACTTGGACAGTGCCCCGGTGAGGATCAGCACGACCGCCGTGACGAGGTACGCCCCGCCCGGCAGCGGGGCTGCCGTGATCTCCGACCAGCGGTAGGTGCCGGCGTGCCCGCCGAGCATGATGAAGCCCACCAGCATCGCCAGCCCGCCGAACGTGGTCACGGTCAGCGCCTGCGCCGCCGCCCACCGGCTGGAGCGCCGCTCGGTGCTGTGCCCGATCAGCAGGTACGAGAAGATCGTGGTGAGTTCCCAGCAGACGTAGAGCAGCAGCAGGTCGTCGGCGAGGACCAGGCCGAGCATCGCCCCCGCGAAGGCCACCAGCACGGCCGCGAACCGGGCCACGCCGGCGGACTCCCGACCGAAGTAGTGGGCGCTGTAGACCAGGACCAGCGCGCCGACGCCACCGACGAGCAGGGTCATCAGCCAGGACAGGGTGGTCAGCCGCAGCGCCAGGTCGACGCCGAGCTGGCCGATCCACGGGTACGTCTCGACCACCGCGCCGCCGTCGTGGACGGCGGGCGTGCGGGCCAGCGCCCAACCGAACGCCGCCGCCGGCGCCAGCGCCAGCGGGTAGCAGGCGCGGGGACCCCACCACCGGACGAGCAGCGGCGCGACGAGGGCCGCCACGAAGTGGAGGATCAGCAGTACGAGCACCCGCGCTCCCGGTCGAGGTGGCTGCGGCGCGCGCCGGAGGTGGGACGGCACCTAGGTGCGATCACACGCCAGATCGTCGCCCGGCGGGCGGTTTTGCGCGAATTCGTCCCGTTGTCGCCCGCGTCCGGGTAGCCGGCCCCGAGACGGCCGGCCAGCCGTCAGCCGAGGGGCGACACGGAGGGGCGGCCGGGCGCAGGCGGGCAGCTGGCCGGGGCGGAGGCGGGAGGGCGGCCGGGCGCCGGCGGAGGGGCGGCCGTCAGCCGACGGCGACGTCGACGGTGGGGGCGACGGGCTCCCGGGCGGGGCGCTCGCGACGGGGCTCCACCAGCAGGTCGGGGCGGCCGAGCTGGACCACGACCTTGTTGACCACCCGCTGGGCGGCGGCGAGGGAGCGCACCGGCAGCAACCGGCCCCGGCTCTCCCGGCGCAGCACGAAGTAGTGCACCGCGGCCCGGACCTGCCCCCGGTCGACCGCGCTGGCCTGCGCGGTGGAGGCGACCAGCTCCCGCAGCGCGGCGGCGAGCCGCTCGGCCAGCTCCAGCTCCGGGCCGGACAGCCCGGTGCGGACGGCAGCGAGGTGACCGTCGACCTTGCGGATGAGCACGTCGGTGCCGGGCTCGAAGCTCCGCTGCTCGACGGTCAATCCGATCTCCTCCACCCCGGGTCGACGCTCCGGGTGAAGTTACTTTATGTTGTGGGGCACAAGCAAGCAGTTAAGTAAGACTTAACGGATTGAACGCGCAAACATCGCGTATGAGCCGGAGCGGGGCAATGGCCCTCCGCCCAGAGCCCCGATGTCACACCGCCGGGGCAGGATGGATGGCGTGACGGATGCGATGGCGGGTTTCGGCGCGGCCACCCGGGAGTGGTTCGGCGCCGCCTTCGCCGCGCCCACCGCCGCCCAGACCGGCGCCTGGGGCTCCGTCTCCGCCGGGCGCAGCGCGCTGGTGGTGGCCCCCACCGGCTCGGGCAAGACGCTGGCCGCGTTCCTCTGGTCGCTCGACCGGCTCGCCCGCGAGCCCGCCCCGGCCGACCCCCGGCAGCGGTGCCGGGTGCTCTACGTCAGCCCGCTCAAGGCGCTCGCGGTCGACGTCGAGCGCAACCTGCGCACTCCCCTCACGGGCATCCGCCAGGCCGCCACCCGGCTCGGCGTCGCCCCGCCGGAGATCACCGTGGGAATGCGCACCGGCGACACCCCCGCCGACGAGCGGCGGGCCTTCGCCCGCACCCCGCCGGACATCCTCATCACCACACCCGAGTCGCTGTTCCTGCTGCTGACCTCCGCCGCCCGCGACTCCCTGCGCGGCGTCGAGACGGTGATCCTCGACGAGGTGCACGCGGTCGCCGGCACCAAACGCGGCGCCCACCTCGCGCTCTCCCTGGAACGCCTCGACGAGCTGCTGCCGGCCCCGGCACAGCGGATCGGCCTCTCCGCCACCGTCCGGCCCGTCGACGCGTGCGCCCGTTTCCTCGGCGGCGCCCGCCCCGTCGACGTGGTCGCGCCGCCCACCGCCAAGACGATCGAGGTCAGCGTCCAGGTGCCGGTGGAGGACATGACCCGCCTCGACGAGCAGGAGCCGCCGGAGGACGACCTCGGCGGCCTCGGCGCGCGCCGGGCGTCCATCTGGCCGGCGGTGGAGGAACGCGTCTTCTCCCTGGTCAGGGCACACCGCTCGACCATCGTCTTCACCAATTCCCGGCGTTCGGCCGAGCGCCTCTGCGCCCGGCTCAACGAGCTGGCCGGCGAGGAGCTGGCCGGCGGGCCCACGCCGTCGCCGCGCGGCGCGCAGGAGTGGGGCGGCCCCGAAGGGCCGGTGCGCGTCGGCCGCACGCCGGCGGAGCTGATGGCGCAGGCCGGCGCGGCGACCGGCGCGCCGGCGGTGATCGCCCGCGCCCACCACGGCAGCGTCTCCCGGGAGGAGCGCAAGCACATCGAGGAGGCGCTCAAGTCCGGCCAGCTGCCCGCCGTGGTGGCGACCTCCAGCCTGGAGCTGGGCATCGACATGGGCGCCGTCGACCTGGTGGTGCAGATCGAGGCGCCGCCCAGCGTGGCCGCCGGCCTGCAACGGGTGGGCCGGGCCGGGCACCAGGTCGGCGCGGTCTCCCGCGGGGTGGTCTTCCCCAAGCACCGGGGTGACCTGCTGTCGTGCACCGTGGTGGCCGAGCGGATGGCCGAGGGCGCGATCGAGGAGCTGCACCACCCGCGCAACCCGCTCGACGTGCTGGCCCAGCAGATCGTCGCCATGGTGGCGTTGGAGCCGTGGCGCGTCGGTGACCTGGCCGTGCTCGTACGCCGGGCGGCGCCCTTCGCCGAGCTGCCCGACTCGGCGCTGCACGCCGTGCTCGACATGCTCTCCGGCCGCTACCCGTCCACCGCGTTCGCCGAGCTGCGGCCCCGGCTGGTCTGGGACCGCGCCACCGACACGCTCACCGGCCGTCCCGGCGCGCAGCGGCTCGCGGTGACCAGCGGCGGCACGATCCCCGACCGGGGCCTCTTCGGCGTCTTCCTGGCGGGGGCCGAGCGGGCCGCCCGGGTCGGCGAGCTGGACGAGGAGATGGTCTACGAGTCCCGCGTCGGCGACGTCTTCCTGCTCGGCTCGTCGTCCTGGCGGATCGAGGAGATCACCCCCGACCGGGTGCTGGTCTCCCCGGCCCCCGGGCAGGCGGCGAAGATGCCGTTCTGGAAGGGCGACCAGCTCGGCCGCCCCGTCGAGCTGGGCCGAGCCATCGGCGCCCGGGTGCGTTCGCTGCTGCGGCAGAGCGACGAGACGGCGGTCGCCGCGCTGCGGGCCGGCGGGCTGGACGACTGGGCCGCGGGAAACCTGATGGCCTACCTGCGCGAGCAGCGCGCCGCCACCCGGTCCCTGCCCGACGACCGCACCGTCGTGGTCGAGCGGTTCCGCGACGAGCTGGGCGACTGGCGGCTGGCCGTGCACAGCGTGCTCGGCGCCCGGGTCAACGGGCCGTGGGCGCTGGCCATCGGCCGCCGGCTCGCCGAGCGCTACGGCGTGGACGCCCAGGTGATGCCGTCCGACGACGGCATCGTGGTCCGCCTGCCGGACACGGCGGACGAGCCGCCCGGCGCCGACGTGGTGGTCTTCGAGCCCGAGGAGATCGCCCAGCTCGTCGAGGAGTCGGTCGGCACGTCCGCGCTCTTCGCGTCCCGGTTCCGCGAGTGCGCCGCCCGGTCGCTGCTGCTGCCCCGCCGCGACCCGCGCCGCCGCCAGCCGCTGTGGCAGCAGCGGCAACGCGCCGCCCAGCTGCTCGACGTCGCCCGCGAGTACGCCGACTTCCCGGTCACCCTGGAGGCCGCCCGGGAGTGCCTCCAGGACGTCTTCGACCAGCCCGCGCTGGCCGAGCTGATGCGCGACCTGGCCGCCCGCAAGGTGCGCCTGGTCGAGGTGGAGACCGCCCAGCCGTCGCCGTTCGCCCGGTCGCTGCTCTTCGGCTACGTCGGCGCCTTCCTCTACGAGGGCGACGCGCCGCTGGCCGAACGCCGGGCCGCCGCGCTGGCGCTGGACTCGACCCTGCTCGGCGAGCTGCTCGGCCGGGTCGACCTGCGGGAGCTGCTCGATCCGGCGGTGCTGGCCGAGACCGAGCGGCAGCTGCGCTGGCTGACCGAGCAGCGCCGCCCGCGCGACGCGGAGGACGTGGTCGAGCTGCTCCGCGTGGTCGGCGACCTGTCGGAGGCGGAGCTGGCCGAGCGGGGCGCCTCCCCCGCGTGGCTGACCGAGCTGGCGGCGGCCCGCCGGGTGCTGCGCGTACGCGTCGCCGGCGAGGAGCGCTGGGTGGGCGTCGAGGACGCGGCCCGGCTGCGCGACGCCCTCGGCGTGGCCCTGCCGGTCGGGGTGGCCGAGGCCTACCTGGCCCCGGTGGCCGATCCGCTCGGCGACCTGGTCGCCCGCTACGCGCGTACGCACGGGCCGTTCGCCGCCGCCACCTGCGCGGCCCGCTTCGGGCTCGGCGTCTTCGTGGTCGAGCAGACGCTGCGCCGGCTCGCCGCCACCGGTCGGGTGGTGGCCGGCGAGTTCACCCCCGACACTGCCGGCAGCCAGTGGTGTGATGCGGAGGTGCTGCGGCTGCTGCGCCGCCGGTCCCTGGCCGCGCTGCGCCGGGAGATCGAGCCGGTGCCGCCCCGCGCGCTGGCCGCGTTCCTGCCCCGCTGGCAGCAGGTCGGCTCGTCCGCGCGGGGGGTGGAGGCGCTGGCCGCCGCCGTGGAGCAGTTGCAGGGCGCAGCGGTGCCGGCGTCCGCGCTGGAACGGCTGGTGCTGCCCGGCCGGGTCGCCGACTACTCCCCCGCCCAGCTCGACGAGCTCTGCGCCAGCGGCGAGGTGCTCTGGGCCGGTTCCGGGGCCATCTCCGGCGGGGACGGCTGGGTCACCCTGGCCTACGCGGACGTCGCGCCGCTGCTGCTCGCCCCGCCCGACGAGGCGCTCACCCGCACCCCGCTGCACGACGCGGTGCTGGACGCGCTCGGCGACGGGCAGGCGCTGTTCTTCCGGTCGCTCTCCGACCGGGTCGGCTCGACCGACGACGCCGCGCTGACCGCCGTCGTCTGGGACCTGGTGTGGGCCGGTCACCTCACCAACGACACCCTCGCGCCGCTGCGCGCGGCACTCGGCGGCGGCGGGGCGCACCGGTCCCGTGCCACCGCGCCGCGCACCCGTTACCGGCGCCCCGGGCGGGTGGCCCTGCCGACGCGTGGGGGCCCGCCGACCGTGGCCGGCCGCTGGTCCCGCCTGCCGGAGCGCGACACCGACCCGACCCGGCGCGCCGCCGCCCTGGCCGACGTGCTGCTCGAACGGCACGGCGTGGTGACCCGGGGCGCGGTCATGGCCGAGCAGGTGACCGGCGGCTTCGCCGCGGTCTATCCGGTGCTCTCCGCGCTGGAGGAGCGCGGCGCGGCCCGGCGGGGCTACTTCGTCGAGGGGCTGGGCGCGGCGCAGTTCGCGGTGCCGGGGGCGGTGGACCGGATCCGGGCGCTGGCCGAGCCGGCCGACGGCGGGCGGGGGCGTGGCGGGCCCACCCTGGTGCTCGCCGCGACCGACCCGGCCAGCCCGTACGGTGCGGCGCTGTCCTGGCCGGAGCGGGTGGTCGACTCGGGCGACGGGGCGGCCCCGGCGACCGGGCACCGGGCGGGGCGCAAGGCCGGCGCCGTGGTGGTGCTGGTCGCCGGCGACCTGGTGCTCTACGTCGAACGCGGCGGGCGGACGATCCTCTCCTTCACCGACGACACCGACCTGCTGACGGCGGCCGGGAAGGCGCTCGCCGACGCGGTCCACTCCGGCGCGTTGGGCGCGATGTCGGTGGAGCGGGCCGACGGCGAGGCGGTGCGCTCCTCGCCGCTGCGCGACGCCCTCACCGCCGCCGGCTTCCGGGCCACCCCGCGCGGCCTGCGCCTGCGCGGCTGACCCGCGCCGTCAGCGCAGGCCCGTGAGGACCTTCTCGTACCTGGCGCGATCGGCGGCGGGGGTCTTCGCCTCCAGGTAGTTGAGCACCACCGTGCCCCGCCGGAACGACTGGCCGCCCCACGTCTCGGCGATGTCGCTGGCGCTGGTCTCGTCGGGGAAGACGTACACGGTGACGGCGTCGGTCGCGACCAGTTCGGAGCAGCCCAGGCCGAGCCCGTCCGGGCCGCACTCGACCGACCGGTCCCGGGGGTTCGGCACCTTCAGCCCGGCGGCCTTGAACGCGTCGACGACCTGCCGCGCGCCGGGCGTCCCGGTCGGGCGGACCGGCAGCTGGACCGGCGGCGGGCTGGCGGGGCGGCGCTGGGTGGGCCCGCCGGCGCTCGGACCCGCCGGACCCGCCCCCGTCGGCCGGGCGCTCGGCGGGGCGGCGGGCGTCGCCGTGGCCTCCGCCGCGCCGGTCGGGCCCGGGGTCGGCACGTCGGCCGGGGTCGACGCCGTGGCGGCCGGCGGCGCGGCGCGCCGGTCCTCCGCGTCGTCGCCGCAGGCGGCGGTGAGGGCGGCGGCGATCACGAGCACCGCGACGGCGGGCAGGCTCCGGTTGGTCACCCCTGGCAGTCTGCCCAACCGGATCCCGTCCCGGCAGTGGCCGGTCGGTCAGTGCGGCTGTCCCATTTCTGCCAGACCGCCCCGGTCGACCGGGGCGGTCTGCCGGCGTCGGTACGATCCCGACCGGTCGACGAGGGGAGCCGACGATGACCGTGGTGGACGGGGCGGACGGGGTGACCGTCCGGCCGGCGCGGGCCGGGGACCGGGCGGCCGTGGACGCGCTGCACGAACGCGAGTGGGGCGGGCCGTACGTCGTCGCCCACGACACCCGGTACGACCTGCGTACGCTGCCCGCGCTGGTGGCGACCGACGGGGCCGGGGCGGTCGTCGGGGTGCTCGCCCACCACGACGACGCCGACGGGCTGGAGGTGGTCAGCGTGGTGGCCGCGACGCCCGGCGGCGGCGTCGGCACGGCGCTGCTGGCGGCGGCCGGCGAGGTGGCCCGGGCCGGCGGCCGGGCCCGGCTCTGGCTCGTCACCACGAACGACAACCTGCGGGCGCTGCGCTTCTACCAGCGGCGCGGGCTGCGGCTGGTGCGCGTGGACCGGGGCGCGGTGGACCGGGCCCGCCGGCTCAAGCCGAGCATCCCGGTGGTCGGCGAGGACGGCATCCCGCTGCACGACGAGTTGGTCCTGGAACTGCCCCTCACCGCCGACGGACCGGTCCCGGACCTGCCCCTCACCGCCGAGGGACGGGTCGCCGCCGGCCGCCCGGTCCACGGTCGGCAGGTCGTCGCCGGCCCGCCCGCCGGCACCGCCCGCGCCCCGTGGATCTCGCTGACCACCGACTACGGCCTCGCCGACGGATTCGTCGCCGCCTGCCACGGGGTGATCGCGCGGCTGGCGCCGGAGGCCCGGGTCGTCGACGTGACCCACCTTGTCCCGCCGGCCGACGTACGCCGGGGCGCGGCGGTGCTCGCGCAGGCCGTGCCGCACCTGCCGCAGGGGGTGCACGTGGCCGTCGTCGACCCGGGCGTGGGCACCAGCCGGCGGGGCGTCGCGCTGGCCACGCCCCGCGGGCTGCTGGTGGGGCCGGACAACGGCCTGCTGGTGGAGGCCGCCGAGGCGCTGGGCGGGGTGACCGCGGCCGTCGGGCTGACCGACCCGGAGTGGCTCGCACCCGAGGTGTCCCGCACGTTCCACGGCCGGGACGTCTTCGCGCCGGTCGCCGCGCGGCTGGCGCTCGGCGCACCGCTGTCCGGGGTCGGCCCGGCGGTCGACCCGGAGTCCCTGGTTCGGCTGCCGGCGCCGGTGCTCCGGCGCGAGGCGGACGGGTTCACGGCCGAGGTGCTGACCGTCGACCACTTCGGCAACGTCCAACTGGCGGCGCCGGCCGACCTGCTGCACATCACGGCCGGCTGAGCAGCGGGTCGGCCGGACGAGGTGTCGGACGGGCGACCCGGGCGCCGGGCCGGACCGGAGCCAGCCGGCCCGGCGGGCGTACGCGGGTGGTGGTCAGCAGAGCGGCACGGTGCCGCCGTAGACCGCCGAGACGTACGCGTGGCTGACGTACTGGCCGCCGGTGAGGCGGTTCCACCGGTTGGTGGTCCGGTACGGGCCGGCGACGGTCTGCCCGGTCACGTAGCACTCGATCGGCACGTTGGCGTACCGGGCGGCCAGGCCGCGCACCGCGTACCCCGTGCCGGCGCCTGCGCGGATGTTGAGCGGACCGTCGCCGACCACGCCACGCGGGCCGCCGCCGGTCCACAGGTACGCCACGTCCACCCAGGCGTTGGTGGTGAGCTGCAACCCGTCCCAGAAGGTGCCGTCGGCGAGGTCGACGCCGGCCGGGTTCAACACCACCCGCCCGAACTGGTCCCGCCCGCCGTTGTAGCCGTCCTGGTAGGCCGCCTGTGCCTGCGGCCGGCCCTGCGGAAGGTCCTTCCAGTTCTCCCGGACGGCGCTGAGGTTCCAGTAGTCGTCCCGGGTGTTCCACGGGCCGACGTCCCAGACCGGGGCGTACTCGCAGCGACTGCCCGTGGTGGTGCAGACCCGCACGGTGTAGTCGCCGGTGTTCGCCGGGGCCAGGGCGCGCCGGGACGGCAGCGCGACGAAGTGGTCCCCGGTCACGATCGTGTGCCCGTTGGCGGTCACCTCGCCGACCAGCCCGATCCGCGTCGCGTACACCCGGTAGGTGAGGCCGGGCGAGGCGGCGACGGCGGCGGCGGTGTCGGCGGTGAGTCGCACGGCGCGCACCTCCGCGGTCGCGCCCGGCCGGCTCGCGGTGAGCACCACCCGGGTCTGCACGCGGGTGACCGGCCGGTCGAAGACCGCCCCGCCGGTGGCCTCGCGCCACTCGGTCCAGCCCGCCGCCCGCCAGCCCCGCACCTGGGCCTCGGCGGTGCCGCCGGCGGCGGTGCGGGCGTCGACGGCCGCGCGGATCCGGGTGGCCGGCCGGGCCAGGGTGCGCGGCGACGCGAGGAAGATCCCCTCGGCGACCGCGCTGCGGGGCGCGCGGGACCGCGCGGGGCGGGGGTCGGCCAGGCGGAGCCCGGCGCGGGTGTGCCGGACGTTGACGTCGTCGGCGTCGACGCGGGAGAGGTCGGTGCTCCACCGTTCGCCGCCAGCGGCAGCGATCGCGGGGCTCGGGGCGGGTACGAGGGCGAGGGCGAGGATGACGGTCAGGGCGGCGGTACGGGCGCGACGTTGGGGCAGAATCATGGGCATTCTCCTCAGAACTCCCTGATCGTGCCCTTGTCGGTAGATCGACAGGAACCACCATACAAATAGCGACACATGCGAATTCGGCTCGGACGAGGAAGGATGGACGGGTGCCCGAAGGCGACACCGTCTGGAACACCGCCCGCGTACTGCACCGTGCCCTGGCCGGCGCCCGCCTGACCGGCAGCGACTTCCGGGTGCCGCAACTCGCCGCGACCGACCTCGCCGGCTGGACGGTGCGGGAGTCGGCCAGCCGGGGCAAGCACCTGCTGCTGCGGCTCACCGCCCCACCGCACGCCACGCCACCGCCCGACGCCCCGATCACACCGCAGGGCGGCACGGCCTCGGCGCAGGGCGGCACGGCCTCGGCGCAGGGCGGCACGGCCCCGGCGCAGGGCGGCGGTGCGGCCGGGGACGCAGCCCCGGGAGACGACGGCGGGGCGCGCTGGACGCTGCACTCGCACCTGCGGATGGACGGCGCCTGGCGGGCGTACGCGCCCGGGGAACGCTGGGCGGCCCGGCCGGCGCACCTGATCCGGGTCGTGCTGCGCAGCGCGCGGGCGGTCGCCGTCGGCTACCACCTGCACGAGTTGGCGCTGGTGCCGACCGCCGAGGAGGAGTCGCTCGTCGGGCACCTCGGCCCCGACCTGCTCGGCACGGACTGGGATCCGGCGGAGGCGGTGCGCCGGTTGGCCGCCGACCCGGACGTCACCATCTCCGAGGCGCTGCTGGACCAGCGCAACCTGGCCGGCGTCGGCAACCTCTACAAGTGCGAGGTGCTCTTCCTGCGCGGCGTCTCGCCGTGGACCCCGGTGCGCGCGGTGCCGGACCTCGCCGGCACCGTCGCCCTCGCGCAGAAGCTGCTCGCGGCGAACCGGGGCCGCTGGACGCAGAGCACCACCGGATCGCTGCGCCGGGGGCAGACCAGCTACGTCTACGGCCGGCGCGCCCAGCCCTGCCGGCGGTGCGGCACCGCGATCCGCAAGGAGGAACTGGGCGAGCGGGTCACCTACTGGTGCCCGGTCTGCCAGCCGGAGCGTGCCGCCGACTGACCCGGCCGGGCCGGTGCGACACGCGCGTGTCCTGCGTCGCGCATGGCGGGTAGCCACCCGCAGCCACCCGGCCGGCGTGTCGGGCGGGACACTCCGCCGGCAGGGCGGCGAGTCGCGTCCTTGCCACGGATACGGACGATTGGGTACTTCCTAACATCGGCGTCGAGGTCGCATGCTGCGGTTGACTCCTCACGCATCGTCAGCGACGCGCGACCGGTCCGCCACGCCGACGTGGCGGCCGCCGCGCCCGGACACCGGGGAGAGCCATGGAGCTGTTCCGCAGACTCCGGATCCCGTGGGCGGAGCGGGCGAGCGCCCGCGCCGAGCACGACGCCGACGGGACCGGGGCGGGTCCCGTGCCGGCGGCCCGGCGCGCGGCCGAGCCGGTCGCCGCGCCGGCCAGCCTCGACCCGGCCGCCGTCCCGCGCTACTTCGGTCCGCTGCCGAACCAGGCCCGCAGCCCGCTGCCGGTGGTCGACGCCGACGGCTGCGTGCTGCCCGGCACCGGCATCCGCAAGTTCGTCGACGCGCTGCCCCGCCCCGGCGCGCTCGGCCGCACCGAGCTGGGCGCCCACCTGCCGGTGGCGGTGCCGGACACCGTCAGCTATCCGGGCTGCGACTACTACGAGATCGGCCTGGAGCAGTACGCGCAGCGGCTGCACCGGGACCTGCCGGCGACCCGGCTGCGCGGCTACCGGCAGCTCAACCTCGGCACGGACGCCCACGGGCACAACACGGTCGCGCCGGCGGGGCGCCCCTGGCACCTCGGCCCGCTCATCCTGGCCCGGCGCGGCCGGCCGGTCCGGGTCAAGTTCATCAACCAGCTCCCCACCGGCCGCTCCGGCGAACTCTTCCTGCCGGTCGACCCGACCGTCGACGGCGCCGGGGCCGGCCCGCTCGACGGCCCGGCGCCCTACCCGCAGAACCGGGCGGTGCTGCGGCTGGCGGGCGCGCACACCGGCTGGACCAGCGCCGGCAACCCCTGGCAGTGGGTGACGCCGGCCGGGGAGATCACCCCCTACCCGACGGGGCCCGGCCTGACCCACGTGCCCGACATGCCGCCGCCCGGCGCGGGCGCCACCACGCTCTACTACCCGAACGAGCAGAGCGGGCGGCTGTGCTGGTTCCACGACAACACCGTCGGCCTGGCCCGGCTCACCGTCTACTCCGGCCAGGTCGCCCTCTACCTGCTCACCGACCCCGCCGAGGAGCGGCTCGTCGCCGACGAGGTGCTCCCCGCCGACCAGCTGCCCCTGGTGATCGAGGACAAGACGTTCGTGCCGGAGGACGCCCAGCTCGCCGGGGAGGACCCGACGTGGGACCGGGACCGCTGGGGCTCCCGGGGCAGCCTCTGGCACCCGCACGTCTACCAGCCCCGGCAGAACCCGCACCGGGCCGACGGAACGAACCCGACCGGCCGGTGGGACTACGGTCCGTGGTCGCGCACGGGCGACGACGCCGGGCAGCGGGAGCACGGCGGTACGCGGCACCGGGCGGACCCCGTGCCGAACCCGCACCACGACCCCGTCGCCGACCCCGACGAGCCGCCGCTCGCGCCCGGCGTCCCGCACCCCTCGGCGGTGCCGGACGCGTTCGGCGACACCGTGCTGGTCAACGGGATCGCGTACCCGTACCTGGAGGTCGAGCCGAGGACGTACCGGTTCCGGATCCTCAACGCCTGCCTGGACCGCGGTCTGAACCTCCAGCTCTACCGGGCTCGCTCCGACGGGCCGATGTGGGACCCGGACGGCGGGCTTGCCGACGCCGACGCCGGCGAGGTGCCGACGGTGGAGGCGGTACGCGCGCCGGAGCGGCCCGCCGGCTGGCCGACGGACGGGCGCGACGGCGGGGTCCCGGACCCGCGCGCCGCCGGCCCGGAGCTCGTCCAGATCGGCAACGAGTGCGGCCTGCTGCCCGCGCCGGTGGTGGTGCCGAACCGGCCGGTCAGCTACCGGTACGACCGGCGCGACCCGACCGTGCTCAACGTCGACGCGCACGCGCTGCTGCTCGCCCCGGGGGAGGCGGCCGACGTGCTGGTGGACTTCTCCACCGTCGCGCCCGGCGGCACGCTGATCCTCTACAACGACTGCCCGGCCCCGCTGCCCGGCTTCGACCCACGCGCCGACCACCACACCGGCGCCCCGGACCGCAGCGCCGAGGGCGGGGCGCCGCCGACCCGCCCCGGGTACGGTCCGAACACCCGCACCCTGCTCCAGTTCCGGGTCGCCGGCACCCCGGCGCCGCCGTACGACCTGGCGCGGCTGCGCGAGCGCCTGCCCGAGGCGTACGCGGCCAGCCAGCGCCCGCCGATCGTGCCGCAGCCGGCGTACGACGTGGCGTTCGGCACCCGGACCGCGCGCGACACGGTGGTCCCGGTGCACGCCGCGACGGTCAGCTTCGTCCCGGCCGGCTCCGCCGCCCCGGTGCTCCTGCCGCTGGAGGTCAAGGCGGTGCAGCAGGTCTTCGAACCGGACCACGGCCGGCTCGTCGGCCGGCTCGGCGTCGGGCACCCGCACGCCGGGCCGCTCTCTCCCACCGTCCTGCCGCTCGGGCCGACCGACCCGGCCACGGAGGTGCTGCACGTCAGCGATCCGGCCGTCGCGGTGGGCGGGCCCGGCGACGGCACCCAACTCTGGCGGATCCGCGGCAACAGCCGGCAGACCCAGCCGGTGCGGTTCACCGGCTGCGACGTGCAGCTGGTCGGCCGGGTCGGCTGGGACGGTGCCACCCGGCCGCCGCACCCGGCGGAGCGGGGCTGGAAGCAGGTCGTCCGGGTCGACCCGCGCGAGGACGTGATCGTCGCGCTCCGGCCGGTCGCGCCGCCTCTGCCGTTCAAGATCGGCGACAGCGTACGGCTGCTCGACCCGCTACGGCCGGCGGGCGCCCGGACCGGCTCGACCCCGGTCAGCCCGGTCGACGGCCGACCCGCGGTCGTGGTGAACCAGCTCGTCAACCTCGGTTGGGAGTACCACTGGCACAGCCAGCTCGGTGGCCACCGGGACCAGGGCATGATCCGGCCGCTGGTGCTGCGGGTGTCGCCCCGGGCACCGACCGGGCTGACCGCGACCCCCGCCCCCGGCTCGGCCACCGCGCTGCCCGCGATCGCGCTGACCTGGACGGGCAACGGGAGCCGACCACCGGCCACCAGCCACCAGCTCCAGCGGGCCACCGACGCCGCCTTCACGGCGGGCCTCACGGCGATCACGGTGGCGGCCACGGCGACCCGCTACACCGACGCCAGCGTCATCCCCGGGGTGACCTACCACTACCGGATCCGGGCGGAGAACGCGGTGAGCTGCTCCACGTGGTCCAACAGCGTGCCGGCCTCGGTGCATCTCGCCGCGCCGGCCGGGCTGACCGCGGCGATCCCGCCGGCCGCGCCGCTGCGGATCGCGCTGCGCTGGGCCAACCGCTCCTTCGCGACCGGGATCGACGTGCAGCGGGCCACCAACCCGACGTTCAGCAGCGGGCCGGGCACCACCGCGATCGGCGTCGGCGACAACCATCTCGACATCGCCGTCGCCCCCGACACCACGTACTACTACCGGGTGCGGACCACCTATCTCGGCGCCTCGTCGGCCTGGTCGACGGTTGCCCGGGCGACCACCCCGCCGGCGCCGGGCCCGCCCACGGGGGTGACCGCCACCGCGACGGCACCCGGGCCGGACACGGCGACGGTGATCCTCGCCTGGGCGGCGAGCACGCCGGCCGCACCGGGCGCGGGGTTCATCGTGCAGCGGGCGCTGGACCCGGCGTTCGGCCTGGAGGTGGCGACCTTCACCGTCACCGGCCGGGGCTTCACCAACACCGGGCTGGCGCGCGGCGTCACCTACCACTACCGGATCCGGTCGTTCAACGTCGTCGGCAGCTCCCCGTTCACCGGCCCTGTCCCGGTGACCACACCCCCCTGACCCCCGCTCCCCCGCGGCCGTGTCCCCGCGCCGCGCCGCGTCGATCATGCAGTTGTGGTGGGGTGCAAAACGCCCGAACAGGTACCGAGCCGGCACCACAACTGCATGATCGACCGTGCAGGAGGGACGGGGCACTCGGAGGGGCGAGGCACTCGGAGGGGCGAGGCACTCGGAGGGGCGGGGCGGGGTCAGGGGGTGCGGAGGGGGGCGCCGACGCCGCGGAGTTCGGTCAGGGCCGTGGCGACGCCGTGCAGCAGGTCGGTCGCCTCGGTGAGCCGGGAGGCGGCCGGGTGCGCGGCGTCGGGGTGGGCTTCCCCGGCAACGTAGCCGGCAGCGGCCACGACGAGCCGCTCGTACGCGGTGACGCCCTGCTCCAGCTGCGCGGTCAGGGCCCGGTGCGCCTCGGCCAGCGGCGGCCGGGACTCGGCCGGGGCGAGCCGCAGGGTGCGCTCGACGCTGGCCACCCGGTCGGCCAGGTCCCGCAGCGACCGGTCTGCCTCGGCGGCCTCCAGCACGGCCGGCGAGGCGAGCCCCGTGAGCCGGCCGGTCATCCCGGCGAGGGTCAGGGCGGCCCGGTCCAGCCGGGCCCACGGCTCGGCGGCGCTGGTGCCGCGCAGCGCCACCCGGGAGCGCACCCGGCGGACCTCGGCCAGCACGCCGGGGCCGACGGGGAGCCGCTCCACGGCGGCCACCAGCTTGGCGCGCGACCGGGCGGCGGCCTCGGCCGGGTCGAGCGGCGGCGGCGCCGGCTGGGCCGCCAGCGCCCGCAGGTCGATCCAGCGCCAGGCGGCGAGCACCAGCGCGCCGCCCGCCCCGGCCGCCCACGCCGCGTCGGGCAGCCCGAGCCCGGCGTACGGGGTCAGCACGGCGGCGGCGCCGCCCAGGCCGCCGGCCGTGACGCTCCACCGGCGTGCGGAACCCCGCAACCGACTCAGGCGCCGGAAGTACCGCGTGCGCTCGTCTGCCACCTCTGCCTCCTCGAACCGGCCGCTCAGCCGGCGGCGGTGGTGTCTCCGGTGCCACGTTCCCGGCCCATGCTGGCCCGGATCTCGTTCAGCCGGGCGGCGGCCGCCGGGTCGGCGGCCGGCGCGGCGGGCTGGGCCTGCTCCGCGGCCGGTCGTTCCTGCTTGCCGCCGAGCTGCTCGCCGGCCATGCTCGACCGGATCTGCTCCAGGCGGGACGAGCCGGCCGAGTCCAGGGTCGACTTCTGGATCTCCAGCATGCGGCCCTCGACGGAGTTGCCGGCCAGCTCGGCGCGGCCCATCGCCGTGGCGTACCGCTGCTCGATGCGGTCGCGCACCTCGTCGAGCGAGGGCGTGTTGGCGGGGGCGGTCAGCGACGACATCGACTCCAGCGAGCGGGCCACGCTCTCCTGCATCTTGGCCTGCTCGAGCTGGCTGAGCAGCTTGGTGCGCTCGGCGAGCTTCTGCTGGAGGATCATCGAGTTGTTCTCGACCGCCCGGCGGGCCTGGGCGGCGGCGGCGAGCGCCTGGTCGTGCAGGGTCTTGAGGTCCTCCGTGGCCTGCTCGGCCGAGACCAGCTGGGTCGCCAGGACCTGTGCGGACTGCTCGTAGCGGCCGGCCTCGGCCTCGTCGCCGCGGGCGCGGGCCTGGTCGGCGAGGACCAGGGCCTGGCGGGCGTTGGCCTGCAACCGCTCGACCTCGGTCATCTGACGGGACAGCTTCATCTCCAGCTGCCGCTGGTTGCCGATCACGGCGGCGGCCTGCTGAACCAGCGCCTGGTGCTGGCGCTGGGCCTCCTCGATGGCCTGCTGGATCTGCACCTTCGGATCGGCGTGCTCGTCGATCCTGGCGCCGAAGAGCGCCATCAGGTACTTCCACCCCTTGACGAACGGGTTCGCCATCTTTGCGTTGTCCCCTCAGTAGCGTCGCTCCGCCTGGACCGCGCCGGGTGCTCCCGGCCGGCTCCGGCGCGGCAGTGGCTCCATCGTCCCAGCCGGACGCCACCGGGGCATCCGTACCGGCGAGCGAAGCGAGCGCCGACGCCGTCCGCGATCAAGGGTACGCGGCGGCGTCGAGGGCGACCACGTGGCGAGGAAGAGGGAGTGGATCAGGCGGCGCAGACCACGTCGCGCTCGCTGCCCCGGACCCGGGAGCTGCGCAGGGTGGCCTTGAGCGGGGAGTCCTGGCGGACCTGGACGGCGACCGTGCCGTCCGAGCTGACCTGGTGGACGCCCCGACCCGTGCTCCTGCGGACGGTGACGGGCGCGGCCGGCTCGTCCTGCACCGGCACCAGCACGCCGGGCATCTGCTCGGCGAGGGCGACGGTGTCGCTGACCTCACGCAGCAGCTCGGACAGGCGCGCACCGAGGGCGTCGCAGATCGCGGCCAGCAGCTCGCTGGAGGGCTCCTTCTGGCCGCGTTCGATCTCGGAGAGGTAGCCGAGGCTGACGTTGGCGGCGGAGGAGACCTCGCGCAGGGTGCGGTGCTGCCCCTGCCGGCGCGCCCGCAGTGCGTCACCGATCACGCGGCGTAGCAGGACCATTCGCACCTCCCCCTGAGGGACACCACTCTTCCAGGCGGCCTGTCCGGCACGTCGAGCCGGACCGGTCGTCGGAGCCTTCCCGCAACCGTACCCGTTGCGGGCCCCCACGACATCCCACCCCGCCCCTCGGATCCTGGGAAGGCCGTCAGCGGCGGCCCGCGCCGGCCGCGTCGGTCCGCCCGCCGTCGGCCCCGGTTGCCCGGCTGTCGGACCCCGCCGCCCCGGCGGCGTCGGTCTGGTGGATCCGCGCGGCGAGCAGCCGCAACGCCTCGACGACCGCGGCCGAGCGGACGTGGTCGCGACCGCCGTCCAGGTCGAGCTGCCGGACCTCGGTGCCGGACGGCCCTGCCACCGCGACGTAGACCAGCCCGACCGGCTTGCCGTCCTGCGGTTCGGGACCGGCCACCCCGGTGGTGGCCAGGCCCCAGTCGGCTCCGCAGCGGCGCCGTCCGCCCTCGGCGAGGGCCACCGCCACGTCCGGGTCGACCGGCCCCCGGTCGGCCAGCAGATCCTCGGGTACGTCGGCGAGCAGCGACTTGAGCTCGGTGGCGTAGACCACCAGGCCGCCCCGGTAGATGCCGCTCACCCCGGCGATCTCCACGATCGAGGCGGCCAGCAGGCCGCCCGTGAGCGACTCGACGGTGGCCAGGGTCTCGTGCCGTTCCGAGAGGCTGTGCACCACGCCGGCCGCCGGGCTGCCGGCCGGCCGCGTTCCGTCAGCGTCACTGTCCATGTCCCGGATCCTTTCCCCGCCCCGCCGGCCCTACTCATCCTTCCCGACGGGCGCGGCTCCGGGCGGGAGAGGGCGGGGCCGGGGCGGGAGAGGACGGGCGGTACGGGCGCCGGGTCAGGCGGCGGGGCGGCGCAGCCGGAGGGCCTGCGCGACGTAGTCGAAGCCGGTGACCAGCGTGACGCCGACCGCGGCGGCCATGATCCACGGGCCGACGGCGGCGAGCACGGCCGGCATGGGCCACAGGTACCACGTGATGGCCAGGATCTGGAGCGCAGTCTTGATCTTGCCGCCCCGGCTGGCCGCGATCACGCCGTGGCGGATCACCCAGAAGCGCAGCGCGGTGATGCCCAGCTCGCGGACGAGGATCACGGCGGTCACCCACCAGGGCAGCTGGTCGTACCAGGAGAGCAGCAGCAGCGCCGCACCGGTGAGCGCCTTGTCCGCGATCGGGTCGGCGACCTTGCCCACCGAGGTGACGAGGGCGAACCGGCGGGCGATCCAGCCGTCGACCAGGTCGGTCGCCGAGGCGACGGCGAAGATCAGGCAGGCGACCATCCGCCAGCCGGCGTGGTCCATGGCGGAGGCGACCACGGACGCCGCGAAGACCGGCACCAGGACCAGCCGCAGCGCGGTGAGCGCGTTGGCCGCGTTCATCACCGGTACGCCGGCCACCACCGGCGCGGGCGTCGATTCCGTCGCCCCGGTCACCGCCGCGCCCCGCTCCGGCGGCCGTGGCGTACCTGGCACCCCACCACGTGGCTCCCCCGCTCCGTCCGGGCCCGCCGTCACCGTGTTGCGCCGGGCGCCGCCGAGATCATCTCATCCGGGACCGCCACCAGGTCCACTCCCTCGGTGCTGGTCACCGTCGCCCGCACCAGGTCGCCGGGGCGCAGCGCGGCCAGGTCCACCCCGCCGTCGGCCGGGGCGACGAGGGTGGTCGAGCCGTCGACCTCGGGGGCCTGGTGGGCCGCCCGCCCCTCGACCACGCCGTCGTCGACCGAGTCGACCAGCACCTCGACCGTGGAGCCCAGGCGTTCCTCGGCGCGCTGCGAGCAGAGCTCGTCGGCGAGCGCGCTGAGCTTGTCGTAGCGACGCTTGACGGTGGCGGCGGAGACCTTGCCGGGCAGCCCGGCGGCCTCGGTGCCGTCCTCGTCGCTGTAGTCGAACACGCCGATCGCGTCGAGCCGCGCCTCGGTCAGGAACCGGACCAGCTCCTGGTAGTCGCCGCGCGTCTCGCCCGGGAAGCCGACGATGAAGTTGCTCCGTGCGCCCGCAGCCGGGGCCAGCGCGCGGGCGCTCGCCAGCAGCTCCAGGAACCGCTCGGTGGAGCCGAAACGGCGCATCCGGCGCAGCACCGGCTCGCTGGAGTGCTGGAACGACAGGTCGAAGTAGGGCGCCACGCCGGGCGTGGTGGCGATCGCCTCGACCAGGCCGGGCCGGGTCTCGGCCGGCTGGAGGTAGCTCGCCCGTACCCGGACGATGCCGTCGATCGCGGCGAGCTGGGGCAGCAGCTTCTCCAGCGCCCGGGGGTCGCCCAGGTCCTTGCCGTAGGAGGTCGAGTTCTCGCTGACCAGCACCAGCTCGCGGACGCCGGTCTTGGCCAGCCACTCCGCCTCGGCGAGCAGCTCGTCCGGCGTACGGGAGACGAAGGCGCCGCGGAAGGCGGGGATGGCGCAGAACGCGCAGCGCCGGTCGCAGCCGCTGGCCAGCTTGAGCGAGGCGACCGGGCCGGTGTCGAGCCGGTGGCGCAGCACCTGGCGCAGGTGGGCCGGGGTGTGCTCGTCGGTCTCGGTGACGCCCCGGACCGGGGTGCCGTGGCCGGGCAGCGACACCCCGCTGTCCCGCCGGGAGACGGGGGTGAGGGGCAGCAGCTCGCGCCGGTCGCGCGGGGTGTGCGCGCCGATCCGCTCGCCGGCCACCACCGCGTCCAGCCGGGCGGCGATGTCCGGGTAGTCGTCGAAGCTCAGCACCGCCTGCGCCTCGGGGAGGCTGTCGGCCAGCTCGCGGCCGTACCGCTCGGCCATGCAGCCGGCGGCGACCACCTTGGCGCCGGTGTCGGCGGCGGCCAGCAGGGTCTGGATGGAGTCCTGCTTCGCCTTCTCCACGAAGCCGCACGTGTTCACGACCACCACGTCGGCGCCCTCGCCGTCGGTGGTGACCTGCCAGCCGTCGGCGTGCAGCCGGGCGGCCAGCTCCTCCGAGTCGACCTCGTTGCGGGCACAGCCCAGGGTCAGCAGGGCGACACGGCGGCCGTCGGCGGGGGAAGGGGAGGTGGCAGACACCATCCGAGGGTACCGGGCGCGCGGCCGGCCGCCGCCAACGGCGGGCCGCCACGCGCTCCCGGTGGCCACGACCGGCTCAGACCGCCGCCGCGCCCACCCCGACCAGCCGGTCGAGCAGGAAGACCTCCGTGCCGGCCAGGCCGGTCGAGCAGAAGACCGACACCTGGTCCGCGCCGGTCCGGCCGGGGACGGCGCCGGCCAGCACCGCGCCCAGGTCGCGCAACCGCCCGGCGTACGCGGGCAGCGTCGCCAGCATCGGCGGGTCGTACGCGGCCGCCTGCGCCGGCGAGTCGGTGACCAGCAGGTCGGCGGCGTCCAGCAGGTCGGTGCCGAACTCGTGCCGGTCGACCTGCTTGAAGCCGACCGTGTTCACGTGGGTGCCGGGGGCCAGGTCGGCGGCGTCGAGCACGGGGCCGACGGCGGTGGTGGCGAGCACCACGACGTCGCGGTCCCGGACGGCGGCCCGCGCCGAGTCCACCGCCCGCGCCGGCACGCCCAGCTCGGCGCGGACCCGGGCGGCGAACGACTCCCGCCGGGCGACGGAGCGGCTGTGCACGGTGACCTCGCGCAGCGGGCGGACGGCGGCGGCGGCCCAGACCTGGGTCCACGCCTGCCCGCCGGAGCCGATCACGCCCAGGGTGGCGGCGTCCGGCCGGGCCAGGGCGTCCACGGCGACCCCGCCGAGCCCGCCGGTACGCCGGGAGCCCAGCTCCTCGCCGACCGCCACCGCCCGGACCGCCCCGGTGCGCCCGTCGTGCAGCACGACCACCTGCTCGCTCTCCGGGTGCCCGAACGTGTCGTACGAGCGGTAGCCGTACCACTCGCCGGTGAGGTGGCCGGCGGTGAGCACCATCCGTCCCCCGCCCAGCGGCGCGGCGGCCCGGGGCGGGGACACCAGGCGGCCGGCGTACGCGGCGAGCAGGGCGTCCCGCATCGCGGCGACCGTGGTGGGGGCGTCCAGCGCGGCGGCGACCTCGGGATCGGAGAAGAGCAGCGGCATACCCCGATACTGCAAGTTGAAGCGAGGTTCACGTCAACCCGTGGTGGCCCGGCTCACCCCGGAAGCCGCCCGGCCGGTGCTACCGTCGGTCGTGGCGGCCCGAGGTCGCCCCGGACGAGTGGTGGGCGTACCCGGTCAGGCCAAGACGCCCCGCGTGTGTGTACCGAACCCACTCCTCCCGGCCCGCTGGTCCGGGCGCCTACGCAGAGGTGATCTTCCATGGCCTGGATCGTGCTGGTGGTCTCCGGACTTCTCGAGACCGCGTGGGCGATCGCCCTCGACCGCAGCGCCGGCTTCACCCGGCTCGTCCCGTCGCTGGTCTTCGTGGTGACCCTGGTGCTCAGCATGGCCGGCCTGGCGTACGCGCTGCGCGAGATCCCGGTCGGCACCGGCTACGTCGTCTGGGTCGGCATCGGGGCGGTCGGCACCGCCCTGGTCGGGATGCTCGCGCTGAACGAGCCGGCCAGCCTGCCCCGGATAGCCTGCCTACTGCTGGTGGTCGCCGGCGTCGTCGGCCTGAAGGTCTTCCACTGACCGGCGTCCACAGGGGCGAGGCGTGACGGACGACCACAGTGGGTAGAGCTGTGCCTGGCACCGGAAAGGCTCTCACCCACGGAGGCAGACATGGCCAACATGCACTCGACCGCCCGCCCGCGCACCAACGCCGCCCGCATCTGCACCATCGTGGGCTTCGTGTTCGCGGTCCTCGCGCTTCTGCTCAACCCGCTCATCTTCGGCGTGATCGGGCTGGTCCTGGGCATCGTCGGCGCCGTGCTCGGTGACAAGCCGCTCGGCTGGTACGCCGCCGCCGCCAACGTGGCCGCCATCGTGGTCAGCCTGCTCATCAACGCCCTCGTCAACAACTGACCCCGCCGCTCCCCCAGCGGAGACCGGGCCCGCCGGCGTGCCGGCGGGCCCGTCGCGTGTCCGGCCGGCGGGCCCATCGCGTGTGTGGCCGGAGTCCTAGTCCTCGCCGCCGCGCAGGCCGACCAGGACCTCCTCCAGCTCGTCCGGCTTGACCAGCACGTCGCGGGCCTTGGACCCCTCCGACGGGCCGACCACGCCCCGGGTCTCCATCAGGTCCATCAGCCGCCCCGCCTTGGCGAAGCCGACTCGCAGCTTGCGCTGGAGCATCGAGGTCGAGCCGAACTGCGAGGTGACCACCAGCTCGACCGCCTGCACCAGCAGGTCGAGGTCGTCGCCGATCTCCTCGTCGATCTTCTTCTTGCCGGCGTCCGGCGCGACGAGCACGTCCGGGCGGAACTCCGGCTCGCGCTGGTCCTTGCAGAACTTCACCACGTCGGCGATCTCGCGCTCGGTCACCCAGGCGCCCTGGATCCGGATCGGCTTCGAGGCGCCCATCGGCAGGAACAGGCCGTCGCCGCGGCCCAGCAGCTTCTCCGCGCCCGGCTGGTCGAGAATGACCCGCGAGTCGGCCAGCGAGGAGGTGGCGAACGCCAGGCGGGACGGCACGTTGGCCTTGATCAGGCCGGTGACCACGTCGACCGACGGGCGTTGGGTGGCCAGCACCAGGTGGATGCCGGCCGCGCGGGCGAGCTGGGTGATCCGGACGACCGAGTCCTCCACGTCGCGCGGGGCGACCATCATCAGGTCGGCCAGCTCGTCCACGATCACCAGCAGGTACGGGTACGGGCGCATCTCCCGCTCGCTGCCCGGCGGCGCCTTGATCTCGCCGTTGCGCACCTTGCGGTTGAAGTCGTCGATGTGCCGGACCCCGTTGGCGGCGAGGTCGTCGTAGCGCATGTCCATCTCGCGGACGACCCACTCCAGCGAGTCGGCCGCCTTCTTCGCGTTGGTCACGATCGGGGTGACCAGGTGCGGGATGCCCTCGTAGCCCGTCATCTCGACCCGCTTCGGGTCGATCAGCAGCAGCCGCACCTCGTCCGGCGTGGCCCGGGTGAGGATGGACACCAGCAGCGAGTTCAGGCAGGACGACTTGCCCGCGCCCGTCGCGCCGGCGATCAGGATGTGCGGCATCTTGGCGAGGTTGGCCACCACGTAGCCGCCCTCGATGTCCTTGCCGAGCGCCACCACCATCGGATGGTGGTCGCTGGTGGCGGCCCGCGACCGCAACACGTCGCCGAGCGCCACGTTCTCCGGGTCGGTGTTCGGGATCTCCACCCCGACCGCGCTCTTGCCCGGGATCGGGCTGAGGATCCGCACGTCCGGCGACTTCACCGCGTACGCGATGTTGCGGGAGAGCTGGGTGATCCGCTCGACCTTGACGCCCGGGCCCAGCTCCACCTCGTAGCGGGTGACGGTCGGCCCGCGGGTGAACCCGGTGACGGCCGCGTCCACACCGAACTGCTCGAAGACGCCGGTGAGCGCGACGATCACCTCGTCGTTGGCCTTGCTCCGGGACTTCGGGGCCGCGCCACTGCCGAGGATGTTCGCCGGCGGCAGCGTGTAGTCGCCCGCCAGCCCGGTCAGCGCGAGCTGCTCGGCCCGCGTCGGGGCGGGCGAGTGCTCCGGCGGCTCCGCCGGCTTGCGGGTGGCCGGAACCCGGCCCGGGGGCTTGCGGGGCAGCACCAGGGTCTCCTGGAGGTCCACCCCGTCGAGGTCGTCGTCGAACTCCGCCGGGTCGGGCGGCGGCGGGGCCGCCCGCTTCGCCGGGCGCTTACGGGGCGCCGGCCGGGCGGGCTCCTCGTCCGTCTCCTCCTCCACCACCGGCGGGGCGATCCGGGTGCCGAACAGCAGGCCGAGCCGCTCCGGGACCTTGTTGATCGGGGTCGCGGTGACCACCAGCAGGCCGAAGACCAGCAGCAGGATCAGCAGCGGCACGGCCACCCAGGCGGTGACCGCCCGCTCCATCAGGCTGCCGACGCCGGCGCCGACCAGGCCGCCGGCGAAGTCGCGCTGGCCCGCGTCGGCCGGGTCCTGTCCGATGTGCAGCATCGCGGCGGTGGCGACCAGCATCGAGGTCCAGCCGACCAGGCCCCGGCCGCGGTGCTCGGGATCGACGGGCTCGCGCATCAGCCGCCAGGCGCCGATCATCAGCAGTACCGGCACCACGACCGAGATCGCCCCGAGGAAGAGGCGGAAGGTGTCGGCCAGCCGCGCGCCCACCGGGCCGGCGCCGGAGAACCAGAGGGCCACCGCGCTGAGCAGGGCGATTCCGAAGACCAGCAGGCCCGCGCCGTCGCGGCGCTGCTCCGGGTCGAGCCCCCGGGCGGAGCCGGCCTGCCGGAACGCCCAGCCGAGACCGTGCGCCATCCCCATCCACAGTGCGCGGACCGCCTGCCCGACCATCGGGCCCGGGCCGGACCGGGCCGCCGGCCGCCGCCGGGGTGCCGCCCGGCCGGCCTTCTTCGCCGGCTGACGGGCACGACTGTTCGTGGTGCCACGCGGCGACGCGCCGCGCCGCCGGCTCGCCTGAGAGGTACGGCCCGCCATAGCATCAACCTAATGGCGTGACCCGGCAGATCGCCGCCTTTCCGGGTCGTGTCCGCGTGTCGCAGCGCGGGCCCCGCCGCGTCACGTGATATCTGCCTCAGAAGGGTTGCCCCCATGGCGTCGCCGGGAACCGAGGACGGTCGGGACGGCCACCTGGCCGGGCACCCGGGGACGCTGGAACCGCTGACCGGCGAGCTGATCGCCGCCGTGCTGCACAGCCGGGGATACCGGGTCCAGGCCGACGCCGACGGCGACCTGGTCGGCCGCTGGGACGACAGCCTGATCTGGTTCCTGCGCCCCGGCGCCAACGGGGAACTGCTCCAGGTCCGCACCCTGACCGCGCCGGCGTTCCCCATCGAGTACGTGCCGGCGTTGCACGCCTTCTGCAACGCGTGGAACCACGACCGGCTCTGGCCGAAGGCCTTCGTGCACGTCGAGGACGACGGGCGGGCCCGGATCTGCGGCGAGGTCATCACCGACCTGGAACGCGGCGTCACCGCGCACCAGCTCGACCAGTTGCTCGACTGCGGCATCGCCACCGGCTGCCAGCTCGCCACCGAGGTGGCCCGGCTGCCCGGCGGGGTGGTGGCGTGACGGGCCGCGGCGGTGACCTGGCCGGTCGCGGCCTCGACCCGTTCGGGCTGCCCGGCTGGTGGAGCGGGCTGCGGCGCGGGGGCCGGGGGTCCGACCCCGCGCTGGCCGAAGCGCTCGCCGACGCCCGCGACACCCCCGACGGCGAGGCCCGCAGCACCGAGCTGGAACGGATCGCGGCGCACGCCGACGCCACGGGCGACGACCGGACGGCGCTGGCGGCCCGGATCGCGCTCATCGAGGCGTACCTCCTGCACGGGCAGCGGTGGCGGCTGGTCGAGCCGGTGCGCCGCTGCCTCGCCACGGTGGAGCGCCGCCCCGACCTGCTGGCCGAAGACCAGGCCGAGCCGCTGCGACGCTACCGGCGGTACGCGGTCGAGGCCCTGCTCGGCTCGCCCCGGGTCGGGCTGGACCAGGCCCGGGCCATGCTGGACGACCTCGCCGCGCGCGCCGCCGACGACCCGGCGGTGGTCGCCGAGCTGCGCTGCCGCATCGCCGACCACCTCGGCGACGAGCCCACCGCCCGGCGGTGGTACGACCGCTGGTCGACGGCCGATCCGGGGCCGGTCGGCGGCTGCCCGGACTGCGCGGCGGCCCGACGGGCGGAACTGCTCGCCGGCTGGGGCGACCACCGGGCCGCGCTGGCCGCCCTGCCCGACTCCCCGCACGGCGACGTCGACTGCACCGAGCAGCCAGAGCGGACGCTGGTCGCCGGGCTGCTGTCGTGGCTGCGGGCCGGCCAGCCGGAGCGGGCGGCCGAGGCGCACGTGCGGGCGTACCGGCGGCACCGGCGGGAGCGGGCCGCCTTCCCGCTGCTCGCGACCCACCTGCGGTGGTGCGCGCTGGCCGGGCACCCCGCCCGGGGCGTCGATGTCCTCGCCGAGCAGCTGCCCCGGCTGGACCGGCCGCACGACGACCTGTCCGCGATGGAGTTCGCCGCCGCCGGTGCGCTGGTCTGCGCCCTCGCCGTGGAGGCGGGGCTCGGCGGGCGGACGGTGCACCGCCCGGCGTACGGGGTGCGGCCGGCCGCCGAGCTCGACGTGGCCACGCTGGGCGCCACCCTGCTCGGGGTGGCAACCGCGCTGGCCGGCAGCTTCGACGCCCGCAACGGCACCGGCCACCAGTCCGGCCGGATCGCGTCCTGGCTGGCCGAACGGCCGGCCGCCGCACCGGTGCCCCTGCCGCCCGACGACGACGCCGACGACGCCGACGACCCGCCCGACGACGTCCTGCCGGACGGGGAGCCACGCCCGCTGAGCCTGGCGATGATCACCGCCGAGCTGGACCGGCGCGGGGACCGGTACGCGGTGGACGACCGTGGCGCCGTCACGGGCCGGTGGGGCGAGGCGCTGATCCAGTTCCGGCGCGCCGGCGAGCGGGGCGAGATCCTCCAGGCCCGGTCCGTGGCGAACCGCCGGCTGCCGGCCGACCGGCTCGCGGAGGCGTACGCCTTCTGCAACGCCTGGAACCACGACCGGCTGCTGCCGAAGGCGTACGTGCACGAGCGGGAGGGCGAGCTGCTGCTGGCCGGTCACGTCGCCACCGACCTGGCGCACGGGGTGGCCCCGGCCCAGCTCACGGTCCTGCTCGACGCGGCCGTGGACACCGCCGTCGCGTACGCCGAGGCGGTCGCCGCCCTGCCCTGACTGCCGGGCCGGGCGGCGGCTCACCGGTGAGGTCCGAAACCCGCCGGACGATCTCCTGCCGCCCTGCTGGACTGGCACCATGACGACGACGCACCACCAGCGCACCGCCCTGCTCCTGCACTCCCTGCACCGCCCCGGCGCCCCGCTCGTCCTGCCCAACGCCTGGGACGTGGCGAGCGCCCGGATCGTGGCCGACTGCGGCGCGGCGGCGGTCGCCACCACCAGCGCCGGCGTCTCGTGGAGCCTGGGCGTCCCGGACGGGGACGAACTGGACCGCGAGCGCGCCCTGGCGGTGGTCGCCCGGGTCGCCGCCGCCGTCACCGTCCCGGTCACCGCGGACATCGAGAGCGGGTACGCCGCCGACCCGGCCGGGGTCGCCCACACCGTGACCGGCGTGCTGGCCGCCGGCGCGGTCGGCGTGAACATCGAGGACGCCGCGCCGGCCGGGACGTCCCCGCTGCGCCCGGTCGACGAGCAGTGCGCCCGGATCCGGGCCGCCCGGGAGGCGGCGGACGCGGCGGGGGTGCGGCTCTTCGTCAACGCCCGCACCGACGTGTTCCTGCGGGCGGTGGGCGACCCGGCGGAACGGCTGGCGGAGACGCTGCGCCGCGCGGTCGCGTACCGGGCGGCGGGCGCGGACGGGATCTTCGTGCCGGGCGTGGCCGACGCCGAGACCATCGGCGCGCTGGTCGCCGGCATCGAGGGGCCGGTCAACGTGCTCACCGGGCCGGGTGGGCTTCCCGTCGCCACGCTGGCGGGGCTTGGCGTGGCCCGGGTCAGCCTCGGCTCGGCGCTCGCCGAGGCCGCGTACGGGCTGGTCCGCCGGGCCGCCACGGAGGCGCTGCGCTCCGGGTCGTACGACTCGCTGGCCGGCGCGATGGGCTACGGCGAGTTGAACGCGCTGCTGGCCTGACGCGGGCCGGCCGGCGACTCGCCGGCCTGCTCGACACGACCGTGGACGCGGCCGACGGGTACGCCGAGCCGCCCTGACGGGCTTCCGACATCGTGCAACCGGAGGCTGGTCCGGGTGGTCTCTCCATCACCGACACCGAGTCCCGGGAGTTCACGATGACGCATCCGTTCCGCGCCGGCGCCGTGGCGGCCACCGCCCTGCTGGCCCCCGCCCTGTTGGCGCTGGTCGCCCCCGCCCCGCCCGCGTCGGCACACGACCCCACACCCACCCCGACCACGACCGCCGAGCCGACCATCGTCGCCCGGCCGGATCTGGTCTTCCTCAGCGGCGACCCGTGGCACCCGGCGGGGCCCCTGGAGGTCTCCGTCAGCAACGTCGGAAAGGCGGCGGCGAAGGGCTTCTTCGTCCTGCGTCTGCCGGCCGGGCTGACCGTGACCTCGGGTGGCGACTGCCGCGGCGCCGGGTCGCCCCAGACCTGGGTCTGCGGTGGCACGCAGGTGCCGGCCGGTGGTCGGCAGGTGTACCGGCTGGCGCTGAGGGCGACGGCGGCCGAGCCGGTCTTCGGCGTGAGCAGCTGGGGATCCGTCGCCGGCCGGGACGCCGCCGGTGGCACGGAGGGCCCCACCGACTTCCGCGTCAACTGGCCGGACCGGACGTCGCTGCGGCTGCGGGCCACCGCCAGCCCGGTCGTCGACGCGTCGATGGGGGTGACGGCCCGGGTACGCAACACCGGCACCTTCACCCTCGGCGGCTACTCGCTGAACCTCGTCCCCCCGAAGGGTGTGCAGGTGATCTGGCCGCTGTGCTCGGACAGCGGTCGGATGGCCGGCAAGGGCTGCGAGATCATCCGGTCCGGCGAGCTGAAGGCGGGCGCCACGGACACGGTGCACATCCGCCTCGCGGTCAGCGAGAGGGCGGGGAGCATCCGCCTGTATCTCGCGCCCACCAACCGGTACACCAACAAGGACACCTCGGTCACCGTGCCCGTGCCAGGCGGCACGGGGGGCGGCGCCCCGACGACTCCGCCGGCGGCGACGCCGAGCGTCACGTCCACGCCGAGCGCCACGTCGGCTCCGAGCGCCACGTCGGCTCCGGCGACGCCCGCCGGGGACGGGGCCAGGCTGCCCCGCACCGGTCCGGCCGGCACCACGTACGCCCTGTTCGGTGCGGCGCTGCTAGCCCTCGGGGCCGGCCTGCTGCTGCTGCGCCGCCGGCTCGGCCGCCGCTGAGTTCCGCTGGCCGGGGCCGGTCCTCCGGATGGGCTCCGGGTCGGTCGCCGACGTGCACGGGGATGTCGGCGGCCGGCCGGTCGCGGTGCCGCAGGGGTGCGCCCCCGGACCGGCCCGCCACACGGCGACGCCCGCCGGCACACGGGGTGCGGGCGGGCGTCGCGGCGGCGCGGGGTCAGACCTCGACGACGGTGGGGACGATCATGGGCCGACGGCGGTACGCGTCGTTCACCCACCGTCCCACGGTGCGCCGGACGATCTGCTGGAGCTGGTGCGGATCGGTGATGCCGTCGGAGGCCGCCCGGTTCAGGGCCTCGGTGACCAGCGGGATCACCGGGTTGAACGCCTCCGGGTCCTCGGAGAAGCCCTTCGCCGACAGGGTCGGGCCGCCCACCACCTTGCCGGTGACCGAGTCGACCACCACGGTGGTGGCGATGAATCCGCCGTCGCCGAGGATCCGGCGCTCGGTGAGCAGCGACTCGCTGACGTCGCCGACGGCGAGGCCGTCGACGTAGACGTAGCGGCTCTTCACGTGACCGACCAGGCTGGCCCGGCCCTCGACGAGGTCGACGACGTCGCCGTCCTCGCAGAGCACCACCCGGTCGGCGGCGACGCCGGACTCGATGCCGAGCCGGGCGTGCGCGCGCAGGTGCCGCCACTCGCCGTGCACCGGCATCAGGTTGCTCGGGCGGACCACGTTGAGCAGGTAGAGCAGCTCGCCGGCGGGGGCGTGGCCCGAGACGTGCACCTTGGCCACGTCCTTGTGCACCACCACAGCGCCGGCCCGGGCCAGTCGGTTGATCACCCGGTAGACCGAGGTCTCGTTGCCGGGCACCAGCGAGGAGGCGAGCACCACGGTGTCGCCGGGGGCGATGGTGATGTGCCGGTGGTCGCCGCTGGCCATCCGCCCCAGGGCGCTCATCGGCTCGCCCTGCGAACCGGTGGACATCAGCACGATCTGCTCGGGCGGCAGGGTCGTCGCCTCTTCCAGCCCGACGACCAGCCCGGCCGGGATGTTGAGCAGCCCGAGGTCGCGAGCGATGCCCATGTTGCGGACCATGGACCGGCCGATCAGGGCGACCTTGCGGCCGTGCTCGCCCGCGGAGTCGAACACCTGCTGCACCCGGTGCACGTGCGAGGCGAACGACGCGACGATGATCCGCCCCTTGGCCTTCGCGAAGATCGAGTCGAGCACCGGCCCGATCTCCCGCTCGGGCGTGACGAAGCCGGGGATCTCCGCGTTGGTGGAGTCCGAGAGCAGCAGGTCCACGCCCTCGGCGCCGAGCCGGGCGAACCCGGCCAGGTCGGTGATCCGACCGTCCAACGGGAGCTGGTCCATCTTGAAGTCGCCGGTGTGCAGCACCAGGCCGGCCGGCGTGCGGATGGCCACCGCGAGCGCGTCGGGGATCGAGTGGTTGACCGCGAAGAACTCGCACTCGAACGGGCCGAGCCGCTCCCGGCCGCCCTCCCGCACGGTCAGCGTGTAGGGCTGGATCCGCCGCTCGGCGAGCTTCGCCTCGACCAGAGCGAGGGTGAACTGGGAGCCGACCAGCGGAATGTCGGGCTTGTGCGCGAGCAGGTAGGGAACCGCGCCGATGTGGTCCTCGTGGCCGTGGGTCAGCACGATCGCCTGGACGTCGTCGAGCCGGTCCAGGATCGGACCGAAGTCGGGCAGGATCAGGTCGACCCCGGGCTGCTCCACGTCGGGGAAGAGCACCCCGCAGTCGACCACCAGCAGCTTGCCGTCGTACTCGAAGACGGTCATGTTGCGACCGATGGCGCCGAGCCCGCCGAGCGGGATGATCCGCAGCCCACCCTCCGGCAGCGGCGGGGGCAGTTCCGTCTCGAAGTGCGCCTCGGTCACGCGTCCACCTCATTCTGCGACGCCGTCACTCGGCGTCCGTCGTGTCGTTCGGTCATTCGGAAAGTTCCACGCCTGCCGCCGCGCTGTCGGCGCGGAGCTGGGCGATCTCGTCGTCGGTCGCGTCGACCAGCGGCGAACGCACCGGCCCGGCAGGCTTCCCGGCGGCCGCCAGGCCCGCCTTCACCAGGATCACGCCCTGGGTACGGAAGATGCCGGTGAACAGCGGCAGCAGCCGCCGGTGCAGGGTCAGCGCGGCGGCGGTGTCCCCCGCGTCGTACGCCTCGATCATCTGCTTGGTGAGCGCACCGGTGAAGTGGGTCGAGGTGCCGACCACGCCCACGCCGCCCACGGCCAGCGAAGGCAGGGTGAGCGCGTCCTCGCCGCTGTAGAAGGCGAGGTTCGTCCGGCTGGTGACCCAGCTCGTGGCGGTCAGGTCGCCCTTGGCGTCCTTCACCGCGACGATCCGGGCGTGTTCGGCCAGGCGCACCATCGTCTCGGTGTCGATCGGGACGCCCGCCCGGTGCGGGATGTCGTAGAGCATCACCGGCAGCCCGGTGGCGTCCGCGACGGCGGTGAAGTGCCGCAGCAGGCCGCTCTGCGGCGGCTTGTTGTAGTAGGGCGTGACCACGAGCAGGCCGTGCGCGCCCGCCTTCTCGGCGGCCGTGGAGAGCTCGATGGTGTGCCGGGTGTCGTTGGTGCCGACCCCGGCGACGACCTTGGCGCGGTCACCGACGGCCTCCACCACGGCCCGGATCAGCTGTTCCTTCTCGGCCTCGGTGGTGGTCGGCGACTCGCCGGTGGTGCCGTTGACCACCAGCGCGTCGTTGCCCTGCTCGTCGACCAGGTAGCTGGCGAGCCGCGCGGCGCCGTCGAGGTCGAGCGAGCCGTCGGCGGTGAACGGGGTCACCATGGCCGTGAGGACTCGCCCGAAGGGGCGGGACACCGCCCGGGCGGGCGTGTCAGGGTGGTCGTGCGTCATGCCACCAACCTAGCGGACGACCACCGGCGCCCCGCCGGGGAAGCCCTCAGGACAGCTCGGCGTGCGGGCTCGCCGCCACCTCGGTGCCGTCGGGCAGGGCCGAGATGACGAAGTCGGCGAAGACGTTCGGGGCGACGCCCTGGAGCTGGCGCAGGCACTCCACCGCCAGCTCGCGGATCTCCACGTCGGCGTGCTCCGTCGCGCGCATGGCGATGAAGTGCCGCCAGGCCCGGTAGTTGCCGGTGACGACGATGCGCGTCTCGGTGGCGTTGGGCAGCACCGCGCGGGCCGCCTGGCGGGCCTGCTTGCGCCGCAGCGTGGCGTTCTCCACGTCGGCGAAGCGCCGCTCCAGCCCCTCCAGCAGCTCGTTGTACGCGCGCACGCTCGCCTCGGCGGCCTCCACGAACTTCTTGTGCAGCTCCGGGTCGTCGGCGATCACCGAGGGCTCGACCATGGCGGCGTCGCGCTCCGGCACGTACCGCTGGGAGAGCTGCGAGTACGAGAAGTGCCGGTGCCGGATCAGCTCGTGGGTGAACGAGCGGGAGACCCCGCTGAAGTAGAAGCTGACCGAGCCGTGCTCCAGCACGCTCAGGTGGCCGACCTCCAGGATGTGCGCGAGGTAGCCGGCGTTGGTGGCGGTGGCCGGGTTCGGCTTCTTCCAGCTCTGGTAGCAGGCCCGGCCGGCGAACTCCGCGAGCGCCTGGCCGCCCTCGGCGTCGGTCGACCACGGCACGTCGTCGGGGGCCTCGAAGTGCGTCCACGCGACGAGCTTGACCTGGGGCTGCACCATCTCCGGCATTCCTGGGACTGTAGTGGCGTGGCCCCGGCCCGCCCAAGCCAGGCTCGCCCGGTGCAACGTCGATCACGGTGCAATGCCGATGACGGTGCGCTGTCGATCACCCGGCTGAGCTGTCGAACACGCGGCCGGGTGATCGAACACGCGGGGCGCGCATCGTTCCGCTGTCGGACGCCGGGCCTGGCGCACGGCCGGCCGGCGTCCCCTCCCGCGCGCTGTCGAGCTGAATCGTTCACGACATCGGCGAGCAGCGACGAGTCGTGGAAACGCCGGGCCGACCGCGGGCGCTCGGGAGCGACCTCGGTCGGACGCCCCGCCGCCGGCAAGCCCGACCGAGTGCGGCCTCAGCGCGCACCACGACCGGCCACACCCGCCGCCAATCGGCCCGACCGCAGAGCGAAGGGCCTTGGCGGCGTGATGTCGTAAACGACTCAGCTCGACAGGACGCACACCCCGAGACGGCTGAGGCGTCCCGGCCTCCTACGGTGACGCCCGGCGCGGCCGGCGACGCAGGCAGGGCGAGCGGCCGGTGACGCGGGCAGGGCGGCCGGCTGGGCTCAGACGTAGAGGGAGGTGAAGGGTGCCCAGGGCAGGTTGCGCAGGATCGTGAAGGCCAGCCAGGCGGCCAGGAAGACGCCGATCACCCGGGAGCTGATCCGCAGCTCGGGCAGGCGCCAGCCGAACGCCTGCCGGCCCGCCCACGCGACGAAGAGATAGGCCAGGAAGGGCAGCGCGAAGACGAAGAGGAAGTGGTGCCGGGCGGCGGCCGGCAGGTCGGCGTGCAGCACGTACCAGAGCGCGCGGGTGCCGCCGCAGCCCGGGCAGTCCAGCCCCGTGGTGAGCTTGAGCAGGCAGGTCGGCGCGGCGTCGGGCGCCGAGCGGGTGGGGTCGCTGATCAGCGCGTAGCCGATGCCGGCGGCGACACAGCCGAGCGCGGCCAGCGGCACCGCCCAGCGCGGGGAGCGCTCGTAGAGGCGGACGACGAAGCGGGTGAGCCGGTCCGGCTCGGCGACGGGGTAGGCCGCCGCCCCCGGATAGGGCGAACCCGGATAGGCCGCCCCGGGGCAGGGCTGATCCGGATGGGGCGCACCCGGGTGGGGCGGATAGGGCGGACCCGGGTGGGGCGGCGCCTGGTCCGTGGGCCGCCCGTCGGCCGGTGCGGCCGGGCCCGCCTGGGGCGGGGCGTCGAGCCCACCCGTCTGCGGATGCGGCGGGGAGGCCGGTCCGTCAACGCTCGTCACGTCGCTCACCGTACACCGGCCACGCCCGCCAGCGCCGCGGCCAGCGGGGCGGCCAGGTCGCCGGCGGCGGGCGGAGCCACCGCGTCCAGGCCCAGCCAGCCGGCGAGGCGGTGCAGCTCGGCGGCCAGCGCCAGCGCGGTCTCGCCCCGGTCGACGCCCGGCTCGCCCCAGGCAGCCGGCACCAGCAGCACACGGGCCTTCCGGTCGGCCTTCAGGTCGACCCGGGCGGTGAACCGCTCCCCCTGCAGGAACGGCAGCACGTAGTAGCCGTGCACCCGCTGCGGCGCCGGCACGTAGATCTCGATGCGGTAGCTGAAGTCGAAGAGCCGCTCGGTGCGGGCCCGCTCCCAGACCACCGGGTCGAACGGGCTGACCAGGGTGTTGCCGCGCACCCAGCGGGGCAGCCGCGCCCCGGCGTGCAGCCAGGCGGGCCGCCGCCAGCCCTGCACGGCGACCGGCAGCAACTCGCCCGCCTCGACCAGTTCGGCGATGGCCTGCCGGGCCCCCGCCACCGGCAGCCGGAAGTAGTCGCGCAGCTCCGGCTCCGCGGCCACCCCGAGCGACCGCGCGGCGATGCCCACCAGCGCGCGGTGGGCCTCCGCGTCGGTCGGCGTCGGCGCGTCGAGCACGGCGGCCGGCAGCACCCGCTCCGGCAGGTCGTAGCGGCGCGCGAACGACGTGGTGCGGTCGGCGGCCGTCACCTCCCCCGCCCAGAACAGGAACTCCAGCGCCCGCTTGACCGCCGACCAGTTCCACCCCCAGTTGCCGGTCTCCCGGGGCGCGTCGTGCTCGATCTCGGCGGCCGTGAGCGGCCCCCGGGCGGCCACCTCGTCGCGGACCCAGGCGACCAGGTCGGGCTGCTCCTGGGCGATCCGCCGCATCCCGCCCCAGGACTCCGAGCGGGCCCGGGCCATCCGCCAGCGCAGCGCCGGATGCAGCCCGACGGGCACCAGCGACGCCTCGTGGCCCCAGTATTCGAACAGCTCCCGCGGGCGGCGGTAGGCGGCGTCGTCGAGCAACGCGGTCGGGTAGGGCCCGAGCCGGCTGTAGAGCGGCAGGTAGTGCGCCCGTTGCAGCACGTTCACCGAGTCCATCTGGATCAGCCCGACCCGGTCGAGCACCCGACGCAGGTGCCGGCGGGTGGGCACGCCCGTGGGCGCGGGATCGGCGAAGCCCTGGGCGGCGAGCGCCACCCGACGTGCCTGGGCGAGCGAGAGCGATTCCGGTGCGGCCATCGTCGGGACCCTAATCCACAGGTACGACACCGGTGCGGACGCTGGACCCGTCACCCGCCGGGGCATAGAACGGACGCATGCTCACGATCCGCCGCGAGGAGCCCGACGACGCCGAGGCGGTCGCCCGGGTGCACATCCACGGCTGGCAGGCCGGCTACGCCGGGATCATGCCCGAGGAGGTGCTCCGGCGGCTCAACGTCACGGCCTGGGCGCAGCGCCGCCGGGACCTCGGCACCGCCGACCCGGAACACCCGTTCACCACCCTGCTCGCCGAGGTCGACGAGAGGCTGGCCGGGTTCACCACGTTCGGCCCGTACCGCAACAACCAGGACCGTGGCGACCTCGACGCCGCGCACGGCGAGGTCGTGGCGATGTACGTCGAGCCGACCCGCTGGGGCGACGGCACGGCGCGGGCGCTGCTGGCCGCGGCGCGCGACGGGCTGGTCGCCCGGGGCTGGTCGGACTACCGGCTCTGGGTCCTGGAGGCCAACCACCGGGCCCGCCGGTTCTACGAGCGGGCCGGGTTGTCACCGGACGGTGAGCGGTCGACCTACCCGGTGCCGCTGGCCGGCGGGCGCCCGCCGGTCGGGCTGGTCGAGCTGCGGTACGCCGGCCGCCTCGACGGCTGACCCGGCGGGCCTCTCCCGGGGCCGGTCGACCGGGTCGGTGTCGCCCACCCGCCGGACCGGCAGGAACGCCAGCAGCGCCAGACTGATCCAGACGTAGGTGTTGCTGCCGAGGAAGCCGTCGAGCCCGGTGAAGTCCTTCTCCCAGGCCCAGACGATCCGGCTGATCAGGAAGCCGTACCCGACGATCGCGGCGCCCAGCAGGACGCGGCGCCGGCGGCTGCCGGCGGGCGCGGCCATCCCGTTGTCGACCAGCAGGATCAGCGCGGGCAGCAGCCAGACCAGGTGGTGCACCCAGGTGACCGGGCTGACCAGGCACATCACCGCGCCCGTCAGCGCCAGGCCGGTCGCCTCGTCGCCGGCGGCCACGGCGGCACGGGAGCGCCAGGCCCACAGCGCCAGCGTGGCGAGCACCAGCGCCAGCCAGGCCAGGGTGCTCGGATGTTCCGGGTTGAGCCGGGCGACCACGCCGCGCAGCGACTGGTTGGAGACGAACGCCAGCTCACCCACCCGGCCGGTGTTCCACAGCGCCTCCGTCCAGAACTCCCGCGAGGCGTCGGGAAAGAGCGCGGCGGCCAGCAGCGTCACACTGGCCGCGGTGGCCATCGAGGTGACCGCGGCGCGCCAGCGGCGGGTGACCAGCAGGTAGACGATGAAGATGCCCGGGGTCAGCTTGATCGCGGTGGCCAGGCCGATGCCCACGCCCGCCCAGCGGTTGCCGGCCGGCAGCAGCCGGAGCAGGTCGATCGCGACCAGGAAGAGCAGCAGCATGTTGACCTGGCCGAAGTTGATTGTCTCGCGCATCGGCTCGTACGCGGCGGCCAGGCAGAGCGCCACGGCGAGGGCGAACCAGCGGGTCCAGCCGGAGCGGCGGGAGACCGGGTCGATCAGCCACCAGAACAGCACGGCGGTGACCACCACGCTGGCGGCCACGCTCACCGCGATCGCCGCCCACCACGGCAGGTACGCCATCGGCAGCATGACCAGGGCGGCGAAGGGCGGGTACGTGAAGCCGTACTGGGTGCCGGGCTTGAGGAAGTCGTAGATCTCCCCGCCGTCGTGCACCCACCAGGTCAGCGCGCCGTAGTAGACCTTGAGGTCGAAGAAGCCGTGCCGGACGGCCGCGACGGACAGGAAGGCGGTCACCGCGACGGCGAGCGTGACGACGCCGACGACCTGCCGGACGGTCCGTGGGGGACCCTGCGCCACCATCGCCTCCCTCGCCCTGCGTAGGCTTCGGTCCCATGGCTCTCGGGTACGTCCGCCCGGCGCGTCCGGAAGACGCCGGCGAGATCGCACGCATCCAACTCGCGACCTGGCGGGTCGCCTATCGCCGGATCCTGCCCCGGCACGTGCTCGACAACCTGGACGAGGCGTGGCTCGCCAGGCGGTGGAGCGCGGCCGTGCAGGAGCCGCCCTCCGGCGCCCATCGGGTGCTGGTCGCCGTCGAACAGGCCGAGCAATCCTATCTGGTGGGGTTCGCCGCCTCCGGTCCGGCCGACGCCGAGGCGCTCGCCCCGGGTGAGCCGGCGGAGGTCCTCGGGCCGGACGTCGCCGCGGTGACGGACCTGCTGGTGGAGCCGCGCTGGGGCCGGCGGGGGCACGGCAGCCGGCTGCTCGCCGCGACCGTCGACCTGTGGCGTGCCGACGGGTTCACCCGCGCGCTGGCCTGGGCCTTCGACGGCGACGCGGCGACCCGGAAGTTCCTCACCAGCACCGGCTGGGAGCTCGACGGCGCGGCCCGCGCGCTGGACGTGGAGGACATGCTCGTCCCGCAGGTGCGGCTGCACGTGGCGGTGCCGGGGGACGCGGATCCGGCGGACGCGACGCCCACCGAGGCGACGCTCCCGGATCTGACGCCGGGTGCGTCGTCACCGACACCGGCGACGCCCGGGGACTGACCTGGCCCGACGGTCACGACCCGGATCGCACCGGGCCGCGCTTTCCGGCCCGCCGGTGCCGGCGATCCGCCGGACACTGTCGGGGGTGTCGCCTACCGTGACCCCATGGTCGTGGTGGCGGCGTCCACGAGAGGGAGGCATCGACATGTTCGCGGACACGATGGCGTGGAGCAGTTTCTCGGTGGACGACCCCGGCCGGGCCGAACGGTTCTACGCCGACACGCTCGGCCTGCGGGTGTCGCGCGACGACGCCATGGGCGGCCTGCTGACGTTGCACCTCGCCGGGGGCCGGGACGTGATGGTCTACCCGAAGGCGGACCACACCCCCGCGGCCCACACGGTGCTCAACTTCCCCGTCGACGACGTCGACCGGGCCGTCGACGAGCTGACCGCGCGCGGGGTGCGGTTCGCGCACTACCCCGGGATGCCCCAGGACGACAAGGGCGTCATGCGCGGCAACGGGCCGACGATCGCGTGGTTCACCGACCCGGCCGGCAACATCCTGTCGGTGATCCAGGAAGGCTGACCCGGTCAGGCGCGCGGCGAGCCCTGGGCGGGCGCAACGAGCTCGACGACCAGTTCCTCGTCCTCCATCGCCCCGGTGGGCACGAAGCCGAGGCTCGTGTAGAGGCGGGCGGCCTGGGTGTTGTCGGGGTGGTAGGAGAGCCGGACGGGGTGACCGCCGTCCTGGGCGCCCAGCCACGCGGCCAGGGTGCGCACGACCGCCCGCCCGACGCCCCGCTCCTGTTCGGCAGCGTCGACCACCATGCCACCGATCCACCGGGACCCGTCGTCGTCGACGCCCCACATGACGTGCCCGACGACGGTCTCGTCCGCGTACACCGCCAGTGAGGTCCACACGTCGGAGCGCATGGTCAGCAGCAGGTAGCGGGCGGCCAGCGCCGCCACCCACCCGCGCTGGTCGTCGCGCGGGGCGACGTCGGCCACCGCCCGCCAGTTGTCGTCGTCCACCGGGCGCAGGGTCACCTGACGCCCGGCCCGGTCGGAGAGTCCAGAATTGATCATCCGGGCATCCTAGGGATCGTCCGGATACGCCGCAAAGAGTTTGCCCGTCAGTCGAGCAGGGCGTCCAGGCCGACGGTCAGCCCGGGCCGGGTGCGGACCGCGCGGACGGCCAGCAGCACGCCGGGCATGAACGAGACCCGGTCGTACGAGTCGTGCCGGATGGTCAACGTCTCCCCCACGGTGCCGAAGAGCACCTCCTGGTGGGCGACGAGGCCGGTGGCGCGCACGGCGTGCACGCGTACCCCGTCGATGTCGGCGCCCCGGGCGCCCGCGACCTCGTCCTTGGTGGCGTCCGGCACCGGTCCGAGCCCGGCCTCGGCGCGCGCGGCCGCGACCAGCCGCGCGGTGTGCGTGGCGGTGCCGCTGGGGGCGTCCAGCTTGCGGGGATGGTGCTGCTCGACGATCTCGACCGACTCGAAGTGCCGGGCGGCGCGGGCGGCGAACTGCATCATCAGCACCGCGCCGATGCCGAAGTTGGGGGCGATCACCACACCCACCCCGGGCTTGTGGGCCAGCCAGCCACGCACCCGCTCCAGCCGCTGCTCGGTGAAGCCGGTGGTGCCGACCACCGCGTTGATGCCCTGGTCGATGCACCAGTGCAGGTGGTCCATGACGACGTCGGGGGTGGTGAAGTCGACGACCACCTCGGCCCCGGCGTCGGACGCGGCGAACAGGCCGTCGCCCTCGTCGACCATGGCCACCAGCTCCATGTCGGCGGCGGCGTCCACGGCCCGGCACACCTCGACGCCCATCCGGCCCCGGGCGCCCAGCACGCCGACCCGGATCAGCTCGTCCGGGCTCTTCTCCTGCTCGTCAGTCACGGGGCACAACCTATCCCAATCGGGACGCGCGTATCCGGGCGGACCGTCAGCCGCCGGGACGTGGGCATCCGGGCGGACCGTCAGCCGCCGGGACGTGCGCATCCGGGGCGCCGGGCAGGAGTGCGGGACGGGTCAGCGCGCGGCGAAGTCGTTCGCGCCGAACGGGCCGACCACGGCCAGCGACATCGGCCGGCTCAGCAGCTCGGCGGCCAGGGTGTTGACGTCCGCCACGGTGACCGCGTCGACCCGGGCGAGCAGCTCGTCGACCGGCATCAGGTGGCCGTAGAGCAGCTCACCCTTGGCCAGCCGGCTCATCCGCGAGCCCGTGTCCTCCAGCCCCAGCACGAACGAGCCCTTGCTCATCCCCTTGCCGCGGGCCACCTCGGCCTCGGTCAGGCCGTCGGCGGCCACCCGGGCCAGTTCGGTCCGGGTCAGCTCCAGCACCTCGTCGACCTTGCCCGGGGCGCAGCCGGCGTAGACGGCGAAGAGGCCGCTGTCGGCGTACTGGCTGGCGTAGGAGTAGACCGAGTAGGCGAGGCCGCGCCGCTCGCGGATCTCCTGGAACAGCCGGCTCGACATGCCGCCGCCGAGGATGTTGTTGAGCACGCCGAGCGCGAAGCGCCGCTCGTCGAGCCGGTCGATGCCGGGGCAGCCGAGGATGACGTGCGCCTGCTCGGTCTCCTTCGGCTCCACCAGCGTGGTGGCGGGCTTCGTGCGTACGGCCGGGGTGGCCGACCGGTGCGGCGCGGGCGTCGCCGGGTCGGTGTCCAGCGGGGTGCCGCGCAGCGCCTGGCGGACCAGCTTGACCACCGTGGCGTGGTCGAGGTTGCCGGCGGCGGCGACGACGATCCGCGGCGGGGTGTAGTGGCGGCGGTAGAAGCCCTGGATCTGCCGCCGGGTCATCGGCGTGACGGTCTCCTCGGTGCCGGAGATCAGCCGACCCAGCGGGTGGTCGCCGTAGGCGGCACGGGCGAAGAGGTCGTGCACCTCGTCGCCGGGCTCGTCGTCGTGCATGGCGATCTCTTCGAGGATCACGCCCCGCTCGGTCTCCACGTCGGCCGGCTCGAGCAGCGAGTCGGCGACCGCGTCGCACATGACGTCGATGGCCAGCGGCAGGTCCTCGTCCAGCACGCGGGCGTAGTAGCAGGTGTATTCCTTGGTGGTGAAGGCGTTGGTCTCGCCGCCCACCGCCTCGATCTCCGCGGAGATCTCAAGCGCGCTGCGCTTGTTGGTGCCCTTGAAGAGCAGGTGCTCCAGGAAGTGCGCCGCGCCGGCCTGCGGGCCCGTCTCGTCGCGCGAGCCGACCGCGACCCAGACGCCGAACGAGACGCTGCGCATCGCCGGGATCGCCTCGGTGAGCACGCGCAGCCCGCTGGGCAGCACGGTACGGCGTACCGTGCCGCCCAGCGGGTCGTCGCTGATGGTGCGGGTCACCGCCCGGGAGGCGCCGCCGGAGCGGGCCGTCCCGGTGCCCCGGTGCGCGGCCCCTGCGGGGCCCGGCGCGGACGCCACCCCCCGTCGATCCGGCGGAAACGGCGCGCTGACGGCCCGACTCACGTGTTGCTCCCAGATCGACGAGGGGTGGGTGATGCGATGGTGCGGTGCGTCAGCTGCGCCGGGTGCGGCGGCGCGGACGCTCGCCGCCCTCGCCACCCTCGCCGCCGCCCTCGCCGCGCTCGCCGCCGCCCGGGCCACGACCGCCCCGGTCGCCGCCGCGCTCACGGTCGCCCCGGTCGCGCGGAGCCCGGTCGTCCCGGTCCCGGCCGGCCGGACGCTCGCCGCCAGCGGCCTCGCCGGCGGCCGGCGCCTCGGCGCCCTCCGGGCGGACCTTGTCCAGGTAGATCTTGCCGCGGGCGTCGATGTCCGCGATCTCGACCTCGACCCGGTCGCCGACGTTGAGGAAGTCCTCGACCTTCTCGACCCGCTTGCCGTCGCCCACCTTGGAGATGTGCAGCAGGCCGTCGCGGCCCGGCAGCAGCGAGATGAACGCGCCGAACGCGGCGGTCTTGACCACCGTGCCGAGGAAGCGCTCCCCGGCCTTCGGCAGCGTCGGGTTGGCGATGCCGTTGATCCGGTCCACCGCCGCCTGGGCCGACGGGCCGTTGGTGGCGCCGACGTAGATCGTGCCGTCGTCCTCGATGGAGATCTCGGCGCCGGTCTCGTCCTGGATCGCGTTGATGGTCTGCCCCTTCGGGCCGATCACCATGCCGATCTTGTCGACCGGGATCTTGACGGTGGTGACCCGCGGGGCGTACTCCGACATCTCGGCCGGGGCCTCGATCGCCGCCTGCATCACGCCGAGGATGGTCTGCCGGGCCTCGTACGCCTGCTGCAGCGCGGCGGCCAGCACGTCAGACGGGATGCCGTTGAGCTTGGTGTCGAGCTGGAGCGCGGTGACGAACTCCGGCGTGCCGGCGACCTTGAAGTCCATGTCGCCGAACGCGTCCTCGGCACCGAGGATGTCGGTCAGCGTCACGTACTCGGTCTTGCCGTCCACCTCGTCCGAGATGAGCCCCATGGCGATGCCGGCCACCGGCGCCTTCAGCGGCACACCGGCGGAGAGCAGGCCCAGCGTCGAGGCGCAGACCGAGCCCATCGAGGTGGAGCCGTTGGAGCCGAGCGCCTCGGAGACCTGCCGGATGGCGTACGGGAACTCCTCGCGCGACGGCAGCACCGGGATCAGCGCCCGCTCGGCGAGCGCGCCGTGGCCGATCTCGCGCCGCTTCGGCGAGCCGACCCGGCCGGTCTCACCGGTCGAGTACGGCGGGAAGTTGTAGTTGTGCATGTAGCGCTTGCGGTTCTCCGGGGACAGGGTGTCCACCATCTGCTCCATGCGCAGCATGTTCAGCGTGGTGACGCCCAGGATCTGGGTCTCGCCACGCTCGAACAGCGCCGAGCCGTGCACCCGGGGCAGCACGCCGACCTCGGCGGTCAGCGGGCGGATGTCGCGCGGGCCGCGGCCGTCGATGCGGACCTGCTCGCGCAGCACCCGGTTGCGCACCTCGGACTTGGTGAGCGACCGGAAGGCGGCGCTGAGCTCCTTCTCGCGGCCCTCGAAGCGACCGCCGAGCTCCTCGGCGACCTTGGCCTTGATGCGGTCGAGGGCCTCCTCGCGGTCGGCCTTGCCGGCGATCTGGAGGGCCTCGGCGACCTCGGCGCGGGCCAGGTCGGCCACCGCCTCGTAGACGTCGTCCTGGTAGTCCAGGAACACCGGGAACTCGGCGACGGGCTTGGCGGCCACCTCGGCCAGCTCGCTCTGCGCGCGGCACAGCTCACGGATCGCCGGCTTCGCGGCCTCCAGGCCGCTGGCCACGATCTCCTCGGTCGGCGCGGTCGCGCCGCCCGCGATCAGGGTCACGGCGTGCGGCGTCGCCTCGGCCTCGACCATCATGATCGCGACGTCGCCGTCCGGAAGCGAGCGGCCGGCCACGACCATGTCGAAGGTGGCCCGGGCCAGCTCCTCCAGGGTCGGGAAGGCGACCCACTGGCCGTCGATGTGCGCGACCCGGGTCGCCCCGATCGGGCCGGAGAACGGCAGGCCGGAGAGCTTGGTCGACATCGAGGCGGCGTTGATCGCCACGACGTCGTAGGGGTGCTGCGGGTCGAGCGCGAGGATGGTCTCGACGACCTGGACCTCGTTGCGCAGGCCCTTGACGAACGACGGGCGCAGCGGCCGGTCGATCAGCCGGCAGGTGAGGATCGCGTCCTCGCTGGGGCGGCCCTCGCGGCGGAAGAACGAGCCGGGGATGCGGCCCGCGGCGTACATCCGCTCCTCGACGTCGACGGTCAGCGGGAAGAAGTCGAACTGCTCCTTCGGCTGCTTGCCGGCGGTGGTGGCGGAGAGGACGACCGTCTCGCCGAGCTGGGCGACGACGGAGCCGGCGGCCTGACGGGCCAGCCGGCCGGTGGAGAAGGTGATCTCACGGGTGCCGAAGGACCCGTTGTCGATCACGGCGGTGCGGGATTCGGTGCCGAGGTTGGTCTCGGTCATGGTGCTGTCGTGCTCCTTCGCATCGGGGGCCCACGACGCGGGGAGCTGCTCAGACGGCCGGTCTTCGATCGAAGCGCCCGGATGGCCGGCGCGAGGCCGGGGTGTCCGGGGGCCACTACCGGAGACCGGTACGCTGACCGGCTCCCTTTTCAGGTGGTCGCGCGGCCCGGTTTTCGTGTGGCGGCGAAGCGGGGGAGCGGCCCGGTCGGGCCACTCCCCCGTCACGTCACCGGCGCAGACCGAGCCGCTCGATGAGCGACCGGTAGCGGTTGATGTCCTTCTTCTGGACGTAGTTGAGCAGCCGACGGCGGCGGCCGACCAGCAGCAGCAGCCCACGGCGGCTGTGGTGGTCGTGCTTGTGCACCTTCAGGTGCTCCGTCAGCTCGGCGATCCGCTTGGTGAGGACCGCGACCTGCACCTCCGGCGAACCGGTGTCGCCGTCGGCGGTCGCGTACTCCGCGCGGATCTTGGCCTTGGCTTCCTGGTCGAGCGCCATGTTCTCCCTGTTTCGTGGGTTGTTCGATGATGTCCGTCGGATCGGTCAGTGGACCGGAAACGGACCGGTACCTCGCACCCGCGGCGTCGTGCAGGCACGCGAGGCCCCACGTCGGTCAGCCGACGTCCCCGCCAGACTACCAGCCCTGCCGGGCGGCGGCCTGTCAAGGGCCGCGACGCGGTCAGCCGAGCACGCGCCGGGTCCGCTCGACGTCCTGGTTCATCTGGGCGATCAGCGGCTCGATCGCGTCGTAGCGGATCTGCCCGCGCAGGTGCGCCACGAAGTCCAGCGCCAGCCGCTCGCCGTAGAGGTCGCCGGTGAAGTCGAGCACGTACGCCTCCACCCGCCGCTCCCGGCCGGAGAAGGTCGGGTTGGTGCCCACCGACACCGCCGCCGCCAGGGGCTCGGCGTGGCCCCGGCGCACCAGCCGGGCGGCGTAGACGCCGTCGGCGGGCACCGCCGCGTACCGGTGGCAGAGCAGGTTGGCCGTGGGGAAGCCCAGCTCGCGGCCGCGCTGGTCGCCGCGCACCACCACGCCCTCCACCCGGTGCGGGCGGCCGAGCGCGGCGGCCGCCGCCGTCACGTCCCCCGCGTCGACGCAGGAGCGGATGTACGTGGAGGAGTAGACCGTGCCCGCCTCGGCGACCAGCGGGGCGCCCTCCACGGCGAAGCCGAACGTGCGCCCGAGCCGCTCCAGCAGCGCCACGTCGCCGGCGGCCTTGTGCCCGAAGCGGAAGTTGTCGCCCACCACGACCAGCGCGGCGTGCAGGTGCTCGACCAGGATGTCGTGCACGAACGCCTCGGCGGGCAGCCGGGAGAACTCCGGGGTGAACGGCACCACGCAGAGGACGTCCACGCCGAGCGCCTCGATCAGCTCGGCCTTGCGGGCGGTCTCGGTGAGCACCGCCGGGTGCGAACCGGGGCGCACCACCTCGGCCGGGTGCGGGTCGAAGGTGACCACCACCGACTGCACGCCCAGCTCGCGGGCCCGGGACACGGCGTGCCCGATGGTCGCCTGGTGTCCCTTGTGCACACCGTCGAAGACGCCGATGGTGACGACCGACCGCCCCCAGCCGCCGGGCGCCGCGTCGTACCCCCGCCACCGCTGCATGCCGCTCCTCCCCTGCCTCCGCGGCGGCCCGCACCGGCCGCCGTCCCTCGCTCCCGTCAGGCGGGGGCGAGCACGATCTCCGCGCGGGCCCGGCCGTCCCGCTCGCTGACGATAGCGATCAGCCCGCCGTCGGGGCCGAAGACCGCGTAGGGGCCGGCGATTCCCACCGGGTCGAGCGGACCGCCGTGGGAGAGCACCTTCGCCTCGTCGGCGCCGGCGTCGCGGCGCGGGAAGAACCGGTCGGCCGCCGCCGCCAGCGGTAGGTTCACCACCTCTGGGGCGCGCTGCTCCAGCTGGTCGAGGGTGGCGGCCTCCGCGAGGGCGAAGTTCCCGACGGCGGTACGGCGCAGCGCCGTCAGGTGCCCGCCCACCCCGAGCGCCAGGCCCGCGTCCCGGGCGATCGCCCGGATGTACGTGCCGGAGGAGCAGGTCACGTCGATGTCCACGTCGACGACGTCGGGCGCGTCGCGGCGTACCGCCAGCAGCTCCAGCCGGGACACGGTGACCCGGCGGGCGGGCAGCTCGACGCTCTCCCCCTCGCGCACCCGCTTGTACGCCCGCTGCCCGTCGACCTTGATGGCGCTGACCGCGCTCGGCACCTGGTCGATCTCCCCGGTCTGCGCGGCCAGGGCCGCCCGGACCGCCTCGTCGGTGACCTGGCCGGCCGGGGTGGTGGCGATCACGTCGCCCTCGGCGTCGTCGGTGACGGTGGCCTGGCCGAGCCGGACGGTGGCCGTGTAGCTCTTGTGCGCGCCGATCACGTAGGTGAGCAGGCGGGTGGCCCGGCCGACCCCGATCACCAGGACGCCGGTGGCCATCGGGTCGAGGGTGCCGCCGTGCCCCACCCGGCGGGTGCGCGCCAACCGGCGGATGCGCGCCACCACGTCGTGCGACGTCATGCCGCCGGGCTTGTCGACCACGATCAGACCGTCTGTGCTCACGACACCCAAGCCTGCCAGACCGGGCCGGACGCCCCGCCGCCGCCGTACGTCCGCAGCGGCACCGGAGCCGCTCGCCGCTCCGCGCGGCGGCGGAGGCCGCCTCCGATGGTCGGCCGATGTGCCGTCAGCCACTCGGGCGGGATCACGGCGGCGGGGGCGTACGGGATCACGTCCCGGGCGGCCCGGGTGCGAAGATCATGCGCCCTCGACGGACCGTTCACCAAGGACATGCCGATGACCAGTCCCCCACCGGTGGACGAGCCGTCCCCGCCGAGCCGGCCGGCTCCCCTGGCGTCCGGCGACGAGCCGGGGCAGGTTCCGGAGTGGCTGCGCCAGCCGGCCGAGGAGCATCCGGTCGGCGCCCTGGAACGGCTCCGCCTGTTCTGGGAGGAGCACACCCGGGCGGTCACCGCCGTGGTCGGGGGCGGACTGGTCCTCGTACTCCTGCTCGGCGTGGGGTGGTTCGACCTGTGGCGACGGGCCGGGGAGACGCCGCGCGGCTACCCGACGACCAGCCCGCCACCGGGCGTCTCCGCGACGAGCGACACGAAGCCCGCCACGCCCGCATCGCCCGCCGACAACTTCGCGGGCACCCCGGCGGCGGCCTTCGCCAAGGGGGCGGCCGGGATCACGCTGCCGCCCGCCCGGCGGACAGGTGCGTTCAGCGCCACCGAGGTGGCGGCGGCCCTCGCGGACGTCCGCGCGGCGATGCTGCTCGCCCGGCTGGACCGGAAGTTCCTGGCCGGCGGGGAGCTGGACCGGTTCGTGCGGATGTTCGCTCCCGCGACCCGCTCGAGCATGCGAGCCGACTTCCGTGACGACTCCTTCGCCACGTACGCGACCCGGCTGGCCCCGGGTGCCCGGCTGACCGCCGACCAGCCCCGGGTCAAGGGACGGGTCACCTACCGGGCGACCCGGGACAGCGACGGCATCCGGGTGCTGGAGATCACCACCAACTTCGTCTGGGCGTACGCGTTCCGCACCCTCGACCCCACTCCGGGCGCCGGTGTGGTGGTCGTCCACGACACCGTCGTCTGGCACGTGCCGCATCCCGACGACGTCGCGAAGGCGGGCGTCGGGCTCTGGCTCTGGGAGGCGGACTCGTACGCCTCGAACATGGACTGCGCGAAGTTCGACAAGGGTCTGCTGGATCTCGGCGCCCCGAGCTACGGCCTTCCGGTCGACACGGAGGACCCGGACGCGGTGTTCGACCCCGATCGTTCGCTGGACGTCGCAGACACCTGCTGACCCGGACCGGAGCACTCATGACGCCCGACACACGACGCGCGCACGACCACCACGCCCGGGTCGACCTCCCGGACTGGATGCGTAACCCCACACCACCGCGACGGACCCTCGGCCGTCGCGTCACCGACCTCGTCGAGCGGCTGCCCGTGCTGCGTGCGGCCCGGCGGTCGCTGTGGCGGTGGCGGGACCGCGACAGGCTTACCGAGTCCCGCCCGATGATCTCGGTGGTCGTGTTCCTCGTCACCGCGACGGCGACGTTCGCCCTGGTCGCCGGGCTCTTCTACTGGCTCTACCTGACCCTGCGCGACACGCTCTGAGGCGGACCCGATGCACACCGACCCGCACGCCGGCACTCCCGGGACCGCCGATCAGGCGCCGCCGGCCGAACGCCCCTCCGCCGCCGACGGGCCGCCGGCCGCCGACCAGCAGCCTCCCGCCAGTGCGGCCGAGGGGCGGCGAGAGGTCCTGTTCGCCGAGGCCGAGCCGGTGCGGCTGCCCGACTGGATGCGGTCGCCGGGGCCGGAACACCAGCCGACCGGGCTGGACCGGGTGCGCTTCTTCCAGGCCCGGCACAACGGCCCGCTGGCAGTCGGCCTCGCGTTCGCACTGGCGCTGCTGATGATCGTCGCGGCCGGCTGGATGGTCGTTCAGGTGGCCGACTGGCGTCGCACGGCGACCGTCGCACCGAGCGCGAGCGCGATGCCCGAGCCGATCAGCGCCGTCGGCACCCCACGCGATCTCTTCGCCGGCACCCCGGCGGCGTCCTTCGCCCTCCGGGAGAAGGCGATCGTCCTGCCTGCGGCCACCGCCCAGGGTCCGTTCGACAAGGTCCAGGTACGCGCCGCGCTCGACTCGGTACGGAAGGCGCTCATCGAGAGCCGGCTGGAGACCGCGATGCTGGTCGGCGACACCGAACCCTTCCTCGGCCTGCTGGCGCCAGACTCCCGCGCGGAGATGCGGCCGCACTTCGACAACTCGCGTTTCCTGCACGTCGCCACGAGGATCGGATCCCAGGCGGACTGGGAGTACGACATCCGCGCGCAGGGACGGATCAGCCACCGCGCCAGGACGGTGGCCGGAGTCCGCCTGCTGGAGGTGACCACCGAGTTCGTCTGGGCGTACCCGTTCGACGTGATGCGCCGGGCGCCGGCCGGCGCCGGCCTGGTGGCGGTCCGGGACCGGGTGGTCTGGCAGGTGCCGCACCCGAAGGACGTTCCGGCGTCGTCCCGAGGGCTCTGGTTGGCGTCCGCGAAAGCCGTCACCTGGAACGCCGACTGCGCCTGGCTGCGCGACGGCTGGGTGAACGTGATGCAGTGGCTGCCGGACCTGCACGGCCCTCGCGTGCCGGGTGGTGATCCGGGCGACTTCTTCGACCTGGCCGCCCCGATGGCGTCCACCTCGAGGTGCTGAGGCTCAGCGCACCGCGCCGACCACGGCCCAGGCCCCGGAGCGCAGCCGCAGCAGCAGGGCCACCAGCCGGAGCACCACGAAGAGCGTGAGGCCCGCCCAGATGCCGCCGAGGCCGAGGTCGAGCCCGTACGCCAGCCAGATGGCGGGCAGGAAGCCGCCGAGCGCGGCCAGGAGGGTGAGGTTGCGCAGGTAGCGGACGTCGCCCGCGCCGATCAGCACGCCGTCGAGGGCGAACACGACACCGGCCAGCGGCAGCATCGCCACGAACCACGGCCAGGCGAGCATGGCCTGCTCGCGTACCTGCGGATCGGAGCTGAACCAGCCGGGGACCACGCCGGCGCCGGCGGCGACGAGCACGGCGAACGCCACGCCGCAGGCGCCGCCGAGCAGCGCGATCCGGCGGGCCAGGTGCCGGGCCGCGGCGTCCTCGCCGGCCCCGAGGGCGGCGCCGATCAGGGACTGGGCGGCGATGGCGAGCGCGTCGAGCACCAGGGCGGTGAAGAACCACAGTTGCAGGGCGATCTGGTGCGCGCCGACGGCGGCGGCCCCGAAGCGGGCGGCGACGGCGGTGGCGGAGAGGAAGCTGGCCTGGAACGCGACGCCCCGGATCAGCAGGTCCCGGCTGAGCGCCAACTGCTGCCCGATCAGCCTCGGGCGGGGGCGCAGCGAGACCCGTTCGGCGACCAGCGCCCCGGCGAAGAGCACCCCGCCGATGCTCTGCGCGATCACGTTGGCCACGGCGGAGCCGACCAGTCCGAGCCCGGCCGGGTAGACCAGCACCGGGCAGAGCACGGCGGAGAGCACGTTCGGGCCGAGCACGAACATCAGCGGGCGGCGCATGTCCTGCACGCCGCGCAGCCAGCCGTTGCCGGCGGCGGCGAGCAGGAGCCCGGGCGCGCCGAGCGCCGCGACCCGCAGCCACTGCGCGGCGGCGTCGGCCACCTCGCCGGGGCCTCCGGCGAGGGTACGCGCCAACGCCCCGCCGCCGATCTGCATGCCGAGCGCGACCAGCACCCCCACCCCGAGGGCCAACCAGGACGCCTGCACGCCCTCGGCGACGGCGGACGCCCGGTCGCCCGCCCCGAACCGTCGGGCCGACCGCCCCGTGGTGCCGTACGCGACCACCGTGCCGAGCCAGGCGATGAGCGTCAGCACCGTGCCGCCGACGGCGAGGGCGGCCAGCGGCACCCGGCCGAGGTGCCCCACCACCGCCGTGTCCACGAGCACGTAGATGGGTTCGGCGGCCAGCACCACCAGCGCCGGCAGGGCCAGCGCGGCGATCCGGCGGGGCGCGACGGCGCGGGTTTCAAAGGCGACGGATTGGCTCATCGCCGCCGATCCTGGCACGGCTAGGTAAGGATCGCAAGCAGCATGGTTACTTACCAGGAGAGAGGTGGACGACGGTCACCGCACCGAGCAGGAGCACTCCCCCGACGAGCACCGGCACGGGCAGCGACTCACCCACGATCCAGCCCGCGAGCAGCACGGCGGTGAGCGGCTCCGCCAGCGTGGCCAGCGCGGCGGCGCTGCCGGTGATGCTGCGCAACCCGGCGTAGAACAGGGCGTACGCCACCGCCGTGGTGACCACCCCGAGGTGGAGCAGCAGGCCGATCGGCGCGAGCCGGGCCGGGACGCCGACCCCCTCGGCCAGCGCGATCGGGGCCAGCGCCAACGCGCCGACCGCCGCCGACACGGTGGTGAGCGTCATCGGCGCGACGCGCTGTGCGGCGTGCCGGCTCAGCACCGTGCTGGCGGCGTAGCCCACCCCCGAGCCGAACGCCGCGAGCAGCCCGAGCAGCGGCCGCGGCGCGGTCGTGCCCGGCTCCCCGACCGACACCGTGATCAGCACGAGGCCGAGGACGCCCGCCACCAGGGCACCCAGCATCGTCCGCCCGGGCAGCCGCCGCGCGCGCAGCGACTCCCAGCCGAAGATGAGGACCGGGGCGAGCCCCAGGCTGACCACCGTGGCCACCCCGACGCCGCCCGACGCGACGGCGAGGAAGTACAACGCCTGGTAGCCCCCGAGCCCGATCCCGACGCCGACGAGGGCGACCGGTTCCGACCGCAGCGCCGCGAGCACCGGCCCGAGGCGGCGCGCGAGCAGGGCGACCAGCACCAGCGCGCCGATGGCGAGACGGTGGAACCCGATGGCCGTCGGGGTGAGCGTGGTGGACTCGCGGACGAGCTGCACGGCGACGCCGGTGGTGCCCCAGAGCACGGCGGCGCCGGTGACGTACAGCAGCCCTCGGCGTACGCCGGCCGGGCCGCGGCGCGGGTGCGGAATGGACGGGGACGCGGAGGGGCCAGACAGAGACGTTCGGGACACAGGTGCGCTCCAGGGCGGATCGAGACGCTGACAGGGGACGACGTCTGTCGGAGCGCACGCACGACGAAGAAGAGGCAGGCGTTACCACCTGGGTTCTGCGGCCCCGGTCAGGCGGGCCGCCGTGCGGAGGACCGGCCGCAGTCGCCGCACGCGGGGACGCGACCGGTGGTGGGGCGCTCCGGTCAGGAGCGCGGCGGGGGCAGAACGCCCTGGAACGGCCTCATGCCCGCACCCTAGCGCAGCACCGTCCCGGCGTGCCCCGGGGTTTCGGTGCCCGTCGGCGGCTCGGGCTGGCCGCCGAAGTACTCCGCCATCAGGCGGTCGACCCACTCCGGTTGCCGGACACCTTCCGGGAGGAACTGCCGCATCACCGGCTTGACGTCGAGGACCGGCGTGCCGTCGACCGCGTCCAGCCCGCGTACCCGCAGCTTTCGGCCGCCTGCCGAGACGACTTCGCAGACGGTGCAGCCGATCCGGTTGGGCCGTCGCGGACCGCGGTCGGCGAACACCCCGACCTCGGGCAGGTCGACCCGGCCGCGAGGCCGCGACAGCGGCCGGTAGTCCTCCCGTTCGGCGAGGCGGTCGAAGAAGAAGACCGCCTCCACGTGGGAGAAGTCGGCGAGCCCGGTGAGACATGCCTCCCCGAAGCGCGGCTCGACCACGATGGTGCTCACCACGTCGCCCCAGTGGTCCGACTCGCCCGGGTCCACCCGCCCGTTGTGAACCCGCCCGATCGGGGTCACGGGGATCGTCGCCCCGGTCGCGAGACACTCGTCGGTCTTCTTCGGGTCGGTCATCGACGGCCTTCCGGTTCGGGTTGGCGCGCGGGAGAGAACGCCGCAGACCGTGCGGCGTTCTCGCCCGCGCGGATCATCTGGTGCGGAGCAGGCGTACCGACAGTGGCGCGAAGACCGCCGTCAGGGCGACGCAGGCGACGAGGATCCAGCCGATCTGCCGGCCGGGCAGGGCCCCGGCCATGAGTTCCCGGGCGGCGGTCACCAGGTGGGTGACCGGGTTGACGTCGACGAAGGCGCGCAGCGGCCCGGGCAGGGTCGCCGGGGTGATGAAGACGTTGCTGAAGAAGGAGAGCGGATACAGCACGGCCTGGGTCACCCCGAGCACGGCACCCGGCGAGCGCATGAGCAACGCCAGCGCCGTCCACACCCAGGACAGGCTCACGCTGAAGGCCACGACGAGCAGCACGGCGGCGGCCACACCGACGACGCCGCCGCCCGGGCGGAAACCGAGCGCGAGGCCGAGCCCCACGACCACCGCCGAGGCGAGCAGGTAGCGCACCACGTCGCCGAGGAGGGCCCCGACGAGCGGGGCGACGGGCCGGATCGAGAGCGTGCGGAACCGGTCGTAGACGCCGCTGGCGACGTCGACGCTCAGAGCGGCACCGGTGGTGGCGGTGGTCACCAGGAGCGTCATGACGAGGATCCCCGGGACCAGGTAGCCGACGTACCTGCCGGTCGAGCCGCCGACCGCGCCGCCGAACAGGTACGTGAACATCACGGTGAACACCACCGGATGGACGGCGACGTCGAAGAGTTGGACAGGGGTACGCCTGATCTTCAGCAGGGCCCGTCGGCCGAACGTCAGGCAGGTGCTCAGCGTGCCCGCCCGGGCAGGACGTGGACGCCTGGCGAGCGCCCCGGGCGACGGCCGGGCGGCGGCGACGGCGACGGGCGCGGTCATCCGGTCTTCCCCCTCGCGGCCGCGTCCACGGTGCTCGGGTGGCCCGTCAGCGCCAGGAACACCTCGTCCAGGCTCGGCTGCCCGAGACCGAACTCGGTCACCGCGATCCGGGCCCGTGCCAGCTCGGTCAGCGCGCGTAGCGCCGCACCGGTGTCCGTCGGCACCTGGACGGTCAGGGCCGCGAGATCGGGGGCCGGCGTCACGGGCCCGCCGAGCGCCTCGGTCAGCAGCCGGTCGGCGGTGACCCGGTCGTCCGGGTCGGCCAGCCGCACGTGCAGCGTCCCGCCGCCGACCGACGCCTTGAGTTCGCTGCTGGCGCCCTCGGCGACGACGGCGCCGTGGTCGATGACGGCGATGCGGTCGGCCAACTGGTCCGCCTCGTCGAGGTACTGGGTGGTCAGCAGGACCGTGGTGCCCTCGGCGACGAGCGCCCGCACGACGCCCCACACGTCGCTGCGGCTGCGCGGGTCGAGCCCGGTGGTGGGTTCGTCCAGGAACAGCAGGTCGGGCGTCACGACGAGGCCGGCGGCGATGTCCAGCCGGCGCCGCATGCCGCCGGAGTACGTCCTGACCAGCCGGTCGGCCGCCCCGGCCAGGGCGAACGCGGCCAGCAGTTCCTCGGCCCGGCTCGCGGCGTCCCCCGGGCGGTGGCCGTGCAGCCGGCCGAGCAGGACGAGGTTCTCGCGGGCGGTGAGGCCCTCGTCGAGCGAGGCGTACTGGCCGGTCAGGCCGATCCGGTCGCGTACCGCGACGGCGTCGCGGACCACGTCGTGGCCGAACACCGATGCGGTGCCCGCGTCGGGGCGCAGCAGCGTGGCCAGCATGCGGATGGTGGTCGTCTTGCCGGCGCCGTTGGGACCGAGGAACCCGTACACCGAGCCGGCGGGGATGCTCAGGTCGATGCCGTCGACGGCCCGCGTCGCGCCGAAGGTCTTCACCAGGCCCGAGGCTTCGACGGCCAGGTGGCTTGAGGACGTCATCGGGCCCAGACGTCCTCGTCGACCAGGTCGCCCTGCTCGGCGGTGACGTCGCGGGCGACGGCGAACGCCGCGGCGGCCTCCGGCAGGCCCGGGGCGCCCGCGAGCGCCGCCCGCAGGGTCTCGGGCGAGTCCCACCGCCACATGTCCACCCAGGTCCGCTCGTCGACGCGGACCAGTCGGGTCTCGGTCGGGCCGTCGTACGCCGCCCGGATCGCCTCGAGGAGCTTCGCGCGCCGCGCCAGCACGGTGTCGGCGTCGGCCGGCTCGGCCGTGAACCTGGTCGTCCGGATGAGAGTCATACCCTTGAGCCTTCCTCTAGAGCTGGTTTTTAGAGTGCGACTCTAGTGTTACAGTAAGGCCATGCAACTGGTCAAGAGCGCCGGCAAGAAGGGCGAGCGGTCGCGGCAGACCCGGCGACGGATCCTCCAGGCGGCGTACGAACTGTTCGTCGACCAGGGTTACGGGGCGACGACCCTGCAGGGCGTCGCCGAGCGCGCCGGCGTCTCCGTGCAGACCATCTACTTCGCCTTCGGCAACAAGCCCTCGCTGCTCAAGGAACTGGTCGACGTCACCATCGCCGGCGACGACGAACCGGTTCCCACGTTGCAGCGAGCCTGGTTCCTCGACGCCGTCGCGGCCGACACCGCAGAGGCGCAGCTACGGGCGCACGTGCGCGGCACCTGCGAGGTGCTCCAGCGGGTCGCGCCGATCATGGACGTCCTGCGTGCCGCCGGCGGGCAGGACCCGAGCCTGGCCGGCCTGTGGCAGCAGGACAGCGATCCGCGCCTCGAGGTCCAGACCGCCGCGGCGCGCAGCCTCCTGGCCAAACCCGGAGCCCGGGCGCGGCTCTCCGTCGAGGACGCCGCCGACGTGCTCTTCGGGCTGCTGAGTCCCGAGCTGTATCTCCTCTTCGTCCGCGACCGGGGATGGACGCCGGAACGCTGGCAACAGTGGGCCCACGACACGCTGCGCGCACAGCTCTGCGACTGACGCCGGGCCGGAGACGCGGACGCTCGGGCCGGGAGACTGGACGACCAAGCCGGAGACGCGGACGCTCAGGCCGGGGGTAGGGGGTCGAGCCAGCGGGCGCGCCTCGGCGCGGGTGCGGAGCCGGGAGCGCCGGCGAGTGTGTGGCGATCGCGGTGAGCAGCCGCGGACGGGACCGGCGGGGACAGCGCCACACGTACCGGAGGAACTCGACGTCGGTCGTCTCCGGCCAGCCTGCGGGCGGTCGGGACGGCCCGTGGCGCGGTGCGCCCGGCGGCGGCAGAGCAGCCGGCCGAGGCAGAGCAGCCGGCCGAGGTCGCGAAAGACGAGCGGGTCGGCACGGGGCAGTCGGAGTCCGGGCGTGCCTCGTGGCCGCCGTCCAGCACCTACGCCGGCCGGTCGGCGGGTTCGGCGACCGTGGCCCGCCAGCGGGCGTCGCCCGGGGCCACCCAGCCGGGTTGCCAGCACTGCCGGTTCTGGTGGATCTGTGGAAGCCAGCCGGGCTGCCGGTACTGCCGGTCCTGGTGGATCAGTGGCAGGCCGAGCCGGCGGGCGACCTCGCGGGACAGGGTGCTCCTACCGGCGCCCGCGCTGCCGACGACCGGGATCCGGCGCACGCGGGGACCGTGACGGCCGAGCTGCGCGATTCCGGGGCCGACGGGCGGCGGGCGCACCGGCGTAGTTGTCCGACCTACCGTTGCGGGCGGGAAGCCGCTCGCGGGCCGGGGGCGGCGGACGGCCGCGACCGGGGCCGGATGGGCGGTGACGCTGTCGGCGCGGGACGCCGGCGGCGTCACCGCCGGTCGGCGTCGGTCACTGACGGGTGTCCATGGAGGTCTGCAGCGCGCGGCGCATCTGCTCGCGGGCCTCGTCGGTGGTCTGCGGCTTGGGCTTGCTCGGCATGGTGGTCCCCTTCCAGGGCGTGGGCCGCCGACCGGCGGCAGCCCTCACGGGCGGTCGTGCTGCGCGCCCGGCAGCGGTCCGGGGTCACCGGAGCGGCTGTGGGCAGCGAGAGCCCGGGTCGGTCCGACCCTGGAGGGAGGCGCCACCGGGTGCGGCGACACCGCCCACGGCCAGCGCCGCCACACGACGCCGGCCGATTCCCAAGCTATCGTTCAGTTCCACATGCTGCCCGGTGTTCCCGCGATTTGGACTCACGTTCGTCCGGAGCCGGCGCGCGTCACGGGTCCCCGACGGGATGCGGTGGCGCGGTCAGCGGGCCAGGAAGTGCCAGCCCAGCCACCACCAGAAGCCGAACAGGCCGATCCGGCCGACCGGCACCGGGCCCACCTCGTAGCGCATCACGTAGGCGCAGACCTCGCCGATCGTGGGGATCCGCGAGCCCTCGCGGCGGGCCGCCCACTCGACGGCGGCGAAGAGCACCAGGGAAACCAGGAAGCCCCCGATGGCCAGCATCCGCATCATCGCCGCACCAGCCCCCAGAACGCCGACAGCCAGCCCAGCCAGACCGCCGAGCGGACCAGCTGGTCCTCCAGCAGCGGATCGGCCAGCCGCGAGAAGGTGGGAAAGTCGTCCCCCGCCGCCAGCACGAACGTGGTCCCCTCGAAGACCCCGAAGACCACCACCGGCAGAGCCCACCAGGCCGCCGGGGTGCCCAGCCGGCGTGGCGCGGGCCGCCGGGGCACCCGGTTGCTCAGGCCCAACCAGATCAGCACCCCGCCGGTGCCGAGGGTCCAGAGATTGGCCTCGGTCGAGAAGGACGGGAACCGGCCGCCGACCAGCGAGAGGCAGACGAGCACCGGCACGGTGACGGCGGGACGGTCCCAGGCGCGGGGCGCCTCGACGGTGAGGTCGTGGGGCTGTTCCATCCCGCGATTCTCCCCGTACTCGCCGCAACCGGGAAGACGGACACTCCCCGAGCTCTCCCTGATCTTCGGAGTGCCGGGCCCTTCCGATCAGAGCCGGCCGGGGCCGGTCAGCGCGCCGTCGAGCTCCGCGCGGATCCGGTCGACGACCTCGTCGACCGTCCCCGAACCGGTGAAGCCGGCGGCGAAGCGGTGCCCACCGCCGCCCAGCGCGACCGCCACCCGACTGACGTCGACCGCACCCTTGCTGCGCATCGACACCGCCCAGTCGCCGGTCGGCGTCTGCTTGACCACGCAGCTCACGTCGGCCTCGGCGGTGCACCGGACCGAGTCGATCAGCGCCTCCAGCACGTACGGGCGCTGGTCGTGACGGGCCAGGTCGTCCTGGGTCGCGTACGTCCACACCAGACCGTGCCCGGCGGCCCCGGCGGGTTCCAGACGGGCCCGGCCGAGCACCTCGCCGAAGAGGCGGACGGCGCCGAACGGCCGGGTGTCGAAGACCCGGCGGGAGATGTCACCGGGCCGGATGCCGGTCGCCAGCAGGCGGGACGCCAGCTGGTGCACCGCCGGGGTGGTCGCCTCGAACCGGAACGAGCCGGTGTCGGTGCTCAGGGCGACGTAGAGACACTCCGCGATCCCGGCGTCCAGCGGGACGCCGAGCCGGGCGAGCAGCCCCTCGGCGACCACCGAGGTGGCCGCCGCGTGCGGGTCCACCAGGTTGATCCGGCCGAAGCGGGTGTTCGACGCGTGGTGGTCGAGCACCAGCGCGGCGCCGGCGGTCTCCAGCCGGTCGACCAGGTCGCCGAGGCGCGACTCGCTGGCCGCGTCGAAGCAGATCACCAGGTCCGGGTCCGGGTACGCCTCCGTCGCCGGCACCAGCAGGTCGAGCCCGGGCAGCCCCCGGAACGGTTCCGGCACCTCCGGCGGGCCGGGGAAGGTCGCCTGCATCCGCCGCACACCCAGCCGACGCAGCCCGAGCCCGAAGCCGAGCATGCTGCCCAGCGCGTCCCCGTCCGGGTTGACGTGGCAGATCAGCAGCACCCGCCCGTCCGGCGGCAGATCCCGTACGGCCGCGACGCCGGCGGCCCAATCCGCCTCGGTCGGGCCGGAGTCGACCGGTGGTGGCACCTCGGCGAGGGCGCCACCGGTCGTGCCGCCGGAGGGCTCGGTCACCGCGGGTCCCCGCCCCGGGGCGGGGTCTCCTCGGCGTCCTCGTCGGCGTCGCGCGCCTCGTCGGCGTCCTCGTCCTCGTCCTCGTCCAGCCGGTACGGCTGGGGCTCGCCCGCGTACTCGGCCCGGGCGGCGATGCGCTGCACCTCGGCGTCGGCGTTGCGGGCCTGGGCGAGCAGGTCGTCGATGTGCTTGACCTGATCCTGCACGTCGTCCAGGACGAAGGTCAGCGTCGGCGAGTGCCGCAGCCCGAGCGCCTTGCCGACGGTGCTGCGCAGCATGCCCTTGGCGCTCTCCAGCGCCGCCGCCGTGCCCGCCTGGGCCGCCGCGTCGCCGAGCACCGTGTAGAAGACGGTCGCGTCGCGCAGGTCGGCGGTGATCCGGGCGTCGGTGATGGTGATCATGCCGAGCCGGGGATCCTTGATCTGGCTGCGCACCACCGACGCCACCAGTTCACGCACCCGCTCCGCGTGCCGGCGTACCTTGGCCGGATCCGACATCTTCGCCACCTCCACGGCGTACCGCTCCCGGCCGCCGCCCGGCGACGCGGAGCGCCCCGGAGCCGACGGCCCAACAACTCGAAACACTACCCGCGCGGCCACCCGCACCGCGCGCCGCCGGCACCGTCCCGGCCACCCGGCGGACAGGTGCCGCCGGGTCAGTCCTCTTCGCCGTGCAGCCGCCGGCGCACCGAGAGCAACTCGGTCTCCGGCCGGCCGGCCACCAGGCGCTCGCAGGAGTCCAGCACCTCGCGGACGTGCGACGCCTCGGCGGCCACCACGGCCACGGCGATCTCGGCCCGACCGTGCAGGTCGAGCGCTCCGACTTCGGCGGCCGACACCTCGAAACGGCGCAGCGCCGCCACGATCGGCCGTACATATGATCTCTTGGCCTTGAGCGACCGGGAGTCGCCCGGCAGCAGCAGGTCGAAGACCGCGGTTCCGGTGAACATCGCCCCGGACGATACCCGCACGACCCCCCACATGATCAAGGGGTTTACGCCTTTCGGCGCAAACCCCTTGATCAGTGGTTCAGCGGATCAGGCGCGAACCTTCTCCCGCATCTCGAAGGTCTCGATGACGTCGCCGACCTGGACGTTGTTGTAACCACCCAGGGTCAGACCACACTCGAAGCCCTCGCGCACCTCCGTGGCGTCGTCCTTGAACCGCTTGAGCGAGCTGACGGTGAGGTTGTCCGCCACCACCGACCCGTCCCGCAGCAGGCGTGCCTTGGCGTTGCGCCGGATGATGCCCGACCGGACGATGCAACCGGAGATGTTGCCGATCTTGGACGAGCGGAAGACGTCGCGGATCTCCGCGGTGCCCAGCTCGACCTCCTCGTACTCCGGCTTGAGCAGGCCCTTGAGCGCGGCCTCGATCTCCTCGATGGCCTGGTAGATCACGGTGTAGTACCGGATCTCCACAGCCTCGCGGTCGGCGATCTCGCGGACCTTGTTGGCGGCCCGCACGTTGAAACCGATGATCGTGACCGGTTCGGACGACGCGCTCGCGAGCATGACGTCGCTCTCGGTGATCGCGCCCACGCCCCGGTGGATGATCCTGAGCTGGACCTCCTCCGGGATGTCGAGGTTGAACAGCGCGTCCTCGAGGGCCTCCACGGAACCGGAGACGTCGCCCTTGAGCACCAGGTTGAGCGAGGTCTTCTCGCCCTCCTTGAGCTGCTCCATGAGCGTCTCGAGAGTGGCCCGGCCGCGGGAGTTGGCGAACGACGCCGCCCGCCGCCGTGCCTGCCGCTGCTCGGCGATCTGGCGCACCGTGCGGTCGTCCTCGGCCGCCAGGAACGTGTCGCCGGCACCGGGCACCGCGGTCAGACCGAGCACCAGGACCGGACGGGCCGGACCTGCCTCGGCGACCTGGTTGCCGTTCTCGTCGAGCATCGCCCGGACCCGGCCGTGCGCCCCACCGGCGACGATGGAGTCGCCCGCCCGCAGGGTGCCCTTCTGCACCAGCACCGTCGCCACCGCACCGCGGCCCTTGTCCAGGTGCGCCTCGATGGCCACACCCTGCGCCGGCCCGTCGATCGGAGCGGTCAGCTCCAGCGACGCGTCGGCGGTCAGCAGGACCGCCTCGAGCAGCTCGTCGATGCCGATGCCCGGCTTCGCCGCCACGTTGACGAACATGGTGTCGCCGCCGTACTCCTCGGCGACGAGGCCGTACTCGGTCAGCTGCTGGCGGACCTTGTCCGGGTTCGCCTCCGGCTTGTCGACCTTGTTGACCGCCACCACGATCGGCACGTCGGCCGCCTTGGCGTGGTTCAACGCCTCGATCGTCTGCGGCATGACACCGTCGTCGGCCGCGACGACGAGCACCACGATGTCGGTGACCTGGGCACCACGGGCACGCATGGCGGTGAACGCCTCGTGACCCGGGGTGTCGATGAAGGTCACCGCGCGGTCCTCGCCCTCGTGCGGCACGTGGACCTGGTAGGCACCGATGTGCTGGGTGATGCCACCCGCCTCGCCGGCCACGACGTTCGCCTTGCGGATCGCGTCGAGCAGCTTGGTCTTACCGTGGTCGACGTGACCCATGACGGTCACGACCGGCGCACGGTCGACCAGGCGGTCCTCCGCGACCTCGGCGTCGAGGTCGATGTTGAACTGCGCGAGCAGCTCGCGGTCCTCGTCCTCCGGGCTGACGATCTGCACGTTGAAGCCGAGGTGCTCACCCAGCAGGAGCAGGGTGTCGTCGGAGCACGACTGGGTCGCCGTGACCATCTCGCCCAGGTTGAACATCTCCTGGACCAGCGAACCCGGGTTGGCGTTGATCTTGTCGGCGAAGTCCGACAGCGAGGCGCCACGGGAGAGCCGGACGACCTGACCCTGACCCCGGGGGGCACCCGAGCTCATGGTCGGGGCCGACAGGTTGTCGAACTCCTGTCTGCGCTGCTTCTTGGACTTGCGACCGCGCGTCGGCCGGCCACCCGGACGCCCGAAGGCACCCGCGGCGCCGCCGCCACGGCCACGACCGCCACCACCCGGACGACCGCCGCCGCCGGCCGGAGCACCCGGACGGAAACCGCCGCCCGGCGCACCGCCGCCGCCACCGGGACCGCCACGGTAGCCACCGCCACCGCCGCCGCCACCGGGACCGCCGCGGAAGCCACCGCCACCGCCGCCGCCACCGGGACCGCCGCGGAAGCCACCGCCACCGCCGCCGCCACCGGGACGACCCGCGCCGCCACCGGGACCGCGACCGGCGCCACCGGGGCCGGGGCGACCGGTAGCGGGACGCTGGCTCGGCATGGAGGCCGGGCTCGGACGGGGCGGCATGGAGGCCGGGCTCGGACGCGGCGGCATGCCGGCCGGGCTGGGCCGGGGGCCACCCGGACCGGCGGCCGGAGGCCGCTGCTGCTGCTGGCTGCCCTGGATGCCGAACGGGTTGTTACCGGCGCCGCGCGCCGGCGGACGCCCGCCCGGACGACCACCCGGACCCGGTGCCGGCGTGCCGGGACGACCGGCGGCCGGGGAACCCGGGCGGGGCGGCATGGCACCCGGCCCCGGTCGGGGACCGGGACGGTTGCCACCGTCCGCCGGGGGCTCCCGGCGGACGTTCTCACGCTGCTGCTGCCGAGCGGCCTGGGCGGCCTTGACCGCCGCCTCCTGCTCAGCCTTCAGCGCGGCGGCACGCGCCTCGGCGGCCGCCACCTCGATGTCGTGGGCACTCGCCGGCTTGGCGACCGGGGCCGCGGGCTGCGGCGGACCGGGCACCGGGCCCTTGGGCTTGGGACCGGGCGCCGGCGCGGCCGGCCGCCGGGGCGGCATCGGCTTGGCCGAGACCCGGGGCCCACCGGGGGCCGGGGAGGGCGTCGAGGTCGGGGTCGGGGTCGGCGCCGGGGCGGCCGCCGGTGGGGCGGCTGGTGCCGGAGAACCGGCGCCGGCGACGAATGCGCTACGCAGCCGTCGGGCGACGGGCGCCTCGACGGTGCTGGACGCGGACTTCACGAACTCGCCCATCTCCTTGAGCTTGGCGAGAACGGTCTTGCTTTCGACCCCGAGCTCTTTTGCAAGCTCGTGTACGCGGGCCTTACCTGCCACTGCACTCCTCACTCCGAGGTCGTGCGGGCAGCACCCGCAGCGACCTCACTCGTGCACTTGAAGCCTGGTCATTTCAGGGACTTCATCGTGTGCTCATGTCGGTCGTCCTACCCTGCTAGCGACCCTCGCCCGGTCGGGCTGACCGGACGTAGTGGTTGGCGCATCGACGTGCTCCGCAAGCTCACCGTGGTCGGGGACCCCGGTGAGGCGCAGCGCACGCCCGAAAGCGCGTCGCCGCACCGCTTGCGCGAAGCAGGCCGGATCCGGGTGCATGTTCGCTCCCCGACCCGGCAGCCTGCGGGCCGGATCGGGCCGAAGGCTGTGACCAGCCTCGTCGCCGACCGCGACGATCCGCAGCAATTCGCTGGCCGGCGCACGTCGCCGGCAACCCACACAGGTGCGTTCCGGCAGCGCGCGTCGTACCACTGGAGAAAGTCTACCCCTAGGAGCCCGAGATCGCGCCGCCCGGCTCCGGGACGTGATCAGCTGCGCCCCGGCCGGCGGCACCGGACTGCTCGGCGTCGGACCGGATGTCGATCCGCCAACCGGTCAACCGGGCCGCAAGTCGGGCGTTCTGCCCCTCCCGGCCGATGGCGAGGGAGAGCTGGAAGTCCGGGACGGTGACCCGGGCGGTGCGGGTGGCCAGGTCGACCACCTCGACCCGCAGGGCCTTGGCCGGCGACAGGGCGTTGCCGACGAACGTCGCCGGGTCGTCCGACCAGTCGATGATGTCGATCTTCTCGCCGTGCAGTTCGCTCATGACGGCCCGTACCCGCTGCCCCATCGGGCCGATACAGGCGCCCTTGGGGTTGACCCCCTGGGTGGTGGAGCGGACCGCGATCTTCGTACGGTGACCCGCCTCACGTGCGATCGCGCCGATCTCGACCGTGCCGTCGGCGATCTCCGGCACCTCGAGCGCGAAGAGCTTCTTGACCAGCGCCGGGTGCGACCGGGAGAGGGTGATCTGCGGCCCGCGCATCCCCTTGGCCACGTGCACCACCACGCAGCGGATCCGCTCGCCGTGCGCGTAGCGCTCGCCGGGCACCTGCTCGGACTGCGGCAGGACCCCCTCCAGCTTGCCGAGGTCGACGCTGACGATGCCCTTCTCGGTGCGCGTCTCGTGCGCCTGCACCACGCCGGTGACCAGGTCACCCTCGCGGCCCACGTACTCGCCGAAGTGCACCTCGTCGGTGGCCTCCCGCAGTCGCTGGAGGATGACCTGCTTGGCGGTCATGGCGGCGATCCGCCCGAAGTCGTGCGGGGTGTCGTCCCACTCCCGTACGACGGTGCCGTCGTCGTCCAACTCCTGCGCGTAGACCAGGGCCGCGCCGGACTTGCGGTCGATCTCCACCCGGGCGTGCGACTCCGCCCCCTCGGTGTGCCGGTAGGCGGTCAGCAGCGCGGTCTCGATCGCCGCGAGGATCGTGTCGAACGGGATCTCCCGCTCGCGCTCGAGTGCGCGCAGCGCCGCGAGGTCGATGTTCACCTCTCCTCGTCCTCCACATCATCTTCGTCGTCGAAGTCGTCGGTGTCGTCCATGTCGTCGGGTCCGTCCGTCTCCTCGATCTCGTCGAGGCGGTGGAACTCGACCTGCACCCGGCCGGGGCCGAGCTCTGCGTACGTCCACGTGGCGCGGCCGGCGTCGGTCTCCAGCACCACGCGCTCGTCGTCGGCCTCGACCACCCGGCCGGTGACCTGCCGGTCGCCGGTGGGCTGCCCGGCGGGTTGGCCGGACGGGGCGCCCGCGCCGCGGGCGGTCACCTTCACCAGCCGGCCGACGTTGCGCCGCCAGTGCCGGGGCAGGGTGAGCGGCCGGTCCACGCCGGGGGAGCTGACCTCCAGCTGGTACTCCCCGGCGACGAGGTCGCCGGAGGCCTCCTCGGCCGCGTCGAGGGCCGCGGAGACGGCCCGGGAGACCTCGGCGACGGCATCCAGGTTGATCCCGCCGTCGGCGTCCACGATCACCCGCACCACGTGCCGCCGGCCGGCGCGGGAGACGGAGAGTTCCTCCAGGTCGTAACCGGCGCCGGCGACCACCGGCTCGATCACCTCACGCAGCCGGGCCCGCCGGGCGGCGAGGTCGCCGCGCGGGCCGCCGGCACGCTCCCCGCCCCGTGGGGCGTCGGCGCGTCGGGGTCTCCCCGCCGGACCCGTCGACCTCGTGGCACGGCCACGCTGCGTCATCTCCGCACCCTCCTGCTGATCGACGGCACCCGGTCGGCCGCCATGCCGGCACGCCACCGGAGCTGACGCGCCGGTGGCTGCGCAGAGCGTAACGCGCCTGCCGCGCGGCGGGCCGGGCGGCGCACCGACGCCGGTCGCCCACGTACGGCCGGTGATGGTGTTGACTTGTCCGGTGGCGACGGGCAGAACGACACGACGCGGCGAGGCAACCGGGCATTCCCGGCGAAAGGTGCTGCGCGCCGGGGTGCTCCTGGCGCTCGGCGGAGCGGCGGCGCCGCTGACCGGTTGCGGCCTCCTGAGCCGCGACGACGACCCCACCCCCGGGCCGGATCCGCTCACGCCGCTGCTCGACGAGGCGCTCCGGCTCGCCGCCGGGCACCGGGACGCCGCCGCCGCGCACCCCGCGCTCGCCGGCCTGCTCACGCCGATCGCCGAGGCGCACCGCGCGCACGCGGCCGAACTCGCCCGGCTCATCGGCGTACCGCTGCCCTCGGCGTCCGCCGCGGCCACGCCCGCCGCGCCGGGCGGCCCGGCGGCGGCACGGGCCGCGCTGCGCGAGGACGAACGCGCCGCCCAGGAGGCGGCGACCCGGGCCTGCGCGGCGGCGCCGGCGGAGCGGGCCGCGCTGCTCGCCTCGATCGCCGCCGCCCGGGCCACGCACGTGGAGGTGCTGAGGTGACCGCGCCCACACCGCCGGGGCCGGCCGGGGCGCTGGGCGCGGTGCTCTCCGCCGAGTACGCCGCGATCTGGGCGTACGGGCCCATCGGGGTACGCCTCACCGGCGCCGCCCGGACCGCCGCGAAGGAGGCGGAGGCCGCGCACCGGCGCCGCCGCGACGACCTGATCGTGCAGTTGAGCGCCGGTGGCGGGAACGTCCCGCCGGACCGGGCCGGCTACACGCTGCCGTTCCCGGTCACCGACCGGGCGAGCGCGCTGCGGCTGGCCGCCGAGGTGGAGGAGCGCACGGCCGCGTTCTGGCGGGCGGTGGTGCCGGCCACCAGCGGCGCCGACCGGGACAGGGCCCTGGCCGCCCTGGTCGAGTACGCCGTACGGGCCACCCGCTGGCGACGGACGGCCGGGATCACCCCGCTGACGGTGCCGTTCCCGGGCCGACCCGCCTGACCGGCCGACCCTCGACGCCCGCTCCGGTTGCGGGTCGCATACCAGGTATGCATACTCCGTTGCCATGTCCATCCGTCACGGGCTGCTCGCCCTGCTCGAACGCGGCCAGATGTACGGCTACCAGCTGCGCGCCGCGTTCGAGGAGTCGACCGGCTCGACCTGGCCGCTGAACATCGGTCAGGTCTACACCACCCTGTCCCGGCTGGAGCGGGACGGGCTGGTCCGGTCGCTGCCCGAGAGCGAGACGGGGCAGCGCCCGTACGAGATCACCGACGCCGGGCGGACGGACCTGGCCCTGTGGTTCGCCACGCCGATCAGCCGCACCGACCGGCCCCGCGACGAGCTGGCGATCAAGCTCGCCCTCGCGCTGACCACCCCCGGGGTGGACGTCCGGTCGGTCGTGCAGACCCAGCGCAGCGCGACCATGCGGACGTTGCAGGAGTTGACCCGGTTGAAGTACGCCAGCGACCGCCCCGAGGACCTGCCGTGGCGGCTGGTGCTGGACGCCATGGTCTTCCAGGCCGAGGCCGAGGTGCGCTGGCTGGACCACTGCGAGACCAGCCTCGTGCGCTACCGTCCGGCGGAGCCCGGCCGCGTCCCGACGACGCCTGCCGAGGCGGTGGACCGGGCGGACGAGGAGGCGCGACGGTGAGCACGGGGAACCGGCCGGCGGACGGGAGCCCGACCACGCCGGTGCTGGACGTGCGTGACGTGCACCGCACCCACGGCGCCGGCGCGGCGGCCGTGCACGCGCTGCGCGGGGTGAGCCTCGCCGTGCGCGCGGGGGAACTCGTCGCCGTGATGGGACCGTCCGGCTCGGGGAAGTCGACCCTGCTCGCCCTGGCCGGCGGGCTGGACGGCCCGACCGCGGGCGAGGTGTACGTCGAGGGCGAGCCGCTCGGTGCCCTCGACCGGCGGCGGCTGGCCCAGGTGCGGCGCCGCCGCATCGGCTACGTCTTCCAGGACCTCAACCTGCTCGGCAGCCTCAGCGCCGTGGAGAACGTCGCCCTCCCCCTCGAACTCGACGGCACGGGCGTACGCCGGGCCCGCCGCCTGGCGCTGGACGCGCTGTCCGAGGTGGGCCTGACCGCGCTGGCCGACCGGTTCCCCGACCAGCTCTCCGGCGGGCAGCAGCAGCGGGTGGCCATCGCCCGCGCGCTCGTCGGGGAGCGCCGGCTGGTGCTCGCCGACGAACCGACCGGCGCGCTGGACTCGCAGACCGGTGAGGCGGTGCTGCACCTGCTGCGCCGGCGCGTCGACGCCGGGGCCGCCGCCGTGCTGGTCACCCACGAGGCGCGCCACGCCGCCTGGGCCGACCGGGTGGTCTTCCTGCGCGACGGGGTGCTTGTCGACACGACGGCCCCGCTGGGCAGCGTGGAGCAGCTGCTGAGCGGCAGCGGTCGGTGAGCGCGAGCCGGGGCGGCCGGCTCGCCCGGGCCGCCGGTTCCTGGTGGGCCGCGCTGCGGATCGCCCGGCGGGAGGCCCGGCGGGCCCGGGGGCGTACGGCGCTGGTGCTCGCGATGATCACGCTGCCGGTGCTGGTGCTGAGCTTCACCGCGGTGAGCTGGCGGATGTCCGAGCTGACCCCGGTGGAGCGGGCCGACCGCCAACTCGGCGCGGCCGACGCGGAGCTGAACTGGGTGACGCGGACCCCCCTCGCGCAGAGCACCTGGGCCGAGACCTGGCGTACCGACCCGGACGACGGTCCCTCGGCCGGGCCCGTCACCGCCGGGCAGGTGGCCGCCCTGCTGCCGGCCGGGAGCCGGGTGGTCCCGCTGCGCCGCTGGGTGTCGTTCGACGCTCTGGTCGGCGAGCGGGTCGACAACACGCTCACGGGCCGCGCCGTGGACCTCACCGACCCGCTCGGGCGGGGGCTGGTCCGGTTCCACTCGGGGCGGGCGCCGGCCGGGCCGGACGAGATCGCGGTCAGCCCGGCGGCCCTGCGCCGCCTCGACGCCCGCCTCGGCGACACCGTCACGTCCGGCGACGGCGCCCGCTCCTGGCGGGTGGTCGGGGTGGCCGAGTACCCCGACGACCTGGGCCCGGTGGTGACGCTGCACCCGTCGGAGGGACGGATGGAGGCCGAGCCGGGCACGAGCTGGCTGGTCGACCTGCCCGGCGACCCCGACGAGGAGCTGTTCCGCCGGCTCAACGCCCACGGCGTCGTGGTGCACGCCCGGGTCCCCGCCCCGGCGTCGGACACCGTCACGTTCGCGCCGTACGGCCGCTCCACCATGGACGTGGAGGGGATGAGCGTCTCGGTGCTCGTCGGCGGGCTGGGGCTGCTGGAGGTGGTGCTGCTCGTCGGGCCGGCCTTCGCGGTCGGCGTACGGCGGCGGCGCCGGGACCTCGCGCTGGTCGCCGTGGCGGGCGGGGACGACGCCCACCTGCGCCGCATCGTGCTGGCCGACGGCGTGGTGCTGGGTGCCGTCGGCGCCGCCCTCGGGGTCGCGCTGGGCGTCGCCGCCGCGTTCGCCGGCCGCTCCCTGGTGGAGCAGCACCTCTTCGGCGCGCGCTTCGGCGCGTACCGCTGGTGGCCGGAGGCGCTCGCGGCGATCGCCGCCGTCGCGGTGCTGGCCGGGGTGCTGGCCGCGCTGGCCCCGGCCTGGACGGCCGCCCGGCAGGACGTGGTGGCGGGGCTGGCCGGCCGGCGCACCCCGCCGGCGCACCGGCGACGCTGGTTGACAGTCGGGGCGGTCCTGGCCGCCGCCGGGGCCGCGGTGGCCGCGTTCGGGGCGGCCCGGACGGCGCCGGCGGTCATCCTGGCCGGCCTCGTCCTCGGCGAGCTGGGCCTGGTCTTCGCCACCCCGACGCTGGTCGGCCTGCTCGCCCGCCTCGGGCGGTCGCTGCCGCTGGCGCCCCGGATCGCGCTGCGCGACGCCAGCCGCAACCGGTCGTCGACCGCGCCCGCGATCTCCGCCGTGATGGCCGCGGTCGCCGGCAGCGTCGCCATCGGGGTGTACCTGGCCAGCGACGACGCCCGGTCGGCCACGATGTACCTGCCGGCCCTGCCGGCCACCACGGTGCTGGTCACCGGGTCGGACGGGGAAACCCTGCCCGACCTGCCCGGGGTCAGCGAGGCCGCGCGCGCCCACCTGGGGGTCCGGACGGTGGCGCCGCTGGCGGAGCCCCGGTGCGGGACGGCCACCGACCTGTGCGTGGTCTCGCCGGTGCTGCCCGCCGAGCGCGTCTGCCCGTGGACGCCGGGCGACAGGCTCAGCCCGGAGCAGCAGCGCCGCGCCCGCGCCGACGCCCGCTGCGCGGAACCCGAGGAGCACCTCGGCCGGTACTTCCACGTCCTGGTGGACGACGGGACGGCCCTGCCGGCGCTCACCGGCGCCGCCCCCGCCGACGTCGCCGCCGCCACCGCCGTGCTGCGGGCCGGCGGCGCGGTCGTGACCGATCCGCGCTACGTGCGCGACGGGCGGGTCGACGTGCGGGTGACCCGCGCCGGGCAGGCCCGGCCCGACCCCCAGGCCGTCACCACCGTCGCCGGGTATCCGCTGCCCACCGCGCTGGGGGCGGACCGGCTGTTGCTCTCCCCGGCGGCCGCCGGGCGGCTCGGCCTCGACGTCCACCCGCTCGGTTGGGCGATCGCCGCCGACGGCGTGCCCGACGAGGACCGGCAGGACCGGTTCGTCGCCGCCGTACGTCCGCTGCACGCGCAGGTCGAGATCGACCGGGGCACGCAGGGCGACGCGGGGCGGCCGCTGCTGCTCCTGCTGGCCGCCGCCGCCGGGGTGATCACCCTGGGCGCCGCCGCCATCGCCACCGGGCTGGCGGCGGCCGAGGGGCGGGCCGACCTGTCCACCCTCGCGGCGGTCGGCGCCGGCCCGGGACTGCGCCGGCTGCTCTCGCTCTGTCAGTCCGGGGTGATCGCCGTACTGGGCTCCGCGCTCGGCATCGTCGCCGGCCTCGGCTCCGCGTCGATCATCCTGACCGCCCTCAACCGCCGGTACGCCGCCCTGTGGCCGGTCACGGAGCCGTACCCGGTGGTGGTCCCCTGGACCACGCTCGGCGTCCTGGTGGTGGTGCCGCTGGTCGCGATGCTCGGCGCGGGCTTCTTCACCCGGTCCCGGCTGCCGGTCGAGCGACGTCTCGACTGACGGGCCGGGAGCGGGCACACTGGTCGCCGTGCCCGTACTGGGAGCCCTGACCCGCCGTGTCGGTCACCACCGCTGGTTCGGCGCCGCCGTCCGCCTGCTCGTCCCCGCCGACCGGATGGTGGGGCGGCTCACCCGGGGGCGGGTGGTCGCGCTCGGGCTCATCCCGTCGCTGGTCATCACGACCACCGGCCGCCGCTCCGGCAAGCCGCGCAGCAATCCGCTGCTCTACGTGCCCGACGGCGACGCGTACGTGGTGGTCGGCTCCAACTTCGGCCAGACCCACCAGCCCGGCTGGGCGATGAACCTGCGCGCCGATCCGGCCGCCGAGGTGGCCGTCAAGGGCCGCCGCGTCCCGGTGCGCGCCGAGGTCGCCACCGGCGCCGAACGGGACCGCCTCTGGACGCTGCTGGTCACCGAGTGGCCCGCCTACCGCGCGTACGCCCAGCGGGCCGGCGGCCGGGAGATCCTCGTCTTCCGGCTGGTGCCCACCGGGCGCGGCGTGCCGGGCGGGCCGACCGCCCGCGAATAGGCTGGTGCGGTGACCGGCGCCGACGGCGAACCCCACCCCGACGATCCACGGTGGGCGGTGGCCGAACGGGTCGCCGACGCCGTGCGCCGGCGGTTCCCGGCCGACGTGCTGGCGGTCGCGGTGCACGGCCCGCTCGCCCACGGCGACGACGACGGCGGCGGGGACGGCGAGGTCGGGCTGCTGGTGGTGACGTACCGGCCCGGCGGCGGGCCGTCCCCGGCGACGCGGCGGGTCGACGGCGTGCTGGTCGACCTGACCGTCGCCGGCGCCGACGACTACCTGCGCCAGGCCCGGGTGATCTCCCCGCTCTGGCCGTTGACCGCCGACCGCTACGTCAGCACCCGGGCGCTGTACGACCCCACCGGCTGGCTGCGCACCCTGCGCGACGAGCACCTGGGCCGGCTGGCCCGGGCCCGGCCGGCCGAGTTCAGCACGGCGGCCCGCCGGGCCTGGTACCGGGGCGGGGCGGCGCACGCCCGGGCCGCCCGGCTGGCCGAGTGGTACGAGACCGACCAGGCGCTGCTGATGCTCGGCGAGGCGCGGCTGGCGGCGGCCACGGTCGCCGGCCTGCTCAGCCGCACCTACTTCCGCGACCCGGGCGACGCGGTGCGCCGGACGGGGCTGGCGGGCGCGGACATGACCGAGGTGGGCGTCGTCCTGGCCCGCCAGGCGGCCGAGCTGGCGGCCCGGGGCCGCCCCGTCGACGGCACGGTCGACGACCTTCTCGACGGCTGACAGCGCGCCGGACGGCGCCCGCCGGGCGCCGGGAGGGCCGGCGCGGGAAGGTCAGCCGAGCCCGCCCTGCACGCCGATGAGGGTGCCGACGAGATACGTGGCGCCGGCCGCCGCCGCGCCGAGCAGGAGCTGACGCAGACCGCCGGACCACCAGGGCCGGGCGGTGAACCGGGCGACCACCGCCCCGGCCACGAAGAGCCCGAGCCCGCCGACCGCGAGCGCCAGCCACAGGCTCGTCGCGCCGAACAGGTACGTCAGCAGCGGCACCAGCGCCCCGACCGAGAAGAACAGGAACGACGAGATCGCGGCGGCCCACGGGCTGGGCTGCTCGTCCGGGTCGACGCCGAGCTCCTCCCGGACGTGCACCCGCAGCGCCTCCTCCGGATTGCGCCGGACGGCCTGGGCGACCTCCATGGCCAGGTCGGGCGGCAGTCCCCGGGCGACCCACGCCTCGGCCAGCTCGCGCGCCTCCGCCTCGGGGTGCCGCTCCAGCTCGCGGCGCTCCTTGGCGACCTCGGCCGCGACCTGTTCGTTCGCCGAGCGGACGCTGGTGTACTCCCCCAGCCCCATCGAGATGGCGCCGGCCACCAGGCCGGCCACGCCGGTGAGCACGACGCTGCGCGGCGACACCCCGCCGCCCGCCACCCCGGCGATCAGGGCGATGTTGGTGACCAGCCCGTCCATCGCCCCGAAGACGGCGGGGCGCAGCCAACCGCCGGAGACGTCCGCGTGGTGCGCCTCACGCAGCGCCGCCGGGGTCTCCGTCACGGCAGCGTGAGGATCTCGTGGCCGTCCTCGGTCACCACGATGGTGTGCTCGAACTGGGCCGTCCACCTGCGGTCCTTCGTCACCACGGTCCAGCCGTCGTCCCACATGTCGTACTCGTGGGTGCCAAGGGTGATCATCGGCTCGATGGTGAAGGTCATCCCCGGCTCCATCACGTCCGTGGGGCGGGGGCTGTCGTAGTGCGGCACGTAGAGCCCGCTGTGGAACGCCTCGCCGATCCCGTGGCCGGTGAAGTCACGCACGACGCCGTAGCCGAAGCGCTTCGCGTACGACTCGATGACCCGGCCGATCACGTTGATCTGGCGGCCCGGGGCGACCGCGCGGATGCCGCGCATCATCGCCTCGTGGGTCCGGTCGACCAGCAGCCGGGCCTCCTCGTCGACCTCGCCCACGCAGAAGGTGGCGTCCGTGTCGCCGTGCACCCCGTCGAGGTACGCGGTCACGTCGACGTTGATGATGTCGCCGTCGGCGAGCACGGTGGAGTCGGGGATGCCGTGGCAGATCACCTCGTTGAGGCTGGTGCAGCAGGACTTCGGGAAGCCCCGGTAGCCCAGCGTCGACGGGTAGGCGCCGTGGTCGCAGAGGAACTCGTGCACGACCCGGTCGATCTCGTCGGTGCTCACGCCCGGCTTGCAGTGCTCGCCGGCGAGCTGGGTGGCCTGCGCCGCGAGCCGACCGGCGACCCGCATCTTCTCGATGGTCTCCGGGGTCTGCACGTGGGAGCCGCGCCACTCCTGGGGACGCTTCTTGCCCACGTACTCCGGGCGGACGATGTGGGCGGGCACGGGCCGCAACGGGGTGAGCGTGCCGGGGGTCAGCGGCGCACGGACGGTCATGACGCGAGTTTATCGCCGCGCCCGGTGGTGACCCCCGCCACCGCCCGGCCGGAGCGGTTGTTGCCGTGCCCGGTCCGCTGTGCAATTGTGGCTCCGTGGATCAAGGGGATGGCACGTCTCCCGTCTTCTCCGCCACCGCGGAGGTCGACGGCGACCACCTCCGCGTCCTGGTCACCGGCGAGGTGGACATGGCCACCGCCGACGTCATGTTCCAGACCGCGCTGCGGGAGCCGGCCGAGCGGGTGACGCTCGACCTGCGGGCGGTCACCTTCTTCGACTCGGCGGCCATCCACGCCGTGGTCCGGCTGGCCCAGCAGTTTCCCGGCGCGCTCACCGTGCTGCCGTCGCGGCAGGTCCACCGGGTGCTGGACATCTCCGGCCTGGCCGACCAGGCCTGGCTCCGCCCGGCCTGACCCCCGCACGACCGGTCGCGCGCCGGAGGACCGCCGGCCGCGCTCAGTCCGCCAGCCGCCGGCGCAGCGTCACCTCGGTCCCCTCGGCGGTACGGTGCACCGACAGCTCCCCCAGCGCCTCGATGAGGGACAGTCCCCGCCCCCGGAAGCCCGATCCGGTCGACTCCCGCCACCGGCCGCTGTCGCGCACCGTGGCGACCACCGTCCGATCGGAGATGGTCACCTCGACGCCGATCGTCGGCTCGGCCGGCTCGACCGGATGCTCGATGGCGTTGGCGGCCGCCTCTGAGACGGCGACGGTCAGGTCGAACAGGTCCGTCTCGCTGACCTTGTGCGCGACGAGGAAGTCCTCCAGCCGCTTGCGCAGCACGCTGAGCCGGGTGGGATCGGCCGGCAGCCGCAGCGCGAACCGGTTGAGTTCCGCCACCTCCAGGGCGAGCACGGCGACGTCGTCGCGCAACGGCCGCCCGGCGATCCGCTCCACCACGGCGTCGATCAGATCGGTCACGTGCTCGCCGGGGGTGGCCGCGTCCTGCCGCAGCGTGGCCAGCGCGGCGTCGATGCCGAGCTGCCGGTCCTCGATCAGCCCGTCGGTGTAGAGCAGCAGGCGGCTCCCGGCGGCCAGCTCCCCCTCGACCGTCCGGTAGGCCGTGTCGGGGATCGCCCCGACCGGCGGCCCGAGCGCCCGGTCGTGCAGGAACGCCACGTCGTCTCCTCGGATCAGCAGCGGGGACGGGTGCCCGGCGCTGGCGTACCGCATCCGGCCGGTACGAGGGCTGAACCACAGGCAGAACACCGTCGCGAAGGAGCGGCCCTCGTTGGTGCCGACGAGCCGGTTGAGCCGGGTCAGCGACTCGCCGGGATCGAAGCCCTCCAGGACGTACGCCCGCAGCGCGTTGCGGAGCTGGCCCATCGCGGCGGCCGCCCGCACGCCCTTGCCGACCACGTCGCCGATCGCCAGCACCAGCTCGTCGTCGCCGAGCGCGACGACGTCGTACCAGTCCCCGCCGACCTCCACGTCGGCGCTGCCCGGCAGGTAGCGGCTGGCCACCAGGGCGCCCGGCAGCTGCGGCAGCGACCGGGGCAGCAGGCTGTGCTGGAGCGTGGTGGCGATGCGGTGCTCGGCCTCGTAGAGCTGGGCGTTCTCCAGCCGCACGCCGACCAGCCGGGCGAGCTGGGTGAGCGCGGCCTCGTCGGTGTGGGTCCCGTCGCCGTCCGGACGCCAGACCCGCAGCTCGCCGAGCCGCTCGCCGGCGGTGCCGGTCAGCGGCAGCACGAAGGACGGCTCGATCGAGGCCAGCCCGCCGCCGTCGGCCTCGAAGCGCATCCCGGTGGCGGAGACCACCACCCGGGCGGCCTCGGCGAGGCTCAGGGCGTGCCGCGCGGCGACCTGGAGCACGTCGGCCGTGGAGCGGGCGGTGTTGACCGCGACCGCCGCGTCGGCCAGGGCCCGCAGCCCACGGATGATCTGGCCGCGGAGCTGGCCCAGTTCGACGTTGGCCCGTACCCGGGCGGTCAGCTCCTGGCCGGAGAAGGGCTTGGTGAGGTAGTCGTCGGCGCCGACCGCGAGCCCGGCGACCTCCTCGGCGGAGCCGGCCCGGGCGGAGAGCAGCACGATCGGCAGGTGCCGGGTACGCGGATCCGCGCGCAACGCGGCGACCAGCCCGAACCCGTCGAGCCGGGGCATCATCACGTCGGTCAGCACCAGGTCGAACGAGCCGTCGACGGCGTGCCGCAGCGCCTCCACGCCGTCGGTGACCGCGACCACCTCCCAGGACGGGGAGAGCAGCCGGGTGACGTGCTCACGCAGGTCGGCGTTGTCGTCGGCGACCAGGATCCGGCCGGCGGCGCCGGTCCCCCGGGCCGAGCCGGCACCGTCGGCCGACCCGGCGGCGCCGGTCCAGAGCGCCGTCTCCGCGACGTAGAGGTCGGCCTGCGCCAGCTCGACCTGCGCCGGTGAGCCGGCGTCTACGACCCGCTCGACCGGCAGGTGCCCGGCGCCGAACGGAACGGTCACGGTGAACGTGCTGCCCTCGTCGACGCGGCTGCGCACGGCCACCTCGCCGCCGTGCATCTCGACCAGCTCGCGGACCAGTGCCAGGCCGATCCCGGTGCCCTCGTGGCTGCGCGAACGCACCCCGGGCACCCGGTGGAAGCGTTCGAAGATCTGCGGCAGTTCCTCCGGCACGATGCCGACGCCGGTGTCGGTGACCTCCAGCCGGGCGGCCCCGTCGACGGCGCGGATCCGCACCCGGATCTCGCCGTCGAAGGTGAACTTCACCGCGTTCGAGACCAGGTTGAGGACGACCTTCTCCCACATGTCCCGGTCCACGAAGACCGGCGCCGGCAGCGGCGGGCAGTCCACGACCAGGCGTAGCCCGGTCCGCTGGGTGGCCGACCGGAACGTGCTGGCCAGGCGGGCGGTGTAGTCGGCGAGGTCGGTGGGCTGGTAGCGGGCGGCCAGCCGCCCGGACTCCAGCCGGGAGAAGTCGAGCACCGTGTTGACCAGCTTGAGCAGCCGCAGCGCGTTGCGGTGCATGGTGGCGAGCCGTTCGGTGTACGCCTCCGGCAGCGCCGGGTCGGCCAGCAGGTCCTCCAGCGGGCCGAGCACCAGGGTCAGCGGGGTGCGGAACTCGTGGCTGACGTTGGCGAAGAAGTTGGTCTTGGCCCGGTCCAGGGCGGTCAGCTCGGCGGCGCGGGTGCGTTCCTGCTCGTACGCCTGCTGCCGCCCGACGGCCCGGGAGAGCTGCGCGGCGACCAGGTCGAAGAAGTCCCGGTACTCGTCGGTGAGCGGCTGTCGGCGGGCGACGCCGACGGCCAGCGCGCCCACGGTCTCGTTCCCGGCGGTGACCGGCAGCACCAGCGCCTCACCGGTCGCGTCGGCCGGAGCCTCGATGAGCAGGTCCGTGACGGCGACGGTGGCGGCGGTGCCGGTGGCGGTGACCTCGGCGAGCCGCGCCGGCGGGGGCGTGGCGACCGCCCGTGGGCCGACACCGCCGCACCCGGTCAGGACCAGGTTCCCGCCCTCGTCGGGCAGGTACACCAGCGAGAACGGCACGTCCGGCCGGTGCCGGTCGAGCACCGCCGCCGCGACCCGGCCCAGCTCGGGCCTGCTGTCCACCTCGGCCAGGTCGGTGCCCAGCTCGGCCAGCAGCCGCAGCCGGCGCTCCCCGACCACCCTGCCCGTGGTCTCGTTGACGATGCAGAAGACGCCGGCGACGGTGCCGTCGGCGGCCAGGATCGGGTCGTAGGAGACGTCGAAGTACGTCTCCTCCAGGAAGCCGCGCCGGTCGAGCGGGAAGGGGTGGTCCTGCGCGCGGTACGACCGGCTGTCCCGCCGGACGCCCTCCAGCAGCGGCCCGAGCACGCTCCAGGTCTCCGCCCAGTGCTCGCGGGCCGGCTGGCCCAGCACGTCCGGGTGCTTGCCACCGATCGTGGGACGGTAGGCGTCGTTGTAGAAGGCGAGCTCGTCCTCGCCCCAGAACATGACGATCTGCGCGCTGGAGGCGAGCATCAGGCCGATCGCCGAACAGAGCGCCGGTGGCCACCGGTCGGGGGTGCCGAGCGGATGGCCGGACCAGTCGAGGCTGCCCATCAACTCGCCCATCTCGCCGCCACCGGCGAAGGCGGCAGCCAGCAACGGGGGAAGATCAACCTCCTGGCCCACCTCGGACGGGCAACCCTCGTCCACGCCCCCCTGGGCCGAACTCATAGTTCCTCCCGCTCCGGCCGTCACCGCCTCGGCCCGGTGATCCGACCGGCCGTGCCCCGCTTGGTACCCCGACGGACGAGCAACGTAACGCATACCGCCCGGCGTGCGCTGTTCACGTCCGCCGCACCGGGCCGCCGTCCCCCGACCGCGGCGTCGCCGGGCCGGGTCCACACAGGACGGCTGGTCACCCGAATCTGGACCAGCGCGGCACTTCAGTCCCGTGCACGGGACGATACGTCCTCGGGCGGACACCACCCCGGGAGGCGACTGTGATGTGCGACACCGCCACCCGCCCGTCGCTACGGTGGCGGGGAGCGTGTCACCGACGCGCCGGGCCGGCCCGGCCCTCCCGGGCGGCCCGGACCAGGGCGGCGATCGGTCGCGGATCGGGCTCGTTCTCCGGGTGCCACTGCACGCCCAGCAGGAAGGGCCGGTGCGGATCCTCGACCGCCTCGACCACCCCGTCGTCGGACCAGCCGGTCACCGCCAGCCGGCCCGGGTCGGCCACCGCCTGGTGGTGGTAGGAGTTGACCCGGTCCACCCCGGCCATCACCGTCGCGGCCAGGCTGGCCGGAGCGAACCGCACGCCGTGCCCGCCGTAGACGCCGGGGGCGGGGCGGTGCAGGTCGTGCCCCACCAGGTCCGGCAGATGCTGGTGCAGCGCCCCGCCGGCGGCGACGGCGAGCAGTTGCATCCCCCGGCAGACCCCGAGCACCGGCAGGTCGGTGTCGAGCGCCGCGGTGAGCAGGGCCAGCTCGCCCGCGTCGCGGCCGGGCCGGCTCTCGGTGCGGGGCGCCGGCGGCTGGCCGTACCGGGCCGGGTCGACGTCCGCGCCGCCGGCCAGGACCAGCCCGTCGAGCACCCGCAGCACGTCCGCGTCGCGGTCGTCCGGGGGCAGCACCACCGCCCGGCCCCCGGCCGCGGTGACCGCCCGGACGTACGCCTCGGGCAGCAGCACCGCCGGCACGTCCCGCCACACCCCCCAACCGACCGGCTCGACGTACGCCGTGATCCCGATCAGTGGCCGGCTCACAGCGGGGTGACGTACGCGCCGGTGATACCGCCGTCGACGACGAACTGCGCGGCGGTCATGAAGGACGAGTCGTCGCTGGCCAGGAACGCCACCGCGGCGGCGATCTCCTCCGGCTCGCCGAACCGTCCCATCGGCACGTGCACCAGCCGGCGGGCGGCCCGCTCCGGGTCGGCGGCGAAGAGCTCCAGCAGCAGCGGGGTGGCGACCGGGCCGGGGCAGAGCGCGTTGACCCGGATGCCCTCCCGGGCGAACTGCACGCCCAGCTCCCTGGTCATCGCCAGCACCCCGCCCTTGCTCGCCGTGTACGCGATCTGCGAGGTGGCCGCCCCCATCAGCGCCACGAACGACGCGGTGTTGATGATCGAGCCCTTGCCCTGCCGGCGCATGTGCGGGATGACGTGCTTGCAGCAGAGGTAGACGCTCGTGGTGTTGACCCGCAGCACGCGCTCCCAGGCGTCCAGCCCCGTGGTCAGGATGGAGTCGTCCTCCGGCGGGGAGATGCCGGCGTTGTTGAACGCCACGTCGATGCGCCCGTGCCGCTCGGCCACCCCGTCGAAGAGGTCCCGTACGGCCGACTCGTCGGCGACGTCAGTGGCGACGAACTCGCCGCCGACCTCCTCGGCGGCCCGCCCGCCGGCCTCCGCGTCGACGTCCACGCAGACCACCCGGGCCCCCTCGGCGGCGAACCGCCGCACGGTGGCCAGCCCGATCCCGCTGCCCGCTCCGGTGACCACGGCCACCCGGCCCTCAAGACGACCCCGCACCTGATCACTCCTCCGTCGCGATGAACACGTTCTTGACGTCCGTGAAGGCGTGCAACGCGTCGGGGCCCAGCTCGCGGCCCAGCCCGGAACGCTTCATCCCGCCGAACGGCGTCCAGTAGCGCACCGAGGAGTGCGAGTTGACGCTGAGGTTGCCCGCCTCCACGGCCCGTGCCACCCGCACCGCCCGGCCCACGTCCCGCGTCCAGACCGAGCCGGAGAGGCCGTACTCGGTGTCGTTGGCGAGGCGGATCGCGTCGGCCTCGTCGTCGAACGGGAGCACCGAGACGACCGGGCCGAAGATCTCCTCCCGCCAGTGCCGGTCCGCCGTCGATCCGGCGAGCAGCACCGTCGGGGCGTACCAGAAGCCGGGGCCGTCGGGGCGGGAGCCGGCGAAGGCGATCTTCGCCCCGTCGACGTACCCGGCCACCCGGTCCCGCTGGGCGGCGGAGATCAACGGGCCCATCTCGGCCGTGTCCCGGGCCGGGTCCTCCACCCGCAGCGCGCGCACCGCCGGTTCGAGCAGCTCCAGGAACCGGTCGTACACCGGCCGCTGGACCAGGATCCGCGACCGGGCGCAGCAGTCCTGGCCGGCGTTGTCGAAGACGGCGTACGGGGCGGTGGCCGCCGCCCGCTCCAGGTCCGCGTCGGCGAAGACGAGGTTGGCGCTCTTGCCGCCCAGCTCCAGGGTCAGCCGCTTCACCTGCGCGGCGCAGCCCGCCATGATCCGGGTGCCCACCTCCGTGGAGCCGGTGAAACAGACCTTGCGGACGGCGGGATGGGTGACGAACCGCTCCCCCACCACGGACCCGGCGCCCGGCAGCACGGTGAACACGTCGTCGGGCACGCCCGCCTCACGCGCCAGCTCCGCCAGACGCAGCGCCGTCAGCGGGGTCAGCTCGGCGGGCTTGAGCACCACGGTGTTCCCGGCGGCGAGCGCCGGCGCGAAGCCCCAGGCGGCGATGGGCATCGGGAAGTTCCACGGCACGATCACCCCGACCACGCCGAGCGGCTCGTGGAACGTCACGTCCAGCCCGCCCGGCACCGGGATCTGCCGCCCCGTCAGCCGCTCGGGCGCGCCCGCGTAGTAGTCGAGGACGTCGCGGACGTTGCCCGCCTCCCACCGCGCGTTGCCGATGGTGTGCCCGGAGTTGCGCACCTCCAGCCGCGCCAGCTCCTCCAGGTGCGCGTCGACCACCGCCGCGAACCGCCGCAACACCCGCGCCCGCTCCCCCGGCGCCACCGCCCGCCAGCGCCGGAAGGCCGCGTCCGCCCGCGCGATCGCCGCGTCGACCTCCCCGACCGACGTGGCGGGCACGGACCCCACGACCTCCCCGGTGGCCGGATCCACCACCTCACTCAAGCCTGACCCCTCTCCCTCGTCAGAGGCGTTCGAAGCCACGGATCAGCTCCCAGTCCGTCACGGCGGCGTCGAAGGCCGTCAGCTCGATCCGCGCCTGGTTGGCGTAGTGGGCCGTCACCTCGTCGCCGAACGCCTCGGCGGCCACCGTCGAGCCCTCCCAGAGGGCCAGGGCGTCGCGGAGCGTGCCGGGGACCCGGTCGGCGGCCGGGTCGTCGTACGCGTTGCCGGTGCACTCCTCGCCCAGTTCCAGCTCGCGCTCGATGCCGTGCACCGCGCCGGCGACGAGTGCCGCGATCGCCAGGTACGGGTTCACGTCCGCCCCCGGCACCCGGTTCTCCACCCGCATGCCCTGGCCGTGCCCGACCAGCCGCAGCGCGCAGGTGCGGTTGTCCGTGCCCCAGCGCAGCGCGGTGGGGGCGAACGACCCGGGCTGGTAGCGCTTGTACGAGTTGATGTTCGGGGCGAACAGGAGGCTGAACTCGCGCATCGTGGCCAGCAGCCCGGCCAGCACCCGCTGCCCGGTCGTCGACAGGTGCGCCGGCCCGTCGCCGAGCATCGCCGAGCGGCCGTCGGCGTCGCGCAGCGAGAAGTGGATGTGGCAGGAGTTGCCCTCGCGCGCGTTCGGCTTGGCCATGAAGGTGATCGACATGCCCTCCTGGGCGGCGATCTCCTTCGCCCCGTTCTTGTAGATCACGTGGTGGTCGGCGCAGGCCACCGCCTCGTCGTAGCGGAAGGCGATCTCGTGCTGGCCGAGGTTGCACTCCCCCTTCGCGCTCTCCGGGGTGAGCCCCGCCCCGGCCATCTCCCGCCGGATGCGGCGCAGCAGCGGCTCCACCCGGGCGGTGCCGAGCAGCGAGTAGTCCACGTTGTACTGGTTGGCCGGGGTCAGATCCCGGTAGCCGCGCTGCCAGGCTTCCTCGTACGAGTCGCGGAACAGCACGAACTCCAGCTCGGTGCCGGCGTACGCGGTCAGCCCGTGCGCGGCCAGCCGGTCGAGCTGCCGGCGCAGGATCTGCCGGGGCGAGGCGACCACCGGGGACCCGTCCAACCAGGCCAGGTCGGCCAGGAGCAGCGCGCTGCCCGGCTGCCAGGGCACCCGGCGCAGGGTGTCGAAGTCCGGCACCATGGCGAAGTCGCCGTAGCCGCGTTCCCAGCTCGACATCGCGTACCCGTCGACCGTGTTCATGTCGACGTCGACGGCGAGCAGGTAGTTGCAGCCCTCGCTGCCGTGCGCGGCCACCTGGTCGAGGAAGTAGGGCGCGTGGAACCGCTTGCCCTGCAACCGGCCCTGCATGTCGACCAGGGCCAGCACCACGGTGTCGATCTCATCCTCTGCGACGGCGACCCGCAGCTGTTCCAACGTGAGCGGAGCTTTCCTCATCGGCGGGCCTCCATCACCAAGGTCTACTGGCTGAACCGGTCGACCGTCAATGCCCCGCCGGGCATCCCGGCAACCGCCCCGGAACGCACCCGGGCCCGCCTCGCAGCGTCCGCCCCTGCGCCCTGTCTCTGTCCGTCCGCCCTTGCCGCCCGCCCTTGCCGCCCACCCTGTCCGACCGGCCCCTGTCGAGCTGCCCCGTGCGGTGGGGCAGCTCGACAGGGGGCCAGACGGCACACGGCGGCCCCGGCCGGCACGCCCGGCGCCCGCAACTGGGCGGGGCGGCACCGCGCGGGTGGGCAGGGCGGCACCGCGCGGGTGGGCAGGCCGCCACCGCGGGTGGGCAGGCCGGCCGAGCCGGGCAAATTGCGTTGCCGTGCCGGCGCGTGCGCCGCATGCTTGAGCCCGTGACCAGGCCCGATCGCGACGGGCCACCGCCGGGCGCTCGGACCGCCCGGCACGCGGCGGCGCGGGGCACGTCACCTCTCTCTCACCGTACGGCGCTGCGCCGTACCCGACGCCCGCCCCGCGCCGCCCGCACCACACCCGCATCGGCACGAACCGAGCGACCGGCCCGGCCCCGCACTAGTCCGATCCTGCGCGGCCGCCCGCGTCTGCTCAGGTGAGCAGCAGCCCGGCGACCCAGAGCGCGGCGACGAGCAGACTGGCGAGGAACTCGACAAGCATGGACAGGCCGGCCGCCGCGACCGCCTGCTTCGTCGCCGGCCACGCCAGCCGGGAGTCGCCCAACCGCAGCCGCTCCGCCGCCCACACCCCGCCGACGAAGCCGAGCACCAGCCCGATCACCGGGACCACGAAGAAGCCGACCAGGCCCAGCAGCCCACCGGCGAGCAGCGACGAGGTGGGCACCCCGGTGCGTTTCAGGTTCCGCCCCGGCCAGGCGTACTTGACGACGGTGCCGCCCGCGGCGACCACGGTCGCGGCGGCGAGCACCGCCCAGCGGCCGGGCCCGGCGCCACCGAAGATCGCCCAGACCAGCACCCCGCCCCAGCACAGCGGCAGCGCCGGCAGGCCGGGCACCACCACCCCGGCGAGCCCGGCGAGGATCGCCAACCCGGCGAGTACGGCGACCGCCGCCTCGCTGTCCGTCAGGCTCATGCCGTCGCTCCCCGGTCGTCGTCGCCACGTAGCCGGGCGGTGATCTCCGCCGCCGGTGCGGGCGGGCCGAAGAAGCGCCCCTGCCCGGTGTCGCAGCGCAGCGCGCGCAGCCGCTCGGCCTGCACCCCGGTCTCCACCGCCTCGGCGGTCACCCACAGCTCCAGCGCGTGCGCCAGCCGCACCAGCGCGTCCACGATCCGTTCGTCCCGGTGGTCGGGCACCGCCTCGGCGTCCTCACCCCGGATGCCCTCGACGAACGGCCCGGCCAGCTTGAGGCAGTGGATCGGCAGCCGGCGCAGGTACGCCAGGTTGGAGTAGCCGGTGCCGAAGTCGTCGATCGCCATGCGTACGCCGAGGGCGGCCAGCCGGTGCAGCGACCGCAGCGGCTCCCCGGCGGTGCCCATCACCGCGCTCTCCGTCAGCTCCAGTTGCAGCAGATCCGCCGGCAGCCCGGTGGAGGCCAGCGCGTCGGCCACGGTGTCCACGATCCCCGGGTCGTCGGCCTGCCGGGCGGCCAGGTTGACGCTGACCACCAGCTGCGCCCGGGGGAACTCGCGCCGCCACGCCTCCGCGTCCCGGCAGGCCTGCCGCAGCACCCACTCGCCGAGCCGGACGATCAGGCCGGTCTCCTCGGCGAGCCCGATGAACCGGTCCGGCCCGATCAGCCCCAGCTCCGGGTGCTGCCACCGGACCAGCGCCTCCACGGCCAGCATCGAGCCCTCGACCAGGGACACGATCGGCTGGTAGTGCACGACGAACTCGCCCCGGTCCAGCGCGGCCGGCAGCCCGGCGGCCAGGGCGGAACGGGCGAGGTCCCGGGCGCCGCGCTCCGGGTCGTAGACCGCCCACCGGCCCCGGCCCTCCGCCTTCGCCCAGTAGAGCGTGGTGTCGGCGGCCTTCATCAGCTCCGAGGCGCTCGTCCCGCCGACCGGGCACTCGACGATCCCGACGCTCGCCGACACCGCGAGCTGCTGCTCGCCGATGCGGACCGGGGCGGAGACCGCCGCCAGGGCCAGCTCGGCGACACCCACCGCGTCGTCGATCCCGGCGCCGTCGTCGACCAGGATGACGAACTCGTCCCCGCCCATCCGGGCGACGAGGTGGCCGCGGCCCGCGACGCAGTCGGCCAGCCGCTTGGCGATCACCACGAGCAGCCGATCGCCGAGGTCGTGGCCGAGGCTGTCGTTGACCGCCTTGAAGCCGTCCAGGTCGAGGAAGCAGACCCCGACCCGTCGGGCGACGTCGGCGACGTCGAAGACCCGGCCCAGCGTCTCGAAGAACAGCGTCCGGTTGGGCAGGCCGGTGAGCGGGTCGTGCAGCGCCTGGAAGCGCAGCCGCTGCTGGAGTTCGTGCCGCTCGGTGATGTCCTCGATCATCGCGACGGTGAACCGGGGCCGGCCGTCGTCGTGGCGGATCAGCGAGACGGACAGGTCCGTCCAGACCACGCTGCCGTCCTTGCGGTAGTAGCGCTTCTCCACCCGGGCCCGGTCCTGCTTGCCCTCGATCAGCTCCTGGTAGAGCTCCCACATCCCGGCCGCGTCGTCGGGATGGAACAGTGCGGCCACGTTGGTCTCGCGCAGCTCCTCGATGGAGTAGCCGAGCATGTCCGCGAACGCCTGGTTGACGTCGATGATCTGGCCGTCGACACCGGCGATGCCGATCCCCGTGGCCGCCCCCACGAAGACGGCCCGGAACCGGGCCTCGCTGTCGCGCAGGGCCTGCTCCACGTCGTCGCGGGCCTGCCAGGCCGAGCGGGCGATCCGCTCCTGCTGCGCGAAGGTGCGGTCGCGCAGGGCGCGGGCGAAGCCGGCGGCGAGTGCGCCCTGCAACGCCGCGACCCGTTGCGCCGTCCCGTCCCCGTCGGCCCGGCCCGGCACCACCCGGGCGGCGAACCGGTCGCCGAGGGCCCGCACCGACCAGTCGAGCACCCGGGGCTCGGTCAGGTGCTCCTCGACCAGCGCGCGCCCCACCTCCTCGGCCGGCAGGGGCGAGAAGGGCTCGGCGAGCAGGGCCTGGGCCAGCCGGACCGTGTGCAGGTGCAGCAGGCGCTCGGTCTCCGCCGCGCTGAGGGGCACGAAACCGAGCCGGCGCACCGCCCTGGCCCACTCGGCCGCGTACCACTGCGCGCCCGACCGGCTGAGGTCGTCGCCGCCGGGCTCCGGGACGGCGGCCATGGGCTCAGGCGGTGGGCTGGTCGTACCGGGCGACGCCGCCGAAGGCGCCGAACCGCTCCGGGTGCTCGTCGACGTCGGAGGGCGAGTCGGGGCGCCACAGCGGCATGTGCACCACACCCGGCTCCAGGAGCGTCCAGCCGCCGAAGAAGCTCGTCACCTCGGCCCGGGAGCGCAGCGTGATCTCGGTGTCGGTACGCGCCGAGAGGCGCTGCGCGTCGAGCATCTCCTGCGGCTGGTCCTCGAACGTGGAGTGTGAGACGACCAGGTGGCTGCCCGGGGCCGCGGCTGCCCGGAGGGTGGCCAGGATCTCGCCGGGGCGGTCGGCGTCCCGGACGAAGTGCACCACCCCGGCGAGCAGGATGCCCAGCGGCCGGCTGAAGTCGAGCAGCCCCAGGTCACGGGCTGCGGCCAGGATCCGCTCCGGCTCCCGCAGGTCGCCGTGGATCACCCCGGTCAGCTCGTCGCCGGCGAGCAGTTCCCGGCTGTGCGCCACCGCGACCGGGTCGATGTCGACGTAGACCACCCGGGCCTTCGGATTGGCCGTCTGGGCGACCTCGTGCACGTTGCCCACGGTGGGGATGCCGGAGCCGATGTCGAGGAACTGGTCGATGCCGGCGTCGAGCAGCGTGCGTACGGCGCGACGCAGGAACTCCCGGCCGGCGCGCATGGTCGCCGCCAGGTTCGGGGTCATGCCGGCGATCTGCTCGGCGAGCTGCCGGTCGATCTCGAAGTTGTGCGCCCCGCCGAGGAAGTAGTCGTACACCCGGGCCGCGCTCGGCCGGGAGAGGTCGATCTCGGCGGGAAGTCCGTCCGGCATCTGCACTGCTGCACCTCATGGTCGTCGCCGCGGTGCGGGAGGGAGCCGGTGCCGCGGTCACGTGGGGGTACGCGAGGCACCGGCCGACCCGCGGGTCGTGTGGTGCTCACCACTCTAGGCCGCGTACTGCCGGCTCCGGGAGGTCCCATGACCCACTTCGTCGGCCCGTCGGATGTCCGTCACGGACCCGCCGCCGGCACGGCTCCGCCCCCGCCGGTGACAAGCCCTCGTCGCCCACGGCATCGGAGCCCCCGGACCGGGCGGGCAGCGGCGGCGCCCTGGCCGACCCCGGGTCAGCCGGCGGACTCCAGCAGCAGCGAGATGCCCTGCCCCACGCCGACGCACATGGTGGCCAGCGCCCGCCGGCCGCCCCGGCGGCGCAGCTCCAGCGCGGCCGTCAGCGCCAGCCGGGCGCCACTGGCGCCGAGCGGGTGCCCGAGCGCGATCGCCCCGCCGTTCGGGTTGACGTGCTCGGCGTCGGTCGGCAGGCCCAGCTCACGCAGCACCGCGACGGACTGCGCGGCGAACGCCTCGTTCAGCTCGATCACGTCGACCGCGTCGAGGCCGAGGCCGAGGCGGTCGAGCAGCTTCCGGGTGGCCGGCACCGGCCCGACGCCCATCACCCGCGGCGGTACGCCGGCCGCGGCGGCGCCGGCGACCCGGGCCAGCGGGGTGAGGCCGTAGCGGGCCACGGCGGCCTCGGAGGCGACCAGCAGCGCCACCGCGCCGTCGTTGACGCCCGACGAGTTGCCGGCGGTCACCGTGCCGCCCTCGCGGAACGGGGTGGGCAGCGCGGCAAGCTTCTCCAGCGAGGTCTCCCGGGGGTGCTCGTCGACCTCGACGAGCTTGGTCTCGCGCCGCCCCGCCGGCACGGTCACTCCCACGATCTCCTCGGCGAAGCGGCCGTCGGCCTGTGCCTTCGCGGCCCGCTGCTGCGACCGGTACGCGAACTCGTCCTGCTCGGCGCGGCCGACGCCGTACGCGGCGGCGACGTTCTCCGCCGTCTCCGGCATGGAGTCGATGCCCCAGTGCTTCTTCATCAGCGGGTTGACCAGCCGCCAGCCGATGGTGGTGTCGTAGACCTCGGCGGTGCGGGAGAACGGGGTGCTCGCCTTCGGCATCACGAACGGGGCGCGGCTCATGCTCTCCACCCCGCCGGCCACCACGAGGTCCGCCTCGCTGGCCACGACGGAGCGGGCCGCGGTGGCGAGGGCGTCCAGGCCGGAGCCGCAGAGCCGGTTGACCGTGCTGCCGGGCACCTCCTCGGGCAGCCCGCCGAGCAGCGCCGCCATCCGGGCCACGTTGCGGTTGTCCTCGCCGGCCTGGTTGGCGCAGCCCAGGATCACGTCGTCCACCCGCGCCCAGTCCACCGACGGGTGTCGGGCGACCAGTTCGCGGATCACGTGCGCGGCCAGGTCGTCGGGGCGGACGCCGGCGAGGGCGCCGGCGTAGCGGCCGATCGGGGTGCGGACACCGGCCACCAGGTATGCCACGGTCATCAGCGCGATCCTTCGGGGGGTGGGAAGGGGCGGGGGCGGGCGGTTCCGGGTCGCGGGGACGCCCGGCCGCCAGGATATCCGCGCGCGCAGCGGATAGGTTGGCGGCATGGCCCGGGCCCAGTTCAGCGCAGAGACCAGTGGCGGCGGTGAGTTCGTCCGCCAGCCCAACCGGTTCACCGGTCGGGTCACCCAGGACTCCGACTCCCCGCCCGGCGGCGGGCCGGACGCGCAGGGCCGGTGGCCGCTGGAGGCGGGCCGTTACCGGCTGATCTGGTGCCGGGCCTGCCCGTGGGCGCACCGGGCCCGGATCGTGCGCGGCCTGCTCGGCCTGGCGGACGCGATCTCCCTCGGCACGGTCGACCCGATCCGCGACGAGCGGGGCTGGCGGTTCGCCCTCGACCCGGACGGGTTCGACCCGGTGCTCGGCATCGGCTTCCTCTCCGAGGCGTACCTGGCCACCGACCCCGACTACACCGGGCGGGTCACGGTGCCGGCGCTGGTCGACACGCGCACCGGCCGGGTGGTCACGAACGACTATCCGCAGCTCACCCTGGACCTGTCCACCGAGTGGCGGGGCCTGCACGGGCCGGGGGCGCCGGACCTCTACCCGGTCGAGCTCCGCCCGGAGATCGACGCGCTGATGGCGGAGATCCACCGGGACGTCAACAACGGGGTCTACCGGTGCGGCTTCGCCACCTCGCAGGCCGCGTACGACGAGGCGTTCACCGCGCTGTTCGCCCGGCTCGACGCGCTCTCCGAGCGGCTGGCGGGCCGGCGCTACCTGATGGGCGACGCGATCACCGAGGCCGACGTGCGGCTCTTCACCACCCTGGTCCGCTTCGACGTGGCGTACCACGGTCACTTCAAGTGCAACCGGCAGAAGCTCACCGAACTGCCGGTGCTCTGGGCGTACGCGCGGGACCTGTTCCAGACGCCGGGCTTCGGCGAGACGGTCGACTTCGACCACATCAAGCGGCACTACTACGGCACCCACGCGGCGATCAACCCGACGGGGATCGTCCCGCTCGGCCCCGACATCTCCGGCTGGACCACGCCGCACGGGCGTGGCTGAGCCGCGCCGGACCGACCCGCCCCGGGCCGCCGCCGCGTCGGCCTCCGCCGCCTGCGTCGTCGCGGGCGCGGTCGCGGTGACCGTCGCCGTGGTCGCCGGTCCGGGGCCGGGCCTGACCGGGTACGTCAGCGAGGCGGGCGTCACCGACAGCGCGTACGCCCCGGCGTACCGGATCGGGGTCTTCGCCCTGGCCGCCGGGTTGCTGCTGCTCGCGGCGGCGCTGCCCCCGGTGCTGCGGGCGGCGGCCGGGCTGCTCGCGGCCGGGAGCGTCTTCGCGCTGGTCTCCGGGGCGGTGTCGTGCAGCGCCGGCTGCCCGCTGCCGCCGTTCGAGCGGGCGACCACGGCGGACCTGGTGCACGGCGCGGCGAGCATCCTCGCGGTGGCCGCGGTGGTCTTCGCGATGCTGGCGATCATGCTCACCCGGGCAGCGCCGTCGGCGCTGCGCCGGCTGGCCGCGGTGGCCCTGGCGGCGGCCCTTCCGCTGGCGGGCGCGACCGCCGTGGCCATGCTCTTCGTGGGGCGCGGCGGCCTGATCGCCGTCCTGGAGCGGCTGCTGCTGCTGGTGGCCGTCCTGTGGGGCACGGCCGCCGCGACCGCCGTCGCTCTCCGCCGGTGAGCCGGGGCACCTCGCAGCGCCTGAGATGGGGCATCGGTCCCTTCGTGCACCTGCTGTAAGGAGCGTCACCGAGGGCACTCCTTCCGCAGCATCGACGGCCGGCGTTATCCTCGGCGGCGATGACCAACGTCTGGCACCTGACCGTGCGCCTGTATGTCGACCTCCGACTGCAGGCCAGCGGCGTCTGTCCGGCGCAGCCGCTCTCCTGACGCTGCCCCGTTCCGACCTCCAGACCCTGGGACACACCCTCATGGCTTCCGCCCTGCGCAAGATCCCCTTCTCCGTGCAGATCCTGCTCGGCCTCGTCCTCGGCGTGGCGCTCGGCTTCCTCGCCCGCGCCAACGACCTGAGCTGGCTCACCAGCACCCTCGACACCGTCGGCGGCCTCTTCGTCCAGCTGCTCAAGCTGGCCGTACCGCCGCTGGTCTTCACCGCCATCGTGGTCAGCGTGGTCAGCCTGCGCGGGGTGGCCAACGCCGCCCGGCTGGCCCTGAAGACCCTGCTCTGGTTCGGCGTCACCGCGCTGATCGCGGTGGGCGTCGGCATCGGGCTCGGCCTGCTCACCGACCCGGGCCGCGGCGTCACCCTCGACACCGCCGGCGCCACCGCGCCCACGAGGACCGGCTCGTGGACCGACTTCCTCACCGGCATCGTGCCGACCAACCCGGTCGGCGCGTTCGTCGACGGCAACGTGCTCCAGATCGTCTTCCTGGCCCTCGTCGTCGGCGCGGCGGCGCTGCTGGTCGGCGAGCCCGCGGAGCCGTTCGTGGCGATCAACCGCGCGCTGCTGGAGATCGTCCAGAAGGCCCTGTGGTGGGTCATCCGGCTCGCCCCGATCGGCACCCTCGGCCTGATCGGCAACGCCGTCGCCTCGTACGGCTGGGACCTGGTGGCCCCGCTCGCCAAGTTCACCACAGCCGTCTACGTCGGCTGCGCGATCGTGCTGTTCGTGGTCTACCCGCTGCTGCTGGTGGGCGCCGGCCGGCTCAACCCGGTGCGCTTCTTCGCCGGCGCCTGGCCCGCGATCGAGCTGGCCTTCGTCTCCCGCTCCTCGGTGGGCACGATGCCCGTGACCCAGCGCTCGGTCGAGCGCCTCGGTGTCCCCCGCGAGTACGCCTCCTTCGCGGTGCCGTTCGGCGCCACCACGAAGATGGACGGCTGCGCGGCGATCTACCCGGCGCTGGCCGCGATCTTCGTCGCCCAGGTCTTCGGGGTGAACCTCGGCGTCACCGACTACCTGCTGATCGCCTTCGTCTCGGTGGTCGGTTCGGCCGCCACCGCCGGCCTGACCGGCGCGATCGTGATGCTCACCCTGACGCTGAGCACGCTGGGCCTGCCGCTGGCCGGCGCCGGTCTGCTGCTGGCGATCGACCCGATCCTGGACATGATCCGCACCGCCACCAACGTCGCCGGCCAGGCACTGGTGCCGACGATCGTCGCCGCCCGCGAGGGCACCCTGGACCGGGCCGCGTACGACTCGGCGGGCCGACGGTCGCCGCTCGCCCCGGCGGACGCCGACGGCGACGGCCCGCGCCGCGCTGAGGAGCTGAGCCCCGTCCCGGCCTGAGCCACCCCGGCGCGCCCCGACGAGTCGGGGAGGACCCCGCCCCGGGGTCCTCCCCGCGTCCGAGAGGATGACCGCATGAGTGTCCTGTTCACCCCGCTGACCCTGCGCAGCGTGACCCTGCCCAACCGGATCGCCCTGGCGCCGATGTGCCAGTACACCGCCGGCCCGGACGGCCTGCCCACCGACTGGCACCTGGTGCACCTGGGAGCCCGCGCGGTCGGCGGCGCGGGTCTGGTGATGACCGAGGCCACCGCCGTGCTGCCCGAGGGGCGGATCAGCCCGCAGGACACCGGGCTCTGGTCCGGGGCGCACGTCGACGCCTGGCGGCCGGTGACCGCCTTCGTCGCCGCGCACGGCGCGGTGCCGGTCGTGCAGCTCGCGCACGCCGGGTTCAAGGCCTCGACGTACCGCCCGTGGGCGTCCCGGCGGGGCGGGGTGCCCGACGCCGAGGGCGGCTGGACCCCGGTCGGCCCGGGGTCCGCGCCGTTCGTGCCCGACTACCGGGTGCCGACCGCGCTGGACGAGGCGGGCATCGCCGGCGTCGTCGAGGCGTTCGCGGCGGCGGCCGGCCGGGCGGTCGACGCCGGGTTCGCGGCAGTGGAGATCCACGCCGCGCACGGCTACCTGCTGCACGAGTTCCTCTCCCCGCTGACGAACCACCGCGACGACGGCTGGGGCGGGGACCGCGCCGGCCGGATGCGGCTCACCCTGGAGGTGGCGCGGGCGGTCCGTGCGGCGGTCGGCGAGGACGTGCCCGTACTGACCCGCATCTCGGCCACCGACTGGGAGCCGACGGGCTGGACGGCCGAGGACAGCGTGGTGCTCGCCGGCGAACTGGCCGCCGCCGGGGTGGACCTGGTCGACTGCTCGTCGGGCGGCGCGTCGGCCACCGCGACCATCCCGGTCGGCCCCGGCTACCAGGTGCCGCTGGCCGCCCGGGTACGCCGGGAGGCGGGCGTGGCCACCGGCGCGGTCGGCCTGATCGTCGAGCCGGAGCAGGCCGAGGAGATCGTCGCGTCCGGCGACGCCGACCTGGTCCTGCTCGGGCGGGAACTCCTGCGGGACCCGTACTGGCCGCACCGGGCCGCCGCCAAGCTCGGCGCCACCCCCACCTGGCCCGCCCAGTACGCCCGCGCCTGACCTGCCCCTCTCTCACCCCCGCCCCGTCCCCGGTCCGTCAGGTGGGGGTGGGGCGGGTGGGTCAGCCGGCCAGGTGGGACCAGTGGGGTTCCAGGTCGCGCCAGGGGCCCTGGGCGGCGACCGTGCCGGAGCGGAGGACCACGACGTGGTCGGCCCGGACCAGGGCGGCGCGCTTCGAGGTCGAACCCACCACGGTCACGCCGTGCTCGCGCAGCGCCTGCCACAGCGCCAGCTCGGTGGTGACGTCCAGCGCCGAGGAGACGTCGTCGGCCACCAGCAGCTCGGTACGGGGGGCGAGTGCCCGGGCCAGCGCGAGGCGCTGCAACTGCCCGCCCGAGAGCCGGGTGCCCTTGTGCCCGATCAGCAGCCCGAGCCCGCCGCCGGCCGCCGCCAGGTCGTGGTCGAGCTGGGCGGTCGACACCGCCGCCGCGGCGTCCACCTGGTGGCCGAGGGTGATGTTGTCGGCCACCGTGCCGGAGAGCACCCGGGGCAGCTGGCCGACGTAGCCCACCTGGTGGGGGCGCAGGAACAGCTCCGGCTCGGTGACGGGGTCGCCGTTCCAGGTCAGCCGGCCGGTGTGCGGGGCGATGCCGGCCAGCGCCCGCAGCAGCGACGACTTGCCCGAGCCGACCGGCCCGACGACCAGCACCAGCTGGCCGCGTTCCACCGTCAGGTCGACGTCGCGTACGGCCACCGTCCCGTCGCTGTGCCGGACGCCGAAGCCGGTCAGCTCCAGCCGGCGCAGCGGGTGCCGGGGCGGCACGACGGGCGCCGGGGCGGTCCCCGCGCCGAGGTCCACCCCCGGCACCGCCGCCGAGTACGCCTCCACGCCGGTCATCGCCACCGTCCGCCGGGTCCACACCCGCGCCGACGGGATCTGCGAGATCAGCGAGGCCGTCGTCCATGCGAACCAGCGGGCGGCGGCCAGGGTTGCGACCGCGACCAGGGTGGCGCCGGCCGAGAGCTGCCCGGCCAGGAAGAGCGCCCACGCGCCGATCGGCAGCAGGCCGCTGACCAGCGACGGGGTCGAGCGGGACCAGACCTGCACGGAGATCTCCCGGCGTTGCCGGTCGCTGCGCACCACGTCGAGGTCGGCCAGGTGGGCCAGCACCGGGCGGGTGGCCCCGGCGAGTTTGACCGTACGGGCGGCCGACAGCGAGGAGACCAGTGCGGTGGCGAACGCGGCCCGCGCCGCGACGGTGGCCCGCGCCGACCGTTCCAGGTGGGGGCCGAACAGCGTGGCGGCGAGTCCGGAGACGAGCATCGTGCCCGCGAAGAAGAGCCCCGGCACCACACTGCCGGTGACGGCGGTCATCGTGACCAGGAGCAGCAGCGAGAGCCCCTGGTCCATCAGGTTGTCGGCGAGCTGCACCACCCGCTCGGTGTCGCCGCCCTGGGCCACCACCTCCGCCGGCGTGTGCCGGCTGACCCGGCGCGGTCCGGTCTGGCCGTGCACCAGGCGCAGGCTGATCCGCAGCATCTGCCGGACCCACCACTGCGGGAAGCGCAGTCCGTTGAGGTACGGCACCGGCAGGGTCACCAGCAGGCCGACGACGATCCCCAGCGCGGGCTTCCACGGGTCGCCGGTGCCGTCGACCACGTCCGCCCAGAGCCACGGCAGCACCGGCCCCTCCAGCCCGAGGAGCACGAGCAGCAGGAACAACGCCAGCGAGGCCAGCCCGTAGCGCGCGTCGTTGAGGCACAGCCGCAGGATCTCCCGCAGTCCGCGCAGCCCCCGCGGGGACGTCGTCTCCGGCTCCCCGGGGGCTGCGGACCCGCCCTGACCCGCCCGGCCGTCGGCCGACCCGACCGGCTCCGTCGGGGTCGCGGGAACCGCCCCGACCGGCGGCGCGGCCGGGACTCCGACCGGCGGCACGGCCGTGGGCGTGGCCGACGGAACGGCCGGCGGGCCGACCGGGGGCGTCGCCGGTGGGAGGGCCTCGTCCGGGTCGGTGGTCGGCCACGGGTCCGACGGGCCGGTCAGCAGGTCGACCCCGCCGGAACGACCGCCCGGCGCCGCGTGGGCGTACGCGGTGGCGTGGCTGGTGGCGAGCAGTTCGGCGAAGCGTTCCGAGGAGTCCAGCGGCCCGGCCTCCACGACCGCGCCGTCGGCCATCACCACCACCTCGTCGCAGCGGCGTACGGAGGAGAGGCGGTGGGCGATGACGATGCCGATCCGGTCCCGTAGCAACCGTTCGGTGGCCTGCTGCACCCGCGCCTCGGTCACCGGGTCGAGGCGGGCGGTGGCCTCGTCGAGGATCACCACGTGCGGGTCGCGCACCAGGATCCGGGCGAAGGCGACCAGCTGCTCCTGGCCCGCCGAGAGCACGTGCCCGCCGTCGCCCAGCCGGGTGTCCAGGCCGGCGGGCAGCTCGGCGATCCAGCCGTCGAGCCCCAGCTCGCGCAGCGCCCGGGCGGCGGCGTCGAGCAGGTCCGGATCGAACAACGCGACGTTCTCGGCGAGGGTCCCGGCGAGGATCTCGGTGCGCTGGGGCACCACGGCGATCCACCGGCGCAGCGCCTCGACGTCGAGGTCGCACACGTCATCGCCGGCCAGGAAGACCGTGCCGGGCGGCACGTCGACGGCCCGGGTGAGCACCTTCGCCAGGGTGGACTTGCCGGAGCCGGTCCGGCCGACCAGCGCGTACGAGCGGCCCCGGGTGAAGGTCAGGTCGACGTCGTGCAGCGCGGGGCCGCGCCCGTCGTCGGCGCCCCCGTAGCGGAAGGTGAGGCCCCGCACCACCAGGTCGCCCTCGTTCGGGGCGGCCCCGCCCACGGGCTCCTGCCGGGAGCCCGCCAGCAGCTGCACCCGCCCCCAGGCGCCGAGGGCGTACTGGAGTTCGGGGACCATCCGGCTGACGTGCTCGACGGTCATGCCGAAGCCGATGGCCAGCAGCCAGATCGCGGTGAGCCGGGCGCCGTCGACCCGGCCGGTGACCAGTGCCCACGCGCCGCCGAGCACCACGGCCGCGATCCCGGCCCGGATGACGCCGGCGGCCACGGTGGTGACCTGGGCGGACATCCGCCACACGCGCACCCCGCGACTGAGCACCTCGGCGGCCCGCCGGGCGTAGAGGCGCAGCACGTACGGCCGGGCCAGGCTGGTGCGTACGTCGTCCTGGCCGTGGATGGCCTCCTCCATCACCGCGGCGAGGTCGGACCAGGCCTCCTCCTCGGCCATCCGGGCCGGGCCGATCCGCGCGGTGGGCTTGCGCAGGCCGACGGCCAGCAGCACGGTCAGCAGCAGCATCCCGAGGCCGGCCGGCCACCACACCGCGAGGGCGACGACGGTCGACAGCACGCCCGCGGCGAGGCCCTGCGCGATCCGTACGCCCTGGTTGCGCACCGCCGCGGCGACCTGGTAGACGTCGCCGTCGATGCGGTCGAGCAGCTCGCCGACCGGGGTGGTCTCCAGGGTCGGCAGGTCCTGCCCGAGCGCGACCCGGCACAGCCGGCGCCGCACGTCGGCGGACCAGTCGGCGGTCAGCCCGGCCATCAGCAGGCTCACCGCGAGGTCGGTGAGGACGGCGGCGACCAGCGCCACGGCGAGCAGCGCGAAGAACCCGGCGGCGCGGTGCACCAGGACGGGGCCGGCCAGCGCGGCGGCGGCGGCCTGACCCCCGGCGCCGAGCACGATCAGGCAGGTCACGATCGACATTCGGCGGGGCGAGGTGGCCCACAGGTCCCGGAGCAGACGCATGACGGAGTCCCTTCTCCGCAGACCGGGGCGGAGCATCCAGCCTGGTCGGTGGAGCCGGCCGGCTCAACGCATTTACCGGCCGTTCACCTGGCCGGAGGCCGGTGCGTGGGCCGCGCCGGCCGGGAGCCGCCCCGCGCGGACGCCGCGAAGGGTGACTCAGAGCGGACGCCGCACGGGTGGCTCAGAAGAGCACGGTGGCGAGCGTGCCGACGGGGCGGAACCCGCAGCGCTCGTAGACCCGGCGGGCGGGCGTGTTGAAGTCGTTCACGTAGAGGCTGACGGTCGGGGCGACCCGCAGCAGCGCGTCGCGCACCACCGCCGCCATGGCCGCCGACGCGATGCCCCGGCCCCGCCACTCGGGGGCCACCCAGACGCCCTGCACCTGGGCGGTCCGGCGGGTCACCACCGCCAGCTCGGCCTTGAACACCACCCGGCCGTCGACGAACCGGGCGTACGCCCGCCCGGTCCGGACCAGGTCGGTGACCCGCCGCCGGTAGCCGCGCCCGCCGTCGTCGGCGAGCGGCGAGACGCCGACCTCCTCGGTGTACATCGCCACCGCCGCCGGGAAGAGCCGGTCGACCTCGCTGGCGCGCACCCGCCGCACCTCCGGGTCCGCCCGCAGCGCCGGCAGCGCGTCGGTCGCCAGCAACGGCTGGTTGGGGCGTACGTCCCGGGCCGGCCCCCAGACGGCGGAGAGGCGGTCCCAGAGCCCGAGCACCGCGTCGGCCCGGCCCACGATCGACGAGCAGAGCCGCTCCTCGCCGGCGAGCAGGTCGGCGTACGCGGCGACGGCCGGCTCGGTGGCGAGCACGGGGGTCAGGTTGCCGCCGAGCCAGCAGATCGACTCCAGGTTGCGGCGGCTGCCGTAGCCCAGCACCCGTCCCTCGGCACGCCACCAGGCCAGGCCACGCGCCGTGATCCGCTCGGCGACCTGCGCGCCCGCGAACGGGTCGAGGTCGAGCAGCCGCTCGACCGCGCGGCGCTCCGACTCCCCCAGTTGGCGTACCGGCACCGTCAGCACGGATACCAGCCTGCCAGATCCGCCCCGTGCCGCGCCGGTCGAGTGACGAGTGGGACGCCTGCACCGTGGCGGCGACGCGGAGCGTACGCCCGGATCATCACCACCGGGTCGTTGTGCTTGACCGAGATCTTGATGTCGCGGAAGCCGTGCTCCTCGAACA
>NZ_JBNCKW010000009.1:61969-319022 GCF_049841735.1 Micromonospora sp. DT46 | reverse complement strand
GCAAATCCACCAAACCACCCCACCGCAACGGCACCTCCAAACCCACCACCCGACCCAAACCCCACACCGCAGCACCCAACACGTCGGTCAGGGGCTCCGCGTCGTCCAAGGAGACCGCCCCACGGGTGAGCCACCAGAGCCGCCCCTGGACCTCCGTCGTGGCCAGCGCCTGCGCCACCGCCAGCGCCTCGACCACGCCCGCTCCGGCCAGCGACAGCAGCGAGACAAGCCCGGCGACCGGCTTCCCGGCCTCCACCGCTCCGGCCAGTCGGCGCGCGATCTCGTCCCGGTCCAGCGCGTCCAGCACCACCGGCACCACCTCGGCGCCCCGCTCCGCCAGCCCGGCCAGCAGCGGGTGGTCCTCCTGGCCGGGAACCATCAGCACCAGCCAGGAGCCGGTCAGGTCCTCGTTCCCGGTCACGTCCTGGCGTCGCCACACCACGCGGTAGCGCCAGGAATCCACAGTCGACTGCTGCTGTGCGGCCCGCCGCCACTGCGCGAGCTTCGGCAGGACCGCGCTGAACGGTTCGTCCGCGCCGACGCCCAGCTCGCCGCCGACCAGGTCGGGGTCGCCGGACTCGACGGCCGCCCAGAACCGCCCGTCGAGAGCCTCGCCGTGCGCGTCCCGGCGGGCCACGGGCGCCGCCTCGGGCCAGTACCAGGTGTGGTCGAAGGCGTATGTGGGCAGGTCGACCACGCCCGGCCGGGCGCCGACCTGACCGTGGTAGGCAGCCCAGTCGACCGGCACACCCGCCACCCACAACTGCCCCAACGCCGCCGTCACCGCGGCGACCTCCGACTGGTCCCGCCGCGACGCCGGAACCCGCCGCACCCCCGCATCCGCGACGATCTCCGCCACCATCGCCGTCAACGTCGCATCCGGACCCACCTCCAGGAAGGTGTCCACCCCCAGCGCCCGCAACGCCACCACACCATCGGCGAACCGCACCGGCTGCCGCACGTGCCGCACCCAGTACTCCGGATCCACCAGCTCCAACGGGTCCGCCACGGCACCCGTCACGTTCGACACCACCGCGACGCGCGGCACCCGCCAGTCGAGCCCCGCCACCACCGACCGGAACTCGTCCAGCATCGGCTCCATCAACCGCGAGTGGAACGCGTGACTGACCGCCAGGTCCTTCGTCCGCCAACCCCGCTCACGACAGGCCACCACCACCGACGCCACCTCGCCGGCAGCACCCGACACCACCACCGACGTGGGACCGTTGACCGCCGCCACGTCGACCGCCGCGCCCGACGCGCCGATCAGCTCGGCGACAGCCTCCTCCGACGCGCCGACCGCCGCCATCACGCCGCCGGCCGGCAGCGCCTGCATCAACCTGCCCCGTGCCGCCACCAGCGTGCACGCATCCGCCAGGGACAACATCCCCGACACGTACGCGGCAGTCACCTCACCGATCGAGTGACCCGCCAGGTAGTCCGCCCGCACACCCCACGACGAGAACAGCTCCCACAAGGCCACCTCGACCGCGAACAACCCCGCCTGCGCAAAGACGGTCTGATCCAACAGAGCCCCATCGGCGGTACCCGGCTCGGCGAACACCACCTCGCGCAACCCACGCGGCAACAAGCCGTCGAAACGCGCGCACACCTCGTCGAACGACGCCGCAAAGACCGGGAACGCGTCATACAGCTCCCGGCCCATCCCGACGCGCTGCGAACCCTGCCCCGTGAACAACACCGCCCGGCGACCCGCCGACACCACACCCGACGACCGGCCCTCGGCCACCGCCGACAGACCGGCAACCAGGTCGTCCACCGACGAGCCCCACACCACCGCCCGGTGCTCCAACGCCGCCCGGGTCGTCGCCAACGACCACGACACGTCCACCGGCGACAGGCCACGATCGCGCACGAACGACGCCAACCGCCCCGCCTGACCCGCCAGACCCCGCTCGGAGCGCCCCGACACCACCCACGGCACCGGCAGACCCACGGACGCGCGCTCGGCGGACGCGGTAACCGGCAGCCCGTCCGCCGATCCGCCCCGGTCGGTCTCGCCGCGCTGCTCCGCACCCGAGGGGTGGACGGACTCCGCCGCCGCCACCGGCTCCGCAGCCGACGCGGAAGCAGACCCCAGCACCGGCTGCGGCGCGGGCTCCGCCGCCAACTCCGGCTGCTCGATGATCACGTGCGCGTTCGTGCCGGAGATACCGAACGACGACACACCCGCCCGCCGAGGACGCCCCGCCCCCGGCCAGACCCGCGACGCCGTCACCAACTCCACCGCACCCGACGACCAGTCCACATGCGACGACGGCGCATCCACGTGCAAGGTCGCCGGCACCATCCCATGCCGCATCGCCAAGATCACCTTGATGATCCCGGCCACCCCCGCAGCCGCCTGCGTGTGACCGATGTTCGACTTCACCGACCCCAACAACAACGGCACATCCCGACCCTGCCCATACGTCGCCAACAACGCCTGAGCCTCAATCGGATCACCCAACGACGTACCCGTACCGTGCGCCTCCACCACATCCACATCAACCGCCGACAAACCCGCACTCGCAAGAGCCTGACGAATCACCCGCTGCTGCGACGGACCGTTCGGCGCCGTCAACCCGTTCGACGCACCATCCTGATTCACCGCCGAACCGCGTACCACCGCCAGGACCCGGCGGCCGTCGCGCCGCGCGTCCGACAGGCGCTGCACCACGAGCACGCCGACGCCCTCGCCCCACGCGGTGCCGTCCGCCGACTCGGCGAAGGCCTTGCAGCGGCCGTCCGCCGACAGCCCGCCCTGGCGGGAGAACTCGATGAAGGCACCCGGGGTGGCCATCACGGTGACGCCGCCGGCCAGGGCCAGGTCGCACTCGCCCGACCGCAGCGCCTGCACAGCCAGGTGCAACGCCACCAGCGACGACGAACACGCCGTGTCCACCGTCACCGCCGGCCCCTCGAAACCGAACGAGTACGCCACCCGACCCGACAACACGCTCGCGGAGGCGCCGGTCGCGCCGAATCCGGCGAGCGCCTCCCCGGCCTGGCGTACGACGGTCTCGTAGTCCTGCCCGTTCGTGCCGGCGAACACCCCGACCCGGTCGCCGCGCAGCGCGAGGGGCTCGATCCGGGCGTCCTCGAACGCCTCCCAGGCGACCTCCAGCAGCAGCCGCTGCTGCGGGTCCATGGCCAGCGCCTCGCGCGGCGAGATGCCGAAGAACTCCGCGTCGAAGCCACCCGCGTCGGCCAGGAAGGCCCCGCGCGAGACGTAGGAGTCGGTGCCGGCCAGGGACTCCAGGTCCCAGTGCCGGTTGGTCGGGAAGTCCGACATCGCGTCGGCGCCGGCCGTCAGCAGGTCCCAGAGCCCCTCCGGGGACTCGGCTCCGGCCGGGAAACGGCAGCCCATGCCGACGATGACGATCGGGTCGTCGCCCACGACGGGGCCGGTGGTGGCGAGGACGGGCAGCGCCTGCCCGCCGAGCAGTTCGGCGTGGATGTGGCCGGCCAGGGCCGCCGAGTTCGGGTAGTCGAAGGCGAGCGTGGTCGGCAGCGCGAGGCCGGTCGCGGCGTCGAGCCGGTTGCGCAGCTCGACCGCCGCCAGCGACGTGAAGCCGAGGTCCTGGAAGGCCCGGTCCGGTGCCACCCGCTCGGCGGACTCGTGGCCCAGGACGGCCGCGACCTCGGCACGCACGAGTTCGCCGAGGGCGCGCAGCTGCTCCGCACCGGACATTCCCGCCAGGCGGAGGCGCAGGTCGGCCGCCGGCACGGGGGCGTCGGCCGCCGCGCCGGCCTCGGCCAGCAGGTCGCGGACCAGCGGGTGCGGGCGCCGACCGCCGGCGGCGGCCACCCGGGCCCAGTCGATGTCGGCCACCACGAGGTACGTCTCGTCGCGGTCCAGCGCCCGGGTGAGGGCGCGTACGGCCGTCTCCGGTGCCATGGCGCCGAAGCCGGTGCGGCTCAGCCGCTGCTCGAACTCACCGGCGCTCACCCCGCCGTCGGCCCAGAGGCCCCAGGCGAGCGAGGTCGCCGGCAGCCCCTCCGCGCGACGCCGCTGCGCCAGGGCGTCGAGGAAGGCGTTGCCCGGCGCGTAGGTGGTCTGCCCGGCGGCGCCCATGAGGCCGGCGAGGGAGGAGAAGAGGACGAAGGCGGAGAGGTCGGTGCCCCGGGTCAGCTCGTCCAGGTTGCGCGCGGCGTCGACCTTCGCCCGCAGGGCGGTGGCCAGCTGGTCGACGCTGACGGCGTCGACGACGTTGTCGTCGAGGGCGGCGGCGGTGTGCACGACCGCGCTCAGCGGAAGCTCGGCGGGGATCGAGTCGAGCAGCGCCGCGAGCGCGGCCCGGTCGGCCACGTCGCAGGACGCGAGGGTGACCCGGGTGCCGAGCCCGGCGAGTTCCTCGGCGAGGGCGGTCGCGCCGGGCGCCTCGCCACCCCGCCGGCTGACCAGCAGAAGGTGTTCGGCTCCTTCGGCGGCCAGCGTGCGGGCGACGTGTCCCCCGAGCGCCCCGGTGCCGCCGGTGATCAGCACCGTGCCGCGCGGCGTCCAGGAACGGCGCGCACCGGTGTCGCCGTACGTCGCACGAACGAGCCGGCGGGCGTGGCCGCCGGTGCCGCGCAGGGCGACCTCGTCCTCCCGACCGGTGCCGGCGATCAGCGTCCGGAGCATGCGCACGACGCCGTGGTCGGGCTGCTCGGGGACGTCGACGAGCCCGCCCCACCGGTGCGGGTGCTCGGCGCGCAGCACGCTGCCGAAGCCCCACGCCATGGCCTGTACGGGGTCGACGTGCCGGTCCCGGGACCCGACGGAGACCGCGCCGCGGGTGACGATCCAGAGCCGGGCGGTGATCCCGGCGTCCCCGAGGGCCTGCGCGAGCGCGACCGTGCCGGCGAGGCCCGTCGGCACGGAGGCGGCCCCGGCGTACGGCCGGGTGTCGAGGGCCAGCAGGGAGAGTACGGGCAGCACGTCCCCGTCGCGGCCGGCCGACGCCTCGGCGAGGTCGTGGGCGAGCCGCTTGCGGTCGCACGCGGCGTCGACCTCGACGATCCGCCCGCCGGCGGCGCCGAGGGCGGCGGCCCAGTCCGTCACGGCCGCGTCGGCGTCGGCCGGTACGACGAGCAGGAAGTCGGTCGCCTCGGCGCGGGCGGCGTCGTCCGCGAGCGGCTGCCAGGCCACCCGGTAGCGCCAGGAGTCGAGGGCCGCTTCGGCGTCCCGGCGGCGTCGCCAGGTGGACAGCGCCGGCAGCACGTCCGCGAGCGGGGCGTCGGCGTCGACGGCCAGGCTCTCGGCGAGGGTCGTCAGGTCCTCCGCCTCGATCGCCCGCCAGAAGTCCTCGTCGGCGGCGGTACGCCGGGCGGCGGGGGGACGGTAGGACCGCGTCGCGGCATTGATCCAGTAACGTCGATGGTCAAAGGTGTAGGTGGGCAGGTCGACCGCGTGCGGCCGGGCGCCGGTCTGACCGTGGTAGGCAGCCCAGTCGACCGGCACGCCCGCCACCCACAGCTGCCCCAACGCCGCCGTCACCGCGGCGACCTCCGGCTGGTCCCGCCGCGACGCCGGAACCCGCCGCACCGCCGCATCCGCGACGATCTCCGCCACCATCGCCGTCAACGTCGCGTCCGGGCCGATCTCCAGGAAGGTGTCCACCCCGTGCGCCCGCAGCGCCGCCACACCGTCGGCGAACCGCACCGGCTGCCGTACGTGCCGCACCCAGTAGCCGGGCTCGGTGATCTCTGCGGCGTCCGCCACCGCGCCCGTCACGTTCGACACGATCGGCACCCGCGGCGACCGCCAGTCCAGCCCCGCCACCACCGACCGGAACTCGTCCAGCATCGGCTCCATCAACCGCGAGTGGAACGCGTGACTGACCGCCAGGTCCTTCGTCCGCCAACCCCGCTCACGACAGGCCGCCACCACCGACGCCACCTCGCCGGCGGCACCCGAGACGACCACCGACGCGGGACCGTTGACCGCCGCGACGTCGACCGCCGCACCCGCAGCGTCGATGATCTCCCGCACCACGGTCTCGGGCGCGCCGACCGCCGCCATCACACCGCCGGCGGGCAGCGCCTGCATCAACCGGCCCCGCGCCGCCACCAGGACACACGCGTCCGCCAGGGACAACATCCCCGACACGTACGCCGCCGTCACCTCACCGATCGAGTGACCCGCCAGGTAGTCCGCCCGCACACCCCACGACGAGAACAGCTCCCACAACGCCACCTCGACCGCGAACAACCCCGCCTGCGCAAAGACGGTCTGATCCAACAGAGCAGCAGCTTCCGAACCCGGCTCCGCGAACACCACCTCGCCCAGCGAACGCGGCAACAAGCCGTCGAAACGCGCGCACACCTCGTCGAACGACGCCGCAAAGACCGGGAACGCGTCATACAGCTCCCGGCCCATCCCGACGCGCTGCGAACCCTGACCCGTGAACAACACCGCCCGGCGACCCGCCGACACCACACCCGACGACCGGCCCTCGGCCACCGCCGACAGACCGGCAACCAGCTCGTCCGCGTCCGAGCCCCACACCACCGCGCGATGCTCCAACGCCGCCCGGGTCGTCGCCAACGACCACGACACGTCCACCGGCGACAGGCCACGATCGCGCACGAACGACGCCAACCGCGCCGCCTGACCCGCCAGGCCCCGCTCGGAGCGCCCCGACAGCATCCACGGCACCGGCAACCCGACGGCTGCGGCAGACGCCGCGGCGGGCTCCGGCTCCGCCTGTTCGATGATCACGTGGGCGTTCGTGCCGGAGATGCCGAACGACGACACGGCCGCCCTGCGCGCACGGCCCACACCCGGCCACTCACGCGCCTGCGTCACCAGCTCCACAGCGCCCGACGACCAGTCCACGTGCGACGAGGGCTCGTCCACGTGCAGCGTCGCCGGCACGGTCCCGTACCGCATGGCCATGATCATCTTGATGACGCCCGCCACCCCGGCGGCGGCCTGCGTGTGGCCGATGTTCGACTTCACCGACCCCAGCAGCAGCGCGTCCCGGTCGTCGCGGTCCTGCCCGTACGTGGCGAGCAGCGCCTGGGCCTCGATGGGGTCGCCCAGCGTCGTGCCCGTGCCGTGCGCCTCCACGACGTCGACGTCGGCGACGCCCAGCCGGGCGTTCGCGAGGGCCTGGCGGATCACCCGCTGCTGCGAGGGGCCGTTCGGCGCCGTCAACCCGTTCGACGCGCCGTCCTGGTTGACGGCCGTGCCCCGCACGACCGCGAGGACCCGGCGCCCGTCGCGCCGCGCGTCCGACAGCCGCTGCACCAGCAGCACGCCGACGCCCTCGGACCAGCCCGTGCCGTCCGCCGCGTCCGAGAACGACTTGCACCGGCCGTCGGGGGCCATGCCCCGCTGCCGGGAGAAGTCGATGAACGTCTCCGGGGTCGCCATCACGGTGACGCCGCCGGCCAGCGCCAGGTCGCACTCGCCCGACCGCAGCGCCTGCACCGCCAGGTGCAACGCCACCAGCGACGACGAACACGCCGTGTCCACCGTCACCGCCGGCCCCTCGAAGCCGAACGAGTACGCCACCCGGCCCGACAACACGCTGCTGGCGGTGCCGACGCCGAGGTAGCCGTCGAGGGCCTCCGGAACGTCGGCCAGCCCGGCGGCGTGGTTGTGGTACATCATGCCGGCGAACACGCCGACGGGGCGGCCCCGCAGCGCGAGCGGGTCGATCCGGGCGTCCTCGATGGCCTCCCACGAGGTCTCCAGCAGCAGCCGCTGCTGCGGATCCATGGCGAGCGCCTCGTGCGGCGAGATCTTGAACAGGTCGGCGTCGAAGTCGCCGGCGTCGGCCAGGAAGCCGCCCTCGCGGGCGTAGCTGCTGCCCCGGCGCGCGCCGGACGGGTCGTACAGGTCGTCGACGTCCCAGCCCCGGTCGGCGGGGAAGCCGGTGATGCCGTCCCCACCGGCCACGAGGAGGTCCCACAACTGCTCGGGGCTGCGTACGCCGCCCGGGTAGCGGCAGCTCATGCCGACGATCGCGATCGGCTCGTCGAGCGCCGCGACGGCGGCGACCGGGGCCGGCGGCGCACCGGCGGCGGTCCCGGTCTCGGCGTCCAGGTGCTCGGCCAGGGCGAGCGGGGTCGGGTGGTCGAAGACCAGGGTCGCCGGCAGGCGCAGGCCGGTCACCGCGCCCAGCCGGTTGCGCAGCTCGACGGCGGTCAGCGAGTCGAAGCCCAGCTCGGTGAACGGGCGTCCGGCCTCGACGGCGGCGGCGTCGGCGTACCCCAGCACCGCCGCGACCTGGTCGAGGACGAGCCGCAGCAGGGCCGCGGCGCGCTCCTCGCGGTCGAGCCCGGCCAGCCGTTCGGTCAGGGCGGCGGTCTCCGCCGGGCCCGACCGGGCGGCGCGACGCCGGGGCGCGCGGACCAGGCCGCGCAGGACCGACGGCAGGGTGCCCGCCTCGGCCTGGGCGCGCAGCGCCGGGCCGTCCAGCGCCATCGGCACCGTCGTGGGCAGGCCGGTCAGCAGAGCGGCGTCGAAGAGCGCGAGGCCGTCCGCCTCGGGAAGCGGCCGTACGCCCGCGCGGGCCAGCCGGTCGGTGTCGGCCCGGTCGAGGCCGGCGGTCATGCCGCCGCCCGACTCGACCCACGGCCCCCAGGCCAGGGAGTGTGCGGGGAGGCCCGCAGCCCGCCGCCGGTGGGCGAGCGCGTCCAGGAAGGCGTTGGCCGCCGCGTAGTTGGCCTGGCCGGGGCTGCCGGTCACGCCGGCCGCCGACGAGTAGGTGACGAAGAGCGCGAGGCCGTGGGCGGCGGTCAGCTCGTGCAGGTGCGCGGCGGCGTCCACCTTCGGCCGGAGCACCTCGTCGAGGGACTCGGCGGTGAGCGAGGTCAGGGTGCGGTCGGCCAGCACGCCGGCGGTGTGCACCACGCCGGTCAGCGGGTGCGCCGGGTCGATCCGGTCGAGCAGCGCGGCGAGGGCGTCGGGGTCGGCGGCGTCGCACGCCTCGACCGTCGCGGTGGCCCCCAGGTCGGCGAGGTCGGCGAGCAGGTCGGCGGCGCCGGCCGCGGCGGGCCCGCGCCGGTTGGTCAGCACCAGGTGGCGGACCCCGTGCCGGGTGACCAGGTGGCGGGCGACGAGCGCGCCCAGGGCACCGGTGCCGCCGGTGACCAGCACCGTGCCGTCCGGGTCCAGCGCCGGCGCCGGCGCGTCGGGTTCCGGGGCGGCGACGAGCCGGGGCACCCGGACCACGCCGTCGCGCACCGCCGCCTGCGGCTCGTCGGCCGACAGCAGGCCGGCGAGGGCGGACGCGGAGCTCTCCTCCTCGTCGAGGTCGACGACGAGGAACCGGCCGGGGTGTTCGGCCTGGGCGGACCGGAGCAGGCCCCACACGGCGGCGCCGGCCAGGTCGGCGACGTCGGCGTCGTCGTCCACGGCGACGGCGCCGCTGGTGAGGACGACCAGCCGGGACCCGCCGGTGTGGCGCTCGGCGGCGAGCCAGCCCTGGAGCACGGCGAGGACCTCGGCGAGCAGGTCGTGGACCGGGCCGGGGCCGGTCGCGGCGGCGCCGGCCACCGGGTACAGCACGACGTCGGGTACCCCCGCGTCGCAGAGCGCGTCGAGGTCGGCGTGCCGGGCGGCGGTCACGCCGGACGGCAGCGGCGCGGGGCGGTCGCCGAGCACCGCCCAGGTCGTGCCGTCGGGCGCGCCCACGCCGCCGGCGTGCCGGGGCCAGTCGAGGCGGAACAGCGAGCGACGCCACGGGGACCCGCCGGAGGTGAGTTCCCCGGCCGGCAGGGGCCGCAGCACCAGGGAGCCGACCCGGGCGACGGGTTCGCCGGCGGCGTCCGCGACCAGCATGGCCACCGTGTCCGCGCCGGTGGGGGTCAGCCGTACCCGCAGCGTGTCCGCGCCGTGGGCGGACAGCGTCACGTCCGACCAGGCGAACGGCAGCCGGGCCTCGCCGGGGTCGACGATGCCGAGCCCGACCGCCTGCACGGCGGCGTCGAGCAGCGCCGGGTGCAGCCCGTACGCGCCGGCCTCGTCGGCCGCCGGCTCGGGCAGCGCCACCTCGGCGTACACGTCGGTGCCGACCCGCCAGGCGGCGCGCAGCCCCTGGAAGGCGGGGCCGTACGCGAACCCGGCCCGCGCCGCCCGCCCGGTCAGCTCCGACACGTCCAGGGCGGTGGCACCGGTCGGCGGCCAGTCCGCCAGCGTGGCGCCGCCGTCCTCGTGCGCCGGGGCGAGCAGGCCGGTGGCGTGCCGGACCCACAGGTCGTCGGTGCCGGAGCGGCGGGCGTGGACCGTCAACTGCCACGCCTCGCCGCCGGCACGCTCGGCGGCGACCTGCACGTCGACGCCGCCGGTCTCCGGCAGCACCAGCGGCGCCTGGAGGGTCAGCTCGGCGAGCCGGTCGGCGCCGACCTCCGCGCCGGCGCGCAGCGCCAGCTCCACGAAGCCGGTTCCGGGGAAGAGCACCACGTCGCGTACGGCATGCTCGGCCAGCCAGGGCTGGCTCTCCACCGACAGCCGGCCGGTGAGCGTCACCTCGTCGCCGTCGGCCGAGCGGAACACCGCGCCGAGCAGCGGGTGGCCGGTCGGGGTCAGTCCGGCGGCGGTCACGTCGGCGGCCTGCGGCAGGGGCAGCAGCCAGTAGCGCTCGCGCTGGAACGCGTACGTGGGCAGGTCGACCGACACGGGCGGGCCGTCGAACAGGGCCGCCCAGTCCACCGGCACGCCCCGGGCCCACACGGTGGCGGCGGCGGCCAGCGCGGTCGCCGCCTCGTCGTGGTCGGCGCGCAGCATCGGGGCGCACACCGCCTGGTCCGCGCCGACGATCTCCTGGGTCAGCGCGGAGAGCACCCCGCCCGGCCCCACCTCGACGTACGCGCCCACCCCGAGTTCACGCAGGGTGGCCACGGCCGCCTCGAAGCGGACCGTGTCGCGGACGTTGCGCAGCCAGTACGCCGGGGAGCGCACCTCGTCGGGGTCGAGCACCGCGCCCGTCACGGTGGAGACCACGGGGATCCGGGGCGCGGCGAAGGTCAGCTGCCCGAGCACGTCGCCGAACGCGTCGAGCATCGGGTCCATCCGGGCGGAGTGGAAGGCGTGGCTGACCCGCAGCCGCTTCGTGCTGCGGCCGAGGGCCGCGAAGTGTGCGGCGACCGCCAGCACGGCGTCCTCGTCGCCGGAGACGACGACGGACTCCGGGCCGTTGACGGCGGCCAGGCCGGCGCCGGCCGCCTCGCCGGCGGTGTCCAGGTGCGCGCGCACCTCCGCCTCGGTGGCGCGGATCGACACCATCGCCCCGCCGGTGGGCAGGGCCTGCATCAGGGTGCCCCGGGCGGCGACCAGGCGCGCGGCGTCGGGCAGCGACAGCACGCCGGCGACGTGCGCGGCGGCCACCTCGCCGACCGAGTGGCCGGCCACGAAGTCCGGCACGACGCCCCAGGACTCGACGAGCCGGTAGGCCGCCACCTCGACGGCGAACAGCGCCGCCTGGGCGTAGCCGGTGCGGTCGAGCACCTCGGCGGGACCGTCGAGCACGGCGCGTACGGGGCGGTCGAGGTGCTTGTCCAGTTCGGCGCAGGCGGCGTCGAAGGCCGCGGCGAAGACCGGGAACGCCGCGTACAACTGTCGGCCCATGCCGACGCGCTGGGCGCCCTGCCCGGTGCAGAGCACGGCGACGCGGGTGGGGCTGGCGACCCCGCGCCGCACGGACGCCGCCGGGACGCCGTCGGCGAGCGCGCCGAGCCCGGCGACCAACTCGTCCCGGTCGGCCCCGAGCAGCACCGCCCGGTGTTCGAGGACGGACCGGCCGGTGGCCAGGGCCCGGCCCACGGCGGCCGGCGCGGCGTCGGGGTGCTCGGCGAGCCAGGAGCGCAGCCGGTCGGCCTGGGCGCCGAGCGCGGCGGCGCTGCGCGCGGAGACGACCCACGGCAGCGGGTCGGGCCCGGCGACGGCGTCGGTGCCGGCGGCCGGCTGCGGGGCGGGCGGGGCGGCCTCGACGATGACGTGGGCGTTGGTGCCGCTGACGCCGAAGGAGGAGACGCCGGCCCGCAGGGGCCGGGTGCCGCGCGGCCACGGGCGCGGCTCCCGGAGCAGGCTCACCGCCCCGGCCGACCAGTCGACGTGCGGGGACGGCTCGTCGACGTGCAGGGTCCGCGGCAGGACGCCGTGGCGCATCGCCATGACCATCTTGATCACGCCGGCGACGCCGGCCGCGGCCTGGGTGTGCCCGAGGTTGGACTTGATCGAGCCGAGCCAGAGGGGCTGGTCCTCGGCCCGGTCCCGGCCGTACGTGGCGAGCAGCGCCTGCGCCTCGATGGGGTCGCCGAGGCGGGTGCCGGTGCCGTGGGCCTCCACCGCGTCCACGTCGGCCGGGGAGAGCCGGGCGTTCGCGAGGGCCTGGCGGATCACCCGCTGCTGGGACGGGCCGTGCGGCGCGGTGAGGCCGTTGGAGGCGCCGTCCTGGTTGACGGCCGTGCCACGGACGACGGCGAGCACCGGGTGGCCGTTGCGCTGGGCGTCGGAGAGCCGTTCCAGCAGCAGCAGGCCGGCGCCCTCGCTCCAGCCGGTGCCGTCGGCGGCGGCGGCGAAGGACTTGCAGCGCCCGTCCGGGGACAGGCCGCGCTGGCGGCTGAAGCCGACGAACGTGTCGGGGCTGGACATGACGGTGACACCGCCGGCCAGCGCGAGCGTGCACTCGCCGGAGCGCAGGGCCTGCACGGCGAGGTGCATCGCCACCAGCGAGGACGAGCAGGCGGTGTCGACGGTCACCGCCGGGCCCTCGAACCCGAAGGTGTACGCGATGCGGCCGGAGACGACGCTGCCGTGGTTGCCGGTGCCGACGAACGCCTCGACCTCCTCCGGCACGCCGTTCAGCCGGGAGACGTAGTCGTGGTACATGACGCCGGTGAAGACGCCGGTGCGGCTGCCCTTGAGCGAGTCGGCGGCGATGCCGGCCCGCTCGACCGCCTCCCAGGCGACCTCGAGCAGCAGCCGCTGCTGCGGGTCCATCGCCAGCGCCTCGCGCGGCGAGATGCCGAAGAACCCGCCGTCGAACTCGCCGGCGTCGTGCAGGAAGCCACCCTCGCGGGTGTACGACTTGCCGTGCGCGTCCGGGTCCGGGTCGTAGAGGTTCTCCACGTCCCAGCCCCGGTCCGCGGGGAACGGCGTGACGGCGTCGACGCCGGACTCGACCAGCCGCCACAGGGCCTCGGGGGTCCGCACCCCGCCCGGGTAGCGGCAGGCCATCCCCACGATCGCGATCGGCTCGTGGTTCTGCTCGTCGACGGCCCTCAGGCGTTCGCTGGTCTCGTGCAGGTCAGCGGTGACGCGCTTGAGGTACTCGCGGAGCTTGGCTTCGTTCGCCATCGGGTTGATCACCTGTCGCTAAGGGGCAAGCGGCGGACTCGTGGTCAGGATCGGCCGAACTTCTGGTCGATGAAGTCGAACAGCTCGTCGTCCGAGGCCTCGTCGAGGGCCTGGCTGACGTCGGCCAACCGATCGGTGGCGTCGCTCCACCTGGTGACCAGCGCCCGGAGGCGGACCGCCACGGCGGTCCGCGTCTCGTCGTCGCCGGCCAGTCGTTCCAGCTCCTCCGGCCCGGTCGCGGCGAACGCGGCCTCCAGCCGGTCCAGCTCGGCCAGCAGGCCCGCCTCGGGCGCCGGCGGGGCGGCGTCGACAAGCAGGAAGTCGGCGAGGGCGGCGGGCGTGGGGCAGTCGAAGATCAGGCTCGCCGGCAGCCGGATCCCGGTGAGGGCGGTCAGCCGGTTACGCAGCTCCACCGCCGTCAGCGAGTCGAAGCCGAGGCCGGTGAACGTCTGCCCGGAGGGCACGACGGTGGCCGGCGGGTAGCCGAGCACCTCGATGACCTGCGCCTTGACCAGGTCCTCCACCAGCCGGCCGCGCTCTGCCTCGGGCGTGCCGGCCAGGCGCTGCGCGAAGGACGGTCCGCCGCCGTCGCCGCCGGCGACGACGCGCCGCCGGGCCCGGACCAGGCCGCGCAGCGGCGCCGGGAGCTGGCCGGCGTCGGCCTGGCGGCGCAGCGCGGCGGGGTCGAGCAGCGCCGGCACCAGGTGGGGGCGGCCGCCGCGCAGGCTGGCGTCGAAGAGGCGCAGCGCCTGGTCGGTGTCGAGCGGGTGGAGGCCGTTGCGGCTCATCCGCTGCCGCTGGGCGGCGTCGAGGGCGCCGGTCATTCCGCTGTCGGCGGCCCAGAGCCCCCAGGCCAGGGAGGTGGCGGCGAGGCCCGCGGCGCGCCGGTGCTGGGCGAGGCCGTCCAGGAAGGCGTTCGCGGCGGCGTAGTTGCCCTGCCCGGGGCCGCCGAGAACGCCGGCGACCGACGAGAAGAGGACGAACATCGCCAGGTTCCGCCCCCGGGTCAGCTCGTGCAGGTGCCAGGCGGCGTCGGCCTTGGCGGAGAGCACGGCGGACATCCGCCCGGGGGTCAGCGCCGAGATCACCGCGTCGTCGAGGACGCCGGCGGCGTGGACCACGCCGGTGAGCGGGTGCTCGGCGGGGACGCCGGCCAGCAGTGCGGCGAGGGAGTCCCGGTCCGCCACGTCGCCGGCCGCCAACCGGACCTGCGCGCCCAGCGCGGTCAGCTCGGTCAGCAGCTCCGCCGCGCCGGGGGCGTCCGATCCGCGCCGGCTGACGAGCAGCAGCCGGCGCACCTTGTGCGTGCCGACCAGGTGCCGGGCCAGCAGGCCGCCGAGGGCGCCGGTGGCCCCGGTGACCAGGACCGTCCCGTCGGGGTCGAGGTCGGCGCCCAGCGCCGGGTCGAGAACGGCGGGCGTGAGCCGGGGTGCCAGCACCCGCTCGTCCCTGACCGCCAGCTGGGGTTCGCCGGTGGCGACCGCGCGGGCCACCAGGTCCACTGTGCCGGGCTCCGGTCGCCGCGCCTCGTCGAGGTCCACCAGCACGAAGCGGCCGGGGTGTTCCGCCTGGGCCGAGCGCAGCAGGCCCCAGACCGCCGCGCCGGGGAGGTCGGTCGTGCGGCCGGTGTCGCCGGCGGGGACGGCCCCCCGGGTCAGCACGACCAGTTGCCGCTCCGCCAGCCGGTCGTCGGCGAGCCAGCCCTGCACGACGGTCAGCACGGCGGCGAGCCGGGTCCGGGTGGCGGTGGGGACCGGGGCGCGCTCGTCGTCGGCGTACGCGGCGAGCAGCACCAGCTCCGTGTCGAGCAGGCCGACGTCGACCGCGTCGGCCAGCTCGGCGAGCCCGTACCGGGCGAGTGCCGCCAGGTCGGACGGGGCGTCGCCGAGGAGCACCGCGCCAGCGGTCGCCGGGGCGCCCGCCGGGACGCTCTGCCAGGCGACGTCGTACAGGGAGTCGACGCCCGCGTCGGCGCCGCGTACCTGCTCGGCGGTCACGGGGCGGGAGACCAGGGAGCCGATCCGGGCGACGGGGGCGCCGGCCGGGTCGGCCAGGGTCAGGGTGACCCCGCCGCCGCTGCGCCGGGCGCGTACCCGCAGCGTGGTCGCGCCGACCGCCGAGAGGGTGACGCCGGTCCAGGCGAAGGGCAGGCGTACGCCGGACGCCTCCTGGTCGGCGTCGAGCAGGCCGACGACGTGCAGGGCCGCGTCCAGCAGGGCGGGGTGGATGCCGAAGCCGGCGACCTCGGTGCCGTCGGGCACCGCCACCTCGGCGCACACCTCGTCCTCGGTACGCCAGACGGCGCGCAGGCCACGGAAGAGCGGGCCGTACTCGACGCCCAGGCGGGACAGCTCGGTGTAGACCTCGTCGACCGCGACGGCGGTGCCGGACGTGGGCGGCCAGGGCCCCGGCTCGGCCCCGTCGGGCTGCGGTGCGGCGGGTGCGAGGACGCCTGCCGCGTGGCGGTCCCACTCCCCGTCCGGGTCGGCGGCGGCCCGCGAGTGGATGGTGACCGGCCGGCGTCCCTCCTCGTCCGCCGTGCCCAGCTTCACCTGCACCGACCGGGCGTCCTGCCCGGTGAGCGCCAGCGGCGCCTCCAGGGTCAGCTCGTCGAGGGCGTCGCAGCCGACCTGCGCGCCCGCGTGCAGGACCATCTCGACCAGGGCGGCGCCGGGCACCACGACCGAGTCCCAGACGACGTGCTCGGCGAGCCACGGGTGGGTACGCGCGGAGAGTTCGGTGCCGAAGAGCCGTACGTCGTCGTCGGCCACGCGTACGGCGGCGCCGAGCAGCGCGTGGTCGACGGGGCGGACGCCGAGCCCGGGCGCGCCCGCGCCGCCGTCGGTGGTGTTGAGCCAGTAGCGCTGGTGGTCGAAGGCGTACGTGGGCAGGGCGACCGTGCGGGGGCGTGCCCCGGCAGCGGTGAGGTATCCGGTCCAGTCGACGTGGCCGCCGGTGACGTACCGCTCGGCGAGGGCGGTGCGCAGCGTGTCGGGCTCGGGGTGGTTGGCTCGCAGCGTGGCGGTGAACTGGACGTCGCCGGTCGCCTCGACGCAGTCCTGGGCCATCGCGGTGAGCACGGCGTCGGGGCCGACCTCCAGGAAGTGCGTCACGTCCTGCTCGTGCAGGGTCCGTACGGCGTCGGCGAACCGCACGGACTGCCGCACGTGCCGCACCCAGTAGCTGGGATCGGTGATCTCTGCGGCGTCCGCCACCGCGCCCGTCACGTTCGACACGATCGGGATCCTCGGCGGCTGCCAGTCCAGCCCCGCCACCACCGACCGGAATTCGTCGAGCATCGGCTCCATCAGGCGGGAGTGGAACGCGTGACTGACCGACAGCTCCTTGACCCGCCAACCCCGCTCACGGGCGGTCGCCACCACCGGGGCCACCTCGCCGGCGGCACCCGAGACCACCACCGACGCGGGACCGTTGACCGCCGCGACGTCCACCGCCGCACCCGACGCCCCGATCAGCTCGGCGACAGCCTCCTCCGACGCGCCGACGGCCGCCATCACGCCGCCGGCCGGCAACGCCTGCATCAACCGGCCCCGCGCCGCCACCAGCGTGCACGCGTCCGGCAGGGACAGCATTCCCGACACGTACGCCGCCGTCACCTCACCGATCGAGTGACCCGCCAGGTAGTCGGCCCGCACGCCCCACGACGCGAGCAGCTCCCACAACGCCACCTCGACCGCGAACAGGCCCGCCTGCGCGAAGACGGTCTGATCCAGCAGGCCGGCGTCAGCCGAACCCGCCTCCGCGAACACCACCTCGCGCAACCCGCGCGGCAGACGCGGATCGATCTCCGCGCACACCGCGTCGAAGGACGCCGCGAAGACGGGGAACGCGTCGTACAGCTCCCGGCCCATGCCGGCGCGCTGCGAGCCCTGACCCGTGAACAACACCGCCCGGCGGCCCGCCGACACCACACCCGACACCGCCGGCCCGCCCTCGGCGACAGCCGACAGACCGGCGACCAGGTCGTCGACGTCCGAGCCCCACACCACCGCGCGGTGCTCCAGCGCCGCCCGGGTCGTCGCCAACGACCACGACACGTCCGCCACCGCAAGATCAGCGCGGTCCCGCACGAACGACGCCAACCGCGCCGCCTGACCCGCCAGAGCACGCTCCGAGCGACCCGACACCACCCACGGCACCGGCAACCCCAGGGGGCCCGCCGCCGGTTCCGCCTCGATCTCGGGATCGGTCTCGGGTTCCGGCTGTTCCAGAATCACGTGGGCGTTCGTGCCGGAGATGCCGAACGACGACACACCCGCCCGACGGGGACGCTCCACCGCCGGCCACTCACGCGTCCGCGTCACCAGCTCCACGGCACCGGACGCCCAGTCCACGTGCGACGACGGCGCGTCCACGTGCAGAGTCGCCGGCACCACACCCGTCCGCATCGCCGAGATCATCTTGATGATCCCGGCCACCCCGGCAGCCGCCTGCGTGTGACCGATGTTCGACTTCACCGACCCCAGCAACAACGGCGCATCCCGGCCCTGCCCGTACGTCGCCAGCAGAGCCTGCGCCTCGATGGGGTCGCCCAGCGTCGTGCCGGTGCCGTGCGCCTCCACCACGTCCACGTCGGCCGTGGACAGACCCGCACTCGCGAGGGCCTGCCGGATCACCCGCTGCTGGGAGGGGCCGTTCGGCGCCGTCAACCCGTTCGACGCGCCGTCCTGGTTCACGGCCGTGCCGCGTACCACCGCCAGGATCTGGCGGCCGTCGCGTTGCGCGTCCGCCAGGCGCTGCACCAGCAGCATTCCGACGCCCTCGGCGAGCGCCGTGCCGTCCGCCGCGTCGGCGAACGCCCGGCACCGGGCCACCGGGGAGAGGTTGCCCTGCCGGGTGAAGTCGACGAACACCGCCGGGGTGGGCATCACCGTCACGCCGCCGGCCAGGGCGAGGTCGCACTCGCCCGACCGCAGCGCCTGCACCGCCAGGTGCAACGCCACCAGCGACGACGAACACGCCGTGTCCACCGTCACCGCCGGCCCCTCGAAACCGAACGAGTACGCCACCCGACCCGAGGCGATGCTGCCCGCGTTGCCGAGACCCAGGTAGTCCTCGACGCCCGCCGGCGGGGTCTCCGGCGGGTGGGCGTACCCGCTGTGGGTCATGCCGGCGAACACCCCGACGCGGGCGCCCCTCAGGCTGGTGGGGTCGATGCCCGCCGACTCGACGGCCTCCCACGAGGTCTCCAGCAGCAGCCGCTGCTGCGGGTCCATGGCGAGGGCCTCGCGCGGCGAGACGCCGAACAGCCGGGGGTCGAACTCGGCGGCGTCGGGCACGAAGCCGCCCTCGCGTACCGAGGAGGTGCCCGGCCGGGAGCGCTCGGGGTCGTAGAGCGCGTCCAGGTCCCAGCCACGGTCGGTGGGGAAGGAGGCGATGGCGTCGCCGCCGGCCGCGACGAGGTCCCACAGCTCCTCGGCCGTGCGTACGCCGCCCGGGAACCGGCAGCCGGTGCCGACGATCGCGATGGGCTGCTGCGCATCGGCCTCGACGTCACGGAGCCGTTGCCGGGTCCGCCGCAGGTCGGCGGTGACTCTCTTCAGGTACTCCCGGAGCTTGTCTTCGGTGTCCATCAACCCAGCCCATCGCGATTCACGGCGGAGACTCGACGTAAGCGACGGTACGAATGCGCAGAAGTCTCAGGCGACACCTGTATCTGTCGTTCGGCTCGCTCGGCCGAGAGCCACGCAGATCCCCATCTGCGGGGAGAAGTTATTGGGTGTGCGCGAGCGCGGACAACCCCTAACCAGGCAACGGGCCAGCTAGGGGTGTCCGGTCCCCACCCGTCGCACTAGCGTCGCCTCGACCGGGTCCGTGCAGATCCGGTCGGGAAACGCAGCCGCTGGAAGGACCGCCAAGGATGACCACGCCAAATACCGACAACGGCTTGTGGGTGCGACGCTTCCACCCGGCTCCGGGTGGCGCCAGGCGGTTGGTGTGCCTGCCCCACGCCGGCGGGTCGGCCAGTTTCTACTTCCCCGTCTCCCGCAGCCTCTCCCCCGCCGTCGAGGTGCTGTCGATCCAGTACCCGGGCCGGCAGGACCGCCGCCACGAGAAGTGCATCGGTGACATCCACCAGCTCGCGCGGGAGGTCTTCACCGTGCTGCGGCCGTGGCTGGACGAGCCGTTGGCCATCTTCGGGCACAGCATGGGGGCCAGCGTCGGCTTCGAACTCGCCCGGCTGATCGAGCAGGACGGCGGTACGGCGGCGCACCTGTTCGCGTCCGGACGCCGTGCGCCGTCGCAGGCGCGGCACGAGACGGTGCACCTGCTCGACGACGAGGGCCTGCTGGCCGACGTCCGGAAGCTCAGCGGCACCAACTCCGCCGTCCTCGGGGACCCGGAGATGCTGCGGGCCGCGCTGCCGGCGATCCGCAGCGACTACCGGGCGGCGGAGACCTACACCTACCGGCCGGGTCCGCCGCTGAGCTGCCCGATCACCGTCTTCACCGGCGACGACGACCCGAAGACGACGGTCGAGGAGGCCCGGGCCTGGTCGACCCACACCACCGGGCCGTTCGACCTGAAGGTCTACCCGGGCGGGCACTTCTTCCTGGCCGAGCACCAGCCGGCGGTCCTGCGGGCCATCTCGACGGCCCTGACCGCGGCGCCCGCCGTCTGATCCCACGGACGAGGGGCCCGTCCACCGGTGTCACGACCGGTCGGCGGGCCCCTCGTCCGTGCGGGGCGTCACCGCTTGTGGCCGACCGCGATCACGTAGTCGAGCTGCGCCATCTCGCGCTTCATGAGGTCCTGGTTCTTCCAGTGCGCGGCCATGCTCTTGCGTACGGCGGGCTTGACGACGGCGCGGAACTCGGGGTCGTTGGTCCGTCCCGCCATGTACGCCCGCCAGCCCTCCCAGGTGCGCTCCTTGATCGAGTGCACCTCCGGGTTGGCGAAGCCGGCCTCGACCAGCTCCTGCCGGTACGTGTCCCGGTCGTGCCAGTTCTCCTTCGGGATGCTGAACTTGACGAAGCTCAGCGGGCCGGACTGGATGGCCGCGCGGACGACGTCTCCGCTGACAGGGATGATGTCGGCCGTGGCCAGCACGCCACCCGGGCGCAGCACCCGCAGCGCCTCGGCGAAGAACGCGCTGCGCGGGTAGAAGTGGAAGGCCGACTCCAGGGCGACGACCCGGTCGAAGGTGTTGTCCTCGAAGGGCAGTTCGGTGGCGCTGCCCAGCCGGAAGTCGGTGCGGTCCGCGAGGCCCTCCTCCTGCGCCCGGCGCTGCGCCGCCTCGACGTGGTGCGGGGTGATGTTGAGCCCGTACACCTTGGCGACCCGGCGCTCGCGCAGCCACTTGAAGTCCTGGTCGGCGTAGCCGAAGCCCACGTCGAGGACGGTGTCGTCCGGCTTGAGCCCGGCGGCGTCGGCCAGCTTGTCGGCCAGCGCCTCGGCGGCCGTGTCGAGGTCGGTGACGCCGTCCTCCCAGTAGCCCACGTTCATGTAGTGCGTGCGGCGGGCCGCGAACTCGACGTCGGGCGACTGGATCTCGTAGAAGCGCCGGACCCGGGTGATGGGGTCGGCGGTGAAGACCGTGCGGATCGCCCGGCCGGCGATCTTCAGGTTCTCGAACATGTGGGTTCCTTCCGAGGGGTGGATGCCGATCAGCCGCGCCGGACCTGCTGGCGCAGGTCCTCGACGAGCGCGGGTACACCGGCCGGGTCGGCTGCCGTGCCGAAGACGTAGAAGTCGGGCCGGACGAGCACCGCGACGGCGTCGTACCGCTTGAGGTGGGACAGGTACACGTCGTCGAGGTCGAAGGCGGTCGGCGCGGCGCCGGGCCCGGGGGCGGGCGCGCCGGCGGGGACGACCCGGACGACCCGGGCGTCGAGCGAGTCCAGGAAGGCCCGGGCGTCCGCGTCGAGCAGGTCGTCGGGGTCCTCGGCGCAGACCAGGACGAAGCCGGTGCCGACGACCTCGTCGAAGAGGCCGGCGCGCCCGTCGACCTCGACGCGGCCCTGCGGCATCGGCACGCCCGCGCCGGCCGCCGGGGCCTCGGCCGTACGGGCGTGCAGGACCCCGCCGGCCAGGGGCTCCAGCAGGGAACGGGTACGCGGCCGGGAGGTGCGTCGGCGCAGTTCGGCGAGCATGACGGAGTCCCGGCCGGCGGCGGCGGTGCGGTCGGTCTCGCAGATCACCGTGCCCGAGTCCATGGACATCCGGATGGCGTGCTGCACGTGCGCGCAGCGCTCCTCCTGGTAGGTGTCCAGCAGCGCCTCCTCGGCCAGGCCGCGGTGCACCAGGTCGAGCTTCCAGGCGAGGTTGAGGGCGTCGCGGAAACCCGAGCTCATGCCCTGCCCCATGAACGGCGGCATCACGTGCGCCGCGTCGCCGGCGATCAGGATCCGGTTGGACCGCCAACGGTCGGCCGAGCACGCCTGGGTGGTGTAGACGCCGTACCGTTCCAGGGTCGCGTTGTCGGGCGTGATGTCGAAGAGGCCGAGCAGCCGCCACACGCTCTCGACGGTCTCGAACTCCTCCCGGCTCTCCCCCGGCACCCGCATGAACTCCCACCGCCGGTGCCCCGGGCCGGCCGACACGGCCGTGCGGGGGCGCGCCGGGTCGCAGACCTGGAGGTTGTTCGGCTTGAACTCGCGGGCCTCGTGCGGCACGACGTCGCAGACCAGCCAGTCGTACGTGAAGCCGAGGTCGGTGACGTCGCTGCCCAGGTGTTCCCGGACGAAGCTGTTGGCCCCGTCGCAGCCGACGACCCAGCGGGCCGCGTGGACCTCCTCGCCCTCCGGGCCGGCGATGGTGACCTCGACCCGGTCGTCGTGCTCGACCAGGCCGGTCACCTGGTACGGGCGCAGCACCGTCACGCCCGGCAGCTCCGCTCCCCGCTCGGCGAGCAGCGCCTCCAGCCCGGGCTGGTAGAAGGAGACCGAGTCGGGCCAGCCCATCGGGCCGTCGCCGGTGACCTTGACGTGCAGCAGGGTCCGGCCGAAGCCGTTCTTGAAGGTGTACTCGCCCGACGACTCCACCACCGGTCCGAGCCGGTCGGCGACGCCGGCGGCGGCCAGGATGCGGCTCGCCTCCCCGTCGTACGAGACCGCGCGCGGGAAGTTGTACGGGGTGGCCCAGCGCTCGACCGCCGTGACGGTGAGACCTCGCTGCGCCAGCAGGATCGTGAGCATCTCACCGACGGGGCCGTAGCCCACGATCAGGACGTCGGTCATCAGCATCGGTATCGGTTCCTCGGGGGTCGGTCGGACACGGTGTCGGAAGGGACGGCTCGCGCCGTGCGGCGCGGCCGGGCGGCCATCAGAGACCGAGTTCGGAGTCGATGAGGTCGAAGAGGTCGTCGTCGCTGGCCAGTTCGAGGTCGAGGTCGGGATCCCCGCCCGAGCCGGCGCGCATCGTCCGCCACTTGGCGATGAGCACCTCCAGCCGGGACCCGATCTGGGCGTGCAGCTCCGCCTCGACGCTGGCCTCGGTCAGTGACCGTTCCAGGTTCTCCAGGTCCGTGAGAACCGGCGGAACCTCCGGGCCGGTGTCCGGCGCCAACTGCGACACCAGGAACGTGGCCAGCTCGTTCGGGTCCGGGTAGTCGAAGATCAGCGTGGCCGGCAGGCGCAGACCGGTCGCCGTGGTCAGCCGGTTGCGCAGCTCGACGGCGGTCAACGAGTCGAAGCCGATCTGGCTGAACGCCCGGCCGGGGGCGACCGCCGCGCGGCTGCCGTGCCCGAGCACGCTCGCCGCCTGCTCGCGTACCAGGTCGACCACCAGGGTGTGGCGGTCGGGCCCGGCCAGGGCCGCCAGTTCGTCGGCGAGGGTGCGCCCGCCGCCGGTCGGGGCGCTCGACCGGGCGCTCGGCCGTTCCCGCCGCATGAGCCCGCGCAGCAGGGCCGGGGGCCGCTCGACCCGCTCGCCGAGCGCGGCGACGTCGATCCTGGTCGGCACGAGCACCGGCTCGGCCAGCCGCAGGCCCGCGTCGAACAGGGCCATCCCCAGGTCGGACGGGATCGCGAGCTGCCCGTCGCGGGCGGTGATCCGGGGGTCGGTCCGGTCCAGCTTGGCGGTCATCTCGCTGGCCTGCTCCCACAGTCCCCAGGCGAACGACCGGCCCGGCAGGCCCTCGGCCCGGCGCGCCAGGGCGAGCGCGTCGAGGAACGCGTTGGCCGCCGCGTAGTTGGCCTGACCGGGTACGCCGAAGACGCCCGCGCCGGAGGAGAAGAGCACGAACCCGGCGAGGTCGAGGTGGCGGGTGAGCTCGTGCAGGTGCCACGCGGCGTCGAGCTTCGGCGCGAACACCGTGTCGACGCGCTGCGGGGTGAGGGCGGTGACGATCCCGTCGTCGAGCACCCCGGCGAGGTGCACGACCGCGGTCAACGGGTGCCGGGCCGGTACCGCGTCCAGGACCCGGGCCAGGCTGTCCCGGTCGGCCACGTCGGCCGCCACGACCGTGGCCTCGGCGCCCAGGGAGCGCAGTTCCGCGATCGTCTCGGCCGCGCCAGGGGCCCGCTCGCCGCGGCGGCTGACCAGCAGCAGCCGCCGTACGCCGTGCGTCTCGACCAGCCGCCGGGCGACCAGCCCACCCAGGGTTCCGGTCCCGCCGGTCAGCAGCACGGTGCCGTCGGGGTCCCACGCCCTGGGCATGGTGAGCACCACCTTGCCGACGTGCCGGGCCTGGCTGACGTGCCGGAACGCCTCCGGCGCCTGGCGGACGTCCCACACCTGCGTGGGCAGCGGGGTGAGCGTCCCCCGCTCGAAGAGCCCGAGCAGCTCGACGAGCATGCGCTGCACCTCGTCGGGGTCCTCCAGGGTCAGGTCGAAGGCGGTGTAGGCCACCCCCGGGTGGTCGGCGGCGACCTGGGCGGCGTCGCGGATGTCGGTCTTGCCCATCTCGATGAACCGCCCGCCGCGCGGCAGCAGCCGCAGCGAGGCGTCGACGAACTCGCGGGCCAGCGAGTCCAGCACCACGTCGACGCCCCGTCCGCCGGTGGCCTCGGCGAACCGGTTCTCGAAGTCGAGGGTCCGGGACGAGGCGATACGGTCCTCGGCGACGCCCATCGAGCGCAGGGCGTCCCACTTGGCGGGGCTGGCGGTGGCGTAGACGTCGGCGCCGAGGTGCCGGGCGAGCTGCACGGCGGCCATGCCGACGCCGCCGGCCGCCGCGTGCACCAGCACCGACTCGCCCCGGCCGAGCCCGGCCAGGTTGACCAGGCCGTGGTACGCGGTCAGGAAGACCACCGGCACGGAGGCGGCCTCGACGTACGACCAGCCGGCCGGCATCGGGGCCAGCAGGCGGCGGTCGGTGACCGCGACGGGCCCGAAGCAGCCCACGAAGACCCCGAACACCCGGTCGCCGGGGCGCAGGTCGGTCACCTCGGCGCCCACCTCGACGACCTCGCCGGCGCCCTCGCCGCCGAGCGGCCCCGCGTCGCCCGGGTAGAGGCCGAGCGCGTTGAGCACGTCGCGGAAGTTCAGGCCGGCGGCGCGGACGCGTACCCGGACCTCGCGGGGGCCGAGAACGGCGTCGGCGGCGTCGGTCGGGACCAGGGTGAGGTTCTCCAGGCTGCCCCGCACCGGCGCGTCCAACCGCCACGCGGCGGCGGGCGGCGCGGCGAGTTCGCCCGCCGAGCCGGCCCGCGCCAGCCGTGGCACGTACGCCGTGCCGCCCCGGATCGCGGCCTGCGGCTCGTCCGCCGCCAGCACGGCGGCGACCTGGTCGGGGCCGATCCCGTCGCCGTCGACGTCGACGATGACGACCTGGCCCGGGTTCTCCGACTGGGCGGAGCGCACCAGGCCCCACGCCGCCGCGGCGGCCGGGTCGGTCACCTCGCCGGCGTGGTGCACGGCCACCGCGCCCCGGGTCACCAGCAGCAGCCTCGACGCCGCCCAGCGGGGCTCCGTGAGCCAGCGCCGGACGAGGTCGAGGGCGCGGACGGCGGCGTGCCGTGCCGCGCGGGGGGTGGGCTGCGCGGGTTCCGCGTCGAGCGGCACGAGCACGGCCCCGGGCAGGGCCAGTCCCGCGTCGACGGCGTCGGCGAGCCCGTCCAGCCCGGGGTGCAGCCCGAAGCCGTCCAGGCCGGGCGCGACGGCCACGGCGTCGACCGGGGTGGCCGCGTCGGCCGGCGGCAGCGGCGTCCAGTCGAGCCGGAACAGCGCGTCGCGGGTGGCACGGTCGTCGGTGACGGCCAGCTCGGCGGCGGAGATCGGCCGCATCGTCAGGGCGGCCACCTCGGCCACCGGGGCGCCGGTCGGGTCGGCGACGGTCAGCGCGATGGCGTGCGGTCCCACCTGGGTCAGCCGTACCCGCAGGGCGGTCGCCCCGGTGGCGTGCAGGCTGACGCCGTTCCAGGCGAACGGCAGCAGGAGCCGGCCGGCCCCGGCCCCGGCGAGGCCGCCGAAGTGCGCGGCGTGCAGGGCGGCGTCGAACAGGGCGGGGTGCAGGCCGTACCGGTCGGCGTCGACCCGTGCGGCCGCCGGCAGCTCCACCTCGGCGTAGACCTCGTCGCCGCTGGTCCACACCGCGCGCAGCCCCTGGAACGCCGGCCCGTACGCGTAGCCGTCGGCTGCCAGGCCGGCGTAGAAGCCGGTCAGGTCGACGGGGCGGGCGTCGCGCGGCGGCCACGTGGTGGGCTGCGGCGACGCGGCGGGCTGGTCGGCGGAGAGGGTGGCGCTGGCGTGCCGGGTCCACGGCCCCGCGGCCGGGCCGTCGGCGGGCCGGGAGTGCACGGTCACCGGGCGGCGTCCGTCGTCGCCGCCCGCGCCGACCGTCACCTGCACCTGGGTCGCGCCGTCGGCGGGCAGGGTCAGCGGGGCCTCGATGACCAGTTCGTCGAGGACCGGGTGGCCGATCTCGTCGCCGACGCGGAGGCAGAGTTCCACCAGGCCGGTGCCGGGCACCAGCACGCTGTCGGAGACCCGGTGGTCGGCCAGCCACGGCTGCGCGTCGGTCGACAGCCGCCCGGTGAACAGGTGGCCCCTCGTCTCGGCCAGCGCGACCGACGCCCCGAGCAGCGGATGCCCGGCGGCGTCCAGGCCGGCGGCGCCGACGTCGCCGGGGCCGGAGACGGGCCGGGGCCAGTAGCGGCGGTGGGCGAACGCGTACGTGGGCAGGTCGACCCGCCGGCCGCCGGCCAGCGCGGGCCGCCAGTCCACCGCGACCCCGCACACGTGCAGCTGGGCCAGGGAGAGCAGGAACCGCGCCCGGTCGCCCTGGTCGCGCTGCACCGAGCCGACCACCACGCTCTCGCCGTCGTGGTCGGCGAGGGTCGCCTCGATGCCCACGGTGAGCACCGGGTGCGGGCTGCACTCGACGTACGTGTCGTGGCCCTGCTCGGCCAGCGAGCGGATCGCCTGTTCCAGCTCGACCGGCTGCCGCAGGTTGCGGTACCAGTAGTCCGGCCCCATCTCCTCGCCGTCGAGCCAGCGCAGGTCGGTGGTGGAGAAGAGCGGCACGGCCGCCGGGCCGGGGGCGATGCCCGCCAGCACCTCGGCCAGCTCGTCGCGCAGGCCCGCCACCTGGGCGGAGTGCGAGGCGTAGTCGACGGCGATGCGCCGGACCCGGGCCTGCTCGCCGGCCAGTTCGGCGAGGAGTTCCTCCACCGCCTGCGGCTCGCCGGACACCACGACGGCGGCCGGCCCGTTCACGGCGGCGACCGAGATCCGGTCGCCGAACCGGGCGATCCGGTCGCGGACCGTGTCGGCGGGGAGCGCGACGGAGGCCATCGCCCCGTGTCCGGCCAGGGCCCGCAGCGCCCGGCTGCGCAGCGCCACCACCCGGGCGGCGTCGGGCAGGGAGAGCACCCCGGCGACGCAGGCGGCGGCGATCTCGCCCTGCGAGTGGCCGACGACGGCGGCCGGCTGCACGCCGTAGGAGCGCCACAGTTCGGCCAGCGACACCATCATCGCGAACAGTGCGGGCTGCACCACGTCGACCTCGTCGAGGCCGGGCGCGCCGGGCACCTGACGCAGCACGTCCAGCAGCGACCAGTCCAGGTACGGCCGCAGCGCCGCGTCGCAGGCCGCCATCCGCTCCGCGAACACGGGGGCCTGGTCGAGCAGGTCCAGTCCCATACCGAGCCACTGGGAGCCCTGCCCGGGGAAGACGAAGACGCACCGGCCGACGGGACGGGCCTCGCCCCGCGTCACCGCCGGGTCGGGCCGGCCCTCGGCGAGCGCGTCGAGGGCGGCGGCGACCTGGTCCGGCGACGCGCCGACCAGCACCGCCCGCGAGTCGAAGGTGCTGCGGCTGGTGGCCAGCGACCAGGCCACGTCGAGGGGCCGCTGGTCGGGCCGCTCGGCGAGGTGTTCCCGCAGCCGCCGGGCCTGCCCGGCGAGCGCCTCCGGGGTACGCGCGGAGAGCAGCCACGGCAGCGCGTACGCCTCCGTCGGCGTGGCTGCGGCGTCGGCGTCCGGGGCCGACCCGGCGACCGCCTCGACGATCACGTGGGCGTTGGTGCCGCTGATGCCGAACGACGAGACACCGGCCCGCGCCGGCCGGTCCGCCGCGGGCCACGGGCGGGCCTCGGTGAGCAGCTCCAGCGAGCCCGACTCCCAGTCGACCCGCGAGCTGCGGCGCTCGGCGTGCAGGGTGCGGGGCAGCCGGCCGTGCCGCATGGCGAGGACCATCTTGAGCACCCCGGCGACGCCGGCCGCGGCCTGGGTGTGCCCGAGGTTGGACTTGACCGAGCCGAGCAGCACCGGCGGGGCGCCGGCCGGGCGCTGCCCGTACGTGGCGAGGATCGCCTCCGCCTCGATGGGGTCGCCGAGCGACGTGCCGGTGCCGTGCGCCTCGACGACGTCCACCTCGGCGGCGGTCAGCCCGGCGGCGCCGAGCGCGGCCTTGATGACCCGCTCCTGCGACGGCCCGTTCGGGGCGGTCAGCCCGTTGGACGCGCCGTCCTGGTTGACCGCCGAGCCGCGGACCACGGCCAGCACGGGGTGGCCCCGGCGGCGGGCGTCGGAGAGGCGCTCCACCACCAGCATCCCGACGCCCTCGGACATGCCGAAGCCGTCGGCGTCCTCGGCGAACGCCTTGCACCGCCCGTCGGCGGCGAGACCGCGCTGGCGGCTGAACCCGGTCAGCCCGGCCGGGGTGGACATCACCGACACGCCACCGGCCAGCGCCAGGTCGCAGTCGCCCTGGCGCAGGGCCTGCACGGCCAGGTGCAGCGCCACCAGCGACGCCGAGCAGGCGGTGTCGACGGTGACGGCCGGCCCTTCCAGCCCGAGCGCGTACGCGACCCGGCCGGAGAGGACGCTGCCGGCCGTACCCGTGAGCAGGTGCCCCTCGTCGGCGGTGACCTCACCGTCGTCGGAGACCACGCCGGGGGCGATCCGGTCGCCGTAGTCCTGGCCGTGGGTGCCGGCGAAGACGCCGGTGCGGCTGCCCCGCAGGGTGACCGGGTCGATGCCGCCGCGTTCCAACGCCTCCCAGGAGGTCTCCAGCAGCAGCCGGTGCTGCGGGTCCATCGCGAGGGCCTCGCGGGGGCTGATGCCGAAGAACGCGGCGTCGAAGTCGGCGATCCCGGTGAGGAACCCGCCGGCCCGCACGTACGTCCGGCCGGCCGTGCCGGGCACCGGGTCGTAGAGGTCGGCCAGCGGCCAGCCCCGGTCGTCGGGCAGGTCACCGATGACGTCGGCGCCCGCGTCGAGCAGCCGCCACAGCTCCTCCGGGGAGCCGATGCCGCCGGGGAAGCGGCAGGCCATCGCGACGATGGCGACCGGCTCGTCCAGTGCGACGGTGCTCGCGTCGGTGACCTCGGTGGCGGCGGTGCCGAGCAGCCGGGCGTGCAGGTGCGCGGCGAGCAGCTCCGGGGTGGGGTGGTTGAACACGGCGTGCGGGGCGAGCCGGACGCCGGTGACGGCGGTGAGCCGGTTGCTCAGCTCCACGGCCATCAGCGAGTCGAAGCCGAGTTCCTTGAACGGGCGGCGCGGCTCGACGTCGTCGGGGCCGGTGTGCCCGACCACGGTGGCGCACCGGGTACGTACGAGGTCCAGCAGCAGGGCGGCGCGGTCGGGTTCGGCCAGCTCGGCCAGCCGGTCGGCGAAGCCCTTGGCGGAGGCGGGCGCGGCGTCGGCGTTGACGGCCCGACGGGGCGGTGGGGGCAGCAGCGCCCGCAGCAGGGCGGGCACCTCGCCGGAGGTCCGCACGGCGGCCAGGTCGAGCCCGATCGGCACCAGCGTCGCCCGGTCGACGTGCAGGGCGGCGTCGAACAGCGCCAGCCCGGCGGCCGTGTCGAGGGGACGGGTGCCGCCCCGGGCGAGCCGGGCCAGGTCCGCCGGCGTGAGCCGGCCGGCCATCCCGTCCTGCGCGGCCCACAGCCCCCAGGCCAGGGCGGTCGCCGGCAGGCCCTGGGCGCGGCGGTGCGCGGCGAGCGCGTCGAGGAACGCGTTGCCGGCCGCGTAGTTGCCCTGGCCGGGGCTGCCGAAGGTGGCGGCGGCCGAGGAGAAGAGCACGAACGCGGCCAGGTCGAGGCCGGCGGTCAGCTCGTGCAGGTGCCACGCGCCGTGCACCTTGGACCGCAGGGCCCGCTCCCAGCGGGCCGGGTCGAGGTCGGTGAGCAGCGCGTCGTCGGTGGCCCCGGCGGCGTGCACGACGGCGACGAGCCGGTCGGCCAGCGGGGCGACGACCTCGGCGAGCGCCGCCCGGTCGGCGACGTCGGCCGCGACCACCCGGACGGTGACGCCGGCGTCGGTCAACGCGTCCGTCCAGTCGCCGGCCCGGCCGGTGCGGCTGACGAGGACCAGCTCGGCGACGCCGTGCACGGTGGCGAGGTGGGTGGCGACGTGCCGGCCGACGCCGCCCGTGCCGCCGGTCACCAGCACGGTGCCGCCGGCCAGCGCCGGGACCGGCGTACCGGCCGGGGGCGGTTCGACGGGGTGGAGCCGGGGCAGCAGGACCCGGCCGTCACGGACGGCGATCTCGGGCTCGTCCCCGGCGACGGCCAGCGCCGCCCGGACGGTCGCGTCGTCGGTGGCGTCGAGGCTGAGCAGCAGGAACCGGTCGGGTTGTTCCGCCTGGGCGACCCGGACGAGCCCCGCCACCGGGGCGTGCACCGGGTCACCGTCGCGGACGGCGAGGGCCAGGCGGGTGGTCTCCGCGCGGGGGTCGACCAGCCAGCTCTGGAGCACGCCGAGCACGGCGAGGCCGACGGCGTGGGCACGGTCGGGCACCGAACGGCCCGGCTCGCCGTCGCCGACGCGCAGCACCAGCAGCGGCGGCAGCGGCCCGTCCGGGGGTGTGCCGTCGGCGAGCGTCCAGGAGGGCGCGGGCGTCGCCGGGAACGCCGCGGGCGACCAGTCGACGGCGTACAGCCCGGCGGGGGCGGGCGGGGGCGCCGGCGTCTCGGCGGGCGGCAGGTCGAGGGTCCGCAGCACCACCCGGTCCACGTCGAGCACGGGCACGCCCGCGGCGTCGACGGCGGTCAGGGTCACCGCGTCCGCCCCGGCTGGGGCCAGGCAGACGCGCAGCGCGTGCGCCCCGGTGGCGTGCAGGCGCACGCCCGCCCACTCGGTGGGCAGCAGCCGGCCGGTGGGCGCGGCGTCGTGGCCGGGCGCGAAGTCGGCGAGCGGGAGCAGGCGCAGGGCCGCCTCCAGCACCAGCGGGTGCACGCCGTACCGCTCGGCGTCCGGGTCCCGGGCGTCCTCGGGCAGGCGTACGTCGACGAAGAGCCGGTCGGCGGCGACCCACGCGGCCCGGGCCAGTTCCCCGGCCATGGCCTGGTACTGCGGGGCGGTCAGGTCCACCGGTCGGGCGCCGGTGGGCGGCCAGGCCGGGGCGAGGGCACCCCGGCCGCTCTCCGGGTCGACCGGGCCGAGCACGGCCTCGGCGACCTCCCGCCAGGGCTGCCCGTCGCCGGCCCGGACGTGGCAGTGCGCCACCCGGCGCCGGTGCTCGTCCGGCGCCGAGACGCCGACCTGCACCTCGAGGGTCGCCTCGGCGGGCAGCGGCACCGGATCGGGGACGCGCAGCCGCCGCACCGTCGGGGTGCCGAGCTGTTCGCCGAGGTGGGTGAGCATGTCCAGCAGGGCGCTGGCGGGCAGCAGCGCGGGAGTGCCGTCACCGGGGGCGGCCAGCCACGGCTGGGTGGCCGCGGAGACCTGTCCGGTGCAGACGACCTGCCCGGTGCCGGCGACCGCCAGCACGCCGCCGAGCAGCGGGTGCCCGGCGTCGGCCAGCCCGACGCCGACCTGGCCACCGACCGCGGTTGAGGCGGGCAGCCAGTAGTGCCGGCGTTGGAAGGCGTACGTGGGCAGGTCGACGCGGCGGTGCGGCCCGGGGCCGGCGAGGGCGGCGCGGTCGACGGGGACGCCCCGGACGTGCAGCCGCGCCACGGCGGCGAGCAGCGCCTCCGGTTCGTCGGCGACGCCCCGTACGGCGGGCACGAAGGCCAACTCGTCGGCCTCGGCGAGGAGGCAGTCCTGGGCCATCGCGGTGAGCACGCCGGCCGGACCGACCTCCAGGAAGGTGGTGACGCCCTGCCCGTGCAGGGCCCGCACGCCGTCGTGGAAGCGGACGGTGCCCCGCACGTGCGCCACCCAGTAGTCGGGCGAGCAGAGCCGGGCCGGGTCGACGGGGTGGCCGGTCAGGTTGGACACCACCGGCAGGTGCGGGGTGCGGTACGTGAGGCCGGCCGCCACCGCGCGGAACTCGTCGAGCATCGGTTCCATGCGCGGCGAGTGGAACGCGTGCGACACCCGCAGCCGGCTGGTACGACGCCCGGCGGCGCGCAGGGTGGCCGCGACGGCCAGCACCGCGTCGGCGTCGCCGGAGACGACGACGCTCGTCGGGCCGTTGACGGCGGCGAGGCCCACCCGGTCGGTGAGGTGCGCGGCGACCTCGGCCTCGTCGGCCTCGACGGCGACCATCGCGCCCCCGGCGGGCAGCTGCTGCATCAGCCGGGCGCGGGCGGCGACGAGCGCCGCCGCGTCGGCGAGGGGGAACACCCCGGCCACGTGCGCGGCGGCCAGCTCGCCGACGGAGTGGCCGAGCACCGCGTCGGGGCGCACGCCCCAGGACTCCAGGAGGCGGTACAGCGCCACCTCGAAGGCGAACAGCCCCGGCTGGGTGTACAGGGTCTGGTCGAGCAGGTCGGCCAGTTCGTCGCCCTCGGCGGCGAAGACGACGTCCGCGACGGGGTGCGGGGCGTGGCCGGCGAGGCAGCGGTCGAGTTCGGCGCAGGCCGCGTCGAAGGCGTCGGCGAAGACCGGGTACGCCGCGTGCAGCTCGCGGCCCATGCCGGCGCGCTGGCCGCCCTGCCCGCCGAAGAGCATGCCGAGCTGGCCGTCGACTACCCGGCCGGTCAGCACGGTCGGCACGTCCGCGTCCGCCTCGCCGCGGGTCAGCGCGGTCAGGCCCGTCCGGGCGGTGGCCGGGTCGCCGGCCAGCACCACGGCCCGGTGTTCGAGGGCGGCGCGGGTGGTGGCGAGCGCGTGCCCGACGTCGGCCGGGTCGGCGTCCGCCCCGGGCCCGTCGAGCCAGGTCAGCAGGCGGGCCGCCTGGTCCCGCAGCGCCTCACCGGAGGCCGCGGCGAGCAGCCACGGCACGGGCGGTCGTCGGGTGGCGGCGGCCGCCCCGGACGACGGCTGCTGGTCCGCGACCCCGGACGGCGACTGCTGGTCCGCTGCCCCGGACGGCGACTGCTGGTCCGCTGCCCCGGACGGCGACTGCTGGTCCGCGGCCCCGGACGGGGACTCCCGGTCCGCGGTCCCGGGCACGGGGGGCGGGTCGGCGGCGGGCGCCTCGACGATGACGTGCGCGTTGGTGCCGCTGATGCCGAACGACGAGATGCCGGCCCGCCGGGGCCGTCGCACCTCGGGCCACGGGCGGGCCTCGGTGAGCACCTCGACCGCGCCGGCGGACCAGTCCACCTCGGACGTCGGGGCGTCCACGTGCAGGGTGCGGGGCAGCGTTCCGTGCCGCATCGCGAGCACCATCTTGATCACCCCGGCGGCCCCTGCGGCGGCCTGGGTGTGGCCGAGGTTGGACTTCAGCGAGCCCAGCCGCAGCGGTTCGGCGTCGCCACGACCCGTCCCGTACGTGGCGAGCAGCGCCTGCGCCTCGATCGGGTCGCCCAGCCGGGTGCCGGTGCCGTGCGCCTCGACGACGTCCACGTCGGCGGCGGAGAGCCCGGCCGCGTCCAGCGCCCGGCGGATGACCCGCTCCTGGGCGGGCCCGCTGGGGGCGGTGAGCCCGTTGGACGCGCCGTCGGAGTTGACGGCGGAGCCGCGCAGCACGGCGAGGACGGGGTGCCCGCGCCGGCGGGCGTCGGAGAGCCGTTCCAGCAGCAGCACGGCGACGCCCTCGGACCAGCCGGTGCCGTCGGCGCCCTCGCCGAACGCCTTGCACCGGCCGTCCGGGGCGAGCCCGCGCTGCCGGCTGAACTCCACGAACGCCTGCGGGGTGCCCATCACCGCCACGCCGCCGGCCACGGCGAGGGAACAGTCGCCCGCGCGCAGCGCCTGGGCGGCCAGGTGCAGCGCGACCAGCGACGACGAGCACGCCGTGTCGACGGTGACCGCCGGCCCCTCCAGCCCCAGCGCGTACGCGACGCGGCCGGAGACGACACTGCCGGCGGTGCCGACGCCGAGGTAGCCCTCGGTGCCGGGCGGCGCCTGGCGCAGGTTCGCGGCGTAGTCGTGGTGCATGACGCCGGTGAAGACGCCGGTGGCGCTGCCGCGCAGCGAGGTGGGGTCGATGCCGGCCCGCTCGAACAGCTCCCAGGACGTCTCCAGCAGCAGCCGCTGCTGCGGGTCCATGGCGAGCGCCTCGCGCGGGCTGATCGCGAACAGGGTGGCGTCGAAGTCCGCCGCGTCGGTCAGGAAGCCGCCCACCCGGACGTACGAGGTGCCGGGACGGTCCGCGTCGTCGGAGAACAGGTGCGCCAGGTCCCAGCCCCGGTCGGTGGGGAATTCCGTGAGCCCCTCCCGGCCCTCGTCGACCAGGTCCCACAGCTGCTCGGGGGAACCGACACCGCCGGGGAGCCGGCAGGCCATGGCGACGACGACCACCGGATCGTCCACGGTGGACGGCGCGGACGGCCGGTCCGTCGCGGGGCCGGCCTGCCCGGTGGTGCCGCGCAGCCGGGCGGCGAGGTGCCGGGCGAGAGCGTCCGGGCTGGGCCGGTCGAAGGCGGCCGTGGCGGAGAGCCGTACCCCGGTGGCCCGGGCCAGCCGGTCGCGCAGGGCGACCGCGCTGACCGAGGTGAAGCCGAGTTCCTTGAAGGCCCGGCCGGGGCGCACCGCGGCCGGGCCGGACAGGCCGGCCACCTCGGCGGTGGCGGTGCGGACCAGATCCAGCAGGAGCCGGTCCCCCTCGGCGGTGCTCAGCCCGGCCAGCCGGCGGCGCAACTCGGCGGCGTCCCGGTCGTCGGCGGCGTCGTCGAGCGCCGCGACGGGGCCGCGCCAGGCGGGGTGCGCGGCGTCGGCGTGGCCCGCCGGGCGGGCGAGCACGACCAGGTCGTCGCCGTCGTGGGCCACGTCGAACGCGGCGAGATCGGCGCGTACGGCCGCCGGGACGACGCTTCCCGCCCCGGTTCCGGTTACCGCGGGGGTGGCGGGCGACGGCTCCCGGTCGGCGTGCGCGGTCGTGCCGACGACCCGGGCCGGCAGACCGGCGGCCCGGCGGCGGGCGGTCAGGGCGTGCAGGGCGCCCACGGCCGAGGCGGCCCGCTCCCGGCCGGCGGCGCCCAGCAGCAGGGCGGACGGCGCGAGGACGGTGAACGAGGCGGCCGGGAGCCCGGTCGCGGCGTCCAGCCTCCCGGCGAGGCGGAGCAGCCGGGCGATGTCCTCGTCGTCGGTCAGGTCGTCGTCGGACGGGCAGAGGAAGACCCCGCCGGGCGGCTCGTCGCCCGCCCGGTCGGCGGGCAGCGCGGCGACGTCGGCGCCGGCGGCGACGAGTTCGGTGACCAGATCCACCAGGGCGACCCCGGGCGTGGCACCGACGTGGAGCAGCCGCAGCCGGCGGACGCGGTGCGCGGCGACGAGGTGTCGGGCCAGCGCCGCGCCGGTCGGCCCGTCCGCGCCGGTGACCAGGACCGGGCGGTCCGGGTCGGCCACGCTCACCGGCCGCGCCGGCACGGTCGCCGGGACGGGCACGAGGACGGCGTGCAGGGCGGCCCCGGCCCGCATCGCGACCTGCGCGGCGCCGGCGTCCACCACGGCGGGGAGCAGGGCGGTCGAGCGGTCTCCGGCGTCGCCGTCGACCAGCACGATCCGGTCCGGGTAGGCGGCCTGCAGACTGCGGCCGACCGCCTGGACCGCGCCGGCCGCCGGATCGGCCTGGTGCCATCCCCCGGGCACGGCGGCGGCGTCGATCCCGGTGTCCAGGTCGCCGGGCGCGTCGCTCGCGGCGGGTGCGGCGGCCGGGCCGGTCAGCAGCACCAGGCGGGTGCCGGCGAACCGGTCGTCGTCGAGCCAGCCGCGCAGCCGCTCGGCGAGGTCCGCCACGACGGCGTCGGCCGGCTCGACCAGCAGCACCGTCACGTCGGGCACGTCCGGGGCCTCGCGCAGGGCGGCCAGGTCCCGGTGGGACCGGAACCGGTCCCCGGGCGACGCCGCGCGCAGCGGTTCCACCAGCTCGTCGCTCCCGCGACCGACGAGCGCCCAGCGGCGGGCCGGGGCGGCGGCGGCCTGCGCGGCCGTCGGGGCGGGCGCCTCGACCGGCGGTACGGCGGCCAGGTCGAGCGGCTGCCAGGCGATCAGGCTCAGCGTCTCGTGGTGGCTGCCGTTGACCGCCCGCAGCCGCGCCGGCCGGTCGAGCAGGAGCCGGCGGGTGACCTTGCCGGAGGCGGTGCGGGGCACCTGCCCGATCTCGTACAGCTCCTCGGGGACCTTGTGGTAGGAGAGCTTCTCCCGGCAGGCCGCGTACCCGGCCCGGGGGTCGAAGCCCTCCGGCCCGGGCACCACGAACGCCACCGGCACCTCGCCGAGCACGTCGTGCGGGCGGCCGGTCACCGCCACGTCGGCGACGCCGGGCACCCCGCGCAGGGCCTCCTCCACCTCGGCCGGGTGGATCTTCTCGCCACCCCGGATGATCAGTTCCTGGTGCCGCCCGGTGACGAAGATGTTGCCGTCGGCGTCGCGGCGGGCCAGGTCGCCGGTGCGGTACCAGCCGTCGCGCAGGGCGGCGGCGGTGACCTCCGGCAGGCCGTGGTAGCCGAGCATGACGCTCGGCCCGTTCACCCAGACCTCACCCTCGGCGCCGGTCGGCACGTCCAGGCCGGTCTGCGGGCTGACCAGGCGCACCTCGACGCCGGGCACCGCGCGGCCGCAGGAACCCTCGACCCGGGGCTGGTCCGGCCGGGTGACGGCGATCGAGCCGCAGGTCTCCGTGCTGCCGTACGCGTCGAGCAGCGGCGCGTCGAAGACCTCGTCGAACGCCCGGCGCAGCGCGCCGGTGGTGATCGCCCCGCCGACCAGGCAGACCCGCAGGGCCGGGGCGCGGAAGCCGCTCTCCCGGGCGGCGGTGACCAGGTGGTGGTACATGGCCGGCACACCGGCCAGCACGGTGGCCTCGTCCTCGTCGACCGCGCGCAGCACGTCGTCGGCGGAGAAGCCGTCGATGAGCCGGGCCGTGGCGCCGACGGCGGTCACGCTGAGCACGCACCCGATGTGGGAGAGGCTGTGGAACAACGGCAGCGGCCAGACCACCCGGTCGGCGTCGGTGAGCCCGGGGATCGGCACGTAGCAGGCGGCGACGGACCAGAGGCAGGTGCGCTGGGTGGAGAGCACGCCCTTGGGCCGGCCGGTGGTGCCGGAGGTGTAGAGCATCCAGGCGACCTCGTCGAGGCCCAGGTCGTCACGGGCGTCCACACCCGGCTCGGTGTCGACCAGGTCACGCCACGCGGTGACCCCGGCGGGCACCGGGCCGTCCCCGGTGACCACGACCCGCAGGGCCGGCCGGCCGGCACGCAGCCGCAGCAGCTGGTCGAGGTGCCGGGGGTCGGTGACCACCAGCACCGCACCGGAGTCGTCCAGCAGGTGGGCCAGTTCCGCGTCGGTGCTGTGCGGGTTCACCGGTACGCCGACCGCGGCCGCCCGCGTCACGGCCAGCCAGGTCTCCACCGTCTCCACCCGGTTGCCGAGGCAGAAGGCCACCCGGTCGCCCCGCCCGACCCCCGACGCCGCCAGGTGACCGGCCAGCCGGCGGGTCCGCGCCGCCAGGTCGGCGTATCCGACCGCCCGGCGGTCGTCGCGGAACGCGACCTTGTTCCCCAACCTGGCGGCGTGCGCCTCGATCAGATCGGACAACGGCTGGATCAGGTCGCTCCGAAGCATGTCACCACATCCGTCCGTCGGCGAGACTTCTCATCCGCGGCGTAGACCCCGCTCGCCGTAGCGGCCCAAGTCTTCCGAGCACCCTGCCGGCGTCCTACCCCTGTCACCCCCTAAGTCGTCCCCAGTTCGGACCGCTGATCAGGTGGTGGGACGGGCCGCAGGCCGATGATGGGGCCACTCCCCCGCAGACCGTCGAGTCCTGTGCTCCACCCGCCCGTCAGCCGAGGTGCCGTCGTTGGAACGCTGCTGGTTGTTCGCCCGCTCGGCCGTGCCGGCCGACGGGTCCCCGGACACGCGGGTGACCGAGCTGGTCGGCACGGTCCTCGCCGGTCTGGTCGCCGCCGCCCGCCGGGCCGATCCGGGCATGGACTGGTTCTTCGACCCGGAGGGCTCCCCCGCCGGGCCGCACGTGAGCCTCGGCTTCCACGCCGCCCCGGCCGCGCTCGACGCGGTACGGGCGGGGCTGCTCGCGTACGACCCGGGGGTCTCCTTCGCCGCCGACCGGTACGTGGTGCGCGACGCCGCCCGGGGCGGCCCGCTCGCGTCGGCGGGCAGCGACCTGGCCCTGACCCTGCTCGGCGGGGACACTCCCTGGCTGGCCGGCGTCGAACTGCCGCTGGCCGTGGCGCACCTGCGGTACCTGACGGGGCTGGTGCCGGCGGCCGACCGGCTGGCGTTCCTCTTCCTGCACTGGCAGGAACGCAGCCAGCGGCTGACCGCCGCGCAGCGGCGGGACCTGGCCGCGCAGGCGGACGCCGGCGCGGAGAAGATCGTCCTGGCGGCCGGCGACCTGCCGCTGTGCGGGGAGGTCGCCGTGGCCTGGCGGCGTTACCTGGACCGGGTGACCGACGTGGTCGGCCGGCACCACCCGGCGGCGCCGTCGGGCTTCCTGCTGGCGCACCACGCCCAGCTCACCCACGACCGTTGGGGCATCGGGCCGGACGTCGACTCGCTGGCCGCGCTGGCGCTGCGCCTGTCGATGGTCCGGGAACGCCCGGTCGCCGCCGCACCGGTGCCCGTCGTCAAGAGGAGGCAGCAGCCACATGCACCCGTCCGCACCTGACCCGCACGCCCCCGCCGAGCCGGCCCGGATCGAGGTGGCGCTCGGCGAGCGCGCGTACCCGGTGCTGATCGGCCCCGGTGTGCGCCACCGGCTGCCGGCGGAGGTGGCGCGGATCGGTGCCCGGCGGGTCGTGGTGGTCTCGGCCCGGCCTCCGGAGTGGACGCCCGACCCGGGTGTGCCGCACCGGGTGGTGCCGGCCCACGACGGCGAGCACGACAAGAACCTGGCCACGGTCGAGCAGCTCTGCCGTGCGTTCGCCGAGTTCGGACTGACCCGCGCCGACGCCGTCGTCTCCTGCGGCGGCGGCACCACCACGGACGTGGTCGGGTTGGCCGCCGGCCTCTACCACCGGGGCGTCGCGGTGATCCACCTGCCGACCTCGCTGCTCGCCCAGGTGGACGCCAGCGTCGGCGGGAAGACGGCGGTCAACCTGCCGGAGGGCAAGAACCTGGTCGGGGTGTACTGGCAGCCCCGGGCGGTGCTCTGCGACACCGAGCACCTGGGCACGCTGCCGCAGCGGGAGTGGCGCAACGGCTACGGGGAGATCGCCCGGGCGCACTTCATCGGCGCGGGCGAGCTGCGCGACCGGCCGGTGGCGGAGCAGATCGCCGCCTGCGTGGCCCTGAAGGCGCGGGTGGTGGCCGCCGACGAGCGTGACTCCGGTCTGCGGCACATCCTCAACTACGGTCACACGCTGGGGCACGCGTTGGAGCGGGCCACCGACTTCGGCCTGCGGCACGGCGAGGCGGTCGGCGTCGGCACGGTCTTCGCGGGCCGGCTGGCCGGCGTCCTCGGCCGCGTCCCGGCCGACCGGGTGGCCGAGCACCACGAGGTGGTGGCGGGCTACGGCCTCGACACCGCGCTGCCCGGCGGTGTCGACCACGACGAGTTGGTCGCGCTGATGCGGCGGGACAAGAAAGCCACTTCGGGCCTGTCCTTCGTCCTGGACGGCCCGGCCGGGCCCGAGCTGGTCGCCGACGTCCCCGAGCCCGCCGTACGCACCGCGCTGACCGGCATGTAGCGGCCGGCACCCGACACCGCCGGCAGCCCGGCTCAGGTGGATGCTCGTCCGAGCAGACAGCGGAGGATCGGCTCGGCACGGGTCCACAGCACCGCGCCACCGGTCCCCGGGACGAGGTGCCGGACGGCACCGGGGATCCGGGCGGCCAGCGTCGCTCCGTTGTCGGGTGAGTGGCTGGTGTCCTGTTCGCCGTACCAGACGTCGACCGGAACCGTGATCTCCGCGAGGTCGAAGGGCCATCGCCCCATGGCCAGGACGGTGTCCCGGGCGTAGCCGGCCGGGCCCTGGGCGAACCCCTCGTGCAGGGCCCGGCGGTAGGCGGCCTCGAAGCCCGGCTCCCGGTACACCGCCAGGTCGGCCTCGGGACTCCCGCTCGTCACCATGTCCCACATCGCGTCCGCGTCGAAGCCGGCGAAGATCTGCTCCGCCCCGGCCGGATCGACGGCAGTCGTGTCCACGAGCCGACGCAGCTCCGCCGGCAGCGCCTCGGCGAACTCCGGCGCGGCGACCTCGTCCGCGCCGGCCACGATGGCCAGCGCGCCGGCGACGCCCGCCTCGGCGCACGCGAGTGCGAACGGCGCGCCCTGCGAGTTGCCGACCACCGCGGGGCATGCCAGCCCCCGCAGTCCGACGAGGTCGCGGATGTCCGCGGCGAAGTCGGCGTACGTCCGGCCGGGCGCGGGGGTCGAGCTGCCGAGCCCCGGGCGGTCCACGGAGACGAGACGCACCCCGAGCGCGTCGACGACGTCCGCGCCGAAGCCGAGCCACCGGCTCGTGGCCGCCCCCGGGCACAGCAACACCGGGACACCGTCCGGCGGCCCCCACTCGGCCCAGCCGAGCAACCGCCCGTCGGGGAGTCGGCTCTCACCGAGGCGGACCGGATCGTCGACGCGCACGCTCATGATCCTCATCATGGCCGCGGCGCCGGCGAGCGCGCACGGCGTTTTCCCCCGGGCGGGACGGGCGCCGCCGTGGTCGGTCGGGCCTCCCCTCCGGACCGTCACCACGGCCCGGAGAGGGACGACGCGTCAACCGCCCAGTGCCCGCTGGATCTGCGCGACCAGCACCCCGCAGGCGTACCGGTCCGCAGCGCCGACCATGCCGACGATGGTGGCCGGCAGCGGGCCGTTGTCCGTCTCCGCCGGGTCGTGGTGCATGAACGCGACGAACTGCCCCCGGTCGATGAACGGGGCGAGGATCGGCTCGGCGTCGACGCCGGGGGCCAGCGAGAAGAACGTCGTCATGGCGCACGGGTGCTGCCCCAGCAGCGAACTGCGGTGCAGCAGCGAGGTGGTGGCCCCACTGACCCGGAAGTTGGGATCGATGACCCGCAGGGCGCCGTCGCGACCGATCCCGGCGTCGAAGGAGCAGTACCCGCGGTACCCGAGGGCACTGGCCTTTCGGACCCCTACGGTCAGCGCTTCGATCAGCTCCGCCGGCGGCTGGTCGTCGTCCATCACACAACCGACCCACGTCGAAGTGGGCTGCGGCAGGTGTACGGACGCACCGAAGTACTGCACCGCTCCGCTCTCCGTCACGCCGAACTGGACGCCCCAGATCGTCCGGAAGGGCACTTCCTCCTCGACGATCCACCGATCGCTCACCTGTTCCAGCTGGTTGAACAGTGACCGGTGCCGCCGGTCCTGCAACCGCCTCGTGAAGATCGCGATTCCGCTGTACACCTCGACGCCGGCCGGTTTGACCACCGCCGGCCGCCGGTCCTGCTGCACGATGCGGCGTACCTCGGCGGGGGTGGCGACCTGGCGACGGGGCAGGTATTCCGGCGCGATCAGTGTTTCCAGGGTGGTCTTGTTGTTGAGGCGGGCGAGCAGGTCCGGGGCGACCCGGGCCCGCGCGGCCCGCAACTGCGGATCGTGCGGGGGGAACTGGAACTCCAGCGTCTCGCCCCGCTCGGCGGCGTCCCGGGCGAACTGCACCGCCTGCGCGCCGGAGCGGAACTCGCGCAGGTCGCTGGGCGTCTTGAGACCGCACCGACTGAGCAGGCGCAGCGACTTGTCCGCGCTGGAGCCGGTGCTGCAAATGGCCGCCGACTGGTGCGGAAGGGTCAGGTGGAGACCCGTGATCATGTCCAGCCCGTTGTACAGGGCGGCGCCCGCACCGGCGAGATAGCGGCTGCCGGCGGTCGTCACCGGATCGGGTGGCCGGGCCAGGACCACCCCGTCGTGAGCGAACACCTGTACCTGGATAGGTCCGTCCATTGGATCTCCTGACATGCCGGCCCACGAAGGGCCTCGGGTGGCACGGAGTCCGGGTGCGCAACGACCACGAACTGCGGAGAACGTGGACGGTCGCAGGCGCTCCCGGTCCTGATGAGGCCGCTCGGCCACGAGAGTCGGGCGTACCGCGTGCACCGGCCGGCCGGTCTCTGGCGAGACCGGCCAGGTAGCGGGCTGGCTTGTGGTCAGCGCTGCGTTCGGCGAGGTGCACACCAACAGGCGGTGGCTGAATTTGCCAGTCACCGACTGGGTCATGATCGGCAAAGCATAGTCAATGCTCATTTCCGTGGGATGGGCCGGTCAGCCGACCGCGGGCGGCCCTTTCCGTCGCCGGGATCGCCAATTCTCCGATTCGAACCCTGGACCTGGGCTGACCGAATAGCCTTTTTCGACTTAGACCCCGGGATCGTTCTCCGTCGAAACCCGGACATTCGTGCATCGACCCTGCCGGAGGGCGCCAACCATCCACTATAGAAAAGATATAGCCGCGTGTGTTAATGCCGAAAAATTCGCGGCATCTGGCCGCGATCCTGATCAATCATCAGCAGAGAACACCACACTGACCAGCGCAAATTGCCGATCCGGCGGCGAGGACACGGGACGCGGACCGGTGGTCGGTCATTGCTCCGGACGTATCCTCGGCGGCCCCCGGCCGGAATCTCCGGCCGTCACCCTAGGGGTCGACGTGCGCATCTCTAGGGGTGTACGCCACTCCACCGCGCTTCGTAGGGTCGGGCCCCATCGGTTCGTCGTTCCCTTTCATTGCACCGGGCGGGGGACGAGTGTGGGTGCGCGGCGCCCCGGACGGACGGGAGGCGCCGGTGATCGGATCGGGCACCGACCTGCTCCTTTCGATCGACGACGTGGTGGCGACCCGGAATTCGGACGGTGAACCCGTCCTGGTCGCACCGCATGTCCGCGCCCGGCCACCCGAGTCGGCCGCGGTGCCCGCGAACCGCCCCTGCCGCGCCGACCGGAATGCGCCCGGTGGTGCGGTACCGAGGCCCCGTGCCTTCCGGTCACCCCCTCTCGATCGGAGGTTGAGCTGATGTCTGTCGGGTTCGATGGTGCGCGGACCGTGGACGGCGCGGTCGACGCCGAAACACTGGACCTGGTGGGGGACCTGCGCCGGCCGACGGTGTGGCCGGCCCGGGCCGCCTCGGTGCACCGGGTGCTGCCCTCCTCGCCGCCGAACGACGGGCCGGGCGGCGACGTCGTGGTGGCGGGGGTCGTGGCGGTGCTGGCCCGTTGGACGGCCCAGGAGCAGGTGGTGCTGGGCCTGGAGTCCGGTGGCGGCGGTTCGGCGCTGCGGGTGGACGTGGCGGGTGATCCGGGTTTCGCCGAGCTGGTGACGCGGGTGCGCGCGGCGCTGGCGGCGCCGGTGGCCGTGGGCCGGGAGCCGGTGGGCCCGGTGGTGCTCGGGCTGGTGGACGCTCCGGTGGCGGACGCGGGGCCGGCAGTGGTGGACGTCGACCTGGTGATCGGTGTGGCCCCGGACGGGTCGGCGCTGCGGGTGGACTACGCGGCGGAGGGTTACTCGGCGCAGTGGGTGCGGGGCCTGGTGGACCAGGTCGTGGTGCTGGTCTCCGCCGGGTTGGCGGGGCCGGAGGTGGGGTTGTCGGCGTTGCCGTTGGTGGGCGATGCGGAGCGGGAGCGGTTGCTGGAGTGGGGCCGGGGCCCGGTGCGTGAGGTGCCGGCTGAGCCGATCCACGAGCTGGTGCTGGAGTGGGCGCGGCGCACGCCGGAGGCGGTGGCGGGTGTCGCCGGCGATGAGGTGTTGACGTACGGGGAACTGGATCGCCGGTCGGCCGCGCTGGCGGCGTATCTGCGGTCGGTGGGCGTGGGCGCCGGTGACGTGGTGTCCGTGGCGTTGGAACGCGGGCTGTGGTCGCTGGTGGCGACGACGGGTGTGCTGCGGGCGGGCGCGGCGTACACGCCGATGGACGTGTCGTGGCCGGTGGAGCGGATGCGGGTGCTGCTGGCCGACCACGGCGCCCGGGTGGTGTTGACCGTCGGTGCGGTCGCGCCCCGGATTCCCGGTGACGACGGGGTGTCGGTGGTGGCGTTGGATGACGACTGGCCGGTGGTGCGGGCGTGTGAGCCGGTGGACCTGCCGGTGGTGCCGGCGTCCGCGCCGGCGTTCGTGATCTACACGTCGGGTTCGACGGGCACGCCCAAGGGTGTCGTGCTGACGCACGAGAGGCTGACGAACTTCCTGGCGTGGATGACCGACGAGTGCGCCATCGGCCCCGACAGCCGGATGCTGCATTCGGCGGCACCGGTCTTCGACGCCGCCTTCGGGGAGATCTTCGCGACGCTCACCGGTGGTGGCCGCGTCGTCGTCTGCTCCCGCGACGACCTGCTCGACGCGCGTCGGCTCACCGACCTCATCAACCGGCACGACGTCACCCACACGTTCGGACCGGCCACCAACGTCGCCCCGCTCGATCCGGCCGCCTGCCCGGGTCTGCGCTGCATCATCTTCGGCGGCGAGGCCGTCCCGCCGCAGCTGGCCCAGCGGTGGTTGACGGCGGGCACGCGGGTGGTGAACGCGTACGGGCCGGCGGAGATCGCCGTGGCGTGCACGTGGTTCGACGCGTCGGCGGGTTGGGGCGGCGCGTACGTGCCCATCGGCTGGCCCATGCCCAACCGGCAGATCCGCGTCGTCGACGCCAACCTCGACCTCGTCCCGATGGGCGTACCCGGCGAAATCCTCATCGCTGGCTTCGGCGTCGCCGACGGCTACCTCAACCGCCCCGAACTCACCGCCGAACGCTTCGTCACCGACCCGTACGGCGGCGGGACCGCCTACCGCAGCGGCGACCTCGGACGGTGGAACGCCACCGGCGCGCTGGAGATCCTCGGCCGGATGGACCACCAGGTCAAGGTCAACGGCATCCGCATCGAACTCGGCGAGATCGAGACCACCCTCGCCCGACACCCCGACGTCGGCGCCGCCGTGGTCGTGCGCCGCGAGGACGACGGCACCGCCCGACTCGTCGCCTACGTCACCGGACGCAACGGCCGTACCCCCGCCGTCGGCGACCTGCGCGCGCACGCCGCCACCGTGCTCCCGTCCTACATGGTTCCCGCCGTCGTCATGGTCCTCGACCACTTCCCCGTCGGCGGCACCGGCAAGGTCGACCGGCGGGCCCTGCCCGCACCCGACACCCGACGCCCCGACCTCGGGGTGGAGTTCGTCGAGCCGGCGACGAACGAGGAGCGCCTCGTCGCCGCCGTGTTCGCGACCGTCCTCGGCATCGACCGGGTCGGCACGGGCGACAGCTTCTTCGACCTGGGTGGCACGTCGTTGCAGTCGGCGGCGGTGGCGACGCGCATCGACGAGGCCGCCGACGTCGTCGTGCCCGTCTCGCAGATCCACCGCACCCCCACCCCGCAGGCGCTGGCCCACTGGCTGACCACCGCGCCCCGCCGTACGGACGCCGGCTCGACCGCCGGGCAGGCCCGTCAGCGTCCCGGCCCGGTTCCGCTCGCGCAGCAGGTCGCGAAGTGCCTGATGTCGCCGCCGGAGGTCGTCGTCCCGGTCACCTGGTGGATCGAGGGCGAGCTGGACCTGCGGGCGCTGATGGCGGCGCTGGGCGACGTGCACCGCCGGCACGAGGCCCTGCACGCCCGCTACCGGCGGACAGCTCCCCCGGTGGCGCTCGTCCCGCCGAACCCGGCGATGCCGCAGCTGCGGCTGCTCACCGACGCCGCCAGCGAGCAGGAGGCCCTGGACCAGCTCGCCGAGGCGGTGCAGCAGCCGCTCGACTACACCCAGGGCCGCGTCTGGCGGGCCGCCCTGATCCGGGAGAAGTCGACCGGGCGGGTCCTGTTCGGCGTGGGCATCCACCACATCGCCTTCGACGGCTGGTCGTACGCGCTGCTGGTGCGGGACCTGAGCCACGCCTACGCGGCGCGGTTGTCGGGCGCGGCCCCCGAGTGGGCGCGGCCGGCGCCGACGCTGCGCCAGTCGTACGAGGAGTACGCCCGGCTGCGCGACGCCGCCGACCTCGACGCGCAGCGGGCCTACTGGCGCGAACAACTGCGCGGCCTGCCCCGCCAGGGCCGGGGCGACGCCACCGCACCGCTGGAGCAGGCGCTGGCGTGGGGTCCGAAGGCCGGGCACACCGTCACCGTCACGCCGGAGGTCATGCAGCGCTGGGACCGGGCCGCCCGGGAGCAGCGGTTCAGCCGGTCCAGCTACTTCGTCGCGGCGTTCGCCTCCGCGCTGCGCGCCGTCCACCAGCAGGACGACATCGGCCTGCTGATGGTGGTGGCCAAGCGGGGCAGCCGCGTCCTCGACTCCGCCTTCACCACCCGGCTGAACCTCAACTGCGTCCGGGTGCGCTTCGACGGGCCGGAGGACGACAAACTCGTCCTGCGGGTCAACGAGACGATCAGCGACCTGATGCGGGCCCAGGACGTCCCCTTCGCGGAGACCGCCGACGACCCCGCCGCCGGGCTCTCCGGCGAGGTGGTCGCCAGCCTGCCGACCTTCGTGTTCCAGGACAACGTGGTGCTTCCGCTGGAACTGCCCGGCTGCCGGGCCGAGGAGGTCGTCGACCCGTACGCGCGGGAGGTGCCCAACGGGCTCACGGTCGAGGTGCTTCCCCGCGCCGACCACGCCCTCCTGCGCGTCACCATCCGCACCGACTACCTGCCGTACAGCTTCGCCGAGGAGCTGAACGGGCACATGCTGCGCTTCCTGGAAGCCGGGCCGGCGGGCTCACCCACCACCGGTTGACGGTCCACCCCGTACACATCGGGCTGCTTGTCATGGCCGTGGGCGCGCGGGCCGCGTCCCCGGAGTTCGTGGTTCTTCCCCGGCGTACCCCCGCAGGCGACGCCGGGCCTGATCGGAGGTTGACTGATGTCTGTCGGGTTCGTTGGTGGTCGTGCCCAGGCCACGGATGTCGTCGGGCCCGACTTCGAGGTCCTCGACCTGATGGGGGACCTGCGCCGGCCGACCGCGTGGCCGGCCCGGGCGGCCTCCGAGTTCCGGCCGGTCGACGTGCCCGGCCCGGCCGGCGCGCGGCCCCCCGGCGCGGTGCTGCTGGCCGGTCTGCTGGGAGTGCTGGCCCGGTACACCGGCCAGGCCGAGGTGGCGGTGGGGCTGTCGTCGGGTGGCGTGCTGCGGGTCGACGTCACGGGTGATCCGGGTTTCGGGGAGCTGGTGTCGCGGGTGGCCGCGGCGCTGGCCCAGCCGGTCGCGCGGGACGCGGCGGGTCCGGTGGTGGTCGGGCTGGTGGACGCTCCGGTGGCCGAGGTGGGACCGGACGTGGTGGACGTGGACGTGGACGTGACCGTCGCGGGCGACGGATCGGCGATCCGGGTGGACTACGCGGCGGACGGGTTCTCGGCCCAGTGGGTGCGGGGCCTGGTGGACCAGGTGGTGCTGTTGGCGTCCGTGGGGTCGGCAGCGCCGCAGACCGCACTGTCGGGGTTGCCGTTGGTGGGGGACGCGGAGCGGGAGCGGCTGCTGGGCTGGGGCCGGGGTCCGACCCGCCCGGTGCCGGCCGAGCCGATCCACGAGCTGGTGCTGGAGTGGGCGCGGCGCACGCCGGACGCGGTGGCGGGCGTCGCCGGCGGGGAGGTGCTGACGTACGCGGAGTTGGCCCGCCGCTCGGGGGCACTGGCCGCGCAGCTACGGTCGCTGGGCGTACGGCCCGGTGACGTGGTGTCGCTGGCGTTGGACCGCAGCCTCTGGACGTTGATCGCCACCCTGGCCGTGCTGCGGGCGGGAGCCGCGTACACGCCGATGGACGTGTCCTGGCCGGCGGAGCGGATGCGGCTGCTGCTGGCCGACCACGGCGCCCGGGTCGTGCTCACCGTCGGCGAGGTCGCCCCACGCGTCCCCCGACCCGACGGCGTACGGGTCGTCGCCCTCGACGACGAGTGGCCCGCCGTGGAGGCGGCCGAACCCGTCGACCTGCCGGTCGTCGAGGCGTCCGCGCCGGCGTTCGTCATCTACACGTCCGGCTCCACGGGCACGCCGAAGGGCGTCGCGCTGACCCACGACATGCTGACCAACTTCCTCACCTGGATGCGCGAGGAATGCGCGGTCGGCCCGGACAGCCGGATGCTGCACTGCTGCGCGCCGGTCTTCGACGTGGCCCTCGGCGAGATCTACACCGCGCTGACCTCCGGCGCCCGCGTCGTCGTCAGCTCCCGCGACGATCTCCTCGACGCCCGCCGCCTCACCGACCTGATCGCGAAGGAGCAGGCAACCCACGCGTTCTGCCCGCCCACGAATCTCGCCGCCGTGGACCCGGCCGACTGCCCGAGCATGTCCTGCGTGACCCTCGCCGGGGAGCCGATCCCGCCCCGCATGGCGCAACGGTGGATGGCCGCCGGCGCCCGCCTGATCAACGCGTACGGGCCCGCCGAGGCATCCGTCGCCTGCACCTGGTTCGACGCGTCGACGGGCTGGCCCGGCGCGTACGTGCCGATCGGCTGGCCCATGCCCAACCGGCAGATCCGCGTCGTCGACGCCAACCTCGACCTCGTCCCCATGGGCGTGCCCGGCGAAATCCTCATCACCGGCGCCGGGGTCGCCCACCAATACCTCAACCGACCCGAACTCACCGCCCAACGGTTCGTCACCGACCCGTACGGCGGCGGCACCGCCTACCGCACCGGCGACCTGGGCCGGTGGAACACCACCGGAGCACTCGAGATCCTCGGCCGGATGGACCACCAGGTCAAGGTCAACGGGATCCGCATCGAACTCGGCGAGATCGAGGCCGTCCTCGAACAACACCCCGACGTCGGCACCGCCGTCGTCACCCGCCGCGAGGACCACGGCACCGCCCGGCTGGTCGGCTACGTCACCGGGCGCGAGGGTCGCCTCCCCGTCACCGCCGAGCTACGGGAGCACGCCGCCGCCGTGCTCCCGCCCTACATGGTCCCCGCCGTGATCATGGTTCTCGACCGGTTCCCCGTCGGCGGCACCGGCAAGATCGACCGACGGGCGCTACCGGCACCCGACGCGCAACGCCCCGACCTCGACGTGCCGTACACCGAGCCGGCCACCGACTCCGAACGCCTCGTCGCGGGGGTCTTCGCGGCGGTGCTCGGGCTGGACCGGGTCGGGGCACGCGACGGCTTCTTCCACCTCGGCGGCACGTCGTTGCAGTCGGCGGCGGTGGCGGCCGGCATCGACGAGGCCGCCGACGTCGTCGTACCCGTCTCACAGATCCACCGCACCCCCACCCCACAGGGACTGGCCCAGTGGCTCGCCACCGCCCCCCGCCGCCCCAAGGCCGAACCGGAGGCGCCCGTCACCGGCCGTCCGGGCCCGTCGAAGCCTGTCCCGCTGACCCTCTCGGTCGCCAAGTGCGTCTGGCTCCCCTTCGAACTGGTCTGCCCGACCACCTGGTGGATCGAGGGTGAGCTGGACCTGCGGGCGTTGATGGCGGCGCTCGGCGACGTGCACCGCCGGCACGAGGCCCTGCACGCCCGCTACCGCCGCGTCGACCCGCCGGTGGCGCTCATCCCGCCGAACCCGGGCATGCCGCAACTGCGACTGCTCACCGACGCCGCCACCGAACAGGAGGCCCTCGACCAGCTCGCCGAGGCCGTACAGCAACCCCTCGACTACACCCAGGGCCGCAACTGGCGCGCCGCCCTGATCCGCAACAAGACCACCAACCGGATCCTGTTCGGCATCGGCATCCACCACATCGCCTTCGACGGCTGGTCACACGCGCTGCTCGTGCGCGACCTCAGCCACGCCTACGCGGCACGGCTGTCGGGCCAGGCCCCGGCCTGGGCACGCCCCGCGCCGACGCTGCGCCAGTCGTACGAGGAGTACACCCGGCTACGCGACGCCGCCGACCTCGAAGCCCAGCGGACCTACTGGCGCGAGCAGCTGCGCGGCCTGCCCCGCCAGGGCGAGGCCCCACCCCAGGCGCCCCTGGAGCAGGCACTGGCGTGGGGCCCCAAGGCCGGGCACATCGTCACCGTCACCCCCGAGGTCATGCAACGCTGGGACCAGGCGGCGCGGGAACAGCGGTTCAGCCGGTCCAGCTACTTCGTCGCCGCGTACGCCTCCGCGCTGCGCGCCATCCACCAGCAGGACGACATCGGCCTGCTGATGATCGTGGCCAGGCGCGGCAGCCGCATCCTCGACTCCGCCTTCACCACCCGGATCAACTCGAACTGCGTCCGGGTCCGGTTCCGGCCCGAGGAGGACCTGCTCCGGCACGTCCAGCAGACCGTCGACGAGCTGATGGCCGCCCAGGACATCCCCTTCTCGGAGACCGCCGCCGACCCGGCCGTCGGCCTGCCCGGCGAGGTGGTCGCCAGCATCCCCGGCTTCGCCTACCAGGACAACGTGGTCCTCCCGCTGGACCTGCCCGGCTGCCGGACCGAGGAGGTCGTCGAGCCGTACGCGCGGGAGGTGATGAGCGGGCTGACCGTCGAGGCGATCCCCCGGGACACCGACGCCCTGCTGCGCATCACCATCCGCACCGACCTGATCCCGTTCTCCCTCGCCGAGGAGTTGGGCGCCCACATGCTCCGCTTCCTCGAATCGGGGCCCGTCCCGGCTCCCGGCACCGCCTGACCGCCCGTACACGCAGCTGTTCCTGGTTTCCTGACCCGGCCGTACCCCCTGCCGGTGGTGCCGGTCCTGATCGGAGGTTGACCCATGTCCGTCGGGCTCGTAGGTGCCCAGGCCCCGACCGCGGGTGTCGCGGGGCCCGACTTCGAGGCCCTCGACCTGATGGGTGACCTGCGCCGGCCGCTGGCGTGGCCGGCCCGGGCGGCGTCCGAGCTGCGTACGCTCGCGCTACCCGACCTGGCGGGCCCGGAGCCGGCGGGACTGGTGGTGCTGGCGGGCCTCGTCGGGGTGCTGGCCCGCTACACCGGTCAGGAGGAGGTGGCGCTCGGCCTGTCCTCGGGCGGGACGGTGCTGCGGGTGGGCGTGGCGGACGATCCGGCGTTCGGTGAGCTGGTGGGCCGGGTGCGTGCGGCGTGGGCCGCGCCGGCGGCGGGTGCGGGTGTGGTGGGCCCGGTGGCGGTCGACCTGGTCGACGGCCCGGTGCCCGGCGTGGGCCCGGAGACGGTGGACGTCGACCTGATGGTCAGCGTGGCCTCGGACGGGTCCGGGCTGCGGGCGGACCACACGGCGGAGGGCTTCTCCGCGGACTGGGTGCGGGGCCTGCTGAACCAGACCGTGACGCTGCTATCGGCCGGCGTGCGGGAACCCGAGGTCCCGCTGTCCGGGCTGCCGCTGCTGGGCGCGGCCGATCGGGAGCGGCTGCTCGCGTGGGGCCGGGGTCCGGTCCGCCCGGTGCCGGCCGAGCCGCTGCACGAGCTGGTGTTGGAGTGGGCGCGCCGCACGCCGGACGCGATCGCGGGCGTCGCCGACGGCGAGGTCGTCACGTACGCGGAACTGGCACGCCGTTCGGAGCTGCTCGCCCGCTACCTGCGCTCCGCCGGTGTCGGCGTCGGGGACGTGGTGTCGCTGGCGCTGGACCGCGGCATGTTGACCCTCGTCGCCACCCTGGCCGTGCTGCGGGCGGGCGCGGCGTACACGCCGATGGACGTGTCCTGGCCGGCGGAGCGGATGCGGCTGCTGCTGGCCGACCACGGCGCCCGGGTCGTGCTCACCGTCGGCGAGGTCGCCCCACGCATCCCGCGCCCGGACGGCGTCAAGGTGGTCGCCCTCGACGACGAGTGGTCCGCCGTGGAGGCGGCCGAAGCGGGCGAGCTGCCGGTCGTGGACGCCTCCCGGCCGGCGTTCGTGATCTACACGTCCGGCTCCACGGGCACGCCGAAGGGCGTCGTGCTGACCCACGACATGCTGACGAACTTCGTCACCTGGATGCGCGACGAGTGCGCGGTCGGCCCGGACAGCCGGATGCTGCACTGCTGCGCGCCGGTCTTCGACGTCGCCCTGGGCGAGATCTACACCGCGCTGACCTCCGGCGCCCGCGTCGTCGTCAGCTCCCGCGACGACCTGCTCGACGCCCGCCGGTTGACGGAGCTGATCGCGAAGGAGGAGACCACCCACGCGTTCTGCCCGCCCACCAACCTCGCCGCCGTGGACCCGGCCGACTGCCCGAGCATGTCCTGCGTGACCCTCGCCGGGGAGCCCGTTCCGCCGCGCATGGCGCAACGGTGGATCGCGGCCGGCGCGCGCCTGATCAACGCGTACGGGCCCGCCGAGGCCGCCGTGGCGTGCACGTGGTTCGACGCGTCGGCCGGCTGGAGCGGCGCGTACGTGCCGATCGGCTGGCCCATGCCCAACCGGCAGATCCGTGTCGTCGACGCCAACCTCGGCCTCGTCCCCATGGGCGTGGCCGGCGAAATCCTCATCACCGGCGCCGGGGTCGCCGACAGTTACCTCAACCGACCCGAGCTGACCGCCCAACGGTTCGTCACCGACCCGTACGGCGGCGGAGTCGCCTACCGCACCGGCGACCTGGGCCGGTGGAACGCCTCCGGGGCGCTGGAGATCCTCGCCCGGATGGACCACCAGGTGAAGGTCAACGGCATCCGCATCGAGCTCGGCGAGATCGAGGCCGTCCTCGAACAGCACCCGGGCGTCGGCACGGCCGTGGTCGTCCGCCGCGAGGACCGGGGCGTCGCCCGGCTGGTCGGCTACGTGACCGGCCGGGACGGCCGCAAGCCGGCCGTGACCGAGCTGCGGGAGCACGCCTCGGGTGTGCTGCCCCCGTACATGGTCCCCGCCGTGATCATGGTCCTCGACCGGTTCCCCGTCGGCGGCACCGGCAAGATCGACAGGCGGGCACTGCCGGAGCCGGGCCCGCAGCGCCCGGACCTCGGCGTGGACTACATGGAGGCCGCCACCGACGAGGAACGTCTCGTGGCCGGAGTGTTTGCGACCGTCCTCGGCATCGACCGGGTCGGCACGCGGGACAGCTTCTTCGCCCTCGGCGGCACCTCCCTGCAGTCCGCCGCCGTCGCCGCGGCCGTCGACGAGGCCGCCGACGTCGTCGTACCCGTCTCGCAGATCCACCGCACGCCCACCCCGCACGGCCTGGCGCACTGGCTCACCACCGCGCCCCGCCGTCCCCCGGCCGAACCGGAACCGTCCGTCACCGGCCGTCCCGGCCCGGCCGGGCCCGTCCCGCTGACCCTGTCGGTCGGCAAGTTCGTCTGGCTCCCCTTCGACCTGGTCTGCCCGACCACCTGGTGGATCGAGGGCGAGCTGGACCTGCGCGCGCTGATGGCGGCGCTCGGCGACGTGCACCGCCGGCACGAGGCGCTGTACGCCCGCTACCGGCGGGTGGACCCCCCCGTGGCCGTCGTCCCACCGAAGCCGGGCATGCCGCAGCTGCGACTGCTCACCGACGCCACCAGCGAGCAGGAGGCCCTCGACCAGCTCGCCGAGGCCGTGCAGCAGCCGCTGGACTACACCCAGGGCCGCAACTGGCGGGCCGCGCTCATCCGCGACAGGTCGACCGGGCGCATCCTGTTCGGCATCGGCATCCACCACATCGCCTTCGACGGCTGGTCACACGCGCTGCTTGTCCGCGACCTCGGCCACGCCTACGCCGCCCGCCTGGCCGGCCGGGCGCCCGGCTGGGACCGCCCCGCGCCCACGCTGCGCCAGTTCCACGACGAGCACACCCGCCTGCGGGCCGCCACCGACCTCGACGCGCAGCGCGACTACTGGCGCGAGCAGTTGCGCGGCCTCGCCCGCCAGGGCGAGGGCCGGCCGCAGTCGCTGCTGGAGCAGACCCCGACCTGGGGCCCTCGGACCGGGCACATCGTCACCGTCCCTCCGGAGGTGCTGGACCGCTGGGACCGGGCCGCCCGCGAACAGCGGTTCAGCCGCTCCACCTATTTCGCCGCCGCCTACGCCTCGGCGCTGCGCACCATCCACCAGCAGGACGACATCGCCCTGCTGATGATCGTCGCCCAGCGCGGCAGCCGGATCCTCGACTCCACCTTCACGAGCAGGATCACCTCCAACTGCCTGCGGGTCCGTTTCGACGGGCCGGAGAAGGACCTGATCCGAGCGGTCCAGCGCACCGCGGACGCGCTGATGGCCGCCCAGGACGTCTCCTTCGTGGAGATGACCGTCGACCCGGTCCTCGGCATGTCCCGCGAGGTGGCCAACAGCATGCCCTCGTTCGCCTACCAGGACAACGTGGTGCTGCCGCTGGAGCTGCCCGGCTGCCGGACCGAGGAGGTCGTCGAGCCGTACGCCCGGGAGTGGTCGGGTTCCTGCGTCGCCGAGGTGCTTCCCGGCAACGGGGGCGCCCTCCTGCGCGTCACCATCCGCACCGACCTGGTCCCGGCCCCCGTCGCCGAGATCCTGGCCACCGCCATGCTGCGCTTCCTGGAAGCCGGACCCGGGGCCGTCGACGGCGCGCACTGAGAGCGCTTCAGGGGCCCCTATCGACGTGTATCGCCACGGCTTCCGCCGGGGCTAGCATCACGCTGTCGATGATGATCTATCGCCCGCCCCCGGCGGGCCAGTCGGAGGTGATTTCCCTGCGCCGCGTAACGCAGACCCTGATCGCTGTCCTGGTCTCCTGTTTGACCGTGGCCCTGTCGGCTGTGCCGGCACACGCCGCCGCCCAGGTCAGGGTGTACGTACCCAGTGGACTCCCGCTGAACATCCGCAATGCGCCGTCGGTGAGCGCAGCGGTGATCGGCAGTGTCCCCAACGGCAACACCGTCACCATCACCTGCCACGTCCGAGGGGACTCCGTCCAGGGTTTCGCCGGCGTCACCAACATCTGGAACAAGCTCTCGGGCGGCGGGTGGCTCACCGACGGATTCCTGGAGACCGGTTCGAACGGCCCGGTCGTCCCGCCCTGCGGCAGCTCCGCCCAGTTCAAGCTGCCGTTCCCGGCCGGACGCGCCTACCCGATCACCCAGGCGGCGGGCAGCAGCTTCTCCCACAACGACGTCTACAACCGGCACGCCATCGACTTCGGCATGCCGGTGGGCGTGCCGATCCTCGCGTCCGCCGCGGGCACCATCCGCTTCGAGGGCTGGGCGGGCGGCGGCGGGATCATGGCGCTCGTCGACCACGGCAACAACCGGTGCTCCCAGTACGCCCACCTGAGTGCCACGATCATCAACAACGGTGACCGCGTGGCGCAGGGACAGCGGATCGGAACCTCCGGGGCGACCGGCAACGTGACCGGCCCGCACCTGCACTGGAACATCGTCAACTGCGACACCCAGACCAGCCGCGAGATCCCCAACAGCGTCGAGGTCGGCACCAACTACGTGGTGGGTACGGCGCCGGTCAGCCGCAACGGCTGAACCGACCCGACCGGGCACACCGGACAGGCGGGCGGGGACTCCGGACGGTGTCCCGGCCCGCCTGTTCAGGGCGGGCCGGACGTGCACGACAGGTTCGGGTCGCGCCCGTCACGACGGGGAGCGGGCGGGCGGGTCTCAGTGGACGAGGGCCGCCGGGCAGTGCGCGAGCAGCTCCGTCGGGGCGTGCACGACCAGGTCGGGGCCGGCGGCGAGCAGCGCGGCGACGTCCCCGCCGTGCCAGGTGGTGGCCACCGCGGTCGCCCCGGCGTCCCGGCCGCTGAGCAGGTCGATGACCGCGTCGCCGACCATCATCGCCTGGCCGGGCGGCACGTCGAGGTGGCCGAGCGCCTGGAGCACGATGTCCGGGGCGGGCTTCGGGCGGGCCACCTCGTCGGAGCCGATCACCTGACCGAAGAGGCCCAGCACGCCGAGCTGGTCAAGCAGGGAGCGGGCCCGGGGGCCGGCCTTGCCGGTGGCGATCGCCATCCGGATCCCCCGGGAGTGCAGCGTCTCCAGGGTCTCCCGGACGCCGGGGAAGAGCGGCACCAGGTGGGCCATCCGGTAGCTCTCCCGGACGAACGGCTCCTCCATCTCCAGGGGCAGCCCCATCAGCCGCATGATGTCCGGGAAGTACCGGCCCATGTGCCGGTTGTACTCCTCGAACGGCGCCGGCCCGTCGCCCACCACCTCGGCGTACGCGATGCTGAACGCCTCACGCATGACGGCCGAGCTGTCGACGATGACGCCGTCGAGGTCGAACACGACCGCGCGGATCGGGCCGCGGCCCGGCGACGGCGGGGTCACCTCGACGGTGGACGATGGATGGCTCATGGCTGCTCCCGGAAGCGAGTGTGGCCGACGGTGGTTCTCACCGGTCGCGATGGCCCGCCAGCGCGTGCTGCCGCTCCGGCGCGGTGGGCCGGGCGGACTGGTAGATCCGTTCGATGATGTCGATGGTCCGGCGGGCCTCGGCGACGGCCGCGCCCCGCGACGCCGGGTCGGCGAGCAGCGCGGGCAGCTCGTCGAGCTGGCGGTCGTACTCGGCGCCGATCGGCTCCTCGGGCAGCGACAGCCGGACGGTCTCGCCGTCCCGGGTGCGGGTCAGCACCGGCGCCGGCTCCCGGTTGGGGCTGAAGCCGAACGTGCAGCGCAGCGTCGCCGATCCGGCGGCGCCGTGCACGGTGACGGTGGTGCGGTCCAGCGACTCGTGCGAGGCCCAGCAGGCGTGCAGGGCGACCGAGGTCCCCTCGGCGGTGAGCAGGAAGCCCCGGGCGGTGTCCTCGACGTCCCCGGGGGCGCGACCACCGGCGCCGGTGTCGCTGCGCCAGGCGGCGTGGGCGGCGCTGTCGTTGACGAAGTCGTCGGAGACGCTGCCGATGGCGTGGGTGACCCGGGTCGGGCCGAGCATCGGCAGCACCGTGTCGAGCAGGTGCCAGCCGAGGTCCACCAGCGCTCCCCCGCCGGAGAGGTCGCGCCGGGTGAACCAGCCGCCCGCGTCGGGCACCCCCCGGGCGCGGACCCAGGCCACGTCGACGTGCCGGATCGGGCCCAGCTCGGCGGCCACCCCGGTCAGGGCCCGGATGTCGGCCCGGTAGCGGGCGGCGCTGCCGGCCAGCAGCACCGCGCCGCCGTCGCGTTCCGCGTCGGCCAGCAGGGTCGCCTCGGCGGAGGTCAGGCAGACCGGCTTCTCCAGGAACACCGGTACGCCCCGGCGCAGCAGCCGGACCGCCACGGTGGCGTGCAGGTGGTTCGGTACGGCGACCACCACCAGGTCGACCGCCCCGGCGGGCAGGTCGTCGACGTCGGCGTACGCGGACGGGACGTCGTGGGTGCCACGGGCCCGGTCGCGTACGCCGGGCTCCGGGTCGACCACGGCGGTCACCTCGAAGCCCGGATGCGCGGCGAGCCGGGGCAGCCAGATCTCCCGCCCGGCCCACCCGAGGCCGGCCACCGCGACCCGCACCGGTCGGTCGGGCGCGGCGGCCGGGGGCAGGGCCGTCATCCGGCGAGGACGTCGGCGAGCACGGCGGCGATCTCGTGCATCTGCTGCTCCGTGCCGAGCAGGGTGCGGTGGTGCAGCCAGATGCAGTCGGAGTGGATCTGCTCGACGTTGGGGCAGCGGGCCGCGATCGCCTCGACCGACTCGTCGGGAGCGCCGGCCTTCCAGAAGCCCTCGCACCGGTAGATCGCCCGGAACGCCACGAACGCCGGGACGCCCCGGGCGATGAGCGCGTCGACCACGGCGCGGCGGCGCTCGATGGTGATCCCGGGGACGCGGAACATCGCCATGTAGTGCGGGTTGCGGTCGGTACGGGGGTCGGTGGTCTGCGGCACCACGCCGGGGATCTCGGCGAGCAGGCTCGACAGCAGCGGCCACCGCTGCTCGCGCAGCGCGATCTGCTCGTCCAGGCGGGACAGCTGGGCGCGTAGCACGGCGGCGGTGAACTCGCCCATCCGGTAGTTCGAGCCGGTGGTGCCGTGCAGGTAGTCCCGGTCGGTGCGGGGCCGGCCGCAGCTGTGCACGAGGAACGCCCGCTCGCGCAGCTCCTCGTCGGGGAAGAGCACCGCCCCGCCCTCGCCGGCAGTCATCAGCTTGCCGTTCTGGAAGCTGAACGCGGCCACCGAGCCGAGCGCCCCGGACCGCTTGCCCTGCCACTGCGCGCCGTGGGCGTGCGCCGCGTCCTGGAGCACCGCCACCCCCGCGTCGGCGGCGAGCTTGTCCAGCGCGTCCATGTCGGCGAACTGGCCGGCCATGTGCACCGGCATGACGACCTTGGTGCGGGGGGTGATCGCGGCCTCGACGGCGGCCGGGTCGATGCAGTAGGTGTCGAGGTCGACGTCGACCGGCACGGCGACCGCGCCGAGGCGCTGCGCGGCCAGCGAGGACGAGATGAACGTGAAGGCTGGGACGATCACCTCGGTGCCCGGCCCGACGCCGAGCACCTCCAGGGCGACCTCAAGGGCGTGGGTGCCGTTGGTGACGGCGAGCGCGTGCGGCGTGCCGTGGTAGTCACCGAACTCCTTCTCGAAGGAGTCGACCTCGCTGCCGCCCATCCGCCACCACTGCCCCTGTTCGAGGGCGCGGATCAGTCCGGCGCGCTCCTCGTCGCCGAACTGCGGCCACTCGGGGAACTCCGACACCGTCGAGGGCTGACCACTCATGACTTCCCACTTCCCAACTCGGGCAGACCAGGGGCTTCGCCGGACCATCGGGCGGGACGACCGGGTACCGCCGGCACGCGGTCCGGGCGCACCGGGGCGCCGATGGCCGGTTCGAGGTAGGTGACGCTTCCGTTGGAGTCGGCGGCGTCGCTTCGGCAGGGAGGACGGTAACCGAAGCGGACGCGCGGTCACCGCCCCTAACAGCCCCTAGCCACCCCTTAGTCCGCCGCGCCACGGCCACCGCCGGTTCGCCCGGCGTCGCGGGCGTAGTAAGACTGCGGTGGACCAGTCATCGGGCCTTGTCGGGACAGGGCCACGCCCCGCGAGGTGAAGCGTGTCGGACGTGTTGCTGCTGAACGGCCCGAACCTGGGCATCCTCGGCCGACGGGAGCCGGAGATCTACGGCACCGACACCCTGGACGACATCGAACGGGCCGTCGGCGAGGAGATCGCGGGACGGGGCTGGCGGGTGGTGGCCGAGCAGCACGACTGCGAGGGCGCCATGATCCGCGCCATCCAGGACAACTACGACACCGTGGGCGCCATCGTCAACCCGGGCGCCCTGATGATCGCGGGCTGGAGCCTGCGCGACGCGCTGGCCAACTATCCCCGGCCCTTCGTCGAGGTACACCTGTCCAACGTCTGGGCCCGGGAGAGCTTCCGGCACGACTCGGTGATCGCCCCGCTGGCCAGCGGCGTCATCGTCGGGCTCGGGTCGCTGGGCTACCGCCTGGCCGCCCGCGCCCTCGCCGCGACCGTCCGATGACGACCCGTCACCGCGCCGTCCGGCCCGATCGGCGTCGATGCGCCAGCGGTACGGTCGTCCGCACGTTCCGACTCTTCCCGAAGGACATCACGTGCACATTCCCATCCTCGTCCTGACCCTCATCCTCGCCGCGGTGTTCCTGGGCACCGCCGTGCCGAAGCTCACCGGGCAGGCGCAGATGCGCGAGCGGATGGACCACCTCGGCGTCTCGCCCGGGCTGACGCGCCTGCTCGGGGTGCTGGAACTCGCCGCGGTCGCCGGGCTGCTGCTCGGCCTGCTCTGGGCGCCGCTGGGCATCGCGGCGGCGATCGGCCTCGCCCTGCAGATGGTGGGCGCGGTGGTCTACCACGCCCGCGCGAAGGACCCGGCCCCGATGACCCTGACGCCGGTGATCTTCGCGGTGGCGGCCGTCGCGCTCGTGGTCCTGCACGTGCTTGAGGGCTGAGGCGCGGGCGTGACCGGTCCGCAGCGGGGCGACGGCGTGCTCGGTGTCGACGTCGGCGGCACCAAGGTGGCGCTGCGCGCGGAGGCGCCCGGACGGCCGGCGTACGACCGGACCTTCCGCTGGCCACGCGGCGCCGACCCGGCCGCGGACCTGGCCGCGCTGGCCGCCGAGGCGGACCGGCTGCGCGAGGCGTGGGGACCGGTGGGTGCGGTCGGGGTGGCGATGCCGGCGACCACGGACCCGGCGGGCACCGTCACCACCTGGCCCGGCCGGCCCGGTTGGGCGGGGCTGGACCTCGCCGGTGCGCTGCGCCGCCTCTTCCCCGACGCGGCGACGGCCGTCGCCGACGACGGTGACCTCGCCGCGCTGGCCGAGGCCCGGCACGCCGGCCGGGACGACGTGGTCTACCTGGGCGTCGGCACCGGGATCGGCGGCGGCGTGGTGCTGGCGGGGCGCTCGGTGCCCGGCCGCTCCTCCGCCGAGATCGGTCACATGGTCGTCGCCCTCGACGGCGAGCGCTGCGACTGCGGCCGGCGCGGCTGTCTCCAGTCGATCGCGTCCGGCCCGGCCACCCTGCGCCGGGCGGGCGCCGGCCGCGGCGCCGAGGTGAGCTTCGACGACCTGCAGGCGGGGCTCGACGAGCGCCGGCCGTGGGCGGTGGAGGCGGTCGACGCGAGCTGCCGGGCGCTGGCGGCGGCGGTCGTGAGCCTCGGCGAGCTGCTGGACCCGGCGCTGGCGATCGTGGGCGGCGGGTTCGCCGCCGGCCTGCCCGACTTCGTGCCGCTCGTCGCCGAGCGGGCCCGCGCCGCCGGCCGGCCCGGGCGGCCGGCGCCACCGGTGCGGGCCGCCGCCCTGGGCGGATTGTCGTCCCTGCACGGCGCGGTGGAGCTGGCCCGTGGCCTGACCGGCCCGCCGGCCCCCGTGCGTTCCGTACCCACCCTGTAGAGGAGATCAGCCATGGTCAGGATCGGTGTCATCGTCGGCAGCACGCGGCCCGGCCGCAAGGCCGACGCCGTGGCCCGCTGGGTGACCGACGTCGCCGCCAAGCGGGGCGACGCCACGGTCGAGCTGGTCGACATCGCCGACCACGACCTGCCGCACTTCGACGAGGTGCTGCCGCCGTCGATGGCGCCGTCGAGGCGCCCCGCCGTACGCCGCTGGGCGTCGACGATCGCCGGGTTCGACGGCTTCGTCTTCGTCACCCCGGAGTACAACCACTCGATCCCGGGCGCGCTGAAGGACGCCGTCGACTTCCTGTTCAAGGAGTGGCAGCACGCCTCCGCCGGCCTGGTCAGCTACGGCGTGCACGGCGGTACGCGGGCGGCGGAGCACCTGCGGCTGGTGCTCGGGCAGCTCGGCGTGGCCGACGTCCGGTCCCAGGTCGCGCTCTCCCTGACGACGGACTTCGTCAACTTCCGTGACTTCCGGCCGGCGGCGCACCACGAGCAGGCCCTCAACACCATGCTCGACGAGGTGGTCGCCTGGGCCGGCGCACTGCGGACGCTCCGCCGGCCCTGACGTCGACACGGTCGGGCCAGGCCCCGGCACCGTCCGGCCCTGACGCCGGCACCGTCCGGCCCCGGACGTCGACGCGGTCGGGCCGGACGCCGACGCCGCGGCTGGCGGCGGCGTCGGTCACCTGCGCGGCGACGAGCCCTTCCCCGCGGCGCCGTCGGCTGGCGGAGCGGAACGGGTCGGAACGGGGCGGGTCGGCGCTCAGCCGGCCCGCTCGGCGCGGCGCAGCAGCGCGGCGGCCACGCAGCCGCCCGCGAAGACGGCCACGGCGCCGACCGTCTGCCCGGTCTCCAGGGCGGAGCGGAACGCGTCGGAGACCAGCGCGCGCTCCGACTCGCTGCGCGCGGCGGCCAGCGCGGCGGGGAACGAGCCGGCGCCGGCCACGGCGGCGGGCAGCAGCGCGGCGAAGCGGGCGTTGAGGATCGCGCCCAGCACGGCGACGCCGAGGCTGCTGCCGACCTCCGTCATGGTGCCGTCCACGCCCGCGCCCGCCCCGGCCTTCTCCGGCGGGATGGCGCTCATCACGGCCTCGACGATGGCAGGGTTGGCCACGGCGCAGCCGGCGCCCATCACCAGCAGGCCCGGCAGCAGCACCCCGTAGCCGTCCGACGGGGCGTGGGTGATCAGGGCGAGACCGGCGGCGAGCAGCGTCATGCCGAGGGCGATCGAGTACGCCAGCCCGAGCCGGTGGATCACCCGCGTGGCGACGCCGCCCACGTTCAGCAGGACGATGGAGAGCGCGAACGGCATCATCCGCAGCCCCGCCTCCCAGGCCGGGTAGCCGCGGACGAACTGGAGGTGCTGGGTGAGCAGGAACAGCGCGCCGGTGGCGCCGAAGGTGATCAGGACGACGCCGGAGACCGCGCCCACGAAGCGGGGGTTGCGGAAGAAGTGCATGTCCAGCATGGGGTCGGCGACCCGCCGTTCCCAGGCCACGAAGGCGGCGAGCAGGAGCACCCCGGTCACCGCCGCGACGAGCACCGGGGTGGCGGCCCAGCCGTGTTCCGGCCCGGCGATGATCGCGTAGACGACCGCGGTCAGGCCGGCCGTGGAGAGCAGCACCCCGCCCAGGTCGAGGCGGCCGCCGGCCGGCTGGCGCGACTCGGGCACCAGCGCCCACGCCGCCACCAGGCAGACCAGCACGATCGGGACGTTGACCAGGAAGATCGCCCCCCACGGCAGGTGGGCGAGGACGAGCCCACCGAAGGGCGGCCCGGCCGCGAAGCCCAGCGCGCTCGCCGCCGCCCAGAGGCCGATCGCCCGGGACCGCTCGGCGTCGTCGAAGACCTGCATCGCCACCGCGAGGGTGGCGGTGACCAGCAGCGCGCCGCCGATCCCCATGCCGGCGCGGGCCGCGATGAGCTGGCCGCTGGACTGGGCGAGCCCGGCGGCCAGCGACCCGAGCCCGAACAGCACGAGGCCGGCCAGCAGCATCCGGCGGCGACCGTACCGGTCGGCGGCGCTGCCGGCGGTGAGCAGCAGTCCGCACTGGACCAGCGCGTACGCGTTGATCATCCACTGCACGTCGGCGGTGCTGGCGGCCAGCTCGGTCGTGAGCACGGGGATCGCCACGGTCAGCACCGTGTTGTCGAGCACCACGGTGACCTGGGCGAGGCAGAGCACGGCGAGGATCAGCCACCGGCCCCGCACCCGACCGTCCGCGCCGCCGGCCGGCGCCCCGGCGGGGGGCGCGAGCGTCGTCGTCATCGGGCGGCCGGGGCGAAGCGGGCGATGGGGTTGGTCAGGGTGCCGACGAGTTGCAGCGCGGCCGACGGGTCGGCGAGGTCGACCATCTGCTGGTTGTTGCGCAGCTGGAGCCGGTTCAGGCAGGACAGTGCGAACTCCGGGGCGAACAGGTCGTAGCGCCGCAGCCGCTCGGCCAGGTGCGGGACGCTGTCGGCGTAGTCGGCGGCGCACCCGGCGACCGTCCGCCAGAAGGTCTCCTCGTCGAGGACGCCCTCGGTGACGAGGATGGCGCTGAGGTAGCGCAGGAAGCCGTCGAAGACGTCGGTGAAGATGGAGAGCAGCTTCATGTCCTCCGGCACGTCGGCCCTGACCCGTTCGACCAGCGGGGGCAGGTCGGCCTCCGGGTCCATCACCACGATCTCCTCGGCGATGTCCTTGAAGATCGCCCGCTCGACCGTCCCGCCGTCCAGGACGAGGATGACGTTCTCGCCGTGTGGCATGAACGCCAGGTCGTGGGCGTAGAAGCTGTGCAGCAGCGGGGTGAGGTAGGCGTCGAGGTAGCGGCGCAGCCACACCTGCGGCGCCAGCCCCGACCGGGCGATGAGCGCGGCGGCAAACGAGCGGCCCTCGCGGTCGGTGTGCAGCAGGGACGCCATGGTGGCCAGTCGCCGGCCCGGCTCCAGCGCGGGCACCGGGCTCTCCCGCCACAGGGCCGCCAGCATCTTGCGGTACGGGGAGTACCGGTCGGTCGCCGCCTCGTACTCCAGGTGCCGGTACCCGACGGCGGCCCGCTCGCGGATGATCGTCAGCCCGGTGCGCTTGAGGACCTCGTCGCCGTCGATCAGCTCGGCGAGCCAGTCGTTGATGGCCGGGGTGGCTGCCATGTACGCGGCCGACAGCCCCCGCATGAAGCCCATGTTCAGCACGGACAGCGCGGTCTTGACGTAGTGCCGGGACGGGTCGGTGACGTTGAAGAAGGTGCGGATGGACTGCTGGGCGAGGTATTCGTCGGGGCCGGGGCCGAGGCACACGAGCCGGCGCTGCGCCACCTCGGCGGCGAACGTGACGGAGATCCGGTTCCACCACTGCCACGGATGCACCGGGATGAGCAGGTAGTCGGCCGGGTCGAGGCCGAGCCCGGTCAGGGTGTCGGCGAACCCGGCGCGGGTCTCCTCGTCGAGCTCGGCGCGGATCAGGGTGTCGTAGTCGAGGTCGGCGGCGCAGCTGAAGCTCGTCCGGTCGCGGTGCCCGGCCACCCAGAGCAGCCGCAGCGGGCGGCCGGCCTCCGGGGCGTACGCCCGGTATTCGTCGATGCCGAAGCCGATGCGGCCGTTGTTGGCGACGAAGCCCGGGTGGCCCTCGGTCATCTGGGTCTCGATGGCCTGGAAGTCCGCGTCGGCGAGCTCGGCGGCGCTGACCGCCGGCTTGTCGAGCTTGTACGCGGTGCTGGCCAGCGTGGAGCTGATCTCCTCCAGGTAGACGGGGAGGATCTGGTCGCTCAGCCCGAGCGCCCCGCGCAGGTCGAGGCAGAACTCCAGGGCGTCCAGCGGCAGCTCGGCGTCGCCGCGGTGGCGGGTGATGCTGTCGGCGTCGATGCGCCAGTGGTCCAGGGCCAGCAGGCTCGCGGTGAACCGGTAGACGACCTCGCCGTCGTCGCCGCGCACCTGGTACCGCCGCTCCCCCGTCAAGGATGCCGCCTGGTCCGCGTCGAGCGGCTCGGGCGCGAGCAGGCGCTCGTGGGCGAACTCGGCCAGCGCCTTGCGGACCAGCAGCCGGTTGGCGTGCGCCCAGTTGGCGGGCGTCAGGTGGGCCACGGATGCGAGCGGGTTCACGCGGGCACGTCTCCTCGGGTTGCGGCGTGGAACTGGTCACGGGTGCAGACGCTGAGCAGCGCGTCCTTCTCGGGCTTGCGGATCGGGCCCACCACGGTGAAGCCGACGGCCGCGTTGAGCGCGTGCACCGCCGTGTTGCGCACGTCGGGCTCCACGACGACGCGGCGGGTGGCCGGGTCGGCGAAGAGCCACGCCATCACCGTCGTGATCACCGCCCGGGTGAAGCCGTGCACGGGGGCGTCGGCGGGCGCGCAGAGGAAGTGCATGCCGACGTCGCCGTCGGCCGCGTCGTACAGGCCGACGAGCTCGACGTGGGCGGGGTCGTACCGCTCGGCGAGGAAGGCCGGTCGGCCCTCGTGCAGGCCGAGGAACGCGTCGTGGTGCGGGTGCGCGGCGATCCGCCGGTACTCCTCGGCGACCCGGGCCACGTCGGCGTCCTGCATGAGCCAGAACGCCGCCTTCGGGTGGGTCACCCAACGGTGCAGCAGCGGCGCGTCGGCGTCCGGGTCGAGCGTACGCAGGGCGAACTCGCCGAGCCGGCCGTCGGCGCGACGGTGGACGACCTCGGTCACGACGCGGCCCCGGCCGGCACGCCGAACTCCTGGAAGGCGATGCCCTTCTCGATCGGGTAGTGCTCGCGGCCCAGCAGCTCGCGGATGATCCACGAGTTGCGGTACGGGCCCATGCCCAGGTCGGGCGAGGTGACGCTGTGCGTGTGGGTGCCGGCGTTCTGGAGGAAGATGCCCCGGCCGGTGTGGTCGATGCTGTAGTTGCGGGCCACGTCGAAGCGCCCGTGCGCGTCCCAGCGGATCCGGTCGCGCACCGGCTCCAGGAACTCCGGTACCCGGTAGTGGTAGCCGGTCGCCAGCACCAGCCCCTCGGTGTCCAGCGTGAAGTCGCGCTCCTGCTCGACGTTGCGCAGCCCCAGCGTGTACGTCCCGCTCGACTCGTCGTGGGTGGCGGTGGTCAGCGCGGTGTTGGTCAGCAGCCGGGTGCGGACCGGGCCGGGGATGCTCTTGGCGTAGAGCAGGTCGTAGATCTCGTTGATCAGGTCGGCGTTGATGCCCTTGAACAGCCCCTTCTGCTCGGACTCCAGCCGGTAGCGGGTGGACTCCGGCAGGGCGTGGAAGTAGTCCACGTAGTCCGGCGAGGTCATCTCGAGGGTGAGCTTGGTGTATTCGAGGGGGAAGAACCGGGGCGAACGGGTCACCCAGTTGAGCTGGTAGCCGCACGTGTCGATGTCGCCGAGCAGGTCGTGGTAGATCTCGGCCGCGCTCTGCCCGCTGCCGACGACGGTGATGCTCCGCTTGGCGCGCAGCGCCGCCCGGTGCTCCAGGTACTGCGAGTTGTGGATCGCGTCGCCGCCGAGGCCCGCGCAGGCCTCCGGCACGTACGGCGGGGTGCCGGTGCCGAGCACCAGGTGCCGGGCCCGGTAGGTGACCGACCCGCCCGTGGCCGCCACCGTGGCCGTGACGGTGTAGTGCTCGTCGGCCGGGTCGAATTCGACCGCCGTGACCTGCTGCCCGAACCGGACGCCGCCCAGCTTGCCGGCGGCCCAGCGGCAGTAGTCGTCGTACTCGCTGCGCAGCGGGAAGAAGCTCTCCCGGATGTAGAACGGGTACAGCCGCCCGGACTCCTTCAGGTAGCTCAGAAAGGAGTACGGCGACGTCGGGTCGGCGAGCGTGACCAGGTCGGCGATGAACGGCGTCTGGAGCCGGGTCGACTCCAGCAGCATCCCGGGATGCCAGCTGAAGGTGTCCCGCGCCTCCAGGAAGATTCCGTCGAGCTCGTCGATCGGCTCGGTCAGGCAGGCCAGGCCCAGGTTGTACGGGCCCAGCCCGACGGCGATGAAGTCGTGCGTCGACATGCGGTTCTCCAGAGCGGGGGGCGGATCGTCAGCCGACGGGGCAGGACAGCTCGGCGGTGGTCCTGGTCTGGGCGTACCAGCCGGCGTGTTCGGCGAGGAGGTCGAGGACGTGGGCGATGTCGTCCATCGTGGTCTCGGGGTTGAGCAGGGTGAGCTTGAGGTAGTGCGCGCCGTCGACCTTGGTACCGGCGACGAGCCCGGCGCCGGAGGCGGCCAGCGCCTCGCGGGCGTACAGGTTGGCGTCGTCGACGACCTCCCGGCCGGCGGCGGCCGGCAGGTAGCGGAAGACCACGGTGCTCAGCTGCGAGCGGGTCACCACCTCGAAGCGGGGGTCCCCGCTGAGCAGCTGCCACGCGGCGGCGGCCCGGTCGACCACCTCGTCGAAGAGCTCACCGATCGCGTCCGGCCCCATGATCCGCAGGGTCAGCCAGAGCTTGAGGGCGTCGAATCGGCGGGTGGTCTGGATGCTCTTGTCGACCTGGTTGGGGATGCGCTGCTCGACCATCCGCGCCGGGTTGAGGTAGTCGGCGTGCCAGGTGGCGTGCCGCAGCACGCGCCGGTCGCGCACCAGCAGCGCGCTGGAGCTGACCGGCTGGAAGAACGACTTGTGGTAGTCGACGGTGACCGAGTCGGCCCGCTCGATGCCGTCGAGCAGGTGCCGCCGGGTCGGCGACACCAGCAGCCCGCAGCCGTACGCGGCGTCGACGTGCAGCCACACGCCGGCGGCGGCGCAGATGTCGGCGATCTGCGGCAGCGGGTCGATGGTGCCGAAGTCGGTGGTGCCACCGGTGGCCACGACGGCCATCACCACCAGCCCCTCCTCCCGGCACCGGGCGATCTCCCGGGCCAGGTCGGCGGTGCGCATCCGCCGGTCGGCGTCGGTGGGCACGGTGACCACCGCGTCGGCGCCGAGGCCGAGCAGCTTGGCCGCCTTCTGCACGCTGAAGTGACCGGCCGCCGAGGTGAGGATGCGCAGTCGCGACAGCAGCTCCGGGCGGGACTGCCGCTCGGTCGCCCGGCCGACCAGGTTCGCGCAGGTCTCCTCGCGGGCCAGCAGCATCGCCTGGAGGTTGGACTGGGTGCCGCCGCTGGTGAAGATGCCGTCGGCGGCCGGCCCCAGCCCGATCCGGTCGGCCGTCCAGTCGATGAGCCGACGCTCGATCAGGGTGCCGCCGGCGCTCTGGTCCCAGGTGTCCAGCGAGGAGTTGACGGCGCTGAGCACCGCCTCGCCGAGTAGCGCGGGGATCACCACCGGGCAGTTGAGGTGCGCGAGGTAGCGGGGGTGGTGGAAGTAGACGGCGTCGCGCAGGTAGACGTCGTGCAGCTCGTCGAGCGCGGCGCCGCTGTCGCCCAGCGGCCGGTCCAGGTCGATGCCGGCGATCCGCGGCACCAGCTCGTCCGGTGTCACGCCGGTGAACGGCCGGTCCACCTCGGCCATCCGGGTCGCGACCCGGCCGATCCCCTCGGCCAGCACGCGCCGGTAGTCCTCCACCGTGCCGGCGGTGAAGAGGTGGGCGCGGGCGCCGTCGGAGGCGGGGGTCACCCCGGTCGAAGGCACCTGGACGGTGGATCCGGGCAGGCTCATGCGGGTCCTCAACGGTCGGGAATGGACGGTACGGCGGGATGGCGGGACGTCACCATCCGCCCGCAGTCGGTGATCGAGCGAGCTTAGGTTACCCTAACCTAAGGATGTGTCAACATCGTTGCCCACATTGAGCGATATCACTCAGCCGGACACCTTCGACAACTCGCGCTCCCCCGGCGCCACAACGGATCGGGGCGGGAACCGCCGCTGGTGCCCGAGGCCCAGCGCGACGCCCAGCGCCACCAGGACGACGGAGGCGACCGCGACCGCGGGATAGCCGAACACCTCGGCCGCGGCCAGCGCGACGGAGGCCGCCACGAACGAGCAGACCAGCCCGAACGACGACAGCACCGTGAAGTCCGTACCGCCCGTGCCGGGCCGGGAGTAGTCCATGTTGACCGTGTAGAGCACGACGTTGGCGATCGTGTAGGCGGCCATGAAGCAGCAGAGCGCGGCGACCGTCCCGGCGAGCGGGGCCCGGCCGTTCAGCAACGGCAGCAGCATCGCCGTGGACAGCGCGAGCGCCACTCCCCCGGCGACGAGCACGCGGCCCCGCCCGAACCGGCCGATCGCGGCCCCGGAGACCAGACCGGCCACGATGGCCGGCAGGCTGGTCACCACGCCGGTCACCACACCGATGCGCGCCAGGGACCAGTCCGCGTCCACCAGGGCCGGCGTCACCAGGGCGTACGTCGCGCCCGCGCCGATGTAGACCAGCGGCACCACGCCGAAGGTCCACCGGCGGCAGCCGGGCTGGCTCAGCACCGACAGCAGCGCCCGGTACGCCGCACCGGCGCTTTCGACGCGGTCGGTGCGGTCCGGCTCGCGGAACCGCCACACCACCAGCAGGCCGACGGCGGTCAGGGCGGCGAGCAGCAGGATCGCGGGCGCCCACCCGAAGCGGTCGTAGACGACCACGCAGGCGCCGCCGCCGAGCAGGTTGCCGACGTAGCTCGCGGCGACCTGGATGCCGTTGCCGGTGCCCCTCGAGCGCTCGGAGAGCAGCCGGACGGCGACGGCGTCGACGGCGATGTCCTGCGTCGCGGAGAGGAACACGTACGCGACGCAGATCGCGACGACCGGCCCGAGCTGCGCGGCCGGGCGGTCGAACGGCAGCAGCGCCAGCAGGGCCAGCACCAGGCCGCCCTGGAGCACCAGCAGCCAGGACCGGTAGTGACCACGGTGGCGGGAGCCGTACCGGTCGAGGACGGGCGCCCAGAGGAACTTGATCGGCCAGACCAGTCCGACGAACTGCAACAGCGCCAGCGTGTCGAGGGAGGTGCCGCCGTCGCGCAGGATGGCGGTCAGCCCGACGGTGATGAAGCCGATGCCGAGGTACTGCGTGACGTAGAGCGCGGTCAGCGTGCCGAGCCGACCTCTCACCGGGCGCTCCAGTAGGCCAGCGAGGTGAGCTGGTGCTTGCCGACGCCCAGGTTCCGCCGCACGTGCTTGGTGATGCCGCGCGTGCTGGCCGCCTCGCAGGCCACCCAGTAGTGGGCGTCCTCGGCGGCGGGCAGGGCCGCGCAGACCGTCTCGACCAGGTGCTGGCCCTCGTCGCGGCGCGGCACCCAGGTGACCTGGTGCCTGGCGTGGGCGCGCGGCGCCAGCTCCTTCTCACCCTCGTGGGCGTACTCCAGCCAGACCGTCGCCGGGGTGTCGGGGGACGCGGCGAGCAGGCTGTTCACCGCCGGGAGCGAGGCGGCGTCACCCACCAGGTACAGGTGCTGCGGGGCGGGGTCCGGCAGGTTGAAGGCGGTGCCCTGCACGGTGGCCTCGATGGTGTCGCCGACCTGGGCGGCGGCGGCCCACCGGGCGGCGCATCCGTCGTGGATGGCGAACTCCAGGTCGAAGCGGCCGGTCTCCGGGTCGGGATCGACGAGGGTGTACGCGCGCTGGTGCGGCTTGCCGTCGTTGTCGAACCACAGCCGCACCCACATGGTGGGGTGCACGCCGCACGCCTCCAGCAGCCCGCCGCCGTCCATGCGCAGTCGACGGTAGCGCTCGCCGACGGCCTCGGTGCCGAGCACGGTCAGCCGGAATTCGCGGCCGCCCATCGCCTTGAGCACCAGGGCTTCCCAGTTTCGCTTCACGCACCCCTCCAGGTAAGGTCTGCCTCAGTTAGGGGAGGGTAGCCTAAGTTGACATTCCTGTGGCAGGCGGGACGACCGCCCATCCGCCCGGCGCGACGATGACCGGCGTCCATCGCGACCGGTGGGGTGTGCCGCACCTGAGCGCCGACAGCGTCGACGGCCTCGCCCGGTTGCAGGGCCGGGTCGCCGCCGTCGACCGGGCCTGGCAGATCGAAGTGGAACGGTGTCGCTCCGAGGGCCGGCTCGCCGAGCGGGTCGGCCCCGCCGAGCTGGGCTGGGACCGCTTCGCCCGCCGGGCCCGCCTCGACGACACCGCCCGGCGCTGCTACGAGCGGCTCGCCCCCGCCACCCGGCAGTGGGTCGGCGCCTACGTCGACGGGGTCAACGAGGGACTCGCCGAGGGCGCCGCCGCGGCACCCGAGTTCGCGGCGGTCGGTTGCGCCCCGGGCCGGTGGCGGCCGTGGTCGCCGCTGGGGGTCTTCCTCGTCCAGCACGTGCTCTTCTCCACCTTCCCCAACAAGCTGTGGCACGCCCACGTCGCCGCCACCCTCGGCCCGTCCGCGACGGACCTGTTCGCCGTCGAGGGCCCCGACGGGTCGGGCAGCAACGCCTGGGCCGTGCCCGGCGACCCCGGCACCGGACGGGCGCCCGTCATCGCCGGCGACCCGCACCGCATCCTCGAACTGCCCGGCATCTACCACCAGGTGCGCCTGGCCTGCCCCGAGTTCGACGTGTTCGGCTTCGCGTTCCCCGGCGTGCCCGGCCTCCCCCACTTCGGACACGCCGGCGAGGTCGCCTGGGCCGTCACCAACGCGATGGCCGACTACCAGGACCTCTACCGCGAACAGCTGCGCCGCGACGGCGACCGGGTGCTGGTCCGCGAGGCGGACGGCTGGGTGCCGGCGCACCGGCACGTCGAGCGGATCGAGGTCCGCGGCGGCGAAGCGGAGTCCGTCGAGGTGATCGAGACGCCGCGCGGGCCGGTCGTCGACCACGACCGGAACACCGGCGAGGCGATCAGCCTGCGTACCCCCAGCCGGGTCGAGCAGCGCCTGGGCTTCGACGCGCTGCTGCCGCTGCTGCGCGCCCGCAGCGCCGACGATGTCGCCGACGCGCTGCGCGACTGGGTCGAGCCGGTCAACAGCGTCCTGGTCGCCGACCGGCGCGGAACGGTTCACCAGTTGGTCGCCGGCCTCGTCCCGCTCCGCGACGACCGGTGCCGCCGGGAGCCGGTGCCCGGCGACGATCCCCGGTACCGGTGGCAGGGCGGCTACGCCGAGCCGCGACGCACCGCCGTCGACGGGTTCGCGGTCTGCGCCAACGACCGCCGCCCCGACGTGGCGGACCTCGGCACCGGCTTCGCCCCGCCGCACCGGGCCCGCCGCATCCGCGCCCTGCTCGCCGACGGCGCCCGGGCGGAGGCCGTACACATGGACACCCGGCTGGCGGCCGGGGCGCTGCGCGGCCTGCTCGACCGGGTCGACCCCGGCGGGCTCAGCGGGCCGGCCCGGCGGCTGCGGGACCGGCTGGCCACGTGGGACGGGGACATGCGGGCCGACAGCGCCGACGCCGGCGCCTGGGCCGCCTGGCGCGCGGCCCTGGCCCGCAGGTTGTACGACCACCCGTGCCTGCGTCCGCTGCGCGACGCCCCGAGCGCGTTCGACGGCCTGTTCGCGCCGTGGACCGACCCGCTGTCCCGCATCGGCCACGCCCTGGAGGGGGTGGCCACCGGGCTGCACCGCCTCGGCGGCGAGATCGGTCCCGTGGCGGCCGGGGCGCTCGAGGACGTCGCGGCGGGCGACCCGCCGGGGCCGTGGGGCCGGCGGCACGTGCTGCACCCCGTCCACCTCGGCGTGGCGGCGGCCACCGACGAGGCGGTACGGGGCATGCGGGAGCGGGTCGAGCTGGCCGGCGACGCCGACTGCGTGCTGGCCACGTCGAGCGTGCCCGGCGTGTCCGACGCGTGCTGGCGGGGCCCGGTGGCCCGCTACGTGTGGGACCTGACCGACCCCGCCGAGAGCCGCTGGATCGTCCCCTTCGGCGCGTCCGGGCGCCCCGGCGACCCGCACTTCGACGACCAACTGCCACTGTGGGCCGGCGGCGAGCTGGTTCCGGTGGTCACCGACTGGCGAGAACTCACCCCAGAACCAGGAGACGCGACACCGTGACATATCAGGAGAACATCCCCGGCTTCGGCGAGCTGTCGCTCGTCGCGCTGGACCCGAAGGCCCACGCGGAGCTGGTGCACGGCTGGGTGACCGAGCCCCGGGCGGCGTTCTGGGGCATGGGTTCGCACTCGGTCGACGAGGTGCGGGAGATCTACGAGTTCGTCGACGGCCTCGACACCCACCACGCGTACCTGGTCATGCTCGACGACGCGCCGATCGGCCTGTTCCAGACCTACCAGCCGGAGGCGGACCCGGTCGGCGAGCGCTACACCGTGCGGCCCGGCGACGTCGGCATGCACCTGCTGCTCGCTCCCGGGAGGCGCCCGCCGAAGGGCCTCACCACCGCCATCGGCCCCGCCCTCGCCCGCTACCTGTTCGCCGACCCCACCCGGCTCCGGATCGTCGTCGAGCCCGACGTCCGCAACGAGCGCGCGCTCGACCGGCTGCGGCGGGAGGGCTTCACCTTCGCCGACGAGATCGACATGCCCGACAAGCGGGCCCAGCTGGCGTTCCTCACCCGGGAGCGGTTCGAGGCGGACCACGCCGTGCCGGCCTGAGGGCGCGGTGCGACCGGCCGGCTGCGGTCGGTCACGCGAGCGCCGGCCCGGTGACGGGCGGTTCCGCGCTCCGCGCTGCGGTGTGGCCGCCGAGCCGGTCCGCGGTGGAAGGGTCGCGCGACGCTGTCGAGCTGAGTCGTCTGTGACATCAGGCGGTTTCCGGGCGGCGGGCGGCGGGCGGCGGGCGGCGGGCGGCGGGCGGCGGGCGGCGGGCGGCGGGCGGCGGGCGGCGGGCGGCGGTGAATCGTCCACGACATCAGCCCGACAGGGCCCCGCGGCGGGTCCTCCGCCGGCCGGCGCCCCGTTCGTTCAAGGGAGCACGGCGAGGCCCCGCCGGGTGTGGCGGGGCCTCACGTGGGAACGGGATCAGGCGGTGGGGAAGTTGTCCGGCGTACGGATGCGGTCCCGGATCAGGGCGCCCGACTCGGTGAGCACGCCCGGGCCGGTGTAGGTGCCCCCGGCACAGGTGCCCGGCCGCAGCGCGGCGCTGCCCTCGGCCTTGTCCGAGTAGGTCCAGTTCGCGTAGCTGATCTTCAGGCGGTCCAACAGGTCGAGCCAGGCGTTGCTGCTGGCGGCGTCGACCCCACCGTCACCGGTGTAGTCCACCGTGCCGAACTCGGTGACGAACAGCGGCAACCGGGCGGCGGCCCGCTCCACCTCGGCCCGGTAGTTGTCCCGGTGGGACGCGGCGTAGAAGTGGAACGTGTACATCACGTTGGTCGCGTTCACCGGGTTGTTGATGACCTCGTTGGCGTTGGAGCCGTCGGAGACGCCCAGCGAGGACCAGCCGCGGGTGCCGACCACGACCACCGCGTCCGGGTCGTTGGCGCGGATCACCGGAATGACCTGCTCGGCGTAGCTCTTGATGGTCGCCCAGCTGACGCCGTTGGGCTCGTTGGCGATCTCGTAGATGACGTTCTTCTTGGCGGCGTTGCGGGCGGAGACGGCGGCGAAGAAGGTCTTGGCCCGGGCGAGGTTGTGCATCGGGTCGCCCGGCGTCAGGGTGTGGAAGTCGATCAGCGCGTACATGCCGCGCTGCTCGGCCTCGTCGACCAGGGTGTTGACCCGGTTGGTGAAGCCGGCCGGGTCGGTCTCGTAGCCGTCCTCCTGGACGTACATGGCGATCCGCAGCAGGTCGGCCCGCCAGTCGTCGGCGAGCGCGTCGAGCGAGGCGTCGTTGAGGCAGTTGGCGAACCACTGGATGCCGTGGGTGCTCATGCCGCGCAACTGGATCGGCTTGCCGTACTGGTTGCACAGGTTGGCCCCGCACACCCGCAGCTGGCCGTTGATCGCGACCGGCGTCTGACCGCCCGGCGGCGGGGTCGTCGGCGGCGGGGTCGTGGGCGGCGGCGTGGTGGGCGGCGGCGTGGTGGGGGCCGGCGGGGTGGTCGGCGTGGTCGCGCCCGTGCAGGCGGTGCCGTTGAGGGTGAACGCCGTCGGCGCGGGGTTGGCGGCGCTCCACGTGCCGTTGAACCCGATGCTGGTCGACGCACCGGTCGCCAGCGCGCCGTTCCAGCTCACGTTGCGCGCGGTGACGGCGGCGCCGGCCTGGCTCCAGGTCGCCGACCAGCCCTGGCCGACCCGTTGGCCGGCGTCGGGGAAGGCGAAGCCGAGCGTCCAGCCGTCGACCGCGTCGCCCAGGTTCTTGATCGTGATGTTGGCGGTGAAGCCGCCGGACCAGCTGCTGGTGGTGTAGGTGACGGCGCAGCCGGTGGCGGCCTGGGCGCTGGCGACCGGGACCGCGGCCGACGCCGCGACGGTCAGCGCGCCGACCGCGCCGGCCATGACCAGGGTGCGCCGGGACGGGCGCGGTAGGAGCTTCATACGGGTGCCTTCGCTTCCGATCGGTGGTGGGGGTGCCGGCAGCGCAGGGCGGCGGGACGCCACGTCCGCCCGACGGGTACGGCAGTTCGTACGCCGACGGCCCGCAGGCGGGTCGTCGGGCCAGGAGCCTCGCGACAGATCCCCGCCCACGGGCCCGGGAGCGCTCCCACTGACGGCAGCTTAGGCGCGCCCCGGGCTCCCCGCAACATGGACACCCGTCGACGTCTTCCGCACGCGCGCCGGCCCCGGGGCGCGGACGCCCCGGGGCCGGTGTGCCGACGGTGTCGGTCAGAAGGTGGGAGCCAGGTAGAGCAGGCGGTTCGGCGAACCGGTGCCCGGGTTGGTGATCACGTTCGGGGTGGCCTGGCTGACGATGTACGAGTGGACCTGGGCGGGCGTCCAGCTCGGGTTGACGCTGAGCACCCGGGCAGCCGCGCCGGCGACGTGCGGCGAGGCCATCGAGGTGCCGCTGATGGACGAGGTGGCGGTGTCGCTGGTGGACCAGGCCGACAGCACGCCCACGCCGGGGGCGAACAGGTCGGTGCAGGTGCCGTAGTTGGAGAACGACGCGCGGGCGTCGTTGCTCTGCGAGGCGTTGACGGTCAGCGCCGTCGGCACGGAGGCCGGCGAGAAGTTGCAGGCGTTGGCGTTCGAGTTGCCGGAGGCCACGGCGTAGGTGATGCCGTCGGCGATCGAGTTCGCCACGGCGGTGTTCAGGGCGGCGTTGGTCGAACCGCCGAGGCTCATGTTCGCCACCGCCGGCTGGCCCGCCTGGTGGTTCGAGGTCACCCAGTTGATGCCGGCGATGACCTGCGCCCAGGTGCCGCTGCCCTGGCAGTTCAGCACGCGGACGGCCACCAGCCGGACGTCCTTCGCCACGCCGTAGGTGTTGCCGCCGACGGTGCCCGCGACGTGGGTGCCGTGGCCGTTGCAGTCGGCGGCCGGCAGCGCGTTGTCGATCGCGTCGTAGCCGTCGACGGCCTGACCGGCGAAGTCGACGTGGGTGGTCCGGATGCCGGTGTCGATGATGTACGCCGTCACGCCGGTGCCGCTGCTGTTCCAGGTGTAGGTACGGCTCAGCGGGAGGTTCCGCTGGTCGATGCGGTCCAGGCCCCACGGCGGGTTGTTCTGGGTGGCCGTCGTCGTCACGGTGTGGTTCTGCTCGACGTAGGCGACGTCGGGGTGCGCGGCGAGGCGCTTGGCGGCCCGCTCGGAGAGCTTCACCTCGAAGCCGTTGAGCGCGTCACCGTAGACGTGCCCGACGCTGCCGCCGAAGCGGGCGGCGAGGGAGCCCGCCGTGCTCTTCACCTCGCCCTGCCGGGTGCCGGCGCGACCGCCGACGCTGGTGTCCTTGAGTACCACGATGTAGCTGTCGGCCACGGCGGTCGCGCCACCGGCGCTGAGGATCTCGCCGGTGGCCGAGGCCGCCGCCGGTGCGCCGATCATGGTGGTGACCATGGCGGCGCTGGCGAACACGCTGGCCGCAGCGGCGAGGGTCCGCCGATGAGTGCGAGGGAGTGACATCTCCCGGTCCTCCTACTGTGGTGGCCCCCGGGTGGCTCGTGGCACACCCGACAGGCGGTCTGGACGATGAGCAAACCTTAGCCGCCACATTCATGATCGTGAATTTTGTTGATGTTCACGATATGAGGAAGATGTTGAAAAGCATTGGCCGTGAATGCCTTGCGTGAAACGGGATTCCATTGAGATGCGTCGACTTTGCTGGTTGACTGTCGGGGGAGCACCGGGCCGTCACACATCGCACCTCGACCTGTGACAGGAGTTCCTCCACCATGCTCCGAAGGCCCCTGCTCCACGCCCTGCTCGCCGCGCTGGCGGCGATCCCCCTCACCCTCGCCGCCGGGCTCACCGCCCCCTCCCCCGCGCTGCCGGCGGTCGCCGCGCCCGTACGGGTGATGCCGCTGGGCGACTCGATCACCGGGTCCCCCGGCTGCTGGCGCTCCGTGCTCTGGAACCGCCTCCAGGCCACCGGCCACACCGACGTCGACTTCGTCGGGACGCTCGGCCCGCAGGGCTGCGGCCAGCCCCACGACGGCGACAACGAGGGGCACGGCGGCTACCTGGTGACCAACGTGGCCAACCAGAACCTGCTGCCGGGCTGGCTCGCCGCCACCCGGCCCGACATCGTCCTGATGCACTTCGGCACCAACGACGTGTGGAGCAACATCCCGCCGGCCACGATCCTCGCCGCGTACGGCAGGCTGGTGGACCAGATGCGGGCCAGCAACCCGGCGATGCGGGTCCTCGTCGCGAAGATCATCCCCATGGCGCCGCCCACGTGCCCGGAGTGCGGCCAGCGGGTGACGGCCCTCAACGGCGCGATCGACGGCTGGGCGGCGGCGACCGGCACCCCCGCCTCGCCGGTGGTGGTGGTCGACCAGTGGACCGGGTTCAGCACGGCCACCGACACCTACGACGGCGTACACCCGAACGCGGCCGGCGACCAGAAGATGGCCGACCGCTGGTACCCGGCCCTGGCCGCGGCGCTGGGCGGCGTCACTCCGACACCCACCGCCAGCCCGACGCCCACCGCCAGCCCGACGCCGACGCCCACCGGCCCGGCTGACGGCTGCGCCGCGAGCTATCGGGTGGCGGGCCAGTGGCAGGGCGGCTTCCAGGGCGAGGTGACGGTACGTAACTCCGGCGCCGCGCCGATCTCCGGATGGACCGTCCGCTTCGCGTTCACCGACGGTCAGCGGATCAGCCAGTCCTGGAACACCCGGCTGACGCAGGACGGGGCCGAGGTCACCGCCCGCCACGTGGACTGGAACGGCGCCCTCGCCCCCGGCGCGCAGGCCACCTTCGGCTTCCTCGGCAGCACCACCGGGGGCGCCGCCACGACGACGGTGACCTGCGCGCCCGCCTGACATCCGCCCCTCACCAGCACGGCACCGGCGCGGTCGGCCCGGACGCCCAGAGCAGGCGTCCGGGCCGGCGGTCGCGGTCTTCCTAGCGGAATGTCAGCTACATCTCGGTTCACGAATGAGTGATGTTGGTCACACCACCGGCTTGGACCCGCCCATCGGTCCGCACCCGGGGCCGCACAACGGAATTCCCTTCCGGCGGCCCGGATCCACACGGTCCGCGACCCCCGGATCTGTGGGCATCTCGCCACGTACTGGCCCGTAACTCGTACGTAGAGTCACGCGTGACGCCGTCGGTACCGAACTGTGCCTCTATCGAATTCAGCCGCCCATCGTCACGGTTTGCGGCGCTCACTACCCTGATCCCTGATCCCGTGCCTGGGCACACGTCGACAGCGATAAGGGCTTCACATGAGCGACAGTTACCCTCCGTACGGAGGGCAGCAGCCGGACCCGAACGTCACCCCCTGGAGCGGGCCGCCGGCCCCGCAGCAGGGCGGGTACCCGGGTTACGGGCAGCCAGCGCAGGCGCCGCAGTTCGGCGCTCCCTTCCCGCCGCCGAAGAAGTCGAACAAGGGCCTGGTCATCGGACTGGTCGCCGGCGCGGTGGTCCTCGTGCTCGCCATCTGCGGCGCCGGCATCGGCCTCGTCCTGGTCAACGGTGACGACGACGAGCCCACCATCGTCGCGACCGGCGGTCCCAGCCCCGACGCCGGCACCAGCAGCACGCCGGGCACGGACGCCTCCCCCACCCCGGGGCAGCAGGAGACGCAGGAGCCGAACAACAACGCGGTCACCGCCCGCTACTCCAGCGACCTGTCCAACGTCTGCGACGGCGGCCAGATCCTGAACGCGGCCACCTACAACGGCCCGTCCGGCGCCAAGGCGTACACGTTCTCGAACAACCCCGACCGGCCGAACTTCTGGTCGTCGAAGTCGGTCGCCTCGAACAAGCCGTACTACGCCAAGAGCGCCGACTTCCAGACGGTGTCCGTGGTCGGCTGCCTCAAGTTCGTCGAGGGCAGCGAGGGCGCGCCGAAGAAGTGCCAGTACAAGGACAGCGCCGGCAAGCAGGTCACCATCGACTACATCTCGTCGCGCTACACCCTGACCTTCTACGCCGCGAAGACCGGCGAGAAGATCGGCGACGGCGGCACCGTCAGCGCCCCGGCGGCGCGCTGCCCGAGCTTCATCTCGTACAACAAGACCACCATGAAGTCGCACGCGGCGCCGGACTCCGGCAGCATCGAGGCCGCCCTGGACAAGTTCCTGTCCTGAGCGGCACGGTCGACGGTGGGGAGGGACGGATCACCGTCCCTCCCCACCGTCGTCTCCGCGCCGGGACGAGCCCTCGTCAGTCCGCGCCGGCGACGTCGAGGACCAGCTCGCTGACGTGATGCTCCGGGCCGGTGCCCGGCGCCAGCGGGTCGGGCAGCGCCTCGTCGAAGGAGATCCCGGTGGTACCGGGCCGACGGACCGCGGCGACGAGACCCTGGACCAGGAACCAGCTGTCGAAGTCGAGATAGATCGGCTTGTGCCACTTGTTTCCCGCCCAGTAGGCCCCGGCCGGTCCGACCGGCGGGAGGGGCTCGACGCCGGAGTCGTCGCGGGAGACCCGGAAGAAGACCCGCCGGGGCAGCTGCTCCGCCCGCCGCCACTCCGCCAGCCGCAGCAGGAAGCGGCCGTCGCTCTCGTGGGGCTGCGGCACGGGTACGCGGGCGGCGGCCAGATGGATCCGGGAGCGGCGGAGGGTGAGCCGGCCCGCGACGAGCCGGGGCCAGTCCCGCCGCCCGTCCCCGGTGTCCACGGTCCGCACCCCGGCGACCGGCGGCACGGGCAGGTGCGACGGAAGCTCGCCGGAGAGCGTCGTCAGCAGTTGGGCGAACATCGGCAGGTAGGCCGAGGCCCCCATGCCGGTGTGCACGACGCGCACGAAGCGCCGGTGCGCCACCGACCAGAGCGCGAGCAGCCCGGTCTCCTCCTCGTGCCGCACGACCAGGTCACCGACCGCCAGCCGTCGGGGCGCGCCCGGCCCGGGCGGCAGGTACGGGACGTCGACGATCTCGTACGGCAGCCGGGGACGGTGGTCGTTGATCGACATCCCGAACCGGTTGCGCAGGCCGGCGTAGATCGGGCCGCTGCCCTCGTCGGCGATCAGCCCCGCCCCGGGCACACCGGCGAGGTGATCGATGCGGGCCCGCAGCGAACCGAAGCCCGTCCGGACCGAGTTGACCACCGCCCTGGGTCCGCCGGCGTCCTCGCCTGTGGGCTGGAGCAGCACGCCGATCGAGCGCAGTGGCGGAACCCAGGCGGGGTAGGCCGCAGCGGCCTCCCGCAGCACCCGCGGCTCGACGTCCACCTGCGTCCGGGCCACGCCCGGCTCACCGGACGCCAGCGGGAAGGGGGCGAGGGCACCGGCGGCGGAGCGCAGCACGCCACCCAGGCGTCGCACCGACGCGAACGGGCTCTCCCCCCGCCAGGAGGGCATCGTCGGGGCGAGCCAGCGACGCAGCTCCCCGCCGGCCTCACCGTCGGCGCCGAGGGCCGCCTGGAATTCGCGGTAGACCTCGAGCACCGGCACGGCTCCCCGGGCGGCGACGCGGTCACCGAGGATCTCGGTGAGCGCCAGCCTGACCGGGAGCAGGGGCGACCAGGGGGCGAGCCACCGCCGCAGCGCGTCGAGGTCGTCGAGGACGGGTTGCCAGGCGGCGACGGAACAGGTCCCCAGCGGCTCCGCCGAGACGACCGTGTCGCGCACGTGGAGGCCGGCGACACTGGTGAACACCGCCCGGCGCCGGTCGTCCGCGCCAACGTGCGCCGTGAGCCCGTGCACCCGGGCGACCAGCCCAGCGCGGTGGTCACCGTAGGCCACCGGGTCGTCGGCGGACGGCCGTACCGACAAGGCCTCGGTGAGGGCGGTCAGGTCGGCGGCCAGGGCGGCGCCGGCATGCTCGTCCGTGGCGCCGGCATGCTCGCCGGCGGCGCGGCCGGCGAGGCGGTCGGCGAGCCAGTCGGCCGGCGCGGCGGGCACGTCCTCGATGCGCGCGACCGGCAGGGCCCGCACGACGAGGCCGTTGCGGAACAGGTGGTCGAGGAAGGTGTCGACCTGCTCGTGCAGGCGGGCGTCGCCACCGGCGAGGCGGTTCCGCAGCTCCCTGCGGGGCAGCCCGTGCGGTTCGGGGCCGAGCAACGATAACAGTCTCCGCACCGACGGGCGGGCGGGCACGGCGCAGAGTGCCTCCGAGCCTGCGGAGGGAAGGTAGAGGACGTGCTCGTCGGCGACGTGGGCGGTCGGGTTGAGCGTCAGTGGCGCCTCGTCCCGCACGGCGGGGTGCCCGACGACGAGGTGGGCGATCTCCTCGCGCAGGTGGGCGTAGGACAACTCGAACGCGCCGCGACCGGCTCCCGGCCGGACGGCCAGTGCGGGACCGTACGGGACCCACTCGACCGGCCCGCTGGTCAGGAAGGCACTGAGCGGGCTGGTCTTCGCCGACGCGCGGGCCAGGTAGCGGGCGACGCTCAGCGTGGTCCTGGCCCGGGGGATCCGGTGCGGCTGACCGATCCACTTCTCCAGCTCGGCGGCGAGGGTCGGGCTCGTGCCCCCGAGCGCGACCCGGAAGCTCGGGTCGGTGGCGGCCTTCACCAGGGCGGCCCGCCGCTGCTCGTGCTCGGCGGCGAGGAGCCCGTCGACGGCCTCCTCGGCGGCCCCGACCGCCACGAGGTCGACCGACCAGCGCGAGACCGCCTCCGCGAGTGCCGCCGGCAGGTGGCCGGCGACCTCGGGCGCCCACTCCCGGCCGGCCGGGCGCCGGCCAGCGTGCAGGGCGCGGCGCAGGCCGACGATCCGCGGTCGCAGGGGGGACCCGGCCGGAAGCTGACCGACCATCGCGTGCAGCGCGTCGGCGAGGTCCCGGCCCCGCCGGACGATGTCGGCCCGCAGTCGTACGGCCTCGTCGACCCCCCGCGCCGTGCGGGGGAACCGCAACGCGTCGAGGACGGCGACCGGCAGCGCGGCGCGGCGCAGGACCGCGGGCGTCCGCGCCGGCACCGACGCCGCGCGCCGGCTCACCGCGACTCCCGCCGAACGGTGCCGGGAATGGCTCCGGGCCGGCGAGGGGCCGCCGCGATACGTGCCGTCATCAGTAGTGGAAGTAGCACGCGGAACCGCAACTGCATCCCGAGACGACCGGGGAAAGGTGCCCGGAGGCGCCGTGCTCGGGCATACCGTGCCCGGCGGTCAGGGATTCCACCTCCAGCCCCTCGATCGACAGTTCGAAGACGTCGACCGGCAGGTCGCTGATCGCGAAATTCGGGCCGCTCATCTCTTTCTTCATCTTGCCTCCACCTATTTTTTTCCGGCCACGACGGGCCCCGGCCCGGCGAGGGTGACACGAACCCTCCGGGGCGTCCAGCAACGGTGTTGAACACCCCCGGCGGGCACCGGCGGAACGGGTCCGGCCGAGCGAAACTCCCGCCCGACCGGACCCGCCTCAGCGCGTCACCGGCGGTCTGTCGGTGTACCGCCGGCGACGCGTCGACGCGATGCCGTCACCAGACCTCGTGACACGAGCCCGAGCTGCACGCGCACTGTCCGCAGCTGCACGCCAGCACCATGGAGTTGCACGCGTTCGATCCGCCGTGCTCCACCATGCCGTGACCGGCGGTCAGCGACTCGACCTCCAGCCCGGCGGTCGACAGTTCGAAGACGTCCACCGGCAGGTCGCTGATCGCGAACTCCGGCGAGTGCTCGTTCATCGCCATTTCATTCTCCTTTCCCACTTCCGGGAATCCGTAGCGGATTCCGGTGCGCACATCCTGGCAGCCGATCTCACGGTCGTCCATGCGCGCGTTGAACGCCGAAAGGAAACCGCCGGGTACGCCGAAGAAAGGGCCCCCGATATCGAATGGGAGCCCTTCCAGGGTGATTCCGGCCGTCAGGGAAAGGGGTGCGGATGCGGGTTGATGTCGGCGTCGGCGAGGAGCTTGTCCGTGAGCCCCCACCGGCGGCGGGCCTCCCGCAGGCGCGGCAGGTCCGTTCGGCGGTAGCGGTGGCCGAAGGTCATCGACAGCGTGCCCGGGACGAGGACCTTCGCCGCGTGCAGGCCCGTGTGCCGCAACTCCTCCGGCGTCTGGTCGAAGACGACCACGTCCATCCCGAGCCGGACGTACCGGTCGACGACGGCGCGCGTCAACGCCCCGATGTCGTCGTGGTCGAAGTCGCCGGTGTCGACGCCGACCGCGCCGAGGCCCCGGGTGGGCGTACGTCCGGTGAGGAACGACAGCCGCGACGCGGCCCGCGGGTCGTAGTAGAGCACCTGGTGGTCCTCCATCTCCCGCACCGCCGAGGGGTCGTCGACCATGCGGGCCGCCCGCGCCAGGACGTCCGGGTCGGCGGACTGCCGCACGGCCCCGATCAGGGTGCCGCCGAGCTCCGCCAGCGCGGCCCGGGTCGCCCGTTCGCCGCTCACGTGGGCGCCCGCCGTGCAGACCAGCGCCGCGCCGGCGGACCCGGCCGGGGCGGTGGCCAGCGCCCACACCGCCGGGATGCCCTGCTCGGCCGTCATGTCGAACAGCCGGATCCGGTAGCCGGTCTCCGCCCGCAGCGACGCCACCTGCAACGCCGCCTCGACGTCCAGCGTGCCGAGGTCCATCTCCGGCAGGGGCAGCCGCGCGTACCAGGCCAGCAGGAAGGCGTCGCGCTCGGCGACCTCCAGCGTCCCGTAGAGGACGGCCTCCTCCAGGCTGCTGCCCAGGGCGCAGCCGTTGGAGATCTCGTAGACGAAGCCGTGGCCGTCCGGCCCGTGCGGGTAGTTGCCGTAGTAGGCGAGCGTCTCGGGGACGAGCAGGGGACTCTGCCGCAGGAACGACCAGCCCCAGGTCCAGCGGTAGGCGCGATCCGGGTCGAAGGGCTCGAACACGACGTCGGGTTCGGCGTACGCCTCGGCCGGGTGCAACCCGAGGGTGCGCGGGTCCAGCGCCCGGTCCGCGAGGTCGTGGTACGAGCCCACCGTGACCGACCGGCGGTCCCCCGGCACGGCCGAGAAGCGTTCCAGGGCCTCCAGCAGGGCGGTGGTCCGGCTCGCCCGGCGTTGCGGCGCCCGTCCGTAGCCGTTACGTTCGCCGACGCTGCCCGCCAGCTCCGCCACGGTGACGATCTGCCCGCCGAGGGTGTGGTCGGCGAGCTTGCGCACGATCCCGGTACGCGGGTCGACGTAGGTGTCCACCAGGGCGTCCAGCTCGGCGACGAGGTCGCGACCCCGGGGGCTGCCCGGCCGGTGGGTCGGGATCACCCGCCGGTCGGCGAGCGCGTGGTCCGGCTCGTCGACCCACTCCGGCCCGCACACCTCGCACCGGGGGTACGGCAGCATCCGGTGCACCGTGACCGTCAGCTCGCGCAGGTCGACCTTCACGATCGCGGCGCGGCTGCGCGGCACCCGCCCCTCGGCGTGGGCGCGCAGGTCGTCGGCGACCAGCGCCGCCGCCACGGTGGCGGCCTCGCGGGTGAGCAGCGGGGACGGCTCGGCCAGCCGCGCGGCGTGCCGGTTCCGGACCTCGCTCTCGCCGCGCTGCGTGGGGTTGGCCAGCCCTCGACGCCGCTCGGCGCAGCGGGCGCAGCCCCGTTCCCCGGCGACCTCCCACGGCCCGATGACGAGCCGGTCCAGCTCGGCCCGGACCGGCAGGACCGGTCCGGACGCCCGCCGCCGCAGCTCGTCGGTGACCAGGGGCACCCAGCCGTCCGCGGTGACGACGACCGGCCCGGCCGGCAGCCTCTCGTCCGGTCCGGCCACCCGGGGCGTCACCCCGGCGCCGGCGGCGACCGCCTCCGCGATCAGCCCGGCACCGAGCACCGACACCGTCGTCCGGTCAGCCATTGACGATCACCACCTTCAACGGGTTGGCGGCGATCGCGGCGACCGCCGGGTCGTGGTCGAGCGGCACGACGACCGCGCGTCGTCCGGTCGCGGCGAGGCCGGCCACGGCGGCGGCGACGTCGAACCCGGCGTCCACCGGCGCCGGCGTCCCCGCGCGGGTCGCGGCGGCGGCCGGTGGCCGGTAGCCGCCACCGTGGACCAGTCGCTGCACCACGAACGTCACCTCCAGCAGCCCTCGCCGCCAGGCGTCCACCCCGGCGCCGCTGGTGCGGGCCACCGTGACGCCGTCGCGCCGGAAGGAGAGGACGCTGACGCCGTGCCGACCGCCGTGGTCGTGCACCTGCGGCACCTCACCGAACTCCGCCAGGAGCGTGAGGCACCGTCGGCCGACGTCGTCGAGGTCCGTCGCCTCGACCCGGACGGGACGCCCCGCCGCGTCGGCGATCAGCGCGGGGTCGTACGACCAGTGGCTGGCCAGGCCGCGGGCGACCGCCGCGTCCCACGAGGGCCCGAAGCCCTCGCCGAGCCCGACCGGCGCCGCCACGGCGTCCGCCAGCCGGGTGAAGACCGTGGCGACGGGCACCGGCAACACGGCCCCGCTAACAAGGTCGAGCCCGTACACGTGGCCGTCCGGCAGCCCCGCGCGGAGCAGCCGGTGCAGGTCGTCCGCCTCGGCGTCGCCGGGCGCGAGCGGGCGGCCGGCCCCGTCGACCAGCCGGCGCGGGTCGACCACCAGGCCGGCGTACCGGGTCAGGGCGCGCCGGGCCGCCTCGACGCGGGCGGTCGGATAGTCGAAGGCCACGGCGCGGACCGCCGCGCCGGCGGCGTCGCACCCCAGCCCCCGGGCCAGCGGGTCGCGGGCCTGCGCCCGCGCGACCGTGAGCGGGCTCTGCGCGACGGCGTCGTCGGACAGGTACCGGAAGGGGCCGAGGGTGTCGTCGGCCGCGCGCACGGCGGACGTGGAGAAGTCACGGTCGGCGACGGCCGGCGACCCGCGCAGCGCGGCGACCCGGGCGAGGAAGCCGTCGGGGTCGGGCGCGGCGACGGGGGCGCAGAACGGGTGCGGCAGACAGTGCAGCCGGTGGGTGACCAGGTCGGGGCCGAGCCGGGTGACCTTCCCGGCCCGGCCCGGTGCGCCGGTGCCGGTGGCCCAACCGAACGCGGCGCGGACGAGTTGGGCGACCGCCACCGTCCGGTGCACCTCGGCGATCGGGGCCGCCGTCTGCGGGGCCTCGGGCAGCCGGGCCAGCAGCGAGGACGGCGCCGGGGCGGCGTCCCCGCCGGAGCCGGGCGGCAGCACCGGCGTCAGCCACACGTCCGCCCCGTCGAGCAGGGCGTACGCGGCGGCCGCGCCCCGCCGCCGGGCCAGCCGCTCGATCCGCCGGTGGCTCTCCCCGTCGGCGGCGCCGGTCACGTGCAGCAGCAGGTCGACCGGAAGGTCGTCGGCGGGCGGGTCGGCGGCGGGGTGCGTGCGCACGTCGGCGGCGCCGCAGCGGCGCAGCGCGTCCGCGACCGCCGTCGACCAGTCGTCGTCGGCGACCACCACGACGGCGAGCCGACGGAACCGGGTGAGCGCGGCCTCGGCGGGTACGCCGTGGGCATCCAGGTAGGACAGCTCGGCGACGTCGGCGCTCGGCGGGTCCGCGATCGCCCGGGCGTCGCCGTCCGGCACCTCCCGGACCACGCCGGCCTCGCGCAGGCGGGTGATCAGCGACGTCGCCATCGCGGCGTGCGCCTCGGGCAGCCCCGAGGTGATCTCCTCGACGGAGAACCGCCCGTCCAGCCGGGGCGCCAGCGCCTCGATCCAGCGGGCGACGGACGGGCCGGTCAGCGAGACCGGTCCGTCCAGCGTCAGGATGTGCGCCCCGGAGGGGGTCGGTGCCACGTAGACGTGGTCGCGTAGCCGTAGTTTCCGCACACGGGCTCCTATCGAGGTGACTGGGCGACGGTGCCCAGGGTGAATTCGCCGACGACGTCCTCGACGAGCGGGTCGACGCCGGTGAGGTGGGTGAAGGCGTGCGGCGCACCGGCGCCGAGGGCGCAGCCGCCGAGCCCCATGGCGGTCGCCGCGAGGTACATCGTCTGGACGAGCACGCCGAGGTTCTTGAGCGCGAGCGCGTACGCCAGGCCCTCGTACTTCCACATCAGCCGGCCGAACCGGGCGGTGACGACAAGCAGTGCCTGCGGGGTGCGCTCGGCCCCGGCGCTGTCCCGCGCCGCGTGCAGCAGCCGGCGGGAGGCGCCGTCGGGCGGCCGGACCAGGCCGAGCGCGTGGTCGTGCCCGTCGTAGTGGTAGGTGCCCGCCGCCAACCCCGCCACCCGGTCGGCGACCACGTACACCTCCAGCTCGTGCAGGCCACCACCGCTGGGGTACGGGCGGGCGCGCAGCTCCACGCCGTCCAGGTCACCCACGAGGACGGTCCGCGCGCAGCGGAACAGGAACTCGCCGAGCTGGTCGAGGGTGATCGCCTGCCCGTCGTGGTGTTCCCGCGCGGAGCGGCGCGCCTCCAGGACGGCCGTCAGGGTCGGGTCGTCGCGCCGCAGCCGGTCCAGGTCGGGGCGGGGCAGCGCGACGACGGGCCGGCGCGCGGGGGGCCGGCCAGCCGGCGGCGGCGCGTACGCCCGGCCCCAGTAGGTGGCCCCGTAGCGCTGCCCGACGCCGATGCCCCGGCTGCGCCGGTGGAACTCCAGGTCCACCGGCGACCACTGCCGGACGTGGAAGTCGAGGTCCTCGTCCCCGGTCACCGCGAGGCCGGCCCAGCACAGGTCGCGCCGCAACCGCTGCCACGCGGCGGCGTCCACGCCGGGTGCGGGCCGCTCCGTCGCGGGGTCGGCCAGCACGGCGGCCGTCGCCGGCTCGCGCACGAGCACCTCGGCCCACGCGCGGGGCGAGGTGACCCGCAGCCCGCCGTCGGGCGCGGCGACGATCGAGGTGAACCGGGACAGCCGCAGCCCCGGTGGCACGCCGTGCGGCTCCGGCCGGTCGGGGCGCTGCCGCGGGTCCAGGGTGTGCACGGGGCCGCCGGGGCCGTGGGCCGTCACCCGCAGCCAGCCCTCGCGGCGCAGCCGGGCGAGCAGCGGGGCGGTGGACGGGGCGAGCGCGTCGGCCCGCTGCTCCGCCGCCGCCAGCGCACGCACCACAACGACCTCCTGCGCGGTCACCGGCTCGTGGTCGGGCAGCCCGACCAGGTGCGTGCCCGCGGCGGTATGCACCACGGACACCCCGGCGCGCAGCCGCAGCGTCTCCCACCGGTCCTGGCTCACGCCGGCGCGCCCAACGCCCGGACCACGTCCACGGCGGTGCGGCCGGCCCGGGCCTCCGCCGCGCCGGCGACCAGGTGGCAGAGGAAGTAGCGGTTCTCGGGACTCAGTCCCATCCTGGTGAACTGCAGGTACATCAGGTTCAGCGAGAGCCGGAAGAGCGCGAACTCCACGGACGGCCGCACCACGGTGAGCCAGTGCTCGTTCTCGGCGAGGGCGCGGTGGAACGGGCTGAGCTCACGGAACCGGGTCCGCACCTCGTCGGTCGTTGCACTGCCGTCCACGCCTACGCCGAGCGGCAGCAGGCCCCGCTCGTGCAGCCTGCGGCCCCGCGCCTGGTAGCGCTCCAGCACCGCGACGAACGACGCCGGGCCGTACGGGGCCGACGCGTCGCCCCCGGCCAGGACGGCGGCGAGGCGGGCCTCCAGCGCCGCCGCGTTCGCCCGGTGGTGCCCGTCCCACGCCCGGCGCCGTCGCTCGCCGTCGGGGGCCTGGGCCAGGTGCGCCTCGGCGTGGGAACGGTAGCTGAGGTGTCCCGCTCCGGGGCCGTCGATCCCGGGCCTGATCAGCGCGACCATGGTGTCGAAGACCGCCGCGTGCAGGTTCCCGCCGGCCACCACGTCGGCGAGCACCGCGAAGGCGTGGTCGTTCGTGTCGGTCAGGAAGTCCGCCGTCAACGCCGACGCCTCGGCGGTGCCGTGCACCGCCACCCGGTCGTCGTAGCGGTCGACGTGCCACGAGTTGTCGGGACGCCACGGCGTCAGTGGACCGTCCTCCAGTTCGAGCCGGGCCAGCCGGCGGTGCAGGGGCAGCACCGCCTCGACGTCGACCTCGCCCGTCGGCAGCCCCGGCAGGTACGGCTCGAGCACCGACGCGGTGAGCGGGACGACGACCTCGCGCAGGGCCCGGTCGTCGGCGTCGACGTGCAGCCGGACGTGCGGCCCCTGGCGCCAGTGCCGGGTGAACCAGCTGCGGTGGCCGTGGACGGCGAGCTCGCGGGACAGGGGCCGGACGGCCTCGACGATCAGCCGGTCGGTCGCCGTCCCGTGGTGGTGCACGTGGATGCTCTGCCACGACGTCGCGGTCACGCCGGTCTCCCCTGGGTCGTGCGGTCGGCGAACGCGCGGTCGACGAGATGCCGCAACTCCCGCTCCCCGGCCACGGCCACGCCGAGGCGGTTGCAGGTCAGGTGGGCGCAGGTGTCGACGACGCGCCACCGGAGGGCCGGGTCCCCGATCCGCGCGGCCAGGGTGGCGATCGCCCCGGCCCACGTGCCGAGGGTGCCGGTCGGCCTGTCGGGCGGCGCCTGGGCGAACAGCCGCATCCGGTCGACCAGTTCACCCAGCACGTGCCGCTGCCGGTGGTAGCGCTCCGCCACGGCGCTCGACGGGGTGCCGCCGCTGACGGCCGTCAAGGCGACGCCGTCCGCCGGCAGCGGAGCGACCGTGGGGCAGAGCCACCTGCTCAGCGCCAGCACCGCGAACGCCGCCGTGGTGCGCTGGTTCGCGGTCGCGCCGGCGGCCAGCAGCCGCAGGACGGTGTCGCTGCACGTGACGAAGTGGTCCTCGGCGGCGTGCAACGAGGCACCCGTGCCGTACCGGTGCGTCTCGGGCCGGTACGGCACGTGCGCGAAGGAGTTGTTCGGCCGACGGATCCGCTCGTAGTCGGCCATGCCCTCCGCCACCGCCAGACCCGGCGCGTACCGGGCGTACTCCTCCTGGGTGAGCAGCGCCGGGGCCGGACGGCGGACGAGGAAGGCCGCGGCCTGGTGCTCGACGATGGCGCGCACGTCGTCCTCCCGCCCGGACCTGGGGAGGATCCGGATCCGCAGGTGCGGCCCGCCCTCCCAGTACCGCAGGAAGAACGTCCCGACCGAGGCATGTTCCGCGTCGAGCCGGGTCCGCAGCGCCGCGACCAGGTCGGTGACGACGACGTCGAGGTCGCCGTCGTGGAACACGTGCAGGCTCGTCCACTGCCGGGGCGCCGGCGCCGCCCGGTCATCCCGCATGCGCCGTACGCTCCTGATCGGCGAGGTGCTCGGCGAACGCCCGCCAGCTTCCGGCGCAGGCCACCGCGACGGCGTGCAGGGAGCCGCGGCAGTGGCCCGGCACCGCCTCGGCGATGAGTTCCGCCCGGGGGGCGAAGGCGAGCGTTGCGGACGCCAGCCGGAGCAGCGCCCGGCCCTGGTCCGTGTAGCGCAGCGACGGGTCCCGCGCGAGCACCGCCAGCCGTTCCCGGACGGCGGAGGCCGGCTCGGTTCCCGGGCGCGCGGGTCCCACCGGTGCGGCGGTCGGCGCCGGATGCGCGTCGGCGGCGTCGCCCGCGGCGAGCTTGCGGCGCACGTCGAACGCCGTCCCCACGGAGATGCCGGTGCGCCGCGCCACCTCGCGCAGGCTGACGTCGGGATGCCGCCGCATGATCTCCGCGGCCAGCCGCCGGCCGGCCGCCGCGGAGACCGGGTGGGAGCGGCCGTCGCGCCCCAGCCGGGCGTTCAGCCGACCATCGTCGTCGGTTGAACCCCGCCGCAGGGCGGCGACGGTCCGCGGGGCCACCCGGCACACCGAGGCGATCCACCGGTCCGACCAGTGTGGATGGGTGGCGAGGATGCGCCGCGCCGCCGCGGCGCGGTCCTGCGCCGGCAGCGGCATGCCGTGTGCGGCGTTGAGCCGCACCGCCGCCACGAAGGCGTCCGCGTCCGAGCCGTCGAAGTACACGACAGGCACGGTCCGTTCGCCTCGGGCGCGGACGGCCGCGAGCCGGTGCGAACCGTCGATCACCCGTCGCGACGACCGGTGCACCACGATCGGCGGAAGGTCGTCGGTGAGACCGGCGAGCCGCTGGACGTGCGCCGGGCTGACCCCGGTGAGGCGGGGCGACAGCCCGTCGCGCAGCGACTCGACCTCCGCCTGCTCGACCTCTCCCGACCTGACGGCGAAGAGGTCCGCCGAACGGCCCGCTCCCCCGTCGTGCCCGCGTTCTGGCTGTCCCGACATCGACGTCGCTCCGATTTCCTCGTCCTCGGCGGCTGGACGGCGGAACGATACGGCGGGCGACGTACAGGCTCCGTACACGCGAGGTACAGCCGCCGGCCGGACGGGTCCGGAGCGGCGTCGCGTTGTCGGCCGGCGCGGCCCGCCCGCCCCCGCCCGGCCGACGTCCTCGCCCCGGTGACCGGCGACGTCCCCGCCGCGACTGCCCGGGACCGGCATGTACCCGCCTTGTATCCGCGCGCCCGGCCCGGTCGGGCCCGGCGGCCCGGTCGTCCCACCGATCTCCGCGCCACCCGTGCCCTGCGCGGGCCCGCCGTTCAGCCGATCGGCTCACGCGCCCGCACGGCGACCGCCTGGCGCAGCGGAGCGCGGGAGGCCGGCACCCGCCACCCGCGGAGCGGTCGGCTCCCGCAGGCTCAGAGTCGGCCGAAGTGGTCGGCGTACTGCGGATCCCGGTAGCCGGACAGCGGACCGAGCAGGTCCCGCGCCTCGGTCTCCAGGATGGACGCGGCGCTGCGGTCCCCGGCCGCGCGGGCGATCCGGCCCTGTGCCTGCCGCGCGACGGCCCGCAGGTAGCGGTCGCCGATCCGGACGGCCACCGTCCCCGCCTCGTCGGCGTCGCGGGCGGCGGCGGCGTGGTCGGCGAGCCCGAGGTGGGCCGCCGCGCGGGACAGCAACGCCTCGCAGCGCGACGGCAGGTCCTCGGACCACTCGGCGATGGCCATCGCCTCGTCGAGGCACTCGCGGGCCTCCGACCACTGCCCGGTACGGCACAGCAGTTGGCCCCGTGCGCCGAGGGCGGCGCCCCGCAGGCCGACGGCGTCGACGTCGCGGGCGATGCGCAGCGCCTCCTCGACGTCCGCGAGCGCCTCCTTCTCGGCTCCCGCCGACAGGCGAACCGGGGCGGAACTGCTCAGGGCCGCGCCGATCATGAGCAGTTGGCCCGACTCCCGGCGCAGCGCGAGCGCCTCGTCGTGGTGGCGGAGCGCAAGCGGCACGTCGCCCATCCGGTGGCGCAGGTTGCCGAGCGCCTCCAGGCAGATGGAGATCTGCTCCCGGTCCCCGAGCGGCCGGAGCAGCTCGAGGCAGCGCAGCAGATCCGCTTCGACCACCGACGGTTCGGCGCTGCCCGTGTGCAACGTCGCCCGGTAGAACAGCGCGGCGCAGTGTTCGAGCGTGAGGCCGAGCCGCCCGGTGGTGGCGACCGCGCCGTCGACCAGGGTGAGCGCCTCCTGGCGGTAGCCGTACCGCCGCAACGCGGCGACGCTCGCCCAGGCCAGCGCGGCGGCGAGCGTCGCGGTGCCGGTGGTGGAGGTGGACGCCTGCCGGAAGGCGGCCAGGACGTTGAGGTGTTCCTCGGCCAGCCACCGCGCCGCCTGCGCGGGGCTCTCCGGCAGGTCCTGCCAGGCGGGTCGGTCCTGGTCGCCGACGCCGGTCGGGGCCCACCCGCACGCCGGTGTCCCCGCCGGTCCGAAACAGTGTCCGGCGTTGGTCATCCGCTCGAGTTCCCGGGCGCCCTGCACGTACGTCTCCAGCAGCCGCCGCAGCCCGGCCTCCCGGTCGTCCGCCGGCTCGTCCTCGGCCCGTTCGACGGCGTACAGCCGGACCAGGTCGTGGATGCCGTAGACGCCCGGTTCCCGGGGCTCCACCAGGCGCTCGTCGGCGAGCCGTTCCAGGAGACTCTCGGCGAGCGCGGGCGGCTCGCCGAGGAGGGCGGCGACGGCGCGGGCGGTGACGGTCGGCAGGCGGGTGCTGCCGACCAGCCGGAAGGCCCGGGCGCAGAGCTGCCCCCGGGCGCCGCCGTCGGACAGGGCGGCGTAGGTGAGCGCGATGGACGGCCGGACACTGAGGTCGTCGAACTCCAGCTCGCTGAGGCGCAGCCCGGGATCGGCGAGGCGCTCCACCAGACGGGCGATCGGCCACTCCGGCCGGCTGGCCAGGCGGGCGCCGACGATCCGGATCGCCAGCGGCAGCATGCCGCAGAGTTCCACCAGGCGGGCGGCCGCGTCCGGCTCGGCCGCCACCCGGTCGGCGCCGCACTCGCCCGCGAGCAGCCCGACCGCCTCCGTGCGGGACAGCAGCCCCACGGCCAGGTGTCGGCCGTTGGGCAGCGTCGCGAGCATCCGCCGGCTCGTCACCACGACACCGCAGGAACCGTCCGCCGGCAGAAGTGCCCTGACCTGGGCGGCGTCCCGGGCGTTGTCGAGGACGACGAGCACGCCGCGGCCCGCGATCTCGGACCGGTAGGCGACGGTGGCCTCGCCGACGTCGGACGGCACCGCACCGCCCGGCATGCCGAGCGCGCGGAGGAACCGGCCGAGGACGTCGACCGGCCTCAGGGGCGGCAGGTCGGCGTCCGCACCCTGCAGGTCCACGTAGAGCGTGCCGCCCGGGTACCGGTCGGCGAGCTGGTGCGCGATCCGGACGGCCAGCGCCGACTTGCCGGCCCCTCCCGGGCCGTGCAGGGCGACGACCGCGCTCGTCGCGGATCCGCCGAGCCAGCCGCACACGGCGTCGATCTCGGCCCGCCGGCCGACGAAGGTGTCGACGGCGGGAGGCAGTCCGCGGACCACGATCCGCGCGGGCGGCGGGCGCTGCGGCTCGCCGACCAGGTGCGGGCGGTGGTCGAGGATGTCGCGGTAGAGCGCCTCCAGCGAGGGGCTGGGATCGATGCCGAGCTGGTCGGCCAGCATCCGCCGGGCCCGCAGGTACGCGTCGACGGCACCGGCCACGTCGCCCGTACGGTAGAGCGCGGTCATCAGCTGACCCCAGCCGCGTTGCCGCAGCGGGTGGGTCTCGACGTGCTCGCGCAGCCGACCGACCAGTTCGGCGGAGGCGCCCAGGTCGAGTTTGGCCTGGACGTGTTCCTCCTCGACCATGAGGCGCTGCTCGTGCAGGCGCGTCAGGCGTGCCGCCATCGCGCGGGGCAGCGGCAGCCCGGCGAGCGGCGAGTCGCGCCAGAGGGTGAGCGCGTGGGCCAGACTCGCCTCGGCCTGCCGCAGGTCGCCCCGGGCACGGGCGTCGCGGCCCTGTTGCGCCGACTCCTCGAACTCGTCGAGGTCGCGCTCACCCGGGCGCACCGCGAGCAGGTAGCCGCCGGTGCCGGTGTGCAGCCGGCTCGCGCCGTCCGGCTGGTCGCGCAGCGCCTGGCGCAGCCCGTGGGCGTACGTCCTCAGGTTGGCCGCCGCTGAGGCGGGCCGCGGCTCGTCCCACAGCGTCTCGGCGAGGTGTTCGGTGTGCAGCACCTCGTTCGGGTCCAGCAGCAGGGTGGCGCAGAGTAGCCGCTGCTTCACCGTGCCGAGCGGCACGGGCCGGTCGTCGACCTGCACCTCGAGCGGTCCCAGAAGCTGGAATCGCATGCCGGACATCCGGCATTTCTACCACAGGGACACGCCGGCTTCCGATCGTCGCCCGCCGGTCGCCGGATGCCCGACGACGGCGGGGCCGGCACCATCCTCGGATGGTGGCGGCCCCGCCGTCGTGGGTCCCGCGTCAGCGGCGCGCCGGCGCCTCCCGACCGTCGGCGTCCACCGTGACCTGGTCGAAGGCCGGAGCACCGTCGACGGCGTCGGCGGCCACGGCCGTCGACCTGGCGGGATCGGGCAGGTCCAGGCTGCTGCGCAGGCCGACCGGCTTCAACAGCACCGCGGCGATGATGCCGACGACGGCGATCGCGGCGGAGATGAGGAAGATGTGGCCGGTGGCGTCCCCGTACGCCGCGCGGACGATCTGCTGGACCGCGCCGGGCATGGCGTCGAGGTTCAGGCTGCCGGCTCCCGCGCTGCCGGAGGCGGGGATGCCGGCGGCGGAGAGGTCGGCGGTGATCTGGTCGGTCACCCGTCGGGCGAGGACCGCGCCGAGCACCGACACTCCGATCGTGCCGCCGAGCGAGCGGAAGAACGCGACGGTCGAGCTGGCCGCGCCGATGTCCCGGAGCGAGACGGTGTTCTGCACGGCGAGGACGAGGTTCTGCATCGTCATGCCGACCCCGACGCCGACGATGAACATGGCCGCGCCGACCAGCACCAGCGAGGTCTGGTGGTCGATGGTGCCGAGCAGGGCGAACCCGATGACGAGCACGATCGCGCCGAACACGATGTACGGCTTGATCTTCCCGGTCTTCGTGATCAGCCGGCCCGCGATGATCGACGATCCGAGGACGCCGGCCATCATCGGGATGGTGAGCAGCCCGGCCTCGGTCGGGCTGTAGCCGCGGCCGATCTGGAAGTACTGGCCGAGGAAGACGGCGCCGCCGAACATCGCCATGCCGACCGCCAGGCTGCCCAGGATGGCCAGGGCGGTGGTCCGCTGGCGGACGAGATCGAGCGGGACGACCGGCTCGTCGGCCCGCGACTCCACCCAGACGGCCAGGGCGAGCAGCACGACCGCACCGCCCACCATGGCGGCGGTCTGCCAGGAGGCCCAGGCGAACGAGTCGTCGACGAAGGAGATCCAGATGAGCAGCACGCTGACGCCGGCGGCGATCAGGGCCGCGCCCAGGTAGTCGATCTTGACGTTCTCGCGGCGGACCGTCGGCAGGCGCAGGGTGAACTGGAGGAGGACCAGCGCAATGGCGGCGACGGGGACCCCGACGAAGAAGCACCAGCGCCAGCCGAGCCAGGACGTGTCGACGATGAGCCCGCCCAGCAGCGGGCCACCGACCGTCGCCACCGCCATGACGCCACCGAGGTAGCCGTTGTACCGGCCGCGCTCCCGGGGCGGGATCATCGCGGCGATGGCGACCTGGACGAGTGCCTGGAGGCCGCCGACGCCGATGCCCTGGAACGCGCGGGCGGCGATGAGCTGACCGGCCGTCTGGGCGAAGCCGGCGATCACCGAGCCGACCAGGAAGACGACGATGGCGATCTGGACCAGGAGCTTCTTGTTGAACAGGTCGGCGAGCTTGCCCCAGATCGGGGTGGTCGCGGTCGCGGTGAGCAGGGTGGCGGTGACCACCCAGGTGTACTGGGTCTGCGACCCGTTCAACGCGCCGATGATGTTCGGCAGCGCCGTCGAGACGACGGTGCCGCTGAGCATCGCGACGAACAGCACCAGCAGCAGGCCGCTGAGGGCCTCCAGCGTCTGCCGGTGTGTCATCGGCGCGTCGCCGGCCGTGGTGGTGGGTGCGCTCATCGCGCGGCCTCCAGGTTGTCGTGGTGTCCGAGGACGGTCTCGATGTCGCGGGTGAACCGGCCGAGCGCGGTGGCGAACGCCGCCACCTCCGCGGGGGTCCAGTCGGCGAGCGCGGTGTCGAGGATCCGGCCGTACCAGTCGTAGGTGTCGGTCAGGGCGGCCCGCCCGGCCGGGGTGACGGTCAGCAGGCTGGCCCGCTTGTCGGCGGGGTCGGCGCGCCGCTCGACCAGGCCGTGGCTGACGAGCGAGGCGACGGCGCGGCTGACGGTCGACGGGTCGAGCCCGCTACGGGCCGCCAGCTCCCGGGCGTGGCAGTCGGCAGGCAGCTTCTCGATCTGCATGAGGAGGCCGGCGAGGCCGACCGGCACGGCCGGCCGGACGTCGGCCCGGTGCCGTTTGATCAGCCGTACGCTCCGGATCAGCTCGGACAGCCTCGCACCGAGCTCGCGGCCGGCAGTTTCCACGCCGCCTCCCTTGTCGCAGATGGTTGCCGCACACAAGCATCTGCCGATCTTGCTCACAGTGCAAGTTTGCGCGATGAGAACTGAGTCACCGCCCCGTAGGCTGTCGCCCATGGAGGAGACCACCGGGCTGCGGGAGCGCAAGAAGGCGGCCACCCGCCTCGCCCTGCACGAGGCCGCCCTGCGCCTCGCCACGGAACACGGGCTCGACCGGGTCACCGTGGAGGCCATCGCCGACGCCGCGAACGTCTCCCGCCGGACGTTCTCCAACTACTTCTCCAGCAAGGAGGAGGCGGTCTTTCACGGTGACGCCGTACGGCTGCGCCGGCTGCTGGAACTGGTCCGCCGACAGCCGGCCGACGCGCCGCCGTGGGCCGTGCTGAGCGCGGCCGCCGAGCGCCTCGCCGTCGAGGCGTACGGCAACGCCCCGCCCTCCTGGCTGCTGCACCGCCGTCAGCTACGCGGGCACCCGGGCCTCGTCGCGCACCAGATCGCGGCCTACACCGCCATCGAGCGCGATCTCGCCGACGACGTCGCCCAACGGTTGACCGGCCCCGACCGGGCGCTGCGGTCCCGGGTCGTGGCGGCGACCTTCCTGGCCTCGCTGCGCGTCGCCATCCAGCACTGGATCGACCACCCCGACGGGCCGCTGCACGACGTCCTGCGCACCGCGCTCGCCGAGACCGCGACCACCCCGGCCGTCACGTAGGCCCCGCCGGTCACCTCCACCCCCGCCCGTCACGTCCGCCCCGCCGCCGGCCGGCTGACGCCCGGCAGTAGGAGGCGCGCCTCGGGCCGGCCCCGTCCGAACCTGCGGCAGCGTGAAGGAGGTCGTCCGCCTGGCGGTCGCGACGTGGCTCCGCTTGACCTTCACACGGTGACAAGGTCTTCACTGTGGTCGGGGAGGTGGTCGCGATGACCGTGCCGAAGGACGACACGCACACGATGCGAGCGCTCCGGCGGCTGGAGGACAGCAACCCGTCGGTGCGGTTGCAGGCAGCGCTGGCGCTCGGTACGACCCCGGACCCGCGGTTCGTCGACAGGCTCGTCGAGCGGTGCGCGATCGAGTCCGACTTCCACGTACGCGAGATGCTGACCTGGGCGCTCATCCGCCACCCGGCACCGACGACGCTCCCGAAGCTGGTCGAGGAACTCCGCTCGGAGCGCGCGCAGGCCCGAAGCCAGGCGTTGCACACGCTGTCCAAGATCGGGGACCGGCAGGCGTGGCCCGCGATCACCCGGGCGCTGCTGACCGACGCCGACGACGAGGTGGCGCGGAGCGCCTGGCGGGCAGCGGTCGTACTCGTGCCCGAAGGTGAGGAACCCGCGTTGGCCGCGGTGTTGGCGACGCAGTTCGGGCGCGGCGGGCGCGCGACGCGGTTGAGCCTGAGCCGGGCGCTGATCGCGCTCGGCGAGGTGGTCACGCCGATCCTGCGCGCCGCGATGACGGACCCCGACCCTTGCGTACGTCAGCACGCCAGCGCCACGGAACGGCTGTCGCGCGACCCGGACGCCGGGCTCGAGTTCGCGGTCGACGAGGCGACGCGCATCGTGGCCCTCGGCATGACCGGCCAGGAGGGTTGACAGGCGTTGTTGATCGGTGAGGTGGCACGGCGCTCCGGCGTCAGCGCCCGCATGCTCAGGCACTACGACTCGCTCGGCCTGGTGCGGCCGACGGGTCGTACCCGGGCCGGCTATCGGGAGTACTCGGGCGAGGACATCCGGCGGATCCTCCACATCGAGAGCCTGCGGTCGTTGGGGCTGTCGCTGCGCGAGGTCGGGCGCGCGCTGGACGATCCCGGCTTCACGCCCTCGGGGCTCGTCGACGACCTCATCCGCCGGACGCGGGAACGCATCGCGGCGGAGACGGAACTGCTCACCCGACTCCGTCAGATCGACGCCACGGAACCCGCCGGCTGGGACGGCGTCCTCCGGATCGTCGCGCTCCTGCAGGCACTGGGATCGGAGAGCGCCGGCAAGCGCCAACGCGCGGCCCTGTCCTCGACCGAAGAGGTTCCGGTGCCGGTGGGAGCGCTGGTCGAGGCAGCGTTGAGCGAGACGGACCCGAACGTCGCCGGTGCCCTCCGGTGGGCGCTGGCGCGGTCGGGCGACGGGGGCCTGGCACTGCTCGCGGAGGGCCTCGGCTCACCGGTGGCCGAGGTGCGCGAACGTGCCGTCCGATCCGTCGCCGAGATCCCGAGCGGTGCGGCGACGGCGCTGCTGCGGAACGCCCTCACGCACTCGGACCTCGTGGTCCGCAGGTGTGCCGCTCTGGCGCTCGGAGCGCGTGGGGCAGCCGACGCGGTCCCGACGCTCATCGACATGATCGTCGAGGAGACCAACGACGCCGATGCCGCCGACGCGCTGGGCGCGCTGGCGACCGATCCCGCGTCGGCCGACCAGATCGCCACCGGGCTCGTCGACCGCCTCGCCCAGGCAGTGGTCGGATCGTCCGCACGTCGGCGGCTGACACAGGCGCTCGCGGACGTCCCGGGGACCACGACGTCACGTGCCCTCGCGGAGCTGGCACAGGACGAGGACCGCGCCGTCGCGCTCACTGCGGCGTACGTCCTCGGGCTGCGCGACGCGCGGTGACGGTTACCCCCTGACCGGAAGGCCCGCCGCGTTTCGCGCGCTCGGGTGCGGCCGCGTCGCGAGCCGCGGACGGCGCCCTGGCTGGGGACGGCTCCGCCATGTCCGGATGTGCGGCCCGGCCGTCCTTGTGGCCCTCCGCAGAGGATGACCAGACTGCTCGTGTGGAGATCGCCCGGATCCGCGAGGTGGTCGTGGTGGTGCACGACGGCGTCGTGCTGCTCGACGTGGCGGGGCCCGTCCAGGTGTTGCACGGCAGCGGCGGCTACCGGGTCCGGCTGGCCTCGGTGGACGGCCGCCCGGTACGCACGGACGTGGGCGTACCTCTCGACGTCGAGTTGGCCCTGCACCAGGTGCGGCACCGGTTCGACACGCTGCTGGTGCCCGGCCTCTCCCTCGCCGCGGCACAGCCTCCGCCGGCGCTCGTCGCCGAACTCCCCCGCGTCAGCGGGCTCGCCCGCCGTACGGCGGCCATCTGCACCGGCGCGTTCCTGCTCGCGGCGGCGCGCCTGCTCGACGGCCGCCGGGCCACCACCCACTGGGCGGCCTGCGCCGACCTCGCATCGCGGTTCCCCGCGGTCCGCGTCCGGCCCGACGCCCTCTACGTGCGGGACGGGCCGCTGTTCACCTCGGCCGGCGTGACCGCGGGCATCGACCTGACGTTGACGCTGGTCGAGGACGACCACGGGCCGGAGCGCGCCCGCACCACCGCCAAGTACCTCGTGGTCTTCCTGCACCGCCCCGGCGGTCAGTCCCAGTTCACCGTCCGCGGCAACACCACGGCCGCCCCCGGCAGCGCGCTGCGCCGGGTCCTGGACGCCGTCGCCACCGACCCGGCCGCCCCGCACACGCTCGCCACGATGGCCGCGCACGCGTCGGTCAGTGAACGGCACCTCACCCGCCTGTTCCGCCGGACGGTCGGGACGACCCCCATCCGGTACGTCGAGCAGGTCCGGGTCGAGGCCGCGAAGACCCTGCTCGAAGCCACCCACGACGGGGTGGCTCGCATCGCCCGTGCCTGCGGCTTCGGCTCGGACGACAGCATGCGCCGCGCGTTCCTGCGCGGCATCGGCACCACCCCGGCCGAGTACCGCCAACGCTTCCGGTCCACGCACCCGACACCCGAAAGATGAGGTACCCGTGACGCCTTCCTTCTCGCGGCGCACCGCCCTCGGCACCGGCCTGGCCGCCGGCGCCGGCATGCTCACCGGGCTGGTGCCCGCCGCCCCGGCCGCCTCCCACGCCGCGCCGGACGCCGACCTGTCCTTCCCGTCGACCCGGCTGGCCCGTGAGGCGGCCCGACTGATTGACGAGGCGCAGGAGGCCTACCTGCACAACCACAGCCTGCGTAGTTTCCTGTTCGCCCGCGAGGCCGCCGCGCGGGCCGGTCGGCGGCCCGGCCGCGACTACGACGAGGAGGTCGTGTTCCTGATCTGCGCCCTGCACGACATGGGCCTGACCGCACGCGCCAACTCCGACCAGCGGTTCGAGTTGGACGGCGCCGACTTCGCCGCCCGGTTCCTCGAGGAGCGGGGTGTCACCGACCGCCGGGTCGACACCGTGTGGGACGCGATCGCCATGCACACCACGCGCAGCTTCCGCGACTCACCCGTCTTCCAGCGTCGCCGACCGCCGGAGATCGGCATCGCCCAGACGGGAATCAGCATCGACCTCATGGGCGTCAACAGCCCGGTGCCACCCGAGTACGCCGACCGCGTCCACCGACGTCATCCCCGCCTCGGCGGCGCCCGGGCCGTCACCGACGCGATCGTGGCGCAGGCACTCGCCAATCCCCGCAAGGCCCCGGCCGCGACCCTTCCCGGCGAGATCCTGCACCAGCGCCACCCCGAACTGCCCTACCTGACCTGGGACATGCTCCTGGACTCCAACGCCTGGGGCGACTGACCCGGCCCGGCACCAGGGCCTTCCTCCGCGACATGACCTCCGCCGTGCCGATCCCGGCAGCAGAGGCGGCGGGCCGGTTACCCTCCCCCTCGTGACCCACGAGAGCGAGATCACCGAACCGGTCGACCTGTGCCTCGCGGGTGGGCGGCTCAATCCCGCCGCCGTGGGCTGGAGCCGCCGCCCGCTGCACCGGGCGAACCTGCGCGGCTGGGGCCGCAACAAGCGCTGGGAGTACTGGGGGATCGTCACGCCGACCCACATCGTCGGCCTGGTCGCCTCGTCGCTGGACTACGCGGGGGTGCACAGCCTCTACGTGCTCGACCGCGCGACGAAGGCCGAGATCGACAGGAACGTGGTGGTCCCCTTCGCCCGGGGCGCCCTCTTCCCACCCGTCAGCGGGGCGGGCGCCGTTCGGGTGCGTGGCGGCGGGCTCTCGATCGACATCGATCAGGCGCCGTCGGGCACCACCATCCGCGCCGCCGCCCCCGGTCTGGAGATCGACCTCGTGGTGTCGCTGCCGGCGGGTCACGAGTCGCTCGGCGTGGTGGTGCCCTGGAGCACCCGCCGGTTCCAGTACACCGTCAAGGACCTCGGCCGGCCGGTGCGCGGCACCCTGCGGGTCGACGGGGTGGCCCATCCGATCGCCGAGGCGGACTCCTTCGCCGTGCTCGACCACGGCCGCGGCAGGTGGCCGTACGCGATCCGCTGGAACTGGGCCGCCGGCAGCGGCCCGGGTCGGGCGATCCAACTCGGCGGTCGGTGGACCGACGGCACCGGCTCGACCGAGAACGGCCTCTTCCTCGACGGCCGGCTGCACAAGATCGGCGACGAGCTGCGCTGGGAGTACGACCGCGCCGACTGGTCGCGCCCGTGGCGGATCAGCGGTGCGCGGGTGGCCGTGGAGTTCCACCCCTTCCACGAGAAGATCGCCAGGACGAACTTCGGTGTGCTCGCCAACGAGACGCACCAGTGCTTCGGGCACTTCACCGGCTGGGCGGCGGCCGACGACGGCGAGCGCGTCGACCTGGCCGGGCTGGTCGGCTGGGCCGAGGAGGCACGCAACCGCTGGTAGCGGTGCCGGGGCCGGACGAGGGCGCCGGGCAGGACGGGGGCGGCACCTGGCCCTAGGGTGGGCGGTATGGCAAGCCCTGGCCCCTCCGCCGACGGCTCGGCGGCCCGGAATCCGCTCACCCTGCTCACGCTTGACGAACTCCGGCAGCGCACCAGCGTGAAGTGGCGCATGTTCGCGCCCGACGTGCTCCCGCTCTGGGTCGCGGAGATGGACGTGCCCCTCGCTCCCCCCGTGGCCGACGCGCTCCGCCGCGCGGTCGACCTCGGCGACACCGGCTACTCCTACGGGACGGCGTACGCGGAGGCGATCGGCGACTTCGCCGCACGGCGTTGGGGCTGGCGGGACTTCCGCGTCGCGCACACCTCGGTCGTACCCGACGTGATGATGGGCGTCGTCGAGGTGCTCCGGCTCGTCACCGACCCCGGCGACGCGGTCGTGGTCTGCTCCCCCGTCTACCCGCCCTTCTACGCCTTCGTCACCCACGCCGACCGGCGGGTCGTCGAGGCCCCGCTCGGGCCCGACCGGCGCATGGACCCCGCCGCCCTCGACGAGGCCTTCCGACGCGCGCGGGCCCACGGCAGCCGGCCCGCGTTCCTGCTGTGCAATCCGCACAACCCGACCGGCGTCGTCCACCGGCGCGACGAGCTCGAGACCGTCGCGGCGCTGGCCGACCGGCACGGCGTACGGGTGGTCTCCGACGAGATCCACGCTCCCCTGGTGCTGCCGGGGGCGCACTTCACCCCGTACCTCACGGTGGCCGGCGCCGAGAACGCGTTCGCCCTGGTCTCCGCCTCGAAGGCGTGGAACCTGGCCGGTCTCAAGGCGGCGCTCGCGGTCGCCGGACCGCAGGCCGTGGCCGACCTCCGCCGCATGCCGGAAGAGGTCAGCCACGGGCCCAGCCACCTCGGCGTCGTCGCGCACACCGTCGCCTTCCGCGAGGGCGGGCCGTGGCTCGACCTCCTCCTCGACGGTCTCGACGCCAACCGCGCGCTGCTCGCGACGCTGCTGGCGAAGCACCTCCCGGCCGTCCCGTACCACCGACCCGAGGGCACCTACCTCGCCTGGCTGGACTGCACGGAGCTGGGCGTCGACACGGAGCAGCCGGCCGACGACGCCGGCGTGGTCAGCGACGTCGCCGGGCCGGCGAAGATGTTCCTCGACCACGCGCGGGTCGCCCTCAGCTCCGGGCACGTCTTCGGCACCGGCGGGGCGGGCTTCGTACGGCTCAACTTCGCCACCTCGCCGGCGATCCTCACCGAGGCCGTCACCCGAATGGGCGACGCGGTCCGCTGAGGACGCCCGCCGTCGGCATCAGCCTGGGCGACATCACGTCCGGCGCGGCGCTCGCGCACGGTCGTGGGCTGGCCCGGCAACCCGAGGCGTTCAGTCACCGTCAGCGCCGCCGGTGCGCTCGGCGTCGGCCGGCTGGTCGAACAGCCGCTGGTAGCGCTGCACCGCGAGCAGGACCGCCAACTGACCGAGCGCGCTGACGGCGGCGGCGAACTGGTCGAGGTAGAACACCAGCAGGTTCACCACGCTCAGTAAGGTGACCAGGCCGGCCCGGGCGAGCTCCACGGCACGGCGAGCCACCCCGCGCAGCAGCAGCCCGGCGGCCACGATGAGCGCGGTGCCCACGCCGGCGTCCAGCAGCGCCCGGACGAGCAGGAGCAGCACCCCGCGGCGGTCCTGGATGTCGACGCGGGCGAATTCGTTGGCGGTGGTGAGCACCCCCTCGGTGGTTCCGTCACGCAGGTCGAGAGCGACGGCGACGATCGTGATGAGGTCGCTGAGCGTGGCGAAGCCGAGTAGCCCCAGCGCCAGGACCAGCCCGACGCGCAGCCGACCCCGGGTCAACGACCGCGCCACCCACGCCCGCACGGCGACCGCGATCCGGGCGATCCGTCCTGACCGGTGCTCGTACGGCGGCAGCACACCGGGCTCCGCCAACTCCAGCAGCGCCGTGGCCAGCGGCTGCAACCGGTCGTCGTCCGGACTCGCGGCGGCGGCGCCGAGTCGCCGCCGCAGCTGGGCCCGGTCCCGTTCGCTGAGCCTCCCGTCGACGGCCTCGCCGAGCAGTTCCAGCGCGGCGTGCAGTTGCGCCCGGGTGCCCTCGACCCGTGTGCTGCGGGCGCGCACGTAGAGCCACACGCCGATGAGGAAGGCCGCGTAGGCGATGGGCGCGGCGGCCGGGAAGAAGTAGTCGTTGTCGGCGGTGATGAACTTGCCGACCTCGTCGATGAAGAGCCCGGTGCCGATTCCGGCCAGCAGCGCCGCCCCGAGCAGCGCGGCCCGGTTGACGACGAGCAGCGGGACGAGCGCGGCGACGAACAACGACAGGCCACCCCACAGGGCGTGCGAGATGTGCAACGTACCGCCGCCGACCTGCGGATAGCCGGTCAGCGCCAGGAATGCGCGGGTGCCGAGGACCGCGCCGCCGAACCCGATCAGCATCAGCAGCATGTAGTGCTCCGCGTCCAGTCGCGCCACCAGGCGTCGGGAGGAGCGACGGTGGCGCTGCCGGTGGGACGGGAAGCTCATGTGGACAGCAAACACCGGACGGCAGGGTGCCGGTGGCGCCTCCGCCAAACGCGGGCACGGCCTCGATCCGTCGACCGGCGGGCGGTGCCGAGCGTCAACCGCCGGTGCCGGCGGTCAGGTCGAAGTCGGCGACGACCGGCGCCCGCCCCACCCACACGAGGTTGCCGTCGGTGAACCTGTCGCCGGCCGGGTACCACCGTCCGGGCCCGAAGGAGCAGTCGCAGCGCAGCTTGACCAGTTGCCCGGGGAGCATCGGGAGTCCGTACGACGTGCCGACGTCCACCGCGCCGACGACGTCCCCGGTGAGGGCGTCGAAGGCGACGACCGTGCTGTAGGCCGCCAACTCGTCGGTGCGGATCGCGCCGCCCACGGTGGTCGGAGACCGGAGGGCCTGGTGAAGCGTGGCGGTGCCGCCGGGGCGCACCCGGACCGTCCGGGCCAGCAGGGCGGCGCCGACGCCACCGGACCACTGGGTCGCGATCCCCGTGCCGGAGAACCGCAGGGCCCAGTCGTACGGCCCGAGCCCGGTGATGCTGTAGCGGCCGGTGTCGTCGGTGATCGGCGTGTCGGGGCTGTACTTCGGGTGCGGCACGAACGGCACCACGGCGACGTGGACACCCGGGACCGGACGCCCGCTCACCGCGTCGGTGAGTACGCCCGAGATCCGGCCCGGCGGGTCGAGTCGGACCGGTGGGGCGGCGGTCGTGGCACCGGCGCCCACAGTGACCACCCACGCCCGGTGGCGCTCCCCGGTGCCGCCCTGCCCGCCGACCCATTGGCGCCCGTACCGTGCCGCCTCGTAGGGCTGGGCGAAGAGCCGGTAGCGTCCCGGCTCCACCCCGGTCACCTCGATCCCGCCCCGGCCGTCGGTGCAGCCACCGACACTGCCGAGTTGGCTCTCGCCGATGGACACCCGGGTGAGTCGTTCGCGGTCCAGCGGTACGAGGCTCACGCAGGCGCGGGCCGGCTCCCCGGTGCCGGCGTCCTGGACCGTCGTCGTCACGCTGCCGGTGGCCGCCGCGGCGCTGGCGGGAGCGGGCGCGACCGGCAGCAGGAGGAGCGCGGCGGCCACGCCGACGGCCGCCCGGCTGTGTCGCCTGAGCTGAGGATCGGTCATCGAGGGCTCCGGTGGGCTGCGGTGACGGCCGGTATCCGCCACCGTAGCGGCCACTCGTGGACCGGGCTGTCGGGTCGGTGACCGCCACGCTGTCAACCTGCGGGATGACACTGACTATGATCGATCGGCCGACGGCTCCGAGTCGGCGCCGTCCACGAGGATCTGCCCGGCTCGACCGGGACCTGCCGATCGTCCGGTGCGGGGAGCGACCCGGCCGGCCAGCACCGTCACCACGCGCCGTCGGCCGCCGCGGCAGTGGAGGCGGGCACCCGTGATCACAGAAGGAGTTCCATGAATCAGCATGACGGATCCGGTTGCTGCGGGGGCGGCGACGAGGGCGTACCCGGCATCAGCCGCCGTGGCGTGTTGCGCGCCGCGGCGTTGGGCGCGGGCGCCATGACCGTGGGCGGGGTGCTGATTCCCGGAACCGCGCACGCCGCACCGACGATCTACAACCCGTTCGGCGCGTACCCGGTCACCGACACCTGGGAGGGTCACCTCCGCCGCGGTTCGCTCGGCGGCATCGACTACGGCATGGGCGTGGGCACGGCACTGCCCGCCTGCGGCGCCGGCACCATCCAGAACATCCCCTACAACGGTACGGGTGGACACACCGTCACGATCCACCATGGTGACGGCTACCGCAGCCAGTACATGCACCTGTCGCAGTTCTCGCTCGCCGACGGTGCCAGCGTCGGCGCGGGCACGGTGGTGGGCCGCTCCGGCGGTGCCGCCGGCGCGCCCGGCTCCGGCAGTTCGACCGGCCCGCACCTGCACTGGCACATGATCGACCCCTCGGGCACCAGGATCAGCCCGCTGGTCTACATCGCGCAGAATCCCGGCCAACAGTCGCGTCAGGTGTTCGAGGCGCCCAGCTTCAACGGCTGGCAGGCCCTACCGATCTCCGGCAGCGCAGGCGCGGTCACCGGCTCGGCCGTGGCCACGATCGGGGTGAGTACCACGAAGATCGTCTACACCCTCAACGGCGGCCGGATCTTCGAGGCGGCCAGCAACGCGGGCTGGCGCAACCTCTGGACCGGCGTCTCCGGCGCACAGGGCACCGCGCTGGCCGCGTTGAACTGGAAGGGGGTGAAGCTGGTCTACAGCGTGGTCGGTGGCTCGGTGCACGAGGCGAGCAGCGGCAACGGCTGGCGCAACATCAGCACGGGCATCAGTGGGGTGAGCTCCGCCTCGATCGCGGCGATCGAGATCGACGGGATCAAGTACGTCTACAGCATCGTCGGCGGCTTGGTGCACGAGGCGAGCAGCGCGAACGGCTGGCGCAACATCAGCACCGGCATTCCGGGCTCGGCGGTGGCGGCCATCGCGGCGGGCACCACGAAGATCGTCTACACCCTCAACGGCGGCCGGATCTTCGAGGCGGCCAGCAACGCGGGCTGGCGCAACCTGTGGACCGGCGTCTCCGGCGCGCAGGGCACGGCCCTGGCCGCGCTGCACTTCAACGGGGCAAAGTTGGTCTACAGCGTCACCGGCGGCTACGTGCACGAGACGGCCAGCAACAACGGCTGGCGCAATCTGAACAGCGGGGTCCGCGGCTCCACGGCGGCCGTGCTGGCGGTAGGGAACAACAAGTACATCTACGCCGCCTGAGCGACCGGCGGGGGCCTCCCAGGCGGGAGGTCCCCGCGCCGACCGCTGTGATCCAATCAACCATGGTTCGACAGCGGGTCCTTGCCGTCCTTCTGTTCTTGATCGCGCTTGTGGCGCTGGCCGCCTCGCACACGTTCCCGTTCCTTGACGACCTCCCCGAGCTGGCCGAGTCGGCGATCGCGTTCCTGGGCGCGGCGTGCCTCCTGACCGGGGTGTGGCTGTGGTTGCGGAAGCCACCGAACCGGTCGTCGCATTCGGCCGGCGACGACGGCAGACACTGACGGACCCGGGCGGGCAAGGATCACCAGGGCCGGTCTGCGACACCCAGGAGGGTTCACCGTGACCGCTGCCCCGGCACGCCCCCGCCACTACGAACCTCACCCGATCTGACGCGTCACCGTTCGGCGATCCATCCGAGCGTCGACAGGCGGCTGACCAGTCGTTCGACATCGAGTGTCCGGAACATCCACAACTCGTCGCGATCATCGACGTCGAACTCCAGCCCGGTGTTTCGCCATCGCCGGATCGCGATCAGATTGTCGGCGGTGACCACGAAGGTACCGGCCCAGATCTCCCGCAGCGTGATGGCGTGCTGATCCGCCCGTAGCCTCGCCATCGGCCAGCCGGAGTCGGCGCGGACACCGCCCCCGACCTTGGGGACGACCCGGATACCGCCACGCGACGAGAACCCGCCCGAAGGCACCGATCTTGCCATTTCGATGCTCCTACCGTGGTCGAGGGCAAGGGCAGGGAGGGCGGATCCGCAGGGCTGCCTCGCCCACGCAGCCACCCCGGAACGCCCGGTCTCGGTTCGGAAGTCCTCACGGCGCACCGGCGAGCGCGGGTAGCGTCGCCGGTGTGAGGGTGTTGCTGCGGCACGGCCCTGGCGACGGGCAGGTGGTCGACGGCCGAGGCGAGACAGTGGGGTGGGGTGCCTGCCTGTACGAGCGGACCGGCGACCGCGAGGAGCGCCACGGTCACACCGTGATCGTGTTCCGGCACCGGCCGGACTGCTGCGAGCCGTACGGGCGGGGCGGCGAGGACCGCTGCGAATGACGCCCTCGACGATCCGGTGTTCGCGCCGGTGTTCCTCGTGCTGCCACGTGGCCGCCCGAACACGACGGTGTCCTGGAATCGGGTACGGGCGACGGCCGCGAGGCGCGCGGGGCGGTTGACGGCGGCTCCGCCAGCCTCAGCGGCGGGCGCCGCCGGGTCGACCCCGGCCGGTTCCGGAGGCCCGGTGGCCGATGCGCGGAGCCCGTACCACCGCGGCGTTGCCCGCCCCCGGGCGGAAGTCCCGCGCCGCGGCGGCCACCATCTCGTCGGGATCGCCGCCGAGCGCCTGCCGGATGTGCGGCGGCACCACCTCGGACGTCGCCAACGCCATCCGCACCTGCACCGACCGGTCGTCGACCAGGCGGCGCAGATCCGCGTCGTCCAGCTCGACCGCGAGCACCAGCGCGACGCGGACGTCCACCACGGGATCCTGGGCGAGCGCGCTGCGCTGGGCGGCGGTGGTCCGCGGGTTGCGGGCGAGCCCCTTGCGTACGCGCGCGGTGCGGTCGGCCATCAGGGCGGTGATCACGTCGGGGTCGTGGGTGTGGGTGGCGAGCCGTTCCCGCACCTCGGGCGAGACGTCGTCGACCAGCCGCGCGGCCAGCTCGGGCTCCAGTTCGCGCGTCTCCGCGAGGAGGCCGCGAAGCTCCTTGTCGGGAGCCTCCGCCATCACCCGGCGAACCGACTCGTTGCAGGCCGGATTACCGGCGACCGCCCAGCGGACCCACCGGTCGGCGTCCTTGACGAGCACCAGAAGATTGCCGATCGAGGTCGAGGGGTTTCTCGCCACGGCCTCCCGGACGTCGCGATCACGGTCCCGGGTCAGCGGGCGCAGTGCCTGCGCGGGCGCGTCGGTACGGGTCGCGACGGCCTTACGGACCACGGCCGACGGGTCGGACGCCAGGTCGATGAGGGTCATCTGTGGCGTGGTGGGGTCCTGCGCGACGGCGAGCCGCGCGTCGACGCTGCCACCCGTCGCGCCGTCCGCGGCGGCAGCTGACCCACTGTGACGGTCGGGTCCGCCGACGTCCTGCTGTTTCCCCATGGGCGCCATCATGTCACGGGTCGCGCCATGCACCGGCCGGGCCGGGCCGGCCGCCCAGGGGTGATCGACACCACCACCTGGGCGGCCGAGGATCTCGATGGCGCCGCCGCGGCAGCCGGTACCACGGCGGACGCCTCAGCTCCCGGCGCGGCTGGCCCGGCCCACGCCGGTCAGTTCTTGGCCTTCGCGTAGTCGAAGAGGTCGGCGACGTCCTCGTCGAAGTACGGGCCGTACATGTTGCCGGAGAACTTGTACGAGGCCACCGAGTTCACGTGCCCGAAGCCCTGCGAGTTGTTCCACGCCCGCAGGAACGGCCCGCCGCTGGTGCCCTCGTTGAGCGGGCAGTCCATGAGCTTGACCCGCTGAGTTCCGGCGGCCTTCGTCGTGCTCTGGCAGTAGTGCTGCCACCTGCCGTCGAAGGGCGCGGCGCCGGGATAGCCGAGCAGGGTGGCGGCGACGCTGCGCGGGTAGTTGAAGCTGATGCCCTCCCCGCCGGTGACGTCCACCAGTCGCTTGCCGTTGCGCGGCCACACGGTGACGAAACCGTAGTCCCACCACAGGATGTCGTGGTCGACCCAGCCCTTGGTGGAGGTCATGCTCCGGGCGCTCCACAGTCCCCAGGAGGACGGGCCGTCGGCGTAGTTCGGGGCGAAGACCCAGTTGGTGTGCCAGTTGTCGGAGCCGTCGCCGGGGTGCAGGCAGTGTCCGGCGGTGGAGACCAGGTTCGCCTTGGCCGTGTTGATCGCGCTGGCCGAGCAGTAGTGGTCCTCGTTGTTGGCGGTGAAGAAGACCCGGCCGACACCGGGTGAGGGATTGACGGACTGGGTTCCCGCCCCGGCGGAGGCGTCGCGGGCCGAGACCGAGGCACCAGGGACCGCCGTGCCGGTGCCGCGCGGACCGATCGGCTCCGCCCCCGAGCGCGGTTCGCCGACCCGACCCGGCCGGTCCGCGGCCTCCCCGGCCAGCTCCTCCCCGCCCACCAACGGTTCCAGCGGCGTCGCGGCGCGCATCCGCTCCGGCGTCCAGTACGCGTCGGCCAGGGCCTGCGCGGTCGCCGCGTCCCGGATCGGTCGGCCGTGGAACGTCGCCTCCGCCCCGACGGGGATCCCGTTTGGCGTGGTCGCGCTCGCCTGTGCCGGCGTGCCGGCCAGAGCGAGCCCGCAGAGCATGGCGGTGGCCGCCGAAATGATGCCGTAACGCCTTCGCACCCGTGCCTCCTCAGGAGCCGGCCCGGTGGCCATCCGCCACGGGTCCGGCAGAGGTGACGCTAGGGCGCCGGCCCGCCGCCCGGGCAGCGGTCTGTCAGCATTGATCCAGAGACGTGTATCTGCTTGCGGCCGGGCGACTCGGGACGGCGTGGGATCGCCCTGACAGGTCAGCGCGTCACGCGCAGGGCTTCCGCCCGCAGACGTCGATCACCCTGCCGGTGAGCAGGAACGCCGCCTTCTGCCTCTGCGCCGCGGCCTGGGCGCGCGGGAACTCGTGCGAGTCCTCGCCGTACTCCGGCCCGGCCGGGGCGAGGTTCGTCGGCGGTGGCGCGTACGCCGCGCCGCTGTTCCAGACCACCATCGCCGAGCCGGTGTACGGGTACCTGCGGATCGGCGCGATGCCCCAGTACGGCCGCACGTCCGGTGACCAGCCGTCAGCCAGCGCGGGGGTGTGCAGGCGGGCGCCGATGGTGCGCGCCTGGACCTCCGCCGCGGCCGGGGAAACCTGCTGGTCGCCGAAGGCCACGTGCATCAGCACCTGGTGTGCCGGGGTGCCCGGCAGCGGGCGGTCGGTCATGTGTTGGGCGTACCCGTTGGCCTCGGAGCGGTCCCACAACATCTGCAGCAGCGCGAGGATCAGCTGCTGGTCGACCTTGTCCGGGTAGTAGCCGTCCATGATCGTCTGGAACGGGGTGAAGGCCACGCTGCGTTGCAGCAGCGTGGAGTAGTTCATCGCCGGCACGCCGAGCACCGACCGGGTCCAGTCCTGGGCGATGGCGGTGAGCGCGCCGCCGTTGATGCCGCCCTGGCTGTTGCCGTCGTAGTGCAGCCCGCCGGCCACGTCGATCAGCGGCCGTGCGGTGGCGTCCCGGAACGCCGGGTGGGCGGCGAACCCGCCCGGGTGGATCATCGCCCGGCCCAGGAAGAGGAAGTTCAGGTAGCTCTGCTGCAACCGGTCGGCCACCGCGGGGAAGCCGCTGAGGTCGGTGAAGGCGCCGGCCACGTAGGGGACGTCGGCGGCGGCCATGCCGATCCAGCTGGTCGCGCAGAAGGTGAAGTCGTACGTGTGCGACATCGTCTTGACGTTGCCGGCGTTGATCTCGGTCGGCTTGCCGAGCAGGCCGTGGCCGTAGAGCGAGAGGTGTGCCGGTTTCGCGGCGGAGGCACTGCGCGGGATGTTGCAGACGAAGTCGGCCGCCACCGTCGCGCCGGACGGTGTGGGCAGGGCGTTCGGCGTCCGTGGCGTTCCGCCGCCGCCGGCCGGCCCGTAGTGCAGCCGGGAGCCGGGCCCGCCGTCGCCGGTCAGATACGACGGTACGCCGATGGTGCCGGTCACCTGCCGGGCGATCAGCGGCTCCTGCTCCGGCGGGTAGTCGGTCACCTGGGTGACGGTGAACGACGGTGCGGCCCGGCGGAGGGCGGCGAACGCGCCGTCACGGATCGCCAGCATCCGCCCGGTCAGACCGTGCCGGCTGGCCACGGTGAAGTCCCAGGCCAGGTGGAGGCTGTGCCGCTTGACGCCGGCCCTGGTCAGGTCGGCGAGGATCCGCTTCATCTGCGGGGCGCGACGGTCCCGGTGGCCGAGGCCGGCGCCGGTCACGTACGCCGTGAACGCCTTCGGCGCCGGGATCAGCGCCCCGTTGCCGTCGCGCAGGCCGCGCAGGCCGACGACGTAGCGGCTGCCCTCGGTCAGCGCCACCGCCGGCCGGATGATCAGTAACTGCCGCTCCGGCTGGCCGGCCGCGTGCGCGTCCAGCTCGGCCCAGTACGGCGTGCGCCTACCCGTCCGGGCGTCGAGCAGCACGATCGGCGCGTCCGGCGCCAACGAGCGGCCGATGTCGGTGACCGGCGCGATCCCGGTCGCCGCCGCGTCGAGGCCGGGCACCCGCACCAGGATCGGCGAGCCGGGACTGAACCCGTCCTGCCGGTTCCATTCCGTCGGGTCGATCGGGGTTCCCTGCACGTTGGCGGGCATCGCGGAGGCCGGGAACCGTACCCGCTTGCCGGTCGGGCTGCTGCGGTCCGGCACCGTGAAGTAGTCGTTCGGGAACGGCAGCAGGCAGGCCGTCGGGTCGATCGGGTCGCAGCCCTGATGCCCGGCCGGCGCGGGAGCCGCGGGCGGCGCCGCGGCGGCGGCCGCGCCGAGCAGGACGGCGCCTGCGGTCACCAGCACGGACACGGCGAGACGGAGCCGTCTGGGTGTGGTCACGCGCATCTCCTTCGACACCGGACCGTGGTCCGAGGCGGGGGCCGACGATGGTGGGTGGAGCGTCGTGTACTTCCTACGCTCGTGAATGGATCTCGGCAAGAGGGCCGCTACTCGCCGGACCTGGCGGCGAAGCCGGACAGGTGGGCGTGCACCCGCTCGCGCCGGGCGGCCGTACCGTCGGGGTCGACCTTCGCGGCGTTGACCAGCACCTGGGTCAGCGCGGTCGAGGGTTCCGCGTGCAGCCGGCCGCGCGCCACCGCGTGGGCGAACGTGGCGCGTACGAGCGCAGACCCGGATTCCCCGGCCGCGCCACCCACCGGCCCGGCACCATCGCCGTCCACCTCGTACCGCGCCCAGGCGTCGTCCACGCCGCGCCGGTACCCCCGGCGCGCCGACTCCAGCGCTTCGGCACGGCGCAGCTCACGATCCGCGTCGGTGAGCGCCGACGGGTCGACCGTCAACGCCTCCGCCGGCAACAGGCCGTCGACCGCCACCTCGACCGCACCACGACACGCCTTCCGCAGCAGCGGCGATCGCACCGACTCGAACCTCAGCGGCAGGCCGACCAGTTTGACCAGGTCAGCGCCGCCCGGGAGCAGACTGCCGAGCCGGCCGCGTGGCTCGAACAGGTCGGCCGGGACGAGCACGGACGCCGGGTGCGCGTCGACCAGGTGCTCGCGGGTGATCCGGACGCCCCCGCAGCGCTGAAGGAACGCCAACGCCTTGGGCCGCGGATCCCCGTCCTCGCCGAAACCGAGCCCGTCGAGGTACGGCTCCAACTCCTCCGGGTCGTCGCCGTCGCCATGTCCGGGATACGACCAGTCGACCGAGGCCACCAGCCGACCGTTCTCGGCGTACGACAGGCGATTGACGAAGTTGACGTTCCAGAACACACTCGTCGCCGAGGTCCCCTCGGAGAGGCGTCGCAACACCTCCGGCCGCGAGCCGCGGAAGCCGTTCTCCTCGACCAGCACGATGTGGCCGTCGACATCGACAGCGCAGGCGAGCCGGGGATACGGGAACGGGGCGGCGCGCGCCACCTCCGCGAGGTCCCGCAGCGTGGCGGTGCGCCGGGCCGGAAAGCCGTCGAAGCGAACGAGCGCCTCGTCCACGGTCAGCCCCGCGACCACCGTGACGCACAGGGCCTCCCCCGGCACGTCCCGCTGCGCGAGCAACTCCGCGTAGTACCCGGTCTCCCGCACCGCGTCCTCCCCCCGACGGCCGCACCCCCGCCAGCCCCGACGCGGAGCCTGGACACCGTCGCCCGCCGCCTCGGCAACGGCACCGACTCGCAGCCGGCGGGCCGCCGGCAGCGCGGTCCCGCCACGCTCACCATGCTGGTGGCCTGCCGACGAGGAATTGCCGACCGTCGTCGGCACCGCCGTTCGTGCGGCCACCAGAACAGCCCTTGGTTACTGATGCCCTTCTCTGGAGAAGAAGATCATCGACCAAGGGCTGTTTCCGTGCCCGGTCGCGATCCCCGCGGGGCCCCGGGAGGCAGGAATCACGTTGGTGGCTGGAAAGATGACGACTGCGCGTCGGGCATCCTCACACTCGCCGCAGATAGCCGCCAGGGAACCAGGTGAACATCAGTTCCTCCTTCGACCTGTCGACTTCGAAGCGCTGATCGGGCAGGAATTCCTCGAGCGCCTCCCAGGGCCCGTCGCCCGGTTCCCACGGCCCCGCCTGGACCGGGTGCCCGCTGAGGTTGGTGTCCTGCACGATCAGGTAGCAGCCCGGCGTCACCAGGTCGGCGTACGCCGCGAGTTCCGCGAGGACGTGCTGCTTGCTGTGGTCGCTGTCGAGGATCACCATGACCCGCTCGACGGCCTGCGCCTTTTCCCGCATCTGGGCGACGACGGCAGGGTCGACGGACGACCCGGTCATGGTGTCGACCCGGTCGAAGTACGGCGAGTCGACCGCCATTCCTTCGCCGTCGATCCAGCCGCTCGGTCCGGCGAGATGTTCGGGCTTGACGTCGACCGTGGCGACCCGGCCGTTACCGACGAGTCCGAGCATGGTCGCGTAATAGAGTGCGGACCCACCGTGTCGGGTGCCGGTCTCGATGATCAGATCAGGTCGCGTCTCCTGAATGATCTCCTGGATCATCCACATGTCCATCGGATTCTGGTGACACGCCACGCCGAGCCATGTCCGGCGACGCCACACCTTGCTCTTGTAAAAGGCCCGCTGGAACGTGTCCACGGCCCCGGAAACATCAGCATCCATGGGGGGAAACTATCACGACAAATGCTGGCCGGTGATCATGCCTCTGACCCAAAAAAACGCCGGTACGGGGTGACCCCTTTTCTCGAACAAAACGCCCAGGAGACACGCCTGGGAAAGGGTCGGGCACTGCGGCTCGTTCCATAACCGTAACCATCGGTCACGGCCGGTTCCGGACCGTGACCGTCTGATCCCCGCCAATTCCGGCAGGTGCGACACGGGACCCGCCGCCCACGTCACCGACAAGGCGGACGGAGGCGCCTGAGCGAGGTGCCCAAGCGCCTCCTGCCGCCTTACTGGCAGGCCATCGGGCCGCCGACGACGTCGTCCAGCTCGTCGTCGGCCATCTCACGGATGTCGACAGCCTCGAAAGTCACCTCGATCATGTTGATTCACCCCCTCCCCGCATCATCGGTCACTGCACCCGACCAGTTGGTCGGACGAATCACATGCAGCGGGCCGCGCCCACCACATCGTCCAGCTCCTCGTCGGCCATCTCACGGATGTCGACAGCCTCGAAAGTCACCTCGGTCATGTTGGTTCACCCCTTTCCGCATCATCGGTCCTTGTCCACCCGACGGGTTCGATCCGCAAGCCGTGGCGGCGGACTCAAGTCCACAGGTTCCACACGGATCGACAGCCCTTCCATAGCGGGCTGGGGGCCATAGGATACCTCCGTCATGTCCACGGGCGATGTCGCGTTGGTCGCGTTCAACTGACAACTGTCAGAGGGCTATCAACCCGCCTCCAGATCGGCCTTGACCGCGCGCAGGAACGCCACCGCCGACCGACCGTTGACAAAACGATGGTCATATGCCAAACCCAGATGGAAATAGTCACTGGTGGTGACCGAGCCATCATTCTGAAGCACCAACTCGCGCTGCATCGAGGCGAGAGAGACCGCGCATGTGTGTTCCGGGAAGATGAGCGGCTGCGCATGCACGACGTCCGCGTCCGTATGTATCGTGAGCGCGATGTTCGACCCGGCCAGATCAGCCTCGGCGAATTCCCCGCGCACGGCGGCGCGACGGAACCGCAACAGGTCGGCGGCGACGTCCCGCAGCGGCCGGGTGTCGGCGTCGGCGACGACCGGCAGGTAGAGGCCCCTCCCGACGTCGATGGTGACACCGACGTGCGCTCCCGGCCGAACCGTCGCCGCCTGATCGCCCTCCGCTCGCGCGAAGCACAGCGGGAACTCCGCCCGCCGCGCCGCGATCGCCTCGACCACCAGCTCCGGGATGCCGACGAAGCCGATGGTCGCCGCCTCGGCACGCAGGCGTTGTTTCAGTCGATCGGCGACCACCTTGACGACCGTGTACGCGGCGGGGATCTCGCGGTGCGAGGTGGACACCGTACGGGCGACCCGTCGTTGGGCCGCGGACACGGTCACCCGCTCGGCCGTGGCCGGCGGCGCCTGCCCGGCGACCAGCTGTTCGATGTCCGACCGCGCGATGACCGGCTTGCCGATCGACCGTACGTCCGCCTCCGCCACACCGTGTTCGGCCATCAGCCGCCGGGCCGGCTCGGTGATGGTGATCGGATCCGCATCGGAAGCCTGCCGCACCGGCGGCGGGCGGTCGTCCCCGCCGACGGTCGCCACCACCTCCCCGGGGCGGCAGGTCGACGGTGCGGACGTCCGCTGCCACAGGATGCCGGCGTCGTCCGCGACGAGTTCGTGCGCCGCCTTGGAGGTCTCCACCAGAGCTACCGCGGTGCCCGCCTCGACCGGCGCCCCGTCGCCGACCAGCCACTCGATCAGCGTGTACTCCTCGTCGGTCGCGTTGAGCCGCGGCAGCCGGATGTCACCCACCGGCGACCGCCGTCACCACGGCGCGGATGTCGTCCGCCTGGACCAGCACCGCACGCTCGAGGTGGGGTGCGGCGGGGATCGTGCTCGGCGGCGCGTGGAGCAGCCGGACGGGCTGGGACAGCAGGTCCCACATCTGCTGGTGGATGGTGTGAGCCACCTCGGCCCCCCACGTGCCGCCGGCCGTCGCGTCCTCGACGACCACCACCCGTCCGGCCCCGGCGACCAGAGCAGCCAGCGGCGCGGGGTCGAACGGATAGAGCCGCGACGGCACCACCGCACGCACGGCGATCTCGTCACTCAGATAGGCACCCCGCATCCCGCCGAGCACCCTGTCGGTGAGGCCGCCCGGTGCGATGACCACGACGTCGGCCCGGTCGACCCCGCGCACGCCCAACACGGCGAAGTCGCAGGCGCCACCGATCCGCTCGCAGTGGAACAGCTCGTCTCCGGCCGCCGCGCCGAACCGTCGACGGCCGTAGAGCACCTTGTCCTCGAAGTACATCGCGGGAGCCCCCGAGTCGAGGATGCGGGCCAGTGTGGCGTGCGCGTCGTGCACCGGGCTCAGCTCGTGCACGGCGAGGTTGGGCACGCCCACGAAGTGCTTCTGCAGGCTCTGGCTGTGGGTGGGCCCGTATCCGCGGTTGCCCCCCGTCGGGCACCGGATCACCAGCGGCATCCGCACCGGTTCGCCGTACATCGTGACGGCCTTGCTGGCGAGGTTGACGATCTGGTCGAAGCACAGGGTGGCGAAGTCGGAGAACATCACCTCGACCACCGCCTCCCGGCCCCGCAGGGCCAGGCCGACCGCGAAGCCCACGATCGCCTGCTCGCTGATCGGAGTGCTGAGGACCCGTTCGGGATACCCGGTGGACAGCCCGCGGGTGACGCCGAAGGCGCCGCCGTACGGGTCGGCCATGTCCTCGCCGATCAGATGGAGATCCGGCCTCTCCGCGAGCAGGGTCGCCAGGGCACGGTTGAGGCCCTCCCCGACCCGCTCGGCCCCCGGCTCAGCCATGACCGGCGCCGATCAGCGGTCGGGCGAGTACCGACTCGACCACGTCGCGGATCTTCCCGGTCGCCGCCGCGTCCAGGCGGTCGACCTGCTCCGGGAACGCCGCACGGTAGTGCGGGTACCAGTCACGCCCGGCGAGGGCCTCGAGCTCCGCCGGCGTGCGGGTGTCGTCGCCCTTGCTGTGCGGGCCGAGCCGCACCGTGTCGAACTCGACCACCAACGGAGACCCGTCGTGACGTACGGCGGCGACGAGCGGCGCCAGGCTGGCCCGGATGGCGTCGACGTCGATGCCGGTCACCTCGACGTGGCGGATGCCGAAGGCGGCACAGCGGTCGGCGACGCTACCGGCCATCTGTGCCGAGGTCGGGGTGGACTGGGCGATCCCGTTGTGTTCGACGACGACGACCATCGGCACCCGCCAGAGCGCGGCGAGGTTGAGCGCCTCGTACACCACCCCCTCGCCCCAGGTGCCGTCCCCGACGTACACCACGGAGATCGAGTTCGTTCCGGTGCGCCGCATGTCGAAGGCGGTGCCCACCGCGACCGGCACCAGTTGCCCCTGGATGCCGGTGGACATGAAGCCCGGGCGGCGGATGTGCTGCGAACCGCCCATCCCGCCGCACAACGCGCCCTCACGGCCGGCGAGCTCGGCGAGCAGCCCCGCCGGATCGTCGTACCGCGCCAGGAAGTGGCCGTGTCCCCGGTGGTTGCTGAACACCTCGTCATCGGGGCGCAGCAGGGACTCGACCACGACCGGGACGTACTCCTGGCCGAGGCAGGTGTGGCTGGTGCCCGGGATCAGTCCCCGGCCGAGCAGGTCGAGGACCGCGTACTCGAAGCGTCGGATGGACAGCATCGCCCCGAGGGTGGAGTCGGCCAGCGGGCGCAGCCGGCTCTCACGCATGGGTGACCTGTCCGCCGGCCACGAGGTCCCGGGCCCGTGCGGCGAGCACCCCACGGTCGATCTTGCCGTTCGCCGTGTGCGGGAACGCGTCGATGTCGCGGCACAGCAGCGGAACCATGTATCCCGGCAGGATCGAGGACATCGGGCGACGGATGTCCACGCCCGGGGTGCCGACGTAGAACACCGCCAGCTCCGTCCGCCCGGACGCCTCGAACGCCACCGCGACGGCCCGTTCCACCCCCGGCAACTGCCCGACGTGCCACTCCAGCTCGTCCAGCTCGACCCGGTAGCCGCGGACCTTCACCTGCCGGTCGACCCGACCGAGATAGACGAGTTCACCGCCGGCGCACTCCCGGACCCGGTCGCCGGTGCGGTACCAGCGCACCGAGTCGCCGTCGTGGAAGCGGCCCTCGTCGTCGGCCGGATCGAGATACCCGGGGAACATCTGCTGCCCGGTCACGCACAGCTCGCCCTCGGTGCCATCGACGCCGTCCTCGACGATGCGGTATCTGAGATGCGGGTACGGCGCGCCGATGGGGACGACGCCGTGCACGGCGAGGTCGGCGGAGTCCTCGGACAACCGGTGCGCGGAGCAGGCGATGGTCAGCTCGGTCGGGCCGTACAGGTTCTCCACCACCGATCCGGCCGCCGCCCGCTGCCAGTCCTCGGCATCCGTCATGCGCAGCGCCTCACCGCAGAAGAGGCTCCACCGCAGCGTCGGCATCGAGCCGGGAGTCAGCCCGCCCCGGCGCCGCACCAGAGCGATGGCGCTGGGAACGGAGAACCAGAACGTCACCCGCTCGGCGGCCAGGAACTCCGGCAGCGCGGTGAACACCTGCGGCGGTGTGGACACCACGGTGGCACCCGCGCCCCAGGCCACGAAGAGGTCGAACATCGCCAGGTCGAAGGTCTGGTCGAAGGTCTGCGAGCACACGTCGCCCGGGCCGAGGTCGTAACGGTCGAGGTTGTACCGCAGGAAGCTGTCCATGTTGGCGTGCGTGATCGCCGCGCCCTTGGGCCGGCCGGTGGAGCCAGAGGTGAACAGCACGTACGCCACGTCGTCGTAGCCGGCCCGGGGCAGGGCGTCCAGCGGCGTCGCGGCCTGCGCCGCCACGGTGAGGCCGGGCAGGGCCGCCGTGAGGTGCGCAAGCGCCGCCGCCCCCGACCGGTCGACGATCAGCGTGTCGACGCCGGCCTGCGCCGCCATCCGGCAGGTACGCGCGGCGGGGAAGCCCGGGCTGAGCGGCACCGCCGTCGCGCCGGCGTAGAGCGTGGCGAGGAGCCCGGCGTACGACTCGATGCTGCGCACCGCGAGGATGCCGACGCTCCGCGCCCCGCACGCGACCAGCCCGCCGGCCCAGCGCCGGGCCACCTGGTCCAGCTCCGTGTACGTCCACTCCTGGCGACCGATCCGCAGCGCGACCCGGTCCGGCGCCGTCGCCAGGCCGGCGATGAACCACTCGTGCAGCAGACGTCGTGGCAGCTGACCGGTCACCAGGCCACCGCGTCTTCCGTGAAGAGCCCCAACCGGTCGAAGAAGCGGGTGGTCTTGTGCATCACGGTCCGATGGAACTCCTGACGGTACTGGTCGCCGAGCACCTCGGCGCGGATCCGCCTGGCCTCGGGAAGGGCGGCGTCCGCGTACACCTCGGGGTGGTAGAACGCCCGCAGGCACGAGCTGACGTAGCGGGACAGGTACGTCCCGGCTCCCGCCATCTCCTCCGGCATCGCGCTCTGCTTCGCCTCCTCGTACAGCGCCCGCATCATCTGACGGCCGAAGGCGATGTGTCGCGACTCGTCCTGGTGGTGGACGGCGTTGATCTGCTGCGCGATGTGCGGCAGCCGGCCGTCGGTCGCCATCTTCGCGTTGTAGTAGTCGCACAGCTCCTCCGCGATGAGGATGCGACCGAAGATGACGAGGTCACGGATGGCGGGGCCACCTTCGATCGCGGTGCCGGCGACGCGCTTGGTCTTGTAGACCTTCCCCCCGTACCGCTGGCAGAACTGGGCGAAGAACCACATGTGTTCGTTCTCTTCGTGGATGAAGTCGTGGAAGAACTCCGACAGGCCCGGGTACCGCGTGTCGTAGATCCGCCCGGCCACCTCGCCGATCAGCTCGCGGATGAGGTGGACGTTGAGACTGAAGAAGTTCACCGCCTCGGCCTGGGTCAGGCGCACCCGTTCGGCATCCGACAGGCGGTCCCACACCGCGGTGCCGTAGCACGTCGTCAACTCCGGGCTCATCCAGAACTGGTCCGTCGGCAGTTCCGCCGGCCAGTCGAAGATGTCGAAGACGTGGTAGCGCTGGTCCCGCGCCTGGTCGCTCAACCTGGCGGCGACCGTGGTGAGCCGCTCCCACGACTGGTGCATGTCCGCGTGTCTCTCCTCGACGGGGCCGGTCACATCAGGCTCCTGACCGCGTTCCAGATGGTGCCCGGAGTCGCGAAGACCTCCGGCTGCAACAGCTCGGGTGGGATCTCGATGTCGAACTCGGTCTCCAGGTTGACGATCAACTCGACCACTTCCAGCGAGTCGACACCGAGCTCGGTCAGGCTCTGGTCAGGCTCCAGGGGCGAGTCGGCACTGAGCAGCCGACTGCGCTCCCGAATGAGTGGTTCAAAGGCGGGTGGCCAATCCACCATGTCACCCTCCCGTGTCGCGGTAGGTTGGGAATCTCGCGAAAACCGGCTGACCGGCATGCGTCACCAGGTCGCGCCAGCTGGGTCCGACGCGGCCGAGAATGGCACCGAGCGAGCGGTCGCGCTGCCACTCTGGCCCGGCCATGCCCCACTGCCCCAGGGCGTCCAGGAGCACCGGGTCGACCGGGACCCAGACCCCGTCGACCTGGAACTCCGCCCACGAGTGCGATGCGGAGATCGGTGGGGTCAGCGACCTGCCGAAGGAGAACCGGGCGGTCAGTCCCCGCCTGCGGGCCTCCTCGACCAGCAGGTGGGCCACGCCGACGCAGTCGCCGATCCCGGTGTCACGGACGAAGGCGCTGTCGGCGCGCAACGTCTCCGGCAGCCAGAGGAACCGGATGTGCCGGGTCTCCGCCAGCAGGTCGAGCACCGCGGTCGGCAGTTCCGGCCAGGTCCGCGGCCGGTCGAACGTCACCGAGTGCAGCACGCCGCCCCGGTCCTGTGCCGACGTCGTCTCGTGCCAGGCGTCGTCCGGCACCGCGAGGCGCCACCGGCACGGCTCGTCGTGCCCGGGCTCCGGGCACTGCGCCACGTAGTCCATCCGGTAGCGGGCGTGGGCGGTGGGGCGCCCCAGCTCGCGGATCCACCAGGAGAGGACCTTGCGCCCGCGCGAGCGCGGGTCCAGGTGCACCGAGACGTTGCGCAGGTCGGTGGCGTCGAACAGGAGGCCGTCCGCGCCGGCCGCCGAGGGCAGACCGGCGGCGACGAGGACGTCGAGGCCCGGCCCGTCGATCTGGTACTCGGCGGCGGCCGTGGCGGCGTCCATCTCGAAGCGCCGATGCGAGTGCGGCACCTGCAGGATCAGCGGCAGCAGGGCGTCGAGCGCCTGCCGGTCGAGCCAACGCTCGGCTGTCACGAGGCACCTCCCACGAGGCGCCGGTACAGACCGTCCTCGGCCATCAGGTCCTCGTGGCGGCCACGCTGGACGAGCCTGCCGTCGCTCATGACGAGGATCTGGTCGGCGGCCTCGGGATGGGAGAGCCGGTGGGCGACGACCACCAGCGAGCGCCCGGTCCGGCGCAGGTTGGCCATGATGCGGTCCTCCGTGAGCCGGTCGAGGGCGCTGGTCGCCTCGTCGAGGATCAGCAGCTCGGAGTTCCGCAGCAGGGCCCGCGCCAGGGAGATGCGTTGGATCTGCCCACCGGACAGGCCCGCCCCGGAACTGCCGAGCAGCGTCTCGTACCGCATCGGCATCGCGTCGATGTCGTCGTGGACCTCGGCCAGCCGGGCAGCGGCGATGACGTCCTCCAGGGAGCACTCCGGCCGGCCGAGCGCGATGTTCTCCCGGATGGTCCCGCCGAACAGCCGGGCGTCCTGCCGGACGTACGCCATCGACCGCCGCGCGGCCGGCCGGTCCAGCTGATCCGTCGGCGTGCCGTCGAGGGACACCGTGCCGGCGCTGGGCAGGTAGAGCCCCGCCAGCAGCATGGCGAGCGTCGACTTGCCGGAGCCGGACTCACCGAGGATGAGAGTGAACTGCCCGGGCTCGATCTGTGCGTTGACGTCCACGAGCGCCGGCGTCCGCGCGCCCGGATAGGCGAACCGCACGTCGTCGAGCGTGATGGCGCCGGTGACCCGGGACGGCACCACCGCGTCCGGGCCGGCTTCCGGTCGCGCGTCCAGGATGTCGGCGAGCCGGGTCAACGTGGCCCTCAGGCCGGCGACCTCCAGCCCGGTCTGCACCAGACTCGCCAGCGGTACGAACATTCCCATGGCCAGGGCGGAGAAGCCCACCACCCGGGACAGGGAGATCTCGCCGCGACCGAGCAGGACCAGACCGGCGGCGAGCACGGCGAGCGGAGCGAGGAACTGGATCGCGGTGCTGACGGCCTCGCACACGCCGAGGAACCGCCGGCTGCGGGTCCTGGCGTTCACCTCGGCGACGAACGTGTGGCTCCAGGTCTCCGCCGCGGCGCCCTCCAGCCCGGAGGCCTTCAGCGTCGGCACGCTGTCCAGCAACTGGAACAGCTCGGTGTGGCTCTTCGCCTGCGCCTCCAACAACGCTGCGGTCAGGTATTCCTGCTTGCGCCAGCTGAACGCGAGCAGAGCGAGCTGGGCGACGGCGAGGGTGAGCACCAGCGCGCCGAGACGCCGGTCCGCGACGACGATGAGCCCGCCGTACACGAGCACCAGCACCCCGTCGAGCACGGCCGACAGCGCGGATCCCGTCAGGATCTGACGGACCGCGTTGCTGGTGCGGACCCGCATGGAGAGGTCGCCGGTGTGGCGCTGGGCGAAGTAGTCGAACGGCAGGGCGACGAGGTGGTGGACCGCTCCGAGGGTCACCGACTTGTCGGCGAGGGTCTGCACGGACAGCAGGGCCAGCCGACGGACGGTCTGCATCCAGAAGTACATCGCGAACAGCACGACCGCCGCCCCGAACAGCAGCCAGGCGCTGACCGGTTCGCCGGGCTGGCCCGCCCGGTGCACGACGTAGGTGGAGGCGGCCGGCACCGCCAGGCCGCACAGGGTCAGCGCGACCGAGGTCAGCGCGAGGGGAACCCAGGCGGCCGTACGCGGGAAGAACTTCGACAGGTACGGCAGGCGGCTCGCGCCGAGGTTCCGGGCGTCGGCCCCTCGCCGCGACGTCGTGGCGCCGACCGGTGGATGGAACTCCAGCGCCACACCGGTGAACGCCTTGCCGGCCTCGGCCAGGCTGACCTTACGCCGGCCGAAGGCCGGATCGACGATGTACAGGTGGGTGTCGGTCACCCGCTCCAACACGACGAAGTGGATGAAGTTCCAGAATAGGATGGTCGCCGGGGGGAGGTTGCGCAGCCCTTCGATGGAGACCCGGACCCCGCGCGCGACCAGGCCGCGCCGCCGCGCGGCAGCGAGCATCGCGCGGGCCGCGACCCCGTCCCGGCCCGTGTTGGTCTCGGTGCGCAACTCGTCGAGGGGGACCGGTTGACCGAAGTAGGCGAGGACCATCGCCAGCGCGGCGGCCCCACACTCGCTCATCTGCGACTGGAGCACGACCGGAACCCGGGTGCGCGAGACCCGCAGCGCGGCCCGCACGTTGCGCCACCGCAGGCCGCGCAACGCGGCCAGGCCGGGTAGCGCCCGCCAGCCGAGCTCCACCGCGTCGCCGGCATCCCGGTTGACGCCGTGGTGACGCAACGCCTCGCGCCGGAAGCGCTGCCGTCGGTCGGTGAACTCCGTCGGTAGGCTCGTCGCCTCCGGCGGCCGGGGGGCCTGTTCCGCCTGCCCGGTCTTGTCCAGCGTGCTCATCCGCCGCTGCCCGAGTCGACCCGGAGCACCTGCGCGGTGATGGCCTCCGCGGCGGGTGAGAGCAGGAACTCGACCGACCGCGCCACGTCGGCGACGGTGGCGGCCCGGTTGAGCATGTTCCGTCGATTGATCGCGGCGCGGAGGCCGTCCTCGATCGATGCGGTCATGGCGGTGTCGATGAAGCCCGGTGCGACGCAGTTGACCGTGATGCCCCGGCTGCCGACCTCGGCGGCGAGCACCCTCGAGAACCCTTCCAGAGCGCACTTGGTCGCGGTGTACGCGCCGAGCCCACGGAAGGTCCGATGGGCCGCGATCGAGGTGATGTTGACGATGCGCCCGCCACGGCGGTACATCGCCTTGACCGCCGCCTGGGACAGGGACATCGGGACCTCGACGTTGAGCTGCCACATCCGGGTCATGTCCGACCGTGCGGCGGCCACGTGCAGAGCCGCGCTCGCCACCCCCGCGTTGTTGACGAGACCGTGGAGATCGGCGCACTCCCGGAGCCGGTTGGCCACCGCGAGCCGATCGTCGCCGCTGGTGAGGTCGGCGGCGAGGAACGTCAGCGGGTCACCGACGGACTCCCGCAGGGCCGCGAACTCGCCGGGAGCGGTCCGTGCCACGGCGACCACCCGGTAACCGACGGTCAGCAGCTGCCGGGTGACAGCCAGCCCGATGCCCCGGGTACCGCCGGTGACGAAGACCGTCCCGAGCGCCTCACTCACCGCGGGCCGCCTTTCCGGACGGTGCCGTCGGAAGCTGGTCGACGACGGTGACGCGACGCGGTTGTTCCGCCGGGGCCAGTACGCGGCGGGCATGGGCCTTGACCCGCTGCACGACCAGGTCACGGTCGGCGCCCGGCGCCGTGACGACGTCGGCGCCGACGACGGCGCCGAGCACGCTGCTGCGCACCGGGTAGACGCGGACCGCGACGACGTCCGGGAGTTCCCGCAGCAGCCGGGCCACGTGGCCGGGCACGACCTTCACCCCACCCACGTTGATGACCTCGCCGCGTCGCCCGAGGATGTGCAGGCGCCCACCGTGGATCGCCGCCTCGTCCCCCGTCGGCAGGTACGGTGCGCCGGGCGCCGGGGACAGGAGCAGCTCGCCGTCACGCACCGTCAGCGCCTTCCCGGTCGGCCCGTACCCGTCGAGGACGGAGAGCGGCAGGCCCGGCAGCCCGTCGGAGACGGTGGCGATCCGGCCCAGCTCGGTGCTGGCGTAGAACTGCAGGACGCGTTGCGGCGCGAACGCCGACTCGATCAGCCGTAGCAGCTGGGCGTCCACCGGCTCGCCGCCCATCGAGACGGTGTGCACCTGCGGTCGGGCCTCGTCGGTCCCCCGGTGCAGCGCCGCCATCCGCCAGAACGACGGGGTGCCGGCGACGACGTCATAGCGTGCGCCCGTCCCGACGGCCAGGTCGGTCGGGGTGAGGAAGTCGATGCTGGCAGCCCGGCCCAACGCCTGGCTCACGGCCTCCACCCCGGCGTAGGTGAAGGGTGCGTAGCCGATCCCCCACCTCTCGTCACGGTGCGCGGTGTCCCAGTCGGCGCCGCGGGTCAGCTCCGGCCAGGGCCAGTAGGTCGGGGTCGGGGTACCCGTGGTGCCCGACGAGAAGATCCACAGCCCGCCCTGCCCTGTGCCGGAGGGCCGGCTGCCCTCATCGGTGGGCTGGATCCGCCCGCTCGCGACGTTCAGCACGGCCTGCGGGCGCAGCTCCGCCAGCGCCGACGCGGGGACGGTCGGACCCACCACGACCACGGACGCGTCGAGCGGGCGGAGCGCACGCAGTGCGACCACGAGATCCGGCCCGGAGGCCACCTCGACCGCGAGGTGGCGCAGGCCGGTCGCCGCGACCGCCTCTCGCAGCCGGACGATCCGCTGCGCCAGCGGATCGGCATGGATAGTCACGGGCATGGCTCAGCCTGCTGCCGGTTGCAGCGCCCGGCAGAGGTCCGCGAGCGTCTCCATCCGGTCGACGGCGACGACGTCCAGCAGTACACCCAGCTCCTGCTCGAACTCGACGATGAGTTCCGCGACGACGAGGCTGTCGATCTCCAGCTCGGCCAACTGCATCGCACCGGTGTAGCGCGGCGCGTCGCCGACCGGCGGCACGGTGAGCACCCGCTTCGCCACCGCGTCAAGGGTTTCCTCGTCGATCACCGTGTCGACGTGGACACTCTCCACGCTCAACCAACTCCATCCATGAATAGCTCCTCGGACCGTTCGACGGCGGCGGTGTCGGACACCACCGCGATGCGCACCGGGACCGCCAGGAACGGCCGGCCGGCGACGTGGGAACGGACGTGGCTGGCGAGATCGTCCGCCGTGACTCCGGCGTCGGCGGTCGTCACCTCGGCGGCAAGCCGCGATCCGCCGTCCTCGGCGACCTCCACCGAGACCCTGGCGGAGGCGACCGCGGGGTGCGAGTCGAGGACCGAGGTCACCTCGGCCAGGTCGACGACCAGCACGACCGCACCGTCGGGTGCGCGAAGTGGCGTGAGCCCGGGGCCGCTCTCCGTCGCCGGCGCGGCGCTGGCCGGGTCGTCTCCGGCCAGCAGTGCGCGGAAGGCGGCGACGAACCTGGTGAAGGTGGCCTGCGACATGGTCTCGCCGTCGACGGTCAGTCGGACGCCCAGCCCGTTGGGCCGCTCGTTCGCGGCGATCCGCAGGCCGTCGGCGGTCCTGACCAACGTCGGGGTGTACGCGCCGCGCTCGATGGCGATCGCGCCGCCGTCGGCGTCGTCGCGGTCGGCGGTGTCCTCCAGGTACGTCATCGACAGGGTGTCGTGGACCGGACGGCCCAGGCGCCGGACCGCCGTCGCCCACATGTCGTCCAACGCCTGCCGCGTGACGGTGCGGCGCGAGGTCGCCGACAACAGCTCCCGCCGCACCTGCACCAGCAGGTCGGCGGGCCGGTCCGGCCGGTCCAGCACGACCGGCACGACGACGTCGAACATGCCGACGACGCCCTGGTCGGCGTGACGCCTGCCGTTCAGCTTCATCGAGACGACGAGGCGGTCCTGCGGCGTCAGCTGGAACGCGGCGGCCGCGAACAACGTGAGGAGCCACTGGACGGTGCTGAAGCCGGCGGCCTGCCAGCGCTCGCGCACGTCCTTCCACTCGTCCTCGACCAGGGTCAGCAGCTCGGTGTGGGCGACGGTCGCGGACGGCCCGCCGAGCCCCGGAAGGAACTGGCACCGGGGCGGCAACCACGGGCCACGCTGCCGCCAGTACGCGGACACCGCCTGGGCGCGCGCCGAGTCGGCGGCGGCGGCCTGGCCGGTCACCGCGGCGAGGTAGTCGGCGTCCACGGGGTCGGCGTCGGTCCCGCCGCCGAAGTAGGCGCCCCACAGGTCGCGTACGACGATCATCCGCGCGGTGGCGTCGACGGCGTAGTTGGAGAACACCCCGAGCACGGCGTGCAGAGTCGGAGTGAACCGCAGCAACCGCAGCACGAACGGGTACTCGACCGCGAGGTCGAAGGGGCGCCGGATGTCCGTCGCGAGGACGGAGCGTACGTAGCGGGTGAACTGCTCGGTGTCGTTCGCCGTGACCTGGGTCATCGCCACGAGCCGGCGATCGTCGGGCATCGGCCGCACCCACTGGACAGGTTCACCGTCGAGCGTCGTGACACCGATCCGCAGCGCCGCGTGCCGGGCGACCGTCGAGCGCACCGCGCCGACGAATGCGGCGACGTCCAGCGGGCCGGTGACCTGGTAGGACATCCAGACTGCCACGCCCTGCTCCGCCGTCCCCGACAGGGCGCGGTGGTGCGCGAGCTGGCCCGGCAGCAGGGGATGGACAGCGGTGTCGAGATCGACCGCCTCAAGGCGGGTGGGTCGCGACGACATACGGTCCTCATCCCAGCAGCAGTGGTCACCTACCGGAGGCCAGATTCAAGATCGGCAGATTAGCAACTCCCCGGACACCGTCAAGGAATCCGCACTTGAACGGGGGTCGGCGGTGGGTGCGAACGCGCGATCGCCCGGATCTGTTGACGGTCCACCTTCCCGTGCGGGGTGAGCGGCAGCGCGTGGACCGCGACGCAACGCTCCGGTGTCTTGGCCGGTTCGAGGCGGCGCGCCAGCTCCGCCAGCACGTCGTTCTCCCGCAGGACGGTGGCCACCACGACGGTGAGCGGGTTCGCCTCGTCCGGCGCGACGGCGGCGGCCCCGTCGACGCCGTCGATGTCCATGGCCGCCGCTTCGATCTCGGCGGTGCTCGATCGCACGCCCCGGTGCTTGAAGACGTCGTCGCCGCGACCGTGCAGATACAGGTGGCCGTCGACGTCCAGGTGGCCGCGGTCGCCCGTGTGCAGCCGCCGGCCAGCCGCGGTCGCCCGGAAGGTGGCGGCGCTCAGCTGCCGGTCGCGCCAGTATCCGGCCATGACGTTCGCGCCCTCGACGACGACCTCGCCGACGTCGCCGGCGGGTAGCGGTCGACCCTGACGGTCGACGACGCGTACGACGGTGCCCGGGATCGCGCGCCCGACGGACCCTGGGCGTGCCAGGTCGCCGTCCGGCTCCAGGATCGTGGCTCGCTTGCATTCGGTCAGGCCGTACATCTGCACCACGGCCGCGCCCGGGAACGCGTCGCGCAGCCCGTCTGCGAGCCGTGGCGACATCCGGGCGCCGGTGTTCGTGAACATCCGGACCGGCTGCGGCACCGGGAGCGCCGTCCTGGCCGCCAGCCGGAGCAGCGCGGTGGCGATCTCCGGCACGACGGGCACGACGGTGGCCCCCGCGCTGGTGATCCGTTCGAGGAGGGCGATCCCCTCCCCTGCCTCGAGCGCCTCCCACCGCGAGCCCGCAGCCGTGGCGAGCAGGAGCTGGTAGAGCCCGTAGTCGAACGAGGGCGGCACGCAGGAGAGCACGACGTCGTCCGGCCGGTAGCCGAGGACCTGTCCGATCGCCCGGGTCGCGAAGAGGACGCTGTCGTGCGGACAGACCACCCCCTTGGGCCGCGCGCTGCTGCCCGACGTGTACATCAGGAGGGCGGGCGCCTCCGGGTCACCGTCGGCACGGCTGGCATCGGGCTGGACCGCGTCCCCGACCGGCGCGTCGAGCGTCTCCAGGATCTCCCCGAACTGTGTCGACGACCAGGTGCGGGCGGGCACCTCGGCCGCTGTGGGGTCGATCCCCACCACGAGGGCTGGTTCGATGTCGGCGAGTACCGCCCGAAGCTGGAACGGACGCATCGTGGCCGACAGCGGCGCCAGCGTCAGGTCCGCGTACGACGCCGCGAACAGGATCGCGGCGAAGCCGGCGCCGCCGGACCGCACGGCGATCCGGTCCCCCGGCAGCAGGCCCAGTGCGCGGAACCGACCGGCCAGGTTGACGCTTCGCTGCCGGAGTTCCTGGTAGCTCCACCGGTGACTCCGGTCGACGACCGCGGTGCGCTGGGGATGCCGTCGCGCGGCGGTGTCCAGCAGGGTGTGGATCCGCATGTCAGGACCGGGCTGAGCTGCCCCTGGCGGCGAGGCTCAACGCCCGACCGTCCGGTGCCGTCTGCGCTCCTCGGGCAGCATCTGGCTGAATTGGTACCAGCCCCCCGCGCAGGCCTGGGCGACAGCCCGAAGCGACTCGTGGCAGTGCGCGGGAACGTTGCCAGCGGTGTTCGACGACTGCGAGATGAAGGCGAGCGTCCCGGTGAGCAGCCGCAGCAGGGCCTTGCCGTGGTCCGTGTAGCGCAGCGCGGGATCCTGGCGGAGCCGCTCCAGCTGTAGCCGGATGCTGGCGGCGAGATCCTGATCCGTCACCGGCAGCCCGTCGGGGGACGAGACGGCTGCCAACTCGGCGAGCGGCGGTGCCGGGGCCTTCTGCCCGGCCGGGACACAGGCGCCGCCGCCGAGCGCCTTGCGGCGGACGTCGAAAGCCGTCCCGACCGAGATGCCTGACCGGCGCGCCACCTCGCGCAGGCTGGCATCGGGCTCGCGACGCACGATCGCCTCGGCCAACCGCCGGCCCTCTTCCGTCGAGACCGGGTGCCGGCGCCCGTCCCGGCCGATCCGGACGTCCTGGTGGTGGCCCGTGTCCAAGGATCGCCGCCGCAGGCCGGCGACGGTCTTGGCGGCGACGCCACACACCGCCGCTATCCGGCGGTCGGACCACTGGGGGTGCGAGGCGAGGATCCGCTTGGCAGCGGCAAGCCGGTCCCGGGCGCTCAGCGGCAGGCCGTCCTCGAGGTTCAACTGCACCGCGGCCACGAAGGCGTCCGCGTCGGAGCCGTCGAAGTAGACGACCGGCACGTGGCGGTCACCCCGCACACGCGCGGCCCGTAGCCGGTGCATGCCGTCCACCACCCGCAACGAGGACCGCTGGACGACGATCGGTGGCAGCTCGACGGTCAGCTCGACGAGGGTCGTGACGTGTCTCGCGCTGATCCCGTCCAGTCTCGGGGAGAAGCCGACCCGCAACGAGCGCACCTCGGCCACGTCGACCTCCGGAGCCGCTGCCTCCCCCGCCTGGGCGGGCTGCGCGGTGGAGTCGCTATCCGGTCGTCTCTTCATTCGTCCCTCGCGCCAAGTCGCCACAGTCAGAATGGTTGCGCTGGCGCTGCTCGCCCGTGCGCCTGCGACAACGCACAGTCGCACCTACCCGACGATTTAGCCGCCCGCCACCATTACCCGTCCGTCACGAAATACCCGTGACGGTCATGCTACAACCGCAGGCAGACGCCTTCCAGACACCGCCGACAGCAATTCGAACGGTGACGGCGAACGCACCGACAGTTCGACCTCAAGCAGGACCGGGACACCTCGGCGACATCAGCGCGTAAACGCCCTGCGGACCGTCGGTAATTGTCCGGCGCGAAAACCGCCGCAGTCCATGTCGAATTGCGACTGAACAACACGGAGGGTGGCGACCCTCTGACGCAAATGGGATACGGACATGCTTGTGGATCACCATCACGGTCGGTACTATGCAGGCCCCGAGACCGTTGGCCAGTGTCCGGTCGAAGGCGGGCGCGACGTTCGAGAAATGCCGTCCGTCCTTGCTCGACAAAACACTTGAGAGACACCAGCAAACCAATTAGTACGGGCGGGGCAATGCCACGGAAATTGAAGCTGCCGGCCACTGTCGCCGCGCACCGCCACCCCGCCCGGTCGCCGGCAGGGTCGCCAGGATGTGGGGCACCGGCCGCCGGAGGAGGCGTCCTGCCAGGACACCGGTTCCGGGGGCGGACTCCTGCCAGCCCCGCGACACGGGCTGCGTGGTGAGCCGTACGACGCGGGCCCGGACGCGCCTGAGCCCGCCCGACGGTCGATGTGCCGACCACGGCGCGGGGACACGCACCCGCGCCGGGTCCGCGACGACGGTTCGCCCGACACCGGGCACCGGACCGGAGCGGCGGTCGTGACCGAGCGGGAGACCAACCGGGTGCTGGTGGTGCGCCCCCTCGCCGTGCTCAAGCTCTACACCGCTGCCTGGCGCCGCGACACCGAGGTGACGGCGCTCGAGTCGCTGCGCGGACGCGCGCCGGTACCCGCGGTCATCGGCAGCGCGACGTTCGGGCGGCACAGCGCGGCCCTCATCCGGTACGTGCGGGGCAGCGCACCGAACCCCGCCAGCGCCCTCGACGTGCGGGCGTCGGTCGCCGCGTTGCGGGCCGCGCACACGATCACCGGACCCGCCTTCGGTCGGCTGCACGCGCCCGACCAACCGAGCTGGGCCGGGTTCCTGGCGGGCCGGCTCGACTCGTACGCCGAGACACTGACGACGTTGGGTCTCACCACGCAGGCGCGGCAGTGCCGGACCCTGCACCACGCGCTCGACGTGCTCGAAGACACCCGCCCCCACCTGCTGCACAGCGACCCGAACCCCGGCAACGTCATCCTGACCGAACACGGCCCGGTTCTCGTCGACTGGGAGCTGGCGACCTTCGGCGACCCCGAACTGGATCTGGTCAGGCTGGCCTGGGAGTGGCGCCTGCCGCCGGCGCGGTGGGCGGAATGGGTCGGCCTCGACCCACGGTCGCCCACCGTCGACCTCTACCTGCGGCTGCACCTGTTCAGCCGCCTGATGAGCGCGAGCAGCAGGCCGGGTGCCGCCTCGGCCGCGCTGGCGCACCGCTGCCTGACCGAGCTCACCGACCTGTACGACGGCGTCCACTCCCCCGGAGGCTCCGATGCAAGCTGACGCGGCCATCGACATCCTGACCTCGGTGGTGCCGCAGGCGGCCCCGCTGGGGGCGACACCGGTCACGAAGGGCATCTTCAGCACCGGATGGCGGGTACACACCACCGACGGCGACTACCTGGTCAAGATCAACGAAGACTCCCGGGCAGCGGACGACTTCCTGGGAGCCCGCAGGGCCACCGAGACCGCGCTGGCGCACGGCGTGCCGGTGCCGCGCCTGCTGGGTTCCGGATCGGACGGCGACGGGCACGCCTTCCTCGTTCAGGAGTGGATCGACGGCACGGATGCCGAGGACCACTTCGCCGCCCGGGACGGGCGGGAGCGGCGGCGGGTGCTCGAACGGCTGGGCGCGGTGCTGGCCCGGCTGCACGACATCCCCTACACCGTGGAGGGGCCGACCAGCATCCACGACACGGTCGCAGTCAAGATCCGCCGCTACGCCGCCCGGGCAGCCAGGTTGGAGATATTTACCCCCAGCGATCTTGATCGGCTCGTCGCCAAACTGCTGGAACTGGTCACCGAGGTGCTGCCGCCGATGTCTCCACGGCTGACCCACCTCGATGTGCACCTACCCAACGTGCTGGTCGACAGATCCGGCGACGTATGGCTGCTGGACATGGACTTCGCCCGGCCCGGTGACCCGGTGGAGGACTTCGTGAAGCTCGACTGGTGGTGCTTCGCGGACGACACCGAACGGGCGGCGTTCCACACCGCCTATGCGGCGCACCGGACCCACCCGACCCCGCCACGTGACGTCGAAGCCGGGCTGCACCTGCACAAAATCATCACGGCTCTTTCCTACGTCGCCCTCTTCGCCGAGAAGGAGCCGCAGGCAGTGGCCGAATGGAAGCAGCGCCTCAGCGACGAGCGCCGGTCGGCGGCCTGGCTACTCGGAGAGGCAGTGACATGACATTCGAAGGCTACGACCTGGTGGTCGTCGGATCCGGCCTGTTCGGATTGACGATCGCCGAGCGGACCGCCGCCGAGTTGGACAAGCGGGTGCTGGTCCTGGAACGGCGCGACCATCACGGTGGCAACGCCTACTCGGAGGTCGACCCGGACACCGGAATCGAGGTGCACAGATATGGTCCCCATATCTTCCACACCTCGAACGAGCGAATCTGGGCCTACGTCAACCGTTTCACCGAGTTCACCGGATACCGGCACAAGGCTTTCACCCTCTATCAGGGGCAGGTGTATCCCCTGCCGGTCAACCTCGCGACGATCTGTCAATTCTTCGGCCGCTACCTCACCCCGGACGAGGCACGGGCACTGATTGCCGAACAGGCGGCCGAGATCGGTCAACTCCCCCCTGATCCGAGCCACGAGGAAAAGGGCATCTCACTGGTGGGAAGGCCCCTCTACGACGCGTTCTTCCGGGGATACACGGCCAAGCAGTGGCAGACAGACCCGAAGGAACTTCCCGGGTCGGTCATCGCCCGGCTGCCGGTGCGGTTCGACTTCAACAACCGGTACTTCAACGACACGTACGAAGGCCTTCCGGTCGACGGGTACACCGCCTGGCTGTCGCGGATGGCGGCCGACCCGCGCATCGACCTGCGCCTGAACACGGACTTCTTCGAGCTGGCCGACGCCATTCCGGACGGGACGCCGGTCGTCTACACCGGTCCGCTGGACCGCTACTTCCGCTACAGCGGGGGTCGGCTCGGCTGGCGCACGCTCGACTTCGAGCGGGAAGTGGCGCCGGTCCGCGACTACCAGGGGACCACGACGATCAACTACGCCGATGAGTCGGTGCCGTTCACCCGGAACGTGGAGTACCGCCACATGCACCCGGAACGGTCGTACCGCGGCGACCGTACGGTGCTGGTCCGGGAGTACTCGCGCTCCGCCGGCGACCAGGACGAGCCGTACTACCCGATCAACACAGCCGGGGACCGGGACGCGCTGCGGACGTACCGGATGTTGGCCCGGCAGGAGACCGCCGAGCGCAACGTGCTCTTCGGCGGACGGCTCGGCACCTACCAGTACCTGGACATGCACATGGCGATCGGTTCCGCGCTGGCGATGTTCGAGAACCGGATCGTGCCCTACTTCCGCGATCGGCGCCCGCTCGGGTCCACCGGTCCGACCACCGACGACAAAGAGTAGGCACCATCTTGCAGACGATCACCGTGCTGGGCCGCGTCGTGGCGATCCTGTTCGCCGCGCACGCGGTCTGGGTACTCGTTTGGATCATCGTGGCGGCACGGGCGGTCCGCGACCGCCCTACGGCGCCGGCCACGGCCCCCGCGGACCTTCCCGTCATCGTGGTCATGCTGCCGGCCCTGCGCGAGCAGCGACTGGTGCGCGAGACGCTGGAATCGTTCGCCACCGCGCGATATCCCGGGACGTTGATATCGGTCGCCATCACGAGCGAACGCGAGACGGCCGAACGTGCCGCCCAGGAGGCGGCCCTGCCCGCCGTGGTCACCGAACTACACGGTCTGGCCAGGCGTGGCAGCCGGGAGCGGGCACTGGAGAAGGTGCTCGCGCCGTCGGTGATCGCCGCGACGCTCGACGAGCTGGAGCGGACGTCGCCGGACGAGTGGCCCGGCGTGCTGCGCCGCGCCTTCGACGCGACGCCCACCACCGAGGAGCTGTGCCGGCAGATCACCGCCGAGTTGAACGGCAGGCCCGGTACGCACCGCTCGTGCCACGTCCACTTTCCCCACACCGACGGGCGCAAGGGTTCCCAGCTCAACTACGCGGTGGAGCTGCTACCCGAGTTGTTGCCGGGCGTCGACCCGGACAGCGTCTACCTGGCCGTCTACGACTTCGACGCGGTGGCCCACGGGGAGACCTTCGTGGCGGTGGGAGACCTGGTGCGTGGGGCGGTCGCCGCGGGCCGCCGCCCGCCGGCGCTGCTGCACCAGGTGCAGCTGCCGCTGCGGTTCCGGGCTCCCTTCGCCCCCGGTGCCGACGGCGCCCTGATGCGCGGACAGGTGCTGTACTGGCTGCGGCGTGGCCTGGCCGTCGAGGTCGGGCGGATACTCCAGAACGACCTGTTGCGCCGCAGCCCGCGCCTGGTGCGACTGCTCGCCGCGCCGTTCCGCCCGATGATCTACGCGATCGGCTCGGGGACGTTCGTCCATCTCGGCGCGTGGCGCGAGCTCGGCCCGTTCCCGGAGATGCAGGAGCCGGTCGGGCACCGCGCCTCGCTGCTCGGCGTCGAGCAGGCGTTGGTGCCGAGCTTCAACCTGACCGAGCCCTACTACCAGACCAGGTCGATGATGAACGGGTGGGCCAATGTCTGCTACGGCAGCCTGGGGGTCGCCCGGGAACTGGACCACGTACGCCCCTACCCGTCGCCGGTCAGCCTGCCGGGCAAATGGTTGCTGGTGGCGAAGGAGCTGTTCGACATCGGCATCTGGTTCGCCGGAGTGCTGCTCATCCCCGCCGGGCTGGTGATCACGGCGCTGGGGGGCGGCTGGTGGACCGTGCTCGCCGTCGGCACCGGCCTGGTGGCGTACCCCGTCACAGCCGTCCTGCTGCTGGCGCTGCTGCCGCGACTGGGCGGGATCGACCGCCAGGACCGCTCCGTCAGCTGGTTGACCGGGAGACGTCCGCGGCTGACGCTCGTGGCGACGTTCGTCGCCGCGCCCTTCGTCAGCGCCACCGGCCCGTGGCTGATGTTCCTGCGCATGCTCCGCTCCTGGCGCGTGGGCACGCCGGTGCTGTCCGGGAAGACCGAACGGTAGAGCGGTCCTCGCGTCACTCGCGAGGCAGGAGGCGCTCGGGCGGCATCGCCCAAGCGCCTCCTGTCGTCACACGAGTGACTTCGAGGCGGGCAGGTCGCGGTCGGCGTCCGGGTCGAAGAACCGGGTGAGGAAGTCCTGCTGCCAGGCGCGCGGCTCCGGCAGGTCCCACTGGCCGTACTCGTTGAGCAGGCGCTCCGGCTCCGGGCACCGTTGCCGCAGCGCGGTCAGGGCGTCCGCGGGGACGGCGTCCGGGAAGAGCATCCGCAGGTGCGCGAGCCCGTAGAAGACGGGACCGGCCACCGCGTACTCGTCCACCCGCTCGAGCAACAGGTCCCACGAGAGGTCCGGGCCGGCACGGCGTACGACCTCGGCGATGTCGACGTACTTGAGCAACTGCCGGTGCTTGCCGCGGTTCATGAACCTGAGGGTCGTCGAGGTCTTGTAGATGTGGGCGGCGAGGTCGATGACCGCGTCCTCGGGGGACGGCACGAGGAACGAGGCGTCCCCGTACCGGTGGCGGCCGGCGTGCGCCAGGACGGCACCGACCGGAACGTCGTAGCCCTTGCCGGGCAGCGCCAGCGAGACGTTGATGTCGATGCTGACGATCGGCCGGTGGAACTCGCCGAACTTGTTCATCTTGGGCAGGTCGCTGCCGTACAGACGCCAGAAGGCCCGCTCCCGCTTGCTCAGCGGGACGATGTCGACGCGTGTCGGGTTGCCTTCCACATAACCGAGTCCCTCGAGCGCCTTGACCAGGGTGGGCGCCTCCTCCCTGGTGACGAGGACGTCCAGGTCACCCATCGGTCGCGTCCCGGGCTCCTGGTAGACCGCGAAGGCCAGATGGCCGCCCTTGCGCATGAGCACCGTGATGCCCTGGTCCGCCGCGGCGTCGCTGATCGCCTGGACCTCAGCCAGCATGAGCTCGTTGGCACGTTGCGTGTCCCGGTAGGCGGAGTACAGGAGCAGCACGACGGGAGAGTCGATGCCCGCGACCCTCTCGGTGGTCAACAGGCGCCAGAGATGCCAGCCCACGAGGGGGGCGACGCGGTGCCTGGCGGCCTGGACGGCAAGATGCCCCCAGTCCAGGCGCGGCTCGTCCTGACTGATGATCGTGCGCACACGAGCCATCTGCGTGTCAGTCACCTGCTGCCTGCTGAGCAGGAGCAACAACTCCGATTCGGCTGACAACTCGGCCATTCGGCCTCCTTCTCGACGGTGCCCCGGCATTGCACGGCGCTGACTCGACATCCGTCCGCAGTGGCCACGAGATCACTCTGCGTGAAGCTCGCCCCTGGACCGGCGGCAAAGCTTAACGGTCTCCAGGAAGCGTTTCACCTGCCTGTCGGCCAGACGCGGGCAAGGGCGTCGCCGCCGACGGGGCGCGTTCCGCTGCTGGGTGGGGCGCTGGCGTGGGGCCCGGGCCGGCAGGGAGGTTGACCAGCGCTCAACTGCTGCCCGGCGATCGTTCAGCTGATTAGTGGACTCTCGCTCCGATCTTGATCACTATAACCGTCAGCGGCACAATGGCCGCTGGGTTCGGTGGAGACAGCAGGGGGCGTGGATGGAGTTCCATCAACTGGGCCGCAGTGGTTTGCGTGTATCCACGGTCACTCTGGGTACCTTCAACTTCGGCGGCCCGACCGACGAGGCCGCGGCAGAGGAGATCATCCACACGGCCCTCGACGCCGGCGTCAACCTCGTCGACACCGCCAACGCCTACCAGGACGGCCGCAGCGAACAGATCCTCGGCAAGGCCATCCGTCACCGCCGCGACGACGTCCTGATCGCCACCAAGTGCTACAACGAGGTCGGACCGGGGCCCAACGACTGGGGCAACTCCGCGTACGCCGTCAAGCGTGAGTGCGAGCGGTCCCTGCGCCGCCTGGGCGTCGACCACATCGACATCTTCCACCTGCACCGGCACGACCTACGGACGCCCGTCGAGGAGACCCTCGGCGCCCTGGCGGACCTCGTGCGGGAGGGGAAGATCCGCTACGTCGGCACGTCCACGATGCCAAGCCCGGAGGAGATGGCCGAGCAGCCCGGCCTAGGCGTGGTGCCGACCTGGCGTCTGGTCGAGATGGCCGTGCTGGCACGAGGCTCGCTCGGCACGCCCGGCCCGATCGCCGAGCAGTCGCCCTACAACCTGCTCGAACGCGAGGTGGAGCGGGACATCCTCCCCGTCTGCCGCGAGTACGGCGTCGGCTTCGTCGCCTACAGCCCGCTGGCGATGGGTTACCTCAGCGAACGGTTCCTCGGGGAACCGCCCGCCGACGCCCGCTTCACCGAATGGTGGTCACCGCGCGGCACGGTCTGGGAGCCGGTGCAGCGAGCCCTGGCCGCGCTGCTGGAGCTCGCCGCCGAGCACGGGCAGTCGCTGCCCGAGTTCGCCCACTCGTGGCTGTCCGGCAGCAGCGACGTGACCAGCACCATCATCGGTCCCCGGACCCTCGACCAACTCACGCTCGCGCTCAGGGCGACGGAGACCACCGTCGACGCACAGGCCCGTCAGGCGGTCGACGCGATCGTCGCCCCCGGCAGCAGCCTGTGGTTCCGGACCATCGAGCAGGGCCATCGCGGCACACGTGACAGCGAGGAATCTTGAGCCAGGGCATGAACGACCTCACCTCCCGCCGACCCGTCGTGCTGCTGACCGACGACGGTCTGCTCTCGGAATTCTGGGCGTTCCTGCGCGAGCGGCTGGAAGAACGCCTGTCCCCGACCTGCGACATCCGCTACCTCGACGTACGCGAAAGCGATCTGGCTGCCGTCGACTGGGCCGACATCGACGCCGTCGCCCTGTTCGGGGGCGACCTCACCCACGACATGATCGCCGCCGCGACCCGGCTGAAGGTGGTGGCCAGCGAAACCGACACCTGCGGGATCGAGGCCATGGACGCGTTGTGGGACGCGGGCATCCCGTTCGTCGAGGGAACTCCCGGCTGGGGCCAGTCGGTCGCCGAGTGCGGGCTGAGCCTGATCCTGTGCGGGCTGCGTCGCATCCCGCAGTGGCACCACGAGGTCATCACCGGCTTCCGCCCCTGGGACTACCCGTACGTGCAGTTCTGCGACGATCCGCGCTTCGCCAACGGCACTGTGGCGGGCAAGACCGTCGGCATCATCGGGGTCGGCGAGATCGGCGGTCGCATCGCCAGCTGGTGCGCCATGCTCGGCGCGACCGTGCTGGCGTACGACCCGTACCGCTCCCCGCAGCGCTTCGCCGAGGTCTCGGCGGAGTCGGTGGACCTCGACCGGCTGGTGCGGGACTCCGAGATCCTCGTCGTCGCGGCACCGGACACCCCCAGCGTCACCGGCGTGGTCGACCGCGACCACGTCTTCGCCCTGCGGCGGGGCGCGCTCGTCGTGACCATCACCCGGGCGGCCGCGATCGATGCCGCGGCGCTGCGGGAGCGGGTGCTCGCCGACGAACTGGCCTGGGCCGCGGACGTGTACGACGTCGAACCGCTGCCGGAGGGCGATCCCCTGATCGGCAGGCACAACGTGGTCCACCTGCCGCACATCGCGGGACGAACCAGGGACGCCAACATCGCGGTCGCCGACATCGTCGCCGACGACATCCTGCGCGTGCTGGCGGGAGAACAGCCGCGGCACCCGCTGACACCCCAGCGACTGCAGGTCCGGCTCGGCCGAACGCCGGCCGCCCGGCACGGCAAGGACGGTACCGGTGGGTGACCTGGAGAACGGCTGGACGGTCAGCGACACGTTCCCGGCCGCCGGGCTGAGCCCGAGCGAGCTGACCGCCGGCCTCGACCGCGCGTACGCGGAGACGACCGGTTGGGACGATCCCACGGTGACCCGGCTCGGCTTCGCCATGTCGGCCCCGCACGAGGTGGCCCTCTCCGCCTGGACCCGGTTCCTGGCGCTCAACAGCAACAACGTCGGAGTACACACCCCCTTCGGCGCCGGGCGCGCCGGCACCCGGCGGCTCGAACGAGAAGCTCTGCTGGGCCTCGCCGGCCTGCTGCACGCCGACTCGGCCGACGGCCACATCACCTCGGGCGCGACCGAGGCGGTGCTCCAGGGACTGCGCATCGGGCGCAATGCCGTCCGGGCCGACGCGGCGTCGCGGGTCACCCTCATCACCAGCGAGTTCGCCCACCACTCCGTCACGAAGGCCGCCGAGGTCCTCGGCCTCGACCTGCGCACGATCGCACCCGGCCCGAGCTGGGTCATCGAGCCGGAGCAGCTGGCGCAGGCCGTCGAGGCGGCGGTCGCCGCCGGCGCGACCGGCATCATCGTGGCGCTGACGGCCGGCTACTACAACAGCGGCCTGTGCGACCCGGTCGATCAGCTGGCCGCGCTGCTGCGGCGCCGCGCGGTGCAGCTCGCCGACCAGGTGCGGTTCTTCTGCTACGTCGACGCGGCCCACGGCGGCTTCATCTTCCCGTTCAGCGATCCCGCGCTGGCCTTCGACTTCCGCAACGTCGGCGTGCACGCGATGGCCCTGGACCCGCACAAGTCGGGGCTGCTGCCGTACTCGTGCGGGGTGCTGCTCGTACGCAAGGGCCTGCTGGGGCACGTCACCGAGGCGAGCCCGGTCACCGGGATCGTCGACTCGACCCTGACCGGGTCCCGCCCCGGCGCCGCGGCCGCCGCCCTGTGGGCCACCGTCTTCGGCCTCGGCCACGCCGGTTTCACCGCGGCGATCCAGGAGTGCCTGCGTCGCCGGGACCTGATCGCCGACGCGATCCGGGCCGCCGACCCGGAGGCGGAGATCCGGCCGGCACCCGCCTCACCTATCGTCGTGGCCGGCTTCTCCACACCGGACGGGCTGCTGCCGAAGGAATTCACCGAGCGCTACCGGCTCCTCGCGGTCAGCGCGCCGGCGCCACAGGGCGGACGCCGCAGCTACCACCACTTCTACGCCGGACACAGCCTCAACGACGAGCAGATCGCCCGTTTCGCCACCGGCTTGTCCGAGGCGGTCGCGCAGGCCAGGGCCGCACGTGCCAGGCCCGGGCGCGGGAAGGCCGACGCCGGTGTGCCGGAGCAGTTGCGTGACATCGCCGCCGACACCGACTGTTTCCGGCACTACATCGTGCACCCGCCGGGCCGCCGCGATCCGGACGAGCCCGGGTACTCCTTCCACACCTTCCTGCACCGCTCCACCACCGGCGAACCCCTCCAGGTGCGTGAATGGGGCGAGACCGCGACGGGTCGCCAGGCGCACGTGTACGCCCCGGATCTCGCCGACCCGTTCGGCAACGAACTGTTCGGCGTGCGGACCGCCGACTACTACGTCGAAGTGCTCGACCGGTCGCAGCAGAAGCTGTCCCTGGTCGGGGGCGTGCACTTCTGCGTCGGCACCGGTGACCCGGGCGAGCGGGTGCTGATGAACCTGGAGAGCACGGGCGAGTTCCGGTCGCTGGAGTACAAGTTCGGCGAGGGCGAGTTCACCGACGAGATCCAGTGTTTCCGGGACCGCGTCGTGGTGAAGCTCGGAAAGAGCGCGCGTGGCTTCCGGCGGCGCGCCCACAGCGACGAGTACTCGTTCTCCATCGACACGTCGTTCGAGTGCACCGTCGAACTCGCCGACGACGACCGCCCGGCCCGGTTGGACATGCTCCGGGTCAGCGGCGATCCGCTGCTGCCCCGGCGGACACACCTGCTACGGCAGGAGTACCAGCGGTTCCCGAACCGTTTCTTCGACATCGAGTGCACGGTCGTGGTGGGCGCCCGATCGGCGGACGCCTGGCGGTTGTCCGACCTGGTCGCCGCGTCGGCGACGGACGCGCTGGTCGCCCGGTCGGGCCTGGTCGGCCGCTGTGTACCCGACGTGTCCGGGAACGCCGGCGAGCTTGTCGTGACCACCGCGTCGCTGCCTGCCGGACGGCGTACCCGGATGACGGTCGACACCGGTGTGGGCCAGCGAATGGCCCGCCTCCTGCCCGTCTTCGACGTCTCCGAACCGGAACGGCTGCGTGTCGACGACGTCGTCGCCGTCGCCGATCACGGCGCCGACCTGATCCGGGCGCACGCGGCGGTACGGAGCACGGACGGCGGAACCGAGACGGTCCTGGCCACCGCGGTCGGGGTCGCGGCATGACCACTTCCTTCATCGGCGCCGACCAGAACGCCGACGACCTCGCCGTGGCCGCGATGGACCCGCTGCGCGCCGACGACGTCCTCGCCGAACTGCCCGCCGCCAACGAGCGCGCCGACACGGCGTGGATGGTCGACGCGCTGGCCGACCTCATTGCCGACTTCGATACGGCTGACGTCCACACGGCCCGAGCCGCCCTGCGCGACCTGGGCTTCCTCGCCGCCTCACTCGTCCGGCACGATCCGGACGCCGACCTGCACGGCATCGAGCCGACACTCCTACGCCTGGCCGCCGTCGCCGACGAGGTCCCCCGCGACACCGTGTACAGCTACACCACGCGCAACCCGGTCGGCCCCCGCCGCCGCGGCTTCCTGCTCAGCGACGAAGAGCACGTGTTCATCGACTCGGTCGTCGCCGCGACCCAGGCGCTGAACCTGGCCGTCGACGACCTGGCCGCCTGCCGCGACCGCGCCGACCTCGACGAGGACGTGCTCCTCGCCGCACTCGGCCAGGTGCACGACGGGGTCGAGGTCCTGCGCAAGAACCTGCGTACGGTCCAGCGGACGATCACCCCCGACTACTTCTCGCACCGGCTCCGGCCCTACTTCCCGACGATGGACATCGGCGGGAAGGCCTACATGGGTCCCGGCGGCGCCCAGATGCCACTGCTCGTCCTCGACGTGCTTCTGCTCGCGCCGAGCGAACCGGGGCAGCTCGGCGCGTGGCACGACGACTATCTCGTGGAGAACGTGCTCTACCTGCCGCCCACCCACCGGGCGGTGTGCGACGACACGCTCCTGGCGTACCGCAGCGGCAACTCGCCGCTGCTGCGCTGCCTGCTCGAGTCGCCCCGGGTACGCGCGGAGTATGCCGCGCTGCTCAAGCGCATCCTGCGCTTCCGCTACCCCCACCGCCAGGTGGCCCGGGCCAACATGGCGATCCGGGCCGAAGGCTCGCTGGGCAGCGGCGGCTACACCGTCGAGGCCCTCGACCACCTCATCGAGATCACCACCTCCAAGGCCGCGGTGACGCTGCCGTTGCCCCGAGAGCGGAGAGGAAGCGCCGATGACCGCGACCGGTAGTGTGGCGGGCTTCGCCCCCGTACGGGTGGGTTCGGTGCGCGGCGCAGTCCCGTCCGTGCCACCCGCCGCCGGAATCGAGGGCCGGGTGCGCCTGCGCTACCCGAACCGGCTCAACGCGATGGCACTGGACCCGAGCAAGGTGCTGCCCGGCGCCGGCTCCTACCCCGCCGGCGAGCTGGTCTTCGTCACCGACCTCTTCACGAGCGTCGAGGTCCAGGCCACGGCGTCCGGCGACGGCGTCGAGATCGCCGCCGACAGTGCCCGGCCGGTCCTGGGGCGCCACGCCGCGCTGCTGATGCGCCAGGTCCTCGGCCTCACCGGCGGCATGCGGATCACGATCCGCTCGCACCCGCTGCCTCCGCACGTCGGTCTCGGCAGCAGCAGCGCCGTCCTCTCGGCCGTGGCGGCGGCGATCAACGAACTGTGCGGTCGGCCGCTGGACCACCGGACGCTGATGCGGCTGCTGGTCGACAACCACGGCGAGGAGATCGACGGCAACGACGACGAGATCATGCCGGTCCAGTGCATCGGCGGCTCGGCCGCCGCCGGTCTGGTACCCGGCGCGATCCAGGTGGTCTCCGGAAACGCCGTCGCGCTGCTGGCCGCCCCCGCGCCGGCCGGGCACACGATCGTGCTCGCCGTACCACCGGACCTGCGCAGCTGGGACGCCTCGGAGAGCCTTCGCGCCGAGGCGGAGAACTTCGACGGGTTCCTGGAGACCGGCCGCCGATACGCGCCGCAGATCGCCTACCGGTTGCTGCACGAGTGCTGGCCCGACCTGGTCACTGGCACTCCGCGCACCCTCGGGCAGCTCGTCTTCGACTACCGGTTCGAGATGGGCAGCATCCGCAACTGCGCCTTCTCGCACCCCCGCCTGCTGCAGTACGCGGAGCAGGTGCGGCAGCTGTTCGAGTCGGAACAGACCGCCGTGCTCAGCCTGTCCTCGGTCGGGCCGCTCTTCTTCGCTCTCACCGAGCAGCCTGACGCCGTCGCGGCCGGCTTCGAAGCCGCGGGCCTCACCACGTTCCGCGCGATGCCGTGGGACCAGGGCTACCTGATCGACGAGTGCACGGTGAAGCGCCATGCGCGCGACGGGTGACTACTGGAACCGGTCGGACGTGGTGACGGCGTTCGCCACGGCGTCGCCGCCGGGATACCTGGCCGACATCGTGCCGCAGGGCGGCCCCGGCGCGGTGGCGCTCGACGTCGGCTGCGGTGGTGGGCGGAACCTGCCGCTGCTGGCCGAACGAGGCTACCGGGTCGTCGGACTCGACCTGCACGCCGAGATGGTGCTGCGCGCACAGGGCGTCGCCCCCGGCGCCGCCTTCTGCCAGGCGGACGTCGCTGCGCTGCCGGTGGCCACCGCGCGGGCCGCGGTCGTGGTGTGTCACGGGGTCCTGCACAACCTGCCCCGGCCGGAACATGTCTCCGCGGCCATCGGCGAGCTGGGTCGGGTCGTCGCCACCGCCGGCGTGGTGTCGCTGAACCTGTTCAGCGCGGCGCATCTGGACCACCGGCTCACCCCGCTCGCCGACGACCGGCACCGGCTCCCCAACGGACAGGTGATGACGCTGCTGCCGCCGGAGCGGATCGCCGAGCTCTGCCGTAGCGCCGGATTCCAGTTCGTCGACGGCCCGTTCGAATACCTCCACGATGCCGACCCCGGCCAGCGCTCAGTCTGGCGGGCCGTCCTGCGACCGACGGGGACCCGATGATCCAGAGCGAAGCAACCCTCCTCGACACCGATCCGGCCGAGCTGGCCGATCCGCACGCGCTGGCGGCACGGCTCGGCGTACGCGCCGGGACCGTCCGGCTGGGCCAGACCCGGATCGCGGTGAGCAGCGCCGACCCGCGAGCCATCACGTACCTGCACGACCTGTTCACCCCGGCGAACGACATCTGGGAGCACCTGCCCGACGACTTCTCGCCCTGTTCGCTGACCGCCGTGAACCTCGCCGTCTCCGACGCGTGTTTCGCCCGGCTGGTCGAGCACTACGCGGCGCAGGCGGTCCGGCGCCAAGCCGTACATCTGCACGTGGCCGCACCCGGGATCCGCTACGAGCTGGCCGACGGGACCTGCGCCGTGGTCTCGGAGCCCGACGAGATCGACGGCACCAACCTCGTCGTGCAGTCCCCGCGGGGCCTGGTGTTCGTCACGACCGCGCGCCCCTACGCCCACCTGGCGCTGGCCCGGCACCTGCGCGAGTTCGGCTACCGGCGGGGCGAGAGCGACGGTTGGGCCGGGCTGCACGCGTCCTGCGCGGCCACCCCCGAGGGCAACGTGGTGGTGATCGGCCGCTCCGGTGCCGGCAAGTCCACCACCGCCCTGGCCCTGGCCGCTGCCTCCGGCTGCGCCTTCGTCGCCAACGACCGGGTCATGGTCCGCGCGGACGGGGAGCAGGTGACGGCCTGCGGCATGCCGGTGCCGATCCGCATCAACGGCGGCACCATGCACGCGCTGGGCCTCAAGGACGCGACCAGCTGGCAGTTGGCCCGCCGGCAGCCGGACTTCGTCACCAGCGACTGGCAGAGCTTCTGCGGAGACTCCAAGCTGAACCTGCTGCCCGTCGAGTGGCGTGCGCGCACCGGCACCCCCCTGGTCCCCTCCGTGCGGCTGACCGCCATCGTGCTGCCCCGCGTGACGAAGGACTCCGCAGTGCTCAGCGTGCGTCGGGTCGATCCGGACCAGGCGCGCGAAGTGCTCACCGAGCAGCTGATGACTCCGGACGACGACGTGTTCGTCGAGGACTGGCTGCATGCCCGCACCCGCGACCGCGACGAGATCGGCACCCTGGCGGGGCGGACGTTCGAGGCACTCATGCGGTTGCCGATCCTGGTCGCCGAGCTCGGCACCCGCAACACGCTGGTGAATCTGTCCAGCTCCATCCGCGAGGCGCTCGGAACGCTGCGTGCCTGACCTCGCCTTCGCCGCGTTCGACCTGGACGGCACGCTGGTCGACGAGCGCGGTGTGCCGTTGCCCGGCACGATCGAAGGGCTCGCCCGGCTGCGCGACCGCGGTCTGGCACTCCTGCTGGTGACGGGACGATCGACGGTGCTGTTCGAGGCGCTCGGTCTACCCGAGCACCTCCTCGAACTGTTCGGGCCGCGCCTGCTGCTCGACAACGGCAACGTCGAGTACGACCGCGCCACCGCCCGGGCGACATATCGCCGCGCGCTGCCCCGCGAGGTGGTGCCAGCGCTGCTCGCCGCAGGTTTCACCGAGCTGGTCGCGGAGCTGGATCACCGCTATGTCGCGACGTCCCGGCGGGCGTCCACGTGGTTCGCAATGGCACACCGGCTGCCCCGATCGTCCATCGAGGTCGACCCGCAGCTCGGCGGGAGGGCGCAGGTCGGCTCGGTGCTGGTGCTGGATCGTGTGCCGCTGCCCGAGGGGCTGTTGGGCGGTGCGGTCGAGGCGATCCCGTTCGCCGGCACCGCGGCGAAGCTGCTGCGGCCTGCGGGGACCTGCAAGACCGCCGCGGTGACGGCGTTGCTGGCCGAGCAGGCCGGTGAGGCCGACCTGAAGCGGGTCATCGCGTTCGGCGACGGGCGCAACGACCGGTGCCTGCTGGCCTCTGCGGCGGTCGGGGTCGCGGTGGCCGACAGCCACGCCGACGCCGCTGCACGCGCGACGATGCGGCTGTCGGGCCCGATCGGAGACTTCCTGGCCGCCTTCCACCCGGACACGCTCGTCCGGCGTGACCGGCCCGACGTCGTGGAGGATTGCGCGCACTGACGGTCACCAGCGCCCGAGCAGGACCTCCTGGTCGTCCCGGTTGCGCCAGATCCAGGTGGTGCCGGCCGGCACCTCACCGGTCAGGTAACCGAGGATCGGCTCCCGCTGGTTGTCGCTCTCGAGCTGCCCGATCAGCTTGAGGGCCTCCGGCAGCGGGAAGAACGCCGCCTCGGCGATCTCGTCGTCCTCCGGCAGGGTCTCGCCCTCCCAGTCGTTGATCTCGAACGCGATCGCGAGTGCCGACGGGTACCGCTCGGAGTCGATGTGCATCACGAACGCGGTGGCGACCGGGTCGCCGACCACCAGGCCGGTCTCCTCCTGCATCTCCCGCCGCAGCGCCTCGTGGAAGACCTCGCCGTCCTGGACGCCGCCGCCGGGGAGCGACCAGAGCATCTCGCCGTTCGCGCCGAGGCTCTCCCGCACCAGCAGGATCTCGTCGCCTCGCCGGACGATGCCGATGACAAGCTGCACGCGAGAAACAGGCGCCCTCGTCGGCGCTTCAGATTCAACAGAGGTCATAAGCAGAGAATCCTACTGGTCCGCCCGGCGGTGACACTCCCCGGGCGTACCCGTCGCCGGCGCCGCATCGGGCGATGACCGGGGGTGATGCCGCTTCAGGGGAGCACTCCACTCCGGCTCGGCGACAGCTCGTGTACGGTCGACCCTGCCGTGCATGGTTGCCGACCGAGGAGGTGAGTCCGATCAACGCTGTGACAGGTCGGGACTCCCTGCCCCGCATGGTCTAGGGAGCGCCCGCAAAGGCACCCGAAAGGCTCGCGTTCCCGATGCACATCCACGAAGAGTTCTTCACCGTCGGTGGCGTCCCCGCTGTCAGGTGGACCCAGGACGACGACACCACCGCCCCTCGCCCGCTGATCCTCCTCGGCCACGGCGGCGGCCAGCACAAGACCGCCCCCGGCATCCTGCACCGCGCCCACCGCTTCGTGACCAGCGGATTCACGGCCGTCTGCGTGGACGTTCCGAACCACGGCGACCGGCCGACCGACGACCGTTACCAGGACATCGCCACCGAGATCCAAGCCCGCGTCGACTCCGGCGACGAGCTGGCCCCGCTGCTCGCCGAGTTCCAGGCCCTCGTCGCCGAGCAGACCGTACCGGAGTGGCGGGCCGTCCTGGACCACCTCGGGTCGGAAGCCGTCGGCTACTGGGGAGTGTCGCTGGGATGCGGGCTCGGCGTGCCGTTCGTGGCCGCTGAGCCCCGGGTCCGCGCGGCGGTGCTGGGCCTGGGCGGCGCCGCGGCCCCGGCTTCCGCCGTAGCCGCCGCACAGATCACCGTGCCGATCGAGTTCCTGGTCCAGTGGGACGACGAGCGGGTGCCCCGCGAGCAGAGCCTGGCTCTGTTCGACGCGTTCGGCTCGGCCGAGAAGACCTTGCACGCCAACCCGGGCCGTCACGGCGACCGGCTCCCGGAGCATGAGCTGGACAGCGCGGTCCGGTTCTTCACCCGCCACCTCATGCCGCGCTGACCGTCATCGCATCCGCCGAGCCCCGCTCGATCGACACGACGGCAGCAGCCGGTCGGGCGGGGCTTGGTGGATGACGTCGACGCCGCACCGGCCGGCCGACGACGACCCGAGCGGGCACATCGACGGGGCCGACCGGTCAGAACGGGGCGTCCACCGGGAGTCGACGCACCTGCGTCAGGTAGGGGTCCAGCTCGCCCACCTCGAACCGGCAGGTGCCGATGACGTGCCAGAACTGACCGCCCGGATCACCGTCCAGCTTGTAGCGCCCGTCCGGGCTGACCGCAGCCCAGCCGTCCGGCAGGCCGATCAGGGTGGCGCGCAGCTGAGCGTGCTCCGGGTCCACGACGTCCCAGAGCCGGACGGTGCCGTCGTCACCGGCGCTGGCCAGCATGCTGCTGTCCGGGCTGAACGCCACCGACCAGACCCGCCGGGTGTGCGCGGCCAGGGTGCCGTGCAGCCGACCGGTGCCCGGATCCCACAGCCGGATGATCAGGTCGTCCCCGGCGGTGGCGAGCAGCGCGCCGTTCGGGCTGAACGCACAGGACCAGAGCCGGCCGGTGTGCTCGGTGAGCACCACGCGCCGTTCGCCGGTCAGCGCGTCCCACACCACGGCGGTGCCGTCGTTGCTGGCGCTGGCGAGCAGCGTCCCCTCGCTGTTGAAGCACACCGCGTACACACGGTCGGTGTGCAGCTCCAACGTGTGGCGACAGGTCGCGGTGGCCGCGTCCCAGAGCCGGACGAGGTGGTCGTCGCAGCCGGTGGCGATGGTCTCGCCGTCCGGGCTGAACGCCACCGCCCGGACCCGGCCCCGGTGCGGGGCGAGGGTGGCGAAGTGCCGGCCGGTACGCCGGTACCACAGTCGGACCGTGTCATCGTCGTTGGCGGTGGCCAGCGCATCGCCGTCCGGGCTGAACGCGGCCGCCCAGACATGGTCGGTGTCCACGTTCAGCTCGCGTTCGTCGATTCCGGTGTCGGTGTTCCACAGGTGCACGCCGCCGTCCCCGCTCGGTGCGGCGACCAGCGGCTCACCCGGGCAGAACACGGCGGAGAGCAGCCGGTCGGCCGGGCTGGCGAACTGCCGGACCAGCCGCCCGGTGCGTGGCTCCCACAGCCGCACCACACCGTCGTTGCCGCAGGCGGCCAGCACCTCGCCGTCGTCGCGGAAGGACAGCGAGGTGACCCGCCGCCCGTGCCCACGCAGGGTGTGCTGAAGCTGCCCCGTCCGCGTGTCCCAGAGGCGGGTGGTGCCGTCGTTGCTGCTGGTCGCCACCTGGGCCTGGTCCGGCCGCCACACCACCGGCCAGACCGAGCCACGGTGCCGGCTCAGCTCGTGCCGGAGCTGGCCCTCGGCGGTGGTCCAGAGCTGGATCGCGCCGTCGCTGGCGGCCGTGGCGAGCATGGTGCCGTCGGCGTTGAACCGGACGCTGTAGATGGCGCCACGCTGCCGGTCCAGCACCCGGACCGGGCGGCCGGTCTCCACCTCCCACAGCCGCAGCGCGCCATGCGTGTCGCCGGTTGCCATCAGCCCGCCGTCGGGGTGCACGTCGAGGGCGTAGACGTCGGCCTCGTGGCCGCGCGGCTGGCGCAGCAGCTCCCCGTCGGCGGCCCGGCGGATCCACACCCGGCCGTGCTGTCCGACGGCGACCAGCGACCGACCGTCCGGGGTGTGCACCACCCGGTAGACCACCTCCGGCTCCCGCACCTCGAAGGCGAGGTCGCCCGACGCGATGTCCCAGCCACGGACCGCGCCGGAACTGTCCACGACCACGACCCGCCGCCCGTCCGGGCTGAACGAGGTGCCCCAGACGGGCGCGGCGTGCCCGGGCCATTCCTGGAGCAGCCGGGCGGTCCGGGTGTCGTAGAGCCGGACCACACCGGCCGCGTCGCCCACCACCAGCCGGCCCCGGGCGCCGTCGGTGAGCAGCGGCCACACCCAGCCGGCGAAGACCTCCTCGATCACGTGCCGCACGTCGCCGTGGTCCGCGTCCCACAGTCGTACGCTGAGGTCGGCCGAGCCGGTGACCAGGTGGTGCGAGGCGGCGTCGAATCGGACCGCGTACACCCGGCCCCGGTGGCCCTGCAGGGTCCGCACCGGAAGGCCGGTGGTGGTGTCGCAGATCAGCACCCCTCCGTCGTCGCTGCCCACGGCGAGCACCGTGCCGTCGGGGCTGTACGCAGCCGGCAACGGCAGCCGGCCCACCTCGAAGCCGTACGAGACGCCCACGGCGGACGGGGCCAGGCCCGGTGTCACCGGACGGCCCGGGGCGACCACGGCGCCGCGCAGCTCCGGCGCGCGCAGCAGCGCCGGGTGGGCACTCACGTCGATCAGCGCGGCCCGGTGCCAACTGCTGCCGGCCACCCGCGCGTCGCGCAGGTCGGCCCGGAACAGTCGGGCTCCGGCCAGATCGGCCCCGCTCAGGTCGGCCCCCGTGAGGCGAGCCTGGTCCAGGCGGGCGCCGCGCAACCGGGCGTGGGTCAGCCGGGCCCCGGTCAGGTTGGTGGCGACCAGGCGGGTGTCGGTCAGGTCCGCGCCGGTCAGGTCCGCCTCGGCCAGCTCCCGGTGGGACAGGTCCTCACCGCGCAGCACCGCGCCACGGAGGTCGGCCCGGTCGGGCAGCCGCAGCCGGGCGCTGAGCCGCAACGCGTTGGCCCGAACCGTCTCGCCGGCTGCCTCGTCGCCCAGCACCCGGGACGTCCAGGCGGTGCAGCGGGCCGGGTCAGCGAGGTCGCCGAGGAACTCCACAGCCAGCGTCGACAGCGGGCGCGCCGCCAGGGCCGACGGCTCCTCGCCCTCATTGAGCTGGGCGGCGGTCCCCGCGGCGACCAGCCACTCCATCACGGAGGTGTGGATGAAGCCGAACAGGCCGTCGTCGGTGCGGACCAGCAGACTACCCGCACCCACCGCGTGCGTCGCCTGCGATCCGGAGAGCTGGGACTCTGCCAGCCCGGACAACTGCCCGGCGGCCTCGGCCAGCTCGGCCAGGCGCAGGTACGACTCCCCGCTCTCCCAGAGCTGGAAGGCCAACCGGCTCACCGCGCGCCACAGCTCGGGACGGCGCAGGCTGACCGGCACACCCGGCACGCCCTGGGTGCGCCGCTCCTCGAAGTCCAGCCAGGCTTCCAGGATCTCCCGGTAGAGCGCGGCGGCGCTGAACGTGCCGCCCGCACCGGCCACGGCGGTCAGCCGTCCCTCGTCGAGGTTGGCGATGAAGCCGAGCATGCGCGGGTTACGAGAGAGGCCGAGCAGGTCCCGTACCCCGCCGAGCAGGTCCATCCGCTCCCGGGCCGCCCGCTCGTCCCCGCCGTAGCGGTGCCGCAGGAAGGTCTCGATCTGCGCGGGGGTGAAGTCCTCGACGGCCAGTACCCGCCGGTGCGGCAGCATGCCCACCCGCTCACCGAGGGCGGTGAGCACCTGCGAGTTGGTCTTGAAGTGCTGGGTGCGACTACTAACGATGATCTTGGCGTTCCCCTCGGCCGCCTGGAGCAGCGTCTCCAGGTGGTCCGCCGCCCGGTCGTAGGTGACCCGGGCCACCAACTCGTCGAAGCCGTCGAAGAGCAGGACGATCCGCCCCTGCCGGAGCATGTAGCGGAACGCCTTCAGGTCGATCACCTGCTCGCCGTGGTTGGCCAGGTGCGCCGCGACCAGCCCGTCGACCGAGTGCGCCTTGTCCAGCGCACGCAACTCCACCAGGATCGGGATCAGGTCGGGGGCGGCCGTCGGCAGCCGGCGGGCCACCTCGCGCAACGCGAACGTCTTGCCCCGGCCGAAGTCGCCGAGCACCAGCACGAACCGGCCGTCCGGCGCGGCGGCGAACTCGAGCAGCTGGTCCACCACGTCCTCGCGGACCTGCTGGTCGGCGCCGACCAGGTGGCGGTAGCGCTGCGGCACGTACTGGCCGGGCGGGTAGAGCCGGTCGGCCTGCAACCGGGCGGTCTGCGCGGCGACGTACTCACGCAGATCGAGCAGCCCCTGGAACTCGGTCAGGTGCAGCACCCGTACGCCGCGCCGCTGTGCCTCCTCGGCCAGTCCGCGCGGGACCCGGTCGCCGTCGTAGACCAACTCGGACGCGATGTCCGGGTCGGTGGCGTGCACCCGCCGGGCGAAGTGGTCGAGGTCCGTGGCGGTCGGGGTGCCGACGTACGCCCCGACCCGCTGCTGCCGGACCACCCCGTCGGCGCGGTAGGTGACGAACAGGTGCGGCGGCTCGACCGTCACCCGACGCACCAGCACCCGGTCGTGGCGCGCCTCGCAGACCTCGGCCAGCCGGTCGAGCAGCCGGTCCAGCGGCGCCACCGGGAGCACGGCCGGCGTGCTGACCGGCGCGTCCCCGACGGCTCCCTCGGCGGAGGTGGGCTGCCGCGGGTCCGGAATCTGGGCCGGCCCGACAGCACCGAACGTCGCCTCCGCCCGCGGCCAGCGCACGGCCGTCGACTCGCCCACCTCGCGCCGGTCGTCGCGGCCGAGCACCCAGCGGGTCATCCCGTCGGCGGCGAGCCGGAGCACCTGCGCCCGGCCGTCGCGGGTCGCGGTGGCCAGCGGCACCACCGGGTCGACCTGGGCACCGGTCGGCACGGCGTCGGAGAGCAGGAGGTTGAGCATCGGCCCGAGCAGGCGGTTGAACGATCCCCGGTCGCGCAGCGTCACCCCGTCCGGGACCGCGACCTCGTCGGCGTACGGGGTGCGCGGGCCGGGAACGTGCGCCATCGCGCCCAGCCGCAGCCAGCCGGACTGCTGGTAGTGACGCAGCCGCTGGGCGAACCAGGTGGACTGGGCCTCGCCGAGGAAGCCGTAGCGGTCCTCCTCGCGGTGGGTGACGGCGACGGTGGAGTTCAACCCGGCCACCACCACCCGCAGGTCCGGCACCGGGAACAGCGTCCACGGTTGCTCGCTGTCGAAGAGCCGGTCCTCCAGACCCTGGTAGAGGTCGTCGAAGAGCCGCGCGTAGTGCCGCCACTTCGGCCAGTACGGCGGCTGCGGGTCGACGTCGTCCGCCTCGCAGGTGGCGAAGTACGCGCGGCTCGCGGCCATGGTCACGTCGCGCGGGCCGGGCACCACGACCAGGCGGTGCGGCTCCAACCCGAGCAGCACCCGCAGCCCGGTGAGGAAACTCAGCGCGTCGGAGAACTCGCGGGGACTGCCGGACTCGGTCAGGTTGCCCGCCACCACCAACAGGTCGGGTCGGGGGACCTCGTCGTTCATCAGCAGGGTCAGATCACCCATCAGGTGTTCCTGGAGCTCCCCCGGGGTGACCGGGGCGCCCGGCTCGATCATGCCCCGACCGAACCGCGGACCGGTCACCTGGAGCACGGTCAGCGCCGTCCGCGCGGTCGGCACCGTCGCCGGGGCGGTGGGGAACGGTGGCGGGTTGATCGGCGTACGGCGGGCCCGGCGGGGCGCGGGCGGGCCGGCCACGGGCGCGGAGAGCACCCCGGCCGGGTCGGCCGGATGGTGCGGGAAGGCGGGTTGCCGGACGGGCTTCGCGCGGCCGTCGAGCGCCTCCCGGATCCGGTCCAGCACCCGGGAACGCGCCTGCACCGGGTCGGTGACCCCGACCAGGTCGACGTACGTGATGGTGGCGAGCAGGCCGTCGATCGGGCAGTCCTCCACCCGGACGGTGACCAGTTTGTTGCCGGTGCCGTCCGGATCGGCGCGCAGCGCCGCCTGCCACTCGAGCTTGCCGTACGTGGAGTGCAGGTAGCGTTCGGACAGGACGGCCACCACGACCGCAGCCTCCCGGACCCCCCGGTCCATGAAGTCGATGAAGTTGGTGCCGGCCACGAAGTCCCACGCCTGGAGCATCGTGCGGTAGCCGGCGGCCTCGAACTCCCACGCCAACCACGTCGCCCAGCGCTCGTCGGCGGGCGAGTAGCTGACGAAGAAGTCGATGGGGCGGTCGGACCGGGTCGGTTGCGCGCCTACAGCCACCCCGCCATTATGACCACTCAGGGTCAACCCGTCGCCACCATACGCGGTCGAGTCGGTCGCAACCCGGCGGGCGACGGTGTGCGAGGATCGTGCCTTGTGGACACCACCGGCGAGTCGCCGTCGGCCGCCCCGGACCGATCCTCCTGGGGTCGGCTGCACGTACTGGACTGGATCGCGATCGGCCTGTTCGCAGGCGGCGTCCTCTGCGTCCTGACCGGCCTCCTCCCCCGCGCGGACGCCGAGGCCACCGTACGCCGGATCCTGCCGATCCTGATCTTCCTCGGCGCCGTGGTGGTGCTGGCCGAGCTGACCGCGGTGGCCGGGGTCTTCGACGCGCTCGCCGCCCGGATGGCGATCACCGCGCGAGGCGACTTCCGCGCGCTGTTCTGGCTCTGCGTCGGGTTCGCCTCGGTGACCACGATCGCGCTCAACCTGGACACCACCGCTGTCCTGCTCACCCCGGTGATGATCGCTCTGGCCCGCAAGCTCGGTGTGCCGCCGGTCCCGCTGGCGATGACCACGGTCTGGCTGGCCAACACGGCGAGCCTGCTGCTACCCGTGTCCAACCTGACCAACATCCTGGCCAGCGACCGGATCGGGCTGGCCCCACTGCCGTGGGCGGCCCGGATGTGGTGGCCGCAACTGGTCGCCATCGCGATCACCATGCTGCTGCTCTGGTGGTGGTACTGGCGGCCGGCGCGGGCCGGCGCCGACCCGTTCGTGCCACCGCCACCGCACGTGCCGTCCGACCCCGTGCTCTACCGCACCGCGCTCGTGGCCTGCCTGCTGTTCGTCACCGGGATCCTCGCCGAGGTCGAGATCGGAATCGCCGCCGGGGTCGCCGCCGCGATCCTGGTCGCCGGATTCGCGGTCCGCGCCCGGGGCAGCCTGAGACTCCATCTGGTCCCCTGGCGGCTGCTGGTCTTCGTCACCGGGCTGTTCCTGGTGGTGCAGACCATCGGTCGGCTCGGGCTGGACACCGTGATGGGTGCGCTGATCGGCGACGACCCCGGGGCCGAGGGCGCGCTGCGGGCCGGCGCCGTCGGTGCCCTCTTCGCCAACGTGGTCAACAACCTGCCCGCGTACGTGGCCGGGGAGGCGGTCATCGCCGTGCACCACCACACTCAACTGTTGGCCCTGCTGGTGGGCACCAACGTCGGCCCGCTCGCCACCCCGTGGGCGTCGCTGGCCACGCTGATCTGGTACGAGCGTTGCCGGGCCGCCGGGGTCGCGGTCCCGCTGGGGCGGTTCGTGGCCACCAGCGCCGTCCTCGCCGCCCTGGCCACCACCGCCAGCGTCGCCGCCCTGCTGGTCACCCCGCCGGGCTGACCGGCCTCACCAACCGACGGTGGTCAGGCTGATCGGCGTGAGGTGGCGGACCTTCGGCTCGATCCACTGTGCCGCGGTCACCAGCTTGACCAGCCGGTCGATCGTCTCCGGCGGGCCGGCGACGAAGCTGCGCCGCTCGGCGGGGCCCCCGTACCGGTCGTCGAAGCAGCCGCCGTCGAGGGCCCGGACCACCATGCCGGCTTCCGCTGCCAGCAGCATCCCGGCCGGCAGGTCGACCGCCTCCGGACGGTAGCCGACGATGCCGTCGATGTCGCCCCGGGCCAGCATCACCCAGGACAGCAGCGGCGCCCACAGTTGCAGCACCCGCCGCGCGGTGGAGTCGAGCACCACCTTGAGGGCCCGGGCGGTGCTGTCGTCCCGGCGTACCTCGTATCCCTGGGTCCAGGCCAGCACCGGCGCCGGCGGCACCGGCCGGTGCCGCGTGCGCAGCGGCTGCCCGGCCGGGCCGTCGATGTGCACGAAGGCGCCCTGACCACGGACGGCCGACCAGGTGCGGCCGGCGACCGGGTCGTGCACCACCCCGAGCACCGGCGAGCCCCGGTCGCAGAGTGCGATCCCGACCACGTACGCGGGTAGCCCGATCGCCACGTTGTTGGTGCCGTCGAGCGGGTCCACCAGCCACGCCCAGGAGTCGTTGGTGGCGTACTCCCCGCCCTCCTCGGCGATCACGCCGTGTTCCGGCCAGCGGGCCCGGATCCGGCCGACGATCAGCCGTTCGGCGGCCAGGTCCAGGTCGGTGACCAGGTCACCGGACGCGCTCTTGGCCCGAGCGTGCAACTCGCCCCGGGTGCCCCGGCGCACCAGCCGCCCGGCGGCCTGCGCGGCCTCCACCGCGAACCGGTGTGCCTCACGCAGGTCCGGCCCGGGTCTGCCCGGCTGCACGTCCATGGTTCCTCCACCCCTCAGCCCCGTGCCACCAGTCGAGCGATCTGCCGCGCCATCCGAGCGGTCTCCGCCGCGTCGCAGCGGTCCCGGCGTATCCGGTGGCGGTGTCCGCCCACGGCGCCGAGGCTCAGGTCGCAGAAGCCGGGCGCGGCCCGGCCGAGCACCACGGTCACCGCCGGCTGCCCCGGGTCCACCTCCGAGGTGTGGAAGCCACCGGCGCGCAGCGCGTACGAGCTGCCTGCGCCGTACGTCTCCACGGTGACGGTCGCCGCCGTCACCAGCCGGTCGGTGGCCGCCAACTCGTCGACGTCGCCCCGGCTGTGCACCTCGTACACCCGCCAGGCGGGGTCGGCGGACGCCTCGGTCACCTCGATGAGCTCGTTGCGGACCCGACCGTGCAGCACGTGGCTGAGCAGGTCCCAGCTGTGCGAGTGCACGGTGGACGTGGTCGGTTGGACGGTCGGCGGCTCGGCCGGCCAGGCGTGCACGCAGATCCCGTCGGCGCCGGTACGGCTCACCGGCAGGCAGGTGAAGCCGAGTGGGTGCCGTACGGCCAGCAACGGCCGCTGCCCCTCGGCGACGTCGTCGAGGACGCCCGACACCCAGTCGCGGAGCAGCTCCGGCCGGGTGCCCCGGTCGATCTCACGTTCGAGGTCGGCGTAGCTCATCATGCGTACGGGTTCCTCGCCTGGATGGCCCGGCCCACGATGTCGGCGACCTCGCGGTCGCCGAAGGACCGGGGCAGTGGCAGCCCGAGCGCGGTGAACAGGCGGCGAACCTGCTCCACGGAGGGCTCGTCGTCGAGCCTGACCTGCCCGGCAGCCTCGATCGGCACCCGCCGGCTCTGTTCACGGCTGTACTGCAACTCGATGTTGTAGCGGTTGTAGTAGAGCTCCCCGCGGTCGATCCGCAGAGCCGGGGTCTGCGGATTCTCCTGGGTCACGATGACGCAGCTCGAGGAGAGGTCGTAGCGGAAGGTGGTCATCTGCGCGGAGACCCGGACGTCGATGGTGAGCAGCCCGGAGCGCTGCCGGTGCCAACAGGCGGCCAGCACGGTGGCGTAGGACTCCTTGCGGGTGCGGTCGACGGTCCACCGCTCGCCTGGCTCGTCGGGGGCGAGGCTGCGCCGGAACCGTGCGTACCGCTCGCAGACCTCCTCGTCGGTCGGGTCGATGATCTCGATGGCGAAGTGCAGGGTGGCGTTACGCCGACGAGCGTGCTCCAGGCAGTCGGGCAGGGTGACCGCCCGGGTGTAGGTGCCGGTGCCGCCCTTGAAGTTCCACCGGTCGGTGTGCCGACGGGCCTCGGCCAGGGCCTGCCCGACCTCGCTGCCGTGCAGGACGCGGACCATGGAGATGCTGTCGATCGCCTCCCGGGCCCGGTTCAGCGCCCCCTCCGGACCGGTTATCTCGCCCATCTGCGGCACCAGCTCCGCGAGCCGGTCCCGGGTGTCCCGGATGACCTGCCGCACCTCGCGCTCGGCGGTCTCCCGGCGCAGCCGGTCGCGCAGCAGCGCCTGGGCGAGCAGGCCGAGCACGAGCAGGATTGCGCTGTTCACCACGTCCTGGCTGACGCCGTTGTTGAGCCCGAGGGTCGCGACGGTCAGTGCCAGGAGCAGCCCGATGAACGCGTCGAGATTCCTGACGACCCAGGTGAGAAGGCCGGCCATGACATCTCCCGGTCGACGACGGAGCCCTCATGATAGCCCTATGTCAATGGCTGATCACGCACTGCTCCCGAGTCCCGCGCCCTGCGGCGAAGGTGGCTCGTCCAGCCGCCGGGCGGCGCAGATCAGCGAGCCGCCGAGCCCCGGCGCGAGCCGGGCGAGCAGCCGGGAGGTGACCCAGCGTCCGCCGGGCAGCCGCCACCCGACGTGGTTGGACCGCAGCGCCAGCGGTGCGAACCCCGCCCGCCGCAGCACCCGCCGCAGCAGCGACGCGGTGAACGGACGAATGTGCAACCAGAGGTAGGGGTGCAGCGGGTCCACCTGGCGGGGTGCGCGGCCGGCGAGGAACGCCAGCCGGTCCTGGACGGTCGCCAGGTTCGGCGTGGTGAGCACCAGCAGCCCACCCGGGGCGAGGACTCGGTGACACTCCCGCAGCAACGCCACCGGGTCGTAGACGTGCTCGATCAACTCACCGGTCAGCAGCCCGGAGAAGCTGCCGGTGCGGAACGGCAGAGCGCAGGTGGCGTCCAGGCAGACCGGCAGCGCCCGACCGGCGGCGGCCCGGCGGGCCGCACCCAGCGCGGCCTCGGCCATGTCCGCCACCACGAGCGGCACGGGCAGCTCCGCCGGGTCGACCGTGCTGCACGGACCACAGCCCAACTCGAGCACCGGCTCTCCCCCACGGATGTCGTCGACCATCAACCGGGCCGCGACCGCCCGGCGGACCCGGTGGTACGGGTCGTCGACGTACCCGTTGACCTGCACACCGTCGTGGTAGCTTCGCCGGTTGGCGCGCCGCCCGTGCGCCTGTGCGCTGCCCGACGGGGCCCCGGTCGGTGGCTCGGCCATCGCACCCTCCGCTGCGGCGCCACCTTCGGCGACGGCGACCACCTCCAGACTCGCACCACCCGGCGTCGCGTGGCGTGACCGCCGCGACGGTGCCCGCAGCCGCAGCGGCAAGCGCGGGGCGGCCGAGGGCGCCGGCGACGCGCCCTTCAGCCGCCACCGCTACCGCAGCGTGGCGGCGAACTCCTCGAACCGGGTCGGAGTCGTGTTGCCCTCGTTGCGGCCTTCGATCGGGCGCAGTCGACCGGCGCTGAGCGCCTGGTTGAACTCGACGAGCAGGGCGGCGAAGTCGGGCGAGAACCCGGCGGTCCCGGTGAGGATCGCCGCCATCTCCTCGTCGGACAGCTGGACGTACCGAAGGTCCGGGCGGCCGATCGCCGTACCGATCGCGGTCGCCACCTCTGCGTACGTGAGGTCGCGGGGGCCGATCAGCTCGCGGACGACCACGCCGCTCCAGTTCCGCTCGCGCAGCGCCCCGGCGGCGGCCACCGCGACGTCGGCCGTGGCGATCATCGGTACCTTCGCGTCGGGCGTGACGGAGTCGGCGACGACTCCCTCATGGCGGATCGTCTCCAGCGCCGAGTGGAAGCCCTCGAAGAAGGCACCGGGACGCAGGAGCAGGACGTCGACACCGTCGAGCGTCCGCAGTCGCTGCTCCTGCCGGTGCAGACTGGCGATGAACCCGTTACCGCCCGCCAGCTCCGCGCCGATCGAGCTGAGCGCGACCACGTGGCGTACCCCGCTCCTCCGGATCGCCGAGACGATGGTCTCCCCGCGTCGGTCCTGGTCGGCGTGGTAGTCGGGCAGGGTCGGGTCGAACGCGGTGAGCGTGTAGACCGCGTCGGCGCCGGCGAAGGCGCTCGCCAGGTGGTCGGCATCGCGGGCGTCACCGACGGCCGTCGCGGCCCCCAGCGCGGCCAGCTCGGCGAGCCGCTCCGGCGAGCGGCCGAGCGCCCGGACCTCCTCGCCGGCTTCGAGCAGCAGTTCGGTGACCTTGCGACCGGTGTTCCCGGTCGCCCCCATCACGGCGATCATGTCAGTCCCCCTCAGTCGGCATGTCTTGCCATGCGTCCAGCATCCGCCGGGCTTCAGGGACTGACTATGACTTCCTGTCCGCATTACATGCTCTTTCGTCCAGCCGGTCTGGATCGTCGGTGCGTTGCTCCTGGCACACTTGCGGCATGCCCGACGAACGTGCCCCCTGGCCCTCGGCCGCCGACCCGCTCGGCGAGGCGCTGCACTTCCTCGAGCTGCGGGGTGCGTTCTACTGCCGTTCGGAGTTCACCGCCCCGTTCGGGCTCGAGCTTCCGCCACTCAAGGACCACCTCTGGTTCCACGTCATCACGCGTGGGAGCTGCTGGCTCGACGCGCCAGGGGCACAGCCGCGCCGCCTCACCGGGAGCGAACTGGCCCTCGTCCCGCACGGCCAGGGCCACCGGCTGCGCAGCGAACCCGACGCGCCGACACCGAGCATCTTCGAGCTGGAGCGCGAACAGCTCGGCGAGCGCTACGAGATCCTCCGCCACGGCGGCGGCGGCGAGCGCATCGACATGGTCTGCGGAGCCGTACGCTCCGACCACCCGGCGGCAGGAAGGCTGCTGGCCCTGCTGCCACAGATCCTCGTCCTCGACCCGGCGACGGACCCCGCCCGGCTCGACTGGATCCAGTCCACCCTGCGACTGATGGCAGTCGAGGCCGACGGGCTGCGCCCCGGCGGCGAGACGGTTATCACCCGCCTCTCCGACGTGCTCGTCGTGCAGGCGCTACGCGCGTGGCTGGAGAACGACCCGGCCGCCCGGTCCGGCTGGCTCGGGGCCCTGCGAGACCCACTGATCGGCCGCGCGATCTCCCTCATCCACCGTGAACCCGGCCGGAACTGGACCGTCGCCTCGCTCGCCGACCAGATCCCGATGTCGCGCTCAGCCTTCGCCGCACGCTTCACCGAACTGGTCGGCGAACCCGCGATGAGCTACGTGACCCGCTGGCGGATGCACCTGGCCGCAACGGCGCTACGCGACGAGGGCGCCACCGTGGCCGAACTCGCCAACCGCTTCGGCTACCGCTCCGAGGCCGCGTTCGCCCGAGCGTTCAAGCGTGTGGTGGGCTCTCCACCCGGAGCGGCACGACGGACACTCCCCGCCCCCAGCCAGCAGACGGGAAGTGTCTCGACCGCCTACTCGTCGACGAGTGCGGCGACTGGTTGACCCAGCAGTTTCGACTTCTGCCCATCTGAGCACAGTCCCCCGAGGAATTTCCGCCGTCCCGGGGACCAACGCCGCCGAGCATGGAAACGAGACCTCAATAAACCGAGGCGTACGCCGCAAGTAACGAGGTTCAAACGCCTCTCACACTCGTGGGACAGCATTGTCAACAACCGATCTTCGACAGTTGGGAACGCCCCCACCGTCGTAGCGGATGTGCCGGTTCGGCACCCCGCCCAGCACCCGGAACGCCTCGACGTGGCCCGCCATGAACGCCTCCTGGCTCTACGAAGCGAACACCCGGCGCACCGCTTGCCGGAGAACTCCTCGCCAGGACAGCATTTGGCCTGCCGCTCCGGGACCGGGGCGGCAGGCCAAATGGGTCCGGCCGAAGGACGGCGGTCAGGAACTCTTGGGGAGTTCGTCGGGCCACCGCTGGCGGTCGACGCTGGTCTCCCACTCGGCCACCGGGGCCGACCCCCCGGCACGGGCTGCGGCCCGGTCAACGGCCGGGAAGTCCGCCCCGCCCACCAGCTGGTGCGTCCCACGCCCCTGCTCCGTCTTCGCCGCCAGCACGTAGGTCGTGCCGGGCCGCAGCAGGGGCTCACCCTCCACCCGCCAGGTGTCCTTACCGAGGGTTCCACCCAGCTGGACCACCCGCAGCGTCTTGACCGGATCGCCCTTGAGGGTCTTGTCCACGGTCACCTCGAAGACGGTGTAGGGCGTGCCATCGCGCTCCTGCACCTCGGCGATACGGTCCACCGTCGCGACGACGACGTAGTCGGCGAACCCCGCCACCTTCGTCTCATCCTTCACGTCGAACGCGTAGGACGCGTGCACCGAGTGCGTTTCACCCGCGCGCAGCGAGTCATAGGCCAACCACCCGCCAGAGGCCACCGCGACAGCGGCGGCGCCTGCGACCAGCGGTCGAACAAGGCGGCGGTTCATGATCAGTACCCCCATACGCTGTGATACGAGCTGATGTCCCACGACTGCAGGTTGTTGCTCATGTTCGGGTTGTAACAGGCCGGGCACGAGTCCATCACCGCGATCTCCGGCCCGTGGCCGAGCTTGAGGGAATGCCCGAACTCGTGGGTCATGACGGCGTGCTTCTGCGACTCGTTGTAGCCGTCCATGTGGTGCGTGTTCAGTTTGATGTCGTCCGCGCCCGTGCTGCAGTCGAACCAGCCCGCCCGACTGTCGCTCGAAGAGGTGTAGTCGGACACGTCGACGTCCGCGTAGGTCGAAGCCGTATCAGCTTTGACGTTGATCGGGTTCAGCGAGTTCCACTGATTCACCGCGTGCGACAACGAGTTGTTGTACTTGGTGAGGTCGTCGTAGACCAGCTCCCCGCCATCGACCGACGTGCAGTGATCCAATGGCCCCACATCGGCCGCCGCCGCTGATGCGAATCCCCCCGTGGCAACCAGCATCGAGGCCGCCACAAGGGCGGCCAACCGCGCCGATCGAAGCCCGTTCCCTGACATCCATCCTCCAGTTGATCGATGGTTGTCAACGAACCTAACGATCAACCAAGGGCAACGCAAGGGGTCACAAGACGGTGACGCAGAGTGTTGGATCTGTCGGGCGGCTGGTACCTGAAACATGATGCCGGTCATGACCAGGTGGCACGGGTTGGCGCCAGAGCGAGATGGCGATCTTGCCCAACGACCAGCCATCCCCCGCCGAGCCCATGGGCCACCTGGTGCTCAAAAGAGGTCGTCGTCGCCGTCGTCGCCTCGGATGGCGTCGTCGCCGTCCTGACCCCAGACGCCGTCGTTGCCGGCGTCGCCGTAGAGCTGGTCGCTGCCGAACGCGCCGGCCGGCTCGCAGGTGGCCTGGGCGGTGGTGCAGAACCGGGTGGACGGGCCGGGCAGCGCCGGATCGCGGGTACGCCGAGGGACCTGTGCAGTGGGCCGTACCGCGCCGGCCGTACCGTGCCCTCCCCGCCGTCCCGGGCGGACCGCCGGACCGACCGCCCGACCGGGTGAGCCCGGACTGTGGCGGCTGCCGGCGGCGCTGGCGCCATGTTTCCGGGCGGGCCCCTACCCGACCGCCGCGTGGCGCCCGTGGGGGCGTGACGGCGGACGGCAACGCCGCTAGCCTCGGCCTGTGGACCGGTGCGACGAGTGCGGCTTCGACTATGCCGGCGTCTCCGCCGACGAACTGCCGCCGTTCCTGCGCGCGCTCGGCGGGCGGTACTCAGCCGCCCTCGCCGAGGTGCGGCAGGTGCGCCGGCGACCGGCCGAGGGGGTGTGGTCGCCGCTGGAGTACGCCTGCCACGTCCGCGACGTGCTCGGCGTGCAGGCCGAACGCCTCGCGCTGGCGCTGCGCGTCGAGGAGCCGGAATTCGCCCCGATGGGACGCGACGAGCGCGCCGTGGCGGCGGCGTACAACGAGCAGGATCCCGCGACCGTGCTGGCGGCGCTGGGCGCGGCCGCCGACGACCTGGCCGCCCGGTTCGGCGTGCTCGGTCCTGCGGAACTCGCCCGCACCGGGGTCTACCCGTGGCCGCGACCGCAGGCCCGCACGCTGTTGTGGCTCGGCCGACACACCATCCACGAGGGCGAACACCACCTGCTCGACATCCGCCGCGCCGCGCGGTCGGAGGCATCCCGCTAGGTCATCGGGACTGCGTCGTCGACGCAGTGGTCCGGAGGTCGGCCTGGCGGGCGCCGTCGAACACCGAGCAGATGGTGGGACGACCTGCTCCCGCCACCTAGGCCGGCTCGCGGTTGCCGACCCGACGTCAGGCAGCCAGGGGGGACCGATGATCCGCTCGTCCGACTCCGGCACCCACGCGACGTCCTCGGCCGCCACCCCACCAGGGCGCCGGGCCGCCAGGAAGCGGCCGGTCGGCGAAGCCCGAGCGAGTTGACTGACGTATATCAATGTAGAGTTTCATCGATGTGAAGGTCGCTGGCGACCTGTCGGGGCAACGCCGCCTCCACCGTACGGAACCGACGATGTCCAGGGAGAGCAGATCATGAACGAGAATCGGGTGGGGCGGCTACGGACGCGGTGGAGGCGGGCAGCCCGAGCCGCCGTCGCGGCAGCGGCCGCTGTCGGGATCACCGCGCTGGCCATCGGAGTCACGGCGGGCGCAGCCACGGCGGGCGTCAGCTCTGCCGACCGGGGCACGCCGAACGCCTCGGTCGCCGCCGGGCCGGTGTCCCGGGTCGCCGCGGGCAATCTGCACACCTGCGTGATCCGCACCGACGGCGCACTCTGGTGCTGGGGCAACAACTTCTACGGCCAACTCGGCGACGGGACCAGCACGGACCGAACCACTCCGGTCCGGATCGGCGACGCCACCACCTGGGCGCGCATCGACGCCAGCATCAGCACCACCTGTGCGGTACGCACGGAGGGAACGCTGTGGTGCTGGGGCAGCAACAACAACGGGCAGCTCGGCGACGGGACGACCACGAAACGGAGCAGCCCCGTACGGATCGGCGACGGCACCACCTGGGCCAGCGTCAGCACCGCCACCAACCACACCTGCGCCGTCCAGACCACCGGCACCCTGTGGTGCTGGGGCCAGAACCGCCACGGGCAGCTCGGCACCGGCGTGACCCCCTATCAGGCGACCGCCCCGGTGCAGGTCGGCACGGCGACCACCTGGGCGAGCGTCACGACCGGGTACGCGCACACCTGCGCCACCCGCACCGACGGGACCCTGTGGTGCTGGGGCAGCAGTTCGGACGGGCAGCTCGGTCTCGGCATCCGGGACTACCGGGCGACGCCGACGCAGGTGGGCACCGCGACCACGTGGACCGGCGTGACGGCCGGGTACGTGCACACCTGCGCGGTCCGCGCCGACGGGACGCTGTGGTGCTGGGGCGAGAACGGGTACGGCCAGGTGGGCGGGGGCCTCGGCTTCCAGACCACCCCACTGCAGGTCGGCACCGGCACCACCTGGGCAAGGGTCGAGACGAGCATCGACTCGTCGTGCGCGACGCGCACCGACGGCAGCCTGTGGTGCTGGGGCAACAACGCGTCCGGGCAGCTCGGCGACGGCACCACCACCCACCGGTCGACCCCGACCCGGGTCGGTGCCGCCACCACCTGGACGGACAGCCTCGCCGCGTCCTACCACGCCTGCACGATGCGCGCCGACGGCAGCCTGTGGTGCTGGGGCGACAACTCGTTCGGGCAGCTCGGCGACGGCACCACCACCCACCGGTCGACCCCGGCACAGGTGGCCCTGCCGGGCTGACCGCCACCGATGAACGAGCGATGCCGTCGGTCCGCGCCGCCGCGGACCGACGGCACCGCACCATCGACCGATGTCGCGCAGTCAGATCGGGGAGAGCAACCACGGTACGGGCGGCTGCGGCGGTAGCGGGCGGCGGTCCGCACACCTCGAGCCCGTGACCGGAGCCGCGACCGACCGGGGTCGGATCTCGTTGCACTAATACTTAAGTATCTTTATAGTTCGATGGCACTAGATTCCCTCCCCGACCACCGGAGGTGCCCCGTGCGACTTCGCGGCAGAACGATCCTGGCCGCCGGCCTGCTGGCGGCGGTGGCGCTGGCACCACTGACCCTGACCGGCACCGCCGGCGCGGCAGCGGCACCGACCGCGAGCTTCACCAAGGTGAACGACTGGGGCTCCGGCTGGGAGGGCAGCTACCGGATCACGAACTCCGGAAGCAGCACGATCACCTCGTGGCGGCTGGAGTTCGACCTGCCCGCCGGCACCACCGTCGGAACGTACTGGGACGCGCTGCTGACCAGCAGCGGCCAGCGCCACACCTTCACCAACCGGTCCTGGAACGGCACGGTCGCCCCGGGCGCCTCCGTCACCTTCGGCTTCGTCGCCACCGGCACCGGCACCCCGACCGGCTGCACGCTGAACGGCCAGCCCTGCACCGGCGGCACGACGCCGCCCACCACCGCGCCGCCGACCACCGCGCCGCCGACCACTCCCCCGCCGCCGACCGCGCCGCCCACGACCCCGCCGCCGACCGGCGTCTCGCCGGTCGCGGCCAACGGCCAGCTCCGGGTCTGCGGTCGCCAGCTCTGCAACCGCGACGGCCGGGCGATCCAGTTGCGCGGCATGAGCACGCACGGCCTCCAGTGGTACGCGAACTGCGCCACCCCGACCTCCCTGGACGTGCTCGCCAGGGAGTGGAACGCCGACGTGCTGCGCATCTCGATGTACATCCAGGAGGGCGGGTACGAGACCGACCCGCGCCGCTTCACCGACCTGGTGCACCAGTACATCGAGCTGGCCACCGCCCGGGGCATGTACGCCGTCGTCGACTGGCACATGCTCAGCCCCGGCGACCCGAACCACAACCTGACCCGGGCGCGCACCTTCTTCGCCGAGATCGCCGACCGGCACAAGGACAAGGTCAACGTGCTCTACGAGATCGCCAACGAGCCCAACGGCGTGTCGTGGAGCGCCATCAAGAGCTACGCCGACCAGGTCATTCCGGTCATCCGCAGCCGAGACCCGGAGGCCGTGGTGCTGGTCGGCACCCCCGACTGGTCCTCTCTCGGCGTCTCCGGCAGCGGCGGTGGGGTGGACACGATCGCGGCGAACCCGGTCGCCGGCGGCAACCTGATGTACGTCTTCCACTTCTACGCCGCCTCGCACGGCAACGCGTACTACGACACCTTCGCCCGGGCCGCCGACCGGCTGCCGCTGTTCGTCACCGAGTTCGGCACCCAGGACTACTCCGGTGACGGCCCGAACGACTTCGCCATGGCCCAGCGCTACCTCGACCTGATGGCCAGCAAGAAGATCAGCTGGACCAACTGGAACTTCTCCGACGACTTCCGTTCCGGCGCGGTCTTCACCACCGGCACCTGTGGCAGTGGCCAGTTCGGCGGCACCAGCCGCCTCAAGCCGGCCGGTGCCTGGATCCGCGACCGTATCCGCACCCCCGACAGCTTCCAGTAGCGCCTGGTCAGGCCTTCGGGCGTGCCGCCTTTACGGACATCGTGGCGATGTCTGGCTGCGGCGCTTGGATGAGCGGGAACTCGCGTGGTGCGGGCGCGGTCGAAGGACTTCGCGGCAAGGGGCTTCGCGGGGCTGCGACGGTCGGGCCAGCGGACGACCGGTCTGCGGTATCTGCGTGGGCTGAGTGTTCCGGTTCGCCGGTTCGGCTCGGCGAACACGTGCATGAGGATGTGGTGCAGCGTCACCGGTGTGTGGCGCCACCACCACTCCGACAGCCCGTCGAGCTTCCCGAGCAGAGCCTCCCGCGGGTACCGGTGGGGATTCGCCCTGGCGTCGAGGTCTGTCATGGCGCCCAGGCTCTCGCGGTGGGTGATCGCGCCGAGTTTTGTCCGTCGCCAAGCAAGGGACTGGCGCAAACAGGTTTGCTGTGGAAACCTATTGCTATGACCACTGACTCGTTGTCCGCCGGCGATGACCCTCACCGCCTCCTCTCCGACGTGCGCGACCTGGCCGGCCGCGTGCGCCGCGACCAGCGCCTGACCTGGGTCGCGCTGCTGGTGCTGGCCGCGGTGACCTTCGTGGCCGTCGTGTTCGACTGGCTCTTCATGAAGGTGCAGTGCGACGGCGATGGCTGCTCGTTCGCGCGCCGGGGCATGCTCTACTACTGGCCGCCCGCGCTGCTGCTCGCCTATACGGCGATCGCCGTCAGCTACGTGCGGGCCGCCCGGGCGCGAGGGCTGGGTGCCCGCGTGCTGCCGTACGCGATCACCGGTGCCGCGACGGCCGTCGTCCTCACGGCCGCGTACACGGCGGCGGCCGCCTATTTCCCGAGCCACCCGCCTTTCGGGGGCGGCCCGATGCCGTTCTGGTGGATCGTGCTGGACCGGCTGATCGCACCGTGGGGTCTGATCGGGCTTGCGCTGCTGGTGCTGGCCCGCCTGGAACGCAACGTCGCGCTGCTGCTGTTCACCCTGGGCTACCTGGCGCTGGTGCTGCTGGTGCTGCCGACGACCGAGGGCATGGGACTGCCCGATTGGGTGATCCCGTCGTTCATGTCGGGGGCGGACACCCAGCTCCGGCTGTCGATGACGTCACCCCAGCTCATCACCGGCACCGTGCTCCTGGCGGGCGGGATCGGCTTTGCACAGGCCCGCCGGAGGCAGCGGTGACTGCCGAGGCCGACACCCCGGACCCGTCCGACCACCCGGTCACCGGCCTCAACGAGGTCGTGCACCAGCGGGTGCGGCTGGGCATCCTCGCCATCGCGCACGAGGCACGGCGCGTCGAGTTCGGCTACCTGCGCACCCAGCTCGACCTGACCGCCGGCAACCTTTCCAAGCACCTCACCGTGTTGGAGACGGCCGGCCTGATCGACATCGAGAAGGGCTACGAGGGCAAGCGTGGCCGCACCTGGATCACCCTCACCCCCGAAGGCAAGACCGCCCTCGCCGAGGAGATCGGCCGCCTGAAGGTGCTGATCGCCCGCGTCGAAACCACCACAGAAGGCAAATGAGCAGCTGCGGGGTGCTCAGGGCCGCCGGGAGTCGAGCAGCGCGATCCTGCGTGCCCCGGCCGTACGTCGGTAGCTGGCGTCGAGTAGCTCGCCGACCTCATCCCAGCCGGTCTCATCGGTCAGGTCCACCCCGACCCACCCAGCGACACCCAGGTAGGCCGGCACGAAGCAACGGTCTTCCGCCAGCAGCGCCGCGCGCTCGTCGGGGTCAACCAGCACGATCACCGACTGTTCGTGCTGTTGATGAACGCCGTCGACCTTCACCGATCCTCCGTAGTAGACGAAGACCTTGGTGGTGTAGAAGGCGGGACGCCCGTGGGAGATCTTCTCGGCCGCGTCGGGAAAGGCCAGGGCGAGCGTCCGCAGCCGGTCCAGGAACGGATCTGCCTCGTCGAACATGATGGGATGCGGCATGTCAGAAGGTAAGCACATCCTGGGCGGCCACGGCGCCCTGCACCACGCGCCCGCGGCAGGAGCGGATGTTGTCGCGGCGGTGCGATCTTCTCGGCGGAGCGGGGGTACGGTGCCTGAGCGGTGAAGCCCGCTGGGGTGTGCCCCTACCCGGTGCCGGTGTTGTGGGCGCTGCGACGTGCGCTAAGCAGGACGACCATCACGGCCAGCCCCGGTCCGAGCAGCCGGGCGATCGGCTGACGGCACCAGGCGAAGGACGTCACCTGCTGACGTACTTCGCCTGGTGAAGTAGGACGTCAATAATCTTTAACCCCGCCCAGGGTTGGTCTACACACCGGCGGTCGAGGACGGCCGGCCTGCCTACTCGCCAAGCCACGCCGAACGGTGCACGGTGACGTTGGCAGGCACTGCTGTTCGCACGGCCTGCCGATACGGAACTGCCACGCGAGGTCAGCGCGGCACCGGGCCGCAGCGATCGCTGGCCACTGAGGGAGCGCTTTCCGTACGTCGAGGACGGGGCCGGTGGGCCACTACCATGCGCGCATGGCTCACGTTGCTCGGGCACGCAGGCCGTACCCGCTGCTCGTCGCCGCGGCGGTCCTGCTGGCGCTCGGCGCGGCCACGGCCTGGGGGGTCGGCGACACGCTGGGGCTGAGCCACTCCCCCGCCGCCGTGCCGCGCGAGGACGCCGTCGCCGCACCGGCGCGGACGCCCGCACCGGTCCCGCCGTTGGCGTCCCTCGTCGTGCCCGACGAGCCGCGCGTCAGGAAGGCCGCGGCCGCCGTGGCCGACGCGGTCGTCTCCCGCGGCCTGCCCCGGCCGGTGCTCGCTCCGGCCGCGCCGCGCCCGGCCAGGTCCGCGCCGGCCGCGCCGGGGACCGGCGCGGCCCCGGACCTGTCGGCGGTGACCACGCTGCGGGCGGGCGTGCTGGCCACCCTCGGCGGGGCGCCCGAGTCGTACCGGCTCGACGTGCACGGCGCCGAGTTGGCCGTCCAGGGCGGCGACGTCGCGGGCGTGGCAGCCGGGATGTACCGGCTGGCCGACCGGATCCGCTCCGGTGCCGAGGCGCTTCCCGCGGCGGACGCGGGTCGGGTGGTCGTCCCCCGGCTCGGCCTGCGGCTGACCGACGCGGGCTCGGTGGGGCGCGAGCCCGATCCGGCCGTCTTCGCCGCCGGCGACGACTATGGGCTGAACACCGATGTGGTCGGGTCGGCGGTGCTGCCTGGCGCGCCGTGGGTGGACGCCGGCGCGGTGGCCCGCATCGACGCGCAGTTCCGGCAGTTCGTCGACCACTCGGTGGCGCAGGGATTCAACGGGATCGTCGTGCCCGGCTTCCTGGAGTACGTCACGTTCGCGAAGGTCGGCGACGGGCGCGCGGTCTATCCGCCCGGCGACCCGCACGTCGCCCGCGCGCGGGCGATGGTCGCGGCGTTCGGCCCCGTCTTCCGGTACGCCGAGGACATGGGCGTGCGGGTCTTCCTGCTGACCGACATGCTCGCGGTGTCGCCTCCGCTGGAGGCGTACCTGACGCGGACCGTCGGCGGCCTCGACGTGGCCGACCCTCGGCTGTGGGCGGTCTACCAGGCCGGTCTGGCCGAGCTGTTCGAGAGCATGCCGTTCGTCGACGGCCTGATGGTCCGCGTCGGCGAGGGCGGCGAGGTGTACGCCGGGGCCGGCTGGGACTACTCGTCACGGCTCGCGGTCACCACGGAGACGTCCGTGCGCGCGATGCTGCGGGCGCTGCTGGACACCGCGGGCGCGGCCGGCAAGGAGATCATCTTCCGCACCTGGACGGTGGGCGTCGGCGCCGTCGGCGACCTGCACACCAACCCGGAGTCGTACGCGCGGGTGCTCGGCGGGCTCGACGACCCGCACCTGATCGTGTCCACCAAGTACACCCTGGGCGACTTCTACAGCCACCTGCCGCTGAACACCACCCTGCTCGGCGGCGGGCACCGCCGCATCGTGGAGTTCCAGGCCCGGCGCGAGTTCGAGGCGTTCGGCTCGCTGCCCAACGACCTCGGCCCGCTGCACCGCCAGGCGCTGCGCGCGTTCCTCGCCGCCAACCCGAACGTCGAGGGCGTCTGGAACTGGACCCAGGACGGCGGGCCGCTGCGTGCCGGGCCCATGTCGCTGCACCTGCGCGCCGGCTTCTGGCAGCTCTACGAGCTCAACACGTACGCCGTCGGCCGCCTGGCCTGGGACCCGCACGCCGACCCGGCGCAGGTAACGGCGGACTGGGCGTACCGCACGTTCTCCGGCGACCCGGCCACCGTCGCCGCGATCGGGCAGGCCATGGCGCTGTCCCGGCAGGCGGTCACCAAGGGCCTCTACATCGGCCCGTACGCCGACCGGTCGGTGCGGGCGCTCGGGCTGGAACCGCCGCCCATGATGTGGATCTTCGAGTGGGACATCCCGACCGGCGACTCCGCCGCGCTCGACAGCATCTACGCGGTGACCGGCGGCCGCGTCGACGAGGCGATCGAGGAGGGCACGCAGGCCGTCGCGCTGGCCCGGCGCATGCGCGACCTGGTCGCCGCGACCGACCCGGCGACCTGGCGCGACGCCGAACTGCGCGGGCGCTTCACCGCAACGCTCGACTACCAGGTCGACCTGTTCGAGACGCTGGGCGCGTACCGGGCCATGGTGCTGCGGCACGCGCAGTGGCTGGACACCGGCTCCCCCGCCGCCCGCCACGACTGGCGGCTGGCCGCGGCGGCGTACCACGACGCACGCGACGCGCACCGGCAGCGCTACGGCGCCGACCTGGACCTGCCCGCGTACAACTTCACCGCCGCCGACCTCGGGGCGCGGCGCGCCGACCGGGACCCGGCGATGGCCTGGGCGGCCCGGGCGTTGCTCGGGTCGATCCTGCTCGTGGTGCTGCTCGGCCTGCGCGGGCGCGGGTTCGGCGGAGCCGCCGCGCGCGGGTTGCTGCTCGGCGCGCTCCGGCCGTGGCGGGTCGCCGCGCTGCCGACGCCCGGGGCGCGGGCGGACCGGGTGCTGGTGTGGCTGGTCCCGGCCGTGGTGCTGGTGGCGAGCCGGCTCGTGCTGACCTGGTTCGCCGCGCCGGCGCACCTGCTGGTCACGCTCGGTGGGTGGGCGCTGTTCGCCCTCGTCGTACGCCTCGTCGTCGGCCGGCGGGACCCGTTCCACCTGTGGGCCGTGGTCGGCGGCGTCGCGCTGCTGCGCAGCGTGCTGCTGCTGGCCGCACTCGCCGGGCGCGGACCGGGCGGGTACTGGTTCGCCTTCTGGACCGCGCCGGGTCTGCGCGCGGCGTACGTCACCGTCGCGTTCGCGGCGTTCTGCTGGCTGTTCGTGGCCGCCGCCGTGGTCCTGCGGGACCGGTACGGCCTGCGCCGCCGAAGCGCCGTCGGGCTGACTCTCACCGCCGCGGGCGTGCCCCTCGGCGTGCTGTCCGCCCTGGTCTCGGTGGTGGGCCTGGAACGCGCGCTGACGGTGTGGAACGACCAGCTCGCGCTGCTGCCCTGGGGCCTTTCCCGCATCCTCGGCATCACCGTCCACCTGGGCATCCCCACCCAACTTCCCGCGTACACCGCCGCCGCCGGAGCCGCCCTCGCCGCCGCCGGCCTGCTCCTGTCACTCGGCCGCCGCCGGCAATCCGCCCGACCGTCCCACCCCGGCCCCGCTCTGACGTCGTAAAGCCCCGTCAGCGCCGGGCCGCTGGTGACCGGGGCCCGCGCCGGGACCCTCGGCCGGCGGCACTGCGAGCCGCTGTGGACCGGCCGTCATGGAGTTGTGCCAAGCGCTCGACGCGACGCGCGGGCATGCGCCCAGCCGATGAGTTCGTCGACGTATCCGGCCGCCCGGGGCCGCTCGGCGAAGGCCTCGCGTAACTTGGCGCAGGCAGCATCCAGTTCCGGTGACGGTCCTCGACCGGAGAGCAGGATGACCAGTGGTGGCCAATGGCCGATCCGCTTGTCGGGCAATGCGTTCAGCTCGGCCAGGTAGCGGCCTGGCTGCAAAAGTTCCACCAGTCGATCCGCTGCCCGCGTCACGCCAGTGAGGAGATCAGCGCGCAGCCGATCCACATCGGTGTCGGCTGTCACCTGCCAGCGCTCGCGGTCACTGTCGGCAGGGTGGGGGCACGGCACGCGGCGTTCCATGAGGCCGATGCTGTAGATATCGCTCGCTTTGTTCATCGGCTGGGTCTGCCCGGTCCGGTAAGCCAGCCAGTCCCACCACTCCTTGGGGGCTACCGCGGTATCGATGTAGAACATTCTTGCGTCGGGCCGTGACCGCTCCGACGGCTGTTTGTGAATGACGGCGACGCCCTCGGGCCTGATCAGTCGCCACACCGCACCGGAGCTGTGAAAGCCCCGTGGGTGCAAGGTGACGCCGAGGTCATGCAGCAGGCCGCGCATCACCACATCGAGTTCCGCCATGACCCGACGATACGGTCCGTCGACCGAAGCCCGGGCAGCGCGACAAGACCAACGCGGACTTCCCCGCGACGATGTCGCTGCTGGGACTACTGCGGCACCTGATCGAGGGCCGCATCCTCGCACGTCCGTTCGACGAGCGGCTGTTGACCTGCCCGGACGGTGGCCGGCCGGCGGAGGGCTCCCGCCGGCCGGCCGTCGGCGTCACCGGCCGTAGACCTCGAACTCGTGCAGCGAGAACCCGTACGAGGTGGCCCGCTTGACCCCGTACACCCGCACGTAGCGGGCGGCGACCGGGGCGAAGGTGGCGTTGTCGACGCCGCCGTTGCCGGTGGTGGTGGCGAACACCGGCGTCCAGGAGCTGCCGTCGCCGGAGACCTCGATCCGGTACGACGTGCCGTACGCCGACTCCCAGCGCAGCACCGCCCGGCTGACGGTGCGGGCCGCCCCGAGGTCGACCCGGAGCCACTGGTTGTCGTTGTAGCTGCTGGCCCAGCGGCTGCTCAGGCTGCCGTCGACCGCCTTGTCCGGCGTGTGACTGGTCAGGAACTGGGTGCTCGACGCGGTGGCCGGGCGGCCCTGGGCCAGGTTGGTGACGTCGTCGCCCCGGCGTGCCGGGAACGAGACGACCTGCTGGTAGGTGGGGCGGTTCTGCCAGGCGATCACCGGGTGGGTGATGCCGCCGAGCCCGGAGTGGGCGATCGAGTCGGCGCACCACTGGTCGCCGGCGGAGCAGGACTTGTCGCCCGGGTAGACGGTGGTGGCCGGCACGGCCGCCGCCTGCCCGAGCGCGCCGAGCAGCGCCGTCCGGCACGCGGCCAGGTTGCCGCCGCCGCAGTACGCCCGCCCGGGGCCGCCGGCCACCGGGTCGCCGAGCACGGTGCGCACGTCCTTGTCGACGTAGCCCCACCAGCCGTACTGGAACGACGAGCCCTTGTGCGCCTGGCCCTGCAACGCCCAGCTCGCGGCGCCGTCGCGCCCGCCGTTCTGGCCGCCCGACGGTGCCTCGTTGACCTCGATGGCGTCGACCAGCGCGGCGTAGAGGTCCGGCCCGAGGCCGGGGCGGAACTGCGCCGAGGCGAGCAGCGGCCACCACGCGTCGAAGATCCGGATGGCGTCGGCGTGCTGGTAGACCTTCGAGCCGGACGTGGTCTCCACCCGCCGGGCGCCGGCCTGCTGCCAGGCCCGCAGCTTGCCGATCGCGTCGGCCAGCGCCGGGTCGGTGACCGGCGCGCTGTCCAGCACCCGCAGCAGGTCGCCGAGGACCTGCTGGCCGCGCAGGTCGGTCACCGCCGCGTCCGCCACGATCTTCACGACGTCGGCGCGACCGAGCTTGCGCTGGGCGATCGCCGCGCGCACCGGACCGTCGAGCAACTGACCCCGGTGTACGGAGCCGAAGCTGAAGTTGCCGTCCGCCGCCCCGAAGTCCCGCGCCTGCTTGTTGTTCCAGCTCACGTAGTAGTCCTGGTTGACCGACTGCGGGTGGGCCGAGAGCGGGGCGTAGGTGGCGTCGTTGGTGTCCGGGTTCCAGCCGACCCACTCGTACGCCGGCTCGGCCTTCGCCGGCAGGTTCGGGTCGGCGGTGGCCGGGCGGACCGGGTTCGAGCCGGAGTTGAAGTACGCCGCCTCGGTGGAGTTGACGTAGAACCAGTTGAACGCGTATCCGACGCTCGCGGCGGACGTCTGGAACGCCGCCGCGTTGCCCATCGCCGACGGGTCGTTGAAGGCCTGGAAGCCGATCGCCGAGTCGGCCTCGTGCCGGTAGGTGGAGCGCAGCTTGGTGAACGCGGTCGGCTGCCCGTTCACCAGCCCCCGGTAGGCGACCAGCCCGTACTTCGTGCGCAGCGCGCGCAGCGTGTAGGACCCGGCCGGGGTGGAGTCGGCCAGCGTCGGCGACCAGGAGTTGCGCTGCTCCAGCGCCTCCATGGCCAGGCACTGGCCGTGGTAGAGGTAGCGGTTGGTGCGCAGCGTCGGCGCGCTGCCGTCGGTGGTGCACAGCGGCACCGCGTACGTGTCGGTGAGGTCCTGCGAGGCGGAGGTGGCGCTCCACGCGTAGTCCTGGCCGCGACCGAGCAGCACGTAGAGGTTCAGCCCGGCGAACGCGGCGCCGCGCGCGCTGATGCCCGGTCCCTGCAACTCCTGGAGCATCAGTAGCTGCGGGGCGAAGTAGCCGGTCTGCGGGCCGAACACGGCGACCGGGTTGCCGGTGGTGGTGTGCCGTCCGGAGACCACGACCGCGTTGGACATGCCGTGCGCGCGCAGGTTGGCCAGGCCGCCGATCAGCTCCTGGGTGGCGGTGCTGGCGCCGGTGCGCGCGGCGGCCCCGCCGGTCTGGTCGTAGGCGAGGGGCTCGGCGACCACCGTGCCGGCGTCGGGGAGCACCGCGCTGGTCGCGCCGGGCGGCGTCGCGCCGTACGGGAAGCTCTGCCCGTCGTGCAGGGTGAGCACGGTCTCCGGGTCGTTCTGCGACCGGAACGCCGCCCACACCCGGTCGCCCTCCGTGGCGCCGTACTTGGCCCGGGCGGCCACCCGGACCAGCGCGGACTGGATCTCGCTGCCGCCGCCCCCGCCGAAGAGGCCGCCGATCACGCCGGCGGTGGCGATCAGGTCGGTCATGGTGAAGTGCTTCGGTTTGCCGGCGCCGGCGAGCACGTACTCGCCGGGGTAGTTGTCGTCGGCGATCGACTTGTCGATGTAGGCGTTGATGCCGGCGATGTAGTCGACCACGTCGGTGTAGAGCTGCTGGCCCCGGGCGCCCTTGGTGCGCAGCGCGTTGACCTGGGCTTGGAGGTCCGCCTCCGTGTAGGGCGAGTTGGCCCAGACACTCTGCTCCAGCTCCCGGTTGCCGGGGGCGCCGCCGGCGAACGAGGTGACCTTGCCACGGCCGACGTGCCGCAACAGGTCCATCACCCAGAGCCGGTCCTGCGCCCCGGCGTAGCCGGCGCCGAACATGGTGCCGGCGCGAGTGGTGCCGGTGACGCGCGGGACGCCGGTGGCCTTGTCCCGCACGATGGTGACGTCGGCGCGCGGCGAGACGGTGCTCTCGATCTGCGCGGCGGGGACGCCGAAGGAGGCGTCGTTGAAGAAGTGGGCGATCTGCTCGTCGGTCAGCCCGGCGTAGTTGTAGACCAGGTTCGCGTACTCGTCGAGCTGGTCGCTGGAGTGCGCGGGGCGGGTGCCGAGCGCCTGGTGGGCCAGGATGGCGGCCAGCGTGGCGTTGCCGTTCTGCCCGGGCGGCAGGATGTCGGCGCACTGGCCGAGGCAGTAGTCGTTGGCGGCGAACGTGGCGGCGGCCAGTGCCGGTGACGGCGGGGTGACGGTCAGGACGCTCGCGGTCAGGACGGCGGCGGTGAACGCCGCGAGCCTGGCGCGGAGTGGGGGACGGGGCATGAATTCCTCCGGGGACGCGGAGTCGGGCCTTCGGTACGCCCGGCTGCCGTGCCGACGTCTCGCCCTCCGCGCCCGGGCGTTCCACCCGGAGGTGAGATTGGCTCACATCTATCTCCGGGCAATGATCGCGGCCGACCGCCGCCCGGGATAGCAGTCGTTCACCAACCGCCAATGCCGACGTTTCGCCCCGCCGGCGCCGCTCCCCGGACGTGACAGTGGGGCCGGCGCCGCCGCCACCCCCACCGCGCCTCCTCAGTCCGCTTGAGGGCTGGTCCCGTTCAGGGCTTGCGGGCGGCTGGTCGCTCGCGCGGGGCCAGCGCGCACCGCACGCCTGTGACCAGGGCCGCAGGCAGTTCCGCACTGATCCACTACCGTGGTGGAGCTGTCGCACGTGACCGGAGGACGCACATGGCTCGCCCCTACAAACCCGGACCGAAGCAGTTCGTCTTCTCAGTGGGTGATGGCAACGACCAACACGTTTCGGTGGGCGACCCCCAGGAGGCCTACGTAGCGTTCTCTGCGTTCTTCCGGGGTCGCGAGTCTGACACCTACACCATCAGGGATGAGCCGGCGGGGCAGAGTGTGGTACTCATGCCCCGGCTGGGGGTGATCTCCCGGACCAGGGACGCGGACCAACCTCGATCGGAACACCTCCAGGTCGACCGGCCCAACCGCTACCTTCCGAGCGCGATGCTGTTCTTCGAGAACGGATATGCCGGCCTCGACCGCTTCGGCCAGTGGTTCTCCAACCTCTCGGACCTCGACGCGTCACCGGAGACCCGCGGTGCCGCCCGCGCCGCCACGATCACGACGGAAGCAGCGGCGATCGAAGAAGTCGCCCGGATCTGGGCAGATTCGGGCATTGTCGACCCGAGCGACAAGTACTACGTCTTCTTCGACTCGCACGGTGTCGACGACGACCGAGCCGAACGAGCCGAACTGCTCCAGTTGATCGAATTCCTCGGTCTCGAACGAGTCGACGCCCCGGCCGGGGCCGCCGGGGGCGAGGTCTGGGTACGCACCGACCCACGCCTCGACGTCGAAACTGCGCGGTGGTCGTGAACAGGCGGTGCGGGGTGGGCCGCACCATCGCCGTAACACTCGCCGTGGGCCCGGAGCGACCACGCCCAGCCGGTGCCGTTGCGGGAAGGCCTGAGCTGTGAGAGACGTCGTTTTCACGCGTAGCAGCGGCTGGATCCCGAACGTGATCCGCGAGGACGGCGAGCTGAAGCTGATGCTCGCCGCCGGGGCCGACGCCAACCATGAGCCTCGCACGTTCACGTTCCCGATCGGGGAGGCCCACCTCGCGGTGATCCGGGAGGACCTGGCCAGACACCTGCTGCTGTGGAGTGCCGCTCTTCCGCTGTGCGACGCCGCCGGAACCCGTGGCCGGCTCGACGAGGACGCTGCCGCCGCGCTCCTGGACCCGGTCCTGCTCTCCTCGCCCGCGGACGTCGACGCGCTCTTCCGACGCATCCGGTGGGACAGGAGCCGGCTCGTCGCCCACGGCGCCGACATCGCCCTACTTGAGCGCGGTCAGGTCTGCGAGGCGATGCGCGCGGCGACGGAGAGGTCGAACGAGAAACGTGCCCAGGAGTATCACGCCGACCGCCGTCGCGCCGAGCGCGGAGCAGTCCTCGGGCCACTCGACGCGGAGATTCTGAGGTACACGGGCCAGTATCTGCATGGCGCGACGATTCCCAGGCGGATACCCGATGCCGTTGACCCCGCACTGCTCCCCCAGGTCATGCGTGTGATCGCCACTGCGGAGCAGGCATGCGCCGGGATGCGGATCGGCCTCGATCCGCGGCGGGGAAGGCGGGCCACGGACAAGCGCGACTGGGACCGGATGGCGGCGACGGTCGACGCGGCCGTGCGCCGCGCGTACCCCGAACTCGTCGATGACGCGGTGCGGACGGTGAGCTTTCTGATGTGCTCGGAGGCTGCGGACCGCTCCAGGAACACCCCGGCGGAAGACGACGAGGATGCTGCCGACGACCACGCCGACCTCGGTGAGAGCGCGAGAAAGGCGGCCCTGTCGTTCACCGATGACAAGGGCGGCGAGAAGAAGTGGCGACGGGACGGTCCCCGCACTGCCTCCGCCGAGTTCTGGGAGTTCGTCGCCGATCGCTCTGCCGCGGACAACGAAGTGTTCACCATCGAGGACGAGGAGATGGGCGAGGGGATCCAGCTGCACTTCTACGCGGACTCCATCGCCCGGATCACGACGGTGCGCCACGGGGAAGCCGGGTCGGATCCGCAGTACCAGGTCGAGTACAGCCTGGTCGACGGGATCGGCGGGTACCGGAACCTGGTGAGCGCCTTCGTCCGCGGCGGCTGCGCCGCACTCGAACAGCACGGTCCCTGGATGTCGGATGTCGCGGAGTTCGAGCGCGCGCGTCGTCGGCGCGACGCCCGGTAGTCCCAGAGGGAATCCACGCCGGCGCCGTTCCATCGGAGATCTTCTGATTCTTGGGACAGGACCCTTAGCGCTTCAGGACACTCCATACAGCCCAGGCCCCTCCCGAGGTGCGTCACGATGGCCTGCCCTCACAGGTGCACTAGGTCTGCCAGGCGTGGGCTTTCGAGGTCGATGCCGAGCGTGTACGTTGCGCCGATGAGTCGACAGGATCGGGTCTCGGCCACCTCATTCGGCGGTCGCATAGTGGTGGCGGCGCAGTTGCTGTTGCTGACGATGTCCTTGATCGGCAGCTTCGGTGTGCTGCTCGTAGCCGCACTGCACGTCAGGGATCTCCCGGCTGTGCTGGACCCGAGGGTGGATCGGTTGGGTGACCCGAAGGATTCACTTCCGCCGGTCGGCCCGGACTCGGCGTGGAACCCGCTGCTCTGGGTGTTCGAACTCGCTCGGGTGCTGGCGATGTTCGTCTACCCGCTCGCTTTCGTGACCTTGGTCCTCGGGGTGGCAGCCCTTATCCGAACCTGGCGGGTCGGCGACCGGCAAGCGTTCGGCTGGCTCGTCGTCAGCACGGGAGTCTGGTTCGCCCTGGCGGCGCTCGCCCTGACTCCGTACGGCACGCAACTACACGGCTGGTTGCTCGACTGAGCCTGGCGACCCTATGCGATCGGGCCACCGCTCGCCCTCAGCCCTGCGTCTGCAACTGTGACGGCCGATCAGAGGCATTGGCCGAGCCGCCGGCGACAAGCCATCACCCCCCGCAGCTATCAGATCGCGGCAGTTCCGTACACGTACCTTGGCCGTGCCGGTACCGACATGGTCAGGTTGAATGCAATAGTGATCACTCATCAGGTAGCCCGCACGCTGTCTGGCCAATGAACGACGTCGCGGTGTGGCATGTCGCCAACGTCAGGGCCCCGACGACGGTCGACGGAAGCATCACGGGGGCCGTCTGGCTCACCCTGCACGGCATCGACTTTCCGGAGCCCGGGTGGACCGACCTACCACTGTCCGTGCTGAGCTCAGCCGTGACCGCGTACGAAACCATCTGCGGCGGAGAACCAGAGGCGTTCTCGTACATCTTCGACGGACCGTACTTCCTGTACTACCGTCGGACCGGCGCGTGCGAGCCGACCGTGCACATCGAGGCCAATTGTGATCGCGACGAGGATGTGGTGATCTCCATCTCGACTGGCGAAGCACCTTTGGAGGAGCTCCGCGGCACTCTGCTGAAAGCCGTAGAGGCTCTCCACGCCGAGATCAAGGCTGAGCCGTACGCCGACGATTCGGTGCGTGTCGCCGCCGAACTCATCGCGACACTGTCCAGAGCACGTCCGGTTGACTCGGCAAGAACCTAGAACCGAGGTCTGGTTGGCGCTGATGGACACGCGCTTACCGTTAGGGCCGAGCCGCCCCTCTGGCCGAACATCGATAGCGCTATGAAACGCTCGACCGGCGGCAGATGCGGATGCGCGGCGGCATCTCGCGCTGTACGTGGCGGGTTGTGCTGCTCGTGCTCGGCACCGCCCCGCGCACCGTCGACAGCGACCTCATCGAAGGTGTGGTACGCAGAATGGGCCGGCACGGTTCTCGACGTCGACGTCGAGGCTCTGCGCCAGGAGGTGGCCGTCCCTCATGACTGAACCCCGCGACTGGGCACAGCGCCGATTGCCAGTGAGCTGCAACGCCTGCTCGGGGTAGTTGCGATCCTCGCCCGGTCCGGAGACCGGGCGCCAGGGTCGGTCCTGGACAGGTTGCGATCTCCCAGCGCGGCTGCGTGCCGGCCGACGCTGCTCAGGCGCCTCATCCTCGCGGTGGCCGCTACGGAGACACTCCGCATGCCCCCGCCGAAGCCGTCAGGCTGCCCGGCCTCGATGGCGAGGTCGCGAGCCCATCTGGTGCGCCGCCGTTCCTGCCGCCGGGCCGCTCCGTTTGGGAACTGGGCACGGGCCGCGACCCTCAGGACAAGGCGCAGCGCGACTACCGCAACCGGGTCGACGGGGCGACCCGGGACGAGCGCGCAGGCGTCGTCTTCATGTTCGTGACGAGTCGGCGGTGGCCCGGCCCGCAGGAATGGGTCGATCGCCGCACGGAGGTCGACAATGGATGGGCGGCTGTCCGGGTGCTCGAGCATGGTGGTCACGAAGGTGTGGCGCAGCATCACCTCCAAGGTCCTGGAGGCGGCGTTCCGGGCGGTGCCGCGGTATGCGTTCGTGCCCGCTGGCACTACGGCAGGAGCCAGGCGATGAGGATGAGAGCGGTGATGACGATCGCAGGCAGAACGACGTAGATCACGAAGACCAGCCAGGGAAGCAGTCGGAACGCCCTTCCCATGGGGCTCTCCGACGGCGTGTAACGAGCGGGGGGTTGAAGGCCCACCCTCTCCCAGGCCAGTCCGGCCGCGTCCGTGAACCGGATCCTTGCCTGCCCGCTGCTCGCCCCCTCTGCCGGCAGCTCGTAGTCCACCGCCACCGTTTTCTCCACCACGGTGAAGCGCCGGATTCCGCCTGATGTCACCGTTTCTGTTGAGTATCGGCGGCTGCCCGACCAGCGGCGGGCTCTCTCCCATACGACATCGACGCGGACGTCGAAGATCGGCGCGGCGCTGTGATTGGTGAGCGTTACCGATGCCGGATTCGATGGGCCGTAGACCCTGACGGCCTCATATTCCGAGAGACCATCCAAGGTCAGGACGGGAATCACCAAGCGGGCCTGCGCAGCTTCGCTGGCTCGCTTGTCCTCCCGGCGGACCCGGATTTCGTGACGAAGCAGCAGGCCGGTGACGATGACGGCGAGGGTCGACATCACCAGCCCGGCCAAGCTTCCCCATGCCTGCATCCAATCGGTGATCTTCGGAGCCTCGGCAGCTAGCACCGGGTCAGGGTATGGCGGACGGCCGCATCCGCCGTCAGCCTTACGGCGAGCATCAGGGCGATGCGGTGATTCGTCTCGTGGAGCATGAGTTCACGGCCCTTCAGAAGCCGGTTGGGGGGTAGACGCGTCGCCTGCCGGTGCCCGGCGGCGGGTCCGCCTTGGGCATCGGAGCCCTGGTGACGGTCGGCGGTGGCGCGACAGCCGTCATGGGCCCCGGGATGCCGAGCGCCTCTGCCACTCGGATCCATTCCGCCGGTATCGCTTCCTCGGTCTGGAAGTTGTTCGGGTCGCCGCTGTTGTCCCGGCGCCACCGGCCGTTGCCGTCCACAGCATCCTTCGACATGTCGAAGGTAAGGACGAGCCCGCCCTCGTCGGCGACGTCGCGCAGGGCCGGCTCGTTGCGTTTCATCCCCATAGCCCATTCGGTGTGCTGCCGGGCGTAGGACAACGCGATCTCGAAGTCGAGGGTGACGGTGTTCCAACCCTGGTCCTTGCTCTCGCTGGCGATGTCGTGTTTCTCCCAGCGCTTGCAGCCGAGGGTGCTGCCCGCCTGGCTCGGCGTCAGGCCCGTGGTCTGAATGCCGTCGCCGTAGTAGTTGCACCTGTTGGTGCCGTGGTAGAAGCGGTACACATCGGCGGGCGGCGGGTCCTGCGGCGGGTTCGCCAACCGCCACAGCCGTTGCTGCCGCCCGTTGTACGAATCAAGTGCCTCCGCGTCGCTCGTATTCACGCCGAGGCGTTCGAATGCCGTGGCCAACCGGTACAGGATCAGTTTGTCGGCGACGGCGGCGAGCCCTGGTGTCGCGTACTTCCGGGAGAGGACGATGGTGTTGGTGGCCGGCAGGTGGTCGCTGCCGACGGGGTTGTCGAGCAGTGCCACGGTCAGCGGCGTGCCGCACGCGGCGTTGAGGGCCCTCACCACGTCGGCGACCACCTGCTCGGCAGCGGACCAGTGCGCCAGACGCGCAGTCAATGCCTGATTCGGTTGCAGGGCCGGTGCGGGGGCAGCGGCGGTGTCCCGCGGCGGGCGGATCGGCTCGTCGTGGTGGACCGGCATGGGCGGCGGGGTGAAGGGTGTGACGGGTACCAGCGGAGGGCTCGAGATCTGCGCGGGGGGTGGCTCCATCGGCTGCATCCCGTGACGCTATGCAAGGATGCCGCGAGGCGTGATCGGGAAGTCACCAATCGGACCGCGGAACAGCGTCGGTTCGCTGGCGGGCTTGCGGGCGATGAGGTCGGGTTCACTGTCGCCGTCCATGCCACATCGGGAACAGAACGCCCCTCCGGGCGAGCGCGCCGTCAGGGAGTTGGATGCCGGCGCGCTCGGCTGGACGGGTCAGTCGATCGCCTTGACCACCCGTGCTGGCACTCCCGCGACCAGCGTGCGGGCAGGCACGTCACGAGTGACGACAGCGCCGGCGGCCACGACCGCTCCGGCACCGATGGTTACGCCCTGAGTGACCACGGCGGCCGCGCCGATCCAGACGTCGTCCTCGATCACGATCGGAGCGCTGGTGACGTACTCGCGCCGCTCGGCCAGCGGCAGAGGGTGGCCGCCGGTGATGAGGCTGGCCTTCGGGGCGATCATGACATTGTCGCCAATGCGGATGCCGCCGTGGTCCATGAACGTGCAGCCCTGGTTGACGAAGACGTTCTTCCCGAACGTCGTGCCCAGGCCGTACTCGGTGAAGAAGGGCGGGTAGATCGTCACCGACTCCGGCAACGGAGCACCGAAGACAACCATCAGTAGTTCAGCGCGGCCCTCGGCGTCACTGAACGGCAGCACGTTCAACCGCGAGGTCGCGTCGGTCACCTGTGCGATCCGCTCCGCATAGCGCGCGAACTCGGGCGTCTGGACATACATGACCTGGTCTGTGGTGGTGGGCATGCGCTGATCACAACACCTCGGCGAAGGCGCGATCAAACAACCCCGCACGCACCCATACACAACCATTGGTTGTGACCGTAGAGTGGGGTGTGGATGTCGAAGCGCTGCGCACTTTCGTGGCCGTGGCCGGGGCCGGCCAGTTCCAGGCTGCGGCCGACGAGCTCGGGATCAGCCAGCAGGCGGCCTCCAAGCGGGTCGCGGCCCTGGAGAAATACCTGGGAGTCGCGCTCCTGGTACGCACCTCCCGCGGCTCCCGGCTGAGCCTGGACGGGCAGGTCTTCCTGCCGCACGCCAAGAAGGTCCTGACCGCCGTCGCGCAGGCCGAGCAGGCCGCGCGCCCCGGGGTACGCCCGCTGCGCGTGGACGTCCTCAACCGGCGCATCGCTCCGGCCCAGGCCGTCTACCGCTTCTACCGATCCCGTCCGGAGGCCGGCCTGGACGCGGTCACGCTGAACGAGGAGAACGCCGTCCAGGCCGCCCGGGCCGTACTCGAAGGAACCATCGACGCCTCGTTCCGCGCCCTGGCGGCGGACCAGGTCCCGGCCGGGATCAGCGCCGAACGACTCCTGGACTCGCCCTTGGAACTCCTGGTCGGGCCCGGTCACCCGCTGGCCAGCGCGGCCTGGGTCAGGCCCGCCGACCTGGCCGGACACCGTATCTGGATCCCCGGGATCAGGCCGGGCACCGAGTGGGCGCAGTTCTACCGGTCGCTGTCGCAGGCCTTCGGCCTGGGTATCGACGCGCTCGGCCCCAACTTCGGCGACGAGGCCCTGATGGATGCCCTGGCGGACTCGGCCTCGCTGGCAACCCTGGTCGGCAGCGGGGACCGCTACCTATGGCCCCAGAACTACCACCTGCGCCGCATCCCGCTGCGCAAACCGACCCCGCTCTACCCGCACGTGCTGCTCATACGCACCGGGGACCAGCACCCCGTGCTGACCGCGTTGCGGGACCACCTGCGAGCCTCAGGACCGCAGACCACCGATGATGTGTGGGTCCCGGACTGGGTGACCCACTGACCGGCCGCCCGATTCAACAGACATGTCCTAGTCGACGGGTGTCCGCCAGGAACGTGGCGTCAGGGCCACTGACGTACCCGTGAACGAGTCAGCCGGGCCGTCGTCGTCGGGCGGCTGACCGGCGGCGGTGGCTGTGTCGGCTCGTCGGGGCGTGACCATGGCCGTCATCATCGGTGACCCGCACCCGCGCCGACCACGGACTTAGCGGGCCGGGTGGAGCGGCTGTGCCGATCGGCTCGGGATTGGCGAGCTGTCGAGCAGAGCGCCCAGTGCGACGGCGGACTCGTCGGTCAGGCGGTAGACGCCCTGGAGGCTGACGGAGCGTTCGAGACGGCCGTCGACGACGTACTTCAGGGTGCGCTGGTCACCGCGCCGGTTGCGCCAGGTCAGTGTGCCGAGCAGGTCGCCGGGAACGGTGACGTCGAAGCGGATCGGGGTGGCTTCGACATGCACCGGGACCGCTCCGCACCCGTCCGCACCGAGCATCGCCCAGGCATCGTGGCCCGGATGGGCCGGATCCCGCCAGGTCACCGGGGCGCTGCCGCAGCAGTCGCGCCGCTGCTTGTCGACGACGCGGAGGCGGCTCACCACGTGCAGCACGCAACGGTTGACGTGGAGCGCGAAGACGGAGTCGCCGACCCCGACGCTGGTCCAACTGGGCAGGGACTGGTGCACCCCGCTGAACGCCACCGGAGGCCGCTCGCCGACCCGGTGACGACGCAGCTCCCGGCAGACGTCCTGGGTCCACAGCGCGGTGAAGGCAGCCGACATGGCCGTGATCGTAGGAGCCCCGACCGACAGTTCCGGCCGTGACGCCATCGGCCGCAAGCGGACCACGGCGCCCCTCCCCGCACTGTGGACGGAATTGTCACCATCGCCTGTTACCTTCGCACTTCTCGACGCGGAAGGGTTGCCGCAGTGGAACGCACCACGGCCTACACCGACTCCTGGTACCGACAGCCCGACCCGGTCGAGCGGGAGGATGGCCGCCGGCTGACGAACCAGCACTGGGTACGCCTGGCGGCGGTGTGGCTGCTGGCGGCGTGGTCGCCGGAGCAGGCCGCCGGCTGGTCGTCGACGGTGGTGTCCGGCCGGACCAGGTCCCGCCGGGATCAGCAGTGGCCGGAGCCGCCGCCGTTGACGGAGATCGCGGACGCCGCCGACCTTCCGGAGGTCACCGGCGCGACCGTGCTGACCAGTCGGGTGTCGGTCGGGCCGGGACGGTCGTACGAGCCGGTGCGTACCGACGAGGAGGTGGCGACCGAACTCGTCGGGCTGATCTCGGCCGTGGTGGGGACACCCGACCGGCGCGCGGAAGTGCTGGTGCGGTTCATCGCCGACGAGCTGGCGGGCCCGTACGCCGATCTGCTCCGGCTGACCACCGACAGCGAGCGGCCGAACGAGCCGGGCCGGCCGGCGCCGCTGCACCTGCTGCACCGCGACTTCGACGGCAGCACCCTGCGGGTCTCGCTGCATCCGGCTCCCGAGATTCGACAGCCGCCGGTCACCGACTCCGATGGCGCCGACGCCGCCCTGCGGACCCGGCTGGCCTGCATCATGACGTTGCTGAGCGACCTGCTCTGGGTCAACAACAACAGCCCGGTCACCTTCCGGTTCCGGATCGGCCGGTTCGACCCCGGGGCCGGCGATCCGGTGGCCGCCGCAGCCCGCTGGTGGGTCGAGAACCGCGAGGACGCGGACGAACACGACGAGGAGGCGTTCCGGCCCGTACCGGCCGTGGACCTGCGTGCCGGTCTCCGCAATCTGGTACGCATGCACCTGAGCGAGCTGTTCGACGGCAGCTGGGACGGCATCGACGAGTTCCCGGAGCTGCCGGCCGACCACCTCGCGACGTTCCTGGGCGACGACCTGATCGATCTCGTCCTGGCCCGGATGGGTGCCGGTGTCCACATCGGATATGCCGGGCTGCTGCCGACGACCTGGCCACCCGAGGACGAGGACTTCGAGGAGGACCCACAGACCACCGTGCTGCTGGTCGACCGGCACGAGGTCGCGGTTTTGGAGATCGACATGACCTGCTGAACCGGTCACGCGGGCGAGCCGGACGCCGAGCGAGTCGACGGGGCGGCCGCCCGGCAGCCGCGACCGGAGTACGGGGTCCGGTCGCGGCTGCCGGGCGACAGCGTCAGCGCTGCGGCAGTGGCCTGACCAGGGTCGGTGCGCCCGGCGCCGGGACGACCGCAGGCACCCGGGCGGCGGTGGCAGTCCGCGCCGCGACGGGGCTCTCACCGACCAGTGCCGTGTTCAGGAACCTGCCGACCGCCTCGCCGATCGGGTCCGGCGTGCCGGGCAGCGCGTAGTGCGTCACGTTCTGGGCGAGGCTCACCTGCCGCCGACCGTCCGGAGTGTGCAGCGAGATGGCGCTGTGCCCGAAGACCAGGCCGTCGTGCCCCCAGACGTCGCCGGTGGGCCAGGTCATCCGGTAGAGGCCGAGCCCGTAGCCGGCGGCCTCCGGCTGAGCCGGGTCGAACGGCACGGTGGTCTTCATCGCGGCCAGTTGAGCCGGGCGGAGCAGCCGGCCACCGAGCAGCGCCCGGAAGAAGGTGTTCAGGTCGGCCATGGTCGAGACGAGCGCCCCGGCCGTCCAGGCCCAGGACATGTTGCTGACGCTGAAATCGCGCAGCTCGCCCTCGTACCACGGGACGTAGCCCCTGCTGTGCGGGCCGGCGATCCGGGGACGCACGCCGGGGAAGTACGTGTGCCGCAGCCCGAGCGGCCGGAGGATCCGCCGGTGCACCTCGTCGGTGGCGGACCGACGGGTGACCCGCTCGATGATCAGCCCGGCCAGGATGTAGTTGGTGTTCGAGTAGGAGAAGGCCGCGCCCGGTGCCCCGGTCGACGGCTGACCGAGGCCGGCCTGCACGAGTTGACGCGGCGTGAACGTGGTGGACCGGTGCCGCTCGATGTCCTCCGGGGTGGCGAAGATGACGTGGTCGTAGTCGCTGATCCCGCTGGTGTGGTCGAGCAGCATCCGGACGGTCACCCCGGCGACCGCGAACTCCGGAAGGTACCGGCCGATCGGGGCGTCCAGCGCGATCCGGCGCTCACCGACCAGTTGCAGCAGCGTCGCGGCCACGAAGGTCTTGGTGATGCTGCCGACCCGGTGCTGGAACCCGGGCAGCACCGGTCGACCGGTCGTCACGTCGGCCACCCCGCTGGCGCCCCGCCACCGGTCCCGTCCGTCCCGCGCCTCGGCGAACACACCGGGCATGCCGGCCTCGGTGATCGCGCGCAGGTCGGCGGTGAGCGCCGCGTCCGGCAGCGACCCGGCGGGCGGACGGCCGGCCGCGACTGCCGGGCCGGCACCGGCCAGCAGGGGCGTCGCGAGCGCCGTACCGGTGGTGGCCAGCAGGAAACTGCGGCGTGACAGGTGCATGTCGCCTCCCGTGTGACGTGACTGCTGCCCATCGTGCCCTGGGCCGACAACCGGAAACGTCAGTCTGCGGACCCACATCGGCCTCCCCACCGGGAATGACCCGGGCTCCGACCCACGCGGGAGAATCCGTCCGACCAGCGACGGAGTGCACCGACGCCGATGCCCGACACGGTGCCGGTCCGTGCGACCGCCGAAGCTGTCCGTCGACAGAGCGTCCTGCTGAAGGCACAGTCGAAGTACATTCGTCCATAACCATCGATAGGATGACGCGGTGACCGTGCGACGACTGCTACTACACACGACGGCGGCCTGCCTCGCCGCGACCGCACTGACGGCCCTCGTGCCGGCCGGGACGGCGCAGGCGGCCTGCACGACGAGCAGCTTCACCGTCGTCTGGGACTACGCGGGCATGTACACCGCCCCCAACGAGTCGACCCTGTACGGCACCCGCCGCTACGGACAGGTCGTCACCGGCCCCACCGGCAACACCGCCAACGGCTGGACACTCACCTACGACTACTGGAACGGCCTGGCACTCTGGGCCTACATGAAGGACGCCGCGTTGCAGTACCGCGGCTGCGCCTGAAGCGGAACCGACGGGCCGGTCAGCACAGGCCCGCAGACGGCTCGCTCGCGAGCCGGGCATCACACCCTGCGCTCAGTGTGGCGAAGAACGTTTCGGCCGTGGCGTTGCGCAGGATGACACGCCACCCACCGAGGGGTCGCCCAGGGGCGGACCCCGGCCGGGCAGGCAGCAGCGCCACCGAGCGTGGGTAAGTAGTGATGTCGGCAAAACTACTGACGACGCCCCGCACCGGCCGCCGGAAGAATCTCTGCCATCCCGGCGTGCCCGGGCCTCATCCCACCTCGAAGGGAGGTGACCACATGCCGATCGAACGAGAAGACGACGAGTTCGAGCTCGACGATCTCGACCTCAGCGGCCTGACCGTGACGGTCATGCGCGACACCGTTGCGATCCCCGAGACCGGGGCGTCCCGGATCAGCGCGTGCCTGGCGTCCTGCTCCTGCTCCATCAGTCCGGACGAGCCGATGCTGTAGCCGCCGCGGAGCGCGCACCGCGCTGCCTGAGTGACGAGGCGACTGTCGCCGGGCCCGGCGACAGTCGCCCTTCCAACCCCGGACTCCTTCCGACGACCCCAGCCGTTCCCCAACCGGTGAGGCGCGCAGATGTCGACCAGTTCCTGGCAACTCCGCCCCACCGTGCAGGCGACCCGGATCGACGGCGGGCTGCACCTGCGGTCCTGGGACACCAGCCTCACCCTGGACGGCGCGCCACAGTTGTGGCGGCTCTGGCAACTGCTCACCCGGCGCCTCGCGTCCGGCCGGACCACAGCCGACCTGCGCGACCTGTCGCCACGCCCGCCCGTCGCCCTCGCCCTGTACCGGCTGGCCGACCTGCTCCGGGAACACGACCTGCTGGTCCGGGTGCCGGAGCACTGGACCAGCACCGGGCACGCCCATGCCCCCGCCGCCGCCTGCGGACCGGCCCCGGTGCCGCCACCCGCCGTCGCCACCTGGCTGGCCTCGGTCGCCACCGACCCCGCCGCGTCCTGGACCGGCATCGGCCGGCAATCGGTGACCGTCACGGGAGCGGGCCCCGCTGCCACCGCCGCGATCGAGGCGTTGACCGCCGCCGGAGCCCGGGTCCGGCGGGCCGCGACCCGCATCGACCCACCGCGCGACGCCGGACGCGTCACCCTCGCCGCCAGCGACGGGCGTGCCGTGGTGACCGGGGCCAGCGCCACGGTCGGCTACGTCACCCCCGTCGGCCCGGGCAGGCAACTGCGGGCCCAGTCCGGCCTGATCGCCGAGCGGCTCGGACTTGACGGCGCGGCGACGGCCCCTGGCGACCCGGTTTCCGTGGTGGCCGGCGCCTGCGCCGCGCACCGGCTCCTCGGCGCGCTCGCCGAGCTGACCGACCCGACCACGCCGACGGCGCTCGTCGTGCGGAGCGACCCGCTGCGCGCCACCGCCCACCCGTGGCCGCCCGGCGTACGGTCACCGGCGGTCGACGCCCCCGACCGGCGGGACGACGCCGTCCACGCGGGCCTACCCACCTCCCTCACCGACCCGGAACTCGGTGTGTTGCCGCCGGTGGAGCTCGACGATCTGCCACAACTGCCGGTGGGACTGGCCCGGTGCCGGGTCGGCAGTGTTCCCGGCCCGGCCGGTGGGACGCTCGTCACCGGGCACGGTCCGGACACCTCCACGGCGCGGTTGCACGCCACGCTGGCAGCGGTGGAGCTGCTCAGCGTGTCCACCGGAGGGGCCGCCGTGCTGGCCTGCGGGGTGGACCGCAGCCATGCCGAGGGAGTGCTGCTGCGCCGCCTCGCCCGCCGGTCGGTGGCCTCGGCCGGCGTCACGTCAGGGGAGGCTGTCCCCCCGTCGGCGTTCGACGCGCCGGCAGCCCGCCGCTGGTGGCGTACGCTGACCCGCCGCCTCGGCGTCCCGGCGACCGTGCACGTCCGCCGGCTCGCCCCCGGGGCGCAGCTGGCCGTCGTGAGCGGCCCGGATACGACGGACCCCGGTGGGTGGATGGAACTCGGCTGGGCGATCGAGGCCACGGCCCACGACGCGGTCGCCTTCGCCGCTCTCACCGCAGTCGCCACGGTCGGCTGGCGTGCACACCGGCCCGGTCCGCCGTACTCGCACGGCCCCTGCGGAGCGTCGCCTCGGGTGAGCCGCTCGGCCGCGCCCATGCCCGACGGGTCCGAACGGGAGGCCGCCCTCCGGCGGTCACTGCGGACCCTCGTCGGCGCCCCCGCGGAGCCGATCGTGGTGACGCCGCCAGCTCCGCTGGCCGCAGCCCTGCGTACGGTCGGGCTCATCGTCCTGCGGGCCGGCGATGACCGGTGACCCTCGGTTGCCCGGGGACGATCGGGACGGTCCCCGGCAGCCGGACCCCGACCTGGCCGGCCAGCTCGCCGAGGCGCTGAGGGGGGCGGGGTCGCCGTATCCGGTGCTGGCCGAGGACGACGGGTGGGCCGGCGCCGGCCCGGCGGTGGTGGTGTCGACCCGGTGGAGTCCGGCGCTGCTGAGCCGGCTGGCCGACCGGGGCACCGGGGCCGGCAGCACCGTCCTGCCCGTCCGGTTCGACGGCGGTACGGCGCTGGTGGGTCCGCTGGTCGGCGCCGACAGTGCCACCTGCCTGCGCTGCCTGGAGGCCGCCAGGCTGGCGGCACCGGGCGGCCGGACACCGCACGGTGACTCCGAGCTGCGGCTCGGCGGTCGGCCGGCGCCGGCCCTGCTGCCCGTGCTCGCCGCGGTGGTCCGGTCGGCGTTGGCCGAGCCGCAGTCCGCCGCCGCGCGGCTCTGGGTCGTCCCGCCCGACGGGAGCGTGTCCGCCCATCCGGTGGCGCCGGTGGGGGTCCGCTGCGAAGGATGCCTCAGCCGGCAGCCCCCGGCTCCACCTGGGACGCCGCTCACCGGCAGCGGTCAGCCGCCGGCCAACCCGTTGCGGCTGCGCCGGCCGAACCCGGCGACCGACCTGGCGGGACTTCGCCGGGCACTGCTGGAGCCGCGGCTGGGCCACGTCGTCCAGCTGCACCGGCACGAGGGGTACGGGCTGCCGGTCACCAGGGCGGTGGTCGCCGGTCCGGCGGTCACCGTGGCGGGCTTCGGCCGGGCGACGACCGCCGCGGAGGCTGACCGGTTGGCGCTCTTCGAAGCGGTGGAACGGCTGGCCGGGTACGCCCCCCACGGGCCCGCCGCCCGGCAGTGGTCGTCCTTCGCGGAGCTGGGACCGGAGCGCGCCGTCGATCCCGCGGCCCTCGGTCTGCCCGACCTGCCCAGCGCCCACCACATCCCGTACGCCCCCGACGTGCCGACGTGGTGGGTGCCGGGGTGGTCGCCCAGCCGGGCGACGCCCGTGGCGGTGCCGGAGCACGCGGCGTACTGGGGTGACCTCGGGCAACGCCCGTCGGCGACCTTCCTGTCGGAGTCCTCCAACGGCTGCGGTCTCGGCAACAGCCTGGAGGAGGCGGCCCTGCACGGCCTGTTCGAGGTGATCGAACGGGACGCCTTCCTGATGGCCTGGTACGCCCGTACCCCGCTGGTGGAGGTCGCGCTCCCCGACGAACTCGACCTGGTCGGGCACCTCGCCGACAATCTGGACCTGCTCGACTACGACCTACGGTTGTTCGACGCCACCACCGACCTGGCCGTGCCGGCGGTCGTCGCGCTGGCGCACCACCGGATGCCCGCCGTGGGGGCGCCGACGGCCTTCTTCGCGGCCGGCGCCCACCTGGATCCCCTCTCGGCGATCCACTCGGCCGTGGTGGAGCTGGTCGTCAACCTCCACGAGGTGCGCGACACGTGGCAGGGGGACTCAGCGCGGGCGGACCGCGACCGGCTGCTGCCGATGCTCGACGATGCCGCGTTGGTTCGTCAGATGGACGACCACATGATGCTGCACTGCCTGCCGGAGGCACGGCCGCGCTACGAGTTCCTGCTCGGGGCCGGGCGGACCCGGGCCTGGCGGGAGGTGTGGCCGGGACTGCCCCGTCCCGTCGAGGACCTCGCGGCCCTGTTCGGCGCGCTCTGCGCGGACCTGCACCACCGGGCCGGGGTGGAACCGGTCGTCGTCGACCAGAGCATCCCCGAGCTGCGGCAGGCCCTCGGGTTGCACGCTGCCAAGGTCGTCGTCCCCGGCACCCTGCCGATGACGTTCGGTCACCTGAACCGGCGGACGCGGGGGCTGCCCCGGCTGCTGACTGTGCCGGCGGTGCTGGGCCGCCTGCCCGGGCGGCCCCGCTACGAGGACCTGGCACTGCACCCGCATCCCTTCCCGTGACCGTCCCCTCCCGGGCCCGGCCAGGGGGTCGGGCCCGACGTGCGGGCCCGACCGCCAGGGGTCACCCGGCGGGCCGGCCGACCGGAAGCAGGTAGGCGAGAACCTCGTCGACGCCGTCGAGGAGGAGCAGTTCGTGGGCGATGTCGTCGTAGAACCCACCGACCATGCCCAGCCCGAGTCCCGTCGCCGCTGCCGTGAGGGCCAGGTTCTGGGCAAGGTGACCGGCCTCGAGCATGCCGAAGCGCAGCGCCCGGAGGCCGTAGGTGGCCCGCAGCGCGGGCAGGTCGACGTAGACCCCGAGCAGCGCCGGCAGCGCCGACAGATCGATCCGTTCCTGGCTGGCCGGGGTGTCCGCCGACTGCGTCGCCGGTCCGGCCCTGAACCACATCGACGCGGTGGCCAGCTCGACGTCGGTGGGCACCGGGCCGGTGGGCAGCAGGAGCCGGGACTCGGCGTCCACGTCGTACTGGTGGGCCGGGACGCCGGCCACGTCCCGGGCCAGCAGGCGCAGCCGGACCGCGTACTTGGCGCCGGCGCTCGGGTAGGGCCGGCGCATCCCGGGCCTGTCGGCCCGATCACTCGCCCCGCTGGCGGTCCACAGCAGAGTGGCCAGGTGCGCGGCGTCCATCGGGCCGCAGAGCGTGCCGCGTCCGCTGGCCCGCGCGGTGAGCGCGTCGCCGAGCGCGGCCGTCACCGGCGCGGCGGGAGGAAGGGCCAGGGGCGGACCGGACCGTCGCCGCGCGCCGTGCCGCACCCGGCCCGACGTCCGCGGCCGCTGCCACTCGATGCGGCCCGGGGCGTAGCTGCTGACCGCCAGGTACCGCCGGTCGGGGCTGGCGGTGCCGTCGGCGAAGAAGTCGGTGGGGCCGTCCGGCGCCAGCAACGCGGCGGCGAGGAAGTGGTAGAGGGAGCGCTCCTCGTCGGGCATGATGCCCAACCGGTTGAGCAGCATGTGCAGTTGGGACGCCCACACCCCGGCCCACTGGTCGACGCCGCCGGCAGAGCTCTCCAGCTGGGCGCGGGCGACGCGCACCTGGGCGGCCCACCGGTCCCGGATCCGGGAGCCGTCCGCCGCGGAGGCGGTGATCTCGTGCCAGCGCCGTACCACCGAGCGAGCCTGCGTGGTGGCTGCGGCGAGCGCCGGCCCCTGCACAGTGCCCGCGGTCAGCGTGGTGCTCTCCGGGTGCCACCGCCAGGCGGTCGCGCTGCGGCGCAGCCATCGGGCCGCGGCGAGCATGTCCAGGTCGAGGGCGATCAGGGTGGCGAGGACCAGGTCGGTGGCCGCCACCATCCGCTGGCCGGGTCCCGGCGTACGCGCGACCACCTCGGCGGCGATCCGGCTGGAGGTGCCGAACACCGTCTCCGCCACCGGCAGCGCGGCCGGGCCGCCGTACCGCTCGGTCTCCGGCTCGTAGTCGACCTGCCGGGCCTGTGCGTGCCCCGGCCAGCCCGGACGGCTGGCGGTGCCGAGGTCGAGCAGCGGATGGTCGGCGGCCCGGGCAGCGGCCACCAACTGTTCCTGCCACCGGCGGTGCTCGTGCGCCTCGGCGCCCCGCGCCCGCACCCTCAGGTGTGGACCGTCGTCGAAGTAGCGGATGAAGAACCAGTCGGCGATCGTCCCGTTCCGACGCAGTCCCTCCATGAGCGGTGTGAGTGTGCCGGTGATGAAGTCGTCGACGTGTTCCGCACTCCAGTGCAGATAGCAGTGCAGGCTGTGGAAGGAGCCCCGCCCAGGGTGGACGGGGGCGGCGGTCACGGGCATGGGAGCTCCTCCGGACAGGTCGGAAGCCTGCGCGGCAGGACGACGTCGGCGGCGGCCGCCGACCGGGGCTCACCCATCGGTGCCCGTACGGTACAGCTCGATCACGACCTCCGTCGTCGGCTGCCCGGGACGGGGAGCGGGCAGTGCCTCCTCCAGGACGACGCCGTCCGGGTAGCGGGCCAGGGTCCGGGACAGGCAACGCAGGTGCAGCGGGCTTGCGAGGTCGACGTACTGGGAACGGGGCTGTTCCAGGTAGGACATGAACGCCGTCAACCCCTTCCCGCCCTCGACGGCGGCGGCGCTGACGAAGACGTGCTCGGGCAGGCCGAGCAGGTGTCGCCAGCGCACGGCGGTGCGTCCCACCTCAGCGGGCCGGGCGTCCAGCTCGGCCCGCCAGGCGGCGACGATGTCCGCGGAGAGCCGCCAGTCCGCCCGGGAGAGGACCACCTCCCGGTACCGCAGCCGGGGCCGGCACCAGACCGGGCCGACCGGGGTGCGGCGGAGCTGTCGGCCCGCCATGGCCCCGCCCAGTCCGACCGATCCCGTGCCCACGTCGGTGAGCATGCTGGTCAGGCGCTCCGGCAGCATCACCGGCACCAGGAACCCGAGATAGACCACGTCCAACGGTTCACCGGTGGCGGTGACCACCAGGCGGACCTGATCGGTGGCGACGTCGTGGACCAGGTGCAGGTCGTCCGGGACCAGGGTTCCGTGGCGGCGGTCGTCGGCGATCTCATCGCCGACGAGCAGCGGATGCAGGTTGCCGTTGAACCCGTTGACCGGGCGGAGCTGCGCCACCCGTGCGCCGAGGTGGCGCCGGAGCTGGGCGGCGACGGCCGTTTCGGCCTCCGGGGGGAGCTGCCGCAGGAAGCGGCTGGTGAACCGGCCCCAGCCGCCGTACACGTGATTGACACAGAACGACGCGCCGTCGTGGCAGGACTGTCCGAAGACCGCGTACGAGCCGGGTCGGCTGGTGAGCCACCGGGGCAGCCTGGGGGCGACGTCGTCGGGCAGCTCGTCGGGGACGGTCAGGTTCCCGTCGTCGTCGGTCGTGAGGGCGGCCACCAGGTCGGCCCGGAGCCGGGCCAGTTCGCGCAGCTCGTCACCGGGGGCGAGGTCGAGCGTCGGGTCCAGGGTGCCGTCGACGCCGACCAGGTGCGTCGCCTGCCAGACCGCGGCGTACTCCTCGGCGAACTCCGTCGGCGACGCGCAGCGGCCGCCCACGCCGTAGCGGGCGACGAAGCGGTCCCGGGCCAGGCGGCGGACCACCGTGTGCTGGTCGAAAAGTTCGAAGAGCGGGGTCAGCGCGGCGAGGGTGCCCCGGTGGTCCCGGCCGTGGGCCCGGCCGAGGCCCACCGGGCGGACCAGGGTCACGTCCTCGGTGAGGGGTTGCGGACGACCCGTGCGGTCCGCGCCGAGCAGGGCGAAGGCCGCGTCCCAGCGGGAGCGTAGCCCGGCCAGGGCCGCCGGCCGTTCGGTCGCGTCGAGACCGGCGAACGCGGTGGTCCTGGCATCGATCTCCCGCAGCGACACGGCCACGTCGGCCAGGCCGATCCCGGCCAGCCAGTCGGCGACGGCGGCGAGGCCGTCGACGGCCTGCGGGTCCACCGGGTACGCGGGGCGGAGCACGCCCTGTTCGACGAGCGCGTGCAGGTACGCCCGAGCCGCCGCGGAAGCCTGCGACGCCGGACGGGGCAGCCGGGTGGCCAGTTCCGTCGCGAGCTGGTGCGGCGTCGCCACCCTGCCGGGCTCCAGCAGATCCAGCAGGTGCCGCAGCGCCCGGGTCAGCGGCAGCGTCAGCGCCTCCTCCCGTTGCACCCCGGGTGGCGCGTCGGGGGCCTGAGTCTGGCGACGCAGCCGGATCACCGCCCCGTCCACCCACAGGCCGGGCGCCAGCGTGTGGGGCAGCTCGCCGCGACGGTCGGAGTGTCGGAGCACGGCGTGGACGAGGGCGGACAGAGTGGCCCGGTCGGCGTTGGCGACAGCCACCACCTCCGGGGAGCCGGTCGGGTCCGGCACCGGCCCGTCCCAGCGGCCCCAGCCCACCCGGGTGAACCAGGACAGCGGCACGGTCCTGGTGGCTGCCCGCAGCGCGTACCGGAGCACGGTGGCCTCCGACTTGCGTGCCCGGTCGTCGGGTGCCGGGCCCTGCTCGGCCGCCCGGCGCAGCGCCCGCAGCAGGTCCACGCTGGTCAGCGCGACGGCCCGGGACAACTCCTCGGTGCGGCACAGCTCGGCCAGGGCGACCCGGTCGGCGGCGAGCGCCGGCGCGAGAAGGGCGTCGAGTTCCGCGGTGTGCCGGTCGATGTCGTCGCGGAGGCCGAGCCAGGACGCCAGGCCGGGCAGGTGGTCGGTCCAGCCGGCCAGCCGGGTACGCGACGCCACCGACGGGCTGCGCCCGTTGTGCACGTCGCGGCGCAGGGCCAGCAGCACCCGACGCTGGTCGGAAGAGGCCCGGACGACCTGCTCGTGCAGCACGTCGGCGAGCGCCGCGGCCATTCGCTCGGCGCGTGCGGTCAGCTCCAGCAGGCGGGCGGCGACACCCCGGAACTCCTCGGTCACGGCCGACGGCTCCGGGAGGGTGACACCGGCGACCCGCACCACCGCGTACGGCGCCACGGTGACCTCGGGCGCTTGGGTGACAGGCCCGACCCGGCGTACGCCCGGCGCCGGCGTCCCGCCGACCGTGGTCCCGATCATCCTGTCTCCTCTCCCCCGTGACCGCTTCCTGGTGGAGGACGGTGACGGCGTGTCCGCCGACACTCGCAGCCGTGGCCGTGGGAGGCGTCCGCACAACTACGGATCCGGTTACGTACTCGGTGGCAGGTGCCGGCTGCGTACTTCTCCGGATGGTGTCCGAGCTGACCGTCGTCAACGTGCACGATTCGGGAGCCCTGCCGGAGCCCTGTGGACTGCCGCCTGGGACCGCGGCTCTACCAGCCTCGACCAGCTCCGGACGGCGGCGGGCACGCTCGTCGCCCCGCTGAAATCGACGGCCCGCCGTCTTTCTACCCCAGTGCCAGATCGACGGCAATCCTTCCTCCGCCGGGAAACTACACCTGGACCGATCAACTCCGGATCTGGCCGGATCGAAGAGTGCGGTGGGCTGTTGACTATGAAGCGTCCGCCTTGTGTACTCGACATCCCCAAAGAGGATCTTCCCCCTAAGGATCCCTAATGCCAGGTAAACGGCCTTATCTGATCACACTGGGGTTGCGGTCGCGCACCCGCAGCCACAGCCAGCGGCCGTCCCGCGACATCGTCCGATGACGCCCAGCCCGGCCGACCGGCTCGTAAGAACTCGACGGAAATCCGGTCGGACGACCGGTCACCCGCTGCCCCGGACGGAATTCGCCGCACTCCGTCGTCAGCTCGACGACCTGCACGCGGGAACCGGCGCAGCCGTCGCCCTCGCCGGAGAACCGGGAATCGGCAAGACCACTTTGATCTCCGCCCTCGCGGCGCAGGGCAGGGCGCACACCCTCACGGTGGTCGCCGCCACCGGCCGGACGGGCACCGGTCCGCCGGTCGTGGTGGGAACGGAACCCACCCTTGTCCTGCTCGACGACGTGCACCTGCTCGACACGGCGCACCGGGACCAGATGCAGCTGCTGATCGAACTGACCACCACCGCGCCGGTGCTGCTGGTCCTCGCCTACCGGGACCGACAACTGTCCCGTGGGGCGGCGGCGGTGCTGTCCCGGGCGGCCGCACGCGGCCAGCTCACCCAGCACCGACTAGGTCCACTGGACCTCGGCCAGACCCGCGAGCTGCTCGGTGACCGGCCGGACCTGACCCGGCTGCACGCCGAGGGTGACGGCAACCCCCTCTACCTGCAACTGCTGGCCGCCGCAGACACGGAGGCCATGACCGACGCGCACCTGATCCTGCTCGGCGAGCTGGCCGAACTCGCCGACCGCGAACTGCGGGTCGCCCAGGCAGCCGCCGTGCTGCGTACCCCCGGTTCGGCGGAACTGCTCGCCGCGGTCGCCGAACTGGACGTCACGGAGACACTGTCCGCCCTGGACACCCTCACCGAGCTGGACCTGATGCGCCCGGTGCAGTTGCTGCCGCGCTTCGCGTTCCGGCACGACGTCGTCCGTCGGTTCGTCTACGCGCAGATCGGCCCCAGCCAACGCCTCGCCGCCCACCGGCGCGTGGAGACCGAACTGCTGGCTCGCGGCGCTCCGGTCATCCAGCGCGCCCACCACATCGCCCGGGCCCTCGACACGGGCCGTCCCGAGCAGTTGCCCGTTCTGATCGACGCGGCGCGGAGCACCATGCACGACGCACCGGCCGATGCCCTTGAGTGGTTGGAGTCCGCGCTACAAGTGCTGCCCGAGGGCGACGACCGCTGGTACGAAGCGCAGGTGCTGGCCCTGCGGGCCCAGTTGCTGCGCGGCGGTCGATGCGACGTGCAGCAACTGGTGCACACCTTCCTACCCCGGGCGGTCCGCATACCGGGTGGGGACTTCTCCTCGACCATGGCAGTCGCCGTCCGGGTACGCCGGATCCAGGGCCGGCACGCCGAGGCGTCGGTTCTGATCCGGGAGGGGCTGGCCGCGCTGCGGGGCACCCATCCCTGCGCTCCCTCCACGGCCGTGGCCATGCACACGGAACTGGCGGCACTCGCCCTCGACCGGCTCGATCAGGAAGCCGCCCGCCTGAACGCCCGCGAGGCCGCCACCATCGCCCGGCAGCACGGGGACCGGCTCGGGGAGGCGGCCGCCGTCGCCCAGATGGCGATGGCGCACCTGCTCGCCGCGGACAGCGACGCCGCGGACCGGGCCGCCGACATCGCGGCCGATCTGGTGGACACCACGCCGGACAGCAGCGTCGTCACCAACCTGCCGGCCCTCTACCTGGTGGGCGCGACGGAGGACGCCCTGCACCGGTTCACCGAGGCGCAACGGCACCTGTCCCGGGGTGCCGACGAGGCCCGCCGAACCGGACAACGTTTCATCCTTCCCGCCATCCTGACCTCGCTGGGGGCGGTGGAGTTGCAACGTGGACTGCTCGACCGGGCCGGCCGCACCCTGGAGGAGGCTGCGGAACTGCTCGAACCGGAAGGCACGTCGACGGCCCGGGCTTCGGTCGCCGCGCTTCTCGCGCTCGTACGGTACTGGCGGGACTCCGACCGAGAGGCCGCCGCGGTGATCGCCCTGGGCGATCAGGCCCTCGCCCTGGTCCGGGACCAGGGGCCGGCCGAGGATGCGATCGTGCCCTGTCTCCTGGCGGACCTGCTGATCAAGGTGGCGGAGCCGGAACGCGGGCGTCGGCTGATACTCGACGCTCTCGGCGGCCCGGAGATGCCACGGATCGCCCCGCCGAACCGGTCCCGGTGGTACGAGGCGCTGTCCACGGCCGCGCTGCGGATGGGTGACACGCGTGACGCGAGCCGGTGGGTCGACCTGGCCGAGGCCTCGGTGCGCAACCTCTCCGTCAGCCGTCAGGGCTTCCTGATGCGCGCCCGCATGCGGCTGTACGCCGCACGCGGGGAAACCAGCCCGGCGCTGGCCGACGCGGAGCAGGCAGTCGAATGCTTCGCCGGTCGGGGACTGGACCTGGACCTGTGCCGGACGATGGCGGCGGCGGGAACCGTGCTGGTCGACGCCGGCCGCACCGACGATGCCCGCGCCTGGCTCGGACGGGCCGCCGCGCTCGCCGAACAGTGCGGTTCGGCCCGTCTGGTCGATCGGGTTCGCCGACAGCAGAGCCGTCTCGTCCCCGACACGTCAACCAGGGGTGGCGACCCGCTGGCCGTGCTGACCGAGCGTGAACGGCAGATCGCCGATCTGGTGAGCCGCGGTATGACAAGCGTGGAGGTCGCACACGGGCTCTTCCTGAGCGTCCGTACGGTCGACACCCACCTGGGCCGGATCTACCGCAAGCTCGGCGTGTCGAACCGGGCGAGCCTGGCCCGGGCGATGCTCCGGTCGCACCCGACGGCGTTGGCCGGGGAACCTCGGTGAGGTGCGCGGTGCGTCGTCGCCGCGCGGCGGGGCCCGGCAGAGCACCGCTGCCGCACCGGGCGGCGGACCCCGACCGGCCGGACGGCGGGCGGGCACGCCTCGACGGGTAGGACACGCGCAGGCGCGAGGCGCGCCCACCCTCTACGGCGGGACCGTGCCCCTGGGGCTCACCCACGTCGGCAGTCAGCGTCGCCCGGCGTACGCCTGGCAAGGGTGACGCACGGCCCCGGGGTCGGCGCTCCCGGAGGTCGACGAGCGCAGGCTCCGGTGGCCTCAGACGACCCGGATGGCCCCGGCCGGGCAGAGATCGGCGGCGCGACGGACCCGCTCGCCGCTCCCCGCTGGCGGCGTGGCGGCCCGGAGCAGCACCAGCCCGTCGGAGTCGTCCTGCGCGAAGACCTCCGGCGCGGCGAGCACGCAGTTGCCCGACCCGCAGCAGGCGTCCCGGTCGACCTCGACCCGCACCGTTGCCTCCTCGCCGACGGGCCGGCCGCCGGCGGTCACCAGGTCACCGGCAGAGCGTCGAGTCCGAAGACGACCGAGCTGTCCCGGGTGCTCAAATCCTCGGGCGCGGCCGTCACCCGAAGGCCGGGAAAGCGGCGAGCCAGCGCCACCAGCGCGATCCGTAGCTCGGCCCGGGCGAGAGGCTGCCCGATGCACTGGTGCACCCCGAACCCGAAGGCCACCTGCTGGTGCGCCTGCCGGTACGGATCGAACCGGTCGGGCTCGTCGAAGACGTCGGCGTCCCGGTTGGCCAGGGAGATCACCACGACCGCGCCCTCACCGGCCCGGATCAGCCGACCACCGATCGTGACGTCCTCGGTGGCCACCCGGAGCAGGCCGGACCGCACGATGCTCAGGTAGCGCAGCAACTCCTCCACCAGCTCCGCCGCCCGTTCGGGCTCGTCACGCAGGATCGCGTACTGCCCCGGGTTCCGAGTCAGTCGCAGGACACTCAGCCCGATCATGTTGGCGGTGGTCTCGTGGCCGGCGATGAGCAGCAGCAGCGCCATCCCGACCAGTTCGTCCACATCGAGCTCCCCCGGCTCGACCCGTTCCCGGATCAGCCGGCTGAGCAGGTCGTCCGCCCCTTCGGGCCGGGCCCGCTTGGCGTCGACCAGCGCCCGAATGTAGTCACGCAGCTCCTCGAAGTCGCGCTGGACCCGCGCCGGCGGCATCTCGCGGTCGAGCAGGGTGCGGCTGCGGGTCTGGAAGAAGTCGTGGTCGGCATAGGGGACGCCGAGCAGGTGACAGATCACCATGGACGGCAGCGGCAGGGCGAAGGACGACACCAGGTCGGCCGGAGGCCCGGCGGCAGCCAGGACGTCGAGCGCCTCGTCGACGGTGCGCTGGATCAGCGGCTCGATCCGGCGGACGTTTTTGATCATGAATTCGGCAGTGAGCATCCTCCGCAGGCGGGAGTGCTCGCCGCCGTCCATCTGGATGAACGAGCCCCTGCCGTCCTCGGCCGCCTGCGGCGGCAGCGGGCGCAGCAACGGGAAGCCGGGGCGGCGGAAGTCGGAGCTGAAAGCGGGGTGGCGCAGCAGTTGGCGGACGTCGGCGTGCCGGGTGACCAGCCAGGCCGGAGCCCCGGTGGGCAGCCGCACCCGCCGCACCGGGCCGACGTAGCGGTCTCGTTCGGCTTCGTCCAACGGGGTGAACGGACCTCGGGTGGGATTGACCGGCGGCCATTGGGGCAGTTCCGCCTCCACGGCACGTGTCACATGGACCACCTCCGACGACAGCAGTGGGTAGCCATATCGATGCGCTACGTTACCTATCGGCGAAGGTCGACACAATCCCCGTCACCCCGACCGGTGCGGCGTTCGCGACCGTCCCGCCGGGCCGGCCGACCAGGCTCGGGCGACCGGCCGCCGGCGCCGCGCTGCGGCTGGCTGCCCGGCTCCTACGAGCCGCACGGCGTCGGCTCCTCGGGCGACGGCATCCGCGCACCGGCTGTCGACGACCTGCACGGTGCTGGGCCTGGGCTACGCGGGCCAGAGCGCGACCCTGCGGTGCGGCGCGGTGGGTAACGACAGGTGGGGCTGGTACCACGTCAGGAACAACAGCACCGGCGTCACCGGATTCGTCCGGTGTGACGGCCTGACGGGCGTACCGATCTCCACCCTGGCGTGCGACGCCCGGTGTCGGCCGGCAGCGGTCGGCACCGATCTCCGGCCGCGTCGGGCACCTGTCCGGCGCGGCCCGCCGCGTCCGGCCGGGAACTCAGCTTCGGTGCGTCGCGCGTCGGCTGCCAGCGGACATGCCGGATGATGCGCGGGTGACCTCCTTGTCGGGCGCGCACCTGTTCCCATCCCCCTCGGCTCCGCTCGGCCATCGTGGTTCGCCACCGCTGCTGGACTACTACCTGCTCCACGCCGTGCCCGTGATCGGCGGTAATCCGGCGGAGCTCGAAGGCATACTCGCCGAGGAGTTCCTACTCGCCGAGGATCACTCTGCCGTGGGGCTCGTCAGCACCGGGTGGACCGTGTGGGACCGTCGGTGGTGTGACGCCTCGGTCACCAGTCAACGCATTCGCGCCGATGCCGGCCTGCGACGACGGGTCATGCCGGTCGACCGGGCCACCGCAGCCGCGATCTACCGGGAATCCTGCGGCGACGAACTGCCGTCCGAGGCCACCCTTCGCGCCCACTTCATCGACTGGCCAGCGGCCAGAATGCCAGGTGCGCTACGGCTGAGTACGCCCGAAGTCAGGCCTGGCTTTCACGAGACGCGCGTCTATCGCATCCTGTTCGCCAACGAATTGTCCCCGGACGGCCTGGCGGCCCTGTGCGCGTCCTGGCAGATGTCGGCGACGGGCGACGTCACCGATCCGGGCACCCGGGTCGTCGGAACCGCCGGACACCGCACTCGCGGCGACGTCTTCACCTGGGATCTGCGCCGCGTCGGCGCTGGCAGCGCCTGGTGCCTCGATGTGACCTGCGAGCTGGCCGGAAGCCGGGACGAGACGGTCGGGTTCCTGCTACGGGAGCTGACCACACATATGCGCGCGCAGGGACTGATACCGGTCACCATCGACCGTTTCTGCTGATCAACCGGTCGGGGGCGGCGCCGCGTCCGCGACCTTCTCACCGACCAGCGGCCGGATCGGATCGCTCACACGGGGCGAAGTTGAGCACGACGGTCACCTCCAATGGGGTGCCGGGGCGACGCACGCGGCCTCTGGCACAGGACGTACGGCATGGTGTCCGAGGCGACGGCGATGGACACCCACGTCCGGCATCGTCGTTCAGTCGCTGACGTCACCGGGACCGGCCTCTCGGAACCCTGCTCGGCGGTGTCGTCAGCTGGCGCACTGAGTCTGGCCCGACCGGGCGATGACAGAGGGGAGTGCGACCGTCACAGCCGCAGCCTAAACTCGAGGTACGACGTCAGGTGGAGGGTCGTCCGTCGATGCGTATGTCTCGGGTGCAGTCTGTGGTGATGGCCGCAACCGTTCTGTCGGCCGTACTGCTGGGTCTTCTGATCCATCACCTCATCCGGGATCCCGCGACGCTGGCCGCCCCGTCCGACGGATCGTCCAGCGCGCCCGCGGAGCCCTCGAAGCCACCCACCCTGGCCTATCTCGCCGCAGACGAGCTGGCCCTGCTTGTCGACGGTCGACTGGTAAGTCGGATCGAGGGCGACTTCTCCGGGTACCACACGGCACCGGGCTGGACCAGTAGCGGACGGTACGTCTTCGCAGTGACCGCCGCAGGCACGGACGAGGCGACGGTCGCGGTCATCGACCGCACGACCGCGACCAGCTTCTCCCTCCCCTGTGTCGGCTGCTCAAGCAGCATCTCCGTCGGTACGGACGAGGTCCTCGTCGTGGACGGAAAGCGGAGGATCCACCGGCTGGCGTTGACCCGGGGGCGGGACGGCACATCTGAACCGGTGGACGCCCCGGTGCGGTTCAGTCAGCAGCTCACCGCCCTGGCTGGCCTGCCGGAGGTGGCCCTCTTCGCTGGCGCCGATCTCGACAGCACGGCGGCCTACGGTGGACCTGAGCAGTTGCTGCTCGCCTCCTCGGACGGGCAGGTCAAGCGGATCGGCATGACGAAGGGAAACATCGCAGTCTCCCGGGGGACCGCCGCCGCCACGACCGCCTACGGCGGAGCCCGAATGGCCTTCGTCGAAGGCGGTCACTTCGACGCCTGCCGGGAGAACGCGACCGTCACCGTCCTGGATCCAGCCACCGGACGTAGGCAGGCGACCCCTGGCCTCGATGTGGCGGAGGGCCCCACCCCGTTCGGCGCGGATGGTCGGGGTTCCCGGGTGGTCGACCTCTGGTGGGAGGACGGCCTGCTGTACGCCACCACGATCGGTTGGTCCTGCGGGGAGGCATCCGCCTGGGCCTACGGCGCCCCGGTCCTGTGGCGTCTGGAGGCGAACAGCTCCTGGAGCCGGGTAAGGGGCCAACTGCCGACGCAGTCGGTACGCACCAGGTCCGGGCTGGTCTTCGCCAGCCTGGCGCCGTCGACCGACGGTCAGAGCGCCACCGCGTTGACCTGGTTCTCGGGGCCTGAGCAGCGGGTCGTTCACCCCGCGGTGACGGCGATCGCGACACCGCCTCAGTGACCGGACAGGAGGAACGACGGGTCACGCCACCCGTGCTCATGAGCGACGACGATGGTCAGGAGAAGGACATGGCACCAGAACCGCCGCTACCGGGAGCAGACAAGGACGGCGAGAAGACCACCGCTGCGCCGCCACCCGCGGCAGCGGAACCGGGGCCACCGGCTACGGAACCGGCGCCACCGAAAGGTCGTTCACTCCTCGCCCACGCCGGGGAGCAGATCGCGCCCGGCATGAAGGATCTTCCGCCGCCGGAGAAGCCGAAGTTTCTACTCATCATGATCGCGGTGGCCATCGTGTCCCTACTGGCGACTCTGGTCGTCACCCACTTCTTCAACCGGGAGACCGCGGATTCACGGGTCGGGACGGACCTGGACGCCGGCCAGCGGCACGACCAGGCCAAGACACCCTTCGTCGCTTCGGTGAAGTACGACCGCACCATCCCCGAGTTCTGGCGGATCGTCCTCGACCGGCCGTTGACCCAACCGGAGCAGGTGAAGCTGGAGTCGCTCGGATCCGACGTGGAGATCTGGCGCTTCCTCCGTACGTTGGGTGGACGTCTGCTTCCCTTTCCGTCGATGATCGGTGGCTTGCCGGGTGGCTTCACAGACCCGTCCACCAGTGACGCGGCGGTCTTCACCATGAACATCATCAGTGACCGGACGACCCAGCTCTCGATCATCGACATGCACGCGGTCAACGTCTCCTGCCAGCCGTCGACGGCCAAGGCGGTGATCGACGTCGCCCCGGAGGGCGGTGCCGCTTACGAAGGGATGCTCTTCGATCTGACCGAAGAGGATCCGATCCCGTACATCGCCGATGACGTCGAGGAGCAGGGACGGCCGTACTTCAGTCGCCGTAAGATCGACCTGGGTGGTGGCATGTCCCCCGGCGGGCTGCGTGTGGAGGCGGTCACCGGGGAAAAGTCCTGTAGTTGGGAGATCGAGGCCACTTACCACGACTCCACGCCGCAGGGTGGCGGAAAGCTGATTCTCCGCGACGGGGAGAAGCCGTTCGTCGTGGAGGCCCGGCCCCGGCACCCGGAGCAGTACTGGATCCGGAGTTCCGCCACCTTTCCGGTGTTGAATCCCCCGAACCTGGTCCCGTGCCACCGGATGCCCACGGCTGCGGCGTGTCAGGGCCGGTTCGACCCACCCTGACCGGACCCCTCGCCAACCCGAGCCGGGACAACGTGTCTGCTCACCTGCGGTACCCGGCACGACGACGAGCATCGTCGATGTTGCCGGAGCGGTCCGGGTCGTGTTGCAATGGCTCACATCGCCGCAGCGCGGGGGCAACCGCGCTGGGAACGGCAGCACGGGAGCAGCAGCACCGGTAGCGCGCCGGTCTCACCGGCCCTCGCGCGCCGCCTCGTCGGGCCGTCTCCACGTACGACGGGCACACCCCTGGGCAACCGTCCCCGCCGTACGTGTCCCACCACAGCCGACGCCGGAGATCCGACCGGCCGGAGGCATCCGGGCCGTCTGCCAGGGCACCGGAAACGGCGACCAGACAAGAGGTAAGCATGTTCTCCCGGCAGAGTTTCGCGGGATGGTACCGAAATCGATTCGTGTGGGTGGCAGCGATCCTGACCTTGACGGCCGGCGCGGTCGTACTGACCAACTCGGCCGGATCGGAAGCCGAGCCGACGGATCTGCGGACACGGATCATGGCCCGAATGCGGAGCACGCTCGAACAGGTGGACCCGGGGCAACACCACCACGCTGGACATGACGCACCGGCCGCCACCGAGGGCCGGGCGAAACCGGCGGTGATCTGCGGAGTCCGCGTCTACGGTCACGAGCCGGCGGAAGCCACCGCCCTCGCCGACGTGCGAACGGTCTACGGCTTCCGCCTCTGCGGGATCGCCGAGCAGAAGCGTCCGTGGGACTGGGCCGTCAAGCTCGTCGGTCCAGTGATCATGGACATGTCCATCGAGCCCCCCGGCATTCGGACGGTCGAGGCGAGCGCCGATGTCGCGTTCGTCGACCGGTTGCGCGAGATGTTCCCGCAGAAGTACGTGGAGCAGGCGCGCGAGGAGGCGCTGACCGGGCCGGAAATGGCAGACCTGCGTCGCCGGTATGACGCCGCGGCCGGGCTCTGACCGCGTCAGGAGGACCGGAACCGGCGGCCGGGCCCGGCGAGCGATCCCGGCCGGCGGGTGTCTGCGCACGGGCCGGGTAGAGCGACGGCATCGCGTGACCGGCGTCGCGCAGGCCGTCGGGCAGCTTGCGCAGGTCACCCATCGCCGGGCTGGTGTTCAGGTCCCCGGCGAGCAGCACCGGTTGGGGGTTGGACCCCACGTCACGGGCCAGCGCCCGCCACTGCGGTTCCCGCTGGGCGTGCTGCTCGCGCAGCACCCGGTAGAAGTCTCCGTCGAACGGGCCGTGCTCGGGCGAGAGCTGCACGGGCAGATGCAGGTTGTACGCCGACAGCACGCGGCCGCCGCCGAGGTCCAGGTCGGTGCGGAGGGTCTTGTAGCGCCACTGGTCGCCGGCTCCCGCCACCGCCGGCGGCAGGCCGGCCGGCTCCAGCGGCACCTGCCGCAGCACCGGCAGGCGGGAGACGGGTGACCAGCTCGCCGGCGACCACGACCTGGAAGCCGGGGAACTCGGCGCGCAGCCGGTCGAGCGTGGCCGGCGTCGGTCCGGCGCTCTTCTCGTACCAGTATTCCTGCAACAGGTAGACGTCGGCGTCCGCGTCGCGCAGCAACCCGTACAGCGCCTCGGTCTCGCCCCCAGTTACCTTTTTCGTGGCTCCGCAATGGGGCCTCCGGCCTTCGGGTCCGGCATGACTTCCCCTCCTTGTTGTTCATGATCCGGGGGGTGGTGTCACCGGGCCCGGAGGCATCGACTGGCCGGACGGATCGAGGAACTCCTGGACGCCCACCCTCTTTCCAAGGTCCTGACCTCGATGCCGGCGTCGGCGTCAGGACCGGCGCCCGCATCCTGATCGAGGTCGGCGACGGCAGCACCTTCCCGACCGCCGGCCACCTCGCCGCCTACGCGGGTCTCGCCCCGGCCACCCGGAACTCGGGCTCCTCCATCCGCGGCGAACAGCCCTCCAAGAGAGGAAACAAACAGCTCAAACGGGTTTTCTTCCCTTTCCGCGTTTGCGGCCCTGGGCGACCCGGCGTCCCAGGCCTACTACGATAAGAAGATCGCCCAGGGCAAGCACCACACCCAGGCCCTGCTCTGCCTCGCCCGGCGCCGGACCGACGTCCTCTTCGCCATGCTCCCCGACGGAACCTTCTACGAACCCCAACCCGTCAAAGCGACTTGAGACTTGCTTGCCCTCGACCCAAGCCCATGGTCAGCTTCGAGCATGAAGGACGAGACTTCCGAGCATCTGGGGCTCATCCGTCGCTGGCTCGCGGGCGAAGTCGTCAACGACACCGTCGGCATCAAGATCGTCGGCGGCCCGTTCAACGGGCAGACCAAAATCGTTGAGCTCGACCAGGCAGGACTGCCACCCGCAGGCTTCCGAGGCCGCCCAGGTCGAGCACCAGGACCCTGGAACCCTGCCGTCAAACACACATACCTGGCAGTCCGAGCCCCCGACACATCCGCAGGCTGGATCTACGAATACGCCGAGGCCGACACCACCGCAGAGACTTGCCCAAACCCATAGGGGCACCCCCCTCGTCACAGTAATTCCAGACGAACACGCGCAGGGCGTCGGGCGGGGCCGGGCCGTCCCCGCCCTGCCACCGGCGGACGTTGACGCCGCTCTGCCCCGCGCCGAGCAGCAACGCGGCGGCGGCGAGCAGCGCCACCGTGCGGCGCCGCCGCCGGACCGCCGCCGCGCCGGCCCCCAGCGCCAGGGGCGCCAGGAGAAAGAAGAGCGGCGGCACGGCGTCCACCGCGAGCCAGAGCCACCAGCGCCCACTGAGCGCCAGGTGCGCGACGGTGAACGCGAGCCAGAGCGCGCCGGTGCCAGCCAGGACCGGCACCAGACCCAGTGGTGGTGCCAGGAGACCGGCGAACGAACACGCCCGTCGTCGCGCAGGCCAGCGGGCCGTGCAGCTCGTCTCCGGCGCGGGCGCAGCGGGCCGCGACGACGATCCCGGCCACCGCTGTCAGCGCCGCCACCGGCAGCCAGACGGCACGCACGTCGGCGAGGCGCGCCAGCGCGCCCGCCCGGTAGGCCGCGAGGTCGCCCCAGAACCGGCCGGTCGCCCGGTACACGACGACCGCGCCGGCGGCCACCAGCACCGGGAGCAGCAGCAGGGCGGTGGCCGGGAGCGCCGGGCCGGGGTGACGTCGCGGCCGAGGGCCGGGGTCTGGTGCCGACGAAAGGGTCGTCACCGATCTCCCCTTCAAGCCTCGGCGGGAGAACGGTAGCAATCGATCGCTGAACGCATCCTGTAACTGGTCTGGATTACCCACCGTCCACAGCGGCCGGATCGACACCGGCCGTCGCGCCGGACAGAGTCACATCGGAGACCCGGCTATCGCCTACCGCTGAGGGGCCGATAGCCGTCTCGCGACAGCGACGACTGCGGCTGGTCCTCAGGGGCAGTGCCGCCAGGCGGTGGTGAACAGGTCCGGTTCGCCGAAATTCCCCGCCTTGAGCAACAGGGCGAGCGTGGGGCTGCCCTCGGAAACCATCCACGGCAGGCCCGGGCCGGCCGTCGGTCCCACCCGCAGTGTGCCGAGCTTGAGTGCCCGGACCACCGCTCCCGACGTCTCGCCGCCAGCCACCAGCAGGCGGCGGACCCCGAGGGTGTCCACCGCGTGCCGGGCTATCTGTGCGGTCGCCGTCTCCAGTAGTGCGGCGGCTCGTCCCGGGCCGAGCCGGGATTCGTACCGCGCGACGTGCTCTGGACCAGACGAGGAGGTGACCAGAACGGGTCCGCTCGTGTTCCGGTATGCCCCGGCCACCGCAGCGGCCACGGCGTCGACCGTCTCGGCGAAGCCGATGTCAAGGTCGACTGGGGACAGCGTCACCCGAGGCCCAGGGAACTCATCCACCTGTTCACGGGTCCGCTCAGAACAGCTGCCAGAGAGGATCAGCTGCCGGCCCTCCGGCACCACCGGTACAGTCCGCGCGGGGATGATGACGCCGCTCCGACAGGCTCCGGCCGTCGAAGTCCGCGTCGCTGTGCCGGATGTCCGTGCCAGCGCAGCCGCCAACCCAGCGGCACCGCCCGTCAGCACGCCGTTCGGCATTGCCAGCAGAGCGATGGCCAGCGTGTCCAGATCCCGGTCGGCGAGGGCGTCGACGATCACGTGTCGGGCGCCGTTACAGCGAGCGGCCTCAACCGCTGCGGTGACGGCGGCCGGGCCAGCGGCGACCGTAGTCTGGTCGACGAGCGCAACCTCACCCTCGGCCTGGCGGGAGAGCACCCGCACGAGGTCGGGGTCGCGCATCGGGGTGAGCGGGTGGTCCCGCAGCGGCGACTCGGAGAGCAGTCGCCGGCCGACGAAGAGGTGCCCCTGGTAGACCGTGCGGCCCACCCGAGGCGTGGCCGGCGTGCCCACCGCGACGGCGTCGCCGATGAGGTCGACCAGGGCGTCCGCCACCGGGCCGATGTTGCCCGTGTCGGTGGAGTCGAACGTCGAGCAGTACTTCTGGTAGAGGGTGGTGCAGCCGGCGTCGAGCAGCCACCGCGCCGCGGCGAGTGACTCCGCGACGGCCTGGTCACGCGGGGCGGTCCGGGACTTCAGCGCCACGACCACGCAGTCGCTGGCGGGCGGCGGCACCGTGGGGCGGCCCACCACCACGACCGCCGACCCACCCGCCTCGCTCACCGCGTCCGCGAGGTCGCAGGCCCCCGTGAAATCGTCGGCCACGGCACCGAGCCAGGGCCCGGTCACGGTCCGGCCACCCGGGTGGCGCTCGCCGCCGGCCAGGACGCCGGGACGGCCGTCCCGGCGTCCAGCGGCGCGACCACCACCTCCCGGCAGGTCGCCCGCAGCAGCGCGAGCTGGTCGGCATCCGTCCCCGCGTCGACGACGACCGTGTCGACCGCCGCCAGGTCCAGGAACCGCATCGGGGCGTGCGCCGCCAGCTTGCCGTGGTCGAGCAGCAGGACCACCCGGCGGGCGATGCGGGCCATCGCCCGCTTGATCTCGGCGTCCGCGGCGTTGGCGGAGTAGACCCCCGTCGGCCCGGCGGCCGTCGCGGAGAGCACGGCCACGTCCACCGCCAGGTCCTCCAGGCCGGCACGGGTGATCGGCCCGGTGAAGGAGCGGGTCGCGCGGTGGTGGGCGCCGCCGAGGGAGATCAACTCGAGGTCCTCGCGCCCGGTGCACGCCAGGATCACCGGTATCGAGTGGGTGACGACGGTGAGGCCGCCGGGCAGCCGGGCGGCGAGGGCCGCGACCGTGGTGCCGGCGTCGAGGGCCACCACCGCGCCCGCCGGTACGAGCGGCACGGCGGCCCGGCCGACCGCTTCCTTCTCCGCCGTCGCGGCATCCCTGCGCTGCTCGAACGGGACGCCGTACGCCGGCACGGGGGCGCTCGCGCCACCGGCGACCCGGTTCACCAGTCCCTGGGCGGCCAACTGCCGCAGGTCACGGCGGATGGTCATCTCCGACACGCCCAGCTCGGCCGCGGCGTCGGTCGAGGAGACGTAGCCCGCCTCGGCCGTCCGGCGCAGGAGTTCGCGGCGCCGCTCGGGAGCCTGCGTGTAGCGCACCGGTCCATCCAAGTGCGACCACACTCGTTTGTCAATCGCCGAACATCGACCTTGACCCGTTCGTTCGAAACCGAACAGAATGGCCCCGTGAATGGCGCCACGCGTCCCACCGACGCGGTCGAGGCCGACCCGCCGGAGGCGCCGCGTGGCGGCCCCTCGGACGGGACCTGCCTGAGCGTGGGCATCGACGTGGGAACCACCAACACCAAGGTGGCCCTCGTGGCGATCGACGGTTCCGCGGTCCGGGTACGCGCCGTCGCCACCGCCCCCACTCCCCCGCCCGACTCCGTGCGGCGCGTGCTGGTCGGCCTGCTCCGCCAGGTGCTGCACGGGTCGCCGGCGCCGGACGCCGTGGGCATCGCCTCGATGGCCGAGACCGGCGTGCCGCTCGACGCGACCGGAACGCCACTCGGTGCCTGGCTGCGCTGGGACGGCCACCGGGCCGGGGCCGAGGCCGCCGAGCTGTCCCGCCGCCTCGGCTGGGCGCACCTCGTCGCGGCGACGGGGGTACGACCCAGCGCCAAGGTCCCGCTGGCCACCTGGGCGTGGCTGCGGGCCAACCGGCCGGACACGTGGCGGGCCATGGCGTCCTGGGCGGGCGCGGCGGACCTCGTCTGCCTGCTGCTCACCGGCCGTCTGACGACCGACCACACGCTGGCCGGGCGGACCATGGCGTACCGGTTGCCCCGCCCCGGCCAGCCGGTGCCGGAGGCCTTCGACACCGACCTGCTGGCCGAGGTGGGCCTGCGACCGGAGCAGCTGCCGACCGTCGTGCCACCGGGCACGTCCGCCGCCACCGTCCGGGACCCGGCCTTCGTGGACGCCGGGCTGCGGGCCGGGACACCGGTGGTGGTGGCGGGCCACGACCACGCCGTCGGCGCGTACGCCTGCGGGGTGCGGGAGCCGGGCGACGTCGCGAACTCGCTCGGTACGGCCGAGGCGGTGCTCTCCGTCGTCGCCGGCTGTCCCGACCCGGTGGCCGTGGCCCGGGCCGGCATGAGCACGGTCGTCCCGGTGGCCGGCCGGCACCGGGCGATCCTCGCCGGCTCGTCGAGCGCCGGAGCCACCATCGCCTGGTGGCTGGCCCACGAGTCCGGCGGCGTCCCGGCTGCCGAGCTGTCCGCCCAGGTGCTCGGCCGCGGCGACCGGCCCACCGACGTGATCGTCCTGCCGTACCTGTCCGGGCGGCAGGCCCCGGCGCCCGACCCGCGGGTCCGGCTGCGGATCCTCGGGCGGCGCCCCACGCACACACCGGCCGAGCTGGCCCGCGCGATGTTCGAAGGGCTGTGCCTGCAGACCCGGTGGATGCTGCACGAGCAGGCCCGGCTCGCCGGCGGGCCCGCCGATGCGGCGGTGACCCTGTTGGGTGGGGCCGGCGCGGCCAGCCCCGCCTGGGTCCGGGTCAAGGCCCACGTCCTCCCCGCCGAGCTGCGGGTGGTGCCGGCGGCGCAGCCGGTGGCCGCGGGCGCGGCGATCGTCGCCGCCGTTCGGGCGCACCGGACCGGGCCGGGGGCCCCCGCGCTGGCCTGGCAGCCAGGACCGGCGGTCGCGGGCGCCGGCCGGGACTACGACGAGCCGTTCGCCAGGTTCGTGACGGCCGCGACCAATGCCGAGGCGGCTGACGACGATTCGCGAGGAGAAGAGGTCAGATGACGGGATCGGGAAGCGCGGAGCCCACCCTGGACGCCATCGCGCGGCCGGCGGGCGGGTTCGCGATGGTGGCGATGGACCAGCGGGAGAGCCTGCGCACGATGTTCGCCGAGGCGGGCGCCGGCCGGCCGGACCACGACGGGATGGTCGCCTTCAAGACCGCGGTGGCCCGCGCGCTCGGCCCGCTGGCCTCCGGCTTCCTCATCGACCGGACGACCGGCCTCGATCAGATCCGCCGCGACGGGCTGCTGCCCGCCGGGTGCGGGCTGATCCTCGCCGCCGACGCCCTCGACCAGGAGCCCGGCCAACCGGTCGAGGACACCCGGCTCGACGAGGTGGTCGCCGCGCCGGAGTTCGACCTCACCGGCGTACGGGCGATCAAGCTGTTGCTGCTCTGGCGCCGCGACGCGCACCGCGAGCGACGCGTCGAACTGGCCCGGCGGTTCATCGGCCTGGCGGCGGAGCGCGACGTGCTCTCGGTGCTGGAGCCGGTGGTCCGGGCCACCCCCGAGGAACTGTCCGCCGGCCGGTGGGACCAGGACGCGGCGATCCTCGAGGCGGCCCGGGAACTCTCCCCGCTGCGTCCCAGCCTCTACAAGGCGCAGGTGCCGCGGCAGGGCCGGGGCACGACGGACGAGCTCCGGCGGGCGTGCGAGGACCTCGGCTCCGCCGTCACCGGCCCCTGGGTGGTGCTGTCGCAGGGCGTTCACCGCGACGACTTCCTCGACGCGGTAAGGGCCGCCTGCCAGGGCGGTGCCAGCGGCTTCCTCGCCGGCCGTGCGCTGTGGAGCGACGTGGTGGGCCGCCCCGACGTGGACCGGGCACTGGCCGAGATCTCCGTGCCCCGCCTCGAACGGCTCGTCGAGGTGGTCGACCGGGAGGCGACGCCGTGGCGGAAGGCATGACCGCCGACCCGGGCACGGTCGGCCTGTTGCACACCGTTCCCGCGCTGGCCGCGACGTTCGACGACCTGCTGCGCGCCTCGGTCGCGACGCCCCGCCGGATCCACGTCGCCGACGCCTGGCTGCTGGACACCGCACGCCGCGAGGGCGTCACGCCGGCCGTCCGGGACATCGTGCTCGCGCACCTGCGCCACCTGGAGTCGGTCGGGGTCGACGCCGTCCTGGTCACCTGCTCCTCCATCGGCGAGGCGGCGGAGGCGGCGGCCGGGCGGGCGCGCGTTCCGGTCGTACGGGTGGACGCGGCGATGGCCGACGAGGCGGTCGCCGTCGCCGCCGCCCCCGGGGCACGGGGACGCATCCGCGTGCTCGCCACCCTCCCGTCCACGCTCGGGCCGACCGGACGGCTCGTCGAGCGGGCGGCCCGCGGCGCCGGCCGGCCCGTGGAGGTGACCGCGGAGTTGGTGGCGGACGCCGCCGATGCGCAGGACCGCGGCGACCGGGAACGCGTGGACAGCCTCGTCGCGGCGGCCGTCGTCCACGCCGCGGCCGGCGCGGACGTGGTCGTGCTGGCCCAGGCCTCCATGGCCCGCGCCGCCGCGCTGGCCGACGTCGCGGTACCGGTGCTCAGCTCGCCGCACGGCGGCGTGGCGGCGCTGTTGCGTGTCCTGTCCGACCGGCCGGACTGATCCGGCAGCACCTTCGAGGAAGTGACCGATGACGACGCACCGCTTCCCACCCGGCTTCCTCTGGGGCGCGGCGACCTCCGCGTACCAGATCGAGGGCAGCCTCGACGCCGACGGGCGGGGGCCCTCGGTGTGGGACACCTTCGCCGCGCGCCCGGGCACCATCGAGGGCGGCGGCGACGGCTCGCGGGCCTGCGACTCGTACCGGCGGTGGGACCGCGACGTGGAGCTGGTCGCCGGGCTCGGCCTGGGCGCGTACCGGTTCTCGGTCTCCTGGTCCCGGATCCTGCCGCAGGGTCGCGGCCGGGTCGAGCCACGCGGCCTGGACCACTACGAGCGGTTCGTCGACGCGCTGCTCGCCCGCGACGTGACGCCGATCCTCACGCTCAACCACTGGGACATGCCGGAGGCGCTGCTGGCCGACGGCGGCTGGGTGGGCCGCTCCAGTGTGGACGCGTTCACCGAGTTCGCGGCGGCGGTGGCCGACCGGCTCGGCGACCGGGTGCACTGGTGGATCACTCAGAACGAGCCGTGGATCATCGCGCTGCTGGGCTACCAGCTCGGCCTGCACGCCCCCGGCGTCCGGGACCTGCGCGCGTCGGTCGCGGCCGGTCACCACGTCCTGCTCGGGCACGGCGCGGGCGCCGACGTGATCCACGCCCGCGCGCCACAGGCGCGGGTCGGCTGCGCGCTGAGTCTGTTCCCGTGCGACCCGGCCAGCGACGACCCGGCCGACCTCGCCGCCGCCCGGGGCTCGGACGGCTACGTGAACCGGTGGTACCTCGACCCGCTGCTCGGCGACGGCTACCCGGCGGACATGTGGGCGCACTACGAACGGGCCCTGGGCGGCGGCCTCGACGACATCATCCGGCCCGGCGACGCCGAGCTGATCGGTGGCCGCAGCGACTTCCTGGGCGTCAACTACTACACCCGCCGGGTCATGGCCGCGGCGCAGCCGGGCCCCGGGCGTCCCTTCCCGTGGCGGGTGGTGGGGCCCTCCGGTGACGTGACCCGCACCGACGAGGGCTGGGAGGTGGCCCCGGACAGCCTGCGCGACCTGCTGATCCGGTTGCACCACGACCACCCCGGGGTCCCGCTGATGATCACAGAGAACGGAGCGGTGTACGGCGACACCCCCACCCACGACGGGCTGGTGCACGACCAGCGGCGCATCGACTTCCTGCTCGGCCACCTGCGGGCGGTGCACCAGGCCGTCGACGCGGGCGCGGACGTGGTGGGCTACCTGCACTGGTCGCTGCTGGACAACTTCGAGTGGGCGCTGGGCTACCGACCCCGGTTCGGCCTGGTGCACGTGGACTACCCCTCCGGCCGGCTGACCGTGAAGGACTCCGGCAGGGTGTACGCCCGCATCGCCGCCACCGGCCAGCTTCCCGACACCCGCCCCACCGTGCCGCCGTTCGGCTGACATCGAAGGAGAACTCCCATCAAGCTCACCTCTGGGCCCGGCACCCACACCGTCACGGCTGCCGGCTACGTGTTGCAGGTACGCGCGCCGCAGCGGCTCGCCGTCCTGGCCGACGCGGACGGCCGGATCTGGTCCCGGCTGAGCCTGCTGGCCTCGGTGGACCGGGTCGACCTGGCGGACGAGTCGTACGACTTCGACGAGCCGGTGGTGTCCGCCGGGCGGTACGACGGCGAGGACGTCGTCGAGGTGGAACTGGCCTGCCGGAGCACCGCGTGGACGGCCAAGTCGGTCCGGCTCCGCTGCTTCGCCGACCGGATCGAGGCGTCGGTCGGCGTCACCGGCTCCGGCACGCTCGGCGACGTCCGGTTGCTGGGCGGCCGGGCGGTCCTGCCGAGCGGGGCGTGCGGCACCTTCCGTTCCTCGACCGACTTCGCCTCGGTGTTCAACCCCACCCCCACCGAGCCGGTCCAGGTGGTGCGGCCGGCCTCCACCGCCGCCGCCCTCGGGGTCGTCGGCGACGCCTCGGCCGGACGGCTGCACGCCGTCTTCTCCCCGCCGCCGCTGTTGCTGGCGTTCGGGCGGGAGACCGCCCGGCACGCCACCCACGTCCCCGACGGTGGCTGGCTCACCGCGGGAGTGCTGGGCCACGTCGCCGACCTGCGCTTCACCGAGTTGCGGTACGTCCCGCTGGACGGCGGCTTCCTGCTGGAGCTCGACTACGACGGGCACACGCGCGTCGACGGGTCGTTCGAGAGCCCCACCGTCGTGCTCCGGCCGGCGGCCGACCCGTGGCAGGGCCTCGCGACGTACCGGGCGGACCTGGTGGAGCGCGGCTTCGCGCCCGCCGCCGCGGCCACGCCCCGCGCCGGCTGGTGGACCGAGCCGATCTTCTGCGGCTGGGGCGCGCAGTGCGCCGCCGCGCCCATCCCGGGCCAGCCCATGTCGTACCCGTACCACCTGTCGGAGCTCGGGCCGGCGCTGGTGCCCGACGGCCTGCCGGTCGCCTTCGACCTGGCCCGCCAGGACCGCTACGACGGCTGGCTCGGCCGGCTCGCGGAACACGGCGTCGTCCCGGGCACGGTGGTGATCGACGACCGCTGGCAGCTGGCGTACGGCACCGCCGAGCCGGACCCGGCCCGCTGGCCCGACCTGCGGTCCTGGATCGACCAGCGGCACGCCGCCGGCCAGCGGGTGCTGCTCTGGTGGAAGGCGTGGGACCCGACCGGCCTGCCGTCGGCGGAGTGCGTGACCGACCCGGGCGGGCGGCCGGTCGCCGTCGACCCCGGCAGCCCCGCGTACCTCGACCGGCTGGCCCGGATCGTGACCGGGTTGCTCGGTCCGGACGGCCTGGACGCGGACGGCTTCAAGATCGACTTCACCCAGCGCGCGCCGACCGGTCGGGGGCTGCGGCGACCGGGAGCCCCGGCCGACGCCCCGTGGGGGATCGCCGCGCTGCACCGGATGCTGGAGACGCTGTACCGGGCAGCGAAGGCGGTCAAGCCGGACGCTCTCGTCGTCACCCACACGCCGCATCCCGGCTTCGGCGACGTCTGCGACATGATCCGGCTCAACGACATCCTCGAACGCGATCCGGACGGCGGGGTCGTCCCGGCCGTCGACCAGCTCGCCTTCCGGCACGCCGTGGTCGCGGCGACGATGCCCGACCATCTCGTCGACACCGACCAGTGGCCGATCGCGGACCGGGCGGAGTGGCGCGCGTACGTCGAGGCGCAGCGCCGGCTCGGCGTGCCGGCGCTCTACTACGCCGAACGCGTCGACCGCTCCGCCGAGGAGCTGACCGGGGACGACCTCGCCCTGGTGGCCCGCACCTGGCGGGACTACCGGGCCGGGCGGCAGACGACCGGCGAGGCTCCGGCGGCGACCGCGCGCCGACCGCTGGGGGTCGGATGAGCACGCCGGCCGAGGTGGTCGTGTACGCCGCCACCTCGGCCGGCGTGTGCGCGGCCGTCGCGGCCGCGGACGCGGGCGCCGACGTCCTGCTCCTCGAACCGGGCCGACACGTCGGCGGGATGACCTCCGGCGGACTCGGCTACACGGACGTCGGTGACGTGCGGGTGCTGGGCGGCCCGGCCGCCCGGTTCCCGCGGGAGGTCGCGGAGCACTACGGCGTGTCGGTGGGCCACTACGCGGGCCCCGAGCCGCGGGTCGCCGAGGCGATCTTCCAGCGCTGGCTCGACCACCCGAGGATCCGGCTGGTCACCGACAGCGCGGTGCGCTCGGCGCGGCTGCGGGACGGTCGGATCGTCGAGGTGGCCACCGGCGACGGCCGCACGTTCGCGGGCGGAGTCTTCGTCGACGCGAGCTACGAGGGAGACCTCCTCGCGCTCGCCGGGATCCCGTACGCCGTGGGCCGGGAGGACCGCGCGTCGTACGGGGAGCGCTGGGCGGGACGCCAGGAACTGCTGCCCGGCCGGCACACCATGCCCCCGTTCATCTCCCCCTTCTCCGACGATCCGGCGGGCCACCGCGAGGGCCCCGTGCTGCCGCAGCTGCGTACCGGCCCGCTGGCCCCGGTCGGCACGGGCGACGGCGGCGTCATGGCGTACGGCTACCGGGTCTGCCTCACCACCGACGCCGACCGGATCCCGTTCTCCCGCCGCGACGGCTACGACGAGGCCCACTGGGAACTCGGCCGCCGCCTGTTCCACCACTGGCGCCGACAGGGCTTCGAGCCGACGGCCGGGGCACTGCTCGGGCTGGAGGCCAACCTGCCCAACGGCAAGTGCGACGGCAACTCGCTCGGCCCGTTCTCGCTCAACGTCCTCGACGGCTCGGCCTGGGAGTATCCCGACGCCGACCCCGTGCGCCGGGAGGAACTGCGGCTGCGCCACCTGCACCACACCCAGGACCTGCTCTGGTTCCTGGCCAACGACCCGGCCGTTCCGGCGAACGTACGGCGGGAGCTGCGGCGCTGGGGCCTGCCGGCCGACGAGTTCCCCGACACCGGGCACCTGCCGCACCAGCTCTACGTCCGCGAGGCGCGCCGGATGCTCGGCGAGTACGTCCTCACCGAGCACGACCTGCTCGGCGCCCGGCCGCAGCACGACGTCGTCGCCCTGGGCTCGTACCACCTGGACGTCCGGGAGGTGCAGCGGACCTGGCGGTGGGTGCCCGAGCATCCCCGGCCGGTGGCCATGGTGTTCACCGAGGGCTACCTGTCGGTGCCCACGCCGCCGTACCCGATCCCGTACCGCGCGCTGGTGCCCCGCTACGCCGACTGCCTGAACCTCATCGTCCCGGTCTGCGTCTCCGCCTCGCACGTGGCGTTCTCGTCGATCCGGATGGAGGTGCAGTACCAGATGCTGGGGCACGTCGCCGGGTTGGCCGCCACGCTGGCGCTGCGCGACGGCCGTCCCGTGCAGTCGGTGGACACCCCGCTGCTACAGCGACACCTCCGGGACGCGGGGCAGATCCTCGGGCTGTGACGTCCCGCGCTGCCGGTGGGCGGCCGGCCCCGGCCGCTCCCCTGCGGCGGGCGCGGAACGGCCCGGGGCCGCGCAGGCATCCAGCGCGGCCACGACCAGCGCCCTCCCCTCGGCGGTCATCAGCCACGGCGCCAGGCCGTCCGCGCCCAGGAACACGCCGACCCGCGGCGCGGGTGCGACGGTCCCGTCCGCCAGCCGGGCGCCCCGGGGGTAGCGGAACAGGGCCGGGCGGTTCTCGTCCACGACCAGCGCCACGATCTGCGCGTCCGGCCCGACCTCGGCGACCGTCAGCTTGGCCGGTCCCCGGTAGACCGTGACCACGTCGTCGAGCCCGGCGGCGACGGGGTCGGCCGGATCCACGATCCGCACCCGGTCGCGGGCGAGCAGCACCTCGCTGTGCCGGGCGAGCCCGAGCGGGGCGAGGCCGTGCCAGGCCAGCAGCGGTGCGCCGGCGTGGGCGACCGCCTCGATCGCCGGTCCGTCGGCGCCCCGGGTGACGACGACGAGCGACGCCGCCGCGACCTCGTCGGGGCCCGGCGCGTGCCGCCGGCACACCGCGTACCCCCGCTCGCCGAGCAGCGCGGCGACGGCCTCGTCCCCGGCCGTGCGGCGCTCGCCGGTGACCAGCAGTGCCACCGGCCGACCGTCGGCGCGAGCGGGGCGGCCGGCCGCGTCCCGCTCCGCCTGTCCTGCCGGCCCCGGGTCCGCCTGAACGGTGCGGTCCAACACCTCCCGCACGAACGGCGGGACGACCGCGCGCAGGACGTCGGCGTAGTGGCTCTCGGCCCGCGCGAGGGCCCGCCGGGTGTCCTCGACCGCGTCGGCGGTCGCGGTGTCCAGCAGGCGGACGGCCGCCAGTCCCGCCGCCGCCATGTCGGCGCCCGCGACGAGCCACGGGCGCAGGGCCGCCACCAGGAGCTCCGGCTCGGCCGCCGCGCGGCACGCCCGGGCCAGCCCGGTGAGGCGCCCGGTCAGCACCCCGGCGGCGTCCGGCCGCCCGGCGAGGGTGTCGGCCACCGCGCGGACCAGTTCGGCGTCCGGTTCGGCGCTCGGCGGCCAGGAGCCGCACACCCCGACCAGCGGCGCCAGGTGCTCCGCTCCGGCCCCGGCCACCGCGTCCAGCGCCCGCCGGCCGGACGCCGCCGGGTCGTAACGATCCGGCTCGCGGGCCCAGTCGGCCACCGACATCAACGGGATCCGGGACGGCACGGCCTGGATCATCGGATTGGCGAGCACCCCAACCAGCGGCGAGCCGGCCAGCTCGGTGGTGCGCCCGGTGAGCGGACCGAGGAAGAGCCGGCTCGGCTCGAAGTCGTTGACCGGGAAGTTGTCCCACAGCATCAGGCGGCGCTGGTAGCTGGCGGAGGCCTTGTCGATGTCCGACCGGCTCACCTCGCCCACCACGATGTCGTGCCCGGTCCAGGCCACCACGACGTCCGGCGGGGCGGTCGCGGCGAACCGCCGGCGGTAGGCGGTCTCCTCGACCCCGGCGTAGTCCGTGGGGCAGACCAGCAGCGGTTCCCGGATGCCACGGGGCGCGAGGAACTCCGCCACGAACCGGGTGCACGTCTCGCCGTGCGCGGCGCCGGCCGCCCCGGCGCCGGGCCACCGGTCGACCTCCTCGGGCCGGGTCAGTTCGGCCGGTACGTCGTCGAAGAACAGGGCGAACGAGTCCACCCCGACGTCGTGCAACTGGGCGGCCTTCGCGGCGAGCGCCTGGTAGTCCACCTCCTCGGCGAAGCGCATCGACAGGCCGGGGCTGATCGCGTACGTGAAGCGGACGCCCAGCGTTCGGGCGGTCTCCGCCAGCTCGGCGAGCCGGGCGAGGTCGGGTGCCGGGTAGCGGTGCCGCCAGCGGGCCCGGTGGTAGGGGTCGTTCTTCGGGGCGTAGACGTACGCGTTCAGGCCGACGCGGGCGGAGAACTCCAGGTGCGCCATGCGCTCGGCGTGCGACCAGGGCGGGCCGTAGAAGCCCTCGACGGTGCCGCGGGTGGACAGGGCGGGGGGTGGTTGACCAGCCGGGGAGGGGATGAGAGCCGACATTCTGGGAACGTTATCAGCAGGTCCTTCCCTTATGAACCAACGCTTGTCCTGGTGCGAATACTGAATCTTCCCCAGGGCCTATGGGATCGATACCATGCCGCACATGACCGCCTCGCGCGTATCGGAGATTGCGCCCGGCATCTTCCGGGTAAGGGACACCTGCAACGTCTATGTGGTGCGCTCGCCGGAAGGGTCCGAGGGACCGGACGGCGTGACCGGCCGGGACGGCACCTCGGCCGCGCGCACCGCCTTCGCCATCGACTTCGGCTCCGGTCTCGCCCTCGATCACCTGGCCGAGATGGGGATCGACCGGATCACCGACGTCCTGATGACCCACCATCACCGCGACCAGGGGCAGGGCCTGCCCCTGGCGGTGGCCGCGGGCATCCGGATCCACGTGCCGCCGGTCGAGCGGGACCTGTTCGCCGACGTGGAGGGGATGTGGCAGGCGCGCACCCTCCACAACGACTACAACCTGCGGCAGGACAGGTTCTCGCTACTGGAGTCGGTACCGGTGCACGACGTGGTGCCCGAGTACCGGCGCCGCACGTACGCGGGAACCACCGTCGAGGTGGTACCCACGCCCGGCCACACCACCGGGTCGGTGACCTACCTCGTCGAGCGCGGCGGCCGTCGCCTCGCGTTCACCGGTGACCTGGTCTACGCCCCCGGAAAGGTCTGGTCGCTGGCCGCCACGCAGTGGTCGTACACCGACAACGAGGGTCCGGCGATGACCGTGCTGAGCTGCTACCAGCTCATGGAGCGCGACCTCGACCTGCTGCTGCCCTCGCACGGCGAGCCGATGGACGAGCCGCGGGCGGCCCTGGGCCTGCTCGCCACCCGGATGGGCCAGTACGTCGACTCGCGCCGCCCGTACCCCTGGGACCTGCGGGACCGGCTGGACAACCCGTTCACCGCGCTCACCGAGCACCTGCTGCTGAACCGGACCAGCAACTCGTGCAGCTACGTCCTGCTGTCGGAGACGGGCGCGGCGCTCGTGATCGACTACGGCTACGACATGACCACCGGCCTGCCCTCGGGCACCGACCGGGCGTCGCGCCGCCCCTGGCTGGCCTCCCTGCCGGCGCTGCGGCGCAACCACGGCGTCACGTCGATCGAGGTGGCCCTGCCGACCCACTACCACGACGACCACGTCGCCGGCATGAACCTGCTGCGGGACGTGGCGGGCACCGAGATCTGGGCGCCGGAGAACGTGGCCGGGATCCTCGAGGCGCCCATGGTCGAGGACCTGCCGTGCACCTGGTACGACCCGATCCCGGTGGACCGGCGGCTCCCCCTGGGCGAGAGCTTCACCTGGCACGAGTACGAGATCATGGTCCACGAACTGCCCGGCCACACCCTCTACGCGGCGGCGTACGAGTTCGTGGTGGACGGGGTGACCGTGCTGGTCACCAGCGACCAACAGGTCGGCTCGGGAGTACGGGGCGGCCCCCGCGAGGTCCTGAACTACCAGTACCGCAACCGCTTCCGCATCGGCGACTACCGGGCGAGCGCCGAGCTGTACCGCCGGGTCGGCCCGGGGCTGATGGTCTCGGGGCACTGGGCGCCGCGCTGGGTCACCGACGACTACCTGGAGCTGTTGACCGAGGCGGGCGACGAACTCGTCCGGGTCCACCAGGACCTGCTGCCGCTGGACGAGGGCGAGGTCGTCGCGGACGGCGTACTCGCCCGAATTGCGCCGTACTACTCACGGGCGCAGACTGGCACGGTCGCCCGCTTCGTCGTCAGCGTGAGCAACCCACGACCCTCCGTCGAGAAAGCCGTGGTATGTCTTGTGCTGCCGGTAGGCTGGGTCGCTGTGCCGGACGTCGCGGCGATCTCGTTGCCCCCGCTCGGGCGGGGGGAGATAGAGGTCGAGGTGACGCTGACAGGGCCGGCGCGACGACGGGCCCGGATGGCCGTCGATGTGAGCATCGGCGATCTCCACCTGGGTCAGCACGCGGAGGCACTGGTGGACGTGACAGAAGCTGGGTCGACGTGACGGAAGCGGGACGGGTGGCCGAATGAAGAGTGGGCTGACGGTGCCCGACGGGTTCCCTCCGGCACGTCGGCCTACCATCAGGGAGGTCGCCGAGACGGCAGGGGTGTCCCGGTCGACCGCCTCCCGGGCGTTGACCGGTCGCGGGTACGTCGCACCGGCGGTGCGCGACCGGGTCCGGGAGGTCGCCCGCAGCCTCGGCTACGTGCCCGACGCGACCGCCCGGCACCTGCGGCAGCAGGCCAGCCAGTCGATCGGCGTGCTGGTGTCGGACCTGAACAACCCGTTCTACGCCGGGCTCGCGGCCGGCATCAGCCAGCAGGCCCGCAAGCGGCAGTACACGATGATGCTGGCCGACGACGGCGGTTCCCCGGAGGTCGAGGCGGAGGCGGCCGAGGCGTTCGTGGCCCTGCGGGTGGCCGGGGTCATCGTCACCCCTGTGTCGGCGGAGATCAGCACCTACCTGGCGCGGCAGCGGATCCCGGTGGTGGAGGTGGACCGCCAGTTCTCGCTGGGCGCCTGCGACGCCGTGATGGTCGACAACAGCAGTGCCGCCCGGCAGGTCACCTCGCAGCTGCTGGACCTCGGCCACCGGCGCATCGCGATGGTGATCGACGAGATGCACTGGACCACCGGCCGGGACCGGCTCGCCGGCTACCGGGCGGCGTTCGCGGCGGCCGGCGTGCCCTTCGACGACTCGCTGGTGGTCAGCGCCGGCTGGGACGTCGACGCCGCCCGGATCGAGGCCCACAAGCTGCTCAGCCGGCCGGAGCCGCCGACCGCCGTGTTCGCCGCCAACAACGTCCTGGCCGAGGCCGTGTGGCGGGCCGCGACCGAACTCAACCTCACCATCCCCGATCAGCTCAGCCTGGTGTCGTTCGACGACGTCTCGTGGATGAGCCTGGTCCAGCCCGGAGTGACCGCCGTGGCGCAGGATCCGGTGGCCCTCGGCGAGGCGGCCATCTCCCAGCTCTTCGAGCGCATCCAGTCGCCGCACGCGCCGGTGCGGACCGTGCTGCTCTCGGCCACGGTCACCTCCCGCGGCTCGACGGCCCCGCCCCGGACGCGCTGACCGGGGCGGCGACGCGCCGGCCCGACCGCACCGGCGCGCACGCGCCGGCTCCGTCACCCGGCACTGCTGACGAACACGTGCCGCCGCATCCCGCCCACGCGCCGTAGCACCACCCGGCTGCCCTCGCTTGACGATGTCCGGGCTCACTCCTAGGCTCTGTCTGGGATCGATCCCATAGACGCCGGCCTTCCGACGGCCGCCCCGGGAGACCCCGCAGGCATCCCGCTGCACCACCCCCCGGGGCCGACCGAGAGGACTCCCATGACCGACCCTGACCCGTTCGCCCTGCCGCCCGCCGGCAGCCCGGGCCCGGTTCTGGCCCTCGACATCGGCGGCACGAAGCTGGCCGTGGGCGTGGTGACGGCCGACGGCTCCAGCCACGGCCTGGTGGTGGAGCCCACCCGCCGGGAGGACGGCTGGCGCGTCGTGACACGGCGGCTCTTCGAGATGGGCCGCCGCGCCGTCGAACTCGCCGGCGTCGGCCCCGTCCGGGCGGTGGGCATCGCCTGCGGCGGACCGTTGGACGCGCCGTCCGGCAGGCTGCTGTCGCCACCGCACCTGCCCGGCTGGACGGACGTGCCCATCGGGCCGCTCGCGGCGGACGCGTTCGGGGTGCCGTTCGCGCTGCAGAACGACGCAACCGTCGGCGCCATCGCCGAATACCGGTTCGGCGCCGGCCGGGGCACCACCACCATGCTCTACCTGACCGTCTCGACCGGAGTCGGCGGCGGCGCCGTCATCAACGGCACCCCGCACCGCGGCGCCGCCGGCAACGGCGGGGAGTTCGGGCACCTGACCGTGCACCGGGGCGGCCGGCGATGCGGCTGCGGACGGCGAGGCTGCGTCGAGGCGTACGCCTCCGGCACGTCGATCGCCCAGCGCGCCCGCGAGGCCCTGGCCGGTGGCGCGGCCTCGTCGATGTCGGCGCTGCCCAGGCTGACCGCCGCGGACGTCTCGGCGGCGGCCGCCGCCGGCGACCCGCTCGCCGTGCGGGTGTGGACCGAGACCGTCGACCTGCTCGGCGCGGCGGTCACCGACCTCGTGAACGCGTTCGAACCCGACATGGTGGTGCTGGGCGGCGGCGTCACCCGGGCCGGAGCCATGCTGATCGACCCGGTCCGCGCCCTCGTGGCGCGGGAGGCCATGGCGCCGGCCGCCCGCGTCGCCCGCGTCGTCCCGGCCGAACTCGGCGACCTGGTCTGCGTGGTGGGCGCCGGAGCCATCGGCCACGACCTGCTCGCCGAGGCCGATCCGGCCGGCGGGCTGACCCGGAACCTGCGAGTGGAGCGAGCACATGTCTGACTGGTTGAAGACCCAACTGGACGACCACGTGACCGTCGCCGAGGCGACCACCACGCTGGCCGACGACATCCGGACGGTGGGCGAGCTCGTCTGCGACCGGCTCGCCCGCGGCGGCGTCGTCTACACCCTCGGCAACGGTGGCAGCGCCGCGGACGCGCAGCACCTCGCCGGCGAGCTCATCGGCCACTACAAGCGCGACCGCAGGCCACTGCCCGCGGTGACCCTGAGCACCGACGCCAGCGTGATGACCTGCATCGCCAACGACTACTCGTACGAGGACGTCTTCTCCCGCCAGGTGCGCGCGCTCGCCCGCCCGGACGACGTGGTCATCGCCTTCACCACCTCGGGGCGGTCCCCCAACGTCGTGGCGGCCCTCGCCGCCGGGCAGGCCGGCGGCGCGACGACGGTGCTGTTCGCCGGCGGCGACGGCGGTCCGGCCCGCATCCACGCCGACCACGCCCTGCTCGTGCCCAGCAAGAGCACCCAGCGGATCCAGGAGATGCACACCCTGATGTTGCACGTGATCAGCGAGATGGTCGACGCGTGGGCCGCCGGCGAGGAGCCCACGGCGTGACCGAGCCCGACCACCGCGACGGCACCGGCACCACGCCGATGGAACCGCCTTCGGGCCCGACGGCGGAGCCGCCCCGGCAGCGGACGGCGGCGGAGGCCACCACCGGACGCCCGACGGCGCCGGTCGCCAACGCCCCCTCCGGCGACCAGCCGCCCGGCCTGCACCCCGCGCGCCGCCCGGCGGCGACGCCGCAACGCACCCTGCACATGATCGGCAACGCCCACCTCGATCCGGTCTGGCTGTGGCCGTGGCAGGAGGGCTACCAGGAGACCCGGGCCACCTTCTGGTCGGCGATCCACCGGATGGAGGAGTATCCGGACTTCGTGTTCACCTGCAACCAGGTGGTGCTGCTGAGCTGGGTGGAGGAGTCCGACCCCGAACTGTTCGCCCGGATCCGGGAACGGGTCGCCGAGGGCCGCTGGCAGATGGTCGGCGGCTGGTGGGTGGAGCCGGACTGCAACATGCCCTCGGGCGAGTCGTTCGTCCGGCAGGGGCTGCACGGCCAGCGCTATCTCAAGGAGAAGTTCGGGGTCACCGCCACGGTCGGCATGAACGTCGACCCGTTCGGGCACCACGGCATGCTGCCGCAGATCCTGCGCGGCCAGGGCATGCACGCGTACTGCTTCCTGCGGCCCGGCCCGCACGAGTCCCACCTGACCGGCACCGCCTTCTGGTGGGAGTCGCCCGACGGTTCCCGCGTGCTCGCCTACCGGATCCCGTTCGAGTACTGCAGCCCGCCGGGTGACGTGGCGGGGCAGACCGACAAGTCGCTCGGCGTGCTCGACCACGGCCTGGGCGACATGATGATCTACTTCGGCGTCGGGAACCACGGCGGCGGGCCCACCCGGGCCAACATCGAGTCCATCCACCGCTACGACCGGATGGGCTCGTTCGGCCGGATGGTCATCTCCTCGCCGGCCCGCTACTTCGACGAGTTCGCCAAGAACCAGGGCGAGGAGGGGCTGGCGAAGCTGCCGGTCTGGCGGGACGACCTGCAGATGCACGCCCCGGGCTGCTACTCGGCGCATTCCGGGATCAAGCTCTGGCAGCGCCGCGCGCAGGCCGCGATCCTGTCCGCGGAGCGGTGGGCGGTGCTCGGCTCGACGCTGTTCGGGCTGGACTACCCCACCGACGACCTCGGCCGGGCCTGGCGGCAGATCCTGTTCAACCAGTTCCACGACGTCCTGCCCGGCTCCGCGATCGAGAGCGCGTACGACGACGCCCGCGACCAGCTCGGCGAGGCGGCGGCGGTCGCCAAGCGGATCATCACGCGTACGCACAACGTGATCGCCCGGCACGTCGACATCCCGCTGGCCGAGGGCACCCAGCCCGTCCTGGTCTTCAATCCCCACCCGTGGCCGGTGACGGCGCAGGTGGAACTCCAGTACGGCACCCAGCCCACCGGGGTGCACGTGGTGGACGCCGACGACCGCCTGACGCTCGCCCAGCGGACCCAGTCGGTGGCCACCACCGACGACAAGGGACGCGGGGCGACGGTGTTCGAGGCGGTACTGCCGCCGCTGGGCTACCGGCTCTACCGGCTGCGGTCCGGTGCCGCGCCGACGGACACGCAGGCCGGTGAGCGGCAGGCGGGCAACCTGCGGGCCACCGACACGGTCCTGGAGAACGACCTGCTCCGGGTGGAGATCGACCCGGAGACGGGATGGCTGCGCGGGCTGCTCGACAAGCGGACCGGGGTGGACCTGGTCGCCGGCGCCCGGGGCGAGCACACCCAGATCTGCCAGGACCCGACGGACACCTGGGGCCACCGGGTCGTCTCGTACCGGTGGCCCGGGGCTCCCATGTGGACCAGCCGCGTCACCCTGCGCGAGGCGGGGCCGCTGCGCGCCCGGCTGCGGGTGGAGCGGGCATGGAACCGTTCCACGATGGTGGAGGAGTTCATCCTCGGGCACCGCGACGACCACGTCGAGGTCCGGGTGACCCTCGACTGGCGGGAGCAGGCCCACCTGCTCAAGCTCTGCTTCCCGACGGCCGTGAGCGACCCGGTCGCCACCTACGAGATCCCGTTCGGGTCCATCGGGCAGCCGGTCGACGGCGGGGAGAACCCCGCCCAGTCGTGGGTGGACGTCAGCGGCACGGTGGACGGCCGGCCCGCCGGGCTCGCGGTGGTCAACAACGCCAAGCACGGGTACGACGTCTCGCCCGGCGATCCCGACGGGGACACCCCGAGCATCGGCATCACGGCCGTCCGCAGCCCCGTCTACTCCTGGCACGATCCGCGCCAGCTCGATCCGGACGGCTTCTACTCGTACCAGGACCAGGGGATCCAGTCCTTCCGCTACCTGCTCGTGCCGCACGGGGGCGACTGGCGGCAGGCCGGCCTGTTCCGGCGGGCGGCCGAGCTGGGCGCGCCGGTCCGGGCCATGTTGGAGAGCTTCCACTGGGGTCCGCTGCCCGCCCAGCAGAGCTACCTGTCCGACGGCGGTGACCAGGTGATGGTGACCGCCGTGAAGGGCCACGAGGACGGCGGATCCGCCCCGGACCTGGTCGTCCGGGCGGTGGAGACCACCGGCCGGCCGGGCCGGGTCCGCATCGACCTGCCGGTGCTCGGGCGGGCCATCGAGGCCGACTTCGGTCCCAGCCAGCTGCGCACCTTCCGGGTGCCGGTCGACGGGGGCGCCGTCCGGGAGGTCGACCTCATCGAGTGGGACCTCGCCGAGGCGTCGCCCGGGTCGGTCACGGAGTCGGCGATCCCGGCGGCGCCGGGCGGGCGGCGCAACACCGAGCCCGACCGCGAGTCCTCCGACGCGACGATGCCGGCCGAGCGGCTGGCCCCGAACCAACGCCGCCGTGAGGGCGGCTGAGCCCCGGCGCTCGGGACCGCTCCCCCGCTGACCCCTCCCCCGCGCTCCGCGTCCGGGCCGGGGTCAGCGGGGCGGGACCAGGAGGGTGGGGTCGGCCAGTGCCTGCTCGCAGCCGAGCAGCAGCACCCCCACGCTCCACGCGTGCGACAGCGTCAGCAGCATGCCCTTCGGCTGGAAGCAGGCGGTCTGGTAGTACCGCTCGCTCACCATCCCCCGGTACGCGTTGAAGTCGCCGTCGAAGCGCGCGACGAACTGGCGGAAGCAGGCCAGCGCCTCGCGCGCACGCTCGACGTAGTGCGGGTCGCCGCAGGCGGCGGAGAGTTCCGCGAACTCGGCCGTGCAGATCAGCCCGTACGCGTGCAGGTGCTGGTTGGAGGGCGAGGCGTTGTCGGCCCCCCGGGTCGCGAAGCGGTAGGTGTGCAGCAGGGTGCCGGCCGGGAACGTGGTGTTGTACGTGTACCGGAAGGTCAGCGTCCAGTCGGCGGCGCGGCGGGCGAGGTCCAGCCAGCGCCGCTCGCCGGTGCGGCGGTGCAGCGCCAGGTACGCCATCACGGCGACGTAGCCGTCCTCCGAGGTGGGGGCCAGGTCCACGTCCTCCGGCGCGCCGTGCAGGAACTCGCTCTCGACGAACGGCGCGTAGTACTCCCCGGCCCGGACGGCGGCGGCCAGGTACCCGCCCCCGGCGCCGTCCGGCCCGTCCCAGCGGGCGGCCTCGGCCAGCGCGCCCACCCAGGCCAGTCCCGCGCAGCCGGCCCAGGAGAGCACCTCACCGGTCAGCGCGTGGTGGGTCGAGCCGAGGTTGCCGTCCGGCCGCTGCCGGGCGACGACCGCGTCGAGGTTGGACCGGACCGCGTGGACCCACGCCGGCCGCGAGCCCTCCGGGTCGCCGTCGAGCTCCAGGGCCCGGACGAGGAACTGCGTCGCCTCGGCGAGGGTGCGCGAGTGCAGCCTGTGCGGCACCGGTGACCAGCTCTGCGACCAGCCCCGGTGGCGGTACCAGACGCCCCAGAAGGTGCCGGACGGAGACAGCTCGGCGCAGCAGAAGTCGATGACCCGTACCGCGGCCACGACGTCGGCCGTCGCGCCGACCCGCCGTCCGTGGGCCAGCAGGGCGTACGCCCACGGGATGCCGCTGACCCAGCCCACGTGCATGGCCTGCCGGTCCACGGGCAGCCCGTCCTGGCCGCTGATGCCCCGGTCGAACGCGACCGTCTCCAGCAGGACGCCGGGCTCGGCGTAGTGCCACCGGCGCAACCCCTCGGCGGCCAGCACGGCGGCCTGCGTGACGTCGACCCAGGGCCGCAGCGGGGCGTCGGCGGCCTGGCGGGCGTGCTCCTCGCGCAGCACGGCCGCGTAGCCGTGCCGGTCCCGGTCCAGCGCGTAGACGGCGAGGTCCAGTTCCACCCGCTCGCCCGGGCGCCAGGCGTACGTGCTGACCTCGGCCGGCCCCGGTGCCGCGGATCCGTCGTAGCTGACCGGCGCCTCCCGGAACGGAAACGTCAGGTGCAGGTGTCCGCAGCCGCGCCCGGCGTCGTGCCCGAACCCCAGCCCGGTCATGCCGAGGGCGGTGGTCTCGTCGGCGACCAGGGCGACGCCGCCCTCGCCGGCCCAGCCGAACACCGCCGGGGTGGCCGCCCGGTCGGCCCGGAACTCCCAGTGGTCGCTCACCATGCCGGCGTGGTCGGTGCCGTCGACCGCGAACCGGGGATACACCCGCAGGCAGTCCGCCGGCCGGTTCTCGCCGTAGAACGCGCCGGGCAGCAACCACCACGGCGGTTCGGGGTCGGCGGCGAGGTCGACCCGGTACCGGATTCCCGCGTCCACCACCGCGTCGCCCCGGTACTCGACGGTCAGCCGGACGTCGCGCCGCCCGGTGGCCGACGGCGGCGCCCAGTCGAGGGTGGCCGTGAACGGCCCGTCGGCGGCCGGTTCGGTCCGACCGTCGGCCCAGACGACGTCGACCGTTCCGGGCGCCGAGCCGACCGTCTGACCGGCCGCGTTGCGCAGTGGCGTGGGGGCTGCGACCGCAGCGGGCAGGGAGCCGGTCACCGTGACGTGCACATCCTTCGCGCTCTGGGATCGATACCACTATTGAGCCGCCAAGATAGCGGAAGTACCCCTACAGGGCCAGGTATCGGCCGGACAGGACGCATTGACACAAGCAAAAAGCGTGTGGTTGCGTCTGTGGATTCGTTCCCACAAGCGGCCCGGCCGCTCACTCCCCCGGGAGCTTCCCGATGCATCGCTCTCTGTCCAACCTGACCCAACGGATCGACCGGGTTCTGCTCGAACGCTTGATCCCCGCGATCCACCGCGACGTCGAGCCCGTGACCGTCGAGGCGGCCCACCTGCCCGGCGAGCCGGTGCCCGCCGACGTCGGGCTGGCGCTGCCCTACGCGCCGTTCGCCGTGGGCCAGTTCTGGGGTCCCGCCTGGAGCACCACCTGGTTCCGGTTCACCGGCGAGGTGCCCGAGCGGATGCGCGGCGGGCGGGTCGAACTGATCGTCGATCTCGGCTTCGAACGGGCCGGGCCCGGCTTCCGCTCGGAGGGCCTCGCGTACACGGCGGACGGCACTCCGATCAAGGGCATCGAGCCGCGCACGGCGTACGTGCCGGTGGCGCGGGAGGCGGGCGGCGGCGAGCGCGTCGAGGTGTACGTCGAGGCCGCGGCGAACCCGCGCTTCGACGGCACCGTCACGCAGCTCGGGGACCGGGAGACCGCCCCCGACACGCCGCTCTACCGGCTCGACCGGGCGGAACTGGCGCTGCGGGACGAGGAGGTGTACGCGCTCGTCCTGGACGTGCAGGTGCTGCACCAGCTCGCCCTGGAGCTGGCCGTGACCGACCCGCGGCACCACGAGATCCGTCGCGCCCTGGAGCTGATGCTCGACGAGCTGGACCTCGGCGACCTCACCGGCAGCGCACCCGCCGCCCGCAAACGGCTGGCCGGCGTCCTCGCCTCCCCGGCGGCGCCGAGCGCCCACCGGGTCACCGCCGTCGGCCACGCGCACATCGACTCGGCCTGGCTCTGGCCGGTACGCGAGACGATCCGCAAGTGCTCGCGCACCTTCTCGAACGTCGTGGCGCTCGCCGACGAGTACCCCGAACTCGTCTTCGCCTGCTCCTCCGCCCAGCAGTACGCCTGGCTGCGCGAGCACCACCCGCAGGTGTACCGCCGCGTGGCGGAGAAGGTGGCCAGCGGGCAGTTCCTGCCGGTCGGCGGCATGTGGGTGGAGTCCGACACCAACATGCCGGGCGGCGAGGCCCTGGTGCGCCAGTTCACCCAGGGCAAGCGGTTCTTCGCCGCCGAGTTCGGCATCGAACCACGCGAGGTCTGGCTGCCGGACTCGTTCGGCTACTCCGGGTCCCTGCCGCAGCTCGCCCGCCTCGCCGGCTTCCGCTGGTTCCTCAGCCAGAAGATGTCCTGGAACCAGACCAACCGCTTCCCGCACCACACCTTCTGGTGGGAGGGCATCGACGGGAGCCGGGTCTTCACCCACTTCCCGCCGGCCGAGACGTACAGCTCGGAGCTGAGCGGGCGCGAGCTGGCGTTCGGGGTGGCCAACTTCACCGAGCACGGGCGCTCCACCGTGTCGCTGCTGCCGTTCGGCTACGGCAACGGCGGCGGCGGGCCCACCCGGGAGATGCTGGAGATCGCCCGCCGGGTCGCCGACCTCGAAGGCTCGCCCCGGCTGGCCATCCGCACCCCGGCCGAGTTCTTCGCCGAGGCGGAGCACGAGTATCCGGACGCGCCCGTGTGGAACGGCGAGATGTACCTCGAATACCACCGGGGCACGTACACCAGCCAGTCGGCGATGAAGCGCGGCAACCGGCACACCGAGCACCTGCTGCGCGAGGCCGAGCTGTGGTGCGCCACCGCCGCGTCGCGGACCGGCCACGAGTACCCGTACGACGAGCTGGACGCCGTCTGGCAGGAGACCCTGCTGCTCCAGTTCCACGACATCCTGCCGGGCAGCTCGATCGCCTGGGTGCACCGCGAGGCCCGGCAGACGTACGCGAGACTGGCCGACCGGCTGGAGACGCTGATCGACGCGGCGCTCGCGGCGCTCACCGGCCCGGGGTCGGTGCCGCTGGTCGCCAACGCCGCGCCGCACACGCGGCCCGGCGTGCCGGCGCTCGGAATCGCGACGACCCCCGCGGACGGCACCGGGCCCGACGCCGGCGCCTCCGCGGTGTCGGTGCGGACGGGCCCGGACGGCACCGTGCTGGACAACGGCCTGCTCCGGGTGCGCATCGCCACCGACGGGACCGTCGCGGCCATCCGCGACCTGGTGGCCGACCGGGAGGTGCTGCCGGCCGGCAGCTCGGCCAACGTCCTGCAACTGCACCCGGACCTGCCGAACAAGTTCGACGCCTGGGACGTCGACGAGTTCTACCGCAACCGGCGCCACGACCTCACCGAGGTCACCGAGCTGACGGTGCAGGCCGACGATCCCCGGTGCGTGCGCGTCCGGATCAGCCGCAACGACCGGAACTCCGCGTACGTGCAGACGGTGTCCCTCGCCGCCGGGGAGCGCGTGCTGCGGTTCGAGACCGAGGTGGACTGGCACGAGCGGGAGACCTTCCTCAAGGTGGCCTTCCCCGTCGACGTCCAGGCCACGCACTCCAGCTCGGAGATCCAGTTCGGCCACCTCCAGCGGCCCACCCACACCAACACCTCGTGGGACGCGGCGCGCTTCGAGATCTGCGCGCACCGGTGGCTGCACGTCGGCGAACCGGGATACGGCGTGGCGCTGGTCAACGACGGCACGTACGGCCACGACGTGACGCGCCGGCCGCCCGGCGACGCGCAGGGCGCGCAGCCGACCACCGTACGGCTGTCCCTGCTCCGCGGCCCCCGCTACCCCGACCCGGACACCGACCGGGGCGCGCACCGCTTCGGCTACGCGCTGGTCTGCGGGGCGGAGATCGAGGACGCGGTACGCGAGGGCTACCGGGCCAACCTGCCGGTCCGCCGCCGCACCGGTGGGCACGCGGTGGACCCGCTGATCGAGGTCAGCGACCCGGCCGTCGTGGTGGAGGCGGTGAAGCTGGCCGACGACCGCTCCGGCGACGTGATCGTCCGGGTGTACGAGTCGCTCGGCGGACGCGCCCGTGCCCGCCTGAGCGCCTCGTTCGGCCTCGCCGGGGCCCGGGTGGTCGACCTGCTGGAGCGGGCGGACGAATCGGTCGCCGCGCTGGCCCCGGTCACGGTCGAGGGCGACGCCGTCGACCTCGCCCTGACGCCGTTCCAGGTGGTGACGCTCCGGCTGACGCCGGCGCGGGACTGAGAGAGCGTGGTGACACCCGGGCGTGGTCTTCGCTTGGTCCGTCAGCGAAGACCACGCCCGGGTCGCCGGGGTCAGGACGGCGGGTCGGCGCGGCGCAGCGTCACGTCGGCGATCCCGTGGCCGGCGACGGTCACCGGACCGCCGCCGGTCACCCCCGGGCCGGCCCACTCGACGGTGGCCGCCACCGGTTCGGCGCCGATGTTGCGCAGCCGTACCCGCACCGCCTGATCGCCGGCCGGCCGGACCTCGGCGAGCAGGCGGTCCGCCGGTTCCACCCGGAGCCCGCTGCCGCCCGTCACGCCGACCGGCCCCGCGTACCGCCGCGCCTGCAACGGTTCCAGCAGGTTCCGGCCGTACACCCGGACCTGCTCGCGGGTCACCGGGCCGGAGCGCGCGGCGAACCGGTACCGGTACCGCCGGGTGCCGTCCTGGCTCGCCTGGAAGTTGGTGAAGTGCAGGTTGTTCATCAGCCAGCTGTTCACCTGTCCACCGGCCACCGCGAGGGTCCGCGCCCACCGCCCGGTGTGGAAGCCGCCCACCTGCACGAGCGGCGCGTCGAAGCTGCCCCACAGGATGCCGTGGTCACGGTTGGTCACACCGACCGCGTGCTGGACCGAATGCCAGTCCCTGCTGGTGTCCGGGAGCTGTTCCGTCCCGGCCGCGTACACCGCGCCGGCGGTTTCCAGCAGGAACTCCGGGTCGGGCACCGCGAACGGGAACGCCACGAAGATGCTCTCCGGTTCCAGCCGCGCGGGCTTGACCAGGTGCACGTCGAGGTCCACGACGTCGGCGTCGCGGTAGAGCGTGAGCGCCACGGTGGCCGCCGGGAGATCCGCCGGGGTGACCCGCCACGTGATGGTGGCCAGCTCGGCCGACTCGGTGATCGCCGGTTCGTCCTCGCCCCGGGCGACCAGCCGCTCGAAGTCCGGTCCCGGGAAGTCCGGATGGAAGTCCTTGGGCGAGCGCACCACCATCGGATGGTCGCAGCCGGTGGGGATCCTCTCGACCACCACCGCGCCCAGCCCGTGCGGCACGGCGGGGTCCACCAGCTCCCGGCCGTCGCGCCGGTCGACCAGTGACACCACGCCGCCGCGCGCCGGATCGACCACCACCCGGTACGGCCCCTTGGCGATCTCCCGGCCGGTCCGCGCCGTCGACGCTCCGGGCGTCGGCAGCAGTGCCACACCGAAGGCCGGCGCCCGGGCGACCAGCCGCGCCCGGCGGGTGGTGTCCAGCTCGACCTCGACGGGCTCGGTCCGGTCCCGCTCGGTCGGGTTGACCACGAGGATCCCGTCGCCCGCGGCCGGCACGGGCGCCGCGCCGGCCGGGTCCGTGCCGCTCGCCGCGAGCCGGAACATCCCCTCGACGGCCAGGTCACGCGCGAGGTCGTACGCCTGGTACGCGAATCCGGCCTTGGCGTTCCAGTGCGAGTGGCTGAAGGTGGAGTGCGGCTTGGAGTACGTCTCCCAGGAGCCCCAGGTGTGCTCGCCGAACAGCAGCAGGTCCTCGTCCACCCTGGCCAGGTCGGCGACCACCTCGTGTTCGTCGCGCAGCCGGGTCGGCCCGCGCCGGTAGCCGAGCACGTGGGCGAGCGCCGGTTCGCCGTCCCCCCGGAGCAGGGTCAGCCCGAGACTCGTCTGGGCCGCCCGGGCGAACGACCGGGCCTCCCGGTAGACGGCCACCTCCCGGGCCGTGGACCCGTGACCGTGCGACCACCAGTCCGACCACTCGCCGCGGACGACCGGCACGTCCGCCCGGCTGGCCTGCGGCTCCAGCAGGTCGAGGGCCTCGTCGATGGTCGCCGTGCGCATCGGCGGGTTGCCCGGCACGGTGTTCCAGTGCCGCACCACGTCGAGGAACAGCGGCGTCGGCCAGCGGTTGTCGTTCGCCGCGTGGACCACCGCGACGTCGTACGGGTAGTCCGGGCGCGCCGCCAGCCGCTCGACGAAGGCCGCGATGTGGCGTTGGGCGGCGACCACGTCACCGTCGACGATCCCCCACTGCTCGCCGAAGCCGTAGTGCGTGGAGAGCCACACGAACACCCGCTGGCCGCTGGCCCCCTCCCACCAGAACCCGGTCGGCTGCTCGTACGGCGCCCGGCCGTGGTCGGGGTTGAGCGCCATCACGAGCCGGGACATCCCCGCCCGGCGCATCGCCTCGACGGTGCCCCAGGCGATCCCGTTGACGTCGCCGTGCTGCTGGGTACGCACCGGCAGCCCGGCGGCCCGGAACACCTGGAGCGCGTCGTACACCGCCCCGAACTCCGCATCGGACGGCAGCTGGGTCATGTTGAGGTAGCCACCCGTCACGGCGACCCGGCCCTCGTGCACGAGCCGCCGCAGCTGCGCCGCCCCGGCTTCGCCGGTCTCGGCGAGGTGGCGCAGCACCGGCCGGGCCACCTCGAACGTCCAGCGGAACTGGGCCGGGCCGGGTTCCGGGTCCGCCTCGCAGAGCCGCAGCACCTCGGCGACGACGCGCCGGTGCTGGTCGTCCAGCAGGCGCGGGCTGTTGGTATAGCCCACGTCGTGGTGGGTATGTCCGACGAGCAGGATCTGGCTGATGGTCGGCACTCTGGCCCCCGATTGTGGCATCGTTGTCACACAGGATCCAACTCCACTTTGTCCCTCGTCGCAACCCCAGTTTGCCTCTGACCTGGGCCGACACTAAATGGAAATGTTCCCCACTTGTGTCCGGTGTCACGTTCGGCTACGGTCCCGCCTGGTACGGATTCCATGCTGACTTCAGCCTCTTGAGGGCCGGTCCCGCCGGCCCCGCACGCCGTCGAAGGGACCCAGATGAGGAAAAGGCGAGCTGCCTTCATAGCCGCAGGCGTCGCCGCCGCACTCGTCGCGACTGCCGCCTGTGGATCGTCCGAAGGCGACAGCGGCGGCGAGGCCGCGAACTTCGACGCCAAGCCCACCGGGACCTTGAGCGCCTGGGGGTTCAACAACGCCGACGACGTCGGCAAGGCCCGGATCGAGTACGCGGCCAAGCAGCTCGACGGCGTCAAGATCGAGATGGACCAGACGGGCTTCGACGCGCAGAAGTTCACCACCCGCCAGGCCAGCGGCAACGTCCCCGACGTGGTGCAGATGGACCGTGAACTGGTCCTCACCTACGCCGCCCAGGGCCTCATCCAGCCGCTCGACAAGTGCCTGGAGGTCAACAAGGTCACCAAGGACCGCTGGTACCCGGCGGTGGCCAACGACGTCACGTACAAGGGTCAGATGTGGGCGGTGCCGCAGTTCTACCAGCCGGCGGCGATCATCCTGAACAAGAAGGCCATGGACGCGGCGGGCGTGCAGGACGCCGACATCGACACGTCGAACCCCGACAAGCTGCTCACCGCCGTCGCGAAGATGTACAAGGCCAACGGCGGCGTGCCGACGACGCTCGGGTTCAACCCGCAGGCGACCGGCCAGATCAACCTCTGGCTCGTCGGCATGGGCGGCAAGCTGGCCGACGCCGACGGCAAGCCCGCCCTGGACGACCCGAACAACGTCGCCGCGCTCGAACTGCTCAAGAAGATCGTGGACGCGCAGGGCGGGTTCGCCAAGTACAAGAGCTTCACCGACTCGTTCGACATGTTCGGCGAGAAGAACCAGTTCGTCCAGAACCAGGTCGGGGCGGAGGTGGACGCCCAGTGGTACCCCAACGTCCTCTCGCCGTACAAGGACAAGATCAAGCTGGGCGCCGTGCCGTTCAAGGGCAAGGACGGCAACCCGGTCACCCAGGCCGGCGGCACCTCGTTCGTGATCCCCGCCCAGGCAAAGAACCCCTCGGCCGCCTGCAAGTGGGCGCTCGCGCTGACCGAGGAGGGCTCCTGGAACGCCGCCGCCGAGGCTCGGGCCAAGACGGTGGAGGAGAAGAAGTCCATCAACACCGGCCTGTTCACCGGGTCGCCGGTGTCCGACAAGGCCATCCGGGAGAAGTACGTCAAGCCCAGCGGTGACGCCGGCTTCGACCAGGTGATCAGCACGTACTACGAGGTCGCGGACGCCGGCAAGAGCGTGGGAGCGTCGCCGGCCGGCCAGCAGATCAAGCAGGAACTGCTGAACGCCGTCACCGCGGCCCTGCTCGGCAGCAAGCCCGCCCAGCAGGCGCTCGCCGACGCCCAGACGGCGTCGATGAACGCGTACAAGACCGTTACCGGCGGCTGACCGCCAGCAACGTACCTCGTGGGCGTGGCGGGTCCTCGCATGGCGCGGGAGCCCGCCACGCCGCATTGTGGAGATCTTGCGATCCACCCCGGGAATCTCCGGCACCCGGCACACCATGGAGGCGTTGGATGACAAGTACCACCGTCGCACCCTCCGGCGACGGCACTCGCGACAGCAGCAGGAAACGGCCGGGCCGGGGAAGGAAGTACAACCGCCGGGAGGCGCTGGCCGGCTACCTCTTCATCTCGCCGTGGATCATCGGCTTCCTCGTCTTCACCGCCGGATCGATGATCTACAGCCTGGTCATCTCGTTCAGCAAGTACAACCTGGCGACCAACGTCATCCGGCCGACCGGGACCAGCAACTACGAGGCGCTGCTGGAGAACCCGAAGGTCGCCAAGTCGCTGGCGAACACCCTGTTCTACGCCGTGCTGGCCGTACCCCTGGAGATCTGCTTCGCGCTGCTGCTGGCGGTGCTGCTCAACCGGGTGGGCCGCGGCGCCGGGTTCTTCCGCACGGTCTACTACCTGCCGAAGATGACCCCGGCGGTGGCCACGGCGTCGATCTTCTTCCTGCTGCTGAACGGCAACACCGGCGCCATCAACCAGGGCCTGCGCTTCATCGGCATCGAGGGCCCGCAGTGGCTGGTGGACCCGACGTGGGTCAAGCCGTCGATCGTGCTCATGGCCCTCTGGACGGTCAGCGGCACGATGGTCATCTTCCTGGCCGCGCTCAAGAACGTGCCGCGTGACCTGTACGAGGTCGCCTCGCTCGACGGGGCGGGCCCCGTCCGCCAGTTCTTCTCCATCACCCTGCCGATGATCTCCGGGGCGCTGTTCTTCAACGTCATCATCCTGACCATCGCGGCGTTCCAGATCTTCGACCAGGCTTACCTGCTGTTCTGGCGGGACCAGAACAACCCGGCGCCGGAGGCGTCGCTGTTCTACGCGGTCTACCTGTTCCAGGAGGCGTTCCGGCAGTTCAACTTCGGCTTCGCGGCGGCGATGGCCTGGCTGCTCTTCGTCATCCTGATGATCCTGACCTTCATCCAGGTCAAGGTCGGCAACCGCTTCGTGTACTACGAGGGAGAGCGGTCGTGACGACAATCGGCCCCAGCACGGCACCCACCGCAGCCCCCGTCCTGGCCCAGGCCGTGGACGCCGCGCCCTCCGGAGGGATACGGGAGCCCGGGCGCCGGCCGACGAGATGGACCGTCGGGCGGGTACTGCTCACCCTCCTGCTCGTCGGCTTCGCCGCGTTGTTCCTGTACCCCCTGGTCTGGCTGATCGCGGCCAGCCTCAAGCCGGCCAGCCAGGTGTTCGACAACTCGTTGATCCCGAAGACCTGGCGGTGGGACAACTACGTCCAGGTCTGGAGCGAGCTGCCGCTGCTGCACTGGGTGTTCAACAGCGTGTCGATCGCACTGCTCGCCGCGATAACGGTCGCCATCTCCAGCTCGATGGTGGCCTTCGGGTTCGCGTACTTCCGCTTCCCCGGCCGCAACCTGCTGTTCGGGCTGGTCCTGGGCACGATGATGCTGCCCGGCGCGGTCACGATGATCCCGATGTACCTGATCTGGAAGGAGACGGGTCTCCTCGGCACCTGGGTGCCGCTGTTCGGCGCCAACCTGTTCGGCTCGGCGTTCTACATCTTCCTGCAACGGCAGTTCTACCTGAGCCTGCCCCGGGAACTGTTCGAGGCGGCCCGCATCGACGGGTCCAACTACTGGCAGCTGTTCTGGAAGATCGCCATGCCGCTGTCCATCCCGTCGTTCGTCATCGTCTTCCTGTTCGAGTTCCAGGCGGCGTGGAACAACTTCCAGGGCGCGCTGATCTATCTCAACGGAGAGTCGATGGAGGACTTCACCGCTCCGCTCGGCATCGCGTACGCCATGACGAAGTACAGCCCCACCGCCGGCGGGCAGGGCGACTACCAGTACGTCATGGTCGCCTCGCTGCTCGTCACGCTGCCCATGCTGCTGCTGTTCAGCTTCGGCCAGCGGTACTTCATCGAAGGCGTCGCTACCCAGGGCCGTAAGGGCTGACCTCCGAAACGCGGCTTTGGGCTCGGCGTGAAACCGGGCCCAAAGCCGCGCCTCCCCGCCGGGGTTAGATCGCCGCGAGCCGCTGAAGCAGAAGAAGCCCGAGGCGGCCCAGATCCTGGCGTGCCTTCGCGGCGTCTTGCTCCGCCGCAGCAGTCGATCACCGATGCGGGAACGGCGCTCAGCGCCGACTTGCAGGCTCGTCGGCCCCCAGCTACGCGCCGTCTAGATCAGGAAATCCCTACTGCCCCAGTAAGGCTCGGGCATGCGAAGGTGAGCAAGACCCTGCACCTGGTGCGGCCTGGACTGTTCCTCATCCTCGACAGTGCGCTGCTGCGACGGTACCGACGGGCCGCCGGAGTCGCGGCGCGCGAACCGCAGCAGGCAGGCAGCCGGCACGCACCACCGCGGCGGGCCTACTGGGCGGCATACCGCACGGATCTGCTGCGGGCCGCCGAGGGGCTCGCCCGGTTGCGGGCCGCCGCGCGCCACCACGACGAACCACACCGTCTCTGACCTGCAAGATCAGGTTGAAGGGCTCAATAAAACAGAGCGCAGGCGTATGCCTGGCCAGCCAGAAGTCATCACACTCCTGGTCGCCGAGGGGCCGGCCAGGAGGTCTCCGAGTTGCGGAACTGTGCGGGCTTCCGGGCGGTGAGCGGACAGCTGCTCGTTACGTACGACGTCGAGACCGTCCCCTAGAGGGCAGCGCCGACTGCGCAAGGTCGCGAAATCCGTGATGCGTGAGCCTTGACGGCCAGGGCAGGCCAGGCCGTGATGTCGACGACCAGGTGCCCCTGCGGCCGTTGACCAACTTGGTGGCCGGTCGGCCACCGTCTCTGCGGACACGGCGGCCGGGACGAGCCAGACCCCAGCGGCGTTCGGTGTTCACGGCGACGACGCCGGGTTGGCGGGGGTCGTCGTGACTGAACAGGTGGTCGATTTTTCCACCGAACGCCGCTGGTGGCTGGCTGTCCTGAGGCTTAACGTCGGCTAGCAGCTGGTGGTGGTGTCTCCTGTGTCAGCAGTGCAGGTGTCGGTGCCGAGGTTGCCGTTCGCGGTGTCACCGCCGGTGCCGTCCTGGATGTTGATGTTGTCGTTGCCGAGGCCGCCAGACATGCTGTCGGTGCCGTCGGTGTCGACGAGAATGTCGTTGCCGTTCTGGCCGTCGAGGTCGTCGTTGCCGGGTCCGCCGTAGACGTGGTCGGAGCCGTTGTCGAACAGGTGCAGCAGTGACCCGAGGAGGGTCTCGCCGTAGTTGGTGTCGTTGCCGGCCCCGCCGTAGAGATGGTCGGCCCCGTTGCCGCCGCCCATCACGTCATCACCCGTGCCGCCGTGGAGCACGTCGTCGGCGTTGCCGCCGTCCATGGTGTCGATGCCCGTGCCGCCGTAGAGGACGTCGTCGCCGTTGCCGCCGTTGATGGTGTCGTTCCCACCCAGGCCGCAGATCACGTCGGCCCCGTTGGTGCCGGTGAGGGTGTCGTTGCCGGCGGTGCCGGTGATGGTGCAACCGAGGCCATTGGTCACCATGGTGGTTTCGACGTCGGTGTTGTTGGCGCTGACCGGGTCAGACTCGGTGGCCGACACCATGGAGGTGGCGGTGATGGTGCCGGCGGCCTGCGGCTCGACGGTGACGGTGACGGTGGCGGTGGCCGCGGTGGCGAGCCCGCCCAGGGCGCAGGATACGGTCGGGGCGGTGACCGTGCAGGAGCCCTGCGAGGCAGAAGCCGACACGATGCCGGCGGAGGTCCCGGACAGAGTGAGCGCCGTGGTGGCGCCGGTGGCGGGGTCCGCGCCGTTGTTGGTGACCGTGGCGGTGTAGCTGTAGGTGCCGCCGAGCGCTGCCGGGTCGGCGGAGTCGGTGACGGCCACGGCCAGGTCGGCTACGGGTGGCGGGGTCTGGACGGTGTAGGTGCCCTGGGCGTTCTGGACGCCGGCCCAGTCGTAGTTGGTGACCGTCCCGGCGGTCATGACCGTTCCGGTGGGTGCTGCCGGGTCCATCAGCAGCCGCACGCCGATGGTGGCGACGCCGGGCCAGAAGAAGCCGGGCAGGGTCCCGGTCTCCGGACAGGTGAGGGTCTTGGCGTCACCGCTGAGCCCGCAGGACAACGCGCCCGGCCCGCCGTTATAGGTGTAGGACGTGCGGGCGAACGTCGTGTTCGCCGGAGCCGTAAAAGCGATCTTGCCGACCGGGTCGTTGGCGTTGGCGTCGAGGGTGAAGGTGACCTCGCCGGATGCCCCGCGTGCGAGGGTCGGCACGGTCGGCTGGGAGATCGTGATCGTCGCCAGTGCCGGGGTGGCGGTGACGACCAGCGCCGCCACGACGAGCGCGGCCGTGGCTCCCGTCTGCCGGAGTCGACGTGACAACCGTCCCTGTGGTCGTGACAGGGTGAGGGATGAGAGGACAAGTCGCAATGTGGCTCCCTTGTGCTGGCGTTAGCCCGACGAGGCGACGTCGGGACCACACGGTGGGAAGCCGCTGCCTCCACCGCCAGGGCGACCGTGTCCCGACCGGCAATGAACGAGACACAGCGTATATCGATCAACTCCACACAGTAATCAGTGGAAGTGGCGGATCGGCGACAATGAGCGCAACCTCAAGCACGCCGCTCGCAGCGCTCCGGCGTCGAACAACCGTGGCTCGCCCTCATCGATCCCCGGGCTACGCACACCGTCTCTGACCTGCCAGATCAGGTTGAAAAGCGGCCAACCTCGGCACGGCGCCGGATCCATCAGACCCTCGTGCAACAGCCCGGGAGGCACTGGACGGTTCGCACACTGAGCGAAGCACTGGCGATGCACGCCAGCGTCAAAGAGACAGCCGTCCGCGACACGATCAACCTGCTGCTGAGCCTGCGACTGGTTGATCTGATCCCGCATCAGCGAGCGATAACCGTCAGCCTGACCGCCACCGGCGAACGAGCCCTCACCGTCGCGCTGCGCCGCGCCAGGCGCAGAAGGAATCGTGGCCAGCGATGCCTGTCGGCTACAACGTGCGGGGCATTCTCGGCAGCGGTGGGGCCACGGTCTCCGTCGGCTCCCTCGCCGTCACCCGGCGGCGAGTTCGGCGAACCAGCGCCGGCCCGCCGCGAACATGTCCCGAACCATCAGCCCGGACGCTCCGGCGGCGACGTGCACGGCGACGGTGTCCAGTCGCGCCCACCGGAACGTCCCGCTGCGCCGCAGTTCGCCGTCGGGTGAGCGGGACGCCACCCGGGCGTACCCGCACCAGAGGCCGGGGCCGGGAGGTTCGAGTTCGACGACGACGGTCCCTCGGGCATGGACCAACTGCCGGCACCGGGTGAGCAGCGCGACCGGATCGCCGCCGATGCCGATGTTGCCGTCCATCAGCAGGACGTGAGCCCACCGTCCCTCGGCGGGCAGGGGCGTGAAGACGTCCCGGCGGACGGCGACCGCCCCGCGTGCCCGGGTGAGCCGTACCGCGCGCGCGGAGACGTCGACGCCGACCGCGGCGTGCCCGGCCCGGGTAAGCGCGAGGGTGAGCCGGCCGGGTCCGCAGCCGACGTCCAGCGCCGGGCCGGCGCACCGGGCGACGACGTCCGCCAGTGCCGGCTCGGCCGGGCCCTGCCAACGGTGCACGGGCAGCGGATCGCACCGGCCGTCGCTGTGCTCGAGCCAGTGCCCGCCGGGCCGCGCCGCGAGGGCGGTGGAGAAGACGTCGCCGCCGGTTGCGGCGCCCTCGTCCCGGCGGTGCCCCGGCCCGTCGGCCGAACCGGTACCTCCTTCCAGGTCGCACGGCCCAGCCGCCTGCCCGGCAGCGCGCACCGTCACGGGTGGCCACCGGGAACAAGGGTGCGGCGGAGTGCCGCGACCTGTCGGGAGAACCGGCTTCCCGTGGCCTCGGCGGCCACCGCCAGGGCATCCGTCCAGACGTCGACGTCGCGCAGGACGGGCAGGGGCGCGACCCGCAGCCCCCGCCCGACGAGCGCCGCCCAGGTGTGTCGCGCGGTCTCCGGGGTGGACATCGGCACGTCGCGGAGGGCAACGGCGTGCCGGGGGTCGTGAAGCCCGAGCGCCCACCAACCGCCGTCGACGGCGCGGCCGAGAACCGCGTCGGTCGACGCGAGCCGGCGGATCGCGGCGCGCAGCCGCGCCGGGGTCAGCTGCGGGGTGTCCATGCCGACCTGCACCACCTCATGCCCCGGAAAGGACTCCGCGACGTCCGCGTACGCGTTGGCGAGCCGCTCGCCGAGCCCGCCGCCCCGCTGCGGCAGGACGGACCAGCCGACCAGGGCGGCCGAAAGCTCGTCGCCGGCCTCGGCATCCTCGATGCGGCCCGACAACGCCAGCACGGCCGTCACGCCGGGCGTCGCGCGCGCGGCGTCGATGGTGTCCAGCAGGGCAGCGGCGGCGAGCCGCGCCGCCTGCCCCGGGGTGGCCGGTGGACCGAGCCGGGTCTTCACCGCGCCCGGCACCGGCGCCTTGGCCATCACCAGCAGCACAGTCATCGCGACCGTCCCACGCCGCGCAGCACCCCGGCGAAGTCGCGGGTGGCGCGCAGGGTCCCGCGGACCGAGCCGGACACCTTGGAGCGGGTGCCGACGGCCCGCGGGGCGTAGCTGACGTCCAGCTCGTGGATCCGCCAGCCGGCGGCGGCGGCCCGGATCAACAGTTCGAGCGGGTAGCCGAAGGCCCGGTCGGTGACGCCGAGCGCGAGCAGCGCGTCGCGGCGGGCCACCCGGATCGGGCTGAGGTCGCGCAGCGGCACGCCCCGCTGCCGCAGCAACGCCGCGATCAGGGCGGTACCGGCGCGGGCGTGCCACGGCCACACCCCGGCGGCGACCGGCCGCCGCCGCCCCACGGTCAGGTCGGCGGCGCCGTCGGCCACCAGGGCGACCAGGGCGGGCAGTTCGGCGGGGTCGAAGGAGCCGTCGGCATCCAGCACGCACACCAGGTCCGCCTCGGCCGCCTCCAGCCCGGTGTGCACGGCGGCACCGTAGCCGCGGCGCGGCTCGTGCACCACCCGGGCTCCGTACCGGGCGGCCACCTCGGGCGAGCCGTCCCGGGAGCCGTTGTCCACCACGATCGCCCGGTATCCGGGCGGCAGCGCGGTGAGCACACCCGGCAGGGCCGCGGCCTCGTCCAGGCACGGCAGCACCACGTCGATCAGCGTCGGCATACCGTCGACGCTAGGACGCCGCCCGGGTCCAGGTAGGCGGATCGGGCCATACTCGTTTTTTGGCACCCAGTCGGTCGTTAACGGACAGTTACCTTCGGCTGTTCGGCTGACATCTGGCGGCCTCAGGCCGTACCGTCCGGTCGACATGGGAACGACCACCGCGCCGCCGGACACCCCCGGTCGGACGTCAACCCGCCGGCGGCACCTCGACCTGGCCGTGCTGGGCGTCGAGGTGGCCCTGGTCGCCGTCGCCACGACGGTCGGCGCGGTCCTCAATGCCCGCGGTGTGGGTCTGCACGCGGACGCCGCCCCGCTGTACGCCACCTGGCAACCGCACGCCGGCTGGGGCACGCCCGCGGCCGTGCTGGTGGCGGCCGGCGTGATCGGTCTCGGCGTGCGCTGGGCCCGGACCGCCCGCTGGGTCCCGCTGCTCGGCGCGGCCTGGCTGGCGTCGACGGCGTGGACGCTGGCGCTGGCGCTGGTGGACGGCTGGTCGGCCGGGCTCACCGAACGGCTCACTCCGCAGGCGGAGTACCTGCACGAGGTGCCCGGGACCACCGACATCCCGGCGATGCTGGCCGGCTTCACCGGCCGGATCCTCGACTTCCAGCCCGACTCGTGGTCCACCCACACCGCAGGTCACCCGCCCGGGGCGCTGCTGGTCTTCGTCGGACTGGACCGGATCGGGCTGGGCGGCGGCACCGCCGCCGCGCTGGCGTGCGTACTGGTCGGCGCGACCGTCACCGTCTCGGTGCCGGTGGCGCTGCGGGCGCTCGGCGCCAGCGGGGCCGCCCACGCCGTCCTGCCGTTCCTGGTGCTGCTGCCGGGCGCGGTCTGGGTGGGCGCCTCCGCAGACGGCATCTTCGCCGGCGTGGTCGCCGCCGGTCTGGCCCTGCTGGCGGTACGCGGTCGGGTGGCGCCCGCCGTCGGCGGGCTGCTGCTGGGCTTCGCGCTGCACCTGTCGTACGGCTTCGTCCTGGTCGGCCTGCTGGCGTTGGCCGTGCTGGTCCTGCGGCCGGCGGACCGGATCGCCGCGCTGTGCGCCGGCCTCGCGGGCGTCGCGGCGGTGGTGGCCGCGTTCGGGCTCGCCGGCTTCTGGTGGTGGGACGGCTATCAGCGGGTGGTGGAACGTTACTACCAGGGCTGGGCGGCCGACCGCCCGTACGGCTACTGGGTGTGGGCGAACCTGGCGGCGCTGGTGCTCTCCGCCGGCCCGGTGCTCGGGCCGGCGCTGTGCCGCGCGGTGGCGGCCGCGGGGGCGGCGGCACGGTCCGTGCCGACCGTCCCGCGCGGGCCGGCCCGCCGCCGGTTCGCCGTGCCGGCCGTGGCCGGGCGGGTCGGCGGGCCCACGGTGCTGCTGCCGGTGGCCGCGGCAGTGGTGGTGCTCGCGGCAGACCTGTCCGGGCTGAGCAAGGCGGAAGTGGAACGGATCTGGCTGCCGTTCGTCGGCTGGCTGCTGATCGCCGCCGCCCACCTGCCCCCGGCCACGCGCCGTTGGTGGCTGGCCGGGCAGGCCGCGACCGCGCTCGCGGTCAGCCACCTCGTCTGGACGGTCTCCTGAAGCGCACTGGCGATCGCTCAGGCCGGCAGCGCCGCCGGCTCACGCAGCGGATCGGTCGCGAAGGCCGCGACCCCCTGGGCGAACGTGACCCGCGCGGTGTAGCCGAGCAACTCGGCCGCCCGGGCGGGGTCGGCGACCACGTGCCGCACGTCGGCCGACCGGGCGCCACCGACGACCAGCGGCGCCGGCCCGCCCATCGCCATGGCGAGGGTGGCAGCAAGCTCGCCGACGGTACGCGGCTCACCGGAACAGATGTTGACCGGCACCAAATCCCCCGGCGGGGACGTGCCCAGCGCGAGCAGATTGGCCCGCGCCACGTCGGTGACGTGCACGAAGTCCCGGCGCTGCCGGCCGTCCTCCAGCAACCTGGGCGGCCGGCCGTCGGCCAACGCGGACCGGAAGATCGAGGCCACCCCGGCGTACGGGGTGTCGCGGGGCATCCGGGGACCGTAGACGTTGTGGTAGCGCAACGCCCACACACCACCACCGGTCTGCCGCGCCCAGGCACCGGCCAGGTGCTCCTGGGCCAGTTTGCTGGCGGCGTACGTGCTGCGTGGTTCCAGCGGGGCGTCCTCCGGGACCAGCATCGGGGTGAGGACGGCGGCGCAGCGCGGGCACGTCGGGTCGTACCGGCCGGCTGCCAGGTCGGCGGGGCGGCGGGCGGCGGGACGGACGCCCCCGTGCCGGGCGCACTCGTAGCGCCCCTCTCCGTAGACGACCATCGAGCTGGCCAGCACCAGGTGGGTCACGCCGGCCCGGTGCATGGCGGCGAGCAGCACCGCCGTGCCGTAGTCGTTGTGACTGGCGTACGCCGGAGCGTCCGACGGGTCCAGCCCGTGGCCGACCATCGCCGCCTGGTGGCAGACCGCGTCGACCCCGCGAAGGAGCCGGTCGAGCAGCTCGGGGTCGCGGACGTCACCGACAACGGGATGGTGCCGCCGGGACCATTCGGGCAGTTCTCCCCCGTGTGCCTGGGGCAACAGCGCGTCCAGCGCCACCACCTCGTGCCCCTCGGCGGCGAGCAGGTCGACGACCTGCGACCCGATGAAGCCGGCGGCGCCGGTGACCAGTACCCGCATGCCGGTCAGCGTAGGTCGGCGGACGGCGGTGGCGGGTCAGGTCACGGCGGACGTAAGAAGCTTGAAACATCACCCCACCCGGAGTAACCCCGGGGTTCATGAACTGCCGGAATCCCGCAACCGCACCCCTGCGCCCCGCACCGCCTCTACCCTGCGGTCAGTGGGCCCGCGCGGGTGTCACCGGCGCCGCGGCCCGCCATGCCTGGCGCGGGCGGCTCCGCCGACCTGACGTCTTCCCGCGGCTTCCAGAGGGACCGCGGCCGGGAGGAGATCCCGTCGACAGCCGTTGAGGAGGATCGGTGGGCACCGACAGCACCGCCCCCGACAGGAACCCTTCCGGCCGGCCGACGCGGGCCGGGACCGCACCGCGTCCGGCGCCCGGCTTCCCCCGGCGGTGGTGGCGCTTCCTGGCAGCGCATCCCCCGCCCGGCGTCGCAAGGATCGCCGGCCGGTGGCGCAGTCCGCTGCGCGGCCCCTGGCTCACCGCCGTCTTCGGGATGGTCCTGCTCGCCACGCTGCCGCTGGTGATCATCACCGGGTTGCTCGACTACCTCGCCTACGGCCCGCAGTTCGGCCAGGCGTTGCCTCGCGACGTCGGGTGGCTGCGGCTGCCGCAGTTCGACTGGCCGACCCGCCCGCCCTGGCTGTTCCGCCTCACCCAGGGGCTGCACGTGACGCTCGGGATCGTGCTGATCCCGGTGGTGCTGGCGAAACTCTGGTCGGTGATCCCGAAGCTGTTCGACTGGCCGCCGGCCCGCTCGGTGGCGCAGGTGTTGGAGCGGCTGTCCCTGCTCCTGCTGGTCGGCGGCATCCTGTTCCAGATCGCCACGGGGCTGCTGGACATCCAGTACGCCTACCTGTTCGGGTTCGACTTCTACACCGCCCACTACTTCGGCGCCTGGGTGTTCACCGCCGCCCTGGTCGCGCACGTGGCGCTCAAGCTGCCCCGGATGCTCTCCGCGCTGCGGTCGGGCCCCCCGCGCGCCGTGCTGACCGCCCCGCGCGCCGCCACCCGACCCGAGCCGCCGGACCCGGACGGCCTGGTGGCCAGCCACCCCGGGCCGGCTACCGTCAGCCGACGCGGGGCCCTCGCCCTGGTCGGCGGCCTGTCCCTGCTGCTGGGGGCGCTCACCGTCGGGCAGAGCCTCGACGGGGTGTGGCGGCGTACCGCTCTGCTGCTGCCCCGGGGCCGGCAGCCGGGCGAGGGACCGAACGGTTTCCCGGTCAACCGCACCGCCGCCGCGGCCGGCGTCGAGGCCGCCGACACCGGGCCGGGCTGGCGGGTGACGCTACGCGCCGGCGAGCGGGTGGTCGCCCTCGACCGCGCCGCGTTGCTCGCCATGGCCCAGCACACCGCCCGGCTGCCGATCGCCTGCGTCGAGGGGTGGTCGACGTTGCAGACCTGGACCGGCGTACGGCTGAGCGACCTCGCCGCCCTCGTCGGGGCGGGCACACCCGACTCCGCCCACGTCCGCTCCCTGGAGAAGGCGGGACTCTTCAACCAGGCGACCCTGCAGGCCAACCAGGTGCTCGACCCCGACTCCCTGCTCGCCCTGGGCGTCAACGGCGCCGACCTCTCCCTCGACCACGGCTACCCGGCCCGGATCATCGTGCCTGCCCTGCCCGGTGTGCACTGCACGAAGTGGGTCGGCGAGATCGAGTTCCGGACGCGTACCGATGGCTGAGGTGCGGGCCCGGTTCCGGGCCGCGTACGGCGCCGGTGCGCGGCACCTGCTCCTGCTCGCCGGTTGCTTCGCCGTCACCGGATGGGTGGTCCTCCGGGTCGCCGGCGAGCCGGGGTCCGGTCCTCTGCTCCTCTGGTTCGTAAGCGCGGTGATCGCCCACGACCTGGTCCTGTTCCCGGTCTACGCGCTGGCCGACCGAGGCCTGCGGAGCCGGTCGGCGATGCCAGCGTCCGGGCCGTCGCTGCTGAACCACCTCCGTGTGCCGGCCCTGGCCGCCGGGCTGTTGTTCCTCGTCTACCTCCCCGGCATCCTCAGGCAGGGCCGGGAGACCTATGCCGCCGCGACCGGTCAGGACCAGCAGCCCTTCCTGGCCCGCTGGCTGCTGCTCAGCGCCACCCTGTTCCTGGCCAGCGGCATCCTCTACGCGCTCCGGCGGGCGGCGCGGTCGCGTGCCGCGCCGGGAAGCGGGGAGCGGCCACTGCCCGTCGCCGATTGATCGGCGTGGCCTGTGGCTCGACGGAATCACGCTGCCCTGAGCAGAATCGCTCGCCTTCCGCGTCGTGCCGCCGGAAGCTGGCGGCATGGCAACGGGTTTCGGCGGCGAGGTGGCCACCTACTACGCGAGACAGCGGCGTGGATACCCGCCGGAGGTGCTCGACGCCGTCGTCGGTGTCCTCGGTCTCGACGACGGCGACACCGTGATCGACCTCGGCTGCGGAACCGGCGGCGTCACGGGGCCTCCGTCGCGGCGTTCGTCTGGTCGGCCTTGCGGACGCAGTGCGGGCATCGCCGGGGCAGGGCGTCTGCGGTGCGACCGTGGTGAGGCCGCTGACGTGCAGGATCGTGGTAACCGTCTGCTCGAAGGTGCTGGTCTCGCCGATCACGACGACGAAAGCGCTGGTCACGGTGCCCGACTGGAGCGTGCTGACGGACGACGCTCGGGCGATGACGACGGCGACCGACCGCTCCGCCGCCACTCACGCAAGGCCCGGGGAACTGGCCGGGAACCGCATCGCGGATGACATCGTCTCAGAGGTGCACGGATTGCGTGTATTTAGACGTCAAGGAGCGATATGCGAGTAGTTGTCAGAGGGCTCGTCGTGGTGATGACCTTGGCCGGACTGGCCGCATGCACGGGTGCGCCCACGGCGACCGAGGCACCCGCCGATGGGCGGGTGGCGCCGAGGTCCGCTGTGGTAACCGGCAAGGCGACGATCCGATCCGCGTGGACCTCCTGCGCGGTCGACGCCCCGGTAGCAGACGACGGACGCCCGCCCGACGCCCTCGCCCTGCCCCGCCTGGGCACCGACTTCACGGTGGCGGCCGCGATTCACTGCCAGCTCGAGCCGAAACGACGCGCCGACCGCGGTGAGGATCTGGTCCTCACCCAGGGCCGGGCTACCGACGTGACGGCGCTACTTGCCGCACTGCGCCTACCCGATGACACGACCACCGTCGAAGCCTGCAGCCTGGAGATGCCCTGGGTGCCGAACCTGCTGTTACTCGACGCGCAAGGCCGATGGATCCGCCCGGGACTACCGACGGACAACTGCCGCAAGCCGCGCCCCGAGGTACCAGAGGCGGTGCGCGCCCTGCGCCTGACCTCCGTCTCGGAAAAGGTCGTACGGGAGATCGTGTCAGCCGGAGTGGCCGCCTCCGGATGCAACCAGGATCGGTCAGACGTGATGGCCACCGAGACCAGGGACCCGAGGCTCCTCCCACGGCCGGGCCGGGTGTCGCTCCCGTCCCGAGTGCGTCTGTGCGTGTACCGGGTGCCGGCGCAGCAGCAGGGAACGCCCCAGCCGGCCGGGACCTTCGAGTACGGACTGCTCCTGCCACAGAAGCGGCGGGCGGCCATCGAGCGGATGCTGGCAGCGCTACGCCCCGCTGAGCAGTGCTCAGTCGCCGCAGGCCGCTTCGCTGCCCTACAGGACGCCACGATCATCGGCGACGTGGTCTACATCGAACTCGACCATTGCCGACGGGTCCTGGCCACACCGCTGCATGGACCGCCGATCCTGGCCCAAGGCGACACCGCGCTCATCGAACTGCTCAGGAGGTAGTCGCCCGAGCCAGGCCGATGTCGACCTCTCCGCCGACGCAATGACAGGTTGCTCCACTGTCCACCGGTCGAACTCGTGAAGACCAGGACCGGGGAGCGCCGGCGATCCTGCCTCGCATTCAGGACCGCCGAAACACCCGACGTAGTAACATCTGGCAGATCTGGAGCGCTTGACGCGGAATCAAGAGACCACAATGCCGCTTCATCCGGGATGCAGATGAAGCGGCAGGTCAGAGCGTTCCACAGCCAACAGCACGGCGGCCGACGGTCTGTGCCGTTACCGCCAACAAAGATCATCCGCTACCGGATGTTACCGCCGTTACCGGAGAAGATCTTCATCTCCCCAGGTCAACCGGTCGGGACGGCCGGATTCGAACCGACGACCCCTTGACCCCCAGTGAACTAGCAGGTCTACCGGCGGCTGCCGGACGATACCGCCTCCTGCCGAAATTGCAGGTCATCGGCCAGCCGGCAGTCCGAGGCAGGTCGGGCTCTACCGGGCCTTCCCGGGCCGTCCGTGAGACGGTTGTGAGATCTCACGGGCGGCCCGGCTGCGGAGAAGCGCTAGAGAACGGCACCAGCGCCTCTCCGCCACCGAACACTCGAGGCACAGACCTCTCAACAGCTTGTACGACTTCCTCCCGCGCCCCCTGCTCCGACGCACGTGACTGGCGTTGGCGTTAGCGACCAAGCTGTCGATTCAGCTCCTCGAGCAGGTCGGTTATCTCGAGCCGGCTGGCGGCGGCTGGCATGATCTGCGTGGTGCCGTAGGCGAGTTCCACCAACGCCGAGCGCGCGGCGGCAAGCTCGGCCGCAGTTGCGTCGAGCTGATGCCAGGATGCGTGGACTGCTGGGACGAGGTCGTCGCGCAGGCGGACGGCAAAGGCCCGGGCCACCTCGGCGTCGGTGCCCGTGCGAGTGTTCCACTCGTCGTCTCCGAGATCTCCTAGGGCGATGTCGATGACGTCCGCCAGCAGATGGAGCATCTGCGGGTCTCCGGCGAGCCGGACGTCGGACGCGGCAACCCGGAGAGCGGTACGAACAATTGGCACGTCGTCCAGGCCGGCGTGGCACTCGCCCAGCATGAACTGGATGTTCTGGCGTTGCCAGCCACGCGCAAGTTGCAGGGCCGTCATGTCGTCGGCGCTGACGGTGTCGATGGCGGCGCCGGCCAGCAGGAGGGTAGCGATGACCCGTCGTTCGTTGCGTTCGACTGCGTGCATCAACGCGGTTCGCCCTTGCCCGTCGCGGGCGTTCACGTCGGCGCCGGCCTCAAGGAGCACGTCGGCCGCGGCGTGATCGCCTCGACGCGCCGCCACCACGATCGCTGGTGTGGCATCGGAACGCTTTTGGTTGGCGTCCGCTCCGTAGGCCAGGAGAAGTCGTAGCACCGCCGGTGCGACGGGTCGCGTCACTGCGGTGATGAGTGGTGCTTCCTCGTTCGGGACGGGGGTCGCTCCCGCTTCCAGCAGCACCCGTAGCGTCGCAAGAGCTGTTGGTGTCGGGCGGAATGCGGTGTGGGACAGGGCCTGGGTCAGCACGCTCGGCCCGGTGGCGGGTTCCGTCGTGAGCGCCCCATGGGCGATAAGAAGCAGCACCACCTCCGTGTGCGCTTCGAGTACGGCGGCGCGCAACGGCGAGGCGGTGTAGGGATCGGCGGGGCCGATGCGCGCGCCGGCGTTCACCAGCATGCCCACGATCCCCCGCCGGCCGCTGCGCGATGCCTCGGCCAGCAACGATCCTCGGAAGCGGCCAACCGGGACGTTCGGGTCCGCGCCGGTGGCCAGCGCTTGCCCGACGGCCACCTCGTCCCCAGCCTGCACGGCGTCGATCAGGCGCTGATCGGCAGCCTCGTTCATCGATCATCACCCGTCATCTCCGTGAACGCTCGCAGATGCAGCCGTGCCGCAGGGTTGCTGGCGAACCAGGCGAAGAAGTCGTTGTCCGCATCAAGGCCGGCGCGAACGGCATCACACCAGTCTTGTCGATCAAGCACGGCCAGGTACTGCTGGACGAGGTGGTCTCGCTGTTCATTCGTGCATCCGGATTGCTGCGGAGTCTTGTCCGCGAGATGGTCGGCGATGATCGCGGCGTCGACGTACCTGCTCAGGGTCGGCGTCTGCCGGTCGAGGCGAGCCACGTGCGCGGCGAGGACATGAGGCGCCGGCGGATAGTGATCGAGGGGCATGCCCATGCCACCGCAGCCCGCCATTATCTTCAACAGTCGACCGGTGTGATCGACCAGGTCATCGTCGGTCTCAGTCCCGGTGATCGCTTCGTGCAGGTGAGCTGCAGTGGCGACGCGGCCGGCGAAGTAGCCGTTGAGGTAGTCGCCGTCGCAGGCGTGGCGCAGCAGCCATCGACGCGAGGCGTATGCCCCCTGCTGGCAGAGCGCCTCGATGACGTAGACCCGTCCCCAACCGGCAACACGCTGGGCCAGCCACAACAACGCTTGTTCGCCTCCTCGGCGACGTCGCAGCCCCTCGGCGGCCAACGGCCCGAACCAATGCGACAGCAGGCCGATAGTCTGGATCAGCGGGATGTCTTCCTCCGCCCAGTCCGTGGCGAGCAGTGCCAGCCCAACAGCGGCTGAGCATCGATCGGGGCTGTGCCGCACCAGCCACCGGCCAGTCTGCCGCACCCGCTGCCGGTCCGCGCGCAGCGCCGCTGCAGCGATGTGCTCGTTGTGATGGATCGGGACGTCAGCCAGGCAGAACGCGTCGGCGAGTTCGCTCGGTGGCGCATCGGCCTTGCCGAAGTGCATGTCGAGGATGGCGGCAACGTCGACGCCGCGGAGGCGCTGATCTTTCCGGGTCTGCGGGCGCTGCCGCTGATAGCGGTGGAGCTCGTCGTCCGGATACGGCTCGCCATCACGTGGCAGGGGCGAATCCGGATCTTGCTGATGCAGGCGCAGGGCGTGTTCGAACAGGGCGGTCTGGGGTCCGAGCGATCCTGGCTCGGTCGTCACGCTCACCGGCGGACGGAGGACTCGATTCTCTCGATCATGGCCGGGATGATGCCAGCCCGGGCCGACCACGGCAAGTGATTAGGCGCTACGCCGAAACCGTGAAGTGACTACCGAGCCATGCGCAGCAATCAGCCGGCTTTGTCTAGACCTGCACCCTGGGTGCTTGAGGCCCTGGACCCGCTCACGGATGGGGAGCACCTCGGCGAGCAGGTCGCGGGCGCCGGCCCGGGTCACCCGCCTTCCCGGTCCAGTACGCATGGTCGTTGCGGGTGTCCAGGGTGTCGGGGTGCTTGACACCCTGGACCCGCTCGCGGATGGGGAGCAGCTCGGCGAGCAGGTCGCGGGCGCTGGCCGGATCACCCGCCGCCCCGATCCAGCGCGCGAGGTTGTGGCGGGTGTTCAGGGTTTCGGGGTGCTCGGCGCCCAGGACCCGCTCACGGATGGGGAGCACCTCGGCGAACAGGTCTCGGGCGCCGGCCGGATCACCCGCCGCCCCGATCCAGTACGCGAGGTCGTAGCGAGTAGTCACGGTGTCGGGGTGCTCGGCGCCCAGGACCCGCTCACGGATGGGGAGCACCTCGGCGAACAGGTCTCGGGCGCCGGCCGGATC
>NZ_JBNCKW010000009.1:0-61869 GCF_049841735.1 Micromonospora sp. DT46 | reverse complement strand
ACCTGCAACCCCGATCCAGTGCGCGAGGTTGTGGCGGGTGGCCAGGATTTCGGGGTGCTCGACACCCTGGACCTGCTCGTAGATGGGGAGCAGCTCGGCGAGCAGGTCGCGGGCGCCGGCCGGATCACCTGCCTTCCCGAGCCAGTACGCATGGTGGTTGCGGGTGTCCAGGGTGTCGGGGTGCTCGGCGCCCAGGACCTGCTCGTAGATGGGGAGCACCTCGGCGAACAGGTCTCGGGCGCCGGCCGGATCACCCGCCGCCCCGGTCCAGCGCGCGAGGTTGTGGCGGGTAGCCAGGATTTCGGGGTGCTCGACACCCTGGACCTGCTCGTAGATGGGGAGCAGCTCGGCGAACAGGTCTCGGGCGCTTTGGTGGAGGCCGGCTTCGCCGAGATAGCGGGCGGTTTTTTGTGTCAGGCCGCAGACGTCGATAAGTGTTTCGTCGCTGGTATCGGGGTGCGTGGTGGCTTGGCTGTGCAGGTCGGTGGTGTGCGGGGCGAGTGTCTGCCAGATGGGCCAGGTCGTGGGGTTGTCGGCGTCGAGATTGGTGGTGCTATTCAGCAGGAGGGTGATGGACACGGCGAGGTAGGTGGTGTGCCGCTGGGTGGTGTGCAGAGGTCGGCGGCTGGTGTCGCGGATGAGTGGATGCAGCCGCGCGAGGGTCACGGGTGTCGAGCGCTGGGTTTGTTCGAGGGTGACCAGTCCTACACCGGTCAGGGCTTGCAGGAGCGTGGCGAGGTGCTCACCGGTGAGATCAGGCAGGAGAGCGGTGGCGGCCAGGGTAGCCGGGTCGAGCAGGTGGGTGGGGATCGGGGCGTCGGCGAAGGTGGCCAGCAGCCGCAGCAGGGTGCGGGCCTGCGGCAGGCCTCGCCTGTCGAGTAGGTCCAGCGACAGTTCCCAGGTCCGGTCGATGGTGCGGCGCGCCTGCGCCTCGCTGAGTGCGCCCGCGGCCGGTGTCGGTGTTGGTGTTGATGTTGGTGTGTCGCCGGTGTCCAGTGCGGTGCGGTACCCGGCGAACGTCGCGGGTGAGCCGGCGACCCCGGTGCGGCGGACCTGGCTGATGGTCTGACCGGCGATACCCAGGGCCAGAGGTAGCCCGCCGAGGCGTTCGGCCAGTGCGGTGGCCTGCTCGACAGTGCCTGCGGCGGCGCCGGCGTGGTCCAGGAGCACGGCTGCGCTGTCGGCCGGGGTGAGCATCCCCACCGGATGCAGTCGGTACCAGTCGCCACGGTCCCCGCCGTCGTGATACCGGGCGGCGGGCCAGGTGGCGGGATCGCCGTCGCGGGTGGTGAGCAGCAGCAAGCCGCGGCGGTGCGGGACGGGCCGGAGCCAGCCGCGCCCGGCAGTGACCGGTTCGTCGGGTGGGGTGAGCAGCCGGGTGTCGTCGGCGTTGTCGATGACCAGCAGCCAGCGCTGCGGCAACTGGTCCAGCATTCCCCAGACCAGGTCGGGGCCGCTGCCGGTGTCGGACCAGGCGTGCTCGATATCAGCGGCGGACGCGCCCAGCTCGGCGGCGAGCTGCCGCATCCCGGTATCCAGCTGGGTGGCCGTGGCGGCCGATACCCACCACACTCGTACCCCGGCGCGAGTCAGTCGGCCCGCGACCAGCTGCGCGACGGTGGTTTTACCCGCCCCGCCCATCCCGTGCAGAATGTTGACCCGCGGCCGGTGACGACCCCGCCAGCTGTATAGGGCGGTCATCTGGTCGACCAGCCGGTCACGTCCTCGGATGTCGCGGTCGGTCACTTGCGGCGGGCGAAGCGACGCAATCGCCGGGCGGGTAGCGCCGGCTCGCCGGGGGACGAATATGTGCCGCACCGTCGCACCGAGCCCCGGCGGGTTGTCCGTGCCAGCCATGCGCTGCTGGATCACCGCTAGCAGCATCAGCAGCAGAACGGACGTGGCCACCACCGACCAGATCACCGCCGGGCTGTGCGCCCACCGCCAGGCCGGCAGCATCCCAGTCCCGATGTTGGTCGCCGCACCCAACGCCGCGGTGAGCACGACCACCACGGCTGCCATCGCGGCCAGGACCGCACCACGGCCACGCTGGCCAGGGCCGCTCACGAGCGCCCCCGCAGGCCGATGTCGCGGCCGGCTCGTTTCTGCTCCACCGGCCGCAGCTGCCACCTCCACGCCGCACGCGGAATCGCCCCGAACACCCGCGCCCGCTCACCAGCCGGATCCAACTGCTCCCGGGCACGCGCGGCCCGATGCCGCAGCCACTCCAGCACCAGCACCCCGACGACCAGCAGCACGAGCGTGCTGAACACCACCGGCCGCCACCACGGCCGATCCACCTCGACCACGTTGGTCGCCAGATTCCCGACCAAGGCCAACGCAACCGCCAGCAAGGCCGCTGACACCGGTGAAGGCGCCCGCCACCGTTCACCCATAGATCAACTCCGACAGTCGAGGGCAACCCCACCGCCGTTGTACCAGCCCTATGCCATGAGCCACCGTGAGGACCGGCCGCCGAAGATATGCCAGTGGAATGGTCGTTCTGCGCCAACATGATCACCACCGGCCCTGACCGCCCCGACCAGCTCAAAGAACATCAGCGGACGCTCGTCGACGCTCTCACCGGCGCCTGTCCACAGATGACCGCGCTGGCCGGCTTCATCGGCTCGTTCGCCGCACTCCTCACGCCCGCCGCCGGCAACGACGACCGTCTCACCGCGTGGATCGCCGAGGCCAAGACCATCGACCTGCCCCACCTGCACACGTTCACCCGCGGCCTCGGCCTGGACCGTGACGCCGTGAACGCCGCCCTGACCTACCCCTTCCACAACGGTGGCACCGAAGGCGTCAACACCAAAACCAAACTGATCAAGCGACAGATGTACGGACGCGCGGGCTTCACTCTCCTGCGACACCGCATCCTGCTCGGCTAACCAGCACCCTCCGTCACCACCGAATGTGAGACAGAGCCGAATGTGAGACAGAGCCGTTAGATCCACACTCCCGGCATCCGCCCGTAGCGGACGCTCCGCAGTGAGCTTAACGAAGTCCTCGCTGGCACGGCGCTCCGTAACGCCGTAGACCGCCCGCTAAGGGCTCTCGCCATGGTTGTCCATCATGAACGACGTGTGGAGATTAAGCCGTGTGATGCGGGTGCCGGTGGTCACCGCCGCGCACCGCGCCGAGCACGGCAGGGTCTGGGTGTTCGACCCACAGGCCATCACCCACGAACAGCAGAGCTGGTGGTGGAACCCGCTGGAAGCCGTCGGCGGGATCGAGGACGCCCAACGACTGGCCGACCACTTCGTTCAACAGATCCGCAATGGCCGCGGCGGCGACGACTTCTGGATCCTCGGCGCCTTGGACCTGCTGACCTCCCTGATCCTGGCGGCCGCGCTCGACAGGGGCACGCTCACGTCGGTGCAACGGTGGCTGTCGGACTCCACTGCCCGGGAACCCGGCGAGATCCTCCAAACCCAGGGGCACGCCGCGTCCGCGCGGGCCCTGGCGGGCCGGCAGGCCGGCGCGCCAGAGACCCGCGAAGGCCTGTACGAGACGGCACGGACCGCAGCCGCCTGCTTGGCCAACCCACAGATCATGGCCTGGGTCACCCCGCCAAAGCATCGGGTGTTGCCGGTCCTCGACGTGCGGGCATTCCCCGGCAGCGCAGACACCATGTACCTGCTCAGCAAGGACGGCGCCGGTAACGCCGCCCCGCTCGTCGCCGGGCTGGCCGACCAACTACTCCGGGAGGCGGTGCGCACCGCCGAGGTGCGCGGCGGTCGACTTGACCCGCCCCTGGTCGCAGTGCTGGACGAGGCGGCAAACATCTGCAAAATCCGCGACCTTCCTGACCTGTACTCGCACCTGGGCAGCCGGGGGGTGATCCCACTGACGATCCTGCAGTCCTACCGGCAGGGCGCCCGAGTGTGGGGCGACAAGGGCATGGACACCCTCTGGTCGGCGGCCACAGCGAAACTCGTGGGCGCAGGAATCGACGACGCGAAGTTCGCCGAGGACCTGTCCCGGCTCGTCGGTGACCATGACATCGCCGTGGCCTCCCGCACCCGTGACGGTCGGGGCGGTACCTCCTGGCAGACGTCGGTACGGCGCCAGCGCATCCTCGACGCCGCCCAAATTCGCGCCATGCCCAAGGGCACCGCGCTACTGCTGGCCACCGGCATCCGGGCCGTCATGCTGGACCTGCGGCCCTGGTACACCGGGCCACTGGCCGCAGAGCTCGCTGCGGCGGCAACCGCCGCCGAGGCACGGATCACCACCAACGCCAACCGGAACCACCACGGGATGACGCGTCCTGAGGAGGCGACGACGTCGTGATGGCCTCCCCTGACCCAGTCCGAGCGGGCAATACCGACCGGGAGCACGATCCACGGCGACTCCTTGCCGCCAACGAAGCCGCGGTGGCCTGGTTCCGCGGCCAGCTCGCCGCCACCGAAGAGCCGCGCCGCTACCTGACCAGCCGCGCCCTGGGCACCCTGGTCGACAGGGAATGGCCCTGGCGGGTTGGCTACGCGCCACGGACCTGGTCGGCCTTGACCGATCACTTGAGGGGAATGGACTTCTCTCCCGAGGACCTCGTAGTCGCGGGGCTTTCCAAGCCCACCCGCGACAACCCGGACCGGTTGATCGATGTGTTCCGCGACCGGATCATCTTTCCCATCCGCGATCCCGACGGACACGTCGCGGCGTTCATCGGCCGTGCCAGCGACCGCTCCTCACCGCCGACCCGCAGCTGCCCAAGTACCTCAACACCCATGAGTCGCCCCTCTACCACAAGGACAAGCTGCTCTTCGGCGTGGCCGAGCAGCAGGACCGCATCCGGGCCGGCTGGCAGCCCGTACTCGTCGAGGGCCCGGCGGACACGATCGCCATCTGGCTCTCGTACTCCCGCTCCGGCCTTCCCGGGGGCGGTCGCGGTCGCACCGTGTGGCACGGCCTTCGGCGCAGCCCAGGCGGCCATCCTCCGTTCGATGCCTGGATGCCGCGACGCGATCGTGGTGGCCTTCGACGCCGACCCGGCCGGACGCAGGGCCGCCGACACCGCGTTCGACCTGCTACGACAGCCGGGCGCGCAGGGCAGGCTGCTCGCCGCCGAGTTCGCGACCGGCGCCGACCCGGCCGACCTGCTCGCCCGGCCCAACGGTCGCGCCCAGCTGCGCGCCGCGCTGCGACACCAGACCCGGCCGCTGCTCTTCGCCGTCGTCGACCACCACCTCGACCGCCTGCTCGGCCGCAGCCCGCAGCTGCTCGACGACATCGGGGGCCGCTACGAGGCGGCGCGGATCCTCTCACCCCGGGTGCTCGACGCGGCAGGCCCTGGTGAGGCGTACCGGTTGGCGCAGCACATCGTCGAGAGGACCCGGATCGCCGAGCGGTCCCACGACGGTATCGGCACGGTGATGGCCTACGCCGCAGACGGTCTACTGCGCCAGATCGGTCATTTCCCCGCAGGACTCGACAGCGGCTCCGCCGACTCAAACGTTGGTCGCCCCCGCCCGAGCGCGGTTCCACCGCTGCGATCCGTACCCACCGCTCCTCGGGCACTTGCCGACCCCTCTCGGCCTGGGCCCGCGTATATCAGTCAGCGCGGCCCACGCCAGCAGCGCCGCATAGCATGAATGAGGACGATGCTCGATTCAGCACGAGGGCTCTGCTTGCGCTGCATCCGCAGTTGCCGAACCTGGCCCACCAGGACGCCCATGACTGGCCCCACGGAGATCCGATCTCAACGAGCCGAGTCATGTCGCGTAACGGGAGGAGCGACCGGCGCCGACCGCCTGAATGCCCGCTCATGCCGATGACAGGAAGTTCAGAAATCGACGACCATGCATTTGCATGCCCATTCGAACTCTGTTGGCTCTATGGGGCGCCGTTGGTGAGCAGGAGGTAGAAGACCTCACCTTGGTGGAAGAACGTTGCGGTGTCGGCCGACTCGCAGCCTTCGAAGTACGCGGGCTGGTACGGCTCGTCGGCGTGCTCGTCCATGCCCCGCAGGAAGTCCGGCCGTACGGTGCAGAACTCCCACGGTGTTTCGGTCCCCGACCGCCGGTCCGGCTCGACGGGACCAAGGCCGCCTCCGGAGTCGAACACGTGCCGGAGGAACTCCCCGGCCAGGTCTCGCGCGCGGTTCTCGTCGAGGTGGCGGCGGTAGGGGCTGCAGGCGCTGGTGAGCATCCATCGCAGGCGGGCGGCCATGCCGGCGCCGTCGAGTGGGCTGAGGGTCAGTCGGAACCCGTCGCGGACCAGCGACCCCGGGGCGCCCGCAGCCGGGATCGGCGCCGCTGCGGTCGGCTCATACGGCATTTCGTGGAACATCCACCAGCCGCGCGCCCGGTCCGCGGTGAGCATCATCTCGTGGAACAAAGGGGCGCGAAGGAAGTCGGACAGGATCGCTGCCCGGTTGCCCGGTTGTACCGGGACGTCGGCGCGGACCTTGAGCATAAGCGTATTGCTGTTCATGACCTCGTCCACGGCGTCGAGGAACGCCTCGATCGCCGGGTGGTTGAGGTCAGCGAGCAACGAATCCATGAAGCGAGCTTCCATGGTCTCGGCACCGTCTGTCACCCGGGTGAGACGGGCACAACGCCCATCCGCTGTTGCCGCGTACGGCGCTGCGCGGAGCGTGATGCCCTCGGATGCTGCAGTGCTCACCCGGCGTTCGGCCAGGTTCTAGGAACGGCGGGATAAGAGCCTGGTAAATAAGGGTTTCAGGTGTGTTGGTGGCGGGCGAGGCGGCGGGCCATGACGATGATCATGGCCCATTGGACCATCGCGGCGTGGTGGCCGGGTAGCCGTTCGTAGTCGCGGATGGTGCGTCGGCACCGGTTGATCCACGAGAAGGTGCGCTCGACCGCCCATCTGCGGTGTAGGACGACGAAGGTGGTCTGTCCGGCGAGTTTGGCGACGATCTGCACGGTCAGGGTGAGGTGGGTGGCGGCCCAGGTGACGAGTTTGCCGGCGTAGCCGCTGTCGGTCCAGGTCAGCTGGATGGTGGGGAAGCATGCGTGTAGCGCCCACAGCAGGGGTCCGGCGCCGTCACGCTCTTGGACGTTGCCGCCGGTGACCAGGACCGCAAGGAGCAGTCCGCAGGTGTCCACGGCGATGTGCCGTTTGCGGCCGTTGACCTTCTTCCCCGCGTCGTAGCCGCGGCTGGGGCGGCCGACGGTCTCCGCGGCGCGTACCGACTAAGAGTCGACCAGCGCGGCCGTCGGTTGCCGGTTACGTTCCTCGATCTGCTCACGTACCTGTTCTCGCAGGCTGTTGTGCATGCGGTGCAGCGTTCCGTCGGCGGTCCAGGTCTTGAGTATTGGTAGACGAGCTTGTGGTGGGGAAAGTCGGCCGGTAGCGCGTCCCACTGGCAGCTGGTGCGGTCGAGATAGCGGATGGCGTCCACGATGTCGCGGCGTGGGTAGATGATCGGCGGGCCACGTCCGGTGCCGGCCGGGACGTACGGGGCGAGGACGGCCCATTCGGCGTCGCTGGTGTCGGACGGGTAGTGCCGTGGCCGGGCGGTGGGCAGGTGAGCATCGAGGGTGGCCGGGGTGGTGGATGCGGCGACACCGGCGACAAGGTATACAGACAGGGTTGGGCCTTCGGTCGTGCTGGTTTGTCGCCTTTGCTCGTACCGGAGGCCTTTCCCTATGTCACGCAGCCACGCCGACGCCGTCACGGTTGTCGATCTGCACCGACCCCGCCGGCCTCCCGAAACCCTTATTTACCAGGCTCTTACTCCCAGAACTCATTAGGACGGGCGCGGGCCCGCTGTCCGCCACGCTCACCGAGGTGGGCGTCTGCGGATTTTCGCCGACCCGGCGTCCGGCAGATCGCTGCCCGCAGGTGACACAGGATTACACGGCCAAGTGGATTCCAGCCGGCGTGTTTGACGACACCGCGCTGGTGAAGGTCCGGTCACCGGCGAATCTTCCGGGGCGTGATCATGAGGGTCAGGCCGTCGAGTAGTCGTTCGAGGCCGAAGGCGAACAGTGACTCGAGATCGAGCTCCGTGCCCGGTTCCGTGATCTGGGCGATCAGCGGCCCCTCGATGGGGAGCCGGGTTTTGATCCACTGCTCGCTCGTCATCCCCGTGTCCAGCTCAGCACCAGCCTCGCTCTCGATGTTCACCGCCGTCCCTCGCACGTAGTTGACCATCGTGGCGTAGACGTGAAGCCGTGTGCGCGGGTCCAGGTCGAGGCCGTCAAGCGCGCGCAGGGTCCACAGTGCGTACGCCAGCAGGCCCGGCAGCGTGGCCGGCCGGGTGATGGACACGAGCCGTGGCAGCCAGCGATGGCGCTGGTAGGTCGCCCACTGCAGCTGAGCGGCCACCCGCAGGTGGGAACGCCATCCCGGCGGCGGCTCCGGATACTTGATCTCGGCGAATGCGGCGTCGGCAATCAATTGGGTGAGCTCGGCCTTGGCGTCGAGATACCGGTAGAGGGTCATGGTGGCGACCCCGAGCTTGGCCGCCACCGCCCGCATGGACAGGGCGGCCAAGCCGTCGGCGTCGGCGATCTCCATTGCCACGCGGACGACTCGGTCGCGTTCGAGACCGCCGGCCGAACGCGAGGGCAGTCTCCGGCGAGCGACCACGGCGCCGACCCGAGGCACGGACTCGATGGCGTCTGCCTGCTTGAGGGCGGCCAGCGCCTTGGTGGCCGTCGCCATTGCCACGCCCCACTCGCCCATGATCGCCCTGGTGGTGGGGATGGGATCGCCGGGCCGCAGCTCTCCATCGGCGATGCGCTGCTCGATGTCGGCGGCGATCTGGAGATACGGCGGTTGGAGATCGTTCACGACGTCATGCTGCCATGCCTCAGCGGTCAGGCAGCCAGTTGCCGTGCAGGCCGAGCGGCACCGGGACCGGGAGGTGGACGCGCGCGACGGGCTCGCCCGTGAAGTCCTGGGCCGCAAGGATCACCAGGTCGCTGGCGTTGCGAAGAGGATTGTGCACGTACGTGAGTAGGTACCCCTCGTCCTCCCCATGCCCCGCGGCGGCGAACACGGCCTCCCCGACCGCCTCGTCATTCCCGAACCCGTGTACCTCGGTCGTTCCCCGTTCCAGGTCATGCTTGACCAGGGCGTTGGTGAAGGCGTCGTCCGATGGCGAGCCCTGGGGTGTGAACGGGATTCCGTACAGGGCGGTCGCGGCCGAGTAACCGTATCGGTATGGGCGGGTTGTACGCGTCTCGTTCACGCGCGGGAAGTCCTGCGGCCGGTCGTCGATGTGCCGCTGGTGGATCGCCTCCGACGTGATCGTCCAACGGTCCAGTGTGGGCCGGATCGCCCCAGGGTCGGCGGGATCGAACGGCCCCTGGGCCGTGACCAGGTCGACCACGACCGAGTCGCCGTCGTCGTAGGCGTTGAGCGTGTGACTGACATGGATCGGGTCGATGTCCAGCCAGCGCACGTCACCTCCAGTCCGCGGCATGACGCCCACCCGCGTCGGGTGCTCCGCCAACCACCGGCAGTCAAACCCGTCGAAGCCCAGCGGCGTGTCCCACAACACCACGTGGTTCTCGGTGAGGGCGAAGTCGTGCATGAATGGCGTTCGCGTCATGGGGATGGTGGTGGTCTGGACGACGCTTCCCTCGGCGTCGGTCACGATGTACTGGACGACGTCGTGACCCGGCATGTACGACAGCGAATGGAGCCCGCCGGTGAGCGGGTCGTGCTTGGAGTGCGCTCCCGCCGTGAACCCTTCCGCGGTCCCTCCCAGGGCACAAACGCCCACGGTGTTCAGCTCCTCGTCCAGCTCGGCGGGCGGCAGGCCACCCTCCGCCATGGCGAAGGTTCGCTGGGCATGCTCGATCACGTGCACCATGGGCGCGAAGCCCGGGGTCCGCACGAAGCGATTGCGGTACCACTCGGCCCGGCCTTCACGCAGCCGCACCCCGTGCACCATGCCCTGGCCCATACCCCAGATGTGCACAACGGGATCTTCCACGCCCAGCGGGTTGGGCCCGTTGCGTAGGTAGCGGCCGTTGAGCTCGGCCGGGATCCGCCCGGTAACCGGGAGATCATATGCGGTGACCTCTTCAGTGACGGACGCGAAACGGCGTTCCAGATACCTCATGTGGACACCGTACGAAAAAAGACGCCTGAGCCCTCGCCTGTAAGGGGAAATGCCACGCTGTGCACTAGTGCAAAAGCATTAGCCCTCTGGATAAGCCCTCGTGGCATCGCAGTCCGGCTACCCGGCAGACCTAACGCCGACCGCTCGTGCCGATGACAGTGCAGTGCCGACCGTCAGAAGCTGACGACCTCATGCTGGTGTCGGGCCGATCTGATTGCGCCGGGGTCGGCCGCCGCTGCGCGCGGGGTGTCGATCGGGATCCGTGGGCGCTACCGCAGTTGGTTGCGGCGGCGTGTCAGGTAGGCGGTCTCGGCGGCGTTGCCTGCCAACTCGATGGCCTTGTCGTATGCCGCGCGCGACTGCTGACTTTGGCCCAGCCTGCGCAGAAGTTCGGCGCGGGTGGCGTGGTAGGGGTGGTAGCCGGACAGCTTGTCCTCAAGACGGTCGACGGCCGCCAGTGCCACGTCCGGGCCGTCGAGTTCGGCTACTGCGATTGCCCGGTTGAGGGCGATGACCGGGGAGGGGTCGAGGCGGATGAGTTGGTCGTAGAGGGCGAGGACCTGCGACCAGTCGGTGTCGCGCATATCGCGGGCGGAGGTGTGCACGGCGTTGATCGCGGCGAAGATCTGGTAGCGACCCGGAGCCACCCCGGCGGCGGCAGCGGCGAGGCGCTCGCGCACCAGCCGATGCCCCTCGGCGATCAGCGCGGCGTCCCAGGCCCCACGGTCCTGCTCGGCCAGGGAAACCAGTTCGCCGCTGGCCGAGACCCGGGCGGTGCGGCGGGCCTCGGTGAGCAGCATCAGCGCCAGCAGCCCGGCCACCTCACCGTCGTCGGGCATGAGGGCACGGATCAGGCGGGTGAGCCGGATCGCCTCGGCGGTCAGGTCGTGACGTAGGGGATCGGTGTCGGGGCCGGTGGCCAGGTAGCCCTCGTTGAACACCAGGAACAGGACGGCAAGCACGCCAGACACGCGTGCCGGGAGATCCTCCACGGACGGCACCCGATACGGGATGCGGGCCGCCTTGATCTTGGCCTCGCGCGGGTGATCCGCCGCTCCATGGCGGTCTCCTGCACCAGGTAGGCACGGGCGATCTCGGGCACGGTCAGACCGCCGACCATGCGCAGCGCCAGCGCTACGCGGGTCTGCATCGCCAGCGCCGGGTGACAGCAGGTGAAGATCAGCCGGAGCCGATCGTCGTCGATGGTGCCGACAGGCTCGGGCGGGTCGTCGTCGTACACCATCTGAGCCTCCTTGTGCTTGTCGTCGCGCTTGTTCTCGCGTCGGATCCGGTCGATGGCCTTGCGGTTGGCGGTGGTGGTTAACCAGGCGCCGGGATTGGGCGGTACGCCGTTGGCCGGCCACCGCTCGACGGCGGTCGCGAGCTCCGGCCGCCGCCTCCTCGGCGATGTCGAGGTCACCGAACCGCCTGGAGAGGGCGCGACCACCCGGGCCCACTCCCGCGTGTGCGCCTGGGTGATCGCATCCCGGACGTCGACCACAGGGCTCCTGACAGGAACGGCCGCACCTCGAGTTTCCGGTTGCAGGCCTTCGACCCCTCGGCGGCGAGCTTGAGCGCCACGTCCAGGTCGGGGGCCTCGATGCAGGGCCGTGAAGATGCGCTGGGGGTGTCTCGCTCATCCACCGCGTCGTACGAAGCCTGCCACCGAGGCCGGCAGTTCGTCCTGCGGCATGTCCTCGTAGCCAGGACGGGCGAAATCAAAACAAGAGCACGACGCGGTCGCTGGAGCCGTAGTTCCACGCCTCATGCGTGACGGTGTCGTCGAAGACAAAGGTCTTGCCTTCGCGCCACTGCCGGGTCTCGTCGCCCACTCGCAGTGCGCAGTCCTCAGGCACGACCAGCCCGAGATGCGCGCGGTGAACGGTCGTAACCCACCCCTGATGTGGCTTGATCTGGGTGCCAGGAGCCATCCGAGAAAACCCAGCGGTCGTCAGGCGAGGAACCTTCGTCAACGCGGAGGCAGTGTTCGGGCAAGCTTCGAGCGCCTCCTCAATCCGTTCCCCGAAGGCGACAAGCCCGTACACGCTCCAGCCCTGGCCGTACATCTCGCGTTGCACCCACGGCTGATAGGTCTTCCGCGGCAGAGCAAGGCACTCATCCCGGATGGCCTCCCACCGTGCCCGAAGATCGGCCAGGAAGGGAAAATGCCGCTGATCCAGGAACATGAGAGACCATGATGCACCAACGACGGATGATGCGGGCTACGGCGCCGCCTCGTGACGATCGTGGCCCTCGTACGCACCTCCAGCGGTAGACGCACGCTCATGCCGCTGACGGTGCCGCAGTCTGTTCCAGGCCCAGGGCGCGTTGGACGTCTTGTCGCATCTGCAGCCGGTTAGCAGTTCGGCTAGGTTGGCCACGTGGATGTCCAGGTGCTGGAAGGTTCGTTCGTCGAGGTGCCGACTGCCGAGGGCGAGGGCGCGGGAATGGACCGCCGCGCATTCGGCGAGTTCGTCGGGCCTCGCGGCGAGTTGGCCTCGTACGCGTTCGGCTGGACCACGCGGTCGCAGCCCCACGTCGCCCGACTGTCGATCGGGATCGGTGCCGGCAATCCAGGTGGCGGCACGGTCCACGCCGTCGTGTTCCAGCACCAGGACGGTCATGCGTTCTCACTCATCGACGAGCCGTTCGAGCGGGTACCACAGGGCGGCCCGGATTTGACCGCAGATCAGGCTCGATCCCATGAGGATCTGCCGTTCGTGTGGTGGGTTGCGGACCACGTCATGCGGCATGATCGACGCGCGTGGTGGATGCGGCACTGGCTGGTGGGCACCACGTGCATCCAGACCATCGAGGTCTTCGAGCGTCGCGAACCTGTTCTGCTGGTGAGCAACGAGGTTGACGACGGGCTCTGGCAACTTATCGGCGCCACGGACGCGGACAGCAGCACCGGCAGGATCGGACACCTCCACCACGTCGTGGACGAAGATCCGACCTTGATCGACGTTCTCGACCTGCCGCCGGGAAGTAGCGCACAACGCGCCCGCCGCGGAGAACCTTGGACCGGCCACCCGACCACCCAGCCTGAGCCGATCGCGTAAGGGCTTCCCTGACCGGCGGCAGGCTCGGCGAGACGAATGCACACGCACTACTTTGCCGCGATCCGCGCGTCACGTAACGTGAGCGCGGTCGGCACGCCGGCAGGCGCCCGGAACTGCCGATGAGGGGACGCTGGTGAGGTTGCTTTTCCGTAACTCGGTTGCGTGCTTGGCCCCCTTCCTGGAGGGATGGGCCGTGTGGTGACTGAGATTCGTCCTGTCGAGCGTCACGAGGTTGTCGAGTATTTGCGGGCGCTGCCGTTCGCAAACGGGCTACCGAGCTGGGAGCCGTACCCCGCAGCGTGGCACGGCGGCGCGGAGGCTTGGCCGTGTCCGCGTCCGCCAGCGACTCGCGAGCAGCTGGAGTCGTGGGCTGATGAGTTGATGAAGGACGAAACCTTCCGACCACAAGCGGCGATCGTGAACGGCAAGGTGGTGGGGGCCACGGCGATGCTGTCGCTCCAGGTGACAGCTCCAGGGCTGCGCGTGGTGCCCATGGGTGGCGTCACCGGCACCGGCGTCATCGCCACTCATCGGCGGCAAGGCCTGCTGCGGGGCATGATGCAGGCGATGTTCACCGATGCCCTTGAGCGTGGTGAGGCGATCGCCGAGCTCAGCGCGAGCGAGGGCAACATCTATGGGCGGTTTGGGTTCTCCCCAGCGACGCTGCGCACCCGTTGGGAGATGGAACGCTCGGCCGCCCGGCTTGTCGACGCCGATCCTGACCTGGGAAGCCTGGAGTTGGTCGATGCAGCGACAGCGCGGGAGGTGTGGCCCGGGATCTTTGACAGGGTGCGACGGGCACGGGTCGGCGAGATCGCGGCACCCAAGGGCCGCTGGGCGGGCCTGTCCGATGAGGCCAATGGCACCGACGGGCCGCTGCGATTCCTTATCCACCGCGACGCGGCAGGGCAGGTGGATGGCATCGCGAACTATCGCCTGCCGTGGTCGACAAACCCCGATGGGGTCGGCGTGCTGGTGGTCGAAGCGCTGGAGGCGCTCACCGATGAGGCCTACCGAGCCATGTGGTCCCTGCTGCTTGACTTCGACCTCACGCGCAAAGTCGTCGCCCCGGCCCGACCGGCCGACGAGCCTCTGCGCTGGATGCTACGCAACCCGCGGGCCATGCGCGTCACGCGGCAGTCGGACAACCTCTGGGTACGAGTCCTCGATCTTCCCAAAGCCCTGACCAGCCGCGGCTACGACACCGACGGTTACCTCAGGATCACCGTCGAGAAAGACCCAGAGTGCCCCCACAACATCGGTACGTGGGAACTTGAGATCAGCAAAGGTGAAGCCGAATGTCGGCGCGTTGATGGCGCCACGGACCTGACCCTGGACATACAGGCACTCGGATCGCTCTACCTCGGGGGGATGTCCGCCGCCGCCCTGGCTCGCGCCGGCAAGATCCGCCCACAAGAAGCGGATGCCCTGGCCACCCTTTCACGACTCTTCCGCACCGATCCCGAGCCTTTCAACTCGATCGGATTCTGAACCGATGGTGCATCCGCTCATGCCGCTGACCGCGCGACTTTGCCGATGAAAGCGCGCCGTCGCGGATACTGACCCGGTGTTCACCTTGCCGCACCCCCCGTCAGGACTGACCAAGGCGACCTGGACCGACGCCGACTTCCCGGGCATGGGATGGCATGACTGCCGGGTCCATGCCGTGAGCATCCGCGAGTACGCGGATGGCACCCTTCCGCCCGCCAGGATGCTGCTGGACCTCGACTACATCGTGTGGTGGGTGCAACCTGCAGGACGAGACCGAAACTTCACCTTCTGGATCGCGCCCGCGACGCTCGTGTTCGAACGGGCGTGGAACATCGACGGCAGACTCGGCCCGCTTCACGAAGTCATGGAGATCGCCGACGTTCACCGGCTTGATTCCCCAGACAGCAACCCGGAACCGTTGTGGCACATCGAGGGTCAGAACTTCGAGTTCCGCCTCCGAGCGGTTGGCTACACCCAGTACCTGCGGTTGCCGCCGCAACACGTCCCCCGGCAGGCACTCACCTCCACCGAGCGCGCCGGGATGAGCTTCGCCGAGCAGTCCTTCGCATGACAACGGTGCACGGATCTGCCGCTGACCGCGCGTCACGGGTGGCAGCCGCCGTCCAAGGGTGGCGGGTGCACGGTCGTGCCGATGACAGCGCACTGGGATCTGGTCGGAGTTCATAGTGGCGGCGGGCGGGCTTGGCGTGGTTCAGTGCTCGTCCTGGATCCACGCGCACACCGCGGCCCGCTCCGCCTCCGACAACTCCATCCGAGCGTTGACCGTCAGCCGCAGCACGTTACCGGCGAACTCCGAGGCGAGGTTCGCCGCGTCGTGTCGTGCTTCCCGCCACTCGACCCCGCTGTACTTCAGACCGATGAGCACAAAGTGGATCGCGCTCCTCGTGACCGTGTGTCCCCGCCGGCCGCACGCCTCACGGATCACCTCCTCCGCCTGCGCCTGTGGTAAGGCGGGGTTGGCGCGGCCCTCTTCGGCGATCGACCGGAACAGTGCCTGGTAGGCGTCTGTGCCGATCAGCGGTGCTCCGACGACCCGGCTCACCCGTTCGGCGATCTCCGGCGCGCTCGCGGGCTGGACCAGCTCATGCCTGGCCGGGTCGAGCAGCCAGCCGGGGTGGCGCGGCTCCAGCACCAGAGTGTCGCTCTGGATCGCCGCGACGAACTGCTTGAACCCGCCCGCCCCGGCCCAGTTTGTCGTCGCCTCCCGTCCCACGGTCTTGCGGACGTAGTGTGCTGCGGAGGCGAGGTCGACCGGTGTCGTCGACTGTGCCACAAGCTGCCGCACCGCCGCCTCGAGGCGGTTCCGCACGCTGTTGCTGTCACGGTCGATCGACGCAGCAGCAGTCGCGCGTGGCTGCGGCACGGGAGTGCGGACCTGGTCCACTCCGGCTTGCGACGGGCTCAGGCCCAAGGCTTCTTCGATGAACATGATGTCCGGAATCGCGAAGTCGCACACCGACTGCAGCGCGGCGGCGGTCGGCCCGCTCACCAGCATCGCCGAGGTCCTGTCGTGCTCCCGCAGCCGCATGAACACCGGGGTGAAGTCTGCGTCGGTCGACAGGACAACGAAGTCGTCGAACCGGGTCGGGTGAGTAAGGGTGTCGAGGATGTCGAGCACCATGTGGATGTCGGCACTGTTCTTACCCATGCTCGTCAGCGACGGGCAGTCCACGACCCGGAACCCCGCCCGAGTGAAGTATGAACGGAACTTGCCGGAATGGCTCGGCTCCAGGTAGCAGATCCGACGTAGCAGCACCCGCGGGACTTCGTCGTCGTCGACCCGGAATGGGCCCAGATCCTGCTCCATCCACCGCACCCAGCGCCCCGGGTCAGTGGCAAACGCCGTAGCCGCGTCGGGGCTTGAGTTGCGCAAACCGATGTACACGTTCTCGAAGTCGACGAATAGCGCCGCACGGCGATACGAAGCGAGCGGGGCTTCGGCCATGGCGCTACCTCCGGGAACGTGGACTGATCGACCATAGACGGCCGAGGACGTGCCCGGCGTCGACCGTTCGACCCCCAGTTCCGTGCCGCCAGGACGAGTGTCGAGGACCAGCGGGTAGAGGAAGGCCCCTGTGCCTACTTGGTATCCCACCAGTCCCACCACTGCTCCGGCGCTTGCTCAAAGGCAGCAACGGTAGGCGCCTTGTGTCGGGCAGTGCTGCCGTCGATGCCGGGGGCGCAGGAGCGGAATGGCCCGTCGGGGCCGAGCAGCATCGGCAGGTGGTGGTCCAGTTCGCGCAGCCAGCCCAGCATGCCGGTCATCTCGAGCCGGGCGTGTTCCCAGCCGTACCACAAGGCGGTCAGCCGGGTGATGGCTTCGTCGTGGCGCCACCACTGCTCGCACCAGTGCCACCGCACCAGCCCAACCTCGCCGACCGGCCGGGGAAATCCCGGCAGGAGGTAGTCGCGGACCCACTCCTCAACAGTCCCGTATACCGGTGGTTGTCCCTGCCCGCCGTCGCTGCCCGCGCGGTCGGCGACAAACTGCTGAAGTTCGGCGACCTGCTTGGCCAACAGCGCAACTTGAGCTGTGAGGTCCTCTGTCATCCCGTCCACCTCGCCGAAGGGACTTGACGTTTCCGCGCTAGTCATCGAGTCACCGCCCGAACCTGCTCCGGTACCACGGTCGCCGGCCGCTTGGCAGCCACGAGGGAATCCACCTTTCCGCCGACTACCAGCGGAGCGAAGGTCTCGCCCAGGCGACGTTGCTGGGCTGCGGCTTCTTCGTGGCCGGCCGAGCCGTAGTGCTTGGCGGCCACGACGAGCCCCTCGGTGTGTTCGTCGGCTGCGGTGCGTGGGTAGTCCGGCGTCCCGGCGACGGCGCGGGCCCGCGCCCGCTCCTCGTCCGCGCGTGCCAGCAAGTCGTGGTCGGCGGCATCGGCGACCACCGGCGTCAGTGCACCTGCCTTGCGGGCCTGACCCACGTACTGGCGTGCCAGTCCGAGACCGTCCGCCGCCGGCGCTCGGCCGCTGGAGCGCAGGTCACGCTGTAGCCGGTCCAGCGCCTCGGGACTGACGTCGGCGAGCAGCCCCACTGCTTCAGCGCGTACGGCGGCGTCCAGGTCGTTGAGCGCCTTCCCACCGGCGGGTAGCGCCTTCCCGTTTGCGCCGGCGCGCAGCTTCGGGCCCTCCGGGCCACCGTGTGGTCGCGCCGCTCTGCCGCTGGCGCCGGCCCTCGTCGCTTCGCTCTCCCAGACCTCGTGGGCCGCGGCGCGGGCGGCGGCGGGGGCGGACTTTCCAGCCGCCCGCTGCCGGTCGTACGCGGCCCGCCACTGCGGGTGCAACTCGCCCAGGCGGTCCAGTGCGAGCCCCGCGAGCTTCTGAGCGACGGGGTCGCCGGCGGCGGCGTGCACCGTCGCGGTACGCCATACCTCGGCCACCTCGGTGAGGGTTGCGTCCTTCAGCCACGAGCCGTCGACTCGGCGGGCGAGTCGCTCCCGGTCGGCACGGACGGAGTCGCCGAGCCGGGCGGCGGCGCGGCTGGCCGCCTCGGCGGCCCGCTCCCGGCCGGCGGCACGTTCCTCCTCGGCGGCCTTGCGCTGGATGCTCACTGCGGCGAAGCGGGCGACGGCTTCGCTGAGGGTGGAAACGACGCCGAAGAACTGCATCGCCTTCTGTCTGGCCTCGTCGACCGGGTCATCGTGCTGCGGTTGCATGATGCTGGGCTCCTTCCGCTAACGGGTCCGCATCGCGCGGCGGGCACTGTCCACTGTGTGGCTGGTCGTTGCCGCCACCGTGAGCGGCGTCGTTACCGGCCGCTGCCAGCCGGCGGCAAGGGCCCGGAGCTGCCGGGCCGCATCCCGGGCTGCCTGCGCCTGGTGCAGCCGATGCTGAGCAGTACGGAGGTACTCCAGCGCGTCGGCAAGCCGGGCCATGTCGAGCACCAGCGCCATCGCAGCGACCGAGTCCTCGTCTCCGGCAATGCGACCCATGAGCGCTACCAGCCGCGACATCGCCCTCAGTTCGTACGAGCGGGACGTCGTGTGTGCGGTCCGCGCGTACATGTCGCGTGCGGCCCGGTCGAACACCTCCGCCGCCCGGTGCAACGGCCCACGCAGGCTGCCTTCCCTCGCGTACGCCAGGCTCGTGAGCACGTCTGCTGCGGCGGTAGCGGCAGCCTGGGCCGTCGCGGGATCCTCACGCGCGCTGCGCCGGATCTCTCCAGCCGCCGCCTGGGTGACGCCAGCGGCGTCGCGTAGAGCTTGGGCGCGGGCCGTGACCCGACCTCCCGACGGTAGGCCGGCAGCCGGCAGCGGGTCTCCCCACCGACGGCGCAGCTTCGGCAGGGTCAGATCGGGGGCGAGTCGCCCACCGGAGAACCACACCGGTTGCCCGTCACCGGTGCCCGCGCCAGGCAGCGCGACGGCGTAGCCGGTGATCTCATCGGCGTTGACGGTGCTGCGACGCACTCTGATCAGCACCCCTGCCTCCGCCAGCCGGTCGAGGAACTCCAACTCGCTGCCTGCGGCGGCGACGGCGGTACGGACCCGCCGTCGCAACTCGTCGCGAGGGGTGTCGCTCCAGCCCTTGCGGCGGGCCTTGTTGACCTCCGCCGGGTGGGGCCTCCGGTCTGCGGTGCGGTCGGCCGGGGGTACCTGCCTGCGCAGGCCGTAGCGGCGGGCGACGTTGCAGGTGGCCTTCACGCACCTCGGGTAGTCGTTGCGGGCCCAGTTCGTGCGGCCGTCTTCACGCACGAGGGTCGCGACGATGTGGACGTGATCGTCGTTGTGCCGCACCACCACCCACCGCAGACCCGGGTCGTCCGCTTCCGTGGCAAGTCCCGCTTCGGTGAGCATCTCCCGGGCCATACGCCCCCAGGTGCCGTCGGTGAGCACCCGGTCGCGGTCCTCCGGCGCCAGGCGCATCGAGCAGTGCCACACAGGTTTCGCCGGCGGCCTCTTCCCGGCTCGCACCGGCTCCTCCAGGAGAGCGGTCAATCTCCGGAAGTCCCGCTTACCCGAGGCGGTGATTTCCGGCTCCAGATCGGCCAGCTCCCCGGCGCCGTCCCACGCCGCGACCAACCGCGGGTCGACGTGCTCCTCCTGCTTCCCCGGCCCGTACAGGTAGCGCAGCAGCCCACCGACGCGGCAGCCGCGACGGTGGACGCGCGAGATCACCGCAGCCGCCGGTCGATCAGTTCCGTCACCTGGTCGAGGCGGGCGACGGCGTGCGCGCAGAACTGCACCGCCTCGACGGCCCAGCCGGGCAGCTCCCCGGTCGAGTTCGCGGCCGCCGCAGCCTGGTTGACGTTGGAGCCGAACATGTTCACCGCACGGCGGGCAGCGAACAGTTCTCGCTGCAACTCCCGCAGGTCACCGGTGAGACACGTGGCCGGTTCTTCTGCGCGCGCTGCGCCGACCACCACCTGCGCCGTGTATCCCGCTGGCGTGAGACCCGCTCGCCGGGCCGCCTCAACGACCAGCGCCCTCTCCTCGTCCGAGAGCCGAGGGTAGATCCGGTGGGAGCGACCGGGGCTGAGGTGCTCCCGGTGCCGAGCCTGACCAGAATCGCTGACATTGCCTTCGGTGCTCACGGCAACGAGCCTTACGCCCGGCCGTTAACGCCCCGGTGAGCGGAACCGTTACCGGCACCGGCCAGCGCTTCAGCGACCACCGTCGGCGGGGGAAGTGACCTGACGTAACAGCGAGTGTGATCAAGTGCCGTACCGCGCGGTCAAAGGCATCGGTCGTGCCGTCGAGCATGATCGAGAGCCGGCACGCGGTACGGCGTTCGCTGACGATTCGCTGACTCTCAGATGATGCGCTGCGGGCACGGCTAGCGCTCCGAACTCTGTCTCGCAAAGATCAAGTGCTCTGTCGGCCGGCGTCGCTCCTCACCGTTGACCTGCGTGAGCTGTTAACCGTCGTCGCCCGCTCACGACCGATGTTGGTCGGCCTGGCTGTACCGATGGCTGTACGGTTTGATCTATGACAGCAGCCGAGACAGGGATCGCGGGACGCTTCCGCGACCCAAAGTACTGGCTGCGTGGCTTGGCCGCTGGAGCGATCTTCGTCCGTTGCCCACGCTGTGCCGGGCGGGCTTCGGTCCTTCCTGATCCTGAGTCGGCCGACGGCTCCCGGCATCATGTCTGGCTGCGTCGTCGGCTCAGTTGTCTCGGGTGCCCGTTTACTGGCGTCTGGGATGCTCCTCGCCGCGCAGGCGACAACGCGCGAACACTTCCTGACTTCTCAGGCCCGAATGACCCGTACTTCGGACTGCCGCTCTGGCTTTCGGTCGACTGCCGCGGGCGGGTGCTCTGGGCATACAACGCCGAGCATCTGGACCTGCTGGAGGCGTACGTGTCCGCTCGATTGCGGGAGCGCGGCCGAGACATGGGGAGCCAAACCCTTGTCGAGCGCTTACCCGCATGGATCAAGGAAGGCAAGCATCGCGCCGACGTGCTGGAAGGGATAGGCCGGCTTCGGGCGCTGCTGCCCTGACCGCCGACCAACGGCACCGCCACTTTGGAAGATCGTATCCGGCTGTCCCGGTCTGTCTGTTGTGCCTGGTCGGCGGCGGGGTAACGCTGACCGGTGCTGACCTCTAGTGACCGCCTACGGCACCGGCTTATGGCACGTGGCTGGCACGGCTCGCCCTGGGCGCGGTCGTCCGGCGTCGTACGGCTTTCCGCCCCGGCCTTCGGGCCGGGGCGGCTTGCAGTGGCGCCGGGTTGTCGCGCGCCTGAACCACGTACTTCGGTGGCAAGCCGCGAAGCGGTGCGGCAGCGATTGCCGGGACCACGGCGGCGGACGACCACCTACGCAATCGGCACGGCCATTCTCGTGCTGCCTGCTGGTCTGAACCGGCTACCCTCCCAGACGTGCGTGATGATCTATTCGTTCTAACCTGGCAGCAGCGACGGCAGGCCCGCACCGATTGGCGTCGGGTGAGTGCCCAGCAGCGACGCGAGGCCGTACTGCGAGCGAAGGAGGGAAAGTCAGCGCCGGATCCCAAGGTATCCCTAGCCGCCCGCAAGTACGGGGAGTATCTGCTACATAAGAGCCGCTCGAACCGCCTACCGCGATGGCTACAGCCTGCGACGGGCGCGTTGGTAGCCGTCGTCGGAGTTCTTCTGGTCGCAGAAGTTGTCTCCTTCCCTGGCAGCCAGAAGGTCGGCGTGCTGTGGACCTTAGGAGGTCCCGTCGTCTTCCTTCTTGGACTGCTGAGCTGGTCCCAGCGCAAGTGGGGCCACCTACTCATTGCGGCGAACCCAGCGGAGTAGCGCGGCCGGGCAGTCTGGCCCGCCGCGCCGGCCGATGCCGGCCGGAGGCCGCCAGCAGGCCGAGCGCGGCGGGCGGAGTTCCGTGCGGTCCGGGACGAGCATTGGCGTAGACCTGAGTACTCTGCGAGCGCTCGGCAGAGTGCCGCCGTCCGGCAACGTTGCTGTCGACAGCCGTTCCTCTGGCGACCCCGGTTGACCCCGCTGGAGGGATGCGGTCTCAACCTACCGCCCGGTGTTGGGCCGTACCATGCTGGGTCGACAAGCAGGCGTTGGTACGCATTGCTTGACGTCATGGACCAGACTCGACCGACGTTGGTGCTGCCCTCCTGCTGCCTCGCCGCTGCTTTACGTCCCCTGCAGGCGTTCCGAGGTCGGAAGGTCACCCCAGCACATCGGTGTCCGGCCGCACCGGCAGGGCTGCAGCGTCCACACTTGGCCTGCCGCCACCGTGCACGAGCGTGACCCGCCGGCCATCCTGGTTCCTGCGTTCGATCACGGTCAGGTACGGAAGTAGCATCGGTCCGTGACGTACGGGACAGCGACGCTCATCGGTTGCGGGGCTCTCGTCCTCGGCGGACCAATCGGCCTGAGCCTGGTCGCCAACCTGATCCGGCGGCAGCGAGAGTTTGGCAGGCGGTCCCTGCGGCGCTTCGTGGCCAGCGGCATGATCGTGTCCGGGGCAATCTTCCTCTTCGGCGGTCCTGCTTTCCACCGGCTGTTTCCTCCGCCGTACGACCCGATGCTCGCCAACGGCAATGGACTCGACCTGCGCGGCTTCCTGTTCTGGTGGGCCGCCTGGGCCGGCGCGGCGCTGACCTTCACCATCGCGCTCGCCTACGGCGTCGACCTGAGCCGGCTGAGGCGGTCGCGGCAGGCAGCGTGACACCGCTGAAGGGCGGGACAGCGGTCGCGGATCGGCGGTGACCTGGTGCCCACGGGCGGGTTCGAACCTGCGACATACGATCTAGGAAGGCGACTGAGGCGTGATCGTGACGCCTGGCCGGTTAACGCCCCTCTGGTGTCCCGTCCGGCGGAAAGTGGCACTGGTGTCGGTGCCTGAGCTGCGGTTGTGCCAGGTCCGCGCGGACAAGATCAGGTTAGTCGTCCGGATCTACTTGGCACTGTCGGCGATGAGTGCGTCCAGCAGCTGCGACAGGCTGAGGCGTGGGTGGTGTTCGGGCTCGGGTTGGTAGTCGAGCGGCAGGTCGTGGTTGGTGGGCCGGTCGGCGTAGTTCGGTAGCGCCCAGCTCGGAACATGGCGGTGCTTGTTGAACTCCTTGTTGGCTTTCTTGGCGAGGGTCTCGTCGGAGGTGGCGTGGTTGACCGGGACGCCGTCGAAGGTGACCCGGCGGGTCTGCGGGAACGTGCGGTTGGGCACGACGACATCCGGCAGGCCGGCCATCGCCCGCAGCCAACGGTCCGTTTCGTACCCGGTCCACTCCTGGGTGACGGGCCAGTTATGGGGGACGGGCTCAGGTCCGATCTGCCGGCTGATGTCGGCGGTGATGGTGAGCCGGTGCTCCGCGGAGGTCAGCGCCCGGCGGGCAACGGCCCGCCACGTAGGCGAGCAGAACAGCCGCGCAAGGTTGACGATCTCGGGGTAGAACGCGGCGAGGAACACCGAGGTATTGAACCGGGTGCGGGTAGGGATGAGCAGGTCGATGCGTTCCTGCCAACTGCGGCGTCCGGGAACGTCGATACGTTGCTGAAACCGCCGGTCGACGCAGACGGCGATGGAGACGTCGAACGCGTTGAAGACGTGCCGCCAGCCTCGGCGGCGCAGCAGCCGGGTGTGCCGTCGCTGCGCGGTGACGAGTTCGGGGACCAGCCGCGCGAGCTGTCGAGGACGCAGGTCCGGGATGGTGGGGACCGGCGGGCCGATCCAGTAGCCGTGGCGGGTGCAGACGAACTCGTGGTGGGCGAAGAACCGGACGACCGGCCCGCCCGGGTGCCGTGCGGTGCAGACGGGGCAGGCCCGTTGGGGAAGGTGACGCAACTCCCGCCAGCGCGGGGCGGGGTCACGCAGTTCGGGCATCGCGTGCGCGAGCGCGGCGAGTTGGTGGCCGGTCGCGGCGACGAGCCGCTGCGCGACGATGAGCTGGCGGCGCTTGCTGGTGCCGCCGTAGGGCACCGAAGCGCTGAGGTGCTGCCAGAGGTCTCGGTAGCCGATGGAGTGCAGTGCGGCGAGGCGCCGGACGTAGGAGGTGACGGTTTCCTGCTGGGCAGGCCGAACCGTGATCGGCAACCTTCGGATCATGCGGTCGTGGCGGCCGGCGCCCGTGGCGCCGGTGCGGGGCTGGGGTGGGTCGCGGCGTATGCCTCGGCGGCGTGGTCGAGGCGGACCCGGTCGAGGTGGGCGCGGGTCAGGTGTTCGGTGCCGTTGAGGATGGCGTCGATGGCGGCGCCGCGGACCAGGTGCGACAGGCTGCCGATCATGCCGGCGGTGCGCCGGTGCAGGTACTCGTCCAGCGCGGCGAGCGTTCCGGGCTGGTGGGCGCGCAGCGGCAGAGTGGCTTCCAGGCTGGCGACCAGGGCGTGCCAGGCGGCGCGTTGGTCGGCGGTGCCGTAGGCGAACGCGGTGGTGGGGATGGTGGTGAACCGGCTGGCGAGCTGCTGACCTCGGGGGCCGGCGAACAGGCCGACGCGTTCGACGTTGACGCCGGCGTAGATGAACGTGGCGGGCAGCCGCTCGGCGAAGTATTTGAGCTGGTCGGACACCTCGGCCCCGGCGCGGGTGGCGAGGTTGAGGTTGTGCACCTCGTCGACCAGGACCAGCTCGACACCGACGTGAGCGGCGGTCGCGCAGACGGCGTTGGTCACGTCGGTGATGTTGGCCCGGCGGCCCAGCGGCAGACCGAAGAAGCGGGCGAACTCGACGGCCAGCATCCGGGGTGTGGCCGCGGGCGGGACGGTGACGTAGACGACCGGCAGCCGGTTCTTCTCGTGCGGGTGCCGGCGACGCACCGCGACTTCGTGGGTGCGGCCCAGCGCGGTGATTGCGGTGGTCTTGCCGGTGCCCGGGACGCCGGTGACGATCAGCCCGCGGCGTGCGGACAGCTGGCGGCGGTTGAGCAGCACCAAGCGCCGTGCCGTCGCCACGACCTCGGCAACGACCGGGGTGTTGACCATGACCAGCTCGGACAGGTAGTCGATGCGCGCGTCGTCGGTGTCGGTCCCGTCGCCGGCGGCCGGCGGGGTGGGCCGGCGGTCCACGAACCGCGCCCAGCCCTCCTTGGTGGTCAACGGCTCGTCGGCCAGGACCTGCTTGGCCTGGTCGGGCTGGCTCAGGTGCTCCATCGGGGCGGGGCCTTTGCCTCTCAATCGGAAGGGACGTTTGCGGCGGAGGCGCACCGAGACGGGAGCCGGGACTGTGGCCCTGCGCCGGGTCATAGCCAGCGCTCGGCTTCGGCGTCGACGTCGAACAGCCCGAACGGCTCCACCGGCGCCGGCCCGGCGCCGGGTGCGGGTGCGGGCGTGGGCAGGTCGATGACCTGCGCCTCGGGCAGCACCCGGCGGCGTGCCGCCCGGGTGCGGGCCGCGACGCGGGCCGTGGCCTTGTTCGGCGGCCCGTTGCCGGCGCGGGTGAGCAGCTCGTCGAGGACCCGGGCGACCTCGGTCTCGTTGTCGTCGGGCAGGCCGCGGGCGGCGGCCATCCGGCGGGCGTGGCGCCAGGTGAAGTCGGCGAACGGCGCGCTGACCATCGGCAGGTGCGTCCAGGCCGCGGTGATCCAGCCGGCCGGGGTGCGGACATAGACGTGGGACAGGTCGTAGGGGTCGTAGTGCACTTCCCAGCGCCCGCCCTGCTCAGCGACGGTGGAGCGTTCGCTGTGGGGCAGGGCGTCGTCGTCGTAGGTGCGGTGGTCGATGGTGATGCCGTACTCGTTGACGTGGCGCCAGTGCACCGGCAGCAGCTCCAGGTAGTCGGTCCCGGACAGCGTCAGGGGCAGGTAGCCGGACACGGCGACCATCGCGGCGTAGGCGTCGTTCGGGCTGAACGCCCGGCGCGGCGCGTGCGGGTCGCGTAGCCCGTCATGGGGCCGGTGCTGCCACCCGGCGACGATCCACTCGTCGAGCAGGTCTTGCAGCTCGGGCAGGCTCCAGAGCGGCTCGTCGGTGATCCGGTCGCCGCGGCGGGTGACGTTGCCGCCGGTGTAGCCGGCGACGTGCTGGCAGAACAGGCTGGCGATAGAGGAGAACTGCCGCTCGACCAGCGGCTTGTCGGTCGGGGTGCCCTTGCGGGCCGGCTGGATACAGATGCCCAGCCGGTCGCAAGCGCGGGTGAACACCTCGGAGACGAACACCCGGCCGTGGTCGATGACGATCGTCTCCGGGACGATCACCGGCTTGGCCGCGGCGGTCTCCAGCCGGGCGTCGATGTCGAGCAGCCGCGTGTGTGGCAGCCGGGAGGCGGACATGCGCAGCGCGGCCGACCAGCCGGGCCGCATCGGCTCAGGGACCAGCGTGCGGGCCAGCAGCAACGCGGCGTCGACGGCCTTGGGTGCCGGCCGGGCGCAGCACCGCCGCGGCGATGGTGCGGGTGGCCACGTCGACGACCATCGTCAGCTCGGGGCGGCCGGGGACGCCGGAGTCCAGCAGCACCATCACGTCCAGCGGCGTGGAGTCGATCTGCACCAGCTCACCGGGCCGGGTGGCGAACGTCGGGGTGAACGGCGCAACCGGCCGGTTGGCCAGGGACCGGCGCGTGGTCGCCGCGCCGAACGAGTGCCGCCCGCCGGCCAGCACGCCGACCAACTCGTAGAACGCGCTGCGACCCGGAATCGGCACCACCCCGGGCCCGTGCTCGGCGTCCAGCGCGGTGCGCACCCGTCGCATCAGGCGCCCGCGGGTGCCCGTCGAGGCGTGCGTCTGCGCGTCCAGTTCGGCGCGGATCGCCGTGACCAGCCGCTCGTCGGCCCGGCCGACCGGGTCGCTGCCGCGGGTGTATCGCTGGTCGACCAGCCCCCACAGGCCCTGCTCGGCGTAGCGCAGCCGCATCCGCGTCACCGTCCGCGCCGAGGTCGGCTGCCCGGCGGCGCTCAGCTCGACGGCCTTGGCCGCGTCGCGGTCCTTCAGCGTGCTCGCCGCCGGGTCGTAACCCGGCCGCGGCCCGGCGCCCTCCGGCGCTTCCGGTGCCCGGCCGGTGACCACCTCGACGAGGTGCCGCTCCCAGCGCCGGGCCCGCTCGAGCACCTCGTGCGGCAGGGTCTCCAGCAGCCCCAGCGGTTCCACCGCCGGCACCGCCTGCTGCTCGTCGAGCAGCTCGAAGTCCGCGGCGGCGAGCAGGAACGCCAGCAGCACCACCTGCGCAACCCCACCCCGCGAGCGCAGCCGCACTGACGTGCCGGCCAGCGCCACCACCTGGTGCTCGTCGCCGTCGAAACGCACCCACTCCCCGACACGCAGCACCGGCAACTTGCCCGCGCCCATCAGCAGGCCCCGGCCGTGGTCACGATGGTCGCCTCGTGCAGCCGTACCCCGAGGTCACAGGCCAGCTCACCGCACCACAGCAGGTGGAACAACACCGGCAGGACCGCGATCGGCTCACCCGCCGCGCCAGCACCGTCCATCAACTGCGCGGGCTCGGCGAACACCTCCCGCAACGCCGCGCCCACCGCCGGCAGCCGGTACCGCGGATGCCGGTAACCGGCCAGCCAGCGCACATTGCGCACCATCACCAGCTCCGGCGCGCCGACCAGCCGATACTCCCATCCGACCAGCTCACACGCCCGGCCAGTCACGGCGAACGCCGCGGCGTCACGCGGCTTGATCCGGTCGACTGGTCGGCAGTCCACCACCAGGCCCCGCCCGTCGGCCAGCCGGGCGAAGTAGTCCGGCGCGTGCGAACGGCGCCGGCCGGAAGCCTCGTCGTCCCAGAACAGCCAGAACGGCTGCGACGCGATCCCGGCCACCGCCGGGTCGAAGTCGAGCAGCATCAGGTGATCGCGCTCCAGCCACGACTCGTACCCGACGTGAGCGCCGGTCGTCGACGACCACCACAAGCCCGGGAAGTTGCGCTGCCGCTTGTACGACGGGAAGCCGCGTACCGGCTTGACCAGCTCGAACAGCCCCCGCCGAGTCGATCAAGGAGGTGCGGACCTCCGATCCCTCGGCGCCGACGTAGCCCACCTCGAACTCAGCCGTCAGCGGCCCACCCAGGCCCGGCACCGCGCGCAGCACCCCGGCACCGTACCGGACGTGCCACCTCAACCCGGACGCGTACTGGGTTCGGGGCGGAACGCGGGCAGACTTTAGAGTGGCGCCGTGAGCAACCAGCCGGTCCGCGACGCCTACTCGCACATGTCCGAGCAGTACATCGCCCTGTTCGATGGTGACTGGCAGGCCCACGTGGATGACACGGCCCTTGTCCGAGACCACCTCGTCGGCTTGGACGGCGCCGTGCTCGATCTCGGTTGCGGCCCCGGGCATTGGAGCGCCTACCTGCATTCGCTCGGCGCCAACGTGACCGGCGTCGACTTGGTACCTGAGTTCATCGGCTACGCCCGGACCCACTTTCCCGGGCCGGCGTTCCAGCTCGGATCAATGACGGACCTGGACCTTCCCGACCACTCGGTGGCCGGCATCCTCTCCTGGTACTCGACCATCCACCTACCGCCATCGGAGCTGGATGCGGTACTCGCCGAGTTCCGCCGGATGCTGCCTCCTTCCGGGAACCTGGTGATCGGCTTCTTCGACAGCGACGACGATGTGGCCGCGTTCGACCACAAGGTCCACACGGCATACCGCTGGCCCGTAGACACATTCTCTGCCCGCCTGGCAAAGGCTGGTTTCACCGAACTTCAGCGCTTGCAGCAGCAGTCCCCGGACCGCCCGGACCGCAAGTACGCGGCCATTGCCGCAACAGTCGCCGCGCCGTAGTGCCCGATCGGCACACAGCTGACTGCCGGTCGAGACCAAATACACGCACACTCATCGGGAAGCCTGTCAACTCGCCGAGAACCCTCAAACCTCGCTGAGACCGGACAGCACCGTACCGGACGTGCCACCTCAACCCGGACAGTGCCAACCTCGTGCCAAGTCATACCGGACGGTGCCAACTCAACGCGGACGGGACAGAACGGTCGCGAAGACTGCATCGGATGAAACCCGCCACGGTCGGAGCAAGATATGGCCATTGGCCGCCAATCTCGACCGGGCGCGGTCGAGGGCACCCGGCGGGGTGGTGGTTGGCCCACGCGGAGCTGGACGCGGTACGCGCCATCAAGCGCAGCGGCGAGGTCGAGGACACCGTCGAGCCGTCCGTCGCTGGCGCCGGGGACGCACAGCCGATACGCGAGGTGCGGGTCGAGCCGTTCCTAGTCGCCCGGCACCCGCTGACAGTGGCGCAGGTCCGGTATTGGCTGCCCGAGCACGAGGACCCGTACGCCCAGGCGGACACTTGCACGGCGCGGCTCGAAGACGACCTGCTCAAGCTGTTGCCGTTCCGGCTGCCCAGCGAGGCGCAGTGGGATACGAGGCTCGGGCCGGCACCACCACGCTGACCTTCCGCGGTGACGGGAACCCGGCGAGGACTATCTGCTCGACGACTTTGGCGACGAGACGCGGACGGCCGCCGGGGAGAACGCGTTCGGGCTGGCGGCGGTGGGATCGGCGAACGAGCTCTGCGCCGACGTGTGGATCCGCGGGTTGGCAGACGCGCGGCCACGTCCGTGGCATCGACGGGCAGCGCTGAGGGTTGATCGTGCCACGACAGCAGCGCTGGCTGACCGGCCCCTCGCTGTCCCTATGGCAGAGGCTGCGCGGCCATGATTAGCGAGTCGGTGCCGTGGCGGCGGTCGCGATGCCGACGAGCCGAGGCGGAGCCAATGACCGACCGCCGTTGACGGCGTCCCGGTTGGCATCGGCAGCATCCCGCCTTTACCCATTCGAGGCGCTACCCTCGACGCATGGGCGCCACTTCGACCCGTTCCGCCCGGCGGTATCTAGCCCGGCCGGGCCGATCCGCCGTGGTCGTAGACGATCTTGCCGCCCTGCACGGGCCGACCAGCGGTGTCGTGGAGCTGCCACACCGGCTGCTCTGGCGGCCAGACCGCAGCGTCAACCTGGACCAGGAATGGGCGCGCAACGCCCTGTACGAGGTCGTGCTGACCGAAGCGGTGCGGGTTGATGAACTCTGCGCCTGGCTCGACGGTCCGACCCTGATCCGGGTATGGAACGACCTCTACCTGCCGCGGGGTGTGCGCCACGCATGGGAGGACCGGCATGCGGTGCTGCGCCAGATCTCGGCCGCAGCCTGATGCCTCACCCTGACCCAGAGCACGTCGAGGTCGCGCGGGTCGCGCTCTCCGTAGCCAAGCGGCACGGATTTGCCCTCGGCGGTGGACTGGCCTTGCTCCTGCACGGAGTCGTCGACCGGCCGACCGAGGACGTCGATGCCTTCACCGACCGCGCCGACGGAGTCGCCGCAGCGACCGAGGCCGTGGAGACGGCGTTGCTCGAAGCAGGCTTCCAGGTATCACGGGTCGCCGACGACAGCGAGCTGTCGGCAGTGATCTACGGCTTTGACGACCACATGACGGAATGGGAGATTCAACGGGGCAACAAGGTGGTCCGGCTGAGCCTGTCCTGTCAGGCACGGCTCCATGCTCCGGTGGTGATGGATGTCGGCCCGGTCATGGACCTGGCTGACCTGCTCGCCTGGAAAGTCACCGCGCTCGTGGGACGAGCCCGCGAGCGTGACTACGTCGATGTGGCCGCAGTGCTTGACCAGTACACACCGGCCCAGCTGCTGGCCATGGCCCGCCGCGTTGACCCCGGACTTGAGGCAAAGGACGGTCCAGTGGTGGGTCGGCGCCTGGACAGGATGCCCGACGAGGCATTCGTGCCGTACCAGCTCACTCGCGCCGACGTGGTACAGCTACGGCGACGCTTCGCAGCCTGGCCCCGCTGATCGATCGGGCGCACCGAGCTGCAGGAGTTCATTGGCGCTGTCCCAGCGCTCTGGACCGTAACGACTCACACGGCTGACCGACGGCGCGCCGGCTCACACCGTGCGCGCCGTCGGTCCTTTTGTTTTGTCGGCGCACCAGCCCGGTCGGTCCCGGGCTTCCCTGTCTCAGGCTCTGAGCCTGGCTAGCGGCAGGTCGGCTACTCGATGGCAAGCAGCTTGAGGATCGCCGGTACGGGCACGAGGTACCGCCGGCCGACGCGCAGAAGGCGTACCGGGAATTTGTTGGTTTTGGCCAGCTCGTAGGCCTTGGTGCGCCCGATTCCCAGGATCGCTCCGGCGGTCTCCACGTCGGTGGTGACGCCGAGCTCCCGCACCGCCTCGATCGTCCAGACCGGGTTTAGCGCCTGGCCCGGCTTGCGTCCGCCAGCTGTGGTCGTTGACATCGTCCGCCGCCCTCCCCTGAGGTCGTGAGCACGCCGATACCGGCGTCAGCCCTCACGATGCGATCATCCGGTTACTCGGCGCGTTGCCGAGTGAGAGCAACCGCCACGGGTAACGGCAACGGCCACAGCCGCTGGCTACCGTGCCGATCCCCGAGCTGACGGTCCCGACATCGGGCTCTTTCACCGGAAACCTCCGCAGCCAGAAGTACTGCAGTCGGGCGTGACCCAGCGTCTTCGGTCTAGCTATTCCGCGGCGACCAGGTCGCTGCGTCGCCGAGTACTGCCTCCATGAGCTCTGCGGCCTTCCGTTCGCTCTCCGGCAGTACGTGGGTGTAGACCTCCCGCGTCGTCCGGCTGTCAGCGTGACCAAGCCGCCGTTGCATCACGTGCTCGGGAACACCGGCGTCGGCGCCGGTGGTAGCGGAGGTGTGCCGGGCGTCGTGCAACGCGATCACGGGCACCCCAGCATCCGCGCACGCCTTCGCCCACTGGTCGGTGAAGTACTTCGGGTAGTACGGCTCCCCGTCCTCGCGGCAGAACAGGTAACCGCCGTCGTGGTACAGGACCCCAGCTTCGGTCTTTTCCACGGCCTGACGCTCCCGGTGGGCGAGCAGTTCCGCTACCAGGGCCGGCCCGAGCGCTACCGCCCGCTTGCTCTTGCCCTTGGGCGCCTTCTCCACCACCCCGTTGCTGGTCGTCGTGCGCTGCCAGTGCAGCAGCAGCACGCCGCGATCAAGATCGACGCGCGGCCATTTGAGACCAGCCAGCTCCCCACGCCTGGCACCGACGACGATCGCCAGCACCCACGCGGCACGCAGTCGGTGGTCGGCGTGGTACTTGAGGAACTTCGCCGACTGCGCCGGCGTCCAGACGCCCTTGCGCCCCATCGTCTCCCGCTCGGCCTGCCGGGGCTGCCGCACGCCCTCGACGTTGACCCCGAGGTCGGCCAGCGCCTTCATCATGATCCGGTGCACGATGCGGACGGTGGTCGGCGACAGCGGCCCACCATTCTTGCCGCCGCACTTCAACAGCTTCTTGTAGAGGTCGTGGATTACCCGCTTGTCGAGAGCGTAGAGCTGCCGACCGCCGATGTGCGGAACCACGTAGCAGCGGATGACGTCCCGGTAGTTGCTGAGCGTCGTCTCCTGGACGTCCAACTCACGCTCGTTGAGCCAGCTCTCCAGCTCGGCGGCGACGCTGCCGTCAGCGCCAAGGTCCGCTCCGCCGTACGCGGCGCGTGCCTGTTCCTCCGCCTTCAGGGCAGCGGACTGGTTGGGGAACCCCTGCCGCTTGTGCTGGCGGCGGCGCCCGTTGGTGTCGGGCGGGAGGTCGATGATGAAGAACCAGCGGGTCTGACCGTTGGCGAGGCGGTAGCTGTAGACAGCCACGAGGCTGCACCTCCGCAGTAACGGGATCGGGGGATGCAACCCACGTTAAGCGATCTCCGTTACCGCCAGCGTTACCGCAAGATCACACATGATCTTCTATATCCGCTGGTGAACACCAGTCGGGACGGCCGGATTCGAACCGACGACCCCTTGACCCCCAGTCAAGTGCGCTACCAAGCTGCGCCACGTCCCGATGCTCTCGCGCGGATCTCCCCGCGACAGCCGGTACAGCTTAGCGCAGGATCTTCGCGCCGTCCGCACTGCCCCCTCCCGTGCCGGAACGCGTCGTCCCGCGCACATCCCCTACAGCATCCTAGGAGGATAGGGAAGTTGATGGGCTGCGAAAAAGCCGGGTGGGAGCGTGCTCCCACCCGGCTTCAGATCGGGCGGGTCAGCCGTGCGCCTTGCCCCGGCCGCCGGGGCCGAGCTTCTTGCGGGGGCGTACGGAGATCTCGATCGGGCTGCCCTCGTAGCCGAACTCCTCGCGCAGCTTGCGCTCGACGAACCGCTGGTAGCCGGCGTCCAGCGGAGCCGTGGTGAACAGCACGAAGCGCGGCGGCGCCACGCCCGCCTGGGTGGCGAAGAGGATCTTCGGCGCCCGACCGCCCCGCACCGGGTGCGGGGTCGCCTGCACCAGCGCGGTCAGCCACGAGTTGAGCTGCGCGGTCGGTACGCGGGTCTCCCAGCTGGCCAGGGCCTTGCGCAGCGCCGGCGCGAGCTTGTCGACCGCCCGGCCGGTCTGCGCCGACAGGTTGAGCCGGATCGCCCACGGGATGCGGCGCAGCTCGCGCTCGATCTCCTTGTCCAGGTAGTACCGGCGGTCGGCGTCGACCAGGTCCCACTTGTTGAAGGCGATCACCAGCGCCCGCCCGGCCTCGGTGACCATGGACAGGATCCGCTGGTCCTGCTCACTGATGGGCTCGCTGGAGTCCAGCAGCACCACGGCGACCTCGGCGGCCTCGATCGCCCCGGCGGTCCGCAGGCTGGCGTAGTACTCGGTGCCGCTGGCCTTGCCGACCCGCTTGCGCAGACCCGCCGTGTCGACGAGCTGCCAGGTCTCCCCGCCGATCTCGACCAGGCTGTCGACCGGGTCCACGGTGGTGCCGGCGACCGAGTCGACGACCGCCCGCTCCTCGCCCGAGAAGCGGTTGAGCAGGCTGGACTTGCCGACGTTCGGCCGGCCGACGAGGGCCACCCGGCGCGGGCCGCGCGGGCGGTTCTCGACGATCTTCGGGGCCTCCGGCAGCGCGGCCATGATGGCGTCGAGCAGGTCGCCGGAGCCACGTCCGTGCAGCGCCGACACCGGGTACGGCTCACCCAGGCCCAGCGACCACAGCGAGGTGGCCTCCATCTCGATGGTGGTGTTGTCGGCCTTGTTCGCGACCAGGATCACCGGCTTGGCGCTGCGGCGCAGCATCCGTACGGCCGCCTCGTCCACGTCCGTCGAGCCGACCATCGCGTCGACCACGAACAGCACCACGTCGGCCGTGACGACCGCCGTCTCGGCCTGCGCCGCGATCGCGGCGGCCCGGTCCTTGGCGTCGGGCTCCCAGCCGCCGGTGTCCACCACGGTGAACTGCCGGCCGGCCCACTGCGCGTCGTACGGCACCCGGTCCCGGGTGACCCCGGGGACGTCCTCGACGACCGCCTGACGGCGCCCGATGATCCGGTTGACCAGGGTCGACTTGCCCACGTTGGGGCGGCCGACCACGGCCACGACCGGCTGCGGCCCGGTCGGCTCCTCGGTGTCGACGTCCGGTTCCCGCAGCTCGATCCACCCGTCGGTGTCGGTCATGCCACACCCCGATCGGTCAGCAGGTCGCGCAGGCGCCCGACGACCTCGTCGATGCCCAACTCGGTGGTGTCCAGCACCACGGCGTCGGCGGCCTGGGTCAGCGGGTCGGCCTTGCGCGTCGAGTCGAGCCGGTCCCGCCGGGCCAGGTCGGCCGCCGTCGCCGCCACGTCGGCGGCATCCTCGGCGCTGCGTCGGGCGGCCCGGGCCGCCTCGGAGGCGGTGAGGTAGACCTTCAGGTCGGCGTCCGGGGCCACCACGGACCCGATGTCGCGGCCCTCGACCACGATCCGGCCGGCATTGGTGATCATCTCCTGCTGCCGGGTGACCAGCAGCGCGCGCACCGCCGGCACGGCGGCTACGGCGGAGACCGCCCCGGTCACCTCCGGCCCACGGATCTCGGCGTCGACGTTCACGCCGTCGGCGGTCACGCCGTACCCCTGCGGGTCGGTGCCGATGCGCAGGTCCACCTCGCCGGCGACCTTGGCCACCGACTCGGCGTCGGTCAGGTCGACCCCCGAGCGCAGCACCGCCCAGGTGATGGCGCGGTACATGGCGCCGGTGTCGAGATAGCGGGCACCGAGGCCGACGGCGAGCCGCCGGGAGACGGTGGACTTACCCGAACCGGACGGTCCGTCCACAGCGACCACACATCGCCCGGCCCGTTCGTTTTCCTCCACCGTCGTCCTCCTCAGCCCGTACCTCACGAAACACCGGATGTGTCGCGAGCGGTTGTCCAAACGTTCTCAATGATGCCCGGCGTCGCGCCGCCCGGTGGGCGCCGCCCGCGCCGGGCCGCCAGGGAGCCTACCGGCAGCCGTACCCCGAACTCGGGGGTCAGTCACCCACGGCCTTGAACAGGGCGGCGACCTCCGCGTTGGTCAGCCGCCGCGTCCGCCCGGCGCGCAGGTCGCCCAGCCGGATCGGCCCGATCGCGGTACGCACCAGCCGGCTCACCGGATGGCCCGCCTCGCCGAGCAGGCGGCGGACGATGTGCTTGCGTCCCTCGTGCAGGCTCAGCTCCACCTGGGCGGTCCGTCCCAGCGTGTCCACCACCCGGAAGGAGTCGACCTTCGCCGGCCCGTCCTCGAGTTCCACGCCGGCCATCAGCCGCTTGCCGAGGTTGCGCGGGATCGGCCCGGACACCTCGCACAGGTACGTCTTCTGCACCCCGTACGACGGGTGCATCAGCTTGTGCGCGAGGGTGCCGTCGTTGGTGAGCAGCAGCAGGCCCTCGCTGTCGGCGTCGAGCCGCCCGACGTGGTAGACCCGCTGCTCCACCCGGTTGCCGAGGAAGTCGGCGAGCGCCGTGCGGCCCTTCTCGTCGGCCATCGTGGAGACGACCCCGCGGGGCTTGTTCATGGCAAGGTAGACCAGTCGGGTGTCGGCGACGAGGCGCTCGCCGTCGACGTGGATCACGGCGGTGGCGGGGTCGACCTTGTCGCCGAGCTGGGCGACCCGGCCGTCGACGGTGACCCGGCGACGGAAGATCAGGTCCTCGCAGGCGCGCCGGGAACCCACGCCGGCGGCGGCCAGCACCTTCTGCAGGCGCTCGGCCCCCTCGAAGGCGGGCGCGTCGGGGCGGGGCGTGCGGTCATCGCGTGGCATCGGCAAGCTCTTCTACGTCGTCGGGAAGGAACGGGGCCAGCGGCGGGAGGTCGTCGACGCTGTTCAGCCCGAGCTTCTCCAGGAACATCGTGGTGGTCCGGTAGAGGAACGCCCCGCTGTCCGGTTCGGTGCCGCACTCCTCGACCAACCCGCGGGAGACCAGGGTACGGATCACCCCGTCACAGTTGACACCCCGGATGGCGGAGATCCGCGACCGGGTCACGGGCTGCTTGTAGGCGACCACGGCCAGTGTCTCCAGCGCGGCCTGGGTCAGCCGCACGGACTGCCCGTCCAGTACGAACCGTTCCACGTAGGTGGCGTATTCCGGGCGGGTGTAGAGACGCCAGCCACCCGCGGCCCGGCGCAGCTCGAAGCCGTGTCCGGCGGCCGTGTAGCCCGCGGCGATCTCGTCCATCACCGGCCCGATCCGCTCGGCGGGCTGCTCCAGCACCTGGGCGAGGACCAGCTCGCTGACCGGCTCGTCCACCACCAGCAGGATCGCCTCCAGCGCCCCGCGCAGCTCCGCGTCGTCGAGTTCCGGCGCCGGCTCGGGCACCGCCCGCCGCCGCCCCGCCGGCCCCTTCGCGGGTACGCCCCCCGTCGGTCCCCGCCCCGCCGACCCGACCGCAGCCCCGCTCTCCCCCGCCGGTCCCCTTCCCGCCGACCCGACCGCGGCCCCGCTCTCCCCCGCCGACCCTGCTGGCCCCGCCGACCCGGCCACCGGTGCCGACCCCGCCGGGCCGACCGCCGATGCCGGCTCCTCAGGCCCTGCCGCCGGTGCCGGCGCTTCAAGCCCAGCCGCCGATGCCGGCGCTTCAAGCCCAGCCGCCGATGCCGGCTCCTCAGGTCCTGCCGGCTCCCTGGGCTGATCCCCGTTGGCAGTCGCCGCGCCCGAGCCCACCTCCGCGCCGGGCGCGGCGTCGGAATCCTCGAAGCCCGCCCCCGCGCCCGCCTCCCGTGCGGCGTCGGAGTCCTCGGAGATCTTGGTAGGTTCAGGCCCCTCAGGGGGCGCGGAACTACCAAGATCTCCGGCTTCGGGGGCCGCGGCGGGGGTCGTGGGGCGCTGCCAGGGCGGCACCCAGGCGGCGGCCTGGTCGGCCAGGGAGTCCCGACGCTCGTCGCTGCTCATCCCGCTCGCTCCTCCGGCGTCGCCGCCCCGCTCTCGTCCGCCGCCACACCCGGCGACGTCCCGCTCTCCACCACCGCCACACCCGACGCCGCCCCGCTGTCAGCCTCTGCCGTTCCGGCGTCGGCCACCGAACCGACGTCCGCCACCGCAGGCGGCGCCGAGCCGTTGTCGACCACCGATTCGGTGTCCGCCGTCGCACCCGGCATCGAGTCGCTGTCGAGCACGGCCGGCCCGGCGTCCGCCGCCGATGCGGTGTCGGCCGGCAGCGCACCTGCGACCGCGTCTGAGCCGCTCTCGTCCGCCGTGCCGTCCCACACCGGCCGCCGCTCGGCCGCCGCCGGCAGCGGGCCGGAGCCCGCCGGCTCGGCCAACGTCGAGGCCGACTCGGCCATGCCGTCCGACACCGGCCGCCGCTCGGTCGACGCGGCCGGCAACGGATCGGAGCCCGCCGACTCGGGCGGGGTGCCGGCGTACTCGTCGACGTGCAGGTCGGGGCCGCCGTCGGCGGGACCGGTCCAGCGTACGGTCAGCTCCTCCAGGGCCTGCTCCTGAACGAAGGCGACCAGGCCCTCCCGGTAGAGCTCCAGCAGGGCCAGGAACCGGGCCACCACCTCCAGGGTGGCCTCGCAGTCGGCGCAGAGCAGCGAGAAGGTGGCCGTGCCGACCCGGCGCAGCCGCTCGGTGAGGATGCCCGCGTGCTCCCGGACGCTGACCCGGACCATGTGCACGTGGGCGATGGAGACCTCGGGCACCGGCTTCGGCGTCATCGCCCTGACCGCCAGCTTCAGCAGCCGTTCCGGGCCGATGCCGAGCACCAGGTCGGGCAGCGCGTCGGCGTACCGGGCCTCCAGGGTGACCGCGCGGGGGTAGCGCCGGCCGCCGACCTCCTCCAGCGCGGCGATGTGCGCCGCCGCCTCCTTGTACGCCTTGTACTGCAACAGCCGGGCGAAGAGCAGGTCCCGCGCCTCCAGCAGCGCGAGGTCCTCCTCGTCCTCGACCTCGGCGGCGGGCAGCAGCCGGGCCGCCTTCAGGTCGAGCAGCGTCGCGGCGATGAGCAGGAACTCGCTGGCCTCGTCCAGGTCCCACTGGTCGCCCATCGCGCGGATGTAGGCGATGAACTCGTCGGTGACCCGGTGCAGCGCCACCTCGGTCACGTCGAGCTTGTGCTTGCCGATGAGCTGGAGCAGCAGGTCGAACGGGCCGGTGAAGTTCGCCAGCCGGACGGTGAACCCGCCGCTCTCCACCGCCGCCTCGGGCACGCCGGCCGGATCCGTCGGCACCTCGGCGACGGCCTCGGCGGCCCGTACGGGCGGCTGCTCCGGCGTCGTCGGAGGGTCGAGGGGTGGCGCGGTCACCGGAAGACCGTAGTCCACGCCCCGGCCGGCTCGACGCGAAGGTGCACGCCGGCCTACCGCTCGGCCTGGGCGGCGATCACCTCGCGGGCCAGCTGACGGTAGTTGCGGGCGCCGGACGAGGCCGGGTCGAGCGTGGTGATCGGGGCACCGGCGACGGTGGACTCGGGGAACTTGACGGTCTTGGTGATCACCGTCTGGTAGACCTTGTCGCCGAAGGCCTCCACCACCCGCTGGAGCACCTGGCGGCAGTGGGTGGTGCGGCTGTCGTACATGGTGGCGAGGATGCCCTCGAGCTCCAGGTCGAAGTTGAGCCGCTCGCGCACCTTGTCGATGGTGTCCAGCAGCAGGGCCACCCCGCGCAGGCTGAAGAACTCGCACTCCAGCGGGATGAGCACGCCGTGCGCCACGGTCAGCGCGTTGATCGCCAGCAGGCCCAGCGAGGGCTGGCAGTCGATCAGGATGTAGTCGTACTCCTTGCGGACCGACCGGAGCACACGGGCCAGGGCCATCTCCCGGGCGACCTCGTTGACCAGCTGGATCTCGGCCGCGGAGAGGTCGATGTTGGCGGGCAGCAGGTGCAGCCCCGCCACGTCGGTCTTGATCAGGACGTCCTCGGCGGTGACGTCGTCCTGCATGAGCAGGTTGTAGACCGACAGGTCGAGGTTGTGCGGGTTGACCCCCAGCCCGACCGAGAGGGCGCCCTGCGGGTCGAAGTCGACAAGCAGCACCTTGCGGCCGTACTCGGCCAGTGCGGCGCCCAGGTTGATGGTCGTGGTGGTCTTGCCCACACCACCCTTCTGGTTGGCCATCGCGATGATCCGCGCCGGGCCGTGCCGGTCGGTCGGCATCGGCTCGGGAATCGGCTTACGCATCGTGTATGCCGCCGGATCCGCCGGACCGAGATCCGCCCCGAGCGTGGCCTGCTGCTCGCGGAGCTCCGACGTCCAGGTCTCGGCACGGTCACCGTTGCCAGCCATGTGCTCGTTGCCCCCTCCCGACGACCACCCGGCGTCGGAGCCGTCCGACGTCCTTCGCGGCGCCGCTGCGCACCCCGGTCTGCATCACCATCGCCCCAGGAGGTCCGCGCCGATGCCGACTGTACGCCACCGCCCGGCGGCCCGGTCGCACCCGCTCGGCGTGTCGCCGCCCCGCCGACCAGGCCAGCCACCGGCGGCGTGCTGCGCGCGCCGCCCCGGACACCGTCGCGCTGCCCCTGCCGGCCGGCGGCGATCACCCTGGCGGGCCGCCCGGCGGTCGGTCCCGCGCCTGGGCCGGGGCCGAGCGGCGGCCGGAGCCGGGGCCGAGCCGGGGGCGGAGCCTGGCGGGGCCGGGGCCAGAGCCGGGCGGGGCCGGGGCCGGGCGGGGCCGGGGCCGGGCGGGGCCGGGGCCGGGCGGGGTCGGGGCCGGGCGGGGTCGGGGCCGGGCGGGGTCGGGGCCGGGCGGGGTCGGGGCCGGGCGGGGTCAACCCCGCGCCCGGGGATGGGCGGTGGCGTACACCTCGCGCAGCCGCTCGACCGTGACCAGGGTGTAGACCTGGGTGGTGGTCACCGAGGCGTGGCCGAGCAGTTCCTGCACCACCCGTACGTCCGCGCCGCCGTCGAGCAGGTGGGTGGCGTAGGAGTGGCGCAGGGTGTGCGGGGAGACCGCCTCCGGGCCGTCCACCGGCAGCCCGGCCCGCTGGGCGGCGCGACGCAGGATGGTCCACGCGCCCTGCCGGGTCAACGCGCCGCCGCGGGCGTTGAGGAAGACCGCCGGGGTGCCCCGGCCGGCGGCGGCGAGCCCGGGGCGGGCCCGCACCAGCCAGGCCCGTACCGCCTCGACGGCGTACCCCCCGACCGGGACGAGCCGGGTGCGGCCGCCCTTGCCGCGCAGCAGCACGGTGCCCTCGTCCACGTCCAGGTCGTCCACGGCGGCGCCGACCGCCTCGGAGATCCGCGCCCCGGTGCCGTACAGGAACTCCAGCAGCGCCCGGTCGCGCAGCGCGAGCGGCGCCTGGTCGCCGGCGGCGGTCAGCGACCCGGCGGTCTCCAGCAGCCGCACCACGGCGTCGGCCGGCAGCGCGCGGGGCAGCCGGCGCGGCGGCGTGGGCGGGCGGACGTCCCGGCTCGGGTCGGCGCCGGCCAGCCCCTCGCGCAGCGCGAACCGGTGCAGGCCGCGTACCGCGCTGGCCGCCCGCGCGGCGGAGGCCACCGCGAGCGGCGGATGCTCCTCGTCGCCGGCGCGCAGCCGGGCCAGGTGCGCCTCGACCTGCCCCGGGCCGACGGCGGCCAGGTCCGGCACGCCGGCCGCCGCCAGGGTGGCCAGGTAGCGCTCCAGGTCCCGTCGGTACGACGCGAGCGTGTTCGCCGACAGTCCCCGTTCGACGGTGAGGTGGTCGAGGTAGCCACGGACGGCACGACGCAGGGCCGGCGCGGGCTCCACGCCCGCGCCGGCCCCGTCCGCTGTGCCGGTCAGCCCGCCACCTCTCAGGCCAGCGCGTCGGCCAGCGCGAGGGGCGCCATGCCGTGCGCCTCGGCGACCGGGCCGTAGGTGACCTGCCCGTCGTGGGTGTTCAGGCCCAACGCCAGCGCTGGGTCGCGACGCAGCGCCTCGCGCCAGCCGTGGTTGGCCAGCTCCAGCGCGTACGGCAGGGTGACGTTGGTCAGCGCGTAGGTGCTGGTGTGCGGCACCGCGCCCGGCATGTTCGCCACGCAGTAGAAGATCGAGTCGTGCACCTGGTAGGTCGGCTCGGCGTGCGTGGTGGGACGCGAGTCCTCGAAGCAGCCGCCCTGGTCGATGGAGATGTCGACAAGCACGCTGCCCGGCTTCATCCGGGAGACCAGCTCGTTGGAGATCAGGGTCGGGGCCTTCGCGCCGGGCACCAGCACCGCGCCGATGACCAGGTCCGCGTCCAGCACGGCCCGCTCGATCTCGTACGCGTTGGAGGCGACCGTCTGCAGGTGGCCCCGGTAGATGGCGTCGGCCTGGCGCAGCCGGGCGACGTTCTTGTCCAGCAGCAGCACCTCGGCCTGCAGGCCGAGCGCGATCGCGGCGGCGTTCATGCCGGAGACGCCGGCGCCGATGACCACCGTCTTCGCGGCGTACACACCGGAGACGCCGCCCATCAGGATGCCGCGCCCGCCGCCCTGCCGCTGGAGGTGGTAGGCGCCCACCTGCGGGGCGAGGCGACCGGCCACCTCGGACATCGGGGCGAGCAGCGGCAGCGACCGGTCGGGCAGCTCGACGGTCTCGTACGCGATGCCGGTGACCTTGCGGTCGACCAGCGCGTCGGTGCACGCCTTCGAGGCGGCCAGGTGCAGGTAGGTGAAGAGCACCTGCCCCTCGCGCATCCGGTGGTACTCCTCGGCGATCGGCTCCTTGACCTTGAGCACCAGCTCGGCGGTCTCCCACACCTCGTCGGCGGTGGCCAGGATCTTGGCACCGGCGGCGGCGAACTCGTCGTCGCCGATGCTGGACCCGACGCCGGCGCCGGACTCGACGAAGACCTGGTGACCGCTGCGGACGAACTCGTTGACGCCCGCCGGCGTGATCGCCACGCGGTACTCGTGGTTCTTGACCTCGCGTGGGATTCCGACCTTCACGATGCAGACACCTCTCTTCGGGGCTGCGCTCCCCCGACTGCGCGGTGCCACGACGGCCCCTTTGCCGCCGCGGTCCACCGGTCCCGCCGGCGGCAGTCTAGGCGCGTCGCCGCCCCCGATGAGGCAGCACAGTGACATCCGGTGCCCGCACCCGCTGACGATGTGTCAGGCGTGAACCGGGCCGGCGGTGGGACCCGTGCCTCAGCCGTCAGGACAGTGTTCATCCATTATCGTCCCACTCTTCGGGTGCCGCTGCGGACAGGAGAGCAGTGGATCACTAGGGTGTCGCCTCATGACCACACCTCCTTACCAGCCCGGCTTCCCCAACCAGCCCGGGTACCCGTCGGGTGTCTCCGACAAGAGCAAGGTCGTCGCGGGCGTCCTGCAGATCGTGCTGGGCACCTTCGGCGTCGGCCGCTTCTACATGGGCGACACCAAGACCGGCGTCATCCAGCTCATCGTGTCCCTCGTGACGTGCGGCATCGGCGGCATCTGGGGCCTCGTCGACGGCGTCCTGATCCTGATCAACGGTGGCGTCGACGGGCAGGGCCGGCCGCTGCGCGACTGACGACCCGGAACGACGAAAGGGGCCGTGCGGACGTACCGCACGGCCCCTTCACGTTCTTCCCGGCTCAGCCCGGCAGGGGCGCGTCGGCCCGGCGCAGCGCCGACCAGCCGGTGTCGCGGGCCCGGGCGGCGGCGAGCAGCCCGGCCACGCAGGAGGCGTTGGTGATCTCGCCCGCGAGGACCATGCCGACCGCCTCGTCCAGGTCGATGCGGACGACCTGGAGGTCGGCCTCCTCCTCGCGACGCTCGTGCCGCTGCTCCGCCGGCACGTCGGCCAGGTCCCGGGCCAGGAAGACCCGGACCAGCTCGTTGGTGAAGCCCGGCGAGCTGTGCAGGTCCACCAGGACGTCGATCCGCCCCGCGGTGAGGTCGACCTCCTCGGCCAGCTCCCGGACCGCGGCGGCGGCCAGGTCCTCGCCGGAGACGTCGGTTAGCCCGGCCGGCAGCTCCCACAGGTGCCGCCCCACCGGGTGCCGGTACTGGCGGATCAGCACCACCTGGCCGGCGGAGTCGAGCGCCACCACGGCGACCGCGCCGACGTGCCGGACGAAGTCGCGGACCCCCGTCCCGCCGCCCGGCATGGTCACCTCCTCGCTGACCACGTCGAAGATCCGACCCCGGTAGCGCTCGGTGCGGGAGCGCACCTCGTAGCGGTGCTCGACGGCGCGCACGCCGCTGTCGGGCCCGGTGCCCCGCTCGCTCACGCCGCCGCCCCGCTTCGCGTGCCAGCGGCGCGAGACGCCGCGCAGCGGTGCCCGATGGTTCGCTCGCTACGCTCGCTCACGAGGCCGACGTCGCCTTCGCGGCGGCGCCACCGTTGCGGGCGGCGTTCTGCGCCGCCGCGCTCTCGGCGGCCTCCAGGTCGACGGGGAGCTGGTCGGCCTCCGAGTAGGCCACCGCCGCCTTCACGAAGGAGGCGAACAGCGGGTGCGGCCGGGTCGGCCGGCTCTTCAGCTCCGGGTGCGCCTGGGTGGCCACGAAGAACGGGTGCAGGTCCCGGTCCAGCTCGATGAACTCGACCAGCCGCCCGTCGGGCGAGGTGCCGGAGATGTGCAGGCCCGCCTTGGTCAGCGCGTCGCGGTAGGCGTTGTTCACCTCGTACCGGTGCCGGTGCCGCTCGCTGACCTCGGTGCTGCCGTACGCCTCGGCGACCAGCGAGCCCTCGGCGAGCGCCGCCGGGTACGCGCCCAGCCGCATGGTGCCGCCCAGGTCGCCCCTGCCGGCCACGATGTCCTCCTGGTCGGCCATGGTGGCGATGACCGGGTGCGCGGCCTCCTCGTCGAACTCCAGCGAGTTGGCGCCGTCGAGGCCGGCCAGGTGCCGGGCCACGTCGATGGTCATGCACTGCAGGCCGAGGCAGAGGCCGAGCAGCGGGATGCCGTTCTCCCGGGCGTACCGGGCGGTGCCGATCTTGCCCTCGATGCCGCGCACCCCGAAGCCGCCGGGGATGACGATGCCGTCGACGCCGGCCAGGGCGGCTGCCGCGCCGGACGGGGTGACGCACTCGTCGCTGGGCACCCAGCGCAGCTGCACCCGGGACCGGTGGCCGAAGCCGGCGGCCCGGATCGCCTCGCTGACCGACAGGTACGCGTCGGGCAGGTCGACGTACTTGCCGACCACGGCGACGGTGACGGTGTGCCGGGGCTGGTGCACCCGGTCCAGCAGGTCGTCCCAGCTGGCCCAGTCGACGTCCCGGAAGGAGAGGCCGAGCCGGCGCACCACGTACGCGTCGAGGCCCTCGCGGTGCAGCACCTTCGGGATGTCGTAGATGCTCGGCGCGTCCGGGGCGGCGGTGACGGCCTCGCGGTCGACGTCGCAGTAGAGCGACAGCTTCTGCTTGACCTTGTCGGGGATCTCCCGGTCGCAGCGCAGCACCAGCGCGTCGGGCTGGATGCCGATGCTGCGCAGCTGGGCCACCGAGTGCTGGGTCGGCTTCGTCTTCAGCTCGCCCGACGGCGCCAGGTACGGCACCAGCGAGACGTGCAGGTAGAAGCAGTTGTCGCGGCCCAGGTCGTGGCGGACCTGGCGGATCGACTCCAGGAACGGCAGCGACTCGATGTCGCCGACGGTGCCGCCGACCTCGGTGATCACCACGTCCGGCACCTGGCCGTCGTCGTCCGGGTCGGCCATCGCCAGGATCCGCGACTTGATCTCGTTGGTGATGTGCGGGATGACCTGGACGGTGTCGCCCAGGTACTCGCCGCGCCGCTCCTTGGCGATCACCTCCGAGTAGATCTGCCCGGTGGTGACGTTCGCCTTGCCGGAGAGCGCCCGGTCCAGGAACCGCTCGTAGTGCCCGACGTCAAGGTCGGTCTCGGCGCCGTCCTCGGTGACGAAGACCTCGCCGTGCTGGAACGGGTTCATCGTCCCCGGGTCGACGTTGAGGTAGGGGTCGAGCTTCTGCATGACCACGCGCAGGCCGCGCGCGGTGAGCAGGTTGCCGAGGCTGGAGGCGGTGAGGCCCTTACCCAGCGAGGAGGCGACTCCCCCGGTGACGAAAATGTGCCTGGTCGTCCGTGCTGAAGGGGCCAAGGCCTGCTCCCGTGTCGTCCGTCGCGGTCGTGCAGACCGCCGTGCCGATCAGCCAAGTGATCACGCGATCCACGGGATTCCACGGTAACACCTCTCCCGGCCCACCCGCCGGGCGCACCCGGAGCGGGCTGCGGGACGTCCCGCCCGCGCCTCAGCCGGCGGTGACCTCGGTCGATGCCAGGCCGGCCGGCGCGCGCTCCCCCGCGCCGGTTGCGGCCGTCGGTCCGGCCGCCCCGGTCGCCGGGCCCGGGGCGCGCGGAGCCGGGGGCGCCGCCGCCGTGGCCGGTCCCGCACCCGCATCGGGGGTACGGGCGGCGCCCGGCCCCGCGCCGGGCGGTGCCGGGCGGTCCGGGCCGGCGCCGTCCGGTCCCCCGCCGGTGTCCCCGCCGGAGCCGTCGCCCGTACCGCCGGGCCCCTCGTCGCGCGGGCGGGCCGCGTCGGGCAGCGTGCGGTCGGTGGAGTGGTCGAGCACCCGCAGCGCGGCCAGCGCCGCCATCGGCACCACCAGGGCGGCGGCCGCGCCGGCCACGTCCAGGGCGTCGCCGCCCAGCACCCCGCCGATCACGGCGGCGACGGCGGTGCCGGCCATCGCCGCCCGCATCGCCGGGTAGATGCCGAACAGCCGCATCAGCCCGCCCCACGGCTGGAGCAGGGCGAACCAGACCAGCAGGGCGCCGGCCAGGGCCAGCACCGTCAGCGGGCTGTTGACCAGGGTCTCGAAGTTGGCCGTGCTGGAGCGGTGCACGGTGAGCCCGCCGGTGCCGTCACCGACGGCGGCCAGGAACCGGCCGAGGCTGCCCCGCTCGGCGGCGGGCCGGCGCAGGTCGAGCACCGCGAAGCCGATCGTCAGCGCGAGCCCGGCCATGGTGGCCCAGGCGAGCCTGCTGATCGTCAGCCAGCCGCCGGCGCTGATCGCCGCGGCGACGCTCAGCCCGGCGGTCAGCGCGATCGCGCCGATCGGGTCGGCCCCCAGGTACGGGCTGCCGACGACCAGCACGGCGGCGCCGCCGACGGCCACCATCACGGGCGGCCGCCAGGACCGGCGGACCCGCTGGGCCAGCCATCCCGCGCTCAGCAGGGACCCGGCCAGGAACACCCCGAGCCCGACGGTGCCCAGCCCGGCGTACCGGCCGCCCTCCAGGGCGGAGTAGCCGACCACCCCGTTGAGCTGGAGGCGGGCGCCGGTGAGCACGTCCAGCCCCACGGCCAGCGTGGTCAGGCCGGCCACCGCACCGAGCGGACCGAGCGTGCTCGCGTGCCCGGGCGCGAGCCGCACCACGGCGGTCGCGGCGACCAGCAGCAGCACGGTCACCCCGGCGAAGTAGACGCCCGCGTGGTCCCCGCGCCACCAGGGCACGGCGTCGGCCAGCAGCGCGGCCGGGACGGCGAGGGCCGCCGCGACCAGCAGCAGCTCCACGACCGCCACCACCCGCCGCGAGACCGGCTCCGGGCCGTACGGGCCGGCGTGCCGGCGGGCCCGGCGCAGCAGCGGCAGCACCGCCACGGCCAGCAGCACCTGGGCGCCGGCCAGCAGGGTGAAGAACCAGTCGGCCACCCGGCGCTGGGCGGCCGCCTCCCGGTCGGCGTCCGCCGGCGCGGCGATCGCGGCGGCGAGGTCCGCCGGCCGCCCGCCGACCGACTCGGCGGGGCGGCCGAGGAAGAGCCGTTCGGGCATCGGCCGGCCCAGCGCGGTGAGCGCGGTCGGCGCGAGGTCGACCAGTTGCAGGTACCCCTCGCGGCCGGTGCTGGCCGAGGTGAGCCACCCGCCTTCCCAACCCGGCCCGTCGGCGACGGCGACGTGCAGCCGGGACGGGGCGTCGGTGTCGGACACCCCGGCGACGAGCACCAGCGAGCGGGGCGGCCGGGCGGCCAGCACCCGGGCCAGGCGGGCGTCCGCCTCCCGGGCGACCGCGGCCCGGGCCGCCGGGTCCTCGCCGGTGACCGTGCCGAGGTCGACGATGCTCAGCACGCAGGAGCCGAGCAGGCCCGTCGGGTCCGCCGGGAGCGCCGGCGCGTACCGGTCGACGCGGCCGAACGGTCGGGCGGCGGCCACGGCCGCGCCGGGCCCGACCGCCACCGAGCAGCGCACGGACTCCGCCAGCGCGCCGGGCACCGTGCCCCAGGGCAGCCGCTCCTGGTTGTGCAGGACGACGCTCTCCTGGTCGGGCAGGTTCGCGCCGATGCCGTCAGGCTGCTCGACCGTCACCTGGGCCGGTGGACAGCCCCCGGCCTGCCGGCTGCCGTTCCAGGCGGCGTAGCTGCCGGCGCCGAGGGTCAGCCAGCCGTCCACCGGGCAGGTCGGGCGGTGCGCGGATCGGACCGACAGGGAGCCGATCGAGCCGTTCTGGGCCATCCGCCACAACGTCGGCGTGGTCTGCGGGTCGACGTCCTCCCAGCGCAGCCCGGCAACCCCGACCAGCACCACGAAGTCGGCGGTACGCCCGGGCGACGCCGCCCGTTCGGGGCGGGCGGTCAGCGCGGTGATGCCCAGCGCCACCACGACCAGGGTCAGCAGGATCGGGGCGATTCTGCGCCGCATCACCGGCGTCCCGTCGACGGGGCGTCGGCGCCGGGGGCGGCCGGTCCGGCGCCGTGCGGGGCCAGCTCGGCGTAGAGCGCCGCCAGCTGGGCAAGGGTGTCCGCCTCGGTGGGCCAGGAGGCGGCCCGTGCGGCGCCGCGCCGCGCCAGCTCGGCCCGCCCGGCGTCGTCGTCGAGCAGGGCGCGCACGGCCGCGTCGACGGCGTCCACGTCCGCTGGCGGCACCAGCACCGCGGCGTCGCCGACCAGCTCCGGCAGGCCGCCGACCGCCGTCGCCACCAGTGGTACGCCGGCCCGCATCGCCTCCTGCGCGAAGAGCTGACGGGCCTCCCAGTCGCTGGTCACCAGCGCCAGGTCGGCCCCGGCCAGCAGGTCGGCCACGTCGGTGCGGTGCCCGAGCAGGGTCACCGGGGCCCGGGCGGCGGAGATCCGGGCGGCCAGCGGCAGGTAGGCGGGGCCGCTGCCGGCGATCACCACGACCGGCGCCGGTGTCCGGGTACGCCACCGGGCGGCGGCGTCGACCAGCACGTCGTACCGCTTCTGCGGGTGCAGCCGGCCCACGGAGAGGATCAGCGGCCGGTCCTGGCCGACGCCGAACTCGGCGCGGACGGCGGCCCGGCGGCGGCGCGGCGCGGGCAGTGCCGGCGCGGCGACCGGGGCGAGCCGGGCGTCCGCCGCGCCCAGCGCGGTGGCCCGCTCGACCAGGTCGGTGGAGGCGCCGAGCGCCACCCGGGCGCCCCGGGCGACGACCCGCTCGACGAGGCGCGACACGCCACCGCGCAGGCCGCCAGCGAGCACCGCGTTGTGCCAGGTGACCACGAGCGGGGCGGCGGGCCGAGCGAGCACGGCGACGAGCCCGGCGCGCAGGCCGTGGGCGTGCAGCACGTCGACCGGTTCGGCGGCGAGGGCCCGGCGCAGCGCGGTGACCGCGCGGGCGTCGGCCGGGGTCGGGCTGGCCGGGATCTCCACCGGCAGGAACCGGGCGCCGACGCCCGTGAAGTCGAACTGCTCCTGCGTCGCGGCGGGGCCGCAGACCAGCACGGAGGCGCCCGCGGCGGTCAGCCCTTCGGCCAGCGAGCGGACGTGCTGCCCGACGCCGCCGGTGCTGGAGGCGAGCAGCAGGGCCACCGTGCCGCGCCAGCCGGGAAACGGTGCCGGCTGCGTCACCGCGACCACCCCCGTTCGTCGGTAGTCGTCGGCCGGTCACCCGTCCTGCACCCGCTCACCGGGACACCGTCTCCTTCCCGCCACCCCGTTCCGGGGGGATGTCGCCCTCGCCCGTCCCATCGGCGGGGGCCGCCGGCCCACGCCGGCCCGCCCTGCCCAGCCGCCGGAGCACCCCGGCGAGCAGCGGCGTCACGTCCGGCCGGTCGACCAGCCAGACGACGGCGAGGAACACGACGCCGACCAAGGCTCCGGACAGCATGCCCTGCACGAGTGCACCCGGTGTCGTCGGGGTGCCGCCGGCGGCCGCGTCGAGCCAGCGGGCGAGGGCCGTTCCGGCGAGCGCGGCCAGGGCGCCGGCGAGCAGTCCGGCGGCGCCGGCCCGGCCCGCTCCGGCGAGCGCGGGGCGCCCGGCCGAGCGCCACACCGCGACGAGCAGCAGCCCGCCGAGCAGCACCATCCCGACCGAGTTGGCCAGGGCGACCGCGAGCACCCGGTCCGTCACCGGCAGGAGGACTGCCAGCGGCACCGCCACCACCGGTACGGCCAGCCAGCCGGCGGTGATCGCGAAGGTCGCCGGGCGGGTGTCGCCCCGTGCGTAGAGGGCGCGGGAGAGCACCGCGAAGAGGCCGTAGCCGAGCAGCCCGGGGGCGAAGCCGGCGATGGCCGCGGCGGTGGAGGCCGGGTCGCCCGGGTAGAAGAACGCGGCGACCGGCGCGGCCGTGCCGACCAGTGCCGCCGCGCCGAGGCAGCTGAACAGCACCACCCCACGCACGGTCGAGGAGAGCGTGCGCCGGTACTCCTCGTCCCGCCCCGCCGCGGCGGCGGTCGCCAGCGTCGGGTACGCCGCCACCGCGAGCGGGACCGCGAGCACCGCCCAGGGCAGCAGGTACATGGTCTGGGCCAGGTTGAACACCTGCGGCGAACCGGTCGGGCCGCCGGAGACCCGTTTGAGCAGCACCAGGAGCGCGAGCTGCTGCGCGGTGACGGTGACCGCCCCGGCCATCGCCAGCCCGCCCACCCGCGCCCGGGCGTCGGGCGGGAACGCGTACCCGAGGCGTGGCCGCAGGCCCAACCGGCGCAGCGGGACCAGCAGCGACAGCGACAGCACCACGACGCCGAGCGTGGTGCCGGCCGACAGGAGCAGCTCGCCTCCACCGCTCACCTGCGCCACGCCGACGCTTCGTCCCTCCGTCCCGGCGAAGACGAGGTACACCACGATCACGGTGAGGCTGGACAGCAGCGGCGCGATCACCGGCCAGGCGAAGCGGCGGTGTGCCTGGAGCACCCCGGTGAGGACGATGCCGACGCCGTAGAGCGGCAACTGCGGGGCGAAGACCCGCAGCATCCGCGCCCCGGCCGCCAGCTCGGCCTCGGAGCGCCCCTCGCTGAGCAGCGACACGATCGGGCCAGCCGCCACCGCGACCAGGACGGCCAGCGGCACCAGCAGGGTGACCGTCCAGGTGAGCAGGGCCCCGGTGGTGGCGGACACCGCGCGCCGGTCACCGGCCGCGACCGGCCCGGCCAGCAGCGGTACGACCAGGCTCGCCAACGCGCCACCGGCCACGATCTCGAAGATGATGTTCGGCGCGGTGTTGGCGATGACGTACATGCCGCCGAGGTCGCTCTTCTGCACGACCCAGGTGAAGACGGCGGTACGGCCGAAGCCAGCGAGCCGGCTGAGGACGGTGAGTACGGCGATGAGCGCGGCCGCTCCGGCGACACGGCCGGCGCCGGCGAGGGGTGCCGGGGTCGTCACGTCAGTCGGCGCGCCGGCCCAGTGCGTCGAGCTCGCGCAGCCCGGGGGTGCGCTGGATGACCTGGGTGAAGCTGACCTTCTCGCTGGCCGCGGTGAGACCGGCGAGCACGGCGAGCAGCCCGGCCCGCCCGACGGGCCCGGTACGCGCGGCCAGCGCCACGCCGAGCAGCGCGCCGAGCGCGTTCGCGCCGCTGTCGCCGAGCATCACGTCCTCGCCGAGGTCGGCGGGGAGCAGCCCGGCGGCGGCGCCGACGGCACCGGCGGCGATCCCGCCGTGCGGGCCACCGGCCAGCGGGGCGCCGAGCAGGAGGCCGGACTTGAGCGCCCGGCCGGGACGCAGGTCCAGCAGGTTGAGCAGGTTCGCGGTGCCGGCGATGACACCGGCGCCGAGCAGCACGTCGACGCCCCGGCCCAGCGGGCCCTGCCGCTGGCGACGCCGGTGCCCGGCGACCCGGGGGTCGGCGGCGAGCAGCGCGGCGGCGCCGAGGCCCGCGGCGCCCACCCCGACGACCTTGACCAGCCCGGCGGTGACCCGGCCCTCGCGCAGCGCGGCCAGGTGCCCCGCGAACCCCTTGGCCGCCTTCTGCTCCGGCCGGGTGCCGACCACGTCGTCGTAGAGCCCGACGGCCCCGGCGCCCACCCCGGCGACCAGGGCCGCGGCTCCCGACGGGCCGCTGGAGGCGCCGAACGCGCCCGTCGCGGCGGCGCCGGCCGCGAGGGCGGGGCCGGCGGCCAGGCTCACCGTGCGGCCGCGGAAGTTGGTCCGCTCCAGCGCGGGCCCGGCCGGTGAGGTGCGCACCTCGCGCAGTGCGTAGCGGGCGGCGGCGGCGCCCGCGCCGGCGATCAGCAGTCGACCGAGCAGGCTCACGCGTCCCCCTCCCGCCGTACGTGGGCGAGGCTGGATCCGGACACCGGGGTACGTCGTAGCATCACTGGGGCAGTCTAGGCAGCAGGGTGGCGTTGTCGGCGACGCCGTACTGACCGGCCTTCTTCTCGGTGACCTGTTGGACCAGCGCGAGGGCGGTGACCAGCTGGCCCTGGTTGGTGTTGGCGTTGTCGACGGTGGAGATGGTCTGCACCAGCACCGGGTCGCTCCGGACGGCGGCCACCAGGTTTCCGCCAGCCGAGCCGTTGCCGCCGACGACGATGGTGCCGGCCTGGTCGAACTGCTCGGCGACCTTGAGCACCGCCTCGTCCTTCTTCGCCGAGTCCTTGTCCACATACGGCTGCCCGCTGACCAGGACGACGGCCTCCGCCGGCGCGGTGACCGGCTTCTCGGTGGTCAGGTAGTTGGCGTTGACGTAGGCGGCAAGCACCGCCCGCCGGTCGGCCTCGGTGACGGGGGTGGCACCGGCCGCCCGGTCGATCAGGACGCTGGCCAGCAGCGCGCTGGACGTCTCGACACCGTTGCTGTTGCTCGGCAGGTCGGCGGTCGGCGCGCCGGTGGGGCGGGCAGCGGTGACCGCCAGCTCCAGCAGGTTGTTGTTGTTGTCCGGGTTGATGAACTTGTCCTGCAGGTCGATGCGACCGGTCACCTGGGCGCCGGCGAGCTGGAGCATCTTGACCACGCCCTCGGTGTGGTCGCGCCCGGTGGGCAGGCTGACGACCAGCACCCGCTTGCCGGTCAGCGTGCCCGGCAGGACGACCTCCGCGATCTGGGCGGCGAACTCCTCCTCGAGCTCGAGCTCCTTCTCCATGCTCTGGACCGCCTGGCGCATCAGCTGGTTGTCCTTGCGCAGCCCGTTGACGTGTTCCTTGAGCGAGTCGGCAACCGGGCCGTTGAGGGCGGCGGTGCCGACCACCAGGCCGATCGCCAACGCGAGGAAGACGGCGGTCAGGGACACGACGTGGTACCGGAAGTTGATCACACCTGCAGCCTCTTGATCGGTGGGACGCTAGAAAAGCTGTTCAAGCTGGAACACGAAATTGTTCCACCACTCGGAGACCACGCCCAAATACGCCTTGCCGACGGTGGAGACCGCCACGGCCGAGGCCATCGCCGCGATCGCGGAGAGCACCAGCAGCAGCAGCGACGACCCGGAGATGCTCTGCCGGTAGAGCCGGCTCACGCCCTTGGCGTCGACCAGCTTGCCGCCCACCTTGAGCCGGGTCAGGAACGTGGAGGCCATCCCGCCGCGGCCCTTGTCGAGGAACTCGACGAGGGTGGCGTGGGTGCCGACCGCGACCAGCAGCGAGGCACCCTTCTCGTCGGCCAGCAGCATGGCCAGGTCCTCGCTGGTCGCCGCCGCCGGGAAGGTCACCGCCGGCACGCCGAGGCCGTTGACCCGGGCCAGGCCGGGCGCCCGGCCGTCCGGATAGGCGTGCACGATCACCTCGGCGCCGCAGCGCAGCACGTCGTCGGTGACCGAGTCCATGTCGCCGATGATCATGTCCGGCGTGTAGCCGGCCTCCACCAGCGCGTCCGCGCCGCCGTCGACGCCGATCAGGACCGGCTTGAACTCGCGGATGTAGGGGCGCAGCACGTCCAGGTCGGCCTTGTAGTCGTAGCCGCGCACCACGATCAGGCAGTGCCGCCCCTGCATCTCGGTCTGGATCTCCGGCACGCCGACCCCGTCGAGGAGCAGGTCGCGCTCCTGGCGGAGGTAGTCCATCGTGTTGGCGGCGAACGCCTCCAACTGGACCGAGAGCCCCTCCCGGGCGTCGGCCATCGACTTGGCCACCGACTCGGCGTCCTGGAGGCTGCCGTGCCCCACCGGCTCGTCGCCGAGGAAGACGGTGTTGCCCTCGATCCGGACGGTGTCGCCCTCGCGGATCCGCTCGAAGACCCCCTCCCCCAGGTCGTCCAGGAGCGGGATGCCGGCGGCGACCAGCACCTCGGGCCCGAGGTTGGGGTAGCGGCCGGAGACCGACGGCTTCGCGTTGAGCACGGCGCCGACGCCGACGGCGACGAGCGAGTCGGCGGCGACACGGTCGAGATCGACGTGGTCGATGACCGCGATGTCACCGGGGCGGAGCCGGCCGACCAGGCGTTTTGTCCGGCGGTCGAGGCGTGCGGTGCCGAGGATCCTGCCCGGTTCCGCGTTCCGGGTCCGGCGCAACGTGGGTAGACGCATCGTGACCATCCTGGCATGTGAGGCAGGCAATTCTGTCGCGACATGCCTGAGCAGGGCCGCCTACCCAGGGAAGCACACTAACGCGCAGGCCGGTGTGCCTGTGCTCACAATCGCCGACCTCACGGGCGCCTTTCCCGGGCCGCCACGGCGAGAAGCTCCTCGGCGTGCGCGATACCCAGGTCCGAGTCGGGCAAACCCGCGAGCATCCGGGCCAGCTCCCGCGCGCGCTCGGTGTCCTCCACCACCCGCACCCCGCTGGTGGTGACCGCCCCGCCCGTGTCCTTCGCCACCACCAGGTGCCGGTCGGCGAACGCGGCCACCTGCGGCAGGTGGGTGACGACCAGCACCTGGTGGCTACGGGCCAGCCGGGCCAGCCGCCGGCCGATCTCGACCGCGGCCTGGCCGCCGACCCCGGCGTCGACCTCGTCGAAGACCAGCGTGGGTGGCCCGCCCGAGCCGGCGAAGACCACCTCGATGGCGAGCATCACCCGGGACAGCTCACCGCCGGAGGCGCCGCGCTGCAACGGCAGCGAGGGCGCGCCCGGGTGGGCCAGCAGGCGCAGCTCGACCTCGTCGCCGCCGTCCGGGCCGACGCCGACCTCGGTGCCGTTGACCGGCAGGGTCGGCTCGGCGCGCCCGGCGGCGCGGGGCAGCACCGCCACCTCGATCCGGGCGTGCGGCATGGCCAGCCCGGCCAGCTCGACGGTGACCTGCTCGGCGAAGCGGGTCGCCGCCTCCTGCCGCGACGTCGACACCCGGCCGGCCAGGTCGGCCACCTCACCGGCCAGCCGGGAGGCCTCCCGGTCCAGCTCGTCCAGGAGGTCGTCGGAGGTGTCCAGGTCGGCCAGCCGGGTGCGGGCACGCTCGGCCCAGGCGATCACCCCGTCGACGTCGTCGGCGTACTTGCGGGTCAGCGCGCGCAGCGCCGCCCGCCGCTCGTAGACGGTCTGCAACCGGGCCGGGTCGGCGTCGAGCGCGGCGAGGTAGGCCGACAGCTCGGCGGAGACGTCCGTGACGAGGGTCGCCGCCTCCTCCAGCCGCCCCGCCAGCTCACCCAACGCCGGGTCCGTGCCGGCCTGCGCCTCCAGGGTGCGGCGGGCGGTGCCGAGCAGCGCCGCCGCGTCCGGCGTCTCGTCGGTCGCCTCCACGCCGCCGGCCACGCACTGGTGGGCCACCTGCGCCGCGGTGCGCAGCCCCTCGGCGTGCTCCAGCCGCTGGGCCTCCGCCTTCAGCTCGTCGTCCTCGCCGGGCTGCGGGTCCACCCGGGTGATCTCGTCGAGGCCGAGCCGCAGCAGGTCCGCCTCCTGGTTGCGCTCGCGGGCGTTGCGCCGCCGGTCGGACAGGTCGTCGACCACCGCGCGCCAGCGGGCGTACGCCTCGCGCAGCGCGTCGAGCAGCTTCTCGTGCTCCGGGCCGGCGAAGCGGTCCAGCGCGGCCCGCTGCTCGGCCGGCCGCAGCAGCCGCAGCTGGTCGGACTGGCCGTGCACGGCCACCGCCTGCTCGCCCACCTCGCCGAGCATCGACACCGGCATGCTCCGCCCGCCCAGGTGCGCCCGGGAGCGGCCCTCCACGGTGACGGTGCGGCTCAGCAACACCGAGCCGTCCTCGTCGGGCTCGCCACCCGCGTCGGTGATCCGCGCGTGCACGGTGGCGGCGACGCGGCCCGCGAGCCGCAGCCGGCCCTCGACCACCGCCCGGCCCGGCTGGGCGCGCACCCGCCCGGCGTCGGCCCGCCCGCCGAAGAGCAGGCCGAGGCCGGTGACCACCATGGTCTTGCCCGCCCCGGTCTCGCCGGTGATGACGTTCATGCCGCCGGTCAGCGGCAGCGTGGTGTCCTCGATGACGCCCAGTCCGGTGATGCGCAGCTCTTCCAGCACAGCAACCGACAGTAGACGCGGCCCCCGACACTTGACCAGCCGGCGTGCGCGCGCCGGTGCGTCCGCCCGCCGACACCTCGCCGGGGCGGCCCGTCGGCGCCGGCCGGGCCCGGGGTCAGCGGCGGTTGCCGCGCCAGCCGTGCACGGGCAGGTCGAACTTCGCCACCAGCCGGTCGGTGAACGGGCGGTCCCGCAGCCGCACGACGCGCACCGGCAGCGCGCCGCGCCGCACGGTGACCCGCGCCCCGGGCGGCAGGTCGTAGACCCGTCGGCCGTCGCAGGACATCACGGCGAGGGTGGTGAACGGGTCGACGGTGATGACGAACGTGGAGGTGGGCGCGGTGACCAGCGGCCGGCTGAACAGCGCGTGCGCGCTGATCGGCACCAGCAGCAGGGCCTCCACCTCCGGCCAGACCACCGGCCCGCCGCCGGAGAACGCGTACGCCGTCGAGCCGGTGGGGGTCGCGCAGACCACGCCGTCGCAGCCGTACCGCGACAGCGGGCGGCCGTCCACGTCGACCATCAGCTCCAGCATCTGGGCGCGCTCGCCCTTCTCGACGCTGATCTCGTTGAGCGCCCAGGACTCGATGGTCGGCCCGCCGTCGAACTCGGCGGTCACGTCGAGGGTGAGCCGCTCGTCGACGGTGTAGTTGCGCTCGACCACGTCGCGTACCGCGCTGTCCAGGTCGTCGATCTCGGCCTCGGCGAGGAAGCCGACCTTGCCGAGGTTGATGCCGATCAGCGGCACCTTCTCCGGGCGGGCCAGCTCCGCCGCGCGCAGGAAGGTGCCGTCCCCGCCGAGCGCGAAGACGATCTCCGCGCCCGCGGCCGCCTCGAGGCCGGTCACCGGGACCACTCCGGGCAGGTCGAGGTCGTCGGCCTCCTCGGCCACGACCCGCACCTCGAAGCCGGCCGAGATCAGGTCGGCGGCGACGGCGCGGGCGTGCTCGGTGCTGCGCCGGCGACCGGTGTGCGTCACCAGCAGCGCGGTGCGGCTCACCGGGACGGCCGTCCCGTCGCGCCCGCGCGGCATCCGCGCGGCACGCCCGCGACCGCGGGGCTCGCCAGTCCACTCACCCGGCCACCTCCTCCGTCGCCGCGTCCGGCTGGTCGCCGGACGGCACCGGGCCACCCGGCCCGGCGGTCACCACCGCGCGCACCCGCTCCGGGTCCACCGGCGGTGCGTCCCGGCGTAACCATACGAAGAACTCGACGTTGCCGCTCGGCCCGGGCAGCGGACTCGCGGCCACGTCGGCCAGGCCGAGGTCGAGCCGGGCCGCCGCGGCGGCCACGTCGAGCACGGCCTCCGCGCGCAGCGACGGGTCCCGGACAACCCCGCCGGCGCCCACCCGCTCCTTGCCGACCTCGAACTGCGGCTTCACCATCAGCGCCAGGTCACCGTCGGGCCGGGTGCAGCCGGCCAACGCCGGCAGCACCAGCCGCAGGGAGATGAACGACAGGTCGGCGACCGTGAGGTCGACCGGGCCGTCGATGACCTCCGGTGTCAGCGTACGGACGTTGGTGCGCTCGAAGACCCGCACCCGGGGATCGTTGCGCAGCGGCCAGGCGAGCTGCCCGTAGCCGACGTCGACCGCGACCACCTCCGCCGCGTCGGCGCGCAGCAGCACGTCGGTGAAGCCGCCGGTGGAGGCGCCCGCGTCCAGGCACCGCCGGCCGGCCACCGTCAGCCCGCCCGGGGCGAAGGCGGCCAGCGCGCCGGCCAGCTTGTGCCCACCCCGGGAGACGTACTCCGAGCCGGGGTCCTCGCCGGTGACCAGGAGCGGATCGGCGGGGTCGACCATCGCGGCGGGCTTACGGGCCAGCACGCCGCGCAGCTGGACCCGGCCGGCCTCCACCAGCGCGGCGGCCTGTTCCCGGGACCGGGCCAGCCCGCGGCGGACGAGTTCGGCGTCCAGCCGGTTACGACGTGCCATGCGTGGTTCTTCTCCGGTCGGTCAGGTCTGGTCGATGGTGGCGAGGGTCTCCCGCAGCGTCTCGTACGCCGCCTCGTACTGCGCGATCTGGTCGGCCGGGGCGAGCGTCGCGGCGTTGGCCATCGCCCGTACGGCGGCGTCCACGGCGGGATGCCGGTCGTCGCCGAGGTCGTCGGCGGACTCCGGCAGCGACGGCGGAGCCGGGCGCGGGCCCGGCCGGGCGGCGGGCGGCGGACCGGGGCGGAACGGGCTGGTCGCCGAGCCGTGTCCGGCGCCCGGCGGGCCGGGGCGGGCGCCGGGCGGCGGGCCGGGCCGGAAGGGGCCGCTCACGATCCGCTCCCCGCCGGGGCCGGGCGCATCACGCCTCGTCCTCCGGCGGCCGCTTGCGGGCCGGTGCCTTCTTCGCCGGCCGGACCGGCTCCGCGGCGCCCTCGGTCGGGGCGAGGGCCGACGGCGTCCGCTTGGCCACCGCCTTCTTCACCACGGCCTTCTTGGCCAGTGCCTTCTTCGCGACGGCCGGCCTCGCCACCGGGGCCGGGGCCGCCGAGGTCGGTACGGCCGGCTCGGCCGCGCCCGGGGCGGGCGACGGCCCGGCGGCGGGCACCGGGTGCGCCGACGCCTCGGTGCCGGTGGGCAGCGGCGCCGGGGCGCCGAGGGTCGCCTTGGCGTCCCGGAGCTGGCGCTCGAGTTCGTGCACCCGTCGGGTCAGCTCGGCGACCTCGTCGGCGGTGGCGAGCCCCACCGCGCCGAGGGCCCGGTCCACTTCGAACCGCACCAGCTTGGTCAGCGACTCCCGGTTGGCCGCGCCCGTGGAGACCAACTCCTCGGCGAGGGTCTGCAGCTGGGCGGCGGTCGCCCCGCCCGAGCCGACGACCCGGCGAACCGCGTCCTGGGCCTTCTTCCGGGGCGCCTCCGTCAGGCCCATGGCCAGCTCGAGGTAGGCGCGCCACGCGTCCTGCATGCCTGTTTCCTTCCGCGGGGCGGGGGTGTGCAGGTGCCACGCTACCGGGCACCCCGCGACGCCCTGTGCGGTACGGTGCCGGGGACGGCGTGGCGAGCGGTGAGGGGGCGATGGTGGCCAGCGTGGACGAATGCCGGCAGGCGTTGCGGGATCTGGCGGCCCGGCTGGACCACAACGCGGAGACGGTGCGCGAGAAGGTCGACTTCGACCGGACGCTGGCCTGCCGGATCACCGACCTGGACACCGCCTTCCACGGCCGGCTCTCCGGCGGCCGCCTGGTCGACCTGGCCGACGGCGACGACCCGAAGGCCAAGATCGCGCTGAGCACCGGCAGCGACGACCTGCTCGCACTGGTCCGCGGCGAACTCGACATCACCCGCGCGGTCACGTCCCGGCGGGTGTCGATCAAGGCCAACCCGCTCGACCTGATGAAGCTGCGCAAGCTGCTCTGAGCCAACCCGCTCGGGGCCTGACCCGGGAATGCGGGCGGTCGTCAGCGGGATGACTTTCGGCGTCGGCGGGAGCCAGTTCGGCGTCGGCGGCCCGTCAGGCGGACAGGCCGAGTTCGGCCAGTGCCTTCTCCGCCTCGGCCGAGCCGGGACGGATCCGCGCCGGCCGCGTCGACCAGACGGTCGCGCAGAGCGCCGCCAGGGCGTCCAGCGTGCGGCCCGACCCGGCCAGCTCCAGCGCGTCCTCCCGCGCGGCCACCGACCATCCACCGGCGTCCGCCGGGCCCGGGACCCGCACCACGGCCGCCGGGTCGAAGAGCCCCGCCAGGTCCATCGAGACGTACGTCGGCCTGCGGTGCGGCGGGGCGGCGAGCAGCTCGGCCGCGTCACTCACGCCGGTAAGCACCAGCAGACTGTCCAGTCCGGCCCGCCGGGCACCCTCGATGTCGGTGTCCAGCCGGTCGCCGACCAGCAACGTCCGGCCCTCGCCGGCACGTCGGGCCGCCGTGGTGAACAGGGCCGGCTCGGGCTTGCCGACGACCACGTCGGGATCCCGGCGCAGCGCGGTGCGCAGCACGGCGACCAGGGCACCGTTGCCCGGCAGCGGTCCACGATCGCTGGGCAGGGCCGGGTCGGTGTTGGTGGCGACCCAGGTCGCGCCGCCGCGTACGGCCACCGAGGCCTCGGCCAGGTCCGCCCAGCAGACCTGCGGGCCGAACCCCTGCACCACCGCGACCGGCGACTCGTCGGCCCGGGACACCGGGGTCAGCCCGACCGCGCGCAGCTCGGCCCGCAGAGCCTCGGTGCCGACGACCAGCACCGCGGCTCCGGCGGGAAGCTGGTCGCGAAGCAGCTCCGCGGCGGCCGCCGCCGAGGTGAGCACCTCCTCGGGCCGGGCGGGCACACCCATCCCGGTGAGCAGGTCGGCCACCTCGCTGGAGCGGCGCGAGGCGTTGTTGGTCGCGTACGCCACCGACCGGCCCTCGGCGTGCAGCCGGCCGACGGCCTCGACCGCGCCGGGGACCGGCCGGTCGATCAGGTAGATCACGCCGTCCAGGTCGAAGACGACCAGGGCGTACCCGTCGACCAGCCGTTCCCCGGCACCCGTCGTCATCGCTGCGCGGTGTCCGACCCGCCGGAGGCGGTGGGCTCGCCACCGCCGGTGGCGGCCCCGCTGTCGTCGCCGGGCGTACCGGCGGCGACGGTGCTTGCCTCGTCGTCGGTCAGCTCGTCGTCGGTCAGGTCGTCCGACGGCACCGCCGCGACCGCGGCCTCGTCCTGCTCGTCGTCCTCGTAATGCTCGTCCTGCTCGTCGTCCTCGTCACCTTCGTCGTCGTCTTCGTCCTCGTCGGCGTCGGCGTCGGCGGTCGGCTCCGTGTCGCCGGCGAGGTCGGCGTCCGGCCGGGCCGGTACCGCACCCGGGGCGCCGGGGCCGGAGGCGATCGCCTCGGCGGACTCCTCGTCCTCCTCGTCGCCCTCGATCACCACACCGTCGAGCTCCAGCAGCCGCTCGGCGGCGTCGGTCTCGCCCTCGGTGTCGACGTCGGCGGCGCGGGAGAACCACTCGCGGGCCTCGTCACGACGACCGACGGCGAGCAGCGCGTCGGCGTACGCGTACCGCAGCCGGGCCGTCCACGGCTCGGCCGTCTCGCTCGTCAGCTCGGGAACCTGGAGCATGGCCACCGCGGCGTCCTTCTGGCCCAGGTCGCCGCGCGCCCCGGCCGCCACGATCAGCAGCTCGGTCGCCACGGCCTGGTCCAGCTTCTCCCGGTCCGCGCCACGGAACAGGTCGATCGCCCGCTCGGGCCGGCCCAGCGCCCGCTCGCAGTCCGCGAGCACGGCCAGGTGGCTCTGCAACCCGCTCATCCGGTGGTACGTACGCAGCTCCGCGATCGCGGTCTGCCACTCCCCCGCGTGGTACGCGGCCAGGCCGACCGCCTCGCGGACGGCCGCGATCCGGGACGCCAGCCGACGGGCCGCCAGCGCGTGCGCCAGCGCCTCGGCCGGGTCCTCGTCGATCAGCTGACCCGTCGCCACCAGGTGCCGGGCGACCGTCTCGGCGACCGGCTTCGCCAGCGAGAGCAGCTCGGCCCGGACGTCCTTGTCGAGGTCGGTCGCGACGATCTCGTCGGGCAGCGCGGGGCCCGCCGTACGCTCCCCCGCCGCCTCCGGACGCTCCCGCCGCTCGTCGCGACGCTCTCCGCCCCGGAAGCCGCCCTCACGACGGTCACCCTGGCGTTCTCCGCCCCGGTAGCCACCTTCGCGGTCACCGCCCCGGTAGCCACCCGGACGGTCGCCACCTTCACGACGGTCGCCACCACGGTAGCCGCCCTCGCGGTCGCCGCCACGGAAACCGCCTGGACGGTCGCCACCCTCACGACGGAACCCGCCATCGCGGTCGCCACCCCGGTAACCACCCGGACGGTCGCCACCCTCGCGACGGTCGCCACCGCGGAAGCCGCCCTCACGCGGCGGACCCGAACGGAAGCCACCCTCGCGGTCACCACCCCGGTAGCCGCCTGGACGGTCGCCGCCCTCGCGACGGTCGCCACCGCGGAAACCACCCTCGCGGTCACCACCCGGACGGTCGCCACCCTCGCGACGGTCGCCACCGCGGAAGCCGCCCTCACGCGGCGGACCCGAACGGAAACCACCCTCACGACGGTCCCCACCACGGAAACCACCCTGGCGCTCGCCGCCCTCACGACGGTCGTACCCGCCCTGGCGGTCGCCGCCCTCACGACGGTCGCCGCCACGGAAGCCACCCTCGCGGTCACCACCCCGGTAGCCGCCTGGACGGTCGCCGCCCTCGCGACGGTCGCCACCGCGGAAACCACCCTCGCGGTCACCACCCGGACGGTCGCCACCCTCACGACGGTCGCCACCGCGGAAGCCGCCCTCACGCGGCGGACCCGAACGGAAACCACCCTCACGACGGTCCCCACCACGGAAACCACCCT
>NZ_JBNCKW010000008.1:0-497417 GCF_049841735.1 Micromonospora sp. DT46 | reverse complement strand
CTGACGCCGTCGGTGCAGAGCAGCCAGACGTCGCCGGGGCGCAGCGACACCGCGAGCAGGTCCGCCTCCGGCTCGTCCGGATGGCCGGCGTAGCGGGTGAGCTGGTAGCGGGCGCGATCGGCGGCGGGGGAGCCGACCGGGTACCAGCCGTGCAGTACGCCCAGCCAGGCCGCCGTGTGGTCGACGGTGAGGAGTTCCAGCAGGCCGTCGCGCAGGCGGTAGGCACGGGAGTCGCCGAGCTGGACGAGCCAGCCCTGCCCGCCGTCGGGCTCCACGAGCAGGGCGGTCAGGGTGCAGCCGGTCAGCTCCGCCAACTGTGCGCCGGCGGCGCGTACGGCTGACTGGACGTGGCCCACGGCGGCGCGTAACTGGCGCGCGTCGACCGCGGGCCAGGCGGCCCGGACCTGCGCGACGAAAGTGCTCATGGCCGTCGTGCCGGCCCGGCGGCTGCCCTCGCCGGCGCCCATGCCGTCGACCACCGCGGCGAAGGGCAGGGCGGGGTCGACGTGCAGCACGTCGAAGTTGGCCGGGTAGCGGTTGCCGACCACACTGCCGCCGGCGAACTCCAGCGTGACCTCGCCGAGCGGGAGACGGTGCACGTCACCGGGCACGGTGACCTCGGCGCGGCGGCCGGCGGAGGAGGGGCACCGGCGGATCGTACTGTGGGTTGCCGGCGCAGGTGGTCCGGGTTGCCACGTTCGCGGCCACTCAGTCGAGACAGAACTCGTTGCCCTCGACGTCCTGCATCACGAGGCACGACTCGTCGTAGCCGTCGGCAGTCAGTAGTCGCACGCGCACCGCGCCGAGCGCGACCAGTCGTGCGCATTCGGCCTCAAGCGCGGCCACGCGCTCCTCACCCACGAGCCCGGTGCCGACCCGCACGTCGAGGTGCAGCCGGTTCTTGACGACCTTGCCTTCGGGAACGCGCTGGAAGAACAGTCGCGGGCCCACGCCTGTGGGATCGCCGCATGCGAACGCGGAGCCCTGCCGCTCAGGCGGCAGCGCGCGATCGAAGTCGTCCCAGGTGGCAAACCCCTCAGGTGGAGGCGGTACGACGTATCCCAACGCCTCGCACCAGAAACGAGCGACGCGCTCAGGTTCTGCGCAGTCGAAGGTGACCTGGACCTGCTTGACCGACGCCATCGAACCACCATAGAGGCGGGATCCTCCGTCGTCTCCCCGGTTTCGCTGCGCACCCACGCCTGGCACCCGGTGCCCGGACGAAGTTGTCAACATGGGTTGACAGTGCGGCGATGTCAACGTAAGTTGACGACATGAGTCAGGCAACGGAACTCGCGGCGGCAGCCGGCAGCACCGACCCCCGGGTCGGGCTGCGCGCCGTCCGCGCGCTGCGCCGGTTGCTCGAACGGCTCGAGGTGGTCCAGGTGGACAACGCCCGTCGACAGGGCTGGTCCTGGCAGGAGATCGCCGACGAGCTCGAGGTCAGCCGGCAGGCGGTCCACAAGAAGCACGCCGGTCGTCCGGCGGTCGGATCTTCCTGGGAGGCGTGATGTTCGAACGGTTCACCGACCGGGCCCGCACGGTCGTGCGGTACGCCCGGGACGAGGCCCGGACCGAGGGCGACCGGCCCGTCGGGACCGAGCACCTGCTGCTCGCCCTGCTCTCGGACGGCGACAACCTCGCCGCCCGGGTGCTCGCCGAGGCCGGCCTCCGCGCCGACGACCTGCGGGCCCGCGTCCGCCGGCACACCGTGCGGGGAGCCACCGGCCTCGCCGACGCCGACGCCGCGGCCCTGCACGAGATCGGCATCGACCTGGCCGCCATCGTGGCCCGGATCGAGGAGTCCTTCGGCCCGGACGCGCTGCGCGAGGCCGCGCCGGCGCCGCGCCGCCGCTGGGGTCGCCGGCGGTACGCGGGCGGCCCCTTCTCCCCGCGCGCCAAGAAGGTGCTGGAGCTGGCGTTGCGTGAGGCGCTGCGACTGCACCACCGCCACATCGGCACGGAGCACATCCTGCTCGGCGTGCTCCGCGAGGGTCATGGGCTGGGCGCACGGGTGCTCACCGAGGCCGGCGCCGACCTCGACGACCTGCGCCGCCGCGTCGAGACCGCCCTCCGCACCCCCGCCTGACCAAACCCTCACCTCACCCACCCCACGTCCTGCCCACCCCACCCGCGGCTGGGCCCGGCCCACTCCGGCCGGCGCACCCTCGGCCCACCTCACCTCCGGCCCACCCCCACCCCCACCCACGGCCCGGCCCACTCCGGCGCACCTTCGGCCCGGCCCGGTGATCATGAGGTTGGCGGGGATGTCGATCTCAAGCGCCGCCGTCGACCTCATGATCGGCGGGCCGACGGCGGGGTGGAGAGGGGGTGCGGGTGGGGTGGGAGGTGGGGGACGGTCGGGGCGGGGGCAAACGCGTTTGCGCTGCGCGTAACATCACCGCGCCGCCGGGTCGCTGCCGTGCCGGATCTGCTGCACACTGGCGCCGTGGACCCTCGACAGGACAAGCGACGCGCGGCACCCGACGGCGGTGGCCTGCGCTCCGCCGTGGTGGTCAACCCGGTGAAGGTGGCCGACCTCGACGAACTGCGTCAGACGGTCCACGACGCCCTCGCGGCGGCCGGCTGGCCCGAGCCGCTGTGGTTCGAGACCACGGTCGAGGACCCGGGCCGCGGCCAGACGCAGGAGGCGGTGGAGGCCGGCGTGGACGTCGTCTTCGCCTGCGGCGGCGACGGCACCGTGATGGCCTGCGTCAGCGGCCTGGTCGGCACCGAGGTGGCGCTCGCCGTGCTGCCCCAGGGCACCGGCAACCTCCTCGCGGCCAACCTGGGCCTCTCGGGTGACCTGGCCGCCGGGCTGGAGGTCGCCGTCGAGCGTGGCCGCCGGCTGCTCGACGTCGGCGCGGTCGAGGACCACTACTTCACGGTGATGGCCGGCATGGGCTTCGACGCCCAGATGCTCGCCGACACCTCGGAGACCACCAAGAAGCGGATCGGCTGGCCGGCGTACGTCGTGGGGGCCGCCCGGCACCTGCGCGACCGACCGATGCGGGTCTCCATCCGCATCGACGACCAGCAGCCGATCCGCCGCCGGGCCCGCTCCGTCCTCGTCGCCAACGTCGGCCGCCTCCAGGGCGGGGTGCGGCTGCTCACCGACGCCGAACCGGACGACGGCTACCTCGACGTCGCGGTGCTCACCCCGCGCACGCTGCGGCAATGGCTGGCGCTCGGCTGGGCGGTCGTACGCCGGCAGGACCGCGTCCCCCGCATGGAGGTCTTCAAGGCCAGGCGGGTGGAGATCACCAGCAACCGGGCCCAGCCCCGGGAGCTCGACGGCGATCTCATCGAGCCGGGTCGCACCCTGAAGGCCGAGATCCGGCGGCGGGCGCTGTGGCTCTGCGTGCCGCAGCCGGCGCAGGATCCCGACCTGGCCGAGGACGCGCAGGCGGCCGCCGAGCGTGGTGAGCAGTTGATCGAGGAAGCCCGCCGTGAGTAGCACCCGGATCGTGCCGGAGACCCGGCTGATGTCCGACGAGGAACTCAACGCCGACGACGCCTGGCACACACTGCGCCGGCAGGGCGGCTGGCACCTGCTGCGCGACGCGTTCATCCGGTTCCGCTACGGCGACGGGTTCAGCCACTCGCGCGCCTTCGCGCTGCAACTCTGCCTCGCCGTGGTGCCGTTCCTGATCGCGCTGACCGGCCTGATCAGCGAACTCGGCGTGGAGGAGGGCGGCCGGGTGGTCGCCGACACGGTCCTGGCCCTCACCCCCGGGGCGAGCGAACCGATGGTGGCCGAGCTGCTCGGCGAGGGGGACCGCACCGAACGCGCCGGGGAGCTGGCGCTCGGCCTCGGCATGCTCACCGGCCTGGTCGCGCTGACCACCACCATGGCCCAGATCGAGCGCGGCGCCAACCGGATCTACGGCGTGGAGCGGGACCGGCCCGCGCTGTGGAAGTACGTCCGCGCCAGCGTCCTCGCCCTCACCGCCGGCGTACCGGCGCTCACCGGCTTCCTGATCCTCGTCGGCGGCGGCCCGATGGGCGACTCGGTGCAGCGACACTACGCCTGGGGCGAGTTCGCCAACGGCCTCTGGAACGTGGTGCGCTGGCCGCTCAGCCTGGGCCTGACCGTCCTCGCCGTCGCGGTGATCTTCCGGCACGCCCCCCGCCGCAAGCAGCCCGGCCTGTCCTGGCTCTTCTTCGGCGCCGGCATCGCCACCGCGCTGTGGTGGCTGGCCAGCCTGCTGCTCGCCGCGTACGTGCGGTTCAGCGGCGGGTTCGGCCAGACGTACGGGGCGTTGACCGGGATGATGGCGTTGCTGCTCTGGGCCAACCTGACCGGCATGGCGCTCTTCGGTGGACTCTCCTTCGCCGCCCAGCTGGAGGCGCTGCGCATCGGGGCGCGCGAGCCCGCCCAGCCCGACCTCTGGGAGCCCGAGGCCGAGCGCCAGGAGATCCACGACACCGGCGAGATGAGCTCCCTCTAGCTCCGCATCGGACATCCCTCGGTGTACGCGGAGCGCCGATCGGGTAATGCGGCACGCCAGAAGCGAGAGGGAGGCTGCCGTGGGCGCGGTCAAAGAGGCGTTACGACGACCCTTGGGTCACTTCACCGAACGTACGCTCGCCGGACTGGCGATCGTGCTCGGTGCCGGGGTCGGGTTCGGGATTCTCCTCGTCCTCGTCCGGACCCGGTGGTCCCCGCTCCACGACGTCGACCACGGCGTGGCCCAGTGGCTCAACGACCTGGTCGCCCCGCACGGGCCGCTGGTGACCGTGCTCAACGCGCTCACCGACCTCGGCGGGCGGGCGGTCATCATCTGGCTGGTGTCGGTCGCCGTGGTCGGCCTGCTGATCCGCAAGCAGGGCCGGCTGGCGGTGTTCCTGATCGTCACCGGCGTCGGCGCCCTCGTCCTCGACCCGGCGCTCAAGACGCTTGTCGACCGGCTGCGCCCCGAGGTGGACGTGCCCATCGGCACGTACGCCGGGGACAGCTTCCCCAGCGGCCACGCGCTCGGCTCGATGGTCGCGTACGGGGCGCTGCTGCTGGTCTTCCTGCCGGCCATGTCGCGCCGCTGGCGCAAGCCCGCGATCGCCCTGGTCGCCCTCGTCGTCTTCCTCATCGGACTGACCCGGATCGCGCTGGGCGTGCACTTCGTCTCGGACGTGCTGGGGGCCTGGCTGCTCGGCGCCGCCTGGCTCGGCGTCACCGCGTACGCCTTCCGGCTCTGGCGGTTGGAGCGCGGCCGGCCGGTCCCGGCGTTGACCGAGGGGCTGGAGCCGGAGGCCGCGCACGACGTGGCGCCCGCCCCCGACGAGGCGCACCTGCTGCCGCACCCCCGGGCCGCCGTGTTCGAGCTGATCGTCGGCTGGGTGCTGATCCTCGGCGCGCTCTACGGCTTCGGCATGTTCGTCAGCTACCACGCCGGCGGCACCTTCTTCGCCACCCTGGACACGGACGTGCCGAGGTGGTTCGCCGAGCATCGCAGCCCCGGCCGGGACGACTTCAGCTACTGGTGGAGCAAGGTCGGCGACACCCACGCCATCCTGCTCATCTCGCTGGTCTTCTGCCCGATCGTGCTGGCCGTGTGGCGGCGTTGGCGGCCGGTGCTCTTCGTGGCACTGACCATGTTCGGTGAGCTGAGCCTCTTCCTCGCCTCTGCCGCCGCGGTCGACCGGCCGCGACCGCCCGTCGGCAACCTCGACGGGCCGATGCCGACCTCCTCCTTCCCGTCCGGCCACATCGCCGCCACGCTCTGCGTCTGGGTGGCGATCGCGGTGATCGTCTTTCCGCGTACCGACCGGTGGTGGCGGTGGCTCTTCGTGGCGCTGGCGGTCGTGATGCCGACCGGGGTGGCGATCAGCCGGATGTACCGGGGGATGCACCACCCCACCGACTTCATGGGCGCGATCATCCTCACCACCCTCTGGATCGGGCTGCTCTACTGGGTGCTCCGCCCCAACGAGGACGTCCACGAGGGCAACCGGCCGAGCATCGAGTCCGAGGACGTGCACACCCTCGACGACGAGCTGGCCAAGGCCGGTCGGGCGGACTGACGCCGCCGATGCTGCGGGCGATGACCTGGAACATCCGGACCGGCGGACGGGACTCCGGCGGCGCCGACCGTCGGGACCTGCTGGTCCGGGTCGTCGCCGACCAGCGGCCGGACGTGCTGGCGTTGCAGGAACTGCGGCACTTCGACTCCGGCGACGTGCTCGCCGACTTCGCGGGCCGGGTGGGGATGCGTCCCCACCTGGCCCGTTCCTGCTTCGGCCAGCCGGTGGCGGTGCTGCTGCGCCCGCCGCTGCGCGCCCTCACCGCGACCCGGGTACGCCGGCCGTTCCACCATGCCGCGCAGCGGGTCACCGTGGCGACCACCGCCGGCCCGCTGACGGTGCTGAGCGTCCACCTCGACCCGTACTCGGGGCTGCGGCGGCGCATCGAGGCGGGCTGGGCCGCCGCCGCGCTGCGCCGCGCGCCGGGGGAGCTGGCGCTGCTGGCCGGTGACCTCAACACCCTCGACCCGGTCGCCGACCACACCGACCGCATCGCCCGGCTCCCGGCCGCGTACCGCCGCCGTCACCTGCGCCGGGACGGGCGGACGGTGGAGACCCGCGCGGTGGCCCGGCTGCTCGCCGCCGGCCTGGTCGATCTGTACGCGACGGCGGGGGCGCCCGACGGCGGGCTGACCGCGCCCACCCGGCACGGCGGCGGGGCGGAGTTCTCCGGGATGCGGCTGGACTACCTGCTCGGCACGGCGGCGCTCGCCGGCCGGGTGCGCGACTGCCGGGTGCTGCGGGGCGGCGAGACCGAGTACGCCTCCGACCACTATCCGGTGGTGGCGGACCTGGACCTCGACCCCGCCTGACCGCCCTGCCCCTGCCTACGCCCGGCCTGACCCTCTGCCCTCGCGTGCCCGCCCGGCCTGACCGCTCTGCCCGCGCCTGACCGCCCGCGCTCACCGTCCGCCCCGCTCGCCCTCACCGCCCGCCCCGCCCGGCCTGACCGCCCGCCCCGCCCGGCCTGACCGCATGCCCCGCCCGGCCTGGCAGGGCGACCCCGGTCCGCCCCCGAGGGCCGGGAGGGCGGCGCGTTGTCGGTGCTGACTACCGTGAGCCGGTGATCGACTCGCCGAGCGCGGACCCGGGGAACGCCGGGTCCCCACCCACCCCGTTGCTGGTCGCCGTCGTTCGGGGAATCGCGCTGGTCGTGGTGGTGCCCGTCCGGCTGGCCTGGGAGGTGGTCGCCGCCGTCGGCCGGTGGCTGCACCGCTGGCTGCTCGCGCCGCTCGGTCGGTTCCTGGACCGCTGGCTGCTGCGCCCGCTGGGCTGGCTGCTGCGGATCCTGGTGTGGGTGCCGCTGAGCTGGCTCGGCGGCGGCGTGGCCTGGCTGCTGCGGTGGCTCGGCCTTGGCCTGGCCTGGCTGCTGCGCACGCTGGTCTGGGTGCCGTTGGTGTGGCTCGCACGGGGGCTGGCCTGGCTGGCCCGGACGGTGGTGTGGATACCGCTGGCCTGGCTGGCGTACCACCTGATCTGGGTTCCGCTGCGCTGGCTGGCCCGGCTCCTCGCGCCGCTCGGACGCCTGCTGGTGGCGGGGCTCGCGGCGGTCGGGCGGTGGCTGGCGGCGGTGGGGCGGGTGCTGCTCGGCGCGCTCGGCTGGGCGTGGTGGGCCGCCGGCCGGCTGCTCTGGTGGTGCTACGCGCTCACGCTGCGGCCCTTCGTGCTCGGGGCGGGCTGGCTGTGGCGGCACGCTGTCCGCCCGGTGGGTCGGGCACTGGCGGCCGCGTGGCGGGCGACCGTGTCGCCGGCCGTCCGCTGGGTGCGCCACGCCGTCGTGGACCCGGTTCGCCAGGCGACCCGTGAGGCGCTGACCGCCCTCGGCCTGCGCGGCTGACCCGCCGACGCCGTGACGACGGCGGGGTACCCGATGAGCGCTGCCCGACGAGCGGTGCCCGAGCGAGATCTTGGCAAGAAACGGCCCCTCCAGGGGCACTCCCATACCAAGATCTCGGAGCCGGAGCCGGAGCCGGAGCCGGAGCCGGAGCCGGAGCCGGAGCCGGAGTCCGAGCCCGAGCCCGAGCCCGAGCGCGAGCCCCGGGCAGGGTTACAGGAGCAGGTTGAGCACCACGGTCAGGACGACCGAGGCGACGATCGAGAAGAGGATCATCAGCAGGCAGCCCAGGCCGCCGCCGGCCGGACGGATCTCCGTGTTGCCGATACGCATCTCGTCACCTGTTCGTGAGTGTGGGGGACAGCAGGGCGCGGACCGCGTCGGCGACCTGCGCCGGGGCGGTGGTCACGACGTTGTGCGCGGCGCCCGGCACGGTGACCGTACGGGCGTGCGGCACCAGCCGGCCCACCTGCGCGCGCCAGGACGGCGGCACGACCGGGTCCCGGGAACCGGCCACGACCAGGGTGGGCGCGGCGATGCGGACCAGGTCCGCCTCGATGCCGTTGCGCACCGAGTGCGACAGCGTCGCGTGGACCCGCCAGGGGCGGGCGTCGAGGACGTCCCGGAGCAGGATCGGCGCCTGCAACGGCGCCTCCCGCAGGGTGTCCACCAGCCAGCGCCCGAACTGTCCCCGCCGGGACCGGGCGGCCGGGTCGCTGGTCGGGCCGGCGAGCACCACCGCCGCGACCGCGTCGGGGTGCCGGGCGGCGAGCGCCGCGACGACCTCCGCGCCGAACGAGTGCCCGAGCAGGCAGACGGGCGGCATCCGGTACGCGGCCAGCCAGGCGGCCAGGTGCGCGGCGTGCCGGGGCACGTCGTACGCGCGGCCGGGGCGCTCGGTCAGCCCGAAGCCGGGCAGGTCGGGCGCGTACACCGGGTGGGTGTCGGCCAGCGCGAGGGCGAGCGGGGTCAGGTAGCGGTGGGACACCGCCAGCCCGTGCACCAGCACGACCGGGGTGGCGGCGGTGCCGGGGTCGCCGGCGCGGCGGGTGTGCGTACGGATCCCGTCGACCAGCCGCCACTCGCTGGTCAGCCCGGCGGCCGGCTTCGGGGCGGCCAGCGCGAGGCGCAGCTCCGCCGGACCGAAGCGGCCCGGCGGGGTCACCCGGGGACGCCGGACCGGTGCCGCCCTCACAGCTCGCGCAGCCTCGGCAGGAGCTGCTCCTGCGCCCAGTCCAGGAACATCGGCTGCGTCTCGCCGCCCACCTGCACGATCGCCACGTGGGTGAAGCCGGCGTCGACGAACTTGCGGAACGCCTCGACGTGCCGGTCCACGTCGGGCCCGCAGGAGATCCCCTCGGCCACGTCCTCCTCGCGGACGAACTGGGTGGCGGCGGCGAACGACTCCGGCCCGGGCAGGTCGGCGTTGACCTTCCAGCCCATCCCGAACCAGCGGAACTGGTCGTGCACGATCTTGCGGCACTCCGCCTCGTCCGGGCCGTAGCAGATGGCCACCTGCCCGTAGCGGGGCTGCCCGGCGCCGCCGGCCTCGTCGTACATCTCGATGATGTGCGGGTCCGGTTCGGTCGTGACGAGGCCGTTGCCGTACTCGGCGGCGAGGGTGACCGACTGGCGGCCGGAGGCGGCGACGGCCATCGGCACCGGGCGGGCCGGCCGGTCCCACACGTAGGCGTCGGGCACGTCGTAGTGGTTGCCCGAGAAGGTCAGCGTCTCCCCGTTGAGCAGGGGCCGGATGATCTGGAGGGCCTCCTCGAACATCTCGTGCCGCTGCTGCACGTGCGGCCAGCCGCCGACCACGTGCTCGTTGAGGTTCTCGCCCGCGCCGAGGCCGAGGGTGAACCGGCCGTCCGAGAGGACCCCGACCGTGCTGGCCTTCTGCGCCACGACCGCCGGGTGGTAGCGGCGGATCGGGCAGGTGACGAAGGACATCAGCTCCGCCCGGCTGGTGGCGTGCGCGACCGCGCCGAGCACGGACCAGGCGTACGGGGAGTGGCCCTGGGAGTCCAGCCAGGGGTAGTAGTGGTCGGAGATGACGAGCTGGTCGAAGCCGGCCGCCTCCGCCCGCACCGCGTAGTCGACCAGTTGCTTCGGACCGGCCTGCTCGCACATCAGGGTGTAGCCGACCTTGACCATGGGTGTCTCCTTCCGACCCGGGCGGATCATCCCCGGATACCCCTGCCAGGTCGGGTCAACCCTCGCGTCCGGTGTCGGCGGTCCGCTGCTTAACCGGTTCATTGCGTGACCGGCCCGACCGGCCTACGCTGATCCCTGCGCCGCCGGGAGCCGGGCGGCGGCTGTCGGGCTGCAGCCGCCATCCCCTGTGACGTCCCACCCCCACCTGGGCAGCGGGGGTCCTCCCTTTGAGGAAGGCCATGAAGAAGAGACTCTCCGCCGCCGGTGCGGCCCTGCTCGCGTTGCTGGTCGCCGTGTTGGCGTTCGGTCAGCCCGCGCGGGCCGCGACCGGCTTCTCCGTCGCCGACGGCAAGCTCTACGACGCCAACGGCAGCGAGTTCGTCATGCGTGGCGTGAACCACGCGCACACCTGGTACCAGCAGCAGACCAGCTCCTTCGCCAACATCAAGGCGCTCGGGGCGAACACGGTGCGGGTGGTGCTGGCCAGCGGCCAGCGGTGGGCGAAGAACGACACCGCCGACGTCGCCAACGTCATCTCGCTGTGCAAGGCCAACCGGCTGATCTGCGTACTGGAGGTGCACGACACCACCGGCTACGGCGAGCAGAGCGGGGCGGCCACCCTCGCTCAGGCGGTCGACTACTGGCTCAGCGTCTCCAGCGCCCTCGCCGGCCAGGAGAAGTACGTCATCGTCAACATCGGCAACGAGCCGTACGGCAACCAGGGCTACGGCACCTGGGCCACCGACACCGCCAACGCCATCAAGCGCCTGCGTACGGGCGGCCTGACGCACACCATCATGGTCGACGCCCCGAACTGGGGTCAGGACTGGTCGTTCACCATGCGCGACAACGCCGCGTCGGTGTTCGCGGCCGACCCGCAGAAGAACACGGTCTTCTCCATCCACATGTACGGCGTCTTCGACACCGCCGCCGAGATCAGCGACTACCTGGGCCGGTTCCGCGCCGCCAAGCTGCCGATCGTGGTCGGCGAGTTCGGCTTCGACCACTCCGACGGCAACCCCGACGAGGACACCATCCTCTCCTACAGCCAGGCCAACGGGATCGGTTACCTGGGCTGGTCGTGGAGCGGCAACGGCGGTGGCGTCGAGTACCTCGACATGGTCACCAACTTCAACCCCGCCGCACTGAGCACCTGGGGCCAGCGCATCTTCAACGGGGCGAACGGGATCAAGGCCACCGCGAAGGAGGCGACGGTCTTCGGCAGCACCCCGCCGCCGACCACTCCGCCGCCGACGACGCCTCCGCCCACGACCCCGCCGCCCACCACGCCTCCGCCCACGACCCCGCCGCCGAGCACCCCGCCGCCGGGCGGCTGCACGGCGACGTACACGGTGAGCAACCAGTGGCAGGGCGGCTTCCAGGGTGAGGTGAAGGTGACCGCCGGCTCGGCGGCGATCACCGGCTGGACGACGAAGTGGACGTTCGCCAACGGCCAGACCGTCAGCCAGTCCTGGAGCACAGTCCTGAGCAGCAGCGGGTCGACCGTCACGGCCCGCAACGCCGACTACAACGGCCGGCTGGGCGCCGGCGCCAGCACCAGCTTCGGCTTCATCGCCAGCTGGAACGGCACCAACGCCACGCCCGCGGTGACCTGCACCGCGAGCTGAGATTCCCCGTACCACCGGTGGCCGGGCCCCGCGCGGGCCCGGCCACCTTTCTTCCTCGTGACATCGGCGAAGAGCCGGGGTGCCGCACGGGCGGTCGCAGCGCGCCGGACGGGTCGGGGCTGGCCGGCCCGATGCGCCGCCCCCGGAGGCCGCTGACCATAGGGGCGGATCGGAGACGACGCAAGACATCGACGATGTGGGATACCGCACCGTTGAGTGGGCAGCGGCCGAAGGCGGGAATGCCTACGGTGACCCTGCAATCGCCTTCTGGTGGTCGCGAGTCCGCAAGGGACACGGGGGTCCTTGTCGTGCATGATCGTTCGCGATCGTGCCCAGCCACACGGTTGGGCACGAGTCTGCATGGTGCCACGCCTGGCTGTACGCGCCGGCCGCCCATGAGAGCGTCGTCCGGCACACCATAGTCGCGCTTCGACGCCTGTCGTCGTCGCTGTCGTACATCGCCCCCGCCAGTTGATCCGGAAGGGATCGTCTGTGCCATCGTCGTACCGTCGGCGGACAGCCTGGATTGCCGGCCTGCTCGCCACCGCCCTGCTGGCCGGGTTGCTCGGCGTCTCGCCGGCCCAGGCGGTCACCGGAGGTGCCGCCGTCAGCGACGGCTCCTTCGCGTTCGCCGCGAAGATCGAGGTGGGGCCAGGCCTCAAGGCCTGTAGCGGCGCGCTGGTCGACCCGTGGTGGGTGCTGACCGCCAAGAGCTGCTTCAGCGTCGACGGCCAGCCGGTCGTCGCCGGCACGCCCGCGAAGCCGGCCACCGTGACCGTGGGCCGCTCCGACCTCACCGCGTCGAGCGGCGCGGTCGTTCCGGTCTTCCGGATCGTGCCGCACCCCAACCGTGACGCGGTGCTCGTCCGGCTCGCCGCGCGGGTCGACGCGGCTCCGGTGCCGCTGGGCGCCGCCCCCACCGTGGGCGAGCAGCTCACCGTGGCCGGCTTCGGTCGCACCGCCACCACCTGGGTGCCGGACCAGCTGCACACCGGCACCTTCTCCGTGCAGGGCGTGAACGCCGGCACGCTGGCGATCCTGGGCAGCGGGCAGGCCGCCATCTGCCGCGGTGACCTCGGCGGGCCGACCGTCCGCATGGTCAACGGCCAGCCGCAGCTCGTGGCCCTGCACCACACATCCTGGCAGGGCGGCTGCCTGGCCGAGACCGAGACGCGCCGCGAGGCGGTGGAGACCCGCGTCGACGACCTCGGTTCCTGGCTGACCGCGAACATCCCGCAGGGCCCGGCGCTCGACCAGTACGAGGACATCAACTTCCTCTACGTGTACGCCACCGGCGACGGCGCGCCGCAGACCTTCCCCGCGACCTCCACCGGCGCGTTCACCGCGCCGCTCGGCGAGTGGTCGGGCGGCAACGGGGCCTACAAGGAACAGGTCAAGGTCTTCAACGACGACTTCGACGGCGACGGCGTCAGGGACGTCGCCGTCATGTCGAAGCGCGCCGGGGGCAACTTCTACCTGGATACGTTCATCACCCGACCGGACGGCAAGTACAGCGCGCCGATCAGGTCCTGGACGGACGACAACTTCGGCCACCTGGAAAACATGAAGATGGCCTCCGGTGACTTCAACGGCGACGGCCGGACCGACCTGACCGCCTTCTACGGATACGCCAACGGCGACGAGGGATGGTTCAACTGGATCGCCCGACCGGACGGGGGCTTCGAAGAACCGGTCGAGGTGTGGAAGGCGCCCAACTTCGGTAGCTGGACGACCACCTCGGTCTTCGCCGGGGACGTCAACGGCGACGGCCGGGACGACGCGAGCCTCTTCTACCGGTACAACAACAGCACGGCCATGGCGCTGATCACCTGGCCGGGCAAGGCTGACGGCACGTTCGGCACCGGCTACACCTCCTGGTCGACCCCGAACAGCGCACCGTTCACGTCGCTCACCTCGATGAAGGTCGTGGACGGCGACTTCAACGGGGACGGCCGCGACGACGTTGCCGTCCTGCTCAACGACAACGGCCTGCGCCTGTTCACCTGGATCGCCAAGGCGGACGGCAACTTCGAGGCGCCGCTGGCCTCCTGGACGTCGACCATCTTCGGCCAGTTCGCCAGGATCAAGATTGTCTCCGGCGACTACAACGGCGACAAACGCGACGACCTCGCCGTCCTCTACCAGTACCCCAGCGACGGCATCGGGTTGCACACGTTCACCGCGAAGACCGACGGCGGCTTCAACCCGCCGGTGCAGTCGTGGACCGTGGGACCCGCAGAGTACGGCTGGTGGCCGAGCATGAGGTTGCACGGCCAGTGACCCTCTCTGCCTGAGGTGTCCCCCTGCGCCTCACTACGCAGGGGGACACCGTCCGTTGGCGTGCACGACAACCGCTGCCCGCGAACCGGCTCAGTCGGCGGCGGTGACCTCCAGCAGCAGGGTCTGCTCGGGGTGCAGCGCCGGCAGCTGGAGCCCGACGGTCGCCAGCACCGCGCCGCCGAGCCTCACCCCACGGCCACTCGCCAGCCAACCCGGGGCGGCCCGCTGGAGCGTGGCGGGCTCCGGCACTCCGGCGGCGGGCCGCACCGCGTACCGCCGGCGGGGGTCGAGACCGGGGAGTCGGACCGGCCCGGGCGCCTGGGTCACCGAGGTGGCCAGCTGCGCCACGGCGTACACCGCGTGGGAACCGTCGTGGGCGATGACGCCGTGCGCCCAGACGGCCGGGTCCGGGTGGTCGACCCGGACCACCCGGCCGGCGTGCAGCAGCGGGCGGAGCCGCTTGTGCAGCGCGACCCAGGCGGCCAGTTCGCCGCGCTGTGCCGCGTCGATCGCGCCGATGTCCCACTCGATGCCGTGGTGGCCGAAGAGCGCCGTCGCCGCCCGGAAACCCAGGTCGTGCACGCGGTGGGTGGTGTGCGAGCGCTCCGGCCCGATGTGGCTGCCGACCAGCTCGGGCGGGAGCAGCAGCCCCGTCCAGCGCTGGATGGCCAGCCGCTCCAGGGCGTCGTTGCAGTCGCTGGCCCACACCCGGTCGGTCCGTCGCAGGATCTCCAGGTCCACCCGGGCTCCGCCGGACGCGCAGCTCTCGATCTCCACCCCCGGGTGGCGGCGGCGCAGCTCGTCGAGGAGGCGGTAGACCGCGAGGGTCTGCTCGCGCACCCCGGGGCGGCCCTGGTGCCCCGCCTCGGTCAGGTCCCGGTTGTGGTCCCACTTGAGGTAGTCGATGCCGGGGTACGCGGTGAGCAGCGCGTCCAGCCGCTCCAGCAGGTAGGTGTACGCCGGCGGCTGGGCCAGGTCGAGCACCTGCTGGTGGCGCCAGGCGGGCGGCAGCCGGCCCGGTGCCGACAGCACCCACTCCGGGTGGGCCCGGAACACCTCGGAGTCGGGGTTGACCATCTCCGGTTCCACCCAGAGCCCGAACTGCATCCCGTGCCCGCGTACGTGGTCGACGAGCGGGTGCAGGCCGTCCGGCCAGACGGTGTCGTCGACGTACCAGTCGCCGAGGCCGGCGCGGTCGTGGCGGCGGCCCCGGAACCAGCCGTCGTCGAGCACGAAGCGTTCCACCCCGACCTCGGCCGCCTGGTCGGCCAGCGTGCGGAGCCGGTCCAGGTCGTGGTCGAAGTAGACGGCCTCCCAGACGTTGAGGGTGACCGGGCGGGGCGTGGCCGGGTGCTGCGGGCGGGCGCGCAGGTGGGTGTGCAGGACGTCGCTGAGTCCGTCCAGCCCGTCGGCGGAGAAGACCGCGTACAGCAGCGGGGTGGCGTACTCCCCGCCGGGGTCGAGCAGCACCTCGCCGGGGGTGAGCAGCTCGCCGCCGCCGAGGGTGGACTCGCCCGTCGGCCGCCGCTCGGCGACGGTCACGTGGTCACCGCTCCACGCGGTGTGCACCGCCCACACCTCGCCGTGGCCGAAGCCGAAACCGGCCGTGCCGGCGACCAGCAGCAGGGTGGCGTCGTGCCCGGTACGGCCGTGCCGGCCCTCGCGCACCCAGGCGCCCATCGGCCACGGGTGCCGCTGCGGGGACCGCTCCCGGCACCACCGGCCGGTCAGGTCGAGCAGTTCGGTGGCGACCGCCGGCACCGGCAGCACCGGCGTCAGCTCCCGCAGCTCGTACGCCGTGTCGCCGTCGTTGCGCAGCCGGTGCCGCAGCAGCACCAGGCCGGTCGGGTCGAGCGCGATCTCGACGGTCAGCGTCAGCCCGGCCCCGCCGTCGGCCGCCCGGACGGTGACCCGGGCGGAGCCGGTGCCGTCGTCGGCGACGTCGAGACCGGTCAGCCGGAAGGCGGTGGACCAGTCCCGGCGCTCGCGGTGCCCGGCGAGCGCCGGCCGGCCGCCCCAGCCGGCGGACGCCTCGGGCAGCAGGGACAGCACCGTCGGCGCGTCGAAGCTGCTGCGTACGACCGGCGCGACGGTGGCGTCGACCAGGGCGGGCAGGTCGCCGTCGGGGACGGGGCCGAGGTCGGCCCCCCAGTGCGCGACCCGGGGCAGCCCCGGGCCCCGCGCGTCGAGCACCAGGCTGGTCCGGGCACGGCGTAGGTGGACGATGGTCATCCCTTTGAAGCCCCCAGGGTCAGGCCCCGGACGAACTGCCTCTGCAGGAGGAAGAAGATCACCAGGGTCGGGATCGCGACCAGCACCGAACCGGCCGAGACCAGGTTGTTGTCGGTGAAGAACTCACCGCGCAGGTTGTTGAGCGAACTCGTCACCGGGAACTTGTCGCCCGTGCGCATCAGCACGGTGGCCCAGAAGAACTCGTTGTAGATCCAGGTCACCTCCAGGGTGGCCAGCGCGGCCAAAGCCGGCCGGCACAGCGGCATGGTCACCTGCCAGTACTGCCGCCAGACGCTCGCCCCGTCGACCATCGCCGCCTCGTAGAGGTCGCGCGGCAGCGCCTTCATGTAGTTGCTGAGCACGAAGACGCAGAAGCCGCACTGGAAGGCGACGTTGACCAGGATCAGCCCCCAGTAGCTGTCGTAGAGCAGCTCCGAGTCGCTCATGAACGCCGGCAGCGGCACCTGCGTGAAGAGCCGGAACAGCGGGATGAGCAGGGCCTGCTGGGGCAGCAGGTTCGCTGCGGTGAACAGGCCGAGCAGGACGATGTTGGTCTTCCAGCTGAACCGGGCGATGACGAACGCCACGCACGAGGCGAGGAAGAGGGTCAGCAGCACCGCCGGCACGGTGATGTAGACGGAGTTGAGGAAGTGCTTGCCGAACTCGGCGGTCCGCCAGGCGGTGACGTAGTTGTCGAGGGTCCACCCGCCGAGCGAGACGTAGCCGTTGGTGGCCGTGTACTCGTAGGAGCGCAGCGAGGTCAGCACGGCCCAGAGGATCGGGAAGAGCCAACCGATCGCCACCGCCGCGAGGAACACGTGCAGCACCACCCGGGCCGGGCGCGGCGGCGGGCGGCGTTCGGTCGCGGGGGCGGTCCGGTCCTCCCGGGGCACGGTCGCGGTGCTCATCGGCGTCCCTCCCGCAGCACGGTCGCCAGGTAGACGGTGATGAAGACCAGCGAGACGACGAGCATGATGGTGGCCAGCGCCGAGCCGAAGCCGATGCGGCTCGCTTCGCCGACCACGTTCTGGGTGACCAGCGCCGAGATCAGTTCCAGGCCGTTGCGGCCCTTGTTGATGACCCAGACCAGGTCGAACGCGCGCAGCGACTCGATCACCGTCACCACCAGCACGATGATGTTGATGGGCCGCAGGACCGGAAAGATCACCTTGAAGAACGTCCGGCCCTCCGACGCGCCGTCCACGGCGGCGGCCTCCCGCAGCGACGGGTCGACGCCCTTCAGCCCGGCCAGGTAGAGCAGCATGATGTATCCGACGTGCCGCCAGCCGGCGGCCACCAGCACGGCCCAGATGTTGACGTCCGGGTCGCCGTACCAGTCGACGTCGGTGCCGAGGACGGCGTTGACCAGGCCCTGGTCGCGGGAGTAGAGCAGCTGCCAGACGAAGCCGATCAGCGCCAGGGAGAGCACCACCGGCAGGTAGAGCGCGGTCTGGTAGAAGCGGGTGCCGCGCAGCTCCTTGTCGAGCAGGACGGCCAGGAACATGCCGAACGGGGTGGCCACCACGAACAGCGCCGCCAGCCAGAGCATGTTGTTCTGCACGGCCGGCACGAACGGCGGGTAGTTCTGGACCACGTCGGCGTAGTTGCGGCCGCCGACCCACTCGATCTCGGAGACCGGGCCGATGCCGTCCCAGTCGGTGCCGGAGAGCAGCACGGTGGCGCCCGCCGGCAGCCAGACCAGGCCGACGACGAGCAGCAGCGGTACGGCCACCATGAGCGCGACGACCACGCGGTCGGTGCGGGACAGCAGCCGTACGCGCCGGCGGCGACCACCCGTGGAGGTGGCCGCGGCCGGCGGCGGCGCGGCGCGATCCGCTTGGATCAGGGGCAGGTCGGACACGGTGCCCTCACCCTCTCGCCGTCAGTCGGTGAAGATCGACTTCTTCTGGTTCTCGATGCTCGACGTCAGCCCGTCGATGTCCTTCGGGTCCTTGATGAACTGCTGGAGCGCCGGGATGATCACCGTGGAGGCGAAGTCCGGGCGGGTGTCGCGGTCCAGGAACTGGGCGATCTCGGTGGCCGAGCCGACCAGCTCGGCGGCCTTCTTCTGCAGGGCGCTGTAGCCGCTGGTGTCGGCCTCGCTGTTGGCGACCAGCGTGCTCGGGTCGCTCTTGACGGTGATGTCCGCAGCCGCCTTCGAGCCGACGTACTCCAGCAGCTTCCTGGCGTTGGCTTCCTGCTTCGGCTTGCGGGCCATCATGTAGCCGTCGATGGGCGCGTCCAGGGCCTTGGCGCCGATTGCCGGGTCGATCTCGGGGAAGGTGAAGAAGTCGAGGTCGGCCAGGTCGGCGCCGTCGAACTGCTGGCCGACGAAGAGGCCGAGCAGGTACATGCCGCTCTTCTTCTGCTGCAACGACTGGGCGGCCTCCTGCCAGGTCCGGCCGAGGCTGTCGGGCTGGTGCAGGGGCAGCAGGCCGCGCCAGGTGTCGAAGACCTTCTTCACCTTGTCGGAGGTCCAGGACTCCTTGCCGGCCATCAGGTCGATGTGGAACTGGTAGCCGTTGATCCGCAGGTTGAGGATGTCGAAGGTGCCCATCGCCGGCCAGCCGTCCTTGTCGGCGAAGGCGATCGGGGTGAGCCCGTCCTTCTTCATCTCCCCGGCGAGCGCGGTCAGGTCGTCGAGGGTCTTCGGCACCTGGTAGCCGTTCTGCTGCCAGACCGACTTGCGGTAGAAGACGGCCCACGGGTAGTACGACGACGGCACGAAGTACTGCTTGCCGTCGTCGCCGGTCGACGCCTTGCGGAACGCGTCGGACATCCCGGAGAGCTTGCCCCAGACGTCGCTGAGGTCACCGGCGAGGCCCCGGGCGGCGAAGAAGCGCATCCGGTAGCCGGCGAACCACATGAACACGTCGTCCGGCTTGCCCTGGAGATAGTTGTTGATGTTCTCCTGGAACGTGTTGTGGTCGACGGTGTTGACGGCGACCTCGAGGCCGGACGAGGTCCGGAAGCCGTCCATGACCTTCGCGATCACCTCCTTGGGCTTCGGGTCGGACTGGTTGGAACCCAGCGACACCGTCTTGGCGTCGGAGCCGCCGGAGTCGGAACCGCAGCCGGCGAGCAGGCCCGTGCCGAGCAGCGCGGTGGTGCCGGCCGCGCCGGCCAGCAGCGAACGACGGTTGAGGCCGGCCACTGAGGGGGGTACGAGCCGGGCGAGGTACTCGGCTCGGGTGCGGGGACGGGACATGGTGCCTCCTGCGGATGAAGAGGTGCCCGAGGGCCGTCGGTGGCGGTGTCCCGGCAATCGTGAACACACACCCGGATCCATCGCGAATCGACATTGGCGAACACGAATTGCCAGTGGCGCCTCAAGCTACTCGTCCTCCGGACGGTGTCAAGGGGGCGGCAATCTCCCGACAACCCCGTCACGACAAGGCCGTTAAGCGGTAAACGTTGTAAAGATGGTCGATGTTGGAACGTGTTGACTTGGCCGCCTCGGCCGGGCACGCTCTGCATTCATGCGGCGATGGCAGGGTGACGACATCTGGTTCGGTGCCGACTACAACCCCGAGCAGTGGCCCGAGTCCACCTGGGCCGAGGACGTCGCGCTGATGCGCCGGGCCGGGGTCAACCTGGTGTCGGTGGGGATCTTCTCCTGGGCGCTGCTGGAGCCCGCCCCCGGCGCGTACGAGTTCGGCTGGCTGGACCGGGCGATCGACGTGCTGCACGGCGGCGGGATCTCGGTCGACCTGGCCACCGCCACCGCCAGCCCGCCCCCGTGGCTGGCCCACCGGCACCCGGAGACGCTGCCCCGGCGCGCCGACGGCGCGATCCTCTGGCCGGGCGGCCGGCAGGCGTACTGCCCCAGCTCGCCCGTGTTCCGCGAGCGGTCGCTGGCTCTGGTCGAGGCCCTCGCCACCCGGTACGCCGACCACCCCGCCGTGGTCATGTGGCACGTCTCCAACGAGCTGGGCTGCCACAACGTGCACTGCTACTGCGACGTCAGCGCCGAGGCGTTCCGCCGCTGGCTGCGCGAGCGCTACGGCGACCTGGACGGGCTCAACCACGCCTGGGGCACCGCCTTCTGGAGCCAGCGCTACGGCGACTGGGCCGAGATCAACCCGCCGCGCACGGCGCCGACCTTCGCCAATCCCACCCAGCAACTCGACTTCCTGCGCTTCTCCTCCGACGAGCAGCGCGCCCAACTGCGCGCCGAGCGCGAGGTGCTCACGCGCCTGGTCCGCCAGCCGGTCACCACGAACTTCATGATCGGCACCGGCATCAAGTACCTCGACTACCACTCCTGGGCGTCCGACGTGGACGTCGTCGCCAACGACCACTACCTCACCGCCGCCGAACCGCGCGCCCACGTCGGGCTCGCCCTCGCGGCCGACCACACCCGGGGCGTCGCCGGCGGCGACCCGTGGCTGCTGATGGAGCACTCCACCAGCGCCGTCAACTGGCAGCCGCGCAACGTCGCCAAGGCCCCCGGCCAGTTGCGCCGCAACAGCCTGGCGCACGTGGCGCGCGGTGCGGACGGGGTCCTCTTCTTCCAGTGGCGGGCCTCCCGCGCCGGGGCGGAGAAGTTCCACTCCGCGCTGCTGCCGCACGCCGGCCCGGAGACCAAGGTGTTCCGCGAGGTGTGCCGGCTCGGCGCGGACCTGCGGGCCCTCGCCGAGGTACGCGGCAGCCGGGTCGACGCCGAGGTGGCGATCCTGTTCGACTACGAGGCGTGGTGGGGTGCCGAGCTCGACTCGCACCCCACCGTCGACGTCACGTACGCCGACCGCCTCGGCGCGCTGCACGACGCGCTGTGGCGGGCCGGGATCACCGCCGACGTCGTGCACCCGGCCACCGACCTGTCCCGCTACCGGCTGGTGCTGGCGCCCACCCTCTACCTGGTGCGCGACGCGCACGCCGCGGCGCTGTGCGCGTACGTCGAGGCCGGCGGGACCGCCCTGGTCACGTACTTCAGCGGCATCGTCGACGAGCACGACCACATCCGCCTCGGCGGCTACCCGGGGGCGTTCCGGGAACTGCTGGGCGTCCGCGTCGAGGAGTTCTTCCCGCTGCGGGCGGGGGAGCGGGTCACCCTCGACGACGGCTCGGTCGCCGACGTGTGGACGGAGTGGCTGCATCCCGAGGGCGCGCAGGTGCTCGCCGCGTACGCCGACGGGCCCCTGCCGGGCGTGCCGGCGCTGACCCGGCACCCGGTCGGCGCGGGCGCGGCCTGGTACGTCGGCACCCGGCTGGACGCGGCGGCGACGGACCGGCTGGTGGCCCGGCTGGTGGCCGAGTCGGGGGTACGCCCGGCGGCGTGGGTGCCCGCCGAGGTGGAGGTGGTCCGGCGGCGCGCCGGCGACCGCACCTGGCTCTTCGTCATCAACCACACCGACGCCGACGCCCGGCTCGACGTCACCGGCGTGGAACTGCTGACCGGCACGACCTGCGCCGGTGACCTGGTCGTGCCGGCCGGCGAGGTGGCCGTCATCCGCGAGGCGCCGACCGCCGCCGCGGCGGCCCGCTCGTCTGCGGCGTGACGGCGCGAAGGAGGTCCTCCGGATGCTGGCCCGACAGCGACAGGCCGTGATCCTCGAGATGATCCGGCAGCGCGGCGGCGTGCGGGTCAGCCAGTTGGTGAGCCGGTTCGGCGTCTCGGACATGACGATCCGGCGCGACCTGGAGGTGCTGGCCGAGCGAGGGCTGGTCGACAAGGTCCACGGCGGCGCGACCCTGGTCGGCCCCGGACCCGGCGACGAGCCCGGCTTCGCCGCGAAGTCGCTGCGGCAGCGGGCCGAGAAGCGGGCCATCGCCGAACGGGCCGCCGCCCTGGTCGAGCCCGGCATGGCCGTCGCGCTCTCCGCCGGCACCACGACCGCCGCGCTGGCCACCCTGCTGGCCGACGTACGCGGCCTGACCGTGGTGACCAACTCCATCCCCGTCTCCGAGGCCCTGCACCAGCACCCGGGCGCCGACCAGACGGTCGTGCTGACCGGCGGGATCCGTACCCCGTCGGACGCCCTGACCGGGCCGGTGGCCGAGGCGGCGATCAGCGCCCTCAACGTCGACGTGCTCTTCCTCGGCGTGCACGGGATGAGCCCGCGCACCGGATTCACCACGCCGAACCTGCTGGAGGCGGGCACCGACCGCTGCCTGGTCGGCGCGGCCCGGCGCCTGGTGGTGCTGGCCGACCACACCAAGTGGGAGACGATCGGAATGGCCACCATCGCCCCGCTCTCCGAGGCCGACGTGCTCGTCACCGACGCCGGGCTGCCCGAGGAGGCGCGCGACCAGCTAGCGGGCCAGGTGGGCGAGCTGATCGTCGTCGGAATCGACTGACCGGCCCGAGTTCGTGGTCACGGCACGGCCTTGCGGTTCGCGCGCTCGATACCGCGCCGGACGAGACCGCGCACACCCGGGAGGGTCATCGCCCGGATGGTCACGTCGCCCATCCACACGTGGAACCGGCTCGGCGGCGCGTACTGGAGCATTCCTCGACGGGCGAGCGCCTGCCGTTTCATGGCTTCCGGGCGCAGTCCCGCCTCCCACTCGGTCAGTGCCGCCGGCACGTCGTCGTGCCGTTGCAGGGCGGCGCCGAGCTGGTCCGCGCCGGCGAGCGCGAGGGTCGCCCCGTGCCCGGCGAAGAGCGTGACGCACCAGGCCGCGTCCCCGAGCAGCACGATCCGGCCGGTGCTCCAGCGTGGCATCACCACCTGGCTGATCGCGTCGAAGTAGGCGCCGGCCGGGTCCTTCCCGAGGTGGCGGATCGCGTCGGGGACACCCCCGCCGAGATCCCCGAACGCCGCGTCGAGCGCCTCCACCGCTCCGCGCCGCAGGTCGGCGGCCGGGTCCGCGCTGCGGTACGTGAAGAACGCCGACGATCGCCGCGGGCCCAGGTTGACGATCGCCGCCGTGCGTCCCGGGCCGATGAACGTGGTGGCTGAGGAATCCGGCACGCCCGCCACCGGGTGGGCCAGGGGAAAGGCGCCCACGACGTACGGCAGATCGACCTGGAAGCCGGAGCCGAACGCGGCCGTCCGCGTGGCGGAGTGCACCCCGTCGGCGCCGATGAGCAGGTCGGCGTGTTCCGTGGTGCCGTCGCTCAGCACCACCCGCACCCGCTCGGTGTCCTGGTCCAGAGACGTGACGGTGGTGCCGAAGCGGATGTCGGCACGGTCGCGCACCGCCTCGTACAGCGTCGACTCCAGGTCGCCGCGGAACACCGACACGGCCCGGTTGCCGAGGGCGGCCTCGGCGAGGCTGGACGGCACCGTGAACTTGGGCCGTCCGTCGGCGCGGACGAGCACGGTGGTGAACAGACCCAGGTCATACGCGGACAGCGCGGTGAGCAGGCCGAGGCGCTCGGCGGCGTCGTAGCCCGGGCCTATCAGATTGACCATGTAGCCGCTGCTGCGTCGGGCGGGGGCGCGTTCCACCACGACCGTGTGCCATCCGTCGCGTCCGAGTCGCAGCGCGGTGGCCAGCCCGGCTATGCCCGCTCCCACGATCACTGCACGTTTCATCCAGCACTCCCGAGTCAGAATGAGCGTTCGCTCAAACTAGTATGAGCGACTGTTCATACCGGGCGCAACGAGGGACGGCGGCACCGCCTAGACTTCGGACATGCCGCGTGGAGTAGCCATCCCGGAGATTCGGCAGCAGCTCTTCGCCGCCGTCGAGCGGCTGATCGTGCGAGACGGACCGAGCCGGCTCACCGGCAGGGCCGTGACGCGCGAGGCCGGCGTGGCCACCGGGCTGCTCTACGCGCACTTCGCGAACTTCGACGACTTCCTGGCCGGGTACTGGATCGACCGGTCCTTCGTGGTCTCCGGCGAGGTGGCCGGCCTCCCGGAGCGCGCCGGGTCCGGCACGGTCGCCGGCAACCTCAACCAGGCCATCCTGGCTACGCCGATGGAGACGCTGCTGGCACTGGCCCGGCTGATGGCCTTCCGGCCCGACCTGGTGACACAGGTCGAGACGGTGCTGGGCGGTGGGACCGCCGGCCTGCAGGCGGTCGAGCGTGCCGTCGCCGGCTACCTGGCCGCCGAGCGGCAACTCGGACGGGTGGCCGTCGGCGCCGACGTGGAGGCGCTGGCCCTGGCGGTGGTCGGCGTACTGCACCACGTCGCCCTCACGGGCGGCACCGATCCAGCGGCCCCGCTTCGAATCCAGCGGGCAGTGGCCGCACTCACCGGAGACCTTCCCGCGATCGCCGCCCCGAAGGCGTGATCCGCACTGACCGTCCCGCTCCTGCGGATGCGCGGGCTACCAGACGGCTCGGCGCTGTCGAGCTGAGCCGTCTACGACATCAGCGCGACGCGCTCCGCTTCCCGGGGAGCCGAATCAACGGGCCGCGCCCGCGAGCAACCAGCGTCGTACGGGGATCTCCAGCAACACCCGGAAGCTCTCCGGGGCGACCGGCTCGCGGATGTCCCACCCTCCGTACTTGGTCGCGAAAGCCTTGACGATCGGGTCCGGGAAGTCGGTTCGGCGCACCCGGGCGAGACCCTCGGCCACGACGGGGGCTTCCCCGCCCTCCAGGGCCAGCGACACCCGTGGATCGGCCGCCACGTTGCGGGCCTTGACGCTCTCGCCCCCGCAACCGATCCACCACGTGTCATCGACGTAGACGAACCAGACCGGCGTCACGTGCGGCGAACCGTCGCGGCGCAGGGTGCACAGCCAGACTCTCAACTCCCGGACCAGGCGAGCCGCGACCTCCGGTGGGACCGCTGCCTGCGGCTCAGGCAGACCCGTACGCCCGATGCTCGCCCCCACGCCCGAAACCTCCACGCCCAACCCCCTGCCCAGATCTGCCGCATGCCCGAAAGGTGCCTGACCCCGACGGCGTCTCGTGGCACGGCTGTGGTGCCGCACCGCCGCCCACGGTCCGTCCAATGGTGATCAGGACGCCATGGACGTTATCCCGCCGTTTTAGGGTCCATGGCGTCCTGATCACCGGGAGGCTCGCGGGGATGCCGGTCCACCTGCGGTCTGCGCCGTCGTGGTGCACTCTCACAGGCACTTCACAGCGCTTCCGCGTAGTGTCCCGACGAGTCAGCGACCGGCTCCAGGGTGGAGTGCGGTGTCTTTGCACGGGAGTTCCGATGGTCTTCAAGAAGATGTTGAGCGCGTTCGGGGTGGGCGGGCCGAGCGTCGACACCGTCCTGACCAACCCGAACACCCGCCCCGGTCTGACCCTCGAGGGGCAGGTCAACCTGCAGGGCGGGGACGCCCCGGCCAACGTCGAGCAGGTCGTCGTCAGCCTGGTCACCCGGGTCGAGATCGAGGGCGGTGACACCGAGTACGCCGGCGTGATGGAGTTCCACCGGCTGCCGGTCAGCGGCGCGTTCCAGCTCGCCCCGAAGCAGCAGCTCTCCCTGCCGTTCCAGCTCCCGGTCCCGTGGGAGACGCCGATCACCGACGTCTACGGCCAGCGGCTGCGCGGCATGACGATGGGGCTGCGCACCGAGCTGGCCATCGCCCGGGCGGTGGACAAGGGCGACCTGGACCAGGTCAACGTGCACCCGCTGCCGGTGCACGAGCGGATCCTGGAGGCGTTCCAGCGGCTCGGCTTCCGGTTCAAGCACGCCGACCTGGAGCGCGGTCACATCCGTGGCACGCAGCAGACGCTGCCGTTCTACCAGGAGATCGAGTTCTTCGCCTCGCCCCAGTACGCGAGCACCATCAACGAGGTCGAGCTGACCTTCGTGACCAGCCCGCACGGCGTCGAGGTCATCCTGGAGTGCGACAAGCGCGGCGGGTTCCTGACCCCCGGGCACGACGCCTTCGGCCACTACCGGCTCTCGCACGCCGACGCCGACAAGACGGACTGGGTCCAGGTCGTCGACGGCTGGCTCCGGGAGACCACCTCCCGCTACGGCAGCCTGCGCGGCGCCCACGGCTTCGGCGGCCACGGTCACAAGCACGGGCACGGTCACGGCCGAGGCGTCGGCATGGGTGGCGTCGTCGCCGGTGCCGCGATGGGAGCCGTCGGGGGAATGATCGTCGGAGACATGATCGGCGACGCCTTCGAGGGCGACGGCGAGGACTTCGGCGGCTTCGAGGAGTAGGACCACTCACGACGGTGGCCCCCGGGACCGTAGTCCCGAGGGCCACCGTTGCCGTGGTGCGTCGCCCGGTCAGTGCCGGGCCTTGCGCTCCTCGCCACTGCGCCAGTTGCTGCCGGCCTTGGCCAGACCGCGGCTACCCAGGTAACCGATGGTCAGCAGCGTGATCATGAACCAGGCGTTGTCGGCCCGGAAGATGTCCACGCCGGTCGAGTTCTGGCCGACCAGCTGCGAGGCGGCCAGCACGCCGATCACGGCCGCGATGTAGACCCAGAACTCGGTCGTACGCAGCGACGGCTTGGTCTCCGTGCCGGGTGCCTGCATGGCCTCCCGGTGCCCGTCATGCATCATCGGCATCGGGCGGGTGGGCGTCTCCTGCATGGCCCGGTCCTGCATGGCCCGGTCCTGCATCGCCCGGTTGGGCGCGTCCTGCGTCGGCCGGTTCATCGGCCTGGTGGAAGCAGCCTGCGTGCTCATCTTGTCCTCCTCAGGATGCGATGAGTCGTACCTGCGTTCCCTCGCCCCGCTACCGCGTGTCGGCCACGGCACGGTTCGCGTGCATGGCGGGGGCACCCGCCGTCTACCCGACCCGACGGGGGCAGTAACACCCCGGGCACCCCGGATACCTGCCCCGCTCCCTGCACCCCACCCCCACCAAACCCACCCCCGCCCCGCCCCGAAGCCGGCGTCGTCGATCATGCAGTTGTGGTGGGGTGCAAAACGCCTGAATCGGTATCTGACGGGCACCACGACTGCATGATCGACGACGCCGGCTTCGGGGCGGGGCGGCGGGGCGACAGGTGGGGCGGGTTTGTCGGTGGGGGTGGCGGGCACGCAGGTCGGACCGACCACTCCTGTGAGGTGATGGACATGCGTGAGGACGACGTGCGACAGGACGCCGCCCGGCGGGCCGAGGAGCGGATCGCCGGTGGCGTGTACGGCGAGGGCGTTCTCGACGAGGTGACCGTGCCCCCTACCGACGTGCAGCGGGTCATCCAGGACGAGGACCCGGACGACCCGGCGCACGTTCCGGTCGACCCGGAGGTGCTGCGCGACGGCGGACCGACCCGGGGGCAGGGCGCCGTGACCACGACCGGCGGCACCGCCGGCCCGGCCAGCGTGCGCCGGGTGGCACGCCAGCCGGAGCGGCACCCGGGCAAGGTGGCCCCGACCACCACGGGCGACGCCACCACCGGCGGCCTGAGCACCCCGGCGGGCGGCTCCACCAGCGACCAGTCCGGCACCGCCAGCCAGGTCGGCGACTTCACCCCGGAGTGACCCGCCGACCAGGTCGTGACCCGCCAACCAGGTCGCAGGGAGCCGGCGGGCGCAACGGGGCCGGCGGGTCAGGCGGGGCCGGCGGGTCAGGTGGGGCGGAGGATGCCCAGGCGTTGGGTGGCGCGGGTGAGGGCGACGTAGAGGTCGCTGCGACCCCGGGGCGACTCCGCCACGATGCGGTCGGGGTCGACCAGGAGGACCGAGTCGAATTCGAGGCCCTTGGCCTGGCCGACGGTGAGCACCACCACGCGGCTCTCCAGCTCCGGGTCCTCGCCGATGGCCGCCTCGGGCAGGGCGGCGGTGAGCGCGGCGCCCAGCTCGTCGACCCGACCGGCCGGCACGATCACCCCGAGCCGGCCGTCGTCCAGGCCGGCGGCCTCCCCGGTGGTGGCGGCGACCAGCTCCGCCGCCAGGCGTTCCGGTGCCACCGCGCGGTCCCACGGCGGGACACCGCTGGAGCGTACGGAGCGGGGTGGGCGCAGTGCAGGGTCGATCTCGGTGAGCACGTCGGCGGCGACCGCCATGATCTCGGCCGGGGTGCGGTAGCTGACCGTCAGCTCTTCCAGCCGCCAGCGCTGGGCCACGTACGGCTCCAGCGCGTCGGCCCAGGACGGGGTGCCGGACAGCGCGCCGGTCTGCGCCACGTCGCCGACGATGGTCATCGAGCGGCTCGGGCAGCGGCGCATCAGCAGCCGCCAGGCCATGGGCGAGAGCTCCTGTGCCTCGTCGACGATCACGTGCCCGAACGCCCAGCCCCGGTCGGCCGCGGCCCGCTGGGCGGTGGTCAGCCGGTCCGCCTCCTCCTGCCGCTCCAGCAGCCGGTCGGCGTCGATCAGGTCGGTGACGCCGAGGATCTCACCGCCGTCGGCCTCGTCCTCCACGTCGATGGAGCGGGAGCCCCGGGCGATCTCCAGCACGCCCTCGGCGTACTCCCGTTGCAGGGCCCGGATCCGCTCCCGGCGGGCGGCGGCGGCCCGCTCGTCCTCGCCGAGCAGCTCGGCCGCCTCGTCGAGCAGCGGGACGTCGGCCGGCGTCCAGCCGCCCGGCTCGCGGTGCAGCATGGCCCGCTCGGCCTCGGTGAGCATGGGCGCGGCGACGGCGATCCGGTCGGGGGAGGCGTACAGGTCGGCGAGCAGGCGCTGCGGGGTGAGCACCGGCCAGAGCTGGTCCAGCACGGCCCGCACCTCGGGCTCCTCGCGCAGCTCGCGGCGGATCTCCGCCACGTCGGCCTCGTCGAGCAGGTTCTCCCCGCCCAGCGGGTCCGCGCCGATGCGCTCGGCGACCTGGGCCGCCAGGGCGTGGACGATCTCGACGTCGAAGAGCGCCCGGGCCAGGTTGTGGGGCCGCTCGGAGCGGCGGACCTGCTCCCGGGCGGCGCGGACGGTCTCCGGGTCGAGCAGCAGCACCTCCTGCTGCGGCAGCTCGATCTCCAGCGGCTCGTCGGGCACCCACTGCCGGTCCCGTACGGCGGCGGCCAGCACCTCGACCAGCACCGCGCGGCCCTTGAGCGCGGCGGTCTCGGCTGGCTCGGCCCGGCGGGCGCTGACCCCCGGGAAGAGGTCGCCCTGCGTCCGCAGGAGCACGCCCGTCTCGGCCAGCGCCGGGAGCACCTGGGAGATGTAGCGCAGGAACGTGGCGTTCGGGCCGACCATGAGCACGCCCCGGGTGGAGAGCTGCTCGCGGTGGGTGTAGAGCAGGTACGCCGCGCGGTGCAGCGCGACGGCGGTCTTGCCGGTGCCGGGGCCACCCTGCACGACCAGTACGCCCGGCAGGTCGGCGCGGATGATCCGGTCCTGCTCGCCCTGGATGGTCTCGACGATGTCGCGCATCCGGCCGGTGCGCCCGGCGTTGAGCGCGGCGAGCAGCGACGCCTCGCCGGTCAGCTCCTCGTGCGCGGTGGGGGAGGCGGTCTCCAGGTCCAGCACCTCGTCGTTGAGGGCGATCACCTTGCGTTCCCGGGTGCGCAGGTGCCGGCGGCGGCGCACTCCCTGGGAGTTGGCCGCGGTGGCGAGATAGAAGGCGCGGGCCGCCGGGGCACGCCAGTCCATCAGCAGCGGGTCGTAGTCGCCGCCGGTGTCGAAGATGCCGATCCGGCCGATGTAGTGCGGGCCGCCGTCGTCGGTGTCGAGCCGGCCGAAGCAGAGGCCGCTCTCGACGGCGGAGAGCTGCTCGACCTGGTCGGCGTACATCCGCACCGCGCTGTCGCGCTGGGAGCGGGCCTGGAGGGTGCCGCCGGTCGCCCGCAGCTCCTCGGTCAGCCGTCGGGACGCCTGCTCGCGCAGCTCGTCCAGCCGGCGGTAGAGCATCGAGACGTATTCCTGTTCGCGGCCGATTTCGTCATCGGACTGCAATTCGGCGGAATCGGCGGAATGCCTTGACAAGCCGTCTCCCATTTGGTTAGCATCTCTCTCGGAACGGCTTTCGATAGCCGTTCTTTTTTGTTGCCTGAACTGAGAAAGATACCGTGCGCCGGCCGTCGCGACCAAGCGCGCCGGGCCACGCCACAGGCCGCCCCGGAGAGACAGCGGGGGCCCGCCGCGTGGCGGGCCCCCGGACTGCCGGTCCTCAGCCCCTGGCGACCTCGTAGAGCCGCTCCGGCGTCACCGCTCCGGCGATGAGCCGGCCGTCGTCGGTGAGCAGCGCGCTGAACAGCTTCCCGGTCAGCAGCCGGCCGCTGCCCCAGTCGCCGCTGACCTTCGGCAGCTTGCCGAGCAGCGCCGCCGGGTCGCCGGTCGACCCGTCCCCGGCGGGGGCGGTCCCGGCCCGGTCGGCGGGCGTGCCGGCACCGTCGAGCCGCGCGACCACCACCGTGGCCCAGCTCTCGCCGACGGTACGCACGTCCGGCCGCTCGCCGTGCGCCGGTCGCTTCCCGGGCGCGTCGGCGGGCTTGTTCCCGGCGGTCTCCTCGGTCACCTTCACCCCGGGCGGCGGGTTGAAGGTGAACTGCTCGGCGTCCGGCCGGGCGTACGACACCTGGGTGAAGGCCATCTCGAAGGCCGGCTTGTCGCTGCCGTCGGCGAAGACCTCGAAGCGCAGCGGCACGTGCTGGCGCGCGTCGATGGCGATGCGCACCTGGTACACCAGCGAGGCGGCGTCGCGCGGGGCGAGCACCAGCTCGTACGCGTCCCGGCCGGCGACCGTGGCGGACCGGCCGACGCTCACCTCGGTGCTCGGGCTGATCGCCGCCAGGGCCCGGTCGGCCGCCTCCCCGGGGGTGACCGGCAACTCCGGGCTCCCGGTCCCGCCGGCGCCCTCGGGGAGCGTGCGGTGGGTGGCGGTGTTGGACCGGCTGTTCCAGGCCCACACGTCGCGGCCGTTGCGGATGACGTCCCGCTCACCGAGCGTGTCCACGAGGGCGATGCGCTGCCGGTCGGGCCCGGAGTGCCAGACCCGCAGCGTGTGCGTGCCGGTCAGCAGGCCGGCCGGGCCGTCGCCGGCGACCAGGCCGGCCAGCGGCGGCAGGCCCAGGTCGGCGCGCTGCACGACCGTGCCGGAGAGCCCCTCCAGCCGGGAGGTCTGCAGGTCGACCAGGAGTTGGGCGGCGGTACGCGGCGGCAGGCTCGGCTCGGCCTGGGCGGCGAACGTGCCGAGCGCGGCGCCGCCGCCGATGACGGTCACGACGGCGGTCACCGGGACCAGCCAGCGTAGGACGGGACGGCTCTTCAGGACGGACATGTGACACCTCCTGCCGGACATCCTGCCTCCCCGACGCTGTGAGGGCGCTGAGGACGACCGTACGACCGCCCGCACGGGTGGCACCCTTGACCCCGTGCGGTTGCTGGTGGTGGAGGACGAGTCGCGGCTGGCGTCCGCCCTGCAACGGGGTCTGCAGGCCGAGGGGTTCGCGGTGGACGTGGCGGCGACCGGCCCGGCGGGGCTCGACGCGGCCCGGCACGGTGGGTACGACGCGATGATCCTCGACGTGATGCTGCCCGGCCTCTCCGGCTACGAGCTGGTGCGCCGGTTGCGCGCCGAGGAGCACTGGCTCCCGGTGCTCATGCTCTCGGCGAAGGACGGCGAGTACGACCAGGCCGACGGGCTGGACTGCGGGGCCGACGACTACCTCACCAAGCCCTTCTCGTACGTCGTGCTGCTGGCCCGGCTGCGGGCCCTGTTGCGTCGCGGCGCCCCCGAACGCCCCACGGTCCTCGCGGTCGGCGACCTCCGGCTCGATCCGGCCCGGCGGCGGGTGACCCGGGCCGACGCCGAGGTCGCGCTGACCAGCCGCGAGTTCGCGCTGCTCGACTACCTGATGCGCCGCCCCGGCGAGGTGGTCTCCAAGACGGAGCTGCTCGACCACGTCTGGGACGCCAGCGTCGAGACGGCGCCCAACGCCGTCGAGGTCTACGTCGGGTACCTGCGGCGCAAGATCGGCCGGGAGCGTCTGGAGACGGTCCGGGGCGCCGGCTACCGGCTCGCCCCGTGACGCGGGGGGCGCGCGGGCGCCTGCGTGCCGCGCTCGGGCTGCGCGGGCGGCTGATGGTGGTCGGGGTGCTCGGGGTGTCGGGGGGACTGGCCGTCGGAGGGCTCGTCCTGCTCGCCGTGCTGGGCTGGGCCCTGCAACGCGCCGTGGACACCGAGGCGTTCCAGACCGCCGACGCGGTCGCGCTGCTCGCCGCCGAGGAGGTCCTGCCCGATCCGCTGCCGGTGGCCGGCGGACAGGTCCGGGTGCAGGTGATCGACGCCGAGGGCAGGGTGCGGGCCGCCTCGATCGACGCCGACCGGTTGGTGCCGATGGTGTCGCCGGAACGGATCGACACCGGCGCGCGGCAGCGGCTGACGGTGTCGGGGGAGCGGGTCGGCCTGGCCGGGCCGGTGCGGGTGGTGACCGTACCGGCGGGCACCGCCGCCGACCCGCGCACCGTCCTGGTGGCCCGGTCGCTGGCGGACGTACGGCACAGCGCGCACGTCGTACGGACCATCCTGCTGGTGAGTTTTCCGCTGCTGGTGGCGGTGCTGGCCGCCGTGGCCTGGCGGGTGGTCGGCGCGACCCTGCGCCCGGTGGAGGCGCTGCGCCGGGGCGCCGAGGAGATCACCGGGCGGGACGGGGGCGGGCGGCTGCCCGTACCGGCGTCGCAGGACGAGATCCACCGGCTGGCGGTGACGCTCAACGGGATGCTGGGCCGGCTGGAGTCCGCCCGGGACCGGCAGCGGGCGTTCGTCGCCGACGCCGCCCACGAGCTGCGCAGCCCGCTGACGAACATCCGTACCGAGCTGGAGGTCGCCCGGCGGCTCGCCGACCGGACGGACTGGACGGCGGTGTCGGCGAACCTGCTCGCCGACACCGAGCGGCTCGGTCGGCTCGTCGACGACCTGCTCCTGCTGGCCCGGCTCGACGAGCGGCCGACGGCACGGGCCACCGGGCCGGTCGAGTTGGGGGCCCTGCTGGCGGCGGTGGCCGCCCGTTATCCGTCGCCGCCGGTGCGCCTCGACGCGCCGGCGATGCCGCTGTGGACCGAGGGCGACCCCGACGAGCTGCGCCGGATCCTCACCAACCTGGTCGACAACGCGGTCCGGCACGCCCACGGCGAGGTGGTGCTGACCGCCGGCCCGGGCGCCGACGAGGCGGGCGACGCCGGCGGGACGGCCGGTCGGGGAGCGGTGGACGGCGGGCTGCCCAGCCGGGGAGCGCCGGACGGCTGGACGGCCGGCCGGGGAGCGGCGGACGGCGGGACGGCCGGCAGGGGAACGGGCGGCAGCGGCGCCGGCGACGGGGCGTACCACCTGGTGACGGTGACCGACGACGGGCCGGGGATCCCGGCCGCGGACCGGGAGCGGGTCTTCGGGCGGTTCACCCGGCTCGACGACGCCCGCGCCCGGGACGACGGCGGCGCCGGCCTCGGGCTGGCCATCGTGCGCGAGCTGGTCCGCCGGGCCGGCGGCGGCATCGTCCTGACCGACGCCCACCCCGGCCGGGACGGCGGTCCGGGGCTGCGGGTACGGCTGCTGCTGCCGGCCCTGCCCGACCCGGAGCGGCCCTGACGGACCGGGCCACGCCGGGCGGTGGTCCGGCCGGACCGCCCGGCGCGCCCACGATCGGCGCCGCGCCACCCGGGACCCGCGGCGGCCCGTCAGCCGCGACGGGCCGTCAGCCGGAGCGGGCCGTCAGTCGCGACGGTCCGTCAGTCGCCGACGGCCCATCAGCCGCGACGGGCCTTCAGCCGCGGCGGGTGCAGACCTGCTGGGCGCGGGCGATCGTGTCGGTCGACCACACGACCGCGACCGTGAAGCAGTAGTCGGTGCTGCGGTTCAGTCCGTAGACGACGAAGGCGGTGGTGCCGGCGGGCAGGTTGGCGAAGGCCGTCTGCGCCTGGCCGACCCGGCCGCCCGAGATGACCACCGGGCCCTCGCCGCCGGCCGGGTACGTCCAGCGCAGCGCCACGTTGTCGCGGTTGTCCCGCAGCGTCACCGAGCCCGGCGGGCTGCCGGGGGAGGCCACGGCCCCGGCCGTGGGGCCGGCGGCCGACGGGGCGCCCGTGCCGGCCGGGTCCCCGGTCCGCGTGGAGGCCGGTGCGCCGGTGGCTGCCGGGGGCGCCGGGTCGGGGGCACCGTCCATCCCGGCCACCCCGGTGATCACCGCGACCATGCCCAGCAGCACCACCGCGACGCCACCGACGGCGAGCGGCAGCAGCCGGTTGGTGCGCCGGGACGGCGCGCGGTGCACCGGCACCGGCAGCAGCCGCGACGGCTGGTAGGGCTCCTCGGGCGCGCCGGGCTGGCGGACCCGGTGCACCCCCTCGGCCTCCTCGGTGGCGCCGTTGGCCAGGGGGACGACCGCCGGCGGCACGGCGCTGTCGGCCGGCCCGTCCCCGGCGTCGGCCTCGGGGGGCCACCAGCCGGGCGGCGGGTCCTCCGTCGGCTGCCGGGGCGTCGGCACCACGTGCGGCGGCCCGGCGTACGGGTCCGGCTCCGCCGGGCGGTAGCCCGCCTGCGAGGGGTGCTGTGCCGTCGCCGGCCCGTCGCCCGGAGGCGGGGTGCGCGCGGAGGGCACGATCGGACCGTCCCGGCCGACGGGTGCGGTGTCGGCGCAGACGTGGTCCGGGTTGGCGGCCGCCCTGGCCAGCCCCGCCACCTGCGTGGCCAGCGGGTCGTCCGCCGGCAGGTGCTGTCGGCACAGCTCCCGGGCCAGCGCCAGGTTGTCGTGCGCCTCGGCGAACTGCCCGCAGTCGCGCCGCATCGCCCCGAGCCGGGCCAGCATCTTGATGCCGCTGGGGTGCCCGTCGCCGTAGACCTCGCGGTGCAGCTCCCAGGCGTCCAGCAGCCGGTCGCGGGCCACCTGGCACTGGCCGCGCGCGTACTCCACGGTGGCGAGGTCGGCGTGGGCGGCGAGCACCCGCAGCGACTCGGGACCGTCGAGCGCGGTCAGCTCGATGATCACTTCCTGGTAGAGCCGGGCGGCGCGGGACCAGCTGCCGACCCGGTGCAGCACCGCCGCGAGGGTGGCCGCGGCGGCAACCGTGCGCTGGTCGGAGCGCCCGTGCAGCCGGGTCGCGGCCGCGTACGCGAAGGCGGCCCAGCCCCGGGCCGAGTGCGGCTCGCCGAGGGCGACCAGCACGCGGGCCTGGAGGCTGGCGGCCTCGGCCAGCTCGGGTGTGGCGTTGGCCGGACGCGGGTCGGCGTCGGTCAGCGCGTCCGCGAGCAGCCGTTGGGCACCGGCGAGGTCGCCGGAGGACACCAGGTGGTGCGCCTGGTCAGTCAGTTCACCGAAGCCGTAAGGCACGCCCCATCGTGCTCATCCGACGACGGTAAGTACAAGACCCGAGCGGGAGTGTATTGGTCAAGAACCGGTCAGGTGTGCGGCGAGCGTCTCGCTGATCCGACGCAACTGGTCCACCTGGGCCGGGCTCAACGCGTCGAAGAGGTGCCGGCGTACCCCCTCGACGTGGCCGGGTGCGGCGGCGGCGAGGGTGGCGAATCCCTCGTCGGTGAGGACGGCGATCTGCCCGCGCCGGTCGGTGGGGCACTCCTCGCGGCGGACCCAGCCGGCCGCCTCCAGCCGGGCCACGGCGTGCGAGAGCCGGCTGCGCGAGGAGCCGCTGGCCTCGGCGAGGTCGCTCATCCGCAGCCGCCGCTGCGGCGCCTCGGAGAGCCGGACCAGGATCTCGTAGTAGGCGTGCGGCATCCCGGCGTCGCGTTGCAGCTCCCGGTCCAGCGCCTCCATCAGCGCCCGGGAGGCGGTCAGGTACGCGCGCCAGGTGCGCTGCTCGTCGGGGTCCAGCCAGCGGGTCATGACGCCCATCATACGCCAGATAGTTGAACGTTCAACCAAACCGCGCTAGCGTCGGTGGCATGGGAATCCACCGCCTCAACCACGCCGTGCTCTACGTCAGTGACCTCGCCCGCAGCGTCGCCTTCTACCGCGACGTGCTGGGCTTCCGGCCGATCCCGATGACGCCGGACGGCTTCCGGGGCGCCGCCTTCCTCCAGGCGCCCGGCTCCACCAACGACCACGACCTCGGCCTGTTCGAGGTCGGCGCGGGCACCGGCCCCTCCACCGCCGGCCGCGGCACCGTCGGGCTCTACCACCTGGCCTGGGAGGTCGACACCCTCGACGAGCTGGAGGTGACCGCCCAGCGGCTGGCCGCCGCCGGCGCCCTGGGCGGCGCGTCCGACCACGGCACCACCAAGAGCCTCTACGGCCAGGACCCGGACGGGCTGGAGTTCGAGATCGTCTGGCTGGTGCCCGCCGACCGGCTCGACGACGCCGCCCTGGCCGCCCGCAAGCGGATCGGCCGGCTCGACCTGGACGCCGAGCGGCGGCGCTACGGCGGCCAGACCCGTGGCGGCGTCGGCGTCTCCGTCCCGGCCTGACCCGACCGGGATCCGACGGCGTCCCGTCCTGACCGGCTCGGGACGGGACGCCGCCCCGACCGCGCGCCGCGCCGACCGCGCGCCGCGCTGTCCGGCCCGGATGGGGGGAGCTGTGCCCGGCCCGGGGCGGGCGTGCGGTAGAACGGCAGCATGCCGACCGACGCCGTCCTGCGCGAGCTGCTCGTCCGACACCTGGAGACCTGGCTGCCGGGGGCGCTGCACCGCGCCCGGCGGGCCACCCTGGCCCTGGCGTACGCCGGCGGCGACGCCGGCTCCGCGGAGGCCGCGCTGCGGGTGGTCGCCCGGCACGCCGACCGGCTGCGGGGGCGCCAGCTCACCGTGCTGGTGCTCGCCGACGGCACCGAGGAGCTGCCGGCCCGGCTCGGCGCCGTGGAGGCGGAACTGCCGGCGGGCGTCGCCGTGCACCTCGTGCCCGGCGGACCGGCCCGGCTGCCGGTGGCGGTCAAGGCGGCCGGCGCGGCCGGCGCGCCCCTGCTGTCCGTCGTGGACGACGACGACGCCGATCCCGCCGTGCTGACCGCCGCGGCGATCGGCAAGCCGGCGGACGTGCTGCTCGCCACCGCCGTCGGCACCCCCGCGCGCGCCGCCCTCGCCGACGCCGGGTTCCCGCTGACGACCGAGCTGGAACTGGTGCCCGCCGACGGGGCTCCGGCGCGGCTGCTCGCCTTCGCGACGGGGTCGGACAAGAGCCTGGAGGCGTTCAAGGAGGCGCTCTGGGCGGTCGACGGCGCCGCCGGCGTGCGCTACCGCGACCCGGCGGGGCGGCTGCTCGACGTCGTCGCGGCCCCGGAGCCCGGCCCGCTGCGCCGCGAGCTGCTGGCGGAGCTGGCGCGCTCCGGCCCGCGTACGGTCACCGAGCTGCGCCGGCACGCCCTCACGGCGACCGTCTACCGGTCGTCCGACGCCGTCCGGGCGCTGACCGGCCTGCTCGACGCGGGGGAGGCGACCCGCGACCCGGAGCACGGCCGGCTCGGCGGGGACGTGGTCGTCTCGGCGCGCGAGGACGGACCGGCGTCCTGACGCGAACGTCGAGCGGGGTGCCGGTGGATCACCGGCACCCCGCTCGACCTCGGGACCTCACGCCCGGGACTTGTCCTGCTTCCAGGACAGCGGACCCGGCAGGTCGACCCGGTGCGCCTTGGCCCGCGAGTTCCAGGACCAGCGACCGATCTTGATGCTCCAGGAGGAGAAGCCGTTCTCGGTGAAGTTCAGGATGATCGGACCGTACTTCTTGCGCTTGCGGAACATCAGACCCATCGTCGGACTCCCTTCGATTCCCTTCCCTGCCCTGTCGAACCCGAACATGCCCGGATCGCCGAATCGTGAAACCCCTGTCCGTCCGCTCTGGACGGCGTCGAGGGGCGGTGACGAATCCTGTGCGCCCGAGGGGGTCGAACCCCACCCGCCGGCAATAGGGGTCCGGGGCGGTGTCGGCCGACGTCGATCCCGCCTCCGATAGGGGCATTGACCGGGGCCCCGGCCCCCGGCAGCATGGGGCGATGACGCAGCGGGACGATCTTCTCCACGCGGCTCGCCTGCCCGTCGACGGAGGGCTGCCCCGCACCTCCGGCGCCCACCCGACTCCGCAGCCGGCGTGACCACCGTGGAGTGGTCCAGGCAGGGCGATGCCGACCTGCTGCCGGTGGACCGGGACCTGTTCCGGGCGCTGCTGCGCCGGCAGGCCGCCACCGTCACCGTCGTCACCGCGGTCGCCCCGGCCCACCCGGACGCCTCCGGCGGGCCCGTACGGGCCGGCTTCACGGCCACGTCGTTCACGTCGGTCTCGCTGGACCCGCCGCTGGTCTCGTTCTGCCTCGGGACCGCCTCGTCGAGCTGGCCCGTCTTCGCCCGGGCCGAGCACGTCGCCGTGCACCTGCTCGGCGCCCACCAGCGGGAGGCCGCCCGGGTCTTCGCCACCGGCGGGATCGACCGGTTCGCCGCCTATCCGCACTGGACGACGGGGCCGTTCGACGTGCCGCTGCTGACCGGAGCGCTGGCCCGGCTGCTGTGCCGGGTCGTGCACCGGGTGCCGGTCGGCGACCACACCCTCTTCGTGGTCGAGCCGCTCGCGCTCGGCGGCGGCGAGGACGGGGACCCGCTGGTCCACCACCGGGGCGGCTACACCACGACGGGCCCGCTGGCGCGACCCTGACCGGGCCGGGCCCGCCCCACGGCGCGGCCGGGGGCGGCGTTCAGGCGGGGGCGCGGTCGACGACGAGCACGCGGGTCACGCTGCCGTCGTCCTCGGCGATGTCACGTTCGTGGACGAAGCCGATCCTGCCCAGCAGCGACAGCGAGGCGTGGTTGGCGTCGGCGACCGTCGCGTACACGCGGGGCAGGCCGAGGGTGTCGAAGCCGTGGCGGACCAGGGCCCGGGCCAGCTCCGTGCCGAGACCGGCGCCCCAGGCCGGCTTCGCCAACGCGTAGATGATCTCGTGACCGTCGACCTGGTCCGTCCGCTTGATCTCGGCGTGCCCGACGTAGCGACCGTCCCGGCGCACCGCCCAGACGTCGAAGAGGTCCTCCGCGTAGACCTTCGTGAAGATCCGCCCGAAGAGGGCGCCGGCCGCCTCGGCGCTCAGTGGGCCGTCGCCCATGAACCGGCCCACCTCCGGGTCGGCGAGCAGGGACACGGCGTCCTCGGCGTCGTCCGGCCGGTAGGGCTCCAGCAGCAGGCGGTCGGTGTGCAGGACGGGGGTGGGCATCAGCGCGGCTCCCAGGCGTCGGGCAAAGCCGTCAACCTACGGACGTGGGCGGGCAGCCGGCCACTGATTATCTCCGCGAGGCTCACCTCGTCGACCACCCGTCGCACGGCGGCCCGCACCGCGACCCAGAGCCCGGGCAGGTTCTCCGCCGCGCCCTCGTAGCTGGTCTCCTCCGGGCGCAGCCCGCGCACCCCGGCCAGCGGACCCTCCACGGCGCGCAGCACCGCGCCGACGGTCACCTCGCGCGGCGGCCGGGCCAACGTGTAGCCGCCCTCGGCGCCGCGCTGCGCCCGGACGATGCCGGCCCGCCGCAGGTCGGCCAGGACGGCCTCCAGGAACTTGCGCGGCATGTCCTGCTCCGTGGCGATGGCCTGGGTGGACAGCAGCCGAGGGTACGCGGTGGCGAGGCTCAGGGCCGCCCGTACCGCGTAGTCGCCGCGCGCGGAGATCTGCACCCCGACATCATGCCCCGCGCGGTCGGCCGGTCGCGTCGGCGGGCGGGCGGGGCCGGACGACCGGCCCGGGTACCGGCTGCTCGCGGGCCGCGCGGAACGCGCCCGGGCTCACCCCGACCTCCCGGGTGAAGAACCGGCCGAAGTTCGTCGGCTCGGAGAAGCCCAGCCGCCGACCGATGCGGGCGATCGGCTCGTCGGTGGCGGCCAGCAGCCGGCTCGCCTGGAGGGCCACCCGCTCGTCGACCACCTGCTTGGCGCTGCGCCCGGTCACCGCCAGGCAGGCCCGGGTGAGCGTACGCACCGAGCAGCCCAGCCGGGCGGCGTAGTCCTCGACCCGGCGGGTGTGCTGGTAGCCGCGTTCGACCTCGCGGCACAGCCGATGGAAGGTGGCGGCCTCCGCCCGGGTCGCCGGGTGGGCGCGTTCGGGCAGCATCGACAGCCGGAGCAGCAGCACGGCGAGCTGGTGGCGGAGCAGTCCGCGCGCGACGGCGAGTCCCCGGTGCCGCTGGCAGTCCACCGCCAGCTGGCTCACCTCGTTGATCACCGCGTCCTCGTCCTCGCCGGCGAGCTGGAGCCAGGCCGGGACGGCGTCCGGATCGACGTCGAGCCCGCGCAGCGCCGCCGGATCCCAGCGCACCACCGTCGCGTCGAGCTGCGGGCCGGCGCAGCGCAGCACCTGGCCGGCGCGCACCCGCAGCAGCGTCCCGGGGCGGCAGGGCAGGGCGCGGAAGTCCAACTCGGCCGTGCCGTGTCCGCCCGTGGTCAGCACGAGCAGGTCCTTCTCCAGCAGCACCGGACGACGCCAGCGCGGCTCGGGGGCGAGGTCACCGAGGGCGACCGTGTCGATCTCGGCGGGGGCGGTCGCCGGGTTGCCGGGCGGAGCGGGGGAGAGCTGACCGGAAGAGACCATCGCCTGCGACGGTAGCCCGGAGCGACGGCCAATGCATCCCGGGAGCGCCTCCCAGGTAACGCGCGCGGCCGGTCGCACTGCGGGCCCGGCCCGCGGGCGCCCGCCGGCCGGCCGGTGGGCCGGGGCGGGCGGGCGTGCGGCGGGCCGGCCCCGGGCCGACCGACGGGGGTTGTCGAGGTCGTCGAAGGCGGGCTACGTTACCGAACGGTAGCGCCGTCCGGTGGAGGCATGGCCGGAGCCGGTCCGCACCGGACCGGACCGGGCCGCCCCCGCCCCGGCGGCCCCGGCCGACTCGCGATGGGATGGGCATGACGGATCTGTTCTCGGTCGAAGGCAAGACGGTCCTGGTCACCGGCGGCTCGCGGGGGATCGGCCTGATGATCGCCCAGGGCTTCGTCCGGGCCGGCGCACACGTGATCATCTCGTCCCGCAAGGCGGACGTCTGCGAGGCCGTGGCCAAGGAGCTCTCCGCCGAGGGGCGCTGCGAGGCCATCCCCGCCGACCTCGGCGACGACGCCGGCGCCGAGGGCCTGGCCGCCACCGTCCGGGAGCGGTTCGACCGGCTCGACGTGCTGGTCAACAATGCGGGCGCGACGTGGGGCGCGCCGCTGGAGTCGTACCCGGAGAGCGCGTTCGACAAGCTCTGGGCCGTCAACGTCAAGGCCGTCTTCCGGCTCACCACCGCGCTGCTGCCCGCGCTGCGCGCGTCGGCCAGCGCCGACGACCCGGCCCGCGTGATCAACATCGGGTCCATCGACGGCATCCGGGTGCCGATGATGGAGGTGTACGCGTACTCGGCGACCAAGGCCGCCGTGCACATGCTCACCCGCAGCCTGGCCCACCAGCTCGCCGGCGAGCAGATCACCGTCAACGCGATCGCGCCGGGGCCGTTCGAGAGCAAGATGATGGCGTTCGCGCTGGACGACCCCGCGTCCCGGGCCGCCATCGAGGGGCAGGTGCCGCTGGGCCGCATCGGCCGGCCGGAGGACATGGCCGGCACCGCGATCTACCTGTCGTCCCGCGCCGGCGCGTACCTCACGGGTGCGGTGATCCCGGTCGACGGCGGCATCACCACCCACGGCTGAGCTCGGCGAAGGGCGGGAGGCGGTGCGCGTACCCCATGGTGGGCCGGAGCCGCGCGGACTCGGCAGATCCGCGCGGCCCCGGACGGCCGGTGTGGCCGGTGGTTCAGCGGCCGGCGAGCAGCCGGGTCACCGCGGTGTCGACGTCCAGGTGCTCGGCCTCGCGGCCGCGCGGGACGACGACGTAGGTCCGCCGCAGGAAGCGCACCAGGACGCTGCGCGGCACCTCGAACAGGGCGTTGCCGTCGGGCGACGACAGCGCCAGCGCGACGAAGTCCCCACGCGGGGTGGCCCAGGGCCAGACCCGCACGTCGCCGATGCCGGCCGGCTCGTCGAGGCCCGTGACCAGCAGCTCCCGGGCGAACGACCAGCTGACCGCCTCTCCGCCGGCGGATTCGGCGTGGAACAGGACATGGACCGCATACGGATCAGCAGGGTCGTAACGCAGACTGGCACGCACCGGCAAGGCGGTGGCGTCAGGTGCGACGAGCCTTAGCGACGTCTCGACCTCTACGGTCGTCGGTCGGATGACACTCATGGACGATCTCCCCCCGGCACCGCTGCGGAACGCGCGTGTCCCGCTTTTCCCATACTCAGGTGCTACTCCTGGCTACGCTCCGCCATACGCTGACTTCACCCAGTGGTGGGAAGGGGGTCGGAAAGGCCGCGTGAATGTGAATATTCATGTAGGATTTCCGGTTCTGCCCAGTGCGTGATCCCGCCCGGCATCGGGTGGTTCAGTCGTCGACTTACTCCGGTAACGTCCAGTCGGCCGTTGCAGTGACGGGCGCGAGCCACACTGGGGGAGGAAATGGTTACGAAACGATCCTCAGTGGATCCGATGGCAGTGCCGGGCCCGCCGAACGTCGCGGCCCGAGCAGCCGAAAGGCGGGGGTACGGGGTGCCGACGGAGCAGCACGACCGGCCCGGTCGGCCGACGACCGACCGGGATGGCGCAGGCGGCACGAAGCTGGCCGAGCGGCGGCAGCGACCCCGCTGGCGGCAGCGGCTGAGCACCACCCTCGACCTGATCCGGGCCAACCCGACCGGACGGGTCACCCTCAAGATCTTCATCGCCATCGCCGGCGCCCTCGTCGTCACCATCGGCATCGCCCTCATCCCGCTGCCCGGGCCGGGCTGGCTGCTGGTGATCGCCGGGCTCGGCATCTGGGCCGTTGAGTTCCACTGGGCCCGCCGGCTGCTCGGCTTCACCCGTCGCCACGTGCACAACTGGACCCAGTGGGTGAAGGACCGCTCACTGGCCGTACGCTTCGTGCTCGGCTCCGTCGGCCTGGCCTTCGTCGGCTCGGTGGTCTGGCTGTCACTGAAGTACAGCTTCGGCATCGACGTGGTCGCCGAGGCGCTGCACTACCTGGCGACGCACTGACCCGGACCGACCCGGCGCTCCGCCGGGTCGACCGATCGCGGCGCGGCGCGCGGACCCCGGATTTCCGGTCCGGTCCCTCGATCAGGTAGAGTCAGCGGCGCTGAGGGCGATTAGCTCAGCGGGAGAGCGCTTCGTTCACACCGAAGAGGTCACTGGTTCGATCCCAGTATCGCCCACCATCGAAATAACGCAGAAGAGCCACCCTCGGACGGGGGTGGCTCTTGCTGATTCTGTCGTTAGCCGTCGTTAGGCGTCAGCGGATCATAAGCAAACGCGTCGCGGATGCGTTGATCCCGCCCGTCGGCCGCGGCCGGTGTTCGTCGAGTACGCGTCGGAGGGCGAGCACGTGACGCCGCGCTTGGGCGGTGAGGTGGTCCAGGCAGCACGAAGTGGCCCCGCCCACCCGGAGGTGAGCAGGGCCGCTGGGTTGGTGGGCCAACAGGATGAGAGCCACCCAACCGTTCGCATGAGGGACGCCCGCGAGCCCCGCCGCTGGAGGTGACGGTTGGTCCAGCCCGCAGGCTGCGTCGGCGTTGGTCGTTACCCGACGCAGCTGCTACACGAAGCGTTCCCCGGAGCCGGGCGAGACTGCCCCCGAAGGCTCCTGATTTGGATACTCAGCGGGTGCAGTTGATCTGCGCCAGCACCGAGTAGAGGCCCGGCCACGGCTGCGTCGTGAAGCTTCCACCGTGGCTGCACTGCGTGTCCGGGTCGAAGCCGTCGGCGCTGGCAAGGGAGCGCGCAGCGTTGTTGGCGTTGGTCAGCGCCGTGAAGTAGTTGTTGTTCATTCCCCTGCCGTAAAAGGACTTGGTTTCGGCGGCGACCGCAGGCCCGGAGAGCAGGACGGACGCGGACACCGCCCCGACCAGCGCTGTGGCTGCGACGACCCGACGAAGTGCAGACATGCGAGCTCCACTCTGTTCGATCCGAATGCCGAGCCTGCCAGAGAAATTGACGTACATCAACTACAGCGCGAAACGGGCCCCCGGCCCTCCCGAAGGAGAGCGGGGAGGCTCGCACGTTGATCGGTGCTGACCGGGCGTTACCGGGTTACCGCGCGAGCGAGCCTATTGGCGGCCGAGCCAGCAGCCGGGGAGCGGCGGTGACATCGCAAAGGCTTCCGGCAGCGGCTCGGTCCACTACTGATCTACGGACCTGTTGAGGATGCGCGAAGGCGATTCGCCTCCGCGCATCCTTGCGTCGGCGGGGCGCCGTCAGGGGGCGGATGGCGTCATGATCGACAATCTGGTCAGGTTGGCAAGGTCGGCTGTTGGCGTAAGCTCCACCGTGGTCGCGCCTGCCGCCTTGTCCGCAGACGCTCGCCCGATCGTGACAGCGCCAACCTGATTGCTCTGCTGGGACGGATCCGGCATCAAGACACGGTTGGTCTGGTAAACCTCACCGTCTGCGGGAACGCCCTGCATGACCAGCTTTCCGCCGGTGCCCCGTACGGAACCCGGAACATTACTGATATTCGTGTACACCTGGCCGGCGAACCCGGTGCTGGTAACGAGGTCGACAGTGGCTTCGCCGCGGACGGTATCGACTGCCGTTACGCGTCCGACCAAACCTTCGGCGACGACTGCCAGTTGCCCTCGCCGGACTCCCTGATCCTTTGGGAACGCCACGATTATCTGTTGGCCGTTCCTGCCGACCACCTCAGCGGGTACGGCTCGCGCATCGCCGTCCACACCGTCCTCACCGGGCACCTCGAATACTCTCGTGAGGCTGGCGAACGGTCGCTTCGGCTTGATGAACCCCGCGATCGTCGTCGTCTGCGCGGTCGCAGCGAGCGGGAACCGTTTTACCACAAGACGACTCGTGGGTCCGTCCGGTTCTTGGATCATTTCATCATCGACTGCGGTACTCGACACCCGCACCGCTGTCACGCCCGGCATGGCGAGGGCAATGGCATAGGTACCCGCGGAGTCATCACTGACTTCGCCGACGGCTCCGGACAACCGTGGACTGACCAGACTTATCACCTGAGTCTTCACCGGGTCGGGCACCGGCCGATCAACCCGCATCCGCAAGGCGTCCGCCGCACCAAGATCACCGGTGAAAAACGCCAACCGCGCGTCGCCCTGCTTGTCGTATCCCTGCAGGACGACCACCGTCGAGCGCAGGCGTGGATGGCGCGTCGCGACAAGGGCCCGAACATCAGTGTGCGGGCCTGCCGAGTTGGTACGGTCCCAGACGCCGGTGGCCTCACGTACCAGGCCAGCGTCCACGTCTCCCACCGGGGACCACCCCAGAAACGGGCCATCCGGCAGCGGTGCAGCGAGTTGCGGTGTGGACCCGAATCCGACAACCCGAAACATCGTGACCAGCACCGCCACGCACACGGCAGTCGCGGCTCCGGCGGCGATACGCCGCCGCCCTCGACGCCGGTCCGCCCGCCGCATGATCTTGCCTTCATAGCCCTCGGTCGGTACCACCGACTCGGCCAGGTCTGCCAGGCCGTCACGCAACTTGGTCGTGTTATGCATAGCGCACCTCTTGATCAGCAGCAGCGTCGGCCTCAACCCACTGCCTACGCAGAGCCTGCAGACCCCTTGATGAAAGACTCTTGACCGTGCCAACCGAACAACCCAGTACGTGCGCCGTGTCCTGCTCGGACAGGTCCTCGTAGAAGCGCAGTACGACGGCAGCACGCTGTCGTGCTGGCAGCCCGTCCAACGCCCGGCGGAGCAGGTCCCGCTGTTCCACCCCCACGTACTCGTCGCGTGCCTGACTCTCCACCAGCCGACCCAAGGGCTGTTCCCACCAGGATCGGCGCCGCCTCCAGGTCACGAAGGTGTTGACTAGAATGCGCCGAACGTAGTGATCGACGCCTTCTGAGCGTTGCAGTCGAGGCCACGCCACAACCGTCTTGGCCAACGTCGTCTGGACCAGATCCTCGGCTTTCCCTTGGTCCCCGCACAGCAGGAAGGCGGTCCGGAGCAGCGATCCGTAGCGCGCCCGTACAAAGGCTGTCACCTCCCTATCCTCGCGATCATGCATCAGCCACCCGCGCCCTCAGTTCCAATCTCACGGCCACTACCTACGCTCTCGACCCCAGCAAACGTTGCCGTGACTCCGGAACTTCTTGATGATCGATTAACTCGACCCGCGGGTCGGTGAGAGTGGCGACCAGCCCGGCTTCTTCGGTCAGATCCCGGGCCCGCCGGGTCGGCCGCGGTCTTCGCGCCCGGCTCGATGTGGCCGTCGGGCAGCGCCCACCCGCCGCCGTCGCGGCGCTCGATCATGAGGTTCAAGCGGCGAGCTGGTCGCGCCGTGCCTGCAGTTGCTTGAGGGGCAGGGTGAGGTTCACCATGCGGATGCCCGTCGCCGGCTTCCAGGCTGAAGCCGTGCTCGTGCTCGAAGTCGGACCAGTCGACGTACCGCTCGACGTTCTCCTTGGGCCAGTAGGCGCCGGGCGCGTCGGCGAAGTCGTCAGCGGTGATGGTGGCGGTGAGCGCGTCGTGCAGCTCCCGCATCTGGTTGGGGTTGAGGTCGAAGTCCACCGTGTCGGCGCCGTCTCCGATCTCCAGGTTCCGCCCGCGCCGGAGGTCCGCACCGAGTCCAGGTACCGGACGTTATCGTCGTCACGGAGGTGCAGCGCCCCTCGGGCCGCCTCTCGGGCGCCGGTGGCGAAGCCCGACGGCTACGAGTGTCAGTGTTGCCGTCGGCGGCGGATCTTGATGTCGTCGAGGTCGGTCGAGACAGACTTGAGGTCGCGGTAGTCGGCACCGATTCCCGAGACGGCGGCTGCCGCGAGCGCTTCCGCCTTGCCAATCACGATTGCTTCTTCGTCCTCCCCGTTGGCCGAGACCAGGCAGCGGAAGGTGAAGGCGAGTAGGGACCGCTCGTAGGTCACGGTGCCTTCCTCGGTGAACTTCGCCCGAAACACGTCGTGTTCGTCAGCCTTGGCGAGCAGCGCGGCCCGCTGCTCGTCATCGAGTGGCGCGAACTTGCCACGCACGATGACCTGATATGTCTTTCGGGCCATCGCTGGGGGCCTCCGGTTTCGGCTGAGCATCACGACATCGGTCGGCGGCTGCGGCCGGAAGGGCTGCGGGCAGATCGCCGTCGCCATGCCCTGGCCGACCAGTGCGGCGGTGGCGACCCTACCCGGAGGAACACAGAAACGCATGGGCATTTCACAGCGGGTCAGAGACCGTCAGGGTTTCCGGGTGTAGCTGACGGTCGGCGCTTGCGTCCTGTCGCGCGCGCCGAGGACCTCGTTGACGAAGTCGTCCTTGTTGCGTGCGTAGGCCATGAGGTCAGCGCCGTGCGCGTGCGCGAGATCGCGCTTGAGGCGCTCGTACCGGGACCGGTAATCCGCCCGGCACCGCAGCGCATCGCGGAACGCGACTCGTCGCCGCCACAGCAGGGAGGTCGGCTCGGTGAGATGGAGTTGGTAGGTGCGCTCCCACCAGTTGTCGGTCTCCGGCTTGAAGAAGTAGTGCGCTTCCTCCGGACGGTGCATGCCGTTGCAGTAGCCGAGAGCGATGACCACCTCGATGGCGGCTACCGCCTCTGACAGACTGCGCACCGGCGCCATCATGTCGATGATCGGCTTTGCTGCCAGGCCGGGAACCGATGTGGAGCCGATGTGCTCGACTGGCCCGACCAGCCATTGCGCCAGAGCGGCTTCGAGGATGACCTGCTCCTGCTCGAACAGCACAGCCCATTGCGGGTCGTACGGGCTGAGGGTAACCGGTGCGCCGTCCACGAGAACTGCCTTCCAGTATGAAGTACGGGTCGGGCGTTGCCTCTCATCGTCCCCTTCTCTTCATCGATCCCTTCTCGAGGGATCTACTCACCGCGGATCTGCACATCATGGTGCAGTACGGCATCGAGGAAGCGTCGGGCGGCGGCGGGGATCCGGATGCCGAGGATGCACCCCACATGCTGCGGCACACGTTCGTGACGACGACGCTCGACGCCGGCGTCAGCCTCCGCGACGTGCAGATCGCCGCCCGCCACACCGACCCGAGAACCACCATGCGCTACGACCGAGCACGCAAGGACCTCGACCGCCACCCCAACTACATCCTCGCCGCGTACATGGCCTCCGGGGCATAGCCAGCGCTCACGGCTCTGCCGAGTTGTGTGCATTTGATCAAGCCAGAATGCGGTAGACGGCAACGATCGGATGTTGTCAGAAGTGGGGACATGGGCGAGCCGGCCTATGTCCCCACTTCTGATTCCCGCTGTATGCGTATGTGGCGTGGTAACGGCTGTGACTCCCACCGCTGGGAGTGCAAATCAGTTCATCGAGTCCCTCATCATCACGACAAAAGTGAATCCGGCGCTCGTCGGACGGCGCAGGGAAATGCCACACTTGACCCGGCGCAGTACCTCGTTTCTGCTGAGGCCGAGCCCTTGCGCGATGAGCCGCTCCGGGCGGACCGGCACCGGATCCTCGAAGTCGACCTCCACTTGCAGTGGCCACGCCTCGTCGAGCGGTGCCGGCGGAGTGTCCAGGTGCCAGGCCCCCTGCCAGTCCAGGGCGTACCGGTTGCGCCGGGCGAGCAGCGGATCCAGCAGCGTGGCCGCCACAAGCTCCGGATCGTTGGCGTGGTAGCCGTCGAGTAACGCCGGATCGAAGGATCTGACCGACGCTCGCTCGTGCACGGTGAGCTTGCTCGTCCGATTGCAGGACACGCAACGGACCAGCAGCCACACGTCCAGCAGCTTGCCGTTGGCGTTGACGCGGAACCTGCCCTCGCCGGTGGTGGCCGACTCCGACCGGCAGTCCACGCACCGCAACGACAGCAGAGGCAGCCTGGTCCGGCGAACGATCCAGGGCAGCACAGTATGAGGTTGTGAAGACATGATGATCTCTCTAAAGACCTGACACGAGGCCGATTGCGCGCGGCCTCAAACGCTGCATGAACGGGCGCACGCGGGCAGCCCGGCAGAACCGACGGGAGGGTCGGCCTGTAGATGCACGGAAGAAGGCGTCAGGTCTAAAGAGCGGGCGGGGTCACGCGGTTTGTCCTCTGTCCTCGCTGCGACGGGGCATCGGCAACCTACGGGAACGCGGAAGGAGGGCTCAAACGGTTTTCCGGCTCGAAAGTGATCCGCCTGCGGGGGGCACGTCGGGATCTCGTTGGACCAGGAGTGTGCCTTGCTCACGGTGGCGGAAAGCGGCGACAGCGAAGCCGTGACCGAGGTCGTCGAGGAGCGTTTCCGCGGACAGCTCGAAGGCCAGGTCGGCTGCCCGCCCATGCTGCGATCAGCGCGCTGAGGCGTCGCAGATCAGTCGACGGACGACTGTCACACGATCAGTCGACGGAGGACACGGCCGGCTGCCGACGGTCTTGAAGAACGTTCTGTATGTCTAAAGGCGGCCCGCAACGGGCCGCGCCCGCCGCCGCCTGGGCGCGCGCCGGCCGCGCCGCGCCTGACCAGCGCGGCGCCGGGGAAGGTGCGCGCCGGGACCGCGCGGCAAGGCCCGAGCATGGGGGCGGTGTCCGCCGAGGGGCGCGGTCCGTGACACGGGAGCCGACTCAGTCTGTTCCGGCAGCGGCCGTACGAGCAGTCGAGGCCCGCTTGATGTGGCGGGACGAGCAGCCGGCCTGCTTCCTTGAAGGGCGGGTCGGTGGTCGAGACGAAGCTGCCTACTTCACCGTCTTTATCGGCTCACCGGTCAAGGCGCTGTAGCTGACAGCAACCAAAATCATCACGCCGGCCACTGCGAAAGCTACGCCTATCACCCGTTCCAGCAGGATGAAGCGCGCTAGACGCTCCTCGTGCGGGACGTCGGGTAGCGAGCGCCACGGTGGGACTCGCCGTAGCACGCTCGCCGTGGACATCGATCGCCGAATATGCCACTCCGTCACCCCGCGAAAGTTGGTGGCCAGGGCGACGCCTAGGAGGCTCACAGCCGGGCCGATGATGACAGCCGCCAGGACACGCCAGGTCTCCATCTGACCCCTCTCGGTGTGTGACGGCGGGCGCGGGCAGCGCGGGACGCCTGTGGACTCCGGTGGGCCGTTCGAACAGCTCAGCCCTGCTGATGACACAGCTCAACGACGGCCGGTGCTTCCTAGCGACGAAGCAGTCACGAGAGTTTATGCGAAGCAGGGCCGACGGCCCGATCGCATTGCGGTCCCGCCCATCACCCTGTGGACGCCCCTGCGGCCTGCCGGCCGGTTGTCTCCTGTTGCTGTCGGCCGCGTCGGTGACAGCAGCCAGCCGGGACGAGGGCAGCCGCTGGCGACCGAGTGCGAACCATCGCCCTGAGGGTGCGTACGCGGATGGACGTTGCCGCACGGAGCGCACAGGACCTACATGCGAGGAGCAATCGTCAAATCCTGTGGTTGACCCAGGCTGCGTGTAGCCATTGATCGAGGGCTGCGAAGTCGTCGTCGGTGAGGCCCCGCGATGCCACGACGTGATGGAGGAGGGCTCGGCCGGGATGGTGCGCGGACACCCAGTCCCGATCGGCGTCGCTGATCTCGTCGTCGACCCAGGCGAACGGGCGTCCCTCCGCCCACGCCACCACGGTCCGGGTCTTCCAGTGAAGTCCGAACCACTGGTCCTCGCGTTCGTGCTCGTCGGAGGCCTCCGGCCAGCGTACGACTGGTAGGCGCGGCAACCCGATCCGGGGCGCGATCTCGGTGTTCGCCTCCTCTTCCCAGGTCGTGGCCCAGACCAACGCACATGGCAGCGCCGCCAGACGATGCCCGACCTGTGGGTCGAGCCGCGACAGATGCGAGGTCGACACGTCACCTGACAGTTCGCGCTGCGGGCCGTCCCCGAACGGCAGGAGCGGCCCATCGACATCGAGGAACAGCAGTGGACTCTCCGCAGGGTCGGTCATGCCGCAGCGAACTGTTCGCGCTCGACGAGCACGCCCTTGTCGGATCGGGACCCGGCGCGCACGAGAGCGACCTGGTGAGGGGCGTTGGCCGCGCGCCAGCGTTTCTGGGCGGATTCGATGAGCTCGAACGTCATCGCAAGGGCGGCTGCGCGGGATCCGGCACCGCGTGACCTTGGTGCGCAGCCGCACGCCGATGGGGTGTCGGCAGAGGGGGAGGGAGTCCCGGCCGTCACCACGCCGATCATGTCACCGCAGTTCACGCGACTGTCCGTCCATTTCCGCATCGACGTTTGATCCCTTCCGATAACCAGTGCAGGAACGAGCAGCCCAAGGTCCGCATTCAGCGCCTCGTGTGAGGCCAGCAGTACAGCAGGGAAGTGCCGCAGCCGTGCCAGCCGACCCGGCCCGAGACGAGCTTCAGCAGGCTGGATGACCTCGGACGGGGGCGCCGCGCGAGACCAGCCCTGTGGCGTACGAGTGCCGCAGGTGCGCTACGGGCTGGTGGACCGTGAAGACGGCGCCATGAGATTTACGCCCTTGATTGACTTGTCGCAAGGCTTGACGCGGCAAGCCGCGCCGCCGGCGAGTACGCCGCCGTCATCGCCAGCGTCGGCATCGACACCAACGAGGCCATCCGCATCGTCCAGGCGGCGCTGACCAAGGGCATCGCAGCAGCTCCCGCCACCGGGGAGCCGAAGGAGGCATGACGTGGCCGTACCCGACAGCCTTCCCGAGCGCATCTTCGTGCTGGCCTACGACCCGGACAAAGGCGGCGTCGGCCTGGGTACCAACCTGGGCGCCATGCTCCGTGCCGCGGCCCTCGCCGACCTCCACCGGGGCGGCCACCTCACCGACGCATGTGGCCGCGTCGCCATCGACGTTCGGCACCCCTGCCGCGATCCCGTCCTCGACGCGCTCCTCGAAGAGATCGCCGGCTCCAAGCCGCACACATGGCAGTCCTGGATCGGCCACAGGCAGGGCACCACCGTCCGAGCGGTACGCCAGCAGCTCAGCGACGGCGGTTGGGTCCACCTCCAACCCGCAAGATTCTCGGGCTGTTCCCCACCACCAGGGTGCCCCTCCGCGACCCCCGCGTCCGCACGGAACTCCTCGACCTGGTCAACGCCGCCCTGCACCAACCCGTCGGCAGCATCGACTCCGCCGACGCCGCACTCGTGGCCATCGTTGCCGCCGGCGACCTGACGCTCGTCCTCGACCGTGGGACCAGACGCGCCAACAAGCAGCGCATCCAGGAACTCACCAAGCTCAGCGGACCGATCGGCCCCGCCCTGCGCAAATCGATCCAGGCCGCCGCGGTCGGTGAGGTCTAGTCGTCACCGGGATGAGGGGATCGACAGGACCGACAGGCTCGACATCGACAGGCTGTCGAAACGCCACGGCGAGGTGGAACTGTCTCCAGCGGCCACCTGACGCGCGAGGTGGTACGGCGAGGAGAACGCGCCGTCCGATCGCCGCCAGACGGCGGGTCTCCTGTCGGCCAGGCTGCTGTCATGAACAACGCACTTGACGGCAAGGTGGCTCTGGTTACTGGTGGTGGTCGCGGCATCGGCGCTGCGGTGGCGCTGCGCCTGGCGGAGGACGGCGCCGATGTGGCGTTGACGTTCCAGCAGAATCAGCAGCGCGCCGATGACGTGGTGGACCAGATCAAGGCTGCGGGACGGCGGGCCATCGCCGTACAGGCGGACAGCGCCGACCCGGCGGCCGTGGTCGGCGCGGTCGACCGGGTCGCCGGCGAGCTGGGCCGGTTGGACATCCTGGTCAACAACGCCGGCGCGTTCCTGCTCGGACCGCTGGAGCAACTGAAGCTGGAGGAGTTCGAACAGACCGTCGCGGTCAACGTCCGGGCACCGTTCGTCGCCTCCCAGGCTGCGGTGCGACACATGTCGGCCGGTGGGCGGATCATCAACATCGGCAGCAACGTGGCAGAGCGGGCTGTCTTTCCGGGCTTCGCGCTGTATGCGATGAGCAAGACCGCCCTGATCGGCCTGACCAAAGCACTCGGACGCGAACTCGGCGGCAGAGCGATCACCGTGAATCTGGTGAATCCAGGGGCCACGGACACGGAGCTGAACCCGGCCGACGGCCCCAATGCCGACACGATCAACGGGTACACCGCCCTCGGCCACTACGCGGACCCGGCCGATGTGGCAGCAGCGGTGGCGTTCCTCGCCGGCGCCGGCGGGCGCTACGTCACCGGGGCGACGATCAACGTGGACGGCGGCTTCACCATCTGATCGCCGCCGTCCCGGCCACCCTTGCACGCGGCTACGGCCCGTTCCTCCGCCGGGAACGGGCCGTAGCCATTGCCAGGCACTCAGCATCCGGGCCGGACCACCTCGATCCGGCACGTCCGGATGCCGTACACCGGTGGGCCGATCAGCGTGCGCCGGATCTGCGTCTCGCGCCGGCATGCCGCAGGGCGGCTCAGGCCACGAGCAGGCGGAGGCCGAGCTCTGCCGTGTCGAGGGCGAGGAGGTCGCGGTTGCGCTCGGCCCACCGGCCTGAGGCGAGGTCTTCGCGGAGATTGCGGACTGCCCGTTGCTCAGCCTGCGGTCCGACCCTGGTCCACACCGAGACCGCGCGGCGGACATGTTCGTCGAGGTACGCCTCGGGCCGGCGCCAGTGTGCCTCGAAGAAGCCGTCGGTGCAGTCCCACGGGACGAGCAACGGCTCCGCGCGTCCTCCGATCGCGCTGGTCAGGTCGGCCAGTGAGGGCCAGCCGACAAGAAGGTTCGCGAACTCGGGCAGGTAGTCACGGGTGAGCCAGAACCGTTCACGCCAGCCGGTGTCATCGGCGTCGTACGTGAACACCACCACGCGGCGCGCCACCCGCCGCATCTCACGCAGCCCGGCGACGGGGTCCGGCCAGTGGTGGACGGTGCTGACGGCCATCGCGGCGTCGAAGGACTGGTCCTCGAACGGCAGATTCTCCGCATGGGCGGCCACGCACGGCGCCGCACCCACGGGACGCTGCGCCCGCATGACCGCCGACGGCTCCACCGCCGTGACGTCCCGGTCGGGTGGTTCGTAGGAGCCGGTGCCAGCCCCGACGTTCAGCACCGTTCGTGCGTCCCCCAGCGCATCCCAGATGCGTGCGGCGATCCGTGGCTCGGTGCGTCGCGTCGCCGGGTAGGCAGATCCGATGGCGTCGTACAACTGTGCCCCGAACACCTTCAGTTGCTCCTCCGGCGTCGTCCTGATCCCCATCGCCCGTGCCTCCAGTTCCCTGTCTATGGCCGTCACCATGGCGGCAGCACGGTCGCGCTGGTCCATCAGCAGGCCACGCAGCCGGCACAGGTGCGCGACCGCGTCGGTGGCCGGGTCGTCGACCAGAGCCGCGATCTCCCGCAGCCCGAAGCCGAGCCGCCGGTAGGCGAGCACCTCCCGCAGCCGCTCCACATCGCCCGCCGAGTAGGCCCGGTGCCCGGCCGTGGTCCGCGTGGACGGCTCCAGGAGGCCGATCTCGTCGTAGTGATGCAGGGTGCGGACGCTGACCCCGGCCAACTCCGCCACGCGCCCCACCGTCAGGTGCTCCGCCACGCCCCCGACTATGTGGCATGACGTCGCGTGAGGAGCAAGCGCTTCGCCGCCGGCGCGTGGCGGGCGGCGACTCGGACGTCGCGGCCACCGCCATATCCGGAACGACCGCCACCATCTCGACGACCTCGCCCCGCAACGTGCTGTTCTGCCTCGGTGGTGAGTCCCGAAGGGATCGCGGAAATTCGCGGCGTCCTTGCCCAACTGTTGGGCCAAGATGGAGGGCTTGTGTCCGCCGCCATGACGCGGCACGGCGCAGTCCGTTCGGTCTGAGGAGGCCCTCTCTTGTTCAAACTTCCATCGATGCGCGTGCTGCGGGAGCGCGACTTCCGGCTGCTGCTCGGCGGGCGCATCACCTCGCAGCTCGGCAACCAGATCACCGTCGTGGCCCTGGCCTTCGGGGTGCTCGACCTGACTGGTTCCGCCTCCGACCTGGGACTCGTGCTCGCCGTGGAGGCGTTCTCCCTGGCGCTGTTTCTCGTGATCGGCGGCGCGGTCGCGGACCGGATGTCCCGGCGTCGGCTCATGATCACCGCCGACCTGGTGCGGTTCGCGTCGCAGGGCGTGATGGCGGCGCTGCTGATCTCCGGCCACGCCAGGATCTGGCACCTCCTGCTGTTGCAGGTGGTGTCCGGAATCGCCTCGGCGTTCTTCATCCCGGCCGTCAGCGCCCTGCAACCGGAGACGGTGCCGGCGGAGCACCACCGGGAGGCCAACGGGCTGCGAGGGCTGATGATCGCGGCTGCGGGGGTGGTGGGGCCGGCTCTGGGCGGGCTGCTGGTGGTGGCGGTCGGCGCCGGTTACGCGCTGGCGCTGGACTCGCTCTCCTTCCTGCTCAGCGCCGTGCTGATCAGCGCGATCCGGGTCGGCTCCGCGCCCGTCGCCAACTCGGGCAAGAGCGTGCTGCGTGACGTTCGGGACGGCTGGCAGGACTTCCGGTCGCGCAGGTGGCTCTGGCCGGTGACCCTCCAGAGCGCGCTCGTGCGGATGCTCGGCCTGGCGCCGTTCATGGTGCTCGGCCCACTGATCGCGAAGGACGAGCTCGGCGGGCCGGCCAGCTGGGGCCTCATCCTGGGCGCGATCAGCCTCGGGGCGTTCGTCGGTGGATTCGTCGCCATGTCGGCCCACCCCCGGCGGCCGTTGATCCCGGCGGTGGCCGGCGCGTTCCTCTTCGTACCCATGCTCCTGCTGCTCTCCGTCGCGGCTTCCCCGGTCGCCATCGCCGCGGTCGCGTTCCTCGGCGGGATCGCCCAGTCCGTCTTCTGGACGTACTGGCAGACGGCCATGCACGAGAACGTCCCGCCGGAGACCCTGTCGCGGATCAGCTCGTACGACTGGCTGGGCGCCTACACCTTCGAACCGATCGGGTACGCCCTGGCCGGTCCGGCGAGCGCCCTGATCGGGGCCAGCGCGACGCTGGTCGCCGGGGCCGGCGCCGTCGCGGTCGGCACGGCAGCGACGCTCGCGGTGCCGGAGGTACGCCGGCTGCGGGCGCGGTCGGCGAGCACGGAGGACCCGCAGCCAGCCAGCGCGACGGGCGGATCCGCCGAACCAGCGCCGGACCCGGCGCGGGCACAGGGTCCTCCTGCACCGTAGGCCCACCGGTGACCAGCGGAGCCCGGCACACGGACGCAGCGTCCACGATGCCACAGCGGATGGGTGGTCTCGACCATGCTCTTTGCTGATCAGGTGGCTCACCCGCGCTTCCCTCGTAGGCTGAGCCGCACAGTTCGGGGAGGAGGCTGAGGTGACGGAGACGACCGTGGCCGAGGTGATGGCCGAGTTGGCCGCACTCGAGGACCCGAAGGCGCGCGAGGTGAACAGGAGACACGGTGACGACCATGGTGTGCACCTCGGCAAGCTGCGCGCGCTCGCGAAGCGGCTCAGGACGCAGCAGGAACTCGCGTGCCGGCTCTGGGCGACGGACGACACCGCGGCGCGGCTGCTGGCGATCCTGATCTGCCGCCCGAAGGCGTTCGGGCGTGACGAGTTGGACGTTATGTTGCGTGGGGCGCGCACACCCAAGGTGCACGACTGGCTCGTGAACTACGTGGTGAAGAAGAACCCGCACTCCGAAGAGCTGCGCCTGGCGTGGTCCGCCGATCCCGATCCAGTGGTGGCGAGTGCCGGCTGGGCCCTGACCGCCGAACGCGTGACGAAGAGGCCCGAGGGCCTCGACCTCGAAGGACTGCTCGACGTCATCGAGGCGGAGATGAGAGACGCGCCGGATCGCCTGCAGTGGGCGATGAACGAGTGCCTGGCTCGGATCGGGATCGAGCACGCCGGGCACCGCGCCCGCGCGATCGAGATCGGTGAGCGCCTGGGGGTGCTCAAGGACTACCCGACCTCCCCGGGCTGTACGTCTCCGTTCGCGCCCATCTGGATCACCGAGATGGTGCGCCGGCAGCAGGGCAGCTCGTGAGGAACCGGTGACGAGCGCAGCGTACTGACGGGCAGATCCCGTCGGCCTGGGAACAACAAAGGCCGCGCGTGCGGGGCCGGAGAACAACAAAGGCAAGGAGGAGAACTCCTTGCCACCATTAACATATACCGCACCCCAGGGCTTGCGGCAAGACCCCCGTCGTGGCGCAGAATCGTCGGCCGAGCGCGGGAATCGGCACACCATGGGGGATTCATGTTCGATGTGATCATTGTTGGCGGCGGTCCGACCGGCATGATGCTGGCGAGTGAATTGCGTCTTCGGGGCGTCCACGTGCTCGTGGTCGAGAAGGACGCCGAGCCGCCGCCGTTCGTGCGGTCGCTCGGGCTGCACGTGCGCAGTATCGAGGTGATGGATCAGCGGGGGCTGTTGGAGCGGTTCCTCGAAAACGGCAGGCAGTATCCGCTCAGGGGATTCTTCGCGGGCATCGAAAAGCCCGACCCGTCCGGGCTGGACACCGCCCACGGATACGTGCTCGGCATTCCGCAGACGCTCACCGATCGACTGCTCGCCGAGCACGCGGTCGAAGTCGGGGCCGAGATCCGGCGCGGTTGTGCGGTGGTCGGGTTGGCGCAGGACGACGACGGCGTGACCGTACACCTTGGAAGTGGAACCGCGACCGCGTTGCGGGCGCGGTTCGTCGTCGGCTGCGACGGTGGGCGCAGCACCGTTCGGAAACTGCTCGGGGTCGGATTCCCCGGCGAGCCGTCGAAGATCGACACCCTGCTGGGCGAGATGGAGGTGACGGCGTCCCCGGATCACCTCACCGAGGTGATGACCGAGGTACGCAGGACCGAGAAGCGGTTCGGGATCGGGCCGTCGGGCAAGCCGGGCGTGTTCCGGGCGGTCGTACCGGCGGAGGGCGTGGTCGAGGATCGTTCGGTGCCGCCGACGTTCGAGGAGTTCAAGCGACAGCTACGCAGGTACGCCGGCACCGACTTCGGCGCGCACTCCCCGCGCTGGCTGTCGCGCTTCGGCGACGCGACCCGCCAGGCCGAGCGCTACCGGGTCGGCCGGGTGTTCCTGGCCGGGGACGCCGCGCACGTCCACCCGCCCATGGGCGGGCAGGGACTCAACCTCGGCATCCAGGACTCGTTCAACCTGGGGTGGAAGCTGGCGGCGGCCGTCAACGGCTGGGCGCCGGACGACCTGCTGGACAGTTACGGGTCCGAGCGGCATCCGGTGGCCGCCGACGTGCTGGACAACACCCGCGCACAGATGCAGCTGACGACCAACGAACCCGGACCGCAGGCGGTTCGGCGGTTGTTGGCGCAGCTCATGAACTTCAACGACGTCAACCGGTTCCTGATCGAGAAGATCACGGCGATCGACATCCGGTACGACTTCGGTGCGGGCCACGACCTGCTCGGGCGGCGGCTGCGCGACGTCGGGCTGAATCACGGGCGCCTGTTCGAGCTGTTGCGCACCGGCAACGGGCTGCTGCTCGACCAGACGGGGCGGCTTTCGGTGGACGGCTGGGCCGACCGGGTCGACCACGTCGCCGACGGCAGCGACGAGTGGGACGTGCCGGCCGTACTGCTCCGGCCGGACGGGCACGTCGCGTGGGTCGGCGAGGAGCAGCAGACGCTCGACGTCGCGCTCGCCAGGTGGTTCGGCGCCGCGGGAACTCCCACGGCCGGGTGAGGGCGGCAGGCACGTCGAAGGTGGACAACGGCGATCACCGTACGGGGATAGGGTTCTCGCGACCGGCCCTCACGATCGGACACTCGGATGACGTTCTCCAGGACGACGGCCACGCCGCGGTGCGACCGCCGATGATCGACCCGCGACAGGCCCACGACGTGGCCCACGCGATCGCCACGGCGGCCCTGGGCCGGGACCCCGGCCCCATGATCGTCGGCGACAGCCTCTCGCACCACGTCTACCTGGGGGCGGACGTCGTCGTGAAGGTCATCGAGGCCGACCGCCACTCGCGGCTGGACCGGGAGATCGCCCTCGCGCCCCACCTGCCCGCCGGCATCACGGCGCCGCTGCTCGACAGCGGGCGCTACGAGCTGGAGACCCACGAGGTCCGCTACGCCTGCTACGCCCGTGCGCCCGGGGCGACGCCCGGCATGGACATGCCCGGCGTGGACGAGGTGACCGCGCGCCTGCTGGCGGCGGAGGCGGTGCAGCGGCTGCACGCCCTGCACCGCTGGACGCCTGCGGCCCCCGCCCGGCAGACGCTGGCAGAGACGCTCGACCACGGCGGGTTCGTCAGCAAGGCCGCGCTCTTCGCCGAGGTGGAGAGCCTCGGCGCCCTGAACCGGGACGGGATCATCCCTCGCCGGGTGCTCGACGGTCTGGCGGCGATAGCGGAGGGCGCGCCGGCGCAGGCGAGCGTGGCCGTCCCGGTCCACGCGGACTGCCACTGGGGAAACTGGCTCGCTCGCGACCGCAGTGTGACGGCGCTGCTGGACTTCGAGTGGGCGCGCTTCGGCGAACCGATGGATGACTGGTTCTTCCTGGTCCGGTTCAGCGGCCCGCACATGGAGGCCGTCCTCGACGTCGTCGCCGACGAGACGGGGACGTCCCCGGCCACCCTGCGCCGGGAGTGCGAGGTGCGCGAGGCGAGCTACCTCGCCGCGGACCTCCGCGTCTCGCTCCAACGCCCGGACATCCCCGCGCAGACGGTTGCCGAGAACGTCCGTGACCTCGAGGAACTCGTTCTCGAGAACCCCTGGTGGCGCCACGCCCCGTGACGCCGGCTGCGGCGTGAGCGGGTGTCGGCGCGGCCTGCGGCAGACGGCGCGTGCGCGTTCCGCGCCGCCGGGCGGGCCGCGTCCCCGTGCCAATCGCCGGGGTCGGCCTCGCGCGAGGTTTGCGGCGTCGACGGCCGGGGCACGTGGCGCATGCGCGGCTGTCGATCGATGGCCGGGATGCGAACGGGGGACGGAATGGACAGACTGGTCAGGGTCGGTATGGCGGCGACGCTCGCCGTGGCGGCCGGGGTGGCGGCGCCGGCGCGCGCTGGGGCGGCGGGCGCAGGGGCCTTCGCGCCCGCGCGGTACCTCGCGACGGGGTCGACCGGGACCAACGCGGTCGCGGTCGCCGACGTCACCGGCGACGGGCGGCGTGACATCGTCGTCGGGGTGGACGCCGCCGCCGGCACGCAGACGAGTTCGGTGCTGGTCTTCGCCCAGCAGGCCGACCACGGGTACGGCGCTCCCACGAGGATCCCCGCGCACGGCGGCTACAACAGCGACGTACGGCTGGCGGTCGCCGACATCGACGGCGACGGGCGTACGGACGTGGCGATGTCCTCGTCCGCCGGCGTCGACGTGTTGTTCCAGCGGGGCGGGCGGCTCGCCGCGCCGGTGCTGGTGGCCGGTGGCGCCGAGGACGTCGCGATCGCGGACGTGACCGGTGACGGGCGCCCGGACCTGGTCGTCGGTGCGAAGCAGGGCGAGGTGAGGATCCACGCGCAGAGCGCGACGCACACGTTCCCGACGCACACGACGGTCACCGGGCCGTTCACGGCCGGTGCGCCGGCGAACCAGGTCTTCGTGGCCGACCTCGACGGGGATGCCCGGGTCGACCTCGCGCAGTTCTACGGCCACGGCACGTGGGTGCGGCTGCGCCGCGCGGACGGTTCCTACGGGCCGGCGACGACCTACCGGACGCCGGCGGACGGTAACGGCCACCGCCGGGTCAGCCTCGGCGCGGCGGTCGGTGACGTGACCGGCGACGGCCGGGCCGACCTGGTGACCAGCGTCCAGGGCAACACCCCGGACGCCGCCGTCCAGGTGTTCGCGCAGGGCGTCGGTGGGCTCGCCGCGACGCCGACCAGGTATCCCGCCTACGACTGCGCCGCCGGTCTCGTGATCGGCGACCTGACCGGCGACAACCGGAACGACCTGGTCGTCGCGCACGCCAACTGGTTGGCGGTGAGCGTCCATCTGCAGGGACCGACCGGAACCCTCGGCGGGTACGCGACGAACAGCGTCGACGGGGTCGGGTCCCAGGAGGACGCCCTGGCCGTCGGCGACGTCACCGGGGACGGGAAGCCGGACGTGGTCGCCGTCGCGTACGACAAGGTGGCCATCCTGCGGCAGCTCTGACGCCCCGGCGGCGTGTCGCCCACGGGGCGGTGTTCGGGCGCCCGTGTGCGATCATGATCCACAACGGAAGACAGTCGACTGTGGATTGGGCCTTGGTGACCATGAAGAGAGTGTTCTCGACCCTGATGGCACTGGTGACCGTCGCGTCGGTCATGACGGTCGGCGCACCCGCCGCCCAGGCGGCCGGCTCCTGCTCGGGCACGATCATCTACAGCCAGGTGCAGTCCTCGGGCTACGGCGAACTGGTGATCTACTACAACAGCAGCAACGGGGGCACCAACAGCGCGTGCTTCTACCACCGGGGCGCGGCCTACGGGAAGTCGGCACCCACCTTCGTGCAGATCTACCGCTGCGCCGAGCGTTCCGGTGAGGGCGCGCACTGCACCCGCTCGGGTAGCGCGGACACCGACTCCGGTGACTTCAGCTACCACGCCGGCCCGGTCGGCGTCACCGGCACGGCGTCCTACTGCGTAGAGGCGGTCGGCTACATCGGCTGGGCGGGCGCGCGCCACCAGATCTACAGCCGCCGGCAGGGCTGCTGACGCATCGCCCCTGCCCGGCTGGCCCGCGGACCGCGTGCCGGCTACGGCCCAGGGGGCACTCCCGAGACGGGGGTGCCCCCTTTCGCCGTTCCCGGCAGCCTCGCGTGGCTAGCCGCGCCTGTCCCACCGGTCGGCGTCGGGGAGGGCCAGCAGTTGCACGAGGTCGCGCAGCTCGGCGGACGCGTCGTGTTCCCGCAGCGCGGCCGGCGCGTGCCGCAGCACCCACATCGACAGCGCGAGGCACGCCGTGTCCTCCTCGTCCCGCCAGCTCGACCAGGGCAGGCGGTCGACGACCAGGTCGTACGACCACTCGTCCGCCGCCGCGACCAGTCGTCGCCGAGCCGTCGGGTCGGCCAGCAGCCGCGCCCAGGTGTCCAGCCACGGGGCGAGCTGTCCGCTGACCTCGGCGACGAAGGCCAGGGCCTCGTGGGCGGGGACGCTCGCCCCGGGATCCACCAGCGTGTGCTGCCACCAGGCCGCCAGGAACTCCCGTGCCGCGTCGCGTTGCGCGGCGGGCCAGTCCTGCCAGCGGCCCTTGACGAACAGGCGGGCCAGGGGGTCCATTCCGGCCGAAGAGGGGGAGCCTAGACCGCGTCGCGGGCGGGTCGTACGCCAGCCTGGCAGGCCCCTTGCCGGCAAGGATTGAATGATGGTTCAATCCTTGCGTGGTCTACCGGAGCACCGAACGCGTGAAGGCCCGGCTCAGCGCGTCCCGGGAGCGGATCATCACCGCCGCGCTGGAGATCATGGCCGAGCACGGGTACGCCGGCTGCTCGGTCGCCGCCGTCGCCGAGCGGGCCGGGATGGCGACCGGCAGCGTCTACCGGCACTTCCCCACGAAGGCCGCCCTGGTCGCCGAGGTGTTCCGCGTGGCCTCGCAGCGCGAGGTGGACGCGGTGGCGCGCGCGGCGGCGCTGGAGGGCACCGTCGCCGAGCGGGTCACCGCCGTCATCGAGACGTTCTCCGGCCGGGCGCTGCGGTCGCCACGGTTGGCGTACGCGCTGCTCGCCGAGCCGGCCGACCCGGCGGTCGACGCCGAGCGGCTCGTCTTCCGCCGCGCGTACGCCGCGCTGATCGCCGGTCACGTCGCCCAGGGGGTGGCGAGCGGCGAACTTCCCCCGCAGGATCCCGAGCTGACCGCCACCGCGCTGGTCGGCGCCCTGGCCGAGGCGATGGTCGGCCCCCTGGCCGCCGGGGTCGCCGGGCCGCGCACCATCGAGCACCTGACCGCCTTCCTCCACCGCGCGCTGGGAGTGTCGCCGTGACGACGCACGAGGTCCTCAACCAGGTTCCACCGCTGGTCGGTCACGACACGGCCGACGACGCGGCGCTGCTCGACGGGCTCGAACGCGAGGGCGCCGGCTGGGCCGCCGCCGAGCTGCACGAGCTCGGCCGCCTCGGCGGCGGCGAGCAGGCGATCGAGCACGGGCGGCTGGCGAACGAGCACCCGCCGGTCCTGCGCACCCACGACCGGCACGGCCACCGCGTCGACGAGGTGGAGTTCCATCCGGCCTGGCACGAGTTGATGCGTACCGCGGTCACGCACGGCCTGCACGCCGCGCCGTGGGCGGACGACCGGCCGGGCGCGCACGTGGCCCGCGCGGCCAAGTTCTACACCTGGCGTCCCGACGCCGGCCACGGCTGCCCGATCTCGATGACCTATGCCGCCGTGCCGGCGCTGCGGCACGCCCCGGAGCTGGCCGCGCGCTACGAGCCGCTGCTCACCGCCACGTCGTACGACTTCGGGCTGCGTCCGCCGCTGGCCAAGCGGGGACTGCTGGCCGGCATGTCGATGACGGAGAAGCAGGGCGGCTCGGACGTACGCGCCAACACCACCACCGCCCGCCCCGAGCCGGACGGCACCTACCGCCTGCTCGGGCACAAGTGGTTCACGTCGGCGCCGATGTGCGACCTCTTCCTCACCCTCGCCCAGGCGCCGGGCGGGCTCACCTGCTTCCTCGTGCCGCGCGTCCTGCCCGACGGCACGCGCAACCCGATGCGGCTGATGCGCCTCAAGGACAAGCTCGGCAACCGCTCCAACGCCTCCGCCGAGGTCGAGTACGAGCACGCGGTCGCCTGGCGGGTCGGCGACGAGGGCCGTGGCGTGCGCACCATCATCGACATGGTCAACCTGACCCGCCTCGACTGCGTCATCGGCGCGGCGGCCGGCATGCGCCAGGGCGTGACCACCGCCGCCCACCACGCCACCCACCGGCAGGCCTTCGGCCGGTACCTCGTCGAGGCGCCCCTGATGCGCAACGTGCTCGCCGACCTCGCGGTCGAGTCCGAGGCCGCCACCGTCCTGATGATGCGCCTCGCCGGGGCCACCGACCGGTCCGCGCGCGGCGACGCTGGCGAGACCGCGTTCAAGCGGCTCGCCCTCGCCGTCGGCAAGTACTGGGTCTGCAAGCGCTGGCCGGCGCACGCGGCCGAGGCCCTCGAATGCCTGGGCGGCAACGGCTACGTCGAGGAGTCGGGCATGCCGAGGCTCTTCCGCGAGTCCCCGCTGAACTCGATCTGGGAGGGCTCCGGCAACGTCGCCGCGCTGGACGTGCTGCGCGCCCTCACCAGGGAACCGGAGGTCATGGCGGCGTTCCAGGCCGAGGTCACCGCCGCGGCCGGCGCCGACGCCCGGCTCGACGCCGCCGTACGCCGGGTGCAGGCCGAGCTGTCCGACCACGACGACGTCGAGCTGCGGGCCCGCCGGGTCGTCGAGCGGCTCGCCCTGGTCCTGCAGGGCTCGCTGCTGGTGCGGCACGGCCACCCCGCCGTCGCCGACGCCTTCTGCGCCTCCCGGCTCGGCGGCGACCACGGCCAGGCGTACGGCACGCTGCCCCGCGGCGTCGACTTCGCCGCGATCATCTCCCGCGCCGTACCCAAGGTGGGCTGACCGCCGGCGGCGGGGCCGACCGGGCCCCGACTTCGCGCGCGAGCGCCCCTTGCGGCGGTCGACCCGCCCGCCGACGTGGCGTCGCCCACTCTCCGGCGGTCGGAAATCGTACGCCGATCGTCGGTGCCGCTCGTTAGTCTGCCTGCGGACAGTGTCAGTACGTGACAGGTCGAGGCACGGCTCGCGCCGGCCACCACGGGGACCCAGGAGATTTAGTGACACAGCAATCCATCGCGACCTCGGACAAACTCGACGCCTCGGTGCTCAAGGTCGCCGGGGTCGTCGTCCTCGGCGCGATCATGTCGATCCTCGACGTGACGGTCGTCACCGTCGCCCTGCCGACCTTCCAGCGCGAGTTCAACGCGTCGTACGCCGAGGTCGCCTGGACCATGACGGCCTACACGCTCGCGCTGGCCACGGTGATCCCGCTCAGCGGCTGGGCCGCCGACCGGTTCGGCACCAAGCGGCTCTACATGATCGCCATCGCGCTGTTCACGATCGGGTCCGGGCTGTGCGCCAACGCCGACACGATCGGGCAGCTCATCGGCTACCGCGTGCTCCAGGGCCTCGGCGGCGGCATGCTCCTGCCGCTGGGCATGACGATCATGACCAGGGCGGCCGGGCCGCACCGGATCGGCCGGCTGATGGCCGTTCTGGGCATCCCGATGCTGCTCGGTCCCATCGGAGGCCCGATCCTCGGCGGCTGGCTGATCGACGTCGCGAGCTGGCACTGGATCTTCCTGATCAACCTGCCGATCGGCGCCCTGGCACTCGTCTACGCCGCACTGGCGCTGCCGAAGGACAACCCCGAGCCGTCCGAGTCGTTCGACTTCCTCGGCATGCTGATGCTCTCGCCGGGGCTCGCCCTCTTCCTCTACGGCGTCTCCTCGCTGCCCGAGACCGGCACGTTCGCCGACACCGGGGTGTGGGCGCCCATGGTGGTCGGCGGCGCGCTCCTCGTCGCCTTCGTCCTCTACTCCTTCAGGACCCGGCACCCCCTGCTCGACCTGCGGCTGTTCGCCAACCGCAACCTCACCGTCGCGGCGGTGACCATGTTCGTGTTCATCATCGCGTTCATGGGCGCCGGCCTGCTGTTCCCGAGCTACTTCCTGCAGATCCGCGGCGAGACGACGCTGGCCGCCGGCCTGCTGATGGCGCCGCAGGGCATCGGCGCGATGGTGACCATGCCGGTGGCCGGGATGCTGGCCGACCGGGTCCCCGTCGGCCGCACCGTGCCGTTCGCGCTGGCACTCATCGCCCTCGGGTTCTTCACCTTCACCCAGGTCGACCCGCAGACCTCGTACGTCCTGCTCTGCGGGTCGCTGTTCGTCATGGGCCTGGGCATGGGCGGCACCATGATGCCGATCATGACCTCGGCGCTGAAGACCCTCAAGGCGCACGACGTGGCCCGTGGCTCCACCCTGGTCAACATCCTCCAGCAGATCGGCGGGTCCGTGGGCGCCGCCATGATGTCGGTGATCCTCACCAGCGAGCTGAACGGCTCCCGGCCGATCCCCGGGGCGACCGACCCGAGCGGGGAGCCGTTGACGGAGGCCGGCCTCGCCATCGCCGTCCAGCAGCAGCCGGAGCTGGCCGAGCAGTTCCCGGTGGACCCCTCGCTCATCCAGCGTGGCCTCGACTTCGCCGCCAGTTCCTTCGCCACCACGTTCTGGGTCGCGTTCGCGCTGGTGCTGCTCACGTTCGTCCCGGTGGCGTTCCTGCCGCGCCGGCGCGAGCCGTCGCACCTGCTCGACGGCCAGCAGGAGGGGCAGCCGAAGGCTCCCGTCATCATCCACTGACGCGACGCTCCGGCCCCCGGGACGCCCCCGGGGGCCGGAGCGCCCGTCGGTCAGCGCTGCCGTGGCGCGGGGGCGGGCTCGTCGTGGGCGCCGTGGTAGCCGGCGGCCTGGAGGGCGAACAGTTCGGCGTACCGGCCGCCGGCGGCGACGAGTTCGGCGTGACTGCCGGCCTCGACCAGCGCGCCGTCGTGCAGGACGAAGATCCGGTCGGCGTGCCGGACGTTGGCCAGCCGGTGGGTGATGAGGATGGTGGTCGCCCGACCCTGCCGGTCCCGGATGGCCTGGAACAGGGCGTCCTCGGCGCGCGGGTCGAGGGCGGAGGACGGCTCGTCCATGACGAGCAGCTCGGCGTCGCGGAGGAAGCCGCGGGCCGCCGTGATGCGCTGCCACTGGCCGCCGGAGAGGTCCTGGCCCCTGGCGAACGTCCGGTCGAGCAGCGTCTCGTACCCGTCGGGGAGTTCCTGGATCATGTCGTGTGCGACGGCACGGGCGGCGGCGGCCTCGATCCGGTCCTGCCGTGCCTCGCTCTCGACGTCGCCGACGGCGATGTTCGTCGCGGCCGTGAACGGCCACTTGTGGTATTCCTGCGTGACCACCGCGATGCGGGCCCGCAACCGGTCGAGGTCCCACTCGGGCAGGGGTCGCCCGTTCCAGCAGATGACGCCCTCGGTGGGCGCGCGCAGGGTGGCGATCATCGCGGCGAGGGTGGTCTTGCCCGAGCCGTTCTCGCCCACGAACGCCACCGTCTGCCCCGCCGTGATCGTCAGCGTCACGCGGTCCACGGCGGGGACGTCCCGGTCGGGGTAGCGCAGGCTGACCTCCCGCACGGCCAGCTCACGCAGCGGGCCGGGATCCGTGCCCGCGGCGCCCGGCGCCGGGTCGTGCAGGTAGTCGGCGGCGCGGGTCATGAACCCGGTGTAGTCGCCGAAGTGCTGGCCCTCGGTGTAGACGCGGTCGACCTGGAAGGTGGTGACGGCCAGCGAACGCTGCGCGGCCTGCACCGCGACCACGCAGGTCGCCGCCGCCGCGAGCGGGATCTGACCGTCGACGAGCAGCAGCCCGAGCAGGAGGTAGACCACGGCGGTGGCGATTCCGCCGATCACCGCCCCGACCGTGGTGGTCGTGGTGACCCGGCGGGCGAGGGCCAGCTCGATGTCGGTCTCGACCTCCATCACCCGGTCGTACTGGTCCAGCAGGAAGCGGCGCAGCCCGTAGGAGCGCAGCTCCGGCGCCGAGTCCCGCTCGGCCATCAGCCGGTGCAGCAGCCACAGCCGCCGTCGCCGCACCGAGCCGGCCGTGTAGGTCCGGTAGCGCAGGTGCCCGGCCCGCAGCGACGCCCAGGCCTTGGGCAGCGTCGCGACCAGCAGCGCCAGCAGCAGCAGTGGGTGGATGACGACGACGGCGACTGCCACGGCGAGCAGGCCGGCCAGCCCGGCGAGCAGGTTCATCGACGACTCCACCAGGTCGACCGTCGACTCGGTGCCCCGGGAGGCGCGCTCCATGTCGTCGGCGAACGCGTCGGCGTCGAACGCCTCCAGGCGTACCGCCGTGGACATCTCGAACAGGCCGCGTTCCACCTCCCGGCTCACCCGCGGGGTGAGCCCGTTCTGCGCGTACCCGGTGGCGATGCCCATGCCGGCGCGCAGCGCGGTCGCCCCCGCCAGCACGGCGAGCGCGGGCGTCGCGGCGACCACCTTCTCCGTGGTCGGGCCCCCGGCGAACAGCTCGACGAGCACCCGCTGGGTGGCCAGCAGCCCGAAGGCGGCCATCGCCCCGCCGCCGACCGTGGCAGCGGCCACCACCGAGGTCCGGAGCCGGTCGGCCCGCCAGCTGGTCCGGACCGCCGTCCAGACCAGCCGGGGCAGTTCGGCGAAGACGGTGAACAGGCCGGCTTCGGACCGCGCCTGCATCCCGGTCTCCCAGTACATCGTCCGCAGCTCCGGCAGGACCGACTGCGCCCCTGCCGGAGCCGACTGTTCCGACGTGGTGCCCTGTTCGGTGCGGGTGGCGGCTCCGGTCACGGGCGTGTCTCCTCGCTGCGCGGTGACGTGGTCGTCGGTCGCGGGTCGGGTGGCGGTGGGGGAGCGAGCTATCCAACCCACAGTATTTGCACAGCTACCAATGGTCACTGTCGACGACGCGCTGGTCCAGACCCCACGGCAGGGAAGATGGAGCGGATCCGGACGGGTCAGCTCACCCGGAAGCCGTCCTCCAGGTAGCGGGTGACGCCGTCGTCGCGCGCGGCGAGTGCCTCCGCGACCCGTCGGGCGAGCAGCGGGACCAGCCGCCCGTCGGCCTCCCGCCGGTCACACCACGACCAACTCCGCAGTTCGGCGGGCGGCAACACGATCAGGGCGGCCTGCGACGGGGTCAGCCGGCCCCCGTCGTAGACGAACATGACCCCCTCGGTCCTGGGGTGCCGCGGGGGGACCCAGTCCACGACGAGCAGCCGCCCCGGCTCGATGGCGAGCCCGAGCTCCTCACGGCACTCGCGGGCCGCCGTCCGGTGCGGAGACTCGTCCGCCTCGACGCACCCGCCGGGAATCTCCCACGACGTCTTGTACGCCGGCTCGACGAGGAGGACCCGGCCGGCGAGATCGGTCACGAGCAGGCCGGCGCCCATGCGCTTGCGGGGCAGCCCGGCCGTGAAGTCGGAACCCTCAGGCGGCATGACCGGACCCTAGGCGAAATCCGGTGCCGCGCGCGAGCGGCGGTACGGCACGCCGCCGCTCGCGCGGTGTGGCTCAGTGCCCGCTCACGCCGTCGGGGTAGGCAGGCGGGTCGGACCGTCCGCGGCCCGGAAGCGGCGGGCGGCGACGAAGCCGAAGGCGGTGGCGGTGAAGAACATCAGGATGCCGTAGATCGCCGGTGGCATACCGATGTCGGTGTTGTTGAGCAGGGCCGGGCTGAGTGCGATCGTGATGGCCAGGGTGGCGTTGTGGACGCCGATCTCGAACGACGACGCGACGGAATCCCGGTGCCCGACGCGCAGCAGGCGCGGCGCCGCGTACCCGATGGCCAGGCTGAGCAGGTTGAACAGCAGCGCGATGAGGCCGACCGCGCCGATGGTGGCGGCGAGTTCGTCCTTGACGCCGAGGACCGCGCCGACGATCACGACCATGAGGACCACGATGGAGAGGATCTTCACCGGTCGCTGCATGCGCTCGGCGAACGCGGGACGCCGCTGCCGGACGACCATGCCGATCGCGATCGGGATGAGCACCAGGGCGAACACCTGGAGCACCTTGTCGAACTGGAGGCCGAGCGAGCTGTCCGAGCCCATGAACGCGGCGACGGAGAGGTTGACGATCACCGGCAGCGTGAACAGGGCGAGTACCGAGTTGATGGCGGTCAGGGTGACGTTCAGCGCGACGTTGCCCTGGAACAGGTGGCTGAAGAGGCTGGCGGTGCTGCCGCCGGGGGAGGCGGCGAGCAGCATCATTCCGACGGCCAGCTCCGGGCGCAGGTCGGCGGCGAGCACCAGGCCCAGGCAGACGGCCGGCAGGACCAGCATCTGGCAGACCAGGGAGATGATCACGGCCCGGGGATAGGCGACGACGCGACGGAAGTCGGCGATGGTCAGGGTGAGGCCGAGGCCGAGCATGACGATGCCCAGCGCGATGGGGAAGAGCACGAGCGACAGACCGGTATTCACAGTGCTGGGCCTCCTGATCGCGGTACGCCAGGGATCACCGGAGCTTCACACCACGACGGGTGCGCCCGCATCTTGCAACGTGCGGAGACGACCGTCAATGGGCGTCGTCCACCGGCCGTGCCCCGGCGCCGGCCCCGGGCGACGGGGCCGACGCCACGACGCGGTCAGAAGGGCCACCGGTCTCGTGACCCCGCCTCGATGAGCGGAATCATCGCGAACGCGGCGTCGGAGAGGCCGCCGAACGTGTGCCGGTTGCCGGTCGCCGGCGCGTGCCCGACCCGGTATCCGGCCAGGTTCCAGGTGTACACCGGTATCCGCGCCGGCACGGCGGCCGTGACGTCTGCCGCGCCGTGCCAGTGCGCCTGCTCGTCGGTGAGGATGACCACCCGGTCGTGCCGGTCGTAGTGGTCGCGCACCGCCTTCTCGGTCTGGGTCCCGGCGCCGTAGAAGTAGCCACCCTCCTTGAACCGGCGCACCGCCGCCAGCACCGACTCACCGGCGACGGCCGGGAACACCGTGCTGGCGTTGGAGAACGACACCACCGTGGCGTCCCGCGCGCGGGCGGCCAGCGCGAGGCCGAACACGGTGGCCGCGTCCCAGCAGCGCAGCGTGCCGTCCTTGCTGAACGCGCTGTTCATCGACCCCGACGTGTCGATCAGAACCAGGGTCCGCCCGTCCAGGGCGGGCACGTGCGCCAGCGCCTGCTGCAACGCCCGCTCCAACGGGTACGCCCACCGCAGGCTCGGTGCCGCGTTGTACGCCGACAGGTACCGCATCGGCAGCACGCGCGACCGGGCGACCTCGCCCGGGTCGGCCAGCCTCGCCGCCACGGCCTCGGCGACGGTGTCGCTGACGCCGGCCCGGTCGAAGTTGCGCAGGTTGCGCAGCAGCGCCAGGTAGCCCATGGTCGGGATGATCGCCTCCCACGCTGCGGCGTCCATCGCGGTCTGCCGCCAGCCCGCGAGGGCCTCCCAGGTCATGCCGGCCGCGCCCAGCACCGCCGGGTCGGTGATCTCCACGCGCCGCTCGACCGGCAACGCCATGAGCTCGGCCCGCGCCGCCAGCATCGTGAGGGACCCGGGCAGCGGGTTGTCGCGCTTGTGCCGGCGGTCCAACGCGTGCCGGAAGAGGTCGCCCTGCCGCGCGTCCCGGGCCGTCGGGTGGGTCAGGTCGATGACGTCGCCGAACCGCACCGCGCTGCCGTCGGCGTCGTACTTGAGCAGGCTCCGCTCGTGGTACAGCCGCGTCACCGCGTCGGCGATGCCCCGCTTGACCGGCTTGGGCATCGCCCGGCCGTGGCGACCCAGCCAGTACGCGAGGGCCTCGCCCGGCTCGTCGGCCCGCTGCAACGCGGAGTCCACCACCGCCCGGGAACCGGGGATGCCGGCGGCGACCTGCGCGCGGGCACCCTCCAGGGCGGCCACGACGGATGCGGACCGCAGCATCGCGCCGGTACGCAGCCACCGCACGAAGCGCCCGAACCAGTCGGGGTCGGCGACGGCCACGGCGGCGACCAGCTCGCGGAACCGGGAGTCCCGGTCGGCGGCGCCCTCGTAGAAGGTGTCCTCGCCGACCATGTTCGACACGCCCAGCAGGAACAGCTCGGCCCGTGGCTCGCGGACGAAGCCGGTCGCGCCCTCGGCGGTGACGGGCAGCTTGGCGCGCCGCAGCTTGAGGTTGAACTTGGCCATCGCGTACCCCGTGTGGGTGGAGCGGAAGGCGCGACCGCACCGCACACCCGAGACCAGAAGTCGGCGACGGACCTGTCCGCCGCTCTGCCGCTTGAGCCAGCCGCCCGAAGGCGGCGGAGGACTCGAACCTCCAACCTGCGGATCCCTGAAGTAACCGTCACCTGCGCACCGGGCGTGCGGCGTGGTCGCGCCTCCCGAGATCGGAGCCGGCGACGGACGGCCTCTTCAACGGGGTGCGGGCACCCCTCCAAGATGTAACCGTCGCCTTCGCACCGGGAGGTGCGGGCACGACCGTAGCGGTGGCGCCGCCTCGGGGGCAACGAGGTTTGCCGCCCGGTGACCGGGGCCGGAAATGACGGCCACGCCGCGCACCCGAGACCAGAAGGTCGACGGCGGAAGGGCTATCGCTCTGCCAGCTGAGCTACCAGCCCCGGAAGGCTGGAGGGGACTCGAACCCCCGACCCATAGATGAAGTATCCGCTGTCTACGCACCGGGTACGCGGCGCGCGCACCTCCCGAGATCGAAGCGGCAACGGAGACTGGCCCTCGCGGGCCAAGGTGACCTGGGCTGCTGGTCGACACCGCATTTCGGCGGCGGCGGGATTCGCACCCGCGTCTCCCCGTTGGAAGCGGAAGTAGCCGTTGCCTGCGCACCGGGAGGTGCCGGCCGAAGGTAGGCGACCGGTGCGGAAGTGGGCAAGCCAGTTCACTGCCGCAGCCCCAGCGTGTCCTCCTGGGTGGCCCCCGGCAACCACCGGGCCAGCTCGCGGCGTAGCACACCCGGGCCTGGCGTCATGCCGGTGAGCGGCACCACGATCTCGTACGGGCGGCTCTGCCCGTACCCGGCCCACTGCCATCGCCTCATCGGTGGTCGGGTCCGTTCCGGATCGGCCGGCTCGACGTGCAGCGACGGCGTCAGGCGCCCGCGGATCTCGGCGCGCTCGACGTTCGACCAGTCGATCGCCAGGGTCGTGTCGCCGGGGCCCGACACCTCCAGTCGCTGGTCGTCGAGCCGCACCGGCAGGCGCGTCCGCTGGCTGCCTCTCGGTGGGGTTGGTAGCGGCGAGAAGTGGAAGACCGCGAGGTACGGCAGCAGCACCCACAGCCCGTCCCACCACAGCCGACCCCGCGCCAGGCTGACGAGGACCCCGATCACTGCGGCGGCGAGCAGCCCCAGGGTCGTCCTCCGGACCAGCCGGAGGGCCGACCGTCTGAACTCGACGGTGTGGCGTGCATCGGTGTAGGTCACTGTGGCCCCCTGCCCGGCCCGACGGGGTGACAAACAGCAGAAGGCCGCGACCGGTCGGTCCTATCCAGCGGGCGGGGCGGGTGCCGCCACGCTGCGGAGCAGCGGTCGCTGCGTACGTCGGCACGTAGCTTCGGTCGGTTGGATGTCCTACCGTCCTGATGGACTGTTCGGATGCGCGTCGAAGAACTCGAGGGCATCGCGGCGGCACTGGGCAGCAGGGTGGTGACGACATCCGTGTTGGCGGGCGGCTTCTCTCACGAGACGTGTCTGCTCACGCTTGCTGACGGCCAAGTCGTTGCCCGGTTCGGAGGAACGGACCCGGCGATCGAGGCCGGGGTCATGGCCGCCGCCCGTCGGCATGTGCCAGTTCCGGACGTCCTGTTGGTCACACCCGGTGAGGACGAGAGCGTGCGGCCGGCGATGGTCATCGAGTATGTGGACGGCGATGCTCTGAGCGGGGTGCTCGCCAAGGGTGATCTTGGTCAGGTGGAAGCGGGTGAGCTGGGGGCTGAGGTCGGAAGGGTCGTCGCGGAGGTCGCTGTGGTGGCGTTCGACCGACGAGGCTTCTTCGTCGACGCGGACCTCACCGTCAAGGAGGAAGACCCGTGGTCGCAGCAACTGGTTGAGGTCGTCGAGGCTTGTATGGCCGCGGTTCCCGAGGGCCGGCTCGACGGCGAGACGCGTCGTGCCTGGGCGGAGTTGTGCGCGGCTCACTCGTCGGCGCTGGAAGGCGTTGACGGTCACACCCGGCTGGTGCATGCCGACATCAACCCGAAGAACATCCTGGTCTCTCGCGTGGGCGGCGGTTGGCGGGTGGATGCGCTGCTCGACTGGGAGTTCAGCTACTCCGGTTGCCCGTATGGCGACGCCGCGAACATGGCCCGGTTCGGCGCCGACTATCCCGCCGGCTTCCTGGACGGCTTCCGCGCGGGATTCGCTGAGCAGCAGCCTGCGGACCTGCCCCTGGTCGAGGACTGGGCCTACGTGGGGCGGGTCCTGGACATGTTCGCGTTGAGTGACCTGGTGACTCGCCCGGTGGGGCACGCCGTTGCTGACCAGGCGGCCGAGCAGGTCCGGCGTTGGGTTGGGTGTGGCGTGCCGGACAGGGTGTGACGTGTGCCTGGTCGTACACCAGGCGGTCGAACGGGGACAGCAGCGCGGTACGGCCGCTGAGGGGGCGCGAGCCGGCAGGGCCGGTCGAGGCGGTGTGCCCCGGCCGACCCTGCCGGCGTCCGCGTCGAGGGGATCAGACGCGGGACCACTTCTGGTTGGCGTCGCCCGTGCAGTCCCACAGTTGGAGCTTGCCCCCGTTGCTGGGGTTGCGGTCCCGTACGTCGACGCAGCGGTTGGCGCTGAGGTTGACCAGGTCACCGGCGGCGTTGAGCGTGAAGCGTTGCGCCGGGTTGCCGTTGCAGGTGACGAGGTTGACCTCGGTGCCGTTCGCCGTGCCGGCCCAGGCCGGGTCCATGCACTTGCCCATCGCCCGGATCGTGCCGTCGGAGGCGAACGTCCAGGCCTGCGCGGCGGTGCCGTTGCAGTCCCAGATCTGGAGCTTGGCCCCGTCGACCGGGTTGGCGCTCGGGATGTCGATGCACCGACCGCTCAGCGCGCCCCGGATGGCGTTGGTGCCGGTCGGCGGGTTGCCGCCCGAGGTGTAGCCCGAGACGCGTACGTAGTCCACGAGCATCTGCTGCGGGAACTGCGTGGAGGCGTCGGGGTAGCCCGGCCAGTTCCCGCCCACCGCCACGTTGAGGATCATGAAGAACGGGTGGTCGAACACCCAGCGGTTGCCGCCCAGCCGACCCGGATCGACCCGGTGGAACTCGACGCCGTCGAGGTACCAGATGATGGAGTTCGGTTCCCAGTCCACCCGGTAGGTGTGGAAGGTGTCGGCGAGTGGCTGGCCGATGGTGCGGCTGCCGGTGATGCCGCCGCCACCCGAGTAGCCCGGGCCGTGGATGGTGCCGTAGACGGTGTTCGGCTCCCGGCCGATGTTCTCCATGATGTCGATCTCGCCCGCGTTCGGCCAGCCCACGCCGCCCATGTCGTTGCCGAGCATCCAGAACGCCGGCCAGATGCCCTGACCGCGCGGGATCTTGATGCGGGCCTCGAAGCGGCCGTACGCCTGGGTGAACGTGGCCGCCGTCAGCAGCCGGGCAGAGGTGTACTCGCACCGGCCGTAGTGGCACTGGTAGTTGGCGGGGTTCTCGCGGCGGGCGGTGATCACCAGGTTGCCCTGGCCGTCGTGCACGGCGTTGCTCGTGCTGTTGGTGTAGTACTGCCGCTCGTTGTTGCCCCAGCCGCCGCCGCCGATGTCGAAGCGCCACTTGCTCTGGTCGACGGGCGTGCCGGCGGAGGCGTTGAACTCGTCCTGCCAGGTGATCCCCCCGATGGCGGCCTGCGCCGGTTCGGGGTGGACCGGCACGGAGAGGGCTGTGGTGGCGGCGATGATCGCGGTCGCGGCGAGGGCGAGCGCCCACGGCCGGCGACGGGTACGGACTCTGAACATGTGGGACCTCCTTGGAGGATGCCGGCGCGATGTCTCGCGCGGACGATCGGCCGTTCGGCGTGGGCGCGACGGCGGACGGGTGCCGGTCAGCCGCGACGCCACTTCTGGTTGGCGGCGCCGAGGCAGTCCCACAGGTGCAGGCGGGCGCCGTCGGAGTTGTTCCACTCCTTGATGTCGACGCACTTGTTGGCCTGCGGGTTGACCAGGTCACCGGCGGCCGAGAGGACGAACTGCTGGGCCGGGTTGCCGCTGCAGTTGGCGATCTGGATGACCGCGCCGTTGGCGGTGGACCCCCACGCCACGTCCATGCACTTGTTGTTCTGGGTGCGCAGCGTGCCGCCGGTGAAGGTCCACGACTGCGCGCCGGTGCCGTTGCAGGTCCAGGTCTGCAGGGGCACGCCGTCGGAGAAGTTGGAGTTCGGCACGTCGATGCAGCGGTTGTTCCAGTTGCTGATCAGCCGGCTTCCGCCGCCGCCACCGGTGGTCACCAGGGACAGCCCGTAGACGCCGAGGATCTCGTTGACCGGCTGGAACCAGGTCGTGCCGCCCGTGGAGCAGTTGCCGGAACCGCCGGAGGTGACGCCCTGGGCCTGGTTGCCGGAGATCCAGGCCCCGCCGGAGTCGCCGCCCTCGGCGCAGGCGTTGCTGCGGGTCAGGCCCGACACCGCACCCTGCGGGTAGTTGACCGTCTCGTTGCGACCCAGGATGGTCCCGCAGCGCCAGCCGGTCGTACGCCCGGAGCGGCAGACCGAACTGCCGATCGCCGCGTCCTGCGAGCCGGCGACCGTCACGTTGCCTCCGGCGTAGTTGTTCACCCAGGGCTGCGGCGTCCAGGAGCCGTTGGTGCGTACCCACCCGTAGTCGTTGCCGGGGAACGACGACCCCGCGAACGTGCCCTGGGAGACGTTGTTGAAGCCGAGGGTCGGGCTGCCGACGCCCCCGCAGTGGCCTGCGGTGACGAAGCCGCCGACGACCGCGAAGCCGACCGAGCAGAGGGTGTTGCCGTTGATCACGTACTGGTCGCCGCCGCGGATGTCGTAGAGCGGGCGGGGCGCGTCGGTCGCGGTGACGACCCGGATCGCGTCCGCGGGCACGCCGCTGGCCTTGGCGTACGCGATGGCCTTGTCGGCGGCGCCCGGCCGGACCGTCACGACCACGCTGTTGCGGGCGACGTCGACGTGCCAGCCGCGGACGTCGCGCGGGTCGGCGGCGGCGGTGCGCCGGTCGAGGGCGCGCTTGACCGCGTCGAGGGTGCGCTCGCTGCGGGCGACGACCGTGACGTCGGCGCCCTCGGCGCGGACGTCCGTGGCGAGGGCCGCATCCGTGACGGCGACGGTGAGGCGCTGCCCGCCGGGCGGGATCCACGCGCCGGCGAACGCCGGGCCGAGCTTTGCCCGCAGGCGCCGCTCGACCACCGGCGCCGCGGCCTCGGTGCGCAGTCGTTCGTCGACCTGGGTGGGGGTGAGGCCGAGGTCGCGGCGCATCGCCTCGACCAGGGCGGGGCTGGGCCCGGCAGTGGCCGCCTCGGCGCGGTCCGGGGCGGCGGGGGACGTGTCGCTGGCGTGGCCCGCCGCCGGGGTCAGGCCGAGGAGCAGCAGGCCGGCGGCGGCGGGGACGAGCATGCGCAGTCTTCGAGACAAGAGGGTTCCTCCCGGTGCGGCGGGGGTGGCAGACGGATCAAGAGAGCGCTCTCTGAAAGAAGTCTGTCGATATCTCGACACATCTGTCAAGAAGGTTGCCAGTTGTGGCCCGCACGTCGCCCTCGGCGACGGCCGGTGCGCGCCCGCGCCGGGCCCGGCGGTGGGCGGCGGGGGCGTCGAAGCGGCGTCGGATCAGGCGGGGGAGAGCAGGCCGCGCGCCGCCTGGACCTGGTCGACGGCCCGGCGGAGCGCGGCCACGATCCGGTCCTCGCCGGCGGCGCCCAGCCGGGCCACCGGCACCGACAGGCTGATCGCGTCGGTGGCCGGCGCCGCCAGGGGTACGGCCGTCGCGAAGCAGACGATGCCTTCGGTGTTCTCCTCGCGGTCCACCGCGTAGCCGTGCTCCCGGACGGCGGCCAGCTCGGCGCGCAGCGCGTCGGGGTCGGTGACGGTGTGCGGGGTGAGCGCGGGCAGCGGCCAGGTCAGCAGCCCGTCGAGCGCGTCGTCCGGGCGCTCGGCGAGCAGCGCCTTGCCCAGGGCGGTGGCGTGGGCCGGCAGTTGCCGGCCGATCGCGCTGTAGAGCCGCAGCGGGTGCACCGACTCGCGCTTGGCGAGGTAGACGATGTGCGCGCCGTCCAGGCGTCCCAGGTGGACGGTCTCGCCGAACTGCCGCGACAGGTCGTCGAGCACCCCGCCGAGCAGGCCCACGGTGTCGTCGCTGGTGAGGTACGCGGCACCGACCTGGAGCGCGCGTACCCCGAGCCCGAAGCGGGTGCCGGTCGGGTCGCTCTCGACCCAGCCGCGCTGGGCCATGGTGCGCAGGATGCCGTGCAGGCTGCTCTTCGGGATGTCCAGCGCGCGGGCCAGGTCGACCAGCGAGCGCCGCTGCGGCGAGGCGGCCAGCGCCTCCAGCACCTCCAGCGTCCGGGTGGAGGACTTCACGGGCTGGAACCCGCCGGGCAGCGTCATGGGCGCCACTCTAGCGGGGTTGACAGGCCGGGCGGCAGCGCTAGGGTCACATATGTGACTGGCGTACAGAATGATGAACAGAGACCTGCGGTCGTGGCGACCGTCGGCGCGGCCCGGATCCTGCCGGTCGTCGTGCTCGACGACGCCCGCGACGCCGCCCCGTTGGCCGAGGCGCTGGTGCGCGGCGGGCTGCCCTGCGCCGAGGTGACCTTCCGCACCGACGCCGCGGCCGAGTCGATCCGCGTCATGTCCGAGCGGGGCGACCTGCTCGTCGGCGCCGGCACCGTGCTGACCCCGGCCCAGGTCGACCGGGCCGTCGAGGCGGGCGCCCGGTTCGTTGTCACCCCCGGGTTCTCCCCGGCGGTCGTCCGGCGCTGCCAGGAGGCGGGCGTGCCCGTCTTCCCCGGCGTCGCCACCGGCACCGAGATCCAGATGGCCCTCGACGCCGGGCTCGACACGGTCAAGTTCTTCCCCGCCGAGCAGCTCGGCGGCGTCGCGATGATCAAGGCGCTCGCCGCGCCGTACCGCTCGGTGCGGTTCGTCCCGACCGGCGGGGTCAACACCGCCAACCTCGCCGACTACCTGGCCCTGCCCGCCGTCCTGGCCGTCGGCGGCACCTGGATGGTCGCCCCCGACCTGATCGCCGCCGGGCGTTGGGACGAGGTCGCCGCCCGCACCGCCGCGGCCGTCGAGGCCGCCCGATCGACCGTGGAGGCCTGAGCCGTGCTGTCCATCCGTCCGGCCGGCGAGTGCCGGTACGACCTGGTCTCCCTCGGCGAGATCATGCTGCGGCTCGACCCGGGCGAGGGCCGGGTCCGCACGGCCCGCACCTTCCGGGCCTGGGAGGGCGGCGGCGAGTACAACGTGGCACGCGGCCTGCGCCGCTGCTTCGGGCTGCGGACCGCCGTGGTCACCGCGTTCGCCGACAACGAGGTGGGCCGGCTGCTGGAGGACCTCGTGCTCCAGGGCGGGGTGGACACCTCACTGGTGACCTGGCTGCCCTACGACGGGGTCGGCCGCGCCGTGCGCAACGGGCTCAACTTCACCGAGCGCGGCTTCGGCGTCCGGGGCGCCGTCGGCACCTCCGACCGTGGCCACAGCGCCGCCAGCCAGCTCCGGCCCGACCAGGTGGACTGGGACCACCTGTTCGGCACGCTGGGGGTGCGGTGGCTGCACACCGGCGGCATCTACGCCGCCCTCTCCGAGACCACCCCGGAGACGATGGAGGCGGCGATGGCCGCCGCGGCCCGGCACGGCACCGTCGTGTCGTATGACCTGAACTACCGGCCCAGCCTCTGGAAGGCGGTCGGCGGGCAGGCCCGCGCGCAGGAGGTCAACCGCCGGCTGGCCCGGTACGTCGACGTGATGATCGGCAACGAGGAGGACTTCACCGCCTCGTTGGGCTTCGAGGTGCCCGACACGGACGCGTCGCTGTCGGAGCTGGAGGTGGCCAACTTCCAGCGGATGATCGAGGCGGCCACCAAGGAGTACGACAACTTCAAGGTCGTCGCCACCACCCTGCGTACGGTGCGCACCGCCACCGTCAACGACTGGGGCGCGATCGCCTGGGCCGACGGGCGGTTCGTCGAGGCGACCCACCGGCCCGGCCTGGAGATCATGGACCGCGTCGGCGGGGGCGACAGCTTCGCCTCCGGCCTCATCTACGGGCTGCTGGAGAAGGGTGACCTGGCCACGGCCGTCGAGTACGGTGCGGCGCACGGCGCGCTGGCGATGACCACGCCCGGCGACACCTCGATGGCCAGCCTCCGGGAGGTCGAGGCGCTCGTCCGGGGCGCCGGCGCGCGCGTGCAGCGCTGACCCGCCGACGGCCGACCGGCTCGGGAGCGGCGCGGCTCCCGGGCCCCGGCGGCGGTCCGCAGTGCACGACGCGGCCGGCCGGCGGCCAGCACCCACGGCGGGGCCGTCACCGGCTGCCCGTCCCGCTCACTCCCCGGTGAAGTGCGGTTCGCGCCGGTCGAGGAAGGCCCGGACCGCCTCGTCGTGGTCCCGGGTCTGGTGCGCCAGCGCCTGCATGGCGGCGGAGAGCTCCAGCACGCTGTCGAGGCTCTGGTGCTGGGCCTCGCGCAGCAGCTTCTTGGCCATCCGTACGGCGTGCGGAGGGTTCGCGGCCACCCGGTCGGCCAGCCGGCGCGCCTCGGTGAGCAGTTCCTCGTGCGGCACGACCCGGGAGACCAGCCCCCACTCCAGGGCGGTGGCGGCGTCGACCCGGTCCCCGGTCAGCGTCATCTCGGCGGCCCGGGCGGCACCGACGGCACGGGGCAGCAGCCAGGCGCCGCCGTCGCCGGGGATGATGCCGAGCTTGACGAAGCTCTCCGCGAAGAACGCCCGCTCCGAGGCGATCCGCAGGTCGCACATGAGCGCCAGGTCGCAGCCGGCGCCGACGGCCGCTCCGTTCACCGCAGCGATCAGCGGCACGTCGCACGCGTACATCGCCCGGGGGATCCGCTGGATGCCGCGACGGTAGCCGTCGCGCAGCTCGTGCGGGGCGCCGCCGAAGAGGCCGACCCGGTCCGCCATGTCCTTGACGTTGCCGCCGGCGGAGAAGGCGCTGCCGGCGCCGGTGAGGATGACCGCCCGGACCCCCCGGTCGGCGTTGACCGCGTCGACCCGGGCCACCAACGCGTCGATCACGTCGTCGCCGGAGATGGGGTTGCGGGCCTCCGGCAGGTTGATCGTCCACGTCTCCACGGGACCGTCCCGCTCGACGAGAACCGGGTCGTCCACGCGTGTCTCCTCGGTGTGCCGCTGATCTGGTCTGCCCCGAAACCAACCACACGCCGGCCCGGCCGGCAAGGCGGGGTGCCCCGAACGGCTCTGCGCCACGGCGGGCGGACAGCCGCCGTCGGCGATGCGGGCGCCGGTCCTTCGACGTATTGAGATGCCCGTACCCGCAATGGCATGATCCTCGCTCCATACACGATCATGAGCGGGGCGGATCTCGACAGGTGCCAGCAACGGAGGAACCTTCCGCACGTCCGCTCCGTCTCGTCATCGCCGCGCACGCCGTGTCCACGTACGGCAGCTTCCTGAACATGGTGGCGCTGGGGCTGTTCACCCTGGAGATCACGGGCTCCGCCGTGTCCACCGGGATCTTCATGGCGGTCCGCCTGTGCGCCGGCGTCCTGATGGGGCTGGTCGCCGGCACGCTGGTCAGCCGGTACGCGCGGGCCAGGCTCATGATCGGCGGCGACCTGCTGTCGGCCGGTGCGCTGGTGCTGCTGGTCGCGATGCCGTCCGCCGCGCAACCGACCATGCTGCACGCGCTGGCCGTGCTCCTCGGCGGAAGTCAGACGCTGTGGGTGGTCGCGCTGCGCAGCGGGTTGCCCGCGCTGGTCGGCCCGGACGACCTGGCCCGGGCCAACGCGAACCTGGTAGCGGCCCGCTCGGTGGCCATGCTGCTGGGCTTCGGCAGCGCGGGGATCCTCGTGACCCTGTTCGGCTACCACGCCGCGTTCCTGCTCGACGCCACCTCGTTCGTGGTGTCCGCACTGCTGCTCTCCGCGGTCCGCGCCTGGCGCGTGGTGGGCCGCCCCGCCGGGCCGCCCACCAAGGGCTCCCGCCGCGGGGCGGGGCTCCGGCGCCTCCTGCCCTCGGTCGCCCCCGTGATCCTGGCCATGATCGCGGTGCGGTCCGTCGACGCGTTCGGGTCCGCCTCCCACAACGTGGGCCTGCCGGTGTACGCGAACCTGGCCTGGCCCGACGCCCCCGCCGCGTTCGCCGCCCTGTTCACCACGCCCTGGGCGGTCGGCAGTCTCGTCGCCGGCCGGTGGTACGCCCGGCGGGCCGCCGGCACCTCCCGCCCGGGATCGCCGAGGGCCTTCGGCGTCGCCACCTGCGCGATGTCGCTGCTGTTCGTGCTCGCCTTCGCGGGGCCCCCGATCTGGCTGGTGGCCGTCCTGGCGCTGGCCGCCGGCATGGCGGACGGCTACGCCGAGATCAGCTACACCACCCGGTTGCAGACCGTCGAGCCCTCCCGTCTGCCGCAACTCATGGGCCTGGCCAGCACCGCGCAGAACGCGGGGTTCGGCATCGGCATGATCGTCAGTGCCTTCGCGCTCGACCGCCTGACGCCCCTGTCGGTGGTCGCGCTGGCGCACGGCCTGGCGCTCGCCGCCGCCGGTGCCTTCCTCATCTCCCACGCCCGCACGCCGGCGCACCGTCCGCACCGACAGAGAACGCAAGAAGTCGAGGTAGCACCGTGAAGTCGACGTCCGCCGATCGCCCCGCTGCCGTCAGCCACGGCGGGGACCTGCCCGGCCCCGTCGACCATCCCCGGACCTTGGGCGAGGCGCTGCTGCGGGCGGCCCGGAACCACCCGGACGCGGGCATCCGGATCGTGGGTCCCGACGGGCGCGAGGAGTTCCTCGACCACGGGCGGCTGCTCGCCGGGGCGCGCGCGGCGCTGCCCGGTCTGCGGGCCCACGGCCTGGGGCGGGGGTCCCACGTCGTCCTGAGGATCACCTCGGGCGAGCAGTACTGGCCGACCTTCTTCGGCTGCGTCCTCGGCGGGATCGTGCCGCTCACCGTCGGCGCGCCCACCGGGTACGACGCGGACAACCCCACCGCCGCCGCCCTCGTGCACGCCTGGCGGGTGCTGGGGGAGCCCGTGGTGCTGGCCGGGCCGGAGGACCTGGACGTGCTGGCCCGGCTGCCGCTGCGGGACCGGGTGGTCGCGGTGCCGGAGCTGACCGCGACGACCGCTCCCGACGGCCCCGCCCCTTCCGTACCGGAGCCGGAGGCGACGGACACCGACCCCGGGTCAGTGGCGCTGCTGCAGCTCTCCTCGGGCAGCACCGGCCGGCCGAAGGTGATCCCGTTGACGCACCGAGGGCTCTCGGAATATGCCGTCGGGGCCCGGACGATGCTCGACATCGGCCCGCGGGACGTCCTGCTCAACTGGCTTCCCCTGGACCACGTCGCCGGCCTGCTGCTCTACCACCTCGGCGGCGTCTTCCTCGGCGCCACGTCCGTCCACGTCGCCACCGAGTGGGTGCTCGACGATCCGCTGCGGTGGTTGGAGCTGATGCGGCGGCACCGGGTCACGCACAGTTGGGCGCCGAACTTCGGCCTGCGGCTGGTGGCCGACGCGGTCGCCCGGGCCCCCGGTGAACCGTGGGACCTCGGCGGCGTACGCCGCATGGTCAGCGGCGGGGAGCAGTGCCTGCCGGAGACCTTCGAAGCGTTCGTCGCCGCCACCGGGGTGCCGGCGGAGGCGATGACGCCGGCCTGGGGCATGTCGGAGACCAGCACGGGAATCACCTTCGCCTCCTTCGCCGAGCCCGGCACCCGCCTCCGGATCCGTACGGCGAGCCTGGGCGGCGACCTGGAGTACGCCGAGGACGACGACCCGGCCGACGTCACCGAGTTCCTCTCCGTCGGGCCGCCCGCGCCCGGTGCCACCCTGCGGATCGTCGACGCCGCCGGCGCGGTGCTTCCCGAGGGCCGCATCGGCCGGCTCCAGGTCTCGTCGGCGCGGGTCACGCCCGGGTACCTCGCCGACCCGGAGGCGAACCGCCTGGCCTTCCCCGACGGCGACGGCTGGCTGGAGACCGGCGACCTCGCCTTCATGCGGGACGGTCGGATCGCCATCACCGGCCGGGCGAAGGACATGATCATCCTCAACGGGCACAACCTGCCCTGCCACGAGGTCGAGCAGGTGGCGGGGGAGGTGGCCGGGGTACGGCGCGGCCTGGTGGCCGCCGTCGGCGTACCGGAGCCCCGCACCGGCACCGAGTCGCTGGTGATCTTCTACGTGCCCGACGACGACGCACCCGCGACGGGGGTGGCCGAGGCGGTGCGGGCGGCGGTGGCCCGACGCTGGCAGGTCGTACCCGAGCGGGTGCTGTCGCTCCCCGCGGAGCAGTTCCCGCGTACCACCGGGGGGAAGATCCGGCGCGCGGAGCTGGTCCGGCGCTGCCTGGCCGACCGGTCGCCGCACCGGCCGCACGACAGGCGGCGGGCGACCACCGACCCCGCCGGGGCCACGGCGGCGCGCGCGGCCGGACCGGGCAGGGCGGAGGTACGCGCCCTGCTGACCGGCATCCTCGGCGACCTGACGGGTGGCCAGGTCGACCCGGCGCGTCCGTTCTACGAACTCGGCATCGGCTCGGTCGAGATCGTCCGTCTCCGGGCCCGCCTGGAGCGGGCACTGGAGCGCCCGGTTTCACAGCCGGTGCTCTTCGCCCACCCGACGGTCGACGCGCTCAGCGCGCACCTCGCCGCCCCGGCGGCCACGCCCACGGCGGAGCCCGTCGGCGGGCCGGTACGGGACCGGCGGATCGCGGTGATCGGCATGGCGGTCCGGTTCCCCGGAGCGCGCACGGTCGACGAGTACTGGGCGAACCTGACCGCCGGGGTGGAGAGCGTGCGTGCCTTCACACCGGACGAACTCGTCGCGGCGGGAATCCCACGCGACACCGTCGACGCCCCCGACCTCGTGGCGGCCAGCGGGGTCCTCGACGACGACGTCGCCGGCTTCGACGCGGGCTTCTTCTCGATCAGCGCCCGGGAGGCGGAGCTGCTCGACCCGCAGCACCGGCTGTTCCTGGAGACCTGTCACCACGCGTTGGAGGATGCCGGGCACCCGGGCGACACGTGGGGGCTGCGGACCGGCCTCTACGCCGGCAGCGGAATGAACCTCTATCCGCACCACACCTATCTCCGCCAGCTCGGCCACCGGACGGGGCCCGCCGATCCGGCCGACTCGATCGGCGTCGCCCTCGGCAACCAGCCGGACTTCCTGGCCACCCGGGTGGCGTACCGGCTGGGGCTGACCGGGCCGGCGATCAACGTGCAGAACGCCTGCTCGACCTCGCTCGTGGCGGTGCACCTGGCGGTGCGGGCGCTGCTCGACGGCGAGGTCGACCAGGCGGTCGCGGGCGCCGTGGCCGTGCACGTGCCGCAGGTGACGGGTCACCGGCACACCCCGGGATCGATCCTGTCGGCGAGCGGTCGGTGCCGGCCCTTCGACGCCGACGCGGACGGAACGGTCGGCGGCAACGGCGTCGCCGCCGTGGTGCTGAAGCCGCTCGACCGGGCCCTCGCCGACGGCGACACCGTGCACGCCGTGATCATCGGCTCGGCCGTGAACAACGACGGTGCCGGCAAGGTGGGCTTCACGGCACCCGGAGTGGCCGGGCAGGTCGACGTCGCCCGGCGGGCGCTGGCCGCCGCGCGCGTCCCGGCGGAGTCGATCGGGTACGTCGAGGCACACGGTACGGGCACGGCCCTGGGCGACCCGGTGGAGCACCACGCCCTCGCCGAGGTGTACGCGGGCGGTCGACCGTTCCTCGGCTCGGTCAAGGCGAACATCGGTCACCTGGACAGTTGCGCGGGCATGGCCGGCCTGATCAAGACGATCCTGACCGTGCGTTCCGGCCGGGTCGCCCCACAGATCAACTTCCGCCGGCCGAATCCGGCGATCGACCTCGCCGCCGGCCCTTTCACGGTGACCACCCGTGGCACGCGGTGGCCAGCGGACCTGCGGCCGCGCCGGGCGGCCGTCAGCGCGTTGGGGGTGGGCGGCACCAACGCCCACGTGATCGTCGAGGAGCCGCCCCCGGCGGACCGACGCCGGTCGGACGAGCCACCGGCCCACCCCGCGCCGGGACTGCTGCCCCTGTCGGCGGCCGACCCGTCGGCGCTGGTGGAGCTGGCCGCCCGCCACCGCGACCTGCTCCGCGAGGACCCCGGGCCGGCGTTGGCCGACGTGGTCACCAGCGCCGGGCGGCGCAGACGCCACCTCCGGCACCGCCTGGTCGCGCTCGGCACCTCCGCCGCCGAGCTGGCCGACGGCCTCCACCGGTACGTCGAGGCGGGCGTGGCGGGAAACGTGCTGACCGGCCGGGCGGAGCCGGAGAGCGTCACTCCGGTCGCGCTGGCCTTTCCCGGGCAGGGCGACCGTCGCTGCGTCGTCCTCGATCTCGCCGAGCGGTTCCCGGTCGCGCGGGACGTGTTGGCCGAGGGGGCCGACGCGTACCGCCGAGTGACCGGTGGCGACCTCGTCGCCCGGCTGCGGGAACACCCCGTCGGAACGGGTCGCCCGACGGACGTGGCGCAGCCGGCGCTGGTGGTCACCGCGGTGGCGTTCGCCGAGCTGTGGCGGTCGTGGGGGCTCACGCCGGACGTCGTCCTCGGGCACAGCGTCGGCGAGTACGCCGCACTGGTCGTGGCCGGTGCGCTGTCCCTGGGCGACGCGGTCGGGCTGGCCGCGCACCGGGGCGCCCTGATGCGCGACGCGCTGCCACCCGGCGCGATGTGCGCGGTCCTGGCCGACGAAGCGACGGTCGATGAGCTGCTGCGTGGGTCGACGGCGGAGATCGCCGCCCGCAACGGCGCGGAGCACCACGTGCTCGCGGGTTCCCCGGATGCCCTGGCGGCGGTCGTCCGGGAAGCCGAACGGCACGGCGTGGCGACCCGCCCGCTCCCGGTCGACCGGGCGTTCCACTCGACCGGCGTGGACGCGGTCCTCGACCGGCTCCGCCGGATGATCGGGGAGGTGCAGCTCGCACCGACCCGCCTGCCCCTGATCAGCAGCCTGGACGGCCGGGTACGCCCACCCGGCTGGCTGCCGGACGCCGACCACCTGTGCCGGCAGGCGCGCGAGCCGGTCGCCTGGAGCGCCGCCGTGGCCACCCTCGCCGAGCAGGGCGTGCGATCGGTCGTCGAGGCGGGCGCGGACGGGGCGCTGACCAGCATCGCCCGCGGCACGGGATCCGACCTGCGGTGGGTGCCGTCGCAACGTCGTGGCACCCCACCGGTCGACGGGCTGTGGCGCGCCGTCGCGGAGTTGCACGTGGCGGGGTTCCCGGTCGACTGGGCCGCGCTGACCGCCGACTGCGGTGGCCGAGCCGTGCCACTGCCGGCCTATCCGTTCCAGCGCCGGCGGTTCTGGGTCTCCGCGCCCGGGGCGACCGACATCTCCGCCGCGACCGACACCTCTGCCGCGACCGACGTCCGGGTTGCGGCCGACACCTCCAACGCGACCGACGGCCGGGTCGCGACCGGCACCTCCGCCGCGACCGACGTCCGGGTTGCGGCCGGCGGGTCTGCCGCGAGCGGCGCGGCTGGGTCGTCGGCGACCGCCGAGCCGGGGCCGCCCCGGCCGCCGGCCGGGCACGACGTCGGGGCCGAGCAGGTGCTCGCGCGCATCCGGACGCTGACGGCCGAGCGGCTCGGACTGGACGTGGGAGAGGTCGATCCGGACGAGACCTTCCTCGACCTCGGTGCCGACTCGCTGCTCCTGATCACCATGGCCCGGGAGATCGACCACGCGTTCGGGGTACGGGTTCCCGTCCGGGACCTGTTCGCCGCCGTGGACACCCCCCGCCGGCTCGCCGAGGCGGTGACGCGCGGCGCCTCGGCCGGCGTGCTCCCTCCGGCTGCCCCGCCGGCCGGTCCGACGACCGCGTCGCCCTCCGTCCCTGTCGCGCCGGTTCCCGTGCCCGCCGGGCCGGTTCCCGTGCCCGTCGCTTCGGCGGCACCGGCCGTCCCGGGCGACGCCCCCCGGGACGTACCGGCCGACCTCGTCACGATCGTGCACCGCCAGCTGGACCTGATGCGCGACCAGCTCGCTCTTCTCGGCGCCGCCACCGGCGCCGGCGGCAACGGCGCCACCGCCACCGGCGCCAACGCCAGCACCAGTGGCGGCGCGGCCGTCGTCCCCGAGCCGTCGACGCGGCCGGCGCCGGCCGCGTCGGTGGCCGGCACGCAGGACACCGTCGACTTCAGCCTGTACTTCTTCGGCGACTACCCCGACTCGGCCCGGGACGACGCCTACGGAACCATCATCGAGGCCGCCGAGTTCGCCGACACCCACGACTTCCACGCGGTGTGGTTGCCCGAACGGCACTTCCACTCCTTCGGCGGGCTCTTTCCCAACCCGTCGGTGCTCGCCGCGGCCCTCGCGACGCGGACCCGCCGGCTGCGCCTCAACGCCGGCTCGGTGGTGCTGCCCCTGCACCATCCCGTCCGGGTCGCCGAGGAATGGTCCATGGTGGACAACCTCTCCGGGGGGCGGGTCGGGCTGGGGTGCGCGCCCGGATGGCACGCCAACGACTTCGTCTTCTACCCGGACAACTACCGTCGCCACAAGCAGGTGATGTACGACAATCTCGACACCGTACGGCGGCTCTGGCGCGGCGAGGCGATCACCGCGCGGTCGGGCAGCGGCGAAGACGTCGACATCCGACTGTTCCCCCGCCCGGTGCAGGCGGAACCGCCGACCTTCACGGCGATCGTCGGCAACCCGGACAGCTACCGGGAGGCGGCCCGCCGCGGCCTCGGCGTGGTCACCAACCTGATGACCCAGGACGTCGCGCGGCTGGCCGAGAACGTCGCGCTGTACCGGCGTACCCGGGCCGAACACGGTCTCGATCCCGCTGCGGGGCGGGTGGTGGTGCTGCTGCACACCTTCCTCGGCGACGACGCCGAGCAGGCGCGGGCCATGGCGTTCGAGCCGTTCTGTGCCTACCTGCGCTCCTCGTTCAGCCTGCTCGGCCAGGTGGTCAACAGCCTGGGCATGAACGTCGACCTCGCCGACACCCCCGACGAGGACGTCCGGTTCGTGTTGTCCCGTGCCTACCAGCGGTACTGCGAGCAGCGGGCCCTGATCGGCTCGCCGGAGAGTTGCCGGCCGGTGCTCGACGCGGTTCTCGACGCCGGCGCCGACGAGATCGCCTGCTTCGTCGACTTCGGCCTGCCGGCGGGGGCCGTGCGGGACGGCCTGCCGGCCATCGACGCGCTGCGGCGGGCCACGCCCCGTCGACCGGCCCCGGCTGCGGCCCCGGCCCCGGCTGCGGCCCCGGCTGCGGCCCCGGCCCCGGCTGTGGCCCCCGCCCCGGCTGCGGCCACGGCTTCGGTGGTCGTCGGGACGGCGGTGCCGGAGGCCGTCGGGATCGCCGCGCCACCGACCGTCGAGATCGCTCCGTTGACGCCCGGCCAGCGGCGGCTGTGGCTGGTCGAGCAGGCGTACCCGGGCACCCCGGCCTACACGGAGGGCGCGGCCGTGCGGCTGTGCGGCGCGCTCGACACGGCGGCGCTGCGCGGAGCGTTGCAGGACGTCGTGGACCGGCACGCACCACTGCGGACGACCTACCGCGAGGTCGACGGGCAACCCTGCCAGGTGGTCCGGCCGACGGCGACGGTCGACCTGCCGGTGCGGGAGCATGCCGGTGCCGACGAGGACGCCGTGGTGCGGGCCGCGATGGCCCGGGAGAGCGCGCGGGTGTTCGACCTCGTCGAGGGGCCGGTCTTCGCGTTCGAGCTGCTGCGCTTCTCCCCGACACACCACGTGCTGGTGATGTCGTTCCACCACCTGGCCACCGACGGCGGCTCGTACGCGGTCCTGACCCGCGAGGTCGGCGCGTGCTACCGGGCCCGGTCGACCGGTACGACGGCCGCGCTGCCCCCGCTGCCGGTCACCTACCCGGAGCTGGCCAGGGCGCGTGCCCGGTCGGCCCGGGACGGCGTGGACAAGAGCCTGGCGTACTGGCTCGACCTGCTCGATCCGCTGCCGCCCACCCTCGTGCTGCCCTCGGACCGGCAGCGACCGGCCACCGTCTCGGCCGCCGGTGAGAGTCTCCTCGTGGAGATCCCGGTGGAGTTGACCGAACGGGTCCGGCAGCTCAGCCGCGTCGAGCGGGTCACCCCGTTCACCACGCTGCTCAGCGCGATCGGCGTGGCGCTGTTCCGGTTCAGCGGCCAACCGGACCTGGTGATCGGCACCGGCATGAGCGGCCGCGACGAGGATTCCGAGGACCTGATCGGGTTCTTCGTCGACACCATGCCGCTGCGGCTGGACCTCGCCGGTGACCCCACCTTCCGGGAGCTGCTCGCTCGGGTCCAGTACCGCTCGGCGGACGGGTACGAACACGCGGGCGTGCCCTTCGACGACCTCGTCAGCGCGCTCGCCCCGAACCGGGAGGCCGGCCGCCACCCGCTCTTCGACGTGGTCGTGGAGTACGAGCGCGGCGCCCCGGCGTTCCTGTTCGACCTGCCGGGGGTCACCGCCGAGCCGATCCCGGTGGGCCTGGACAAGGCCCCGGTCGACCTGGTCGTCTACCTGTCCCACGGCGACACCGTGCGCTGCCACGTCGAGTACCGGACCGACGTGCTCGACCGGGCGACGGTGCGTCGCCTGCTGGACTACGTCGAGCGGCTGCTCGACCGGGCGACCCGGGAGCCCGACGAGCCGCTGTCGGGCCTGGCGGCGTACCTGGACGACTCCGCCGACCGCCTGCACGGGCCGCGGACACCCGTCGGCGACGCCCGGCTGCACGAGTTGTTCCTGCGGCAGGCGGCCCGCACCCCGGACGCCGTGGCGGTCGTGTGCGGGACGACCCGGTGGACGTACCGCGAACTGCGCGAGCGGGCCGACCTGCTCGCCCGCCGGATCGCCGCCGCCGGCGTCGGGCCCGACGACCTCGTCGCGGTGCTCCTGCCGCGCCGACCGGAGCTGATCGCCGCCCAGCTCGCCGTGCTGATCGCCGGCGCGGGCTTCCTCCCCCTCGACCCGGGGCTGCCCGCCGCCCGGGTGGCCACCCTGTTCGCCGACAGCGGCGCCCGGCTGCTGGTCACCACGAAGGACGTGGACGCGCCGACGGACGCGGTCTGCCTGCGGGTCGAGGATCCCGGTGACCCGGACCTGCCAGCCCCGGGCCGGGTGCCGACGGCGGAGCAGGTGGCCTGGTGCGTCCACACGTCCGGCTCGACCGGCCGGCCGAAGGGCGTCCTGGTGCCGCACCGGGCCGCCGTGGACGCCATCGACTGGCACGTGCGGGCCCTGGCCCTCACCGGAGCCGACACCGTCGGCCACGCGCTCGGGCTCGCCTTCGACGCGAACCTCGCCGAGATCCATCCGGCGCTCGCCGCCGGCGCCACCGTGCATCTCGTACCGGAGGAGGCGCGGAGCGACCCTGCGGCCCTCGTCGAGGAGTGGTCCCGCGGCGGCGTCACGGTGGCCTTCCTGCCGGCGCCGCTCGCCGAGCTGGTCTTCGCCCTTCCGATGCCCGCGCACGCCCCGCGCACGCTCGTCGTGGGCGGCAGCCAGCTCCGGCGCCGACCGCCCGCCGGCTTCCCGGCCGAGGTGATCAACGCCTACGGTCCGACCGAGTGCAGCATCGTCGCCACGGCGGGTCCGGTGCGGGCGGACGTTCCGGGGCCGGTCGACATCGGCACCCCCGTCGACAACCATCGGCTGTACCTGCTGGACGAGCGCGGTGTGCCGGTGCCACGGGGGGCGGTGGGGGAGCTGTACGTCGGCGGGGCCGGCGTGGCCCGGGGCTACCTCGACCGACCCGCGGCGACCGCCGCCGCCTTCCTGCCCGATCCTGGCCTGCCCGGGGCACGGGTCTACCGGACCGGGGACCTGGTCCGGGAACGGGGCGACGGGACCCTCGAGTTCGTCGGCCGCGTGGACGACCAGGTCAAGATCGCCGGACAGCGGACGGAGCCCGGCGAGGCCGCTGCGGAGCTGGCCATGCTGCCCGGGGTACGCCAGGCCACCGTCATCGCGCGGCACGACCGGGGCGACGAGCCGTACCTCGCCGCGTACGTCGTGGCGGACGACGACGGGGAACCGGCGGCGACCCGCGCGGAGCGACTCGCCGCGGTGCTCGCCGAGCGCCTGCCCGCACACCTCGTGCCCCGGGCCTGGGTGCTGCTGGACACCCTGCCCACCACGGACAACGGCAAGGTGGACCGGTCGCGGCTGCCGGCGCCCGCCGTGACGGGCGCCGCCGACCGGCCCCGCACCGCCATGGAGCAGCTCGTCCACGACTCCTGGTGCGCCGAGCTCGGGGTGGCCCGGCTGCCGGTGGACGTCCCCTTCTTCGCCGCGGGCGGTCACTCCCTGGCGGCCGTACGGTTGGCGAACCGGCTGACGGACCTGCTGGGCCTGACGGTCGGCACGCACCGGGTGCTGCGCAGCCCGGGCATCCGGGCGATGGCGCGGGACCTGGCGACCGCGGACGGCGGGTCCGAGGTCGTGGACCGGGCGCCGGCGACCTACCCGCAGGAACTGATGTGGCATCGCCAGCGGCAGGCCCCCGACCCGCCGGCCGTGCACATGGCGGTACGGGTGACCCTCGCCGGTCGGCTCGACGTGCCGGCCCTGCAACGGGCGGTCGACGGCCTGGTCGCCCGGCACGAGGCGCTGCGCACCCGCCTGGTGGAACGCGCCGGTGAGCTGGTCCAGGAGGTGCTCCCGGCCCGGCCGGGGACGCTGCCGGTGTGCGACCTCGCCGCCGACGAGGTCGAGCAGTGGTGCGTGCGGACCGGCCGCGAGCCCTTCCCGGAGGACACGGGACCATGGCTGCGGGCCCGGCTGGCGCGGCTGGACGAAGACGCGTGGGTGCTGATGCTGGTCGTGCACCATCTCTGTGGTGACGGCTGGTCGATGCTCCAACTGCTCGACGAGCTGGGAAGGGGCTACGCCGCGGAGACCGGCCAGGGTGCGGCCCCCGCCGCGCCCACGGCACGCTACGTCGACCACGCGCGCCGGCAACGGGCGACCGCCGTCCCGCCGGACGTCCTGCGGTACTGGCGGGACCAGCTCGCCGGAGCACCCCGCGCGGTGTCGTTCCCGGCCGACCGCCCACGGCCGGCGCGGCCGTCCGGCCGGGGCAGCGAGTTCGCCTTCGACGTCCCGGCCGAGCTGACCGACCGCCTGACCGGCCTCGCCGAGCGCTGCGGCACGACCCTGTTCCCGGTCCTGGCCAGCGGGTACGCGCTGCTCGTACGCGAACTCACCGGCACGCGTGACGTGGTCCTCGCCTGCCCGTACGCCCACCGCGACCACCGCGAGGACGAGTCGGTCGTGGGCCTGTTCACCAGCCCGCTGCTGATGCGGCCCCCGCTGGCGCGCGCGGCGTCCTTCGCGGAGCTGACGGCGGGCACCGACCGGGTGTTCCTCGACGCGCTCCGGCACCAGCCGGCGCCCCTGGCCGAGGTGTACGCGGCCGTCGACCCGCACTGGCGGGTCGGCATGCCGCCACCGGTCGCCACGACGCTGTTCGGCTGGAATCCGGGGATGCCGGAGGTGCGGCTGCCGGGGCTCGTGGCGCACGTCACCGACCAGGGGCTCGGCTGCGCCCGCCGGGACTACGCCACGGTCTTCACCCCGCACGAGGGCGGCCTGCGGGGCGTCGTGGAGTACTCCACGGACCTGTTCGACCGGTCCACGGTGGCGGCCTGGTGCGACCGCTTCGTCGCCATTCTCGTCGCGGCCGTCGACGAGGAGCCGGGGCAGGTCGCGGCGCGGACTATGGTCGGATCATGACCTCGGGCACCGGCAACTCCGACGACTGGACCACGCCCGGAACGTTCGAGGTCGCCCCCGGCGTCCACCGCGTGCCGCTGCCGCTGCCGAACGACGGCCTGCGCGCGGTGAACGTGTACGTCCTGCGCGACGACGACGGTCTCGTGCTCGTCGACTCCGGGTGGGCGATCGCCGAGGCGCGCTCCGCGCTCGACGCGGCACTCAAGGAGCTGGACTGCTCGCTGGGGGACGTGCGCCGGTTCCTCGTCACGCACGTGCACCGGGACCACTACACGCAGGCCGTGCACCTGCGCCGCGAGTACGGCATGCGGGTGAGCCTCGGCGCCGGCGAACGCGACAGTTTGGCGGCGTCCATGACGCCGCACCGGAATCCGCTCGCCGAGCAGCTCGGCCGCCTGCGGCTGCTGGGCGCCGGCGAGCTGGCCGACACCCTGGCGAGGCTGACCGGGACGCGGCTGAGCACCGAGGACTGGGAACTGCCGGACGACTGGTTCCACGACGGTCAGCAGATCAGGCACGGCGAGCGCACCCTGCACGTCGTCGAGACGCCGGGCCACACGCGCGGGCACGTCGTCTTCCACGACACCGGCTCGCACCTGTTGTTCGCCGGTGACCACGTGCTGCCCACCATCACCCCCTCGATCGGCTTCGAGGCCGCACTCTCGGCGAACCCGCTCGGCGACTTCCTGGCATCGCTCGCGCTGGTGCGCCGGCGACCGGACGCGCGGCTGCTCCCGGCGCACGGGCCGGTGACCCCCAGCGTGCACGCGCGGGTCGACGAACTCGTCGCGCACCACGGCGCGCGGCTCGACGAGACGGAGGCCGCCGTGGCCCGGGGGGCGAGTTCGGCGTACGAGGTCGCCGCACGGCTGCGCTGGACCCGGCGGGAGCACAGGCTGGCCGACCTCGACGTGTTCAACGCGATGCTCGCCGTCACCGAGACCGCGGCGCACCTGGAACTCCTGGTCGCCCAGGGCCGCCTGACCCGGTCCGACGTCGACGGGCTGCGCCGCTACGCCACCGCCTGACCCGCCGGGCCCCGCTCGCGCCGGGCGCGTCGCGTGCGGCCGGGTCAGCGCGGGGCACGGGGGTGCCCCTACGATGCGGCGTATGGCGCTGTTGCACCGGGCGGAGATGCGCCCCACGAAGTTCGCACTCCTGGCGGCGTGGCTGCGCGGCCGACCCTGGTTCCAGGGGCCGGCCGGCGTCGACGTCGAGCGCGTGGCGGCCTACCGGTTCGACGACCCGGCCGGCGCCGTCGGCGTCGAGACGCTGCTCGTCAGGGCCGGCGACGGGCCGATCCACCAGGTTCCGCTGACCTACCGCGGCGCGCCCCTCGACGGCGGCGACGACTGGCTCGTCGGCACCACCGAGCACTCCGTGCTCGGCCGCCGCTGGGTGTACGACGCGTGCGCCGATCCCGTCTACGCCGCGACGCTGGCGGCGGCCGTCCTCGCCGACGCAGGGCAGGCGCAGGAGTACTTCGAGGCCGACGGCCAGCGGGAGTACCGCGAGCTGTCGATGACCATCGCCGGCAGCGGCACCCGGGGCGCCGAGGTCCCGCCCGTCGGCGCCGTGCGCCGCGTGGTCGAGGACGACCTCACCGTCATCGTCACCGACTCCGTGGAGTTGGCCGTCGTGCGCCGCCCCGACGGCGGCACCGCGTCGGAGGGCGCCGTGCTGACCGGCACGTGGAGCGGCCAGGCGAGCCCTCTGCCGCTGGCGTACGCCCGCCGGCGCTGACGGCCCGTACCGTCGGCTCGGGGCAGCGCGCCGACCCCCTTCGGCCCACCGGCGGGTGAAGGGGACTTGTATTCCTACTGATCCAGTAGGAAAATGGGGTCATGCCGCGCGTACCGCTGCTCACCTCCCGCCGGGTCGTCGACCTGATGCGGGTCGCCTCGCAGCTCTGTCCCGGTCCGCGCCCGGTGGCCTGACCGCCGATCGCGTCGCGCCCGACGGCCGCACCGGTCGGTTCCCCGGCTTCGTCGCCGCTCGGTGATCGCCACCTGCCCCCTCGACGCGGCCAGCGCGGCCACCCGTCGCGGTCGTCGACGACCCGCGGGGGCGGTTCCTGGTCCCGGCGCTTCCCGACTCCAGGATGCCGCCGTGGACCGAGGTCCGCGTGCCGTCGCTGCGGGCGGCCGGGGCGGGCGGCCGGGGCTGGCGTCGCCGCTCTGTCACGATTCTCTGCCTGACTCCCCTCCGGAAGGTCCCGATGGTCATCGCGCGGTACGACACCGACCCCCTCGTCCGACAGTGGCAGGACGGCCCGGAGGGCGGGTGGACGGTCGACGCCGACGCCCGCGCGCTGCGCACGGTGCTGCGCCACCAGGCCAGCACCGTCACCGTGGTCACCGCGCCCGGCGCGCCGCCGGTCGGCTTCACCGCCACGTCGTTCACCTCGGTGTCGCTGGCGCCGCCGGTCGTGTCGTTCTGCGTGAACCTCGGATCGTCCAGCTGGCCGACCCTGGCCGGCGCCCGCCACGTGGCGGTGCACCTGCTCGCCGAAGACCAGCGGGAACTGGCCCGTACCTTCGCCACCAGCGGCATCGACCGGTTCGCCACCCCCACCCGGTGGCGTACCGGACCGGAGGGGGCGCCGATCCTCGGGGGCGTCCTGGCCTGGCTGCTCTGCCGGGTGGTCGACCGGGTGCCCGTCGGCGACCACGCCGTCGTGCTGGCCGAGCCGGAACTGATCCGGCACGCCGACGGCGGCTCGCCGCTGCTGCACCACCAGGGCCGCTACACCGGGGTCGACGGGGCGGGCCGAGAGGCCGCGTGACCCGGCTTCCCGCCGGTCGACCCGGATCGGCGCGAGCGGCCCCGGCCCCACCCGGATCTGCCGGGTGGGGCCGGGGGCCGTTGACGGATCTCCGTGGCGAGGACCGGCCGGTGCGGGGCCGGCGGCGCGGTCAGGCGGCCGGCACGCCGAGGCGGTCGAGCAGGTGGCGGCGCAGCGCGCCGAAGGCCGGCTCGTCCGGCGTACGCACCGACCCCAGGTCGACCGGGAGTTCCTCGGCGATGACGCCCCCTTCCAGCAGCAGGATCCGGTCGGCGAGCAGCAGGGCCTCGTCCACGTCGTGGGTGACCAGCAGGGCGGCGAAGCCGTGCTCGGCGCGCAGCCGGCGTAGCAGCCCCTGCATCCGCAGCCGGGTGAGCGCGTCGAGGGCGCCGAACGGCTCGTCGAGCAGCAGCAGGTCGGGTTCGCGGACCAGTGCCCGGGCGACGGCGACCCGCTGAGCCTGGCCGCCGGACAGCTCGGCCGGCCAGGCGCGGCGCCGGTCGGCGAGCCCGACCTCGGCCAGGGCCCGGTCGATCCGCCGGCCGGTGTCGGCGCCGGACAGGCCGAGCCCGACGTTCTCGGCCACCCGTTTCCAGGGCAGCAGCCGGTGCTCCTGGAACACCACGGCGGCCGTGCCGTGCACGGTGGTCCCGCCGGTGGCATCGCCGTCGAGGCCGGCGAGGATGCGCAGCAGGGTGCTCTTGCCGGAGCCGCTGCCGCCCAGCAGGGCCACCACCTCCCCCCGGGAGATCGCCAGGTCGACGCCGGCCAGCACGACCGAGGGGCCGAACGCCCGGCGTACGGCGTGGGCGGTCAGCACCGGCCCCGCGCCCGTCAGGTCGCCCGCAGTCCGCGCCGCCATGTCAGCGTCCTCCTCTCCGCGACACGCAGCGCCAGGTCGGACGCCAGGCCGAGCAGCGCGTAGATCAGCAGGCCGAGCACGACCACGTCGGTCTGGCTGAACTCGCGCGCCTCCATCATCAGGAAGCCGATCCCGGTCTGGGCGTTGACCTGCTCGCCGACGACCAGACTGAGCCAGGCCGCCCCGATCGCCAGGCGTAGGCCGAGGAAGAGGGCGGGCAGTGCGCCGGGCAGCACCACGTGGCGCAGCCGGGCGGCCTGCCCCAGCCCGCACGTCCGGGCCGCCTCGACGAGGCGTTCGTCGATGTCCCGGATGCCGGCGTAGGTGTTGAAGTAGATCGGGAAGAACGCACCGAGGGCCACCAGGCTGATCTTGAGCGACTCGCCGATGCCGACCCAGATGATCAGGAGCGGCACCAGTCCCAGGTGGGGGAGCATCCGGGCCATCTGCACCGGGGGGTCGACGAGGTCGTCGCCGAGCCGGAGCAACCCTGCCACGGTGCCGAGCAGCAGGGCGAGACCCCCGCCGATCAGCAGGCCGACGCCGGCGCGGGTGAGCGAGTCGAACAGGTGGGTGGCGAGGATGCCGTCGCGGGACAGCCGCCACCCGGTGGCCAGCACGTCGCTCGGCGCCGGCAGCTTCTCGGGTGCCAGCAGCCCGATCCGGGCGGCCAGCTCCCAGGAGAGCACCAGCAGCACCGGGCTGGCGAGCCGGCGCCACCGCCGGGCCGGCCGCGCGGGCCGCTCAGGCCGCGTCGGTGCGGTCGCCGTGGCCGTGGCCGGGGCGTCGGCCAGCGTCGTACGGCTCACTGGAAGACCTCGTTGAACCGGCCGTCGACGCGGCCCCGGATGTCGACCGGCCCCGGAACGAGCTTCAGCGCGACGAAGCCGTCCGCGATCGCCTGGAGTTCGTCGCCGACGGCCGGGGTGACCGGGGACAGGGGCTTGGCGCTGCGGAGCAGGGCGCGTTCGGTGACGTCCTGCGCGATCTTCAACTCGGGCGCGAGGGTGCGGGCCCGCTCGTCGGGGTTGGCGATGCCCCAGTCCGTCACCGTCCGGTACGTCCGCAGGAACGCCCGGATGTCGTCCGACCGGTTCTGTACGGCGTCCGGGGCGGCCAGGACGTACTCCCGGTTGCTGGCGAGGCCGGTGGCGTCGGCGAGCACCCGGACCCCGGGCTGCTCGGCCAGGGCGAAGTACGGGTCCCAGATGATCCAGGCGTCGACCTGCCCGTTGTCGAACGCGGGCCGTCCCTCGGCGGGCTTGAGGTACTTGACGTTGATGTCGTCCAACGTCATCTTGTGCGCCGCCAGCAGGCGCACGAGCAGCCAGTGCACGTTGGAGCCCTTGTTCAGGGCCACCGTCCTGCCGCGCAGGTCGGCGAAGGTGCGGTAGCCGCTGTCGTCCTTGACCAGCACCGCCTCGCCCTGCGGGACGGGCGCGGAGGTGCCGATGACGGAGAACGGGATCTTGGCCGCCGCGGCGAAGACGGGCGGCGCCTCGCCGACCTGCCCGATGTCGATCGAGCCGGCCTTGAGCGCCTCGGTGAGCGCCGGGCCGCTCTCGAACAACGACCACTCCACGTCGGGGGCGGCGTTGCGGGCCTTGACCAGGCTCAGTCCTCCGAAGCGCTGATAGCCGATCCGAAGTGGGCCCTTGTCTCCGCCGGCCGCCGCGGACCCGTCGCCGCAGGCGCTGACGCCGCCGACCGCGACCAGTGCCACGGCGGTGAGCAGTGCCGTCACCAGGCGGTGCCGACGGGGGAGGGCCGTTCTGGGGGTTCGCATGACAGCTCCTACGGAGATGGACCTGGGGGCGCGACGGCACTGACAGCCGCCTGTCGCACTAAGCCTACTAACCCGATAGGTTTTATGGGTAGACTGTCGCCGGGATCGTCCCACCCCTCAGGAGCACCCGGCCGCCGGCCGCCTGCCCCGCCGCACCTCTTCTCGCCACCGCACTGGAGGAAAGATCCGGATGGCCCTCACCTTCCACTGGTTCCTGCCCACCTACGGCGACAGCCGGGACATCGTCGGCGGGGGCCACGGCGTGCCGGTCGGCACGGCCGGCGGCGCCCGCCCGGCGACCGTCGCCTACCTGGGCCAGATCGCGCGGACCGCCGAGCAGCTCGGCTTCGTCGGCGCGCTCACCCCGACCGGCGCCTGGTGCGAGGACGCCTGGCTGAGCACCGCCATGCTCACCGAGGTGACCGAGCGGCTGAAGTTCCTGGTCGCCTTCCGCCCCGGCCTGCTCACGCCCGCGCTGGCGGCGCAGATGGCCTCGACGTTCCAACGGCTCTCCGGCGGCCGGCTGATGGTCAACATCGTTACCGGCGGCGAGTCGCACGAGCAGCGCGCCTACGGCGACTTCCTGGACAAGGACGCCCGGTACGCGCGCACCGACGAGTTCCTGCACATCGTGCGGGCGCTGTGGCGCGGCGAGACCGTGGACCACGCCGGCGAGCATCTGCGGATCGCGCAGGGCCGGCTCAACCGGCTACCGGACCCGGTCCCGCCGATCTACTTCGGCGGCTCCTCCGCCGCCGCGCTGCCGGTGGCGGTGCGGCACAGCGACGTCTACCTCACCTGGGGCGAGCCGCCGGCCCAGGTGGCCGGCAAGCTCGACGGGGTCCGCGCGCTGGCCGCCGAGGCCGGCCGCGAACTGCGCTTCGGCATCCGGCTGCACGTCATCACCCGGGACACCGCCGAGGAGGCCTGGGCGCAGGCCCGCCGCCTGCTCGACGGCATCGCCGAGTCCGACCTGCGGGCGGCTCAGGCGGGGCTGCGCGGCAGCGAGTCCGAGGGGCAGCGCCGGATGCTCGACCTGCACGGGGGCTCCCGCGACGGACTGGAGGTCGCCCCCAACCTCTGGGCCGGCTTCGGCCTGGTCCGGGGCGGCGCCGGCACGGCCCTCGTGGGCAGCCACACGGAGGTGGCGGACCGGATCGCCGAGTACCACGCGCTCGGCCTGGACGAGTTCATCCTCTCCGGCCACCCGCACCTGGAGGAGGCGTACTGGTTCGGCGAAGGCGTGCTGCCGATCCTGCGCGCGCGGGGGCTGTGGCGGCACCCGGCCGGCGAGGCCCAGCCGGTGGAGCCGAGGAGCCTGCCGTTCGTCCCGGAACCCGCCGGCGCGCGGTGACGATCCCGCCCCCCGGCGGGTCGGGCCGGCGGACCCACCGGCCTGCCCGGTCCGTCCGGGGCACGGGCGGACGGATCAGGCGCGGGCGCGGCGCGTGGAACGACGGGACAGGGAACTCGGCGCGTTGACGCCGGCGTTGTCGCTGACCCCGATGCCCAGCCGCTCGACCAGCTCGCCGCCGAGCCAGGCCGTCATCCCGGACAGGAGGATGCCCGCGAAGCTGCAGATCAGGGCCAGGGCGTTCGGCTCCCAGTTCGTCGCGGAGGCCCGCGCCAACCAGCTCACCGCGAACAGCAGCACGACGACGACGTTGCCGATGCCGTGGATCGCGCCCACCCGCTTGGCGCGGGTGCCGGACGGGATGGCCCGCCAGTCCGTGAAGCCGAAGACCGCCGCGAGCAGGCCGCCGATGACGCCGGCGCCGATGGTGTACGCGGCGGAGATCTGGAATCCGGCGCGGTCCGTGATCAGGTACAGGATGTCGAAGATCACCGCCGTGGCGAGCAGTCCCAGCGGAAAGACGATCATCATGGGATGGATCCCGTGGCCCAACGCCTTGGCTCGACTCTCCACGGTGACCTCCCGACAGACGGATGCTGGCCGCGCGGGATACCCCGCTCGGGCGCGGGTACACCTACCAGTGCCTACCTTGTCGGTGGCCCAGGCTGCGGCGTCCCGTACGGCGAAGGCGGAACGCCCGCGTGCGGCGGATCCCACGGGCGCGGGCCGACCGACCGCCCGCCGGTCGGCCGGTCCCCCGACGGGGACCGGCCGCGACACGCCGCTGGGGCGAGGTCAGCCCCAGATGGCGGTCGCCCACTCCGGGTGGTCGACGAACGGGTTCCGGTTGCCCTGCCAGCGCTCGTAGATTCGCTGGTTGCGGCGCTTCTCGAAGGTGTCCGGCGGGTCGGCCTGGTTCCACTGGAGCAGCACCGACATCTTGCCGTGGTACGGCGCGCTGCCGTTGTTGACCGACTGGTTCAGCTCCAGGTTGGGCCAGCCGTCGGTGCCCTCGTACCGGATCGCCATGTACATCAGCATGCGTGCCACGTCGCCCTTGACCGCGTTGCGCGGCTCCCACGAGTCGGCGTCGGTGTAGCAGCCCGGCGCCTCGGCGACGGGGCTGCCGCCGGTGTCGAAGTCCTTGTTGCCGCGCGTCGAGTTGACCGAGACGTCCTCCGGCCGGAGGTGGTGGACGTCCGTGCCCGGGCCGGTCGCGGTGCCGAAGTCGCCGTGCGACTTGGCCCAGACGTGCTCACGGTTCCAGTCGTTCACGCCGCCGCCGTTGCTGCTCTTGCTCTGGGACCGCCCGGTGTTGAGCAGGATGACGTTGTTGGTGTTGGCCGGGTCCTGGTCGGTGTCCTTCAGCGCCTCCCAGACCTGGTCGTAGGAGAGCTTCGTCTGCACCTTGATGATCGAGTGCAGCGAGCTGCGCAGCGCCGTGCCGGACTTGCCGATCGCGTTGGCGTAGTAGGTGGAGTCGTAGTCGCCGCCGGGCGCCGGGGTGGTCGTCGGGACCGGAGTCGGGGACTGGCTCGGCGATGGCGTGGTGCCGCCGAGGGTCATCGCCGTCGGGTTCTTCAGGCCGCCGTGGCTGAAGTAGGCGGTGAGCGCGCCGGTGGCGGTGATCCGCTGGCCCCGCAGGCCCGGGTTGGTGAGCAGCCCGAACGTGCTCCGGTAGGCGGCGGTGACCTGGACGTAGAGCATCCTGCTCGCGCCGGTCTCGGCGGCCGTGTCGGCGATCGCGATCGCGGTGTCGGCGGTGAAGCCGGACCTGAGCACCGTCGTGGTGCTGGTCGGCTGGCCGATGACGTAGCCGGTCACGGCGGCCGTCCGGCCGTCCTGCGCGGCAAGCGCCTGGGCCACGGTAAGGGGGCCGGCGGCCGACGCCGCCGCCGTCACCGCCACGGGCGCCACCAGGACGACGGCCAGCGCGAACGCCATCGCCAGCCTTCTGGGGCCCGAGCGGGTACTGCTCCTCGTATTCATGAGCAGCGATGCTAGCGGGGCGCGGGTGAACGGCGGGAGATCGGGACCGCAACTTTTCGGCGGGGCGGCCGCGCCTGCCCGGCGGACGGCCGCGCCGGAGGCGGCCACCGGTCGCGCCGGAGCCGGCTACCGGGGCGACGGGCCCGCGCGCAGGTAGGTGAGGGCCGCCAGCACCCGGCGGTTGGTGTCGTCGCTGGGCGGCAGGCCGAGCTTCGCCAGGACGTTGCCGATGTGCTTGCCGATGGCCGCCTCGGTGACGTGCAGCCGCGCGGCGATCGCCGCGTTGGAGTGCCCCTCGGCGAGCAGCGTCAGCACCTCGCGCTCCCGGGCGGACAGGGCCGCGAGCGGGTCGCGTGGGCGGTGCAGCAGCCGCCGCACCACGTCGGGGTCGACGACCGTGCCGCCGCCGGCGACCGTGCGCAGCTGCCCGGCGAACTCGGCGACCTCGGCGATCCGGTCCTTGAGCAGGTAGCCGACGCCCCGTCCGTCGCCGCTGGCGAGCAGGGCGGAGGCGTACTCGGCCTGCACGTGCTGGCTCAGCACCATGACGGCGAGCCGCGGCCGTTCGGCGCGCAGGTCGACGGCGGCCCGCAGCCCGTCGTCGTGCGGGCCGGGCGGCATCCGGATGTCGGTCACCACCAGGTCCGGCTCGTGCGCCCGGACCGCGTCCCGCAACTGCGGTGCCGTGCCGACGGCGGCGACCACCTCGAAGTCGAACCGGGCCAGCAGGCCGGCGAGGCCCTCGCGCAGGAGGACCTCGTCCTCGGCGAGCACGACGCGCGTCATCGGTGGCACGGCAACTCCACCCGGACGAGAGTGGGGCCGCCGGGCGGGCTGGCGAGCAGCAGCCGCCCGTCGGCCGCGGCGACCCGATCGGCGAGGCCGGTCAGGCCGGTGCCCCGCGCCGGGTCGGCCCCGCCGTGGCCGTCGTCGGAGATCTCCACGACGAGTTCGCCGTCGGCCTGGACGAGCCGGACCTCGGCCCGGGTCGCCCCGGCGTGCCGGACGACGTTGCCCAACGCCTCCGACACCACGAAGTACGCGGTGCTCTCGACGAGTTCGGGCAGCGGCTGCCCGAGGTCGGCGTGGACGGTGACCGGGACGGTGGCCTCGCCGGCCAGTTCCCGTACCGCGCCGGCCAGGCCCAGGTCGGTGAGGCTCTGCGGGCGGATGCCCTGCACGATCTGCCGTAGCTCGACCATCAGGTTCTTGGCCTGGTCGTGCGCCACGGCTAGCGGGGCGGCGGCGGGGGAGTCCTCGGGCACGTCCAGCCGGGCCAGACCCAGGTGGAGGGTGAGGCTGGTCAGCCGGGGCTGCGCGCCGTCGTGCATGTCGCGCTCGATGCGGCGGCGTTCGGTCTCGTACGCGTCGACCAGCCGGGCCCGCGAGCGGCTGACCTCCCGCAGGGCCGCCCCGTCGGCGGGCCGGCCGAGCAGCCACCGCGCCACCGCGCCCTGGGCCGCGGCGAGCACGCCGAGCCCGTACCAGAGCACCGGGAGGAGCAGGACCCCGAGGACGGCGTACGGGACGGCCTTGCCGGCCGTGTCGACGGTGGTCCAGACCACGATGACCTCGTCGGCGTCGCCGACCAGCCAGGGGCTGGCGACCAGCGTGAGGTCGAGCAGCACGAGCAGGGTGGACACGGCGTAGCCGAGCGGCACGACGCCGCCCAGCCAGAAGGTGTAAGCGACCTCCCGCCACGCGTCGGCGTCGGTGTAGCGCGCGGCCAGGCCCCGCCACCGGTACGCCGGCAACGGCCGCCCGTCCACGAGGCCGAGCCGCTGCCGTTCCACGGCGGTCACCGCGATGCTCACGACCGGGGCCGACGCCAGCACCGTCAGGGCACCGACGGCCAGGAACAGCACGAGGGGCAGCTCGACCGGGCGGTCCTGCCGGGCGGCGTTGACCGCGGCCAGCAGGGGTGCCCCGACGACGAGCAGCCCGACGGCGAGCACCCCGGCGACGGGGACGGTGGTGAACAGGTAGGCCAGCGCGCGCCACGGCCACGGGGAGAACAGGTATCCGGGCCGGCGCAGCGCCTCGGCCAGGCACAGGGGACGAGCTGTCGTCATGCCGCTGACGCTAACCGTGGGTGACGCGCCGACCCAGCCGTCTGGAGGTAGTTCCCGGGTAGGGCCAGCACTACCCGGTGGCCGGCCGACCCCGGCGGGCACCGCGCCATGCCAGGGGCGGACGCGACGGCGCGGCGCCCCGCCGGGGGTAGGCTGACCTGCGTGGATCACGAAGACCGCATCGCCCTCTTCCTCGACTACGAGAACCTCGCGTTGGGGGCCCGCGACCACCTCGGCGGCGTGGCCTTCGACTTCCGTCCCATCGCCGACGCCCTCGCCGAGCGCGGCCGGGTGGTGGTGCGCCGGGCGTACGCGGACTGGTCGTACTTCGACGAGGACCGGCGGATGCTCACGCGGTCGCACGTCGAGCTGATCGAGATTCCCCAGCGGATGGGGGCCTCGCGCAAGAACGCCGCCGACATCAAGATGGCCGTGGACGCGGTGGAGCTGGCCTTCGAGCGCGGGTACATCTCGACCTTCGTGATCTGCACCGGCGACAGCGACTTCACCCCGTTGGTCCACAAGCTCCGCGAGCTGAACAAGCGCGTCATCGGGGTGGGCGTGGAGAATTCGACCTCGGCGCTGCTGCCGCCCGCGTGCGACGAGTTCCTCTACTACGACCGGTTGGAGGGCGTCGACATCCCTCCCGCCCGGGTCCGGCGGGGCCGCCCGGCCCGCCTGCCCAGCCCCGACGTGCCGCGGGTGGAGCAGGAGCCGGAGCCCGAGCCGCAGCCGGCGGCCGAGGAGGCCGGGCGGGACGTCGACACGCTCGCCGTGTTCGTGGCGCAGACCGTCGCCGGCCTCCAGGGCAGTTCGAGCGGCGAGGTGACGGCCTCGACGTTGAAGCGCACCCTGCTGCGCAAGGACCCGACGTTCAGCGAGTCCGACTACGGGTTCCGCACCTTCGGGGAGCTCATGCGGCACCTCGCCCAGCACAACGTGGTCGAGCTGGCGGAGGGACCCGCCAAGGGCGACCCCGAGGTCTCCCTGCCCGAGCACGGCGACCGGGAGGTGGCGTTCGCGCTGCTCGGCTCGGTGGTGTCGGACCTCGCCGGAGACGAGGGCGCGGTGGCCCTCTCCGGGCTGAAGAACCAGCTGCGCCGGGCGCGGCCCGACTTCAGCGAGAAGAAGCTGGGTTACCGCAGCTTCCTCCAGTTCTGCAAGGCGGCCGCCACCAGCGGCGTCGTCGACCTGCGGTGGAGCCCCGAGGCCGACGACTACCTCCTCACCCCCCGGGCCGCCTGACCGGTTCCGGTCGGTGCCGGAGGGCGTCACCTCGTCGTGGGCGTCGCGACCACCGGCCGCGAGGGCTGACCCCGCCGTGCCCGGCCCGTCGCGCGGGGTCGGGCCGGGCACGCGGGTGGTCGGTCAGGGGACGGTCACGCCGTACGCGGCCAGGATCTCCATGATCGGCTGGTAGTAGGTGGTGCCACCGCTGGTGCAGTTGCCGCTGCCACCGGAGAGGATGCCGAGGACGGTGCCGGTGCCGGCGGCGTAGAGCGGCCCGCCGCTGTCACCCGGCTCAGCGCAGATGTTGGTGCGGATCAGGCCGGAGACGCTGCCCTCGGCGTAGTTGACGGTCGCGTTGAGCCCGGTGACCGTGCCGCAGCGCACCCCCGTCGTGGAGCCGCTGCGACAGACCGCCTGGCCGATGTAGGCGTTGCCGGCGCCGTTGATGGTGAGCAGGCCGGGGTACGTGTAGACGGCGCTGGGGTGGGCGACCAGGCTCGTGTAGCGGACCAGCCCGTAGTCGTTGCCGGGGAAGCTGCTGCCCGCCCGGCTGCCGAGGACGGTGGTCTGCGCGCTGTTGGCGTACCAGGTCGCGCCGACGGAGGTGCAGTGGCCGGCGGTGACGAAGTAGTAGGTGGTGCCGCTGCGGACGTTGGCGCCGAGGGAGCACCGGCCGCCGCTGTAGATCGCCTGCCCGCCGGCGATGAGGGTGCGCAGTTCGCCCGGCTCGTGCCGGAGCACCGCACCGGCCCGGGCGGCGGTCGCCCGCAGCGCGGCGACGTCCCGGGCGGAGACGGTGTCGTCGACGGTCAGGGTCATCCGGCCGGTGGCGGGGTCGAGCCCCCAGGCGGTGCCGGCGGTACGGACCTGCGCGAGCGCGGCCGCGGCGCGGCCGGTGTCGTGGTCGGGGGCGGCGTGGGCGGGCGTCGGCAGGCCGAGCAGCAGCGCGGCGAGCAGGAGCAGGGCGGGCGGGAGACGACGCATCGAACCTCCATGGATTCGTTTCTGTCGATTCCCTACAGGATCCACCCCCGGCGTGACACGGACAAGCGGCTCGTCGTGCCGGCGACCCGTCCGCGGTCCGGCTACGGCAATGGCTGGGAGATGCCCCGGGCGTGGTCGGTGAGGGCCGCGCCGACCACGGTCGCCTCCAGCGGCAGCATCTCCAGGCAGCGGCGCACGGCGGCGGCCATCAGGGCGTTCGGCACCCGCATCGACAGCGTGCAGTGCGGCACCCAACGCCCCGGCCGGTAGTGCTCGACCAGCCCGATCCCCGCCTCGGCCAGCCGGTCGTGCACCAGTGCGTGGTGCGCGAGCAGCTCGGCGGTGGGGGTCGGGCCCAGCCACAGCACCCGGCCGACGAACTGCCCGGCGTGCTCGAAGCTCAGCCGCAGCGGCGTGGCCACCACCGTTCCGCGCAACGCCGCCGCGACCCGCTCCGGATCGAAGCGGGTCGCGACGGCGAGTGAGACGTGTGGCCGGTGACGCTGCTCCAGCAGCGACCGCATGCTCTGCACGCCCTCGGACTCCAGCGCGTCCCAGAGCACCCGGATCCGTCGGGTGGCGTCGGTGTCCAGGTAGAGCTCCAGCGCCGCGACCACATGATCACCCTAGGGCCGCGGTGGTCACGGCACGACGACCGCCCGGCCCTCCAGCGTGCCGTCGCGCATCTTCCGGTACGCGACGACCGCCTCGTCCAGCGAGAAGGTGCTGGCCTTCGGCTTCACCAGGCCCCGGGCGCCCAGTTCGAGCACCTCGATGAGTTCCGGCCGGCTGCCCCAGTACGTGCTCTGGATGCTCACCTCGTACGGCACCGAGAAGAAGCCCACCGGCAGGGTGCCGCCGCCGATGCCGACGATGGTGAGGTCGCCGACGGTGCGGGCGGCGGCGGCGCCGAGCGCGAGGGTCGCATCGGCGCCGACGAAGTCCAGGACCACGTCGGCGCCCCGGCCGCCGGTGGCCTGGCGGATCTCCTGGGCGGTGTCCGCGCCGGAGAGCATGGTGAGGTCGGCGCCGCACTCCGCGCCGAGCTTCAGCGCCTCCTCGCGGGTGTCCACCGCGATCACCCGGGCCGCGGTGGTCGCCTTGAGGATCTGCACCCCGACGTGCCCGAGCCCGCCCACGCCGATCACCACGGCGGTGCTGGTCGGACCGAGCTTCGCCCAGGACCGGCGGATCGCGTGGTACGGGGTGAGCCCGGCGTCGGTCAGCGGCGCCGCCAACACCGGGTCGAGCCCGTCGGGCAGCGGCACGACGAGCCGGGCGTGCGGCACCAGCATGTACTCGGCCATGCCGCCGTCCAGGCCGAGGCCGCCGCCCCCGCCGGGCACCGGCGCCTCGGCGACGTTCTCGCAGTACGACTCGACGCCCACCCGGCAGCGTTCGCAGGTGCCGCAGCCCCACGGCCCGTACACGGCCACCGGCTGCCCCACCGTCAGCCCGCTCACCCCGTCGCCGAGCGCGTGCACCCAGCCGGCGTTCTCGTGGCCGAGGATGAACGGCGGGTTCCAGGGCACCGCGCCGGCCTCGAAGTCGTGCATCAGGTGCAGGTCGGAGTGGCAGGCACCGGCACCGCCGATCTTCACGACCACCTGATCCGGGCCCGGGGTCGGCTCGTCGACCTCGACCAGTTCGGGCTCCGACTTCCAGTTGGGCAATCGCAGCGCGCGCATGACGCCTCCTGTTCTCCCGCTTCCGGTCCGCCTGCCGGCTGCCCGTTCCGCGACAGCCCAAACGGCCCGCCGCGACGCTCCGGTCACCCGTACCGGTGAGCCGCCGCAGGCGTGGACCTCAGGGCAGGGCCGTCGCGTCGGGCCGGGCGGCGTCCGGGGCCGTGGCCGGGCCGGTCTGACCCCCTGGCGTGAAGGGGGCGTCGGGGGCCATGGAGGGGGCGTCCGGGCTGGTCGCGGGGGCGGCCTGCGCCACGGCACGGCGGCCCAGGCCCCGGTCGACGGCGACGAAGAGCAGGCCCAGCAGCCAGAACGCGGCGGCGAAGAAGACCGCGCTGACGGCCACCCCCGCGTAGCCCAGCTCGCCTGCGTCGATGAACGGGTACGGGTACCGGTCCACCACCAGCCCTCTCAGCAGCGCGAAGCCGAGGTATCCGAGGGGGAACGCCAACCACCAGGCCGCGTAGCGCGGGCGGAGCCGGCCCCGGCGGTCGAACAGCGCCCAGTCCGCCACGGCCAGCAGGGGCACGACGGTGTGCAGGAACTGGTTGCCCAGCGCCTCGCCGAGCGTACGGTCGGCCTGCGGCATCGCGAACGGGCTGGCCGGGTTGGCCAACACCAGGTGGTAGACCACGCCGGTGATGGTGATGTAGAGCGTGACCGCGCCCTTGAGCGCCGAGGGCGGCTCGGGCCGGTCCTGGCGGGCCAGCCAGGCGGCGTATCCGGCGAAGAGCCCGACGGCGAGGTTGCTCTGGATGGTGAAGTAGGGCAGCAGGCCGGTGAGCGTGGCGGAACCGAGCGCGGTGAGCACGATCCCGGCCAGCACGCTGATCACGATCGCCAGGCGGAAGACCACCGCCACGCGTCGACGCCGCAGACTCATCGGGGCAAGCTACCAGCCACCCGGAGCTGAGGTCACCGGCCGACGGCACGCGGGCCACGCCGCCGGGGGAGGGCGCGCGGGCAGGGGCGCGCCCCTGCCCGTCGGCCGCCCGGTCAGCCCGCCTCGCCGCCGCTCGGCGGGGCGGTGTGGCGCCCCTGCTCCGGCGGGAGGTGGGCGGGGCCGGGCCCGGCCGGTTGCGCGGCCGTGGCCGACGGCGACGCCGTGGGCAGCGGCCCGGTCCGCCGGCTCGGGTCGGCTCCGGGCCGACCGGTCGGGTCCACCCCGGGACGGCCGGTCGGGTCGGCTCCGGGTCGGCCGGTCGGGTCGGCTCCCGGTCGGCCGGTCGGCTCCGCTCCCGGATGGCCCGTCGGGTCGGCTCCGGGTTGGCCCGTCGGGTCGGCTCCGGGATCGCCGGTCGGCGTGACCGTCGGCCCGCCGGACGGGCTGCCGTTCGGGGCGGGGCCCTTCGGCTCGTCGGTCAGCACCCGGTCGCAGTAGCCGGCGACCTTTCCAGGGCCACCGGCGGCGCGGATCAGGTCATCGAAGGTGGCCTCGTCCGGGAGACCGCCGTCGCCGACGTCCGCCCGGTACGCCCGGCACGACTCCCGTACCGCCGCGTCGTGCTCCGGCCGACCGTCCACCCCGCCCGTCGGGGCGGACGGCGGACGGTGGGCCTTCGTGGGTGCGGCGCCCGTGGTGGGGGCGGGCACGGGAGCGGCGGTGGTGGGTGCCGGACCGCGCAGCGGGTCGGGCAGCGCGCCCCCGGTGGCGGCGAGGGCCACCCCGCCCGTGAGGGCGAGGGCGGCACCGGCCAGCGCGGCGCGGACGCCGAACCCCGCGAGGGCGGGACGGCGGCGCGGCTCCGGCCGGCCGGGCGGGTTGCCGGCCCGGGCCAGCCGGTAGGCCCGTACGGCCGCCTCCTCACCGGCCAGTTCGTCGGCGTGGGGCGTGGCGCGGACCGCCGTCAACAGCGACGTGAGGGACTGCGGGCCGTCCTGCGGGTCGAGGACAGGGCCGTCGAGCAGCCGCTCGACGGTTTCCTGGTCCATCCGGTGTGCGTTCATCTCGTGTCCCTCAGCGCCACGGGCCGTCGGGCCGTCACACGGGTCGGGTGTGACGTCCGACAAGTGCCGGGCCGGGACCGACCGGTCCGCCCATGGTCCTGACACGCCGCGACCGCCTCGCGCAGGATGCCCGGACGCCGGGTTTCCGCCAGCGGTTGCCGATTCGTCCGGTGCGCGGTGCACTGAATCACATGGGTGTGATCAAGGTGGGCACGTCGTCCTGGGCGGACCAGATGCTGCTGCGCTCGGGCTGGTACCCCCGCGCGGCCAACACCCCGGCCGGTCGGCTCGACTTCTACGCCGGGCGCTTCCCGCTGGTCGAGGTGGACACCTCCTACTACGCGGTGCCCGTGCCGGAGACGACACGAGGCTGGGTGGACGCCACGCCCGAGGGCTTCACCTTCGACGTCAAGGCGTTCAGCCTCTTCACCGGTCACCCGACACCGGTGGCGGCGCTGCCCCGCGACCTGCGCCCGGCCGGCGGCCCGAGCCGGATCCGGCGCCGGGACCTTCCCGCGGCCGCGTACGACGAGCTGTGGGACCGGTTCCGGGCGGCGCTGGACCCGATCGCGGCGGCCGACCGGCTCGGCGCGGTCCTGCTCCAGTTTCCGCCGTGGCTGGCCCGTGGGGCCGCCGCCGAACGGCGCATCGCCGAGCTGGCGGAGCGGTGCCAGCCGTGGCGGGTCGCCGTCGAGCTGCGCCACGCGTCCTGGTTCGACGGCACCGCCGCGCTGGACACGCTCGGGTTCCTGCGGGAGCGCGGGCTGTCGTTCGTCTGCGTCGACATGCCGCAGGGGCACGCCTCGTCGGTGCCGCCCATCCTGTTCGCCACGGCGGAGCTGGCGGTCGTCCGGTTCCACGGCCACAGCACCGCCTGGGAGACCGGGGACAAGCAGGAGAAGTTCCGCTACGCGTACGGCGACGAGGAACTGCGCCGCTGGTCGGAACTCCTGGTCGAGCTGGCCGGGCAGGCGGGGGAGCTGCACGCGCTGTTCAACAACTGCTGCGGCGACCAGGCCCAGCGTGACGCGGCCCGACTCGCGGAACTGCTCGGGGTCCGCCCGGCGGGACGCGACCGGGCGGGAGCCGGTTCGCCCTCCTGAGCACCCACCGGCCCCACCCGGGATCGTCGGCGCGGCGCCAGGTTTCCCCGCCGGCCGCCCGGGTACCGGCGGGGGCGTGAGCGACGGAAGGGGACGCGGTGATGGGTGAGCAGCGGCAGGAGCACCCCGGGGAGGCGACGCCCGGCGTACCGGGGGACGCGGCGGCGCGCGAGACCCGGGAGGCGCAGGAGGCGCACGGCGGCAGCATGGCGCCCGCTCTGGTGGACGACACCGGTCACCCGGTGACGGCGGACCCCGCCGAGGTCGCCGACGAGGACACCGCCGGCGGCTGACCCCGTGACGCGGGGTCCAATTCCGTGGACCGGGGCCGGTGCCCTCCGGGATGATCGCCGGATGGCGGCAACCTCCCGTGCGCTCCTGCGCTGGCAGTTCGACCTGACGTGGTCGCTGTTCGAGTACCACCTCGAGCGCCTCGACGCGACGGACTTCCTCTGGGAACCGGCCGAGGTCTGCTGGACGGTGCGTCGCGACCCCGCCGGCGGCTGGACACCCGACTGGGCCGACACCGAACCCGACCCCGTGCCGGTTCCGACCATCGGCTGGCTGTCCTGGCACATCGGCTGGTGGTGGACGGTGACCATGGACCATCTCGGGGGACGGCCAGCACGGCAGCGCACCGACGTGCGATGGCCGGGCGCGGGCGAGCCGACGGTCGCCTGGCTGCGGGGCCTGCGCGCCGAGTGGCTGGGGCACCTCGACCGGCTGACCGACGCCGACCTCGACGGCACCGCGCCGTTCCCGTGGCAGGACGACCCGGGCCACACGGTGGCGCACATGCTCGCCTGGGTCAACGCCGAGCTGATGAAGAACGCGGCCGAGATCGGTCAGCTCCGGCTGCTGCGGGCGGCGGGGCGCGCCTGACCGCCGGGCTCTTCGGCGGGGGCGGTCCCGTCCGCGCGGCTCGGCGTCCAGGTCGAGGAACCACGCCTCGTGCAGCCCCGTGCCGGGGCGTGCCGGTCAGGAACGTCGGCCCCTGGTCCGCAGCGCGTCCTCCGTCCGCTCCTCGACGTCGGCGGCGTCGGGGAAGGACCGTCGGGCCGGCGCCGGGTCGGGCGGCGCGCCGGGGCCCGCCGGCCGCGTGGGTGTCGGTTCGACCGGGCCGAAGCCGTGCCGGCCGGCGGGGCCGGACGGTCCCGCCGGCTCGTCGGCCCGCCGCTCCCCGCGCCGCCCTTCCGGCACGGCGGTCTCCTCGCTGCCCTCGTTCATGGGGTCGTGCTCAGCGACGCCCCACGGCGCCTCCACGTCCATGCCGTCCCTGGTCACCCAGGGCGTGGTCGCCTCCGGTGCGCGTCGGCCCCCGCCGCGTCCCTCTTCTGCCGTCATGACCACCTCGCTGCTCGGTCCGCCGGTACCGGCCCCGAATGCCCGTCACCGGGGCGGTCATGCCTCGCCGGCGCCCCGGGGCCGCGGTGCCGGTACGGGTGGGGACGCGCGCAGCGGCGCCCCGCCGCCGAGGAGTCGGCGGGACGCCGTCCGGCGACACGTCGTCAGCAGCGGCCGGACTTCGCCATCCGCTTCTGCCTGGTCCCGCCCATCGCCATGAGCGCGCCCATCCCCTTCGGGGCGTTCCGCATGCCGCCGATGCGCCCGAACATCCCCCGGAACACCTCGCCGGGCTTCTGCTGCTCGCCCATGTACGCGGTCATCACGATGAGCGCCCCGGTCATCGCCGGGACAGCCCACTGGAGCATCCGCATCTGCCGCTGGCACGACGCCACGTTCGACGGCGTGTGCGAGTTCGGCTCGGTGACCCCCTCGACCGCCGGGCCGCCCGCCTTCTCCAGCTTCATGCCGAGCAGTCGGCTGTAGCCGGTCACCGCCAGCGCGCCGACCGTCAACGCCGTCTTCAGCGTGCTGGCCCGGGCCACCCCCGACTGGGCGGCCACCCGGGGGCTCTCCGTCACCAGTTCCCCGACGGCCCCCGCCAGGTGGGCGCCGATCGCCGCGGCGTTCACCGGGGTCCACCGGGCCCAGCCGGCCGAGGCCATCGGCAACCGCTGGGTCGAGTCGTTCATCTGTGCCGCCGCGCCGTTGACGCCGAACGCTCCCATCAGGGAGCCCCCGAACCAGGCCGCCAGGCCCAGGTCGTGCATCGAGCGCAGTGCGGTGTGCCGTTCGGACATCTGATCCCCTTCCACCGTGTCGGGCGGTGCGGCATACCCGCCGCCCGGCCGGCTAATCCCGCCCGTGACCTGCCGATATGCCGCGGCGGCACAGATACCGGACCCGGGGCGTCGTCGCCGGGGACGGGCCGGGAGGAGTCGTCGGGGCCGGCGCGGGTAGTTCGTCGGACGACCCGAGCGAGAGGGGAAGCGGATGTCGCAGCCCGAGGAGAGCCGGGAGAAGACCGCGTCGACCGACGCGGTGCTGATGCACCCGGACAACGATCCGCGCAGGACCACGGCGCAGGTGCCGCCGCCCGCCGAGCGCGGCGAGACCCGCGTGGAGCGGGACGGCGAGATGGTGCCCGTCGACACCGACGAGTGAGCGTCTCCGTCCCGGGCGGTGGTCGCGCCGCCCGGGACGCGTGCCGCAGCAGCCCGGCGCCGGTGTCACGTGACCGGGGGAGCGGCCCCGACGGGTCGCCCCGCTCGGTGCCGCGTCCCGCCCCGGGTCAGCGGGCCGGCAGGTCGGCGGCGAAGCGGGCCACCCGGGCCGCCAGCGGGCCGCTCGCGCGTACCCAGGTGAAGTGGTCCATCGGGGCGCCGGCCTGCGCCGGCGTGTAGCGCTCGCGCGCGACGGGCGCCGCGGCCAGCTTCGCGCACAGGTGGTCGACGGTCTCGTGCGGGGTGTACTGGTCGTCGTCGACGCTGACCGCGAGGACGGGGGTCCGCAGCGCCCGCACGGCCGCCTCGGCGTCCACCCCGTCCAGCTGCGGGAAGCGCCCGGTCCGCGCGGTGTACGCCCAGTCCCGGATGACCCCGCGCGCCTGCCGGCCGCCGAAGCCCCAGCCCGGCCAGACGCCGAGCAGCCGGGCGGTCGCCGCGATCCCCTGGGTGTACGGCAGGACGCCGTACCCGCGCAGGCCCGGGTAGCTGCGCCACCACGGTACGCCGACGGCGACCAGCGCCAGCCCGTCGACGTCGTGCTCGCCGTGCAGGGCGAGGTGCAGCAGCGCCGCCTGCCCGCCGAGGGAGTGCCCGAGCAGCAGCGTCCTGCGCCCGTCCCGCCGGGACTTGAGCGCCGCCAGCGCGGCGCCCACGTCGGCGGCCAGTTCCGGGTAGCCGTACCGGCAGGCGCGGCTCGGCTTCGGGGTGCTCTCCCCGGTGCCGCGCAGGTCGGCCACCGCCACGGCCAGGCCGGCGGCGCGCAGCGCGGCGGCGAACGGCCGGTAGTAGCGCGCCCGGACGCCCATCGCCGGCGTGATCAGCACCAGCGGGGCGTCGGCGACGCCCTCCGGATCCGGATACACCTGTAGCCCGATGCGGGCCCCGTCGACCTCGACGAACTCCTGCCGGTATTCCCCCGTCGCGTTCACCGGCCCAGGCTACGGCCCGAGGCTACCGACGGGTAACCGTGGGGTGGTGGGCGTCACGTCCCGGGCGACGACCGGGGGCCGCCCACCACCACCCTGCGCTACGCCACCGCCGGAGCGGGCCGGCCGACCGTGCTGACCGTGGCGTAGACCGTGCTCAGCTGCTCGGCGCAGCGCTTCCACGAGTACCGGTTGCGGATCCGGTCCAGCGCCGCCGTCGCGTACGCGAAGCGACGGACCTTGTCGGCGAGCAGCCGGCGGACCGCGGTGCCGAGGGCCCGGGGGTCCCGCGGCGGCACGAGGTCGCCGGTCAGGCCGTCTACCACGGTGTCGGCGATCCCGCCGACGTTCGTGCCGACGACCGGTACGCCGCACGCCATGCCCTCCAGCGGGGTGAGCCCGAACGGCTCGTACCAGGGGGCGGCCACCAGCAGGTCCGCCGAGCGGTACCACGGGGCCAGCTCCTCTCGGGGCAGCCCGCCCAGCAGCTTCACCCGGTCGGCGACCCCGCAGGACTCGGCGAGCGCGCGGAGCCGGCGGGCGAAGCCGTCCGCGGGGAGCAACTCCGCCGGCGGGCCGCCGACCACCACGCACTCGGCGTCCGGCACGGCCGGCAGCGCCCGGATGACGTCCTGGATGCCCTTGCGCTCCACCAGCCGGCCGACGGTGATGATCCGGGGGCGGGCCGGGTCGCGCGGGGCGACGGGCCCGTCGGGACGGAACAGCTCCTGGTCGACCCCGGCGGGGACCAGCGTCATCCGGGACCGGGGCACGCCGAGGCGGACCAGCTCGCCGACCTCGTCCTGGCACTGCACGATGATCCGGTCGGCGGCCCGGCCCAGGGCCCGCTCGTAGCCCACCCGGCCCGGTGGGCTGGTGTCCCGGGCGCCCTGCAACCGCCGCTTCACCGAGCCGAGGCTGTGGTACGTCAGCACCACCGGCACCCCGGTGCGCCGGCCGGCGTGCAGGGTGGCCAGCCCGCTCGTCCAGAAGTGGGCGTGCGCCACGTCCGGCGCCCAGCCGCCATCGCGCCACTGACCCGCCAGCCAGCGCCCGAACTCGCCCAGGTGCGGCAGCAGCTCGTCCCTCGGCACCCGCAGCGCCGGGCCGGCCGGCACCTGGCACACCCGGTAGCCGTCCGGGGTGACGACGGAGTCGGGCGGGACGGTGGAGTCCCGGCGGGTGTAGACGCGCACGTCGTGCCCCTCGCCGGCCAGCGCGGCGGCGAGCTCCGCCACGTGCGTGTGCTGACCGCCGGATTCCTCCACCCCTCCGACGGCGAGCGGACTGGCGTGCTCCGAGATCATCGCGATACGCATGTGCTTCCTCCATCGGCCGGCCCGTCGGCGGGGACCCGGTCGAGCCCCGGGGCGTCTCCTCGCCGCCTGGCGGACCCCGCCGCAGGAGTCCCTACCCCCGACCTTCCCTCCTAACCGCCGCCTGCCCGGCTCGTCCTGACGGAGTGTCCGTCGGGTGTGGAGCGGCCGGCGGGTGGCGGGGCGAACCACCCCACCGCCCGTGACCGCCCGGTCGCAGCCGGTCAGGACCGTTCGTCGTGGAGCATGCCCGGCCCGAAGACCTCGTAGGCGATGCGCTCCACCGGCACTCCCCGGCGCAGCAGGCCGCCCCGGACGGTGTTCATGAACGGCAGCGGCCCGCAGAGGTGCACGTGGGCGTCGGGGGAGAGGGGGATCAGCGCCGGGTCGACCCGGCCCGCGATGACCTCGGCGGTCACCCCGGCCAGTTCGCCGCCGGTGAGGTCCTCGTACCAGAGGGCGGTGCGCAGGTTGGGCAGCGCGGCGTGCAGGCGCGGCAGTTCACCGCGGAACGCGTGGGCCGCGCCGGCCCGGTCGGCGTGCACCAGCACCACCGGACGCTCCGGTTTGGTGGCGGCCAGGTGCTCCAGGGCGGCCATCGCCGGGGTCAGGCCGATGCCCGCGCTGACCAGCAGCAGCGGGCCCTCCCCGGCCACCGCGCTGACCTCGCCGAACGCGGGGCTGAGCCGGAGGACGTCGTCGACACCCACGCGCTCGTGCAGGAAGGTGGAGACCATGCCGTCGGGGGCGTCACCGCCACCGCGTACGCGCTTGACGGTGATCCGCCAGTGGTCGGCGCCGGGACGGCCGGAGAGGCTGTACTGGCGGATCTGCTGACCGCGCCCGCCGTCGAGGTCGACGGCGACCGAGGTGTACTGGCCCGGGACGAAGGTGGGCACCGGGCCGCCGTCGGCCGGGACCAGGGTGAACGACACGACGTCCAGCGCCTCGGTGGCCCGGGCGACGACCCGCCAGTCCCGCCAGACCGACTCGCCCTCGGCCAGCCCGGCCACGGTGTAGAGGCGGGCCTCCCGGGCGATCAGCTCGCAGGCGAGCAGCCAGTAGACCTCGTCCCAGGCCGCCGCGACCTCGTCGGTGACGGCGTCGCCGAGCACCTCGCCGACGGCGGCGAGCAGGTGCCGGCCGACGATCGTGTACTGGGTGGCGGTGATGCCGAGCGAGGCGTGCTTGTGCGCGATGCGGTCCAGGATCGGCCCCCACGGTGCGTGGCTGCCGCCGGTCAGGTGCTCCGCGTACGCGACCACGGCGGCGGCGAGGGCGGCCTTCTGGGTGCCGGTGGCCTGGTTGCTGCGGTTGAAGATGTCCAGCAGTTCGGGGTGCGCGTCGAACATCCGCTGGTAGAACCGGCCGGTGATCGCCTCGCCGTGCGCCTGCACGGCGGGCAGGGTCGCCGTCACCACTGCTGCTGAGGACTCCGAGAGCACGACTGTCTCCTTCTGGGCTGAACCGCTCGGGCCCCGACAGCAAAACAGGTATTCGAAATACCTCTTCAGGGCCGAAGGTCCCGGGTCGAGGGTCGTCCGGATCACACCCGGGGCCGGTCGGCCGTGGTGGGCGGTCGACCGCGCTGGCTAGGGTCGAGGCGTGAAGCTCAACCGGTCCACCGACATGGCGCTGCGCATCGCCATGCTCGCCGCCGCGAACCCGCGACGGATGACCGTGGACGAGCTGTCCGACCAGCTCGACCTGCCCCGCAACCACGTCGCCAAGGTGGTGCAGCGGTTGCAGCGGCTCGGGGTGCTGGTCACCATCCGGGGCCGTTCCGGCGGGGTGGCCTTCGCCGAGGACGGCGGGAGGACCACCGTCGGGCACGTGGTCCGGGCCTTCGAGGGCGACGACGAGGTGGTGTCCTGCGACGAGCCGGCCTGCTCGCTGCGCGCGGCCTGCCGGCTGCGGGGCGAACTGCGCCGTGCCCGGGACGCCTTCCTCGCCGTGCTGGACGACGTGACCCTCGGCGAGCTCGTCGCCGGGCCGACCGGCCCGGCGCTGCTCGCCCTCGGCCTGCCCCGCCCCCGGCCGGCGCCGTCCGGGGAGCCACCGGGGCGCGACGTGTCGCCGTCCGGAGAGTTGCCGGCGCCCGACGCGCCGCCGTCCGGAGGGTCGCCGGGGCGCGACGTGTCGCCGTCCGGGGGGCCGCCGGGGCGCGACGTGTCGCCCTCAGCGACCGTGCCGCGTCCGCCGGAGCCCCACGCGCCGCCGTCGCCTGTCGGGCCCTCCGGAGCCCGGCCGGCCGTACCCGGTCCGGTCTGAGGAGTGACGATGCCCGCCAACAAGGTCTCCCACCCGGTCTTCGCCCGGGTGTTCCAGCGGGCGAGCGTGGCGATGGACCGCGCCGGCGCGGCCGCTCACCGGCGGCGCCTCGTCGCCGGCCTCGCGGGCCGGGTGGTCGAGGTCGGCGCCGGCAACGGCCGCACCTTCGCGCACTACCCGGGCACCGTCGAGCGGGTGCTGGCGGTGGAGCCGGAGCCCCGGCTCCGGGCGGCGGCGCGGGAGGCGGCGGGCACCGCTCCCGTACCCGTCGAGGTGGCCGACGGCCTCGCCGAGGCGCTGCCGGCGCCCGACGGCGACGCCGACGCGGTGGTGTTCTCCCTGGTCCTCTGCTCGGTGGCCGACCAGGCCGCCGCGCTGCGCGAGGCCCGCCGGGTGCTGCGGCCCGGTGGGCAGGTGCGCTTCTTCGAGCACGTACGCGCGCAGAGCCCCGGCCTGCGCCGCGTGCAGCGGTTGGCCGACGCGACCGTCTGGCCGTTGCTCTGCGGCGGCTGCCACACGGGCCGCGATACGGTGGCCGCGATCCGGGCGGCGGGCTTCACCGTCACCGAGCTGGACGCGTTCCGCTTCCCCGACAGTCGACTCCCGGCCCCCGCCACCCCGCACGTGCTCGGCGTGGCCACCCGCGACTGATCCACCCTCGCCCATGGCCGCGCCGGTGGTCGGTGGCCGCGCCGGTCGTCCGTGGCCGCGCCGGTCGTCCGTGACCGAGCCGGCTGTCCGTGGCCGTCGGACCGGTGCCACTCACCGTTGCCGCGCCGGTCCGTTCCGGGCCCGGACGTGGCGGAACCCCGCGCCAGGCGGCACGGGGTTCCGGGACGCGGTCGCGGTCAGGAGACCGTGATCGAGCCGTCCCCGGCGCGGACGCAGGCCACGGAACGCGCACCGGTGGTGGCTGCGCCCGTCAGGCACTGCCCGAGCACCTGGTGGCCGGCGGCGTTCGGGTGCCACGACTCCTGGCAGGTCTGGAAGTAGCTCACGCAGGTGTTCGCGATCCGCTGGATGGCGATCTTGTCCTTGCCCGAGAGGCTGGTGACGAAGACGCCGTTGGGCGGGCTGTCCTGCAGCCGGATCGGGGTGGCCAGGGTGCCGGCCGGGCTGGTTCCCGACTCGCAGAGCCGGGCGCCGTCGAAGGCCCGCTGCACGTTGAGGTAGACCAGGTCCGCGCCAGGGAACTCGGCGGCCAGGGTGTCCCGGGTGGACTTCACCAGGGTGCCCAGCCCCTGCGAGAAGCGGTGCCCCGGCAGCAGGCTGGCCCGGTGGATCGGGCAGCCGGCCGCGTACCGCTCGGCGCCGAGCGCGCGGAACTTGTCCCGGGTGTCGTCCCGGCTGTCCTCCTCGTGGAACCCGGGGGCGAGGTCGAGCGGCAGCGGGTTGGTGTAGTCCTGGAAGACGATCCGGTGCTGGCCGTCGGCGTCGATCTCGCGCAGCGTGGCGAGGAGCTGGCGTACGGCCGAGGTGGTCTCCGCGGTCGCGGCGCTCCACTGGGCGGCGGTGGCCAGGTCGGCGTCGGAGCAGGGCTTCTGCTCGACGGGGCCGTTCAGGTAGGCCCAGAACTCCCACCAGCCGGTCCAGGCGTCGGCGATGAACCGGTTGGCGCACTTCTCCGCGACGTTGCCGAAGGTGAACGAGCTGTTGTTGGAGCCGAGCCCGAGCAGCACCAGGTCGATGTCGTGGGTCCGGCCGACCGCCCGGAGCTGGTCGAGCTGGGCGGCCACCTGGCGGCCGTTGGCCCGGGCCGAGGAGGCGGCGGCGATGTCGTGCGGCTGCCCGCCGGAGCAGGCGAGGTTGAACCGGTCCTGGATGCCCGGCAGATTGGCCCGGTGCAGTGAGGCGTTCGCCGAGCGGTGGCAGAAGAACGCGTTGTTGTTCGCGGCGGTCCAGCCCGGGAAGCCCTGGGCGACCCCGTTGGCGTCGGCCACCGGGGTGTACGCCCCGGCGCCCTCGCCGCTGATGAAGCTGTCGCCGAGCGCCACCGCGGCGGTGGGCGGGGCTGCCGAGGCCGGGGCGCTCAGCCCGACGGCGGTCGACAGGGTGGCGGTGGCGACGGCGAGCGCCGCCGCGAGTGCGGTACGACGGAACCTGGACATGCGTCCCCTAACTGTCCATCGAAACGTGAAAGATCCTCCGAGGGCGCGATCAGATCACTCCGGCACGACGGGCGTCAATGGCCTGTAACAAGATCTTTCCGAGAGGGACACACTCGCCCCGGCCGCGACCCCGGGGGCGTCGGCGGTCGGAGCGCAGGTCCGGGGCGTCGGCGGTGGAGTGTCGGTGGCCGGTGACGCCGGCCACCCGGCCCCCGGGGGTCCGGCGTCCCGGCGACCGGAGAACCCGGCGTTGCGGTGCCCGGGGACCCTGCGTCAGTGGCGGCGTCAGCCGCGTGGGGGAAGGCTGGCCACGGCATCGTTGTTGTCCGGGTGGAACCGCCCGCCGGCCGGCATCACCGCAAACCGGTCACGGTGGCTTCGATGCGCCGGAACCGGACGGAACGCGCTACCCTGCCGCCCGGGCCCGACCCACGACGAGGCGCGTGCCTCGCTGCGGGGCGCCGTCGTCCTGTCGCATCTCCCGGTTAGGCTCGCTGCGGCGCGCGGGCCGGCCGGCGACGTCGGACGCGGCACCACATCGCCGAGACCTGGGAGTACGACCAGTTGACCGCAGAGCCTGAGACCCTGTACGGGGCCGACGACCTCACGCACCTCGAGGGGCTGGACGCCGTCCGCAAGCGGCCCGGCATGTACATCGGCTCCACCGACAGCCGTGGCGTGGGTCACCTCGTCAACGAGATCCTCGACAACTCGACGGACGAGGGCGTCGCCGGCCACGCCACGAAGGTGGAGGTGACGCTGCACGCCGACGGCTCGGTCCAGGTCGACGACGACGGTCGGGGCATCCCCACCGACGTGCACGCCAAGTCCGGCATCTCCGGCGTCGAGCTGGTGCTCACCCGGCTGCACGCGGGCGGCAAGTTCGGCGGCTCCGGCTACAAGACCTCCGGCGGTCTGCACGGCGTGGGCGCCTCGGCGGTCAACGCGCTGTCCCGCCGGTTCGACGTCACCGTCCGCCGGGGCGGCAAGGTCCACGCGATGTCGTTCCGGCACGGCGTGCCGGGGGTCTTCGACGATGCCGGCCCCGACGCGGCGTTCACCCCGGGTCCCGGCCTCCAGATCGTCGGCGCGATGAAGCGCGGCCAGCGCACCGGCACCTCGATCCGCTGGTGGCACGACGCGCGCTACTTCGAGACCGGCGCCCGCCTGGACGCCGAGGCCGTGCGGATGAAGCTGCGCAACACGGCGTTCCTGGTGCCGGGCGTGAACTACACGCTGCGCGACCACACCGGCGAGGAGCCGACCGAGGAGAGCTTCCACTACCCCGACGGCCTAACGGACATGGTGGAGTTCCTCGCCCCGGCCGGCGACCGGCCCGTCTCCGGCATGCTGATGGTCACCGGCGAGGGCACCTACCGGGAGAACGCCGCCGACGCCAACGGGGTCATGCAGTCCAACGTGCAGCGTCGGGCCGAGGTCGAGGTGGCCTTCCGCTGGGGCACGGGCTACGAGCGCACCGTCGAGTGCTTCACCAACACCATCCGCAACGCGCACGGCGGCACCCACCGCAAGGGCTTCGAGCGGGGCCTGGCGCGTACCCTCGCCGACGCCGTCCGCAACACCCGTGGCCTGCTCAAGGCCAAGGAGGACCCGCCCACCCTGGACGACGTCCTGGAGGGCATGACAGCGGTCGTGCACGTCCGGATCCCGGAGCCCCAGTTCACCTCGCAGACCAAGGACGAGCTCTCCACCGCCGGCATCACCAAGGTGATCCAGGGGCTGGTCGAGCAGCACCTGAAGGCGTGGCTGGAGGATCGCCGGACCAAGGCCGAGGCGCGTACGGTCCTCCAGAAGATCGTCGACGCGGCGCGCGTACGGCTGACGCAGAAGCAGCAGAAGGACGCGGCCCGCCGCAAGACCGCCCTGGAGGGCGCGTCGATGCCGCCGAAGCTGGTCGACTGCCGCGCGGCGGGCATCGACCGTAGTGAGCTGTTCATCGTGGAAGGGGACAGCGCACTCGGGACAGGGCGACTTGCCCGATCTGCCGAATATCAGGCACTTCTTCCGATTCGAGGCAAGATCCTCAACGTGCAGAAGGCCAACCTCCAGCAGGTGCTGGACAACGTTGAGTGCGCCGCGATCGTGCAGGTGCTCGGCGCCGGCTCCGGCCGCACGTTCGACCTGTCCGCCATGCGCTACGGCCGAGTGCTGATCATGGCGGACGCCGATGTGGACGGCGCGCACATCCGCACCCTGCTGATCACGCTCTTCGCTCGCTACATGCGACCGCTGATCGAGGCCGGCCGGCTCTACGCGGCGATGCCGCCCCTACACAAGATCACCACCAGGGGGCGCAACCCGCAGACGATCTACACCTACACCCAGGCGGAGATGGAGGCCACGGTCCGCAAGCTGGAGAAGGCCGGCAAGCAGATCGTCACCCCGATCCCGCGATTCAAGGGTCTCGGCGAGATGGACGCCGACGAGCTGTGGGAGACCACGATGAACCCGGCCACCCGGGCCGTCCGCCGGATCACCCTCGACGACGTCGACGCCGCCGAGCGGATCCTCGAACTGCTGATGGGGGAGAAGGTCGAGCCGCGCCGCAACTGGCTGATCGACTCCGCCGACCGGGTCGACCGCGAGGCGATCGACGCATGAGCACCACCCGCCGAGAGGGAAGCTGAACGATGGCACGCCGCAAGGACGACCGCGCCAAGGTGGACCTGTCCGCCTTCGACCAGGCCGGCGCGCGGGTCTTCGACAATCCGCTGGTCACCGAGGTCTCCGACTCCTACCTGGAGTACGCCTTCTCGGTGATCCACTCCCGGGCCCTGCCCGACGCCCGCGACGGCCTCAAGCCGGTGCACCGGCGCATCCTCTGGTCCATGTACGAGCAGGGCCACCGCCCCGACCGGGGGCACGTGAAGTCCGCCCGCATCGTCGGGGACGTGATGGGCAAGTACCATCCGCACGGCGACACGGCCATCTACGACGCGATGGTGCGCCTGGCGCAGGACTTCTCGCTGAACGCGCCACTCATCGACGGGCACGGGAACTTCGGCAGCCCAGACGACGGGCCGGCGGCCTCGAGATACACCGAGGCCCGGATGTCGCGGGAGGCGATGCTGCTCGTCGGCGAGTTGGGCGAGGACACGGTCGACGTCGAGCCCAACTACGACGGCTCGCTGACCCAGCCCACCGTGCTGCCCGCCGCGTTCCCCAACCTGCTGGTCAACGGCGCCTCGGGGATCGCGGTCGGCATGGCGACCAACATGATCCCGCACAACCTCGGCGAGGTGGTCTCCGCCGCCCGCTGGCTGATCAACCACCCGGACGCCACGCTGGACCGGCTCATGGAGTTCGTGCCCGGTCCCGACCTGCCCACCGGCGGCTTGCTGCTCGGGCTCGACGAGGTGCGCCGGGCCTACGAGACCGGGCGCGGGGTGGTCCGGATGCGGGGCAAGGTCGAGATCGGCCCGCTGGAGGGCAGCCGGGGCCGGCAGGCGATCACTGTCGTGGAGCTGCCCTACGGCGTCGGTGCCGAGAAGGTCATCGCGGCCATCACCAACGAGGTCAACAAGACCAAGCGGCTCACCGGCATCGCCGACGTCAAGGACCTCACCGACCGGGAGAGCGGCACCCGCCTGGTCGTCGAGTGCAAGGTGGGGGTCAACCCGCAGGCGCTGCTCGCCGACCTCTACCGGCTCACCCCGCTGGAACAGTCGTTCGGCGTCAACAACCTGGTGCTGGTCGACGGGCAACCGCAGACCCTCGGGCTGAAGGCGCTGCTGGAGGTCTTCCTGGCCCACCGCTACGAGGTGGTGACCCGGCGCAGCTCGTACCGCCGGCGCAAGCGCCAGGAGCGGCTGCACCTGGTCGACGGCCTGCTGATCGCCCTGCTCGACATCGACAAGGTGGTCAAGCTCATCCGGGCCAGCGAGGACGCGCAGGCCGCCAAGGACGGCCTGATGCAGAAGTTCAGGCTCTCCGAGATCCAGGCCACCTACATCCTGGACACCCCGCTGCGCCGGTTGACCAAGTACGACCGGATCGAGCTGGAGGCCGAGCAGGAGAAGCTCCGCAAGGAGATCGCCGAGCTCTCCACGATCCTCGACGACCCGAAGGTGCTGAAGAAGGTCGTCTCCGACGAGCTGGCGGCGGTGGTGAAGCAGTTCGGGGCGCCGCGTCGCACCACGCTCGTCGACGGGGACCTCAAGGAGGTGCTGGCCGCGTCCGCGCCGGCCGGCCCGCTGGAGGTCGCCGACGACCCCTGCCAGGTGATCCTCTCCGCGACCGGGCTGGTCGCCAGGACGGCGGCGGAGTCGGAGGAGGCGTCCGAGGGCCGCCGGCGGCACGGCCGGACCAAGCACGATGCCGTACGCGCCGTCGTGCACTCCACCGCCCGGGGGAAGGTGCTGCTGGTGACCAGCGCCGGCCGGGCGTTCAAGGTCGACGTGCTGCCGCTGCCGGTCCTGCCCGAGCAGGCGGGGACGGTGTCGCTGCGCGGCGGGATGGCCGCCGCCGAGCTGGTGCCGCTGGAATCGGGGGAGACCGTGGTCGGGCTGGCACCACTCGGGCCGACGGCCGAGGGCTCCCCGGGCCTCGCCCTGGGCACCCGGCAGGGCGTGGTCAAGGTCTGCGCACCGGAGTGGCCCGTCCGCTCGGACGAGTTCGAGGTGATCGGCCTGCGGGAGGGCGACGAGGTGGTCGGGGCGACCTGGCTCACCGACGGCGCGGAGACGCTCACCTTCGTCACCTCGGAGGCGTCGCTGCTGCGGTTCGCCGCCGGACTGGTCCGGCCGCAGGGGACCAAGGGCGGCGGCATGTCGGGCATCAACCTGCCCGCCGGCGCCCGGGTGGTGTTCTTCGGGGCGATCCGCACCGACGACCCGGGCCACGGTGAGCCGATGGTAGTCACCTCCACGGGCGCCACGGTGAAGGTCACGCCGTTCCAGGCGTACCCGGCGAAGGGGCGGGCGACCGGCGGTGTGCGCGCCCACCGCTTCCTCAAGGGTGAGACCGACGTGGCCGTCGCCTGGGTCGGGTCGCGTCCGGCGGCCGCCACCGCCACCGGCGAGCCGGTGGAGCTGCCGGCGGCGGACCCGCGCCGCGACGGCTCCGGCTTCGCCGTGATGCTGGGCCCCACCGTCGTCGGCCACCAGATCGAACGCGACTGACCCAACCGGCCGGGGGCCGGCCGCTGACCCAACCGGCCCCCGCACGCCCACCCACCCACCCCCACTCCCACCCCCACCCCTGCTCCCCGCGCTCGTTCCGCGCGTTGATCATGAAGTTGTTGTCACCCCACTCGGCGTGTCACGACAACAACTTCATGATCAACGGGGCGGAGCGGGGGGCTGGGTGGGGGTGGGATCCGGGGTGGGGGTTCGTAGGTGGGTTACCAGGCGCATGCCGTGGTAGACGGTCAGGGCGGCGGCGGTGCCCAGGGCGATGCCGTTGAACGAGAGGTCGCCGGCGGTGAGGGTGTAGTTGGCCGCGCCGACGATCACCGCGACGGCGGCGGTCATCAGGTTCACCGGGTCGTGGAAGTCCACCCGGCTCTCGATCCAGATCCGCGCGCCGAGGATGGCGATCAGGCCGTACAGGGCGGTGGTGGCGCCGCCGAGGACACCGGCCGGCACGGTGAGGATCAGCGCGCCGAACTTCGGGCTGAGCCCGAGCAGCACCGCCGTCAGGCCGGCCACCCAGTACGCGGCGGTGGAGTAGACCCGGGTCGCCGCCATCACGCCGATGTTCTCCGCGTAGGTGGTCGTGCCGGAGCCGCCGCCGGAGCCGGCGAGCATCGTGGCCAACCCGTCGCCCATGAACGCCCGGCCCATGTCCCGGTCCAGGTTCCGGCCGGTCATCGCGGCGACCGCCTTGACGTGCCCGGCGTTCTCGGCGATCAGCACCAGGATCACCGGGATGACCAGCACGACCGCCCGCAGGCTGAAGCTCGGCGCGTGGAACTCGGGCAGGCCGACCCAGGCGGCGTCCCGCAGGCCGTCGACCGCCTTCGGGTCCAGGTCGCCGAGCACGGCGGCGAGGACCCAGCCGACCACCACCCCCAGCAGGATGGACAGGCGGGCCAGGAAGCCCCGGAAGGCCACCGTGGCGAGCAGGATGGCGGCCAGCGTCACCACCGCGATCAGCGGCTGCGCCTTCACGCCGGTGCCGCTCCCGTCGCCGTCCCAGGCGACCGGGGCGAGGTTCAGGCCGATCAGCGCGACGATCGCCCCGGTGACCACGGGCGGCATCAGCGCGTCGATCCAGCGCGACCCGGCGAGCTGGACGACCAGCCCGACGGCGGCCAGCGCCACGCCGGCGACGACGATGCCGCCGAGCGCCGGGCCGATGTCGCCGCCGGCCTTGGCAGCCAGCACCGGCGCGATGAAGGCGAAGGACGAGCCGAGGTACGAGGGCAGCCGGTTGCCGGTGATCAGCAGGAACAGCAGCGTGCCGAGCCCGGAGAAGAAGAGCGTGGTGGCGGGCGGGAAGCCGGTGATGAGCGGCACCGTGAAGGTGGCGCCGAACATCGCGACGACGTGCTGCACGCCGACGCCGAGGGTGCGCGGCCAGGAGAGGCGTTCGTCGGGGTGGACCACGTCGCCGGGGCGGATGGACCGGCCGTCGCCGTGGACCGCCCACGCGGACCAACGGGAGCGCGGCTCGGTGGAGGACTGGGTCATGGAACGCCCTTCGCGTCTGGAGAGGTGACGGGGGCGCAGGTGAAACCCAGGAGTCGTTTCTAGCAGAGGCCCGGCTCGGCCCGGCCGGTGGCCCGGCAGGGGTTCGGCTGGTGGCATGGGCGGGCCGTCCGGGCCCGCGAACCGTTGCCGCCCGTCGGGCGGGTCAGGCGACGCCGGCGGGGCGGAACTGGACGCTGACGCGGGGCCCGACGGGGCGGGTGGTCTTGGGCACGGCGTGCTCCCAGGTGCGCTGGCAGGAGCCGCCCATCACCACGAGGTCGCCGTGGCCGAGTGGGAAGCGCAGGCTGTCGCCGCCACCACGGGGCCGCAGCAGCAGTGCGCGCGGCGAGCCGAACGAGACGATGGCGACCATGGTGTCGGTGTGCGCGGAGCGGCCCTGGGTGTCGCCGTGCCAGGCGACGCTGTCCCGGCCGGAGCGGTAGAGGCACATGCCGGCGGTGACGAAGGGCTCGCCGAGCTCGGGGGCGTAGTGCCGGGTGAGGGCGGCGCGCGCCTCGGTGAGCAGCGGGTGCGGCAGCGGGCGGTGCCCGGCGTACCAGCAGAGCAGCCGGGGCACGTCGACCTCGGCGTCGTACATCGTGCGGCGCTCGGCCCGCCAGGGGACGTCCCGCAGCAGGACGTCGAAGACCTGGTCGGAGCCGGTGACCCAGCCGGGGAGATGGTCGACCCACGCGCCGTGGGTGAGCGGGTGCCGGCGCAGCCGGTCGGCCAGCGGGCTCAGCGACGGTCCGGCGGCGGTGAGGTCGAACATCGACGGCTGGTAGGCGGCCCCGGTCATCCGCCCAGCGTACCCGCCATGTTGGTACAGGTGTACGGACGCGTCGCCCGCCCGCCGGTCGCCGGTGAGGGGCGGCCGGACGGGCGGTGCGAACCCCGCCTCAGCGGCTCAGCATCCGGCGCACCCGGCCACCGATCACCTGCTTGACCCGGGCCTGCAGGCGCTGCCCGCGCAGCGTCTCCGTCTCCTTGCGCAGCTCGACGTTGCGGTCGCGCAGCCACTGGATCCGCTCCAGCAGCGCGTCGGGGGCGGTCGCGGCGGCCGGGCGTACGGCGGGCGGGAAGGCGGTGGAGCGCACCTGCGCGTCGAACCGGGCCGCGCTGTCGCCGTCGGCGAAGGCGTGGCCCAGGTCGTGCTTGGCGAGGAAGGCCAGCATCGTCTCGTAGCGCGACCTGTGGCCGGCGTTGAGCGCCGTGTAGTCCGCCTCCGCGTAGAGCTGGGCGGCGTCGACGTCGACCGGCACGTCCTTCATGACCCGGTGCGGGATCTCGAAGTACCGGGCGAGTTCCAGGGTGCGCGAGTCGTGCGCGAAGAGGTAGCCGGGCGTGCCGGCGATCAGCGCGGTGATGGTGCCGTGGATGCGGGTGCCGAACGCGAACTCGAACCCGGAGAGGTAGTCCATCCAGGTCCAGGGGTCGACGAACATCCGCACCTTGTCCTCGGTGAACAGCGGGTGCGAGGTGTGGATCGGGATCTTGCTGGTCCTGCCCCGGTCCCCGGGGGCGTCGCCGTAGAGGAGCGTGCCGAGCGTCTTGAGGTCCTGCGGCAGGTAGCGCAGGTTCGGGTACCGCTCGTGGTGCCGGGCGATGATCTCCGCCATCGACGTGACGTACGGGGAGACGGTGAGCGCGAGCCTGTCGTCGGGCGACAGGGACGCCTTCCTCTTCTCCACCCGCAGGCTGTCGCCGTGCAGGAACATCGACGGGCAGCCGATCACGTCGACGGCCGAGAAGCCCAGGGTGCGCAGGTAGTCACGGGTGATCTCGCCGCGTACGCCGATGCTGTGCGAGCGGTCGAGGACCGCCCGTACGAACCGGGTCACGACGTCGTCGATCGGGCGGAGGTACTCCCGGTCGCCGTTGATGTCGGTCTGTACGCCCACCCCGAGCACCACCACCGGGATCTTCAGCTGCTCGATGAGCTTCGTCATGGCCTCGACGCGGTGGGCGTAGCTGCGGCGGAAGGCGTTGGCGAGCGGTACGACGTAGACGTCGTACCGCTCGTTGATCATGTCGGCGTCGCGCGGGTCGATCCTGAACTCGGTCGAGGTGATCTCGGCGGTGGCGGTGCGCAGGAGCTTGTGGGCGGCGTGGCTGAAGACGAGGTTGCCGTTGTTGTCGCCGATCCAGTTCCGCTCGTGCGTCTCCTCCGGCGAGTAGACGTCGAACGGGCCCTTCTTCGCCCGCATCAGGATTCGCTGGTGCATTCGCCCGCCTCTCGTCACCTCCGGGTCTGGGAATACTAGCCACCCGATCGGCCGGAACCCGGATGCCCGCCACCGCCGTCACGGATGGGGACGCAACGGTCACGGAGGGACGGGAGGAACGGGACTCCCCCACGGGACAGAACGGGCACTCGCGGACGGGACGGAACAGAGCCTCAGGCCCGGCGGGTAGGGTGCCCGGCGGGGCGGCGCCGACCGGCGGACCGCCACGGGCCCCTCGGGGGCGCCTGAGGACGGGGTCGAGGAGGAGACGTACGTGCTGGTGACCCTGCGGATCGTCGGGATGCCGGCATGAACGACGCCGCGACCGTCGCGCCCGCCGCCCGGCCCGCGTCCCCGGCCAGCCGCCTGCCGTCGCTGACCGGGCTGCGCTGGGTCGCCGCCCTGCTCGTCTTCGGGTTCCACGTCGCGACGATGGGCATCATCGCCGAGCCCGGCCAGAAGGCCGTCGTGGACTGGGCCTTCGCACTCGGGCTGTCGGGCGTGCAGTTCTTCTTCATCCTCAGCGGCTTCGTGCTGGTCTGGTCGGCCCGACCCACCGACACCCGTCGGGCGTTCTGGCGGCGCCGGGTGGCCAAGATCTGGCCGAGCCACGTGGTGCTGTGGGTGGCGGCCCTGGCGGTCGCGGCCTGGTTCGCCGACCCCGTGGACCGGTTCGTCGCGGTGGAGAACCTGTTCCTCCTCCAGGCGTGGGACCCGCGGCCGGGCCACTTCTACAGCATCAACACGGTCAGCTGGTCGCTGTCCTGCGAGTTCTTCTTCTACCTCTGCCTGCCGTTGGCGCTGCCGCTGATCCGCCGGGCCCGACCGTGGGCCCTGTGGGCCGTCGTGGTCGCGGTGCCGCTGCTCATCCTGGCGCTCTGGCCGGCCCAGGCGCTGGTGCCCGAGGAGAGCCGCTGGTGGTTCACCCAGATCTTCCCGCCGGTGCGGTCGCTGGAGTTCTGGATGGGCGTCGCCGCCGCCGAGCTGATGCGGCGTGGCCGGTGGCGCGGGCCGGGCCTGCCGCTGGCCAGCCTGCTCTTCGTGGCGACCTGGGTGGTCGCCGCGCAGTGGGTCCGCGCCGAACTGTGGGCGGCGCTGCTCTCGGTCGCGTACATCCTGGTCATCGCCGCGGCGGCGGACGCGGACGTGCGCGGGCGGCGCTCGCCGTGGCGGTCCCGGCCGATGATCTGGCTGGGCGAGGTCTCCTTCGCCTTCTATCTGGTGCACGTCCTCGTGATGATCACCGTCCTGCGGCTCACCGGCGACTGGGGCGTCGGCTTCACCGGCTGGTCGGGGCTGGCGGTGGTGCTCGGCTTCCTGCTGGTCAACCTGGCCCTGGCCGGCCTGTTGCACCGTCTCGTCGAGACGCCGATGATGCGGCTGCTCACCCCGCGCAGGCCGGTCCGGACGCCGCGGGACGGGGACGGCGCCGGGCAGGACCCCGGCGGCCCCGGGGCGACGCCGGGGGATCGGGGCAGCGCCGTGCCGCGCCCCCGGGCCGCCGGCCCGCAGGACGACCACCGACCGACGTACGCCGACTCGCGCTGAGCGCCCCGGCGACCGGAGTGTCCGCCGACGAAATCCCGGCCGTTTCGGTGACGCCGGTCACCACGTCGGCGAACCGGTCATCGGGCGCGGCCCGGTCGATTCCTGCCGGGGTTTCGGCGCCGATGTCCGCCACTTGTCCCGTTGTCGCCCGGAGGTGCGCGCAGAAACGGTCGTCCCATTGAGTCGCGTCAGTGGCGAAGTGCCCGCAAAAATTGTCTGCCGATCAAGGTTTAGGCAGGTGGGACGGGGTTGGCAGGGCGCGGACCGGCCAGTAATGTCGGCGCGTCCGGTGCGGTACCCGATCGCCAGAGGCGACGCCGCGCCGACCCGCCTAATCGTGAACGACGAACCGGGGACCCAGTGCTCGTTGGGGTGAATCCGTGGGCCGTGGGCCCGTGGTAGGGCGTTCTTCCCGCCCGAATCCGTCAGCTAACCCGGTCGGCGGTGTCGGAAGGAGTTCCATCGTCATGCCACACCCGTACACCCCTCGGTTGTGCCGCCGTCTCCACGGCGCCGCGGTGACCGCGCTCGTCCGCCCGCAGGTCATGAGCTGACCCACCGGTCACCGTCCGTCGCCCGGCGTCCCGGGCGCATCCCCTGAGTGGCCCACCACCCGCCCGGACGCCCGTCCGCGCGGTCGGTCCGCCCTGCCCTCGGCGCGGACCGACGGCCGCTCACCCCGAGCCCGTGGAGGAAACCGTGAAGCACCACCTCAAGCGACAGCTGCGTCGCCTCACGTCCGAGCGTCCGTACCAACTGGCCGCCGCGTCCGCCGCGGCGCTCGTGCTGGCGTCGGGCACGGGCGCGCTGCTGGCCGGAACCGACGAGGCCCCCGCCGCCGCGCAGGCCCCGGTGGCCGCGACCGAACTGCGGGACGACGCGTCGGCCTCGCGCAGCCAGGCCCGGGTCGCGCCCGCCCCGTCCAGCGCCGCCCCGGCCGCGTCCAGCGCCGCCCCGTCGGCCAGCGCGTCCAGCGCCGCCCCGGACCCGGACCTGACCCGCAAGCCGGAGCCGCCGAAGCCTCCGGCCGCCAAGAGCCTGGACTACGACTACCAGGCCCAGACCACCTTCTACAACTGTGGTCCGGCGGCCGTCCGGCACGCCCTCAGCGCCGCCGGCATCGCGCGCAGCCAGGACGCCCTCGGTGCCCAGCTGGGCACCGACCAGATGGGCACCGACTCGGCCCAGGACACCACCCGCGTGCTGAACGCGGTGGTGAAGGGCGACCCGTACCGGACCCGGATGATCCCCGGTGGCGCCGCCACCCCGGCCCAGATGGACCGGCTCCAGGCCGACGTCGTCGCGGCCATCACCGACGGGCGGGGCGTCGTGGTCAACGTCGCCGGCAGCGCCACGGACACCGACGGCGGCTGGCACTCCTTCCCCGGCGGCCACTACATCGCGGTGGTCGGCTACCAGGACGAGGGGCGGCTGGTGAAGATCGCCGACTCGGCGAACCCGGCGACCGCGTCGTACTGGATCAGCACCATCGCCCTGGCGAACTGGGCCGCCACCCGCGGCTACTCCGCCTGAGCGACGCCGTCGGGCGTCGGCTCCCCACCCGGGGGGTCGGCGCCCGATGTCGTGTCCGGGTCACGGCCCTCGCCCGCGGCGTCCGACGGGTGGCACACTGCGCCCATGGTCGATGAGTCGGGTGAGCGGGACGGCCGGCGGGTGCTCCTGCTGCTGCACGGCATGGGCGCGACAGGCGACGTGTGGCTGCCCTGGGCGCCGCTGCTGGAGCGTCGGTGGGCGGGGCGGTGGCTGGCGCCCGACCTCGCCGGCCACGGCTGGTCGCCGCCGCTGCCGGAGTACTCCTTCCCGGGGCTGGCCGCGCGGATCGGCGCGGGGCTCGCGGCGGGGGACCGGCTCGTCGTGCTGGGGCACTCCCTCGGCGGGGTGGTCGGGCTGGCGCTGGCCGCCCGGGGCGCCGGGCTGCCCGTCGACGCCGTCGTCGGGCTCGGCATCAAGGCCGTCTGGTCGCCGGCGGAGCTGGCCAAGGCGGGTGAGCTGGCGGCCCGGCCGGTGACCTGGTTCGCCAGCCGGGACGAGGCGGCCCGCCGCTACCTGCGGGTGGCCGGCCTGACCGGGCTCTTCGCCCCGGAGCACCCCGTCGTGGAGGCGGGGCTGCGGCAGGTCGACGGCCGCTGGCGGCTGGCGATGGACCCGGCCGCGTTCGGCGTGGGCGCGCCGGAGCTGCCCGCCCTGCTGGCGGCGACCGACGTGCCCGTGCTGCTGGCCCGCGGCGAGCACGACCCCATGGTCACCGACGCCCAGCTCACGGAGCTGGGGGTGCCGGTCGCCACCCTGCCCGGCCTCGGGCACAACGCCCACGTCGAGGCCCCCGAAGCGGTCCTGGACCTCGTCGAGCCGTACCGCTGACGGTGCCTGGCGAACGGCCCGGCCCGGAGATCCGCCGTCGCGACCGGTGTGCCTCCCGAACGGTGCGTCAGGTGGCGGGGGAGAGGGCCGCCTCGTCCGGGTCGAGCGGCAGGCCGGTCGCGCCGCCCGTGCGCGGGGCGGGCGTCTTCCAGCCCTCGTCGAGCTGGCGCCGTGCGGCCTCCAGGAACGCCTCGGCGTACGACTCGGCGGGGAAGTCGCCCAGGTAGCGGCTCCGGGTGACCCACCGCGCCGAGGCCAGCGGATCGGTGTCCAGCAGCGCGGTCAGCACCTCGTCCACGTTCGCCATGTCGCGCCGCAGCACGTAGCCCGACCCGGCGAGCGGGAACTGCTCGGGGAACCGGTCGCCGGAGTCCACCATGTCGGTCACCGCGTACGGCTTGCCGGAGTAGAGGTAGTCGGAGATCACCCCGGACACGTCGGAGACCAGCGCGTCCGAGCGGTTCACGCACTCGGTCAGGGTCAGCTCCCGGCTGGCGGCGGCCCCGAAGACGTGCTGCCGGCCGCTGCGGGCCCGGTCCGCGGCCAGCAGTTCGGTGAGCCGGCCCAGCTGCCGGGCGGAGGCCGGGTTCTGCGAGGTGTACGGGTGGGCCCGCAGGATCACCGTCGCGCCCCGGTCGAGCAGCCGGCGCAGCAGCGTCTCGGCCACCGGCAGGGAGCAGTAGTTCGCGTCCGCGTTGTGCCCCGTCCAGGTCGGCGTGTAGAGCACGGTAGGGTTGGCCCGCCCGTGCGCCGGCTCCGGGCGTACCTCGATCGACTCGACCTGCGGGCGGCCGACGACGACGAACTTCTCCGCCGGGATGTCCACCCCGGCGCGGGCGTACCGGTCGATGGCGGCCTGGCCGGCGACGAAGATCCGGTCGAAGATCGCCGAGACCGGGTTGGCGCTGGGGGCCTTGTCGCTGTCGCCGTGGTGCAGCTGGACGTGGGTCAGCTGGGTGTAGCGGATGCAGTGGCTGTTCTTCGCGCCGTGGTTGACGTAGAACGCCACCCGCAGACTCGGCACCAGCGCCTCGTCCATGGCCCTGGTGGTGGGGCAGTAGACCACGGGCGCGCTGGTGGCCGCGGCGACCAGGGGCAGGAACTCCGGCTCGCGCACCATCACCAGGAACGGCCGGCCGATCCGCTCCAGGTACGGCAGCCACATGGTGACCTGGTACTCCGAGCCGGGCGGCGCGGAGAAGTGGAGCAGGAACTCGGGCTGGTGCCGGCGCAGCGCGCGGGACACCGCCGAGCCGCCGGCCCCCGGCCGGAACTTGCGCCGGGCGAGGTCCAGCCCGACCGCCGCGGCACCGGCGGCGACCAGGGCGACGGCCGTCAGCGCGACACCGGCGGGCAGGCCCGCGACGGCCGCCAGCGCCAGCAGGGCGAGCAGCACCGCCAGCGCGTCGCCGAGGCGGGCGGCGACCAGCGGCGTCCACGAGCGCACCGGCAGGTTCGCGGCGCGCACCTCCAGGCCGCCGGCGTCGCGGAGCGGGTTGACCAGCAGCACCAGCCCCAGCAGGGCCAGCGCGGTCACGGCCAGCGCGGGGTCGAACCCGGCGTCGAGGCGGCGGGCGTAGCCGACCAGGATCGCCGCCGCGACCAGCGTGGTCTCGGCGGCGTTGTCGGCGCCCGGGCGCACCCGCCGCTCCCAGGTGGCCGCCGCGAGGGCGGCCACCGCCAGCCCCAGCCCCCAGCCGGTCGCGCCGGTCAGCGCGACGACGAGGAACGCCAGCACCGCCAGGCCGGTGGCCAGCGCGCGGGCGAGCAGCTTCCGAACCAGGTCACCACGCATGTCGGCTCCGTTTCCCGCCGTGGCCCGAAATCCGCGTCAGCCGGCGTCGGCCGGGCTGGCGTCCCGCTCGGCCCGCGCCGGCCCCGGCTGGGCCGGCACCTCGCCGGGCGCGCGACGCACGTCGATGACCTGGCCGGTCAGGTCCGAGATCAGCACGTCCAGCGACGCCTGGGCCACGGTCTCGGCGGCGAGCAGGGTGTGCTCCGGCTCCTCGCCGAACGCCTTGGTGCGCATCGGCGTCGCGGTCCGCTCGGGGTTGACGCAGTTGACCCGTACGCCGAACTCCGCCCACTCGTCGGAGAGCGCCTGGGTGAGGTTGACCAGGGCCGCCTTGGTGGAGGAGTAGAGCGCGTAGTCGGCGCGGCCCCGGGTGTAGGAGCTGGAGGTGTAGAGCAGCAGCTGGCCCTTGGTCTGCTGGAGGTAGGGCAGCGACTGACGGGCCACGATGACCGGCCCCACGAAGTTGACCTGGAGCACCCGGTCCATGGTCTCCTGGTCCATCTCGGACAGGGGACCCTTCTCCAGGATGCCGGCGGTGACCACCACGTGGTCGATCCGGCCGGTGGCCTCGAAGGCGGTCTTCAGCGCCGCCTCGACGTCCTCGGCGCGCTCGACGTGGGTGCCGGTGCTGGAGCGGCTGAACGGGAAGACCTGCGCGCCGTAGCGGCGGGCCAGCACGGCGAGGTCGTGGCCGATGCCGTAGCTGCCGCCGAAGATGACGATGGTCCGGCCGGTCAGCTCCTCGGTGTAGCTGCGCTCGTCGGTCACCCGGGGTGCCTGCGCGGCGGCGAGCTGGAACAGCTTGTCCGCCAGGTGCACGTCGACCGGGTGGGTGACTTTGATGTTCTCGTCGGAGCCGTCGATGACCTTGATCGGCGTGCCGGGCAGGTAGCGCAGCACCACCCCGCAGTCGTCGGTGGCGGCGAAGTGCGGGTCGTCCTCGGCGAGCCGGTAGGCCGCGCGGATGGTGCCCGAGCGGAACGCCTGCGGGGTCTGGCCCCGGCGCAGCGAGGAGCGCACGGGGATGTCGGTGATGCAGTCGTCCTCGTCGACCTGGACGATCGTGTCGGCCGACGGGATGGCCACGTCGACCGCCGAGTACGTCCAGAGCGCGTTCACGCACTCCCGCACGATCCGGCCGCTGACCAGGGGCCGCACCGCGTCGTGGAAGAGGATGTTGCAGTCGCCCTCGCCGACGGCGTCGAGCGCGATGCGGGTGGTGGCGTTGCGGGTGTCGCCGCCCTCGATCACCTTGGTGACCTTGCGGAAGCCGGCCTTGTCGACGATCTGCTGCGCGTCGGCGACGTGGCCGGTGGCCATCAGCACGACGATCTCGTCGATCTCGGGCGCCGCCTCGAAGACCGCCAGGGTGTGCTCGATGATCGGCTTACCGGCGATCTTCAGCAGCTGCTTCGGGATGCCGAGGCCCAGCCGGGTCCCGGTGCCGCCGGCCAGCACCACCGCCACCGTCCGCGAGGGCCGCCATGGCGCCGGGTCCTCCGGTGCGGCGTCCGGGCCGGTGGTGTGGTCCTGCGTCATTGCCGAAGCCTCACTCTCAGGGTGCGTGAACAGAAGGTTCCGCCCGCGCGGCGACCGGATGAACCTTAACGCGCGGACCGCGCCGCCCCCACGGGGCGACGCGGTCGGCCGGCACCGGGCGGATGCCGTACGTGCGCCGGGGCGCTACTTGCCGCTGAACGCCTCGTACTCCCGGACGACCTCGTCGGTCGGGCCGTCCATGCGCAGGACGCCCGATTCCAGCCAGATCGTCCGTTCGCAGGTGTCCCGGATCGAGGAGAGCTGGTGGCTGACGAGGAACACCGTGCCGGCGCCCTCCCGCAGCTCCCGCACCCGCCGCTCGCTGCGCTTGCGGAAGATCTTGTCGCCGGTGGCGAGGGCCTCGTCGATGAGCAGCACGTCGTGCTTCTTGGCCGCGGCGATGGAGAAGCGCAGCCGGGCCCCCATGCCGGAGGAGTAGGTGCGCATCGGCAGCGAGGCGAAGTCGCCCCGCTGGTTGATGCCGGAGAAGTCGATGATCTCCGGGGTCTGCCGCTGCACCTCCTCGGGCGACATGCCCATGGCCAGGCAACCCAGCACGACGTTGCGCTCGCCGGAGAGGTCGTTGAGCAGGGCCGCGTTGACCCCGAGCAACGACGGCTGCCCCTGCGTGTAGACCGCGCCGCGGTTGACCGGCAGCAGGCCGGCGATGGCGCGCAGCATGGTCGACTTGCCGGAGCCGTTGCTGCCGATCAGCCCGACCGCCTCGCCCCGGTACGCGGTGAAGCTGACCCCCTTGACCGCGTGCACCTCCTGGATGTTCGGCGCCGAGGTGCGGCTCATGATCCGCTTGAGCGCGCCGACCGGGCCGCCGCCCCCACCGGCGCCCTTGTGGATCCGGTAGATGACGTGGGCGTCGTCCACCACCACGGTGGGGATGCGCTCCTGCACCTTGGGCAGCGTCACCGTCACGTCGTTGGACGACTCGAAGTGATCAACCACGGCCGTACTCCTGTTCGCCTCGCCAGAAGTAGATGAAACCTCCGACGCCCATCACGATCGCCCAGCCCAGCGCCGTCACCCAGAGCTGGGGCAGGGAGGAGCTGAGCGTCGGCGTGTTCTCCAGCAGCGAGACCCGGGCCAGCTCGATGTAGACGAGCGCGGGGTTGAGCTCGACCAGCCTGGAGGCCCAGGAGGGCAGCTGCTCCTCGAAGAGCGCCACGCTGTAGAGCACCCCGGAGCCGTACATCCAGGCGCGCATGACGAAGGGCATGACCTGCTTGAGGTCCGCCAGCTTCGAGCCCATCCGGGCCATCGCCATGGTCAGCCCGGCGTTGAAGATCGTCTGGAGCAGGATCGCCGGCGGCAGCATCAGCCAGGCCAGGGTGATCGGCTCACCGGTCACCAGCACGATGAGGACGAGCACCACCATCGAGCCGAGCAGCTGCTGGAACTGGGTGATCGTCACGGCCAGCGGCAGGCAGGCCCGGGGGAAGTGCAGGGCCCGGATCAGGCCCAGGTTGCTGGTGATCGACTGCGTGCCGTTCTGCACCGCGGTCTGGGTGAAGTTGAAGATGAACAGGCCGGTGCAGAGGTAGGCGATGAAGTTCGGGGTCCTGTTCTGCTCCAGCACCACACCGAAGATCAGGTAGTAGACCGCCGCGTTGGTCAGCGGGGTGAGCACCTGCCAGAGCTGCCCCAGCCGGGCGTTGCTGAACGACGCCACCAGCTTGGCGTTGGCGTACGCGGCGATGAAGTGCCGGTAGCGCCAGAGCTGCCCCGCGTATTCGCCCAGGGACGGCCGTTCGCCGGCGAACCGGAGACCGTAGCGCTGGGCGAGCTGGGCCCCGGTGAGCCCGGAATCCGGGTCTGCCACCGTGGTGTTGGCCATGGTTAGGCGCTCCGATCTCTTTCGTGCCAACGGGTTGCGCGCGACGACGGGAGAGCGTGGCCAGTGCGGAGCGCCGCCTCGTCGCCGGGCGAACCGTAGTGGAAAACACGTCGGGACGCAACCGTACCGTCGCTGCGCTACATTGTTGCACGTGAAGACCGATAAGAGGCGGGTGCCGGCCGGTGCGGCGGTGCTCCGTGACGACATCACCACGGCCATCCGCCGCGCGGTCACGCAGGAGCTGGCGGAGGTCGGCTACGGACGGTTGTCGATAGAGGCGGTGGCCCGGCGGGCCGGGGTCAGCAAGACGGCGATCTACCGCCGGTGGCGCTCCAAGCTCGAGCTGGTGCTGGACATGGTCTCCGCGGTCGCCGGGCGCAAGCTGCCGATGGTGGACGCCGGCAGCCTGCACGGGGACGTGGAGCTGCTGCTGCTCGTGGCCGCCGGTGCGCTACGTCACCCGCTGGCCTCGCAGATCATTCCGGACCTGCTCGCCGAGGCGGCGCGCAACCCGCAGATCGCCGAGACCCTCCAGCAGGCGCTGACCGGCTACCAGGACCGGGTCGGCGAGCTCGTCATCGGCCGAGCGGTCGAGCGGGGTGAGCTGCCGGCGGGCGCCGACCGACGCGGCGCGGCGGATCTGATCGTCGGGCCGGTCTACTGGCGGCTGGCGATTTCGCGGACACCTCTTGACACGCCGGAGATCACGCGCATGGCCGCCGCGATCGTCGCGGCCCTGCGGGTAGCATGTACCGGTCCGTCCCTCGACGAGCCAGCGGTGTGGGACACCCGGTCCCTGACCACTTCTGAACCCCATCGGGCCGGTGCGTGAACGTTGACCTCGTCGGTCTCGGCCTGATTCGCAACGGGCTAGTATCGCACCCCGAACCCCCACCCGAGCACCATCTGACACAGGAGGATGCCCCATGGCTGGGCCGCACCCAGAGTTCATTCCCCCAGCGCGGCCGATCATCGGCGACGCCGAGATCGAAGCGGCTGTCCGGGTGCTCCGCAGCGGCCGGGTGGTGCAGGGTCCCGAGGTCGCGGCCTTCGAGGAGGAGTTCGGCGAGCTGGTCGCCGGGCGGCACTGCGTCGCGGTGAACTCGGGCACCTCCGCCCTGCAGCTCACCCTCATGGCCCTGGGCTTCGGCCCGGGTGACGAGGTCATCGTGCCGTCGTTCTCCTTCGCGGCCAGCGCGAACGCCGTCCGGCTGGTCGGCGCCGAGCCGGTCTTCGTGGACATCGAGGCGGGCAGCTTCTGCCTCGACCCGGAGGCGGTCGCCGCCGCGGTCACCCCGCGCACCGTGGCGATCATGCCGGTCCACCTCTACGGCCACCCCGCCGCCATGGACCGGATCATGGCGATCGCGGAGCGGCACGGCCTGGCCGTCGTCGAGGACGCCGCCCAGGCGCACGGCGCCGCGCTGCACGGCACCCCGGTCGGCGCGTTCGGCACCGCCGGCTGCTTCAGCTTCTACCCCACCAAGAACATGCACGCCCTGGAGGGCGGCATGGTCAGCACCGGCGACGCCGAGCTGGCCCGCACCCTGCGGCTGCTGCGCAACCAGGGCATGGAGCAGCGGTACGCCAACGAGATCGTCGGCGCGAACATGCGGATGACCGACGTCGCCGCGGCCATCGGCCGGGTCCAGCTGGGCCAGCTCGGCGAGTGGACCGAGCAGCGCCGGGCGAACGCCAAGTTCCTCGACTCGAAGATCACCGGCATGGTCACCCCGCCGGTCGCCGACGCCGCCCGGCACGTCTACCACCAGTACACGGTGCGGGTGCAGGGCGACCGGGACGCCGCCCAGCAGCGCCTGACCGAGCTGGGCATCGGCAACGCCGTCTACTACCCGACCCCGATCCACCGGCTCAAGCCCTACCTGACCGAGGACGGCAAGCCCGGCCCCTGGGACCTGCCGGAGACCGAGCGGGCCGCCGCCGAGGTCGTCTCCCTGCCGGTGCACCCCTCGCTGACCGAGGCCGAGCTGGAGCGCATCGCCGAGGGCGCGAACCTGGCCGGGGGTGCCCGGTGAGCGCCGGCCGCAAGCTGCGCGCCGGCCTGATCGGCCTCGGCGCGATGGGCCGCAACCACGCCCGCATCCTCGCCGGCCTGGACGGCGTCGAGCTGGTCGGCATCGTCGACCCGGCCGGCGACACCACCGGCACGCTGCGGGCGCCGGTCGTGCCCGAGCTCGGCGACCTGCTCGCCCTCGGCGTCGACTACGCGGTGGTGGCCTGCCCGACGGCGCTGCACGAGCAGGTCGGCCTGGAGTTGGCCGCCAACGGCGTCAGCGCCCTGATCGAGAAGCCCCTCGCGCAGAGCGTGGACGCGGCGGTGCGGCTCGTGGAGGCCTTCGAGGCCGCCGGCCTGGTGGCCGGCGTCGGGCACATCGAGCGCTACAACCCCGCCCTGCAGAACCTGCGCACCCGGCTGGAGGCGGGCGAGCTGGGCGAGGTCTACCAGGTCGTCACCCGCCGGCAGGGTCCCTTCCCGCACCGCATCGCCGACGTCGGCGTGGTGATGGACCTGGCCACCCACGACATCGACCTGACCAGCTGGGTGACCGGCCAGGAATACACCTCGGTGTCGGCCCGGACGGTGTCGCGCAGCGGCCGGCTGCACGAGGACATGGTCGCCGTGGTGGGGCAGCTCGCCGACGGCACCATGGTCAACCACCTGGTCAACTGGCTGAGCCCGCTCAAGGAGCGGTCCACGGTGATCACCGGTGACCGGGGCTGCTTCGTCGCCGACACCCTCACCGCCGACCTCACCTTCTACGCCAACGGCGCCATCGACACCGAGTGGGAGGCGCTGCGCGCGTTCCGCGGCGTCGCCGAGGGCGACATGGTGCGCTACGCGATCCCGAAGCGGGAGCCGCTGCTGGTCGAGCACGAGCGCTTCCGCGACGCGGTCGAGGGCAAGGAGAGCGACATCGTGACCCTGCGCCAGGGCCTGCGTACGGTCGAGGTGGCCGGCGCCGTCCTGCGCTCCGCGACCGACGGCAGCACGATCACCGTGGGGGCGGGCACCGCGTCCCCGGCGGGGGACACCGTTCCCACCCGCTGACGATGGGCGACCGCGGTCCGCGTCCGGCGGGCCGCGGTCCGGCACCTCGCACCGCCAGCCCTCCTCCCACCTAAGGACAGCGCATGTCAACGCCCCGCCGAGCGCCGCGGCTCGTCGTACTGGTCGCCAACGGCATCACCGGCGACTCCCGCGTACAGAAGACTGCCATCGCCGCCGCCCGGGACGGGTGGGACGTGGTCCTGGTGGGCCGGAGCAGCCGCAAGAAGGGCGAGCCGGAGCGCTCCGCCATGGGGCCGATCCAGGTCATCCGGGTGCCGGTGCCGCAGACCCTGTCCCGCCGGCCGGCCCGCGAGCACCGGATCCGCCGCACGGTGACGCAGTTCGGCATCCCGGACAAGTCCGCCCTGGCCCGCTACCGCGCCTCGCACCAGGCCTGGCTCCGGACGCAGACGGCGAAGCGCAACCCTCCGCCGCGCGCCTGGCTGCGGGCGCACGAGGCGGTGCACCAGTTCCGGCTGCGGGCCTGGGGCTGGGAACAGTTCCACAGCACCCAGCCGCTGCCGCCCACCGGCGACTGGCGGACCGACTGGCCGACGCTTGTCGACATCGACCTGGCGTTCGGGCCGGTGCTGGAGGAGCTGGAGCCGGACGTCATCCACGCCAACGACATCAACACCATCCCGACGGCGGCGATGAGCGCCGCGCGGCTGCGGGCGCGCGGGCGCGGCTGCGTCTGGCTCTACGACGCCCACGAGTACGTGCAGGGCGTCGCCTGGCCCAAGCCGCAGCAGGCCAGTGGCGTGCGGGCCGCCGAGCGGGAGTTCATCGGCCGGGCCGACGCGGTGGTCACCGTCTCCGAGCAGATCGCGGAGAAGCTCCAGACCGAGTACGGGCTGCCGAAGACCCCGATGGTGGTGGGAAACTCGCCGGTGCGCGACGGCATCCGCAGCGGCGCCGTGACCGCCTCCGTGCGGGAGCGCGCCGGCGTCGCCGAGGGCGTGCCCCTGATGGTGTACGCGGGCTGGATCGGCAAGGAACGCGGGCTGGACACCGTCATCGCGGCGCTGCCGCAGCTGCCGGAGCACCACCTGGCCCTGGTCAGCGGCCGGATGACCCCACTGCTGGAGGACCTGCTCGCCCGCGCCGAGGCGACCGGCACGCGGGACCGGGTGCACGTGGTCCCCTACGTCGCGCCGTACGAGGTCGCCGACTACCTCAGCTCCGCCGACCTCGGCCTGATCCCGTTCCAGCGGACCCCGAACTGCGAGCTGTCCCTGCCGACGAAGGTCTCCGAGTACCTGCACGCCGGCCTTCCCCTGGTCACGAGCGACGTGCAGGTGGTCCGGGCGTTCGTCGAGGGCCACGACATCGGGGAGACCTTCACCTCCGGCGACGTGGCGGGCTTCGTGGAGGCGACGCGGCGGGCCACCGCCCGCCGGGCCGAGCTGGCCGCGCACATCAGCGAGCCGATCCTCGACGAGCTGTCCTGGGAGCGGCAGAGCAGCAAGCTGCTCCAGCTCTACCGGGACCTCTCCGGCGTCGCGCCGGCCGGCCCGCGCGAGGTGCCCTGGACGGTGCAGGAGCGTCCGGTCACCGCACCGTCGACGGGCACGGCCGAGCCGCGGCCCCTGGGCGGCTGGCGCGAGCTCGGTGACACGCCGATCCGCCTCGGCCTCGGCCCGGCCAACTACGCCGGTCAGGCCGCCGCCTTCGCCAGGGCCATCTGCCGGGACAACGCCGACGTGTCGGTGCAGGTGGTGATGAACAAGCTGCCCGGCTCGTTCGACTACCCGGCGGACGTCTACCTCGACTCGCTGCGCCAGCCGGAGCTCGACTTCCAGCTGGAGCAGGTCAACCGGGTGCTCAGCCAGTACACCCACGTGCTGGTGGACGCGTTCATGCCGCTGTTCGGCCAGCTCAACGGCGACAACATCGAGGGTGACCTGCCGGCGTTGCGCAAGGCCGGGATCAAAGTCGCGCTGCTGGCGCACGGCAGCGAGATCCGGCATCCGGACCGGCACCAGCAGCGGCACGAGTTCTCCCTGTTCAGCGACGCGCCCGACGGCATCGCGGCGAAGCTGCGGAAGAAGGCCGAGCGCAACCGGCGGGTGGCCGAGGAGTGCGGGCTGCCGGCCTTCGTGACCACGCCGGACCTGCTCGAGGACCTGCCCTGGGCGACGTGGGCCCCGCTGGTGGTGGACGTCGACGCGTGGGCCTGCGACCGGCCGGTGATGCAGCGGTCCCGCCCGCTGGTGCTGCACGCCCCCTCCAAGCGGTGGACCAAGGGCACCGACCGGATCCTGCCGGCGATGCAGGCCCTGCACGACCGGGGCGTCATCGAGCTGCGGCTGGCCGAGGGGGTTGCCTGGGCGGAGATGCGCGAGCTGGTCCGCGACTGCGACCTGGTGCTCGACCAGTTCACCACCGGCAGCTTCGGCACCTTCGCCGTGGAGGCGATGGCCGCCGGCAAGCCGGTGGTGGCCTACCTCAGCGAGCAGGTCACCAAGACCGTCGGCGGCGACCTGCCGATCGTCAACGCCACCCCGACCGACCTCACCACGGTCATCGAGTCCCTGCTCGACGACCGGGAGGCGACCGCCAAGATCGGCCTCGCCTCCGCCGAGTACGCCCGCACCTACCACGACGGCACCTGGACGGCCCGCCAGCTCACCTCGTTCCTCGGCTGAGGCCACGCCGGTCCGACGGCCGCCCGTCCCCCGCTGCCTGCGGGAGGCGGGCGGCCGTCGGCGTGGCGGCCCATCTCCGACAGGCGGCGGCCCGGACGATCGCAATCGTCCGGGCCGCCGTCGTCGCTGCCGGCCGACCGCCGGCGGTGTCGGTCAGAAGACCGCCCGCACGTACGGGATCTTCGACGCCAGCATGGAGACGGCGAAGGAGATCACCAGCACGGCCGGGTAGGTCAGCCCGATGACCACCAGCGACCGCCCGGCCTCCACGTCGGGGATGAGCTGCCGGAAGACCTCGAAGACCAGCAGGTGGATCAGGAACACCCCGAACGAGGCGTCGGAGAGGCGGGTCACCAGGCGGCCCACGGCGGGGCGCCAGGTGACCCGGGACCCGATGCTCACCGAGGCCATGAAGATCAGCAGGGTGGCGGCGGCGACCAGGGTGCCGGTCGCCATCACCGGGAAGGTGACCTGGAGCAGGCGGTGCTCGGGCGCCACCCCGAACTGCCAGATCGCCTCGGCCAGCAGCAGGCCGGCGCCGAGCAGGGCGAGCGTCGTCCAGAGCCGGTTGAGCACCACCCGGCGCAGGGCCCAGCCGGCGATGAAGAAGCCGACGTACGGCCACCACCGGTTCCAGCTGGTCAGGATGTTCGGCCGGGAGTCACCCAGCATCAGGGCGATGCCCGGGATCATGTACGCCACCATGGTCCAGCCCAGCGCCACCCCGGCGGTGACCAGCGCGCGGTGCCGCCCGCCGGCGTGCAGGAACGGCGCGAGGACGGGCGCGAGCACGTAGAGCCCGGCGATCAGCCAGAGGAAGTACAGCGCGGTGAAGACCTTGCCGTCGATCAGCAGCCGGGTGAGCAGGGTGAGGCTCACCTCCTCGCCCCGCATGGCCATCCGCACCACGACCACGTACACCACGTGCCAGACGATCATGGCGGGGAGGATCCGGGCGAACCGCTTGCGGTAGAACGCGGCCGGGCCGGCCCGGTGCGCCCGCGGATCGAGCACGAACGCCCCGCTGATCATGATGAACGCGGGCACGGTCCAGATCGCCCCGATGTCGATGGCGGTCGCGACCCACCAGCCGAGGTTGCCGCGCAGGTCGTCCTGGCCCACGACGACGCCGAAGACGTGGATCGCCACCACGCCGCAGATCGCCACGACCCGCAGCGCGTCCAGCCCGTACTCGCGAGGTGGTGGTCCGCCGGCCCGGCCCTCCGGCTGCGCGGTGGCGACGGCGCCGTCCGACCGGTGCGGGGCCGGCGACGGTGCGGGGCCGGCCCCGACGGCCGGCGCGACGTTGACAGGGTGGGAGGCGGTCACCGGGCCATGCTAGTGCCCCGGGCGGTGGTGTCCGCCGACGCTGCCGCAGCCGTTGGGTCGACCGCCGCGCGACGGCTGTCGACCGCCCCGGCGCACCGGGAGCGTGGCGTCCGGGCGGCTGCCGCTGCCGTACACTCGCCGGGGCCCGACGGGCCCGCACGGACGGAGGAGACACCCATGACCGACGGCGCCGCCGGACCGGCCACCCCCGCCACCCGGGGCCGGGTGGTCATGCTCGTGGACAACGCCGTCGAGGGCGACTCCCGGGTGCAGAAGACCGCCGCCTCGGCCGCCGAGGCCGGCTGGGACGTGGTCCTGCTGGGCCGCTCGGCCACCGGCAAGGTCAAGACCTGGCAGCTCGGCGGGGCCGAGGTCCGGCTGCTGCCGATGACCACCTCGCTCGCCCGGGCGCCGCACGAGTTCCGCCGCCACTGGGTGCGCGGCCCGCTGGCGTACCCGCCCACCGGCATCGCCGCCCGGCGCGAGCAGGAGGTGCGCGCCCGCCGCGCCGACCTGGAGGCGCGGCTCGGTGCGCTGAGCCAGGCCCGGGGGGAGGGGCGATCCTCCGCCGGGCTGACGCTGAGCCGGCAGCTGCTGCGGGGTGAGCTGCTGGCGACGAAGGTGTCGCGCCGCTGGGTGTCGCTGCGTCGACGCCAGCTCAGCCGGGCCCAGGAGGCACGCAAGGACCTGGCCACCCCGGTCGACCAGCTCTACACCAAGTTCTGGCAGACGGTGGCCGGAGACCGCGCCTGGCGCCGGCTCGACCCGGCGCTGTGGGACTTCGAGCTGGCGTACGGGCCGGTGGTCGACAAGCTGCGGCCGGACCTGATCCACGCCAACGACTTCCGCATGCTCGGGGTCGGCGCCCGGGCCAAGCTGCGGGCCGCCGCCAAGGGCCGGCGCGTCGCGCTGGTCTGGGACGCCCACGAGTTCCTGCCCGGCATCCGGCGCTGGAACGACAGCCCCCGGTGGCTGCCGGCCAACACGGCCCACGAGCGGGAGTACGCCCCGTACGCCGACGCGGTGCTCACCGTCTCCGACGGGCTGGCGGACCTGCTGCGCGAGCGGCACCACCTGCCCGAGCAGCCCACCGTCGTGCTCAACACCCCGAGCAGCGCGGACGCGGCGGGCGGCGGCGACGGGGTGCCCGACATCCGTCAGCTCTGCGGGATCGGGCCGGACGTGCCGCTGCTGGTCTACAGCGGTGCCGCCGCGGAACAGCGGGGCCTCGGCATCATGGTCGAGGCGCTCACCGAGCTGCCCGGCGCGCACGTGGCGCTGGTGGTGCCCCGCCCCGCCGCCCCGTACGTGAAGGGGTTGGTGGTGCGGGCGGGTGAGTTGGGGGTGGCCGAGCGGGTGCACGTGTTGTCGTACGTGCCGCATCATCAGGTGGTGCCGTTCTTGTCGGGGGCTTCGGTGGGGGTCATTCCGATTCATCATTGGCCGAATCATGAGATCGCGTTGATCACGAAGTTCTTCGAGTATTCGCATGCGCGGTTGCCGTTGGTGGTCAGTGATGTGCGGACGATGGCGGAGGCGGTGCGGTCGACGGGGCAGGGTGAGGTGTTCCGGGCGGAGGATGTGGGGGACTTCGTGCGGGTGGTGCGTGCGGTGTTGGGGGAACCGGGGCGTTATCGGGAGGCGTACGAGCGTCCGGGTTTGTTGGAGTCGTGGACGTGGGAGGCGCAGGCGCGGGTGCTCGACGGTGTCTACTCCCGACTGCTGCCCGACCACCCGCCCGCTCCGGCGCACCGCCCGGCGGCCGGGTCCGCGCCCGACTCGCCCCGGCAGGTGGGGGTCTGATCGCACGGCCCCGCCCTTGAGCGGCCGCGGCAGGTCGGGGGTCTGACCGCATGCCCGGCCGTCGGCGGCGACGGGGCGCGGTGGGCGGCGATGCGGCCGGAGCGGAGGCACCGTGGAGCGTGTCCCCATGAGTAGGATCGGGCACCGTGACCGCAGCGCATCCCCCGGCGACAGACCTCTCCACCGACGCCGCCGAGGAGCGCGCGCCGGCTGATCCGCCCCGGGAGTCCCGCCGGCGCCGGCCGGACCTCGTCGCCGTGTTCGTCCTTCTCGCCGGCGCGCTCTGGGTGACCGCCCGGGGCTGGCGCGACGTGCACGGCCGGGTGCTCGGCGCGCAGCCGGCGGACCAGGACTTCAACGAGTGGATGCTGGCCCACGCGGCGCACGCGGTGGCCAACCTGGAGAACCCGTTCTTCACGACGTTGCAGAACGCGCCGGACGGCGTGAACTTGATGACCAACGTGGGCATCCAGTTGCCCGGCATCCTGCTCGCGCCGGTCACCCTGCTCGGCGGCGCCTCGCTGTCCTACCTGGTGCTGATGACCCTCAACCTCGCCGGCACCGGCTTCGCCTGGTACTGGGTGCTCTCCCGGCACGTGGTCGGCAACCGCGCGGCGGCGCTGGTCGGCGCCGCCTGCTGCGCCTTCGCGCCGGCCCTCATCTCGCACAGCAACGGTCACCCGCACGTCACCGCGCAGTGGCTGGTCCCGCTCATCGTGTGGCGGGTGGCCCGACTCACCCGCGGCGGGCGCCCGCTGCGCGACGGGCTCATCCTCGGCGCGCTGGTCTCCGCGCAGTTCTTCGTCAGCGTCGAGATCCTCTTCATCCTCGCCCTGGCCTGCGTGATGGCGCTGCTGGGCCACGTGCTGTTCCGGCCCCGGGCGGCGCTGGCCGCGGCCCCCCGGGCGCTGGCCGTGCTGGGTGTCGCCGGCGCGCTGACCCTGCTGGTGACGGCGTACCCGCTCTGGATGCAGTTCCTCGGCCCGCAGCACCGCAGCGGACACCCCACCGACCCCGACAAGTACGCCCTGCGGCTCGCCTCCTACTTCAGCTACGCGACCGAGTCGCTCGGCGGCGGCCCGCAGGGTGACCGCCGGCTGGCCGCCAACGTGACCGAGGAGGCCAGCTTCTACGGCTGGCCGCTGGTGCTGGTGGCGGTCGCCGCGATGGCCTGGCTGCGCCGGGAGCACCTGGTCCGGGTGCTGGGCTTCACCGCGGTGCTGGCGGCGCTCTTCTCGCTGGGCAACACGATCAACTGGGCGGTCCGCGGGCCCGGGGTCCCCGGGCCGTTCCGGCTGTTGAACGGCCTGCCGGTGGTCGACGCGATGGTGGTGGCCCGCTTCGCCCTGATCACCACGGCCGCCCTCGGGGTGCTCATGGCGATCGTGGTGGACCGGTTGCTCTCCGGCCGGGTCCCGGCCCGGGTGGGCGTCGTGCCGGTCCGGCCGCTGGTCGCGGTGGCGCTGGCCGTCGCCCTGGTGCCGCTGCTGCCGACCCCGCTGCCGGCCGTGGGTCGCCCGGAGGTGCCCGACTTCGTCACCGCCGGCGGGTGGCGGGACCACGTCGCGCCCGGGCGGACGCTCGTGCCGGTGCCGGTGGAGAACATGACCTCGGTGCGCTGGGGCGCCGCCGCGGGTGCCGGCTTCGCCGTGCCACAGGGCTACTTCCTCGGACCGACCTCGCCCACCGACGACACCGGCCGGTGGGGGGTGGATCCCCGGCCCACCGCGGTCCTGCTGACCCAGGTGGCCACCGGGGAACGCCCGGCGCCGGTCACCATCACCCCCGCGGAACGCGCGCAGGCGGAGCTGGACGTGCGGCACTGGCGGGCGGACGCCGTGGCGCTGCCCCGGCATCCCCGCGCCGAGGCGCTCCGCGCGGTGCTGGACGCGTGCTTCGGTCCGGGCCGCCGCGTCGACGACGTCTGGCTCTGGGACGTCCGCCCGCTGACCCGCTGACCGCCCGGGCGGTTCCTACTCCGGGGGCTGCTGCCCCGGTCCGACCGCGGTGTCCGGGGCGGGCGCCGGGGCGGGCCGGGCGGGTCTGCCCAGCAGCATGGCGAGGCCGACCACCACCGGCAGCCAGATGACCAGGACCAGCCGGTCCGCCTCGGACTCCTTGGGGTGGGCCACCAGCGTGAGCAGTCCGGTCGCCCCGGCCGTGGCGAAGAGCAGCGCGGCCCGGCCGGGCAGCGCCCGGAACAGGGCGGCGAAGCCGACCAGCAGCAGGGCCAGGAACGGCGAGGCGGCCAGCGGCGCGCCCCCGTTCCACCAGGCGTTGAGCTGGGCGGGCCAGAAGTCCCGGTTCAGCTCCACCAGGCGGGGCCACGGGTCGGGCACGTCCGGCCGGGTGAAGTGCACGGTGAACTTGTCCTGGAGCGTCTCCGCCGCGCCGGGGATGTCCAGCGCGGCGCTGAGGCCGAGCCAGACCGCCGTGGCCACGCCGCAGGCGGCGGTGAGCACGACCAGCCCCGGCTCCCAGCCGGCCCGGCGGCGGCGGGCCAGGGTCAGCGCGCCGAGCACCGCCGTCAGCGCGCCCGACAGCAGCAGGCCGGTCGCCGGCCGGGTGACGGTCGAGCCGAGCAGCGCGGCCAGCACCGCGCCGCCGAGCAGCAGCCGGCCGCGCGTCGAGCCGCCCGGCCGCAGCAGGGGTATGGCGGCGCAGAGCGCGGCCAACGCGAACGCCGTCGCGCCGGCCTCGGCCAGCAGCCGGCTCAGCCAGAACCCGGTGGGCAGGAGGAAGAGCAGCGCGGTGGCCGCGAGCGAGCTGACCAGGCCGCCACCGAGCAGCCGGACCGCCAGGGCCGCCAACACGCCGGCCAGCACGGCGAGCGCGGCGGTGGCCAGCACCATTCCCCGCTCCCCGAAGGCCAGCACGAACGGTGCCACGGTCAGCGAGTAGCCGGGCCGGGTGGTGAAGATCCGCTGGTAGCGCGGGGGCATGCTGGCGGCCCACTGCCGGGTGCCGGCGACGCAGGAGATACCCGGGCGCGGGCTCGGCATGCCCTGGCGGCAGACCAGCCGGGCGGCGAACCGGTCCGCCTCGGCGGACGGCGTGCCGGTCGCGGTGACCGCCTGCCGGGCGTACCAGTAGGTGTCCGGGTAGGCGTGCTGCGGCGCGGTCTCCCAGCGGCCCACCCACAGCAGGCTGCCGAGCGCGGCGGCGGCGAGCAGGCCGAGCACCAGCCGGAGGCGGGCCCGGCGGGCGTCCGGCGCGGTCACCGGCGCGCCACCGAGGTTTTGGCTACTCGACATCTCGCCCTACTTCCGGCGGAAGGTATCCGGCTGACAGTTTCCTCGCGCGGAGCGCGCATCGACGCGGTCGGCGCCGGGACGGACAGCGGGGAGGGTACGCTCCGGGGCGCGCGGAGGCGAAGTCGACCCGCGCTTTCCCACATCCATGGTGCGAGGGCGCCGGCCGGCGGTCTCGTACAATCGCTCGGGATCCGGGCCGGGTGACCCGGCCGGACAGCACCGGGCAGAGGCGGAGTAGCAGACGATGGGGCTGAACGGCGGCGCCGGCGCCCGGGGGCGTGTTGTCATGCTGGTCGACAACGGGGTCAACGGTGACTCCCGGGTACAGAAGGCCGCCCGTTCGGCCGCCGACGCCGGCTGGGAGGTCGTCCTGCTCGGCCGCACATCCGCCGGGCGCGAACAGAGCTGGCACCTCGGCGACGCCGAGGTGCGCCTGCTGCCGATGCCCGAGCCGCTGGCCAAGCGCCGGCACGAGTTCCGCCGTGGCTGGCTGCGCTGGCCGCTGGCGTACCCGCCCACCGGGATCGCCGCGCACCGCAGCCAGGCGATGAAGGCCTGGCGTGCGGACCTGACCTTCCGGCGGGCCGCCCTGACGGTGGCCGCGCGCGCCGGTGGCGCCGGCCGCCCGTCACCCCTGCGGTGGCACGCGCTGCGCGCGGAGGAGCTGGTCGCCGGGGCGACCCGCCGCTGGGTCTCGTTCCGCCACTGGCAGCTCACCCGGTCCCGGCGCGACCGGAAGAAGCTGGACGGGCCGCTGGACCGGGCGTACACCAGGTTCTGGCAGGCCGTGCAGGGCGACGGCGCCTGGCGGCGGCTGGAGCCGGGGCTGTGGGACTACGAGCTGGCCTACGGCCCGACGGTCGACGAACTGCGGCCGGACCTGATCCACGCCAACGACTTCCGCATGCTCGGGGTGGCCGCCCGGGCCAAGCTGCGGGCCGCCGCCAAGGGCCGGCGGGTCGCGGTCGTCTGGGACGCCCACGAGTACCTCCCCGGCGTGCAGGCGTGGCGCGACAACGTCCGGTGGCTGCCCGGCAACATGGCGCACGAGCGGGAGTTCGTGCCGTACGCGGACGCGGCGACGACCGTCTCCGGCGGGCTGGCCGACCTGTTGCAGCAGGAGCACGGCCTGGCCGAACGGCCGGAGGTCGTGCTCAACGCCCCCTCGCTGGCCGAGCTGCCCGGCCCGGGCGACGAGCCCGCGCCGGACATCCGCCAGCTCTGCGGGATCGGGCCGGACGTGCCGCTGCTGGTCTACAGCGGCGTCGCCGCCGCGCGGCGGGGCCTCGACGTCATGGTCGAGGCGCTGCCGCAACTGCCCGGGGCGCACGCCGCCTTCGTGGTCAACAAGCCCGACTCCGCGTACGTGAAGGGGTTGGTGGTGCGGGCGGGTGAGTTGGGGGTGGCCGAGCGGGTGCACGTGTTGTCGTACGTGCCGCATCATCAGGTGGTGCCGTTCTTGTCGGGGGCTTCGGTGGGGGTCATTCCGATTCATCATTGGCCGAATCATGAGATCGCGTTGATCACGAAGTTCTTCGAGTATTCGCATGCGCGGTTGCCGTTGGTGGTCAGTGATGTGCGGACGATGGCGGAGACGGTGCGGTCGACGGGGCAGGGTGAGGTGTTCCGGGCGGAGGATGTGGGGGACTTCGTGCGGGTGGTGCGTGCGGTGTTGGGGGATCCGGGGCGTTATCGGGAGGCGTACGAGCGTCCGGGTTTGTTGGAGTCGTGGACGTGGGAGTCGCAGGCGCGGGTGCTCGACGGCGTCTACTCCCGACTGCTGCCCGCCGGCCGCGGTGCCGGCGGTGACGACACCACCCCGGGCGCCGAGCCGCCAGCCCTGCGGGTCGGCGCGTGACCACGCCCGACGTGACGGTGGTGACGGCCGTCTACAACACGATGCCGGACCTGACCCGGTGCCTGACCTCCCTGGTGGAGCAGACCATCGGGCTGGACCGGCTGGAGGTCGTCGCGGTCGACGACGGCTCCACCGACGGCAGCGGCGCCGAGCTGGACCGCTTCGCGGCGGCGTACCCGGGCACCGTGAAGGTGCTGCACCAGGCGAACTCGGGCGGCCCCGCCGCCCCCAGCAACCGTGCGCTGGAGCACGCCACCGGCCGCTACGTCCTGTTCATCGGCGCCGACGACCACCTCGGGCCGGAGGCGCTGGCCCGGATGGTCGCCGCGGCCGACGAGTGGGGCTCCGACGTGCTGCTCGGCCGGATGGTCGGGGTCAACGAACGCTACGTCCACCAGGCGATCTTCGAGAGCACCCGGGCCGAGGTGGACCTCTTCGCCTCCGCGCTGCCGTTCGCCCTGTCCAACACCAAGCTGTTCCGGCGCGACCTGATCGAGAAGTACGCGCTGCGCTACCCGGAGGACATGCCGGTCGGCAGCGACCAGCCGTTCACTCTGGAGGCGTGCCTGCGGGCCGGGCGCATCTCGGTGCTCGCCGACTACGACTACTACTACGCGGTCAAGCGGCTCAACGCCGGCAACATCACCTACCGCAGCAACCACCTCGCCCGGCTGCGCGGCGTCGAGCGCGTCGTCGAGGTGGTGGCGGAGCTGATCGAGCCCGGCGAGCGGCGCGACGCGGTGCTGTACCGGCACTTCACCTGGGAGATCGCCAAGCTGCTCCAGGACGACTTCCTGACGCTGGAGCCCGACGTCCAGGAACAGGTCCGCGCGGGCGTGGCCAACCTGGCCCGCAAGCACCTCACGGATCCCATCCGGGACCGGCTGGGCGTCACCGCCCGGGTGCGCATCGGCGCCGCCTGGCTCGGGTCGCTCGCCGACCTGCGGGCGGTGATCAGGCAGGACGTCGAGGAGGGGCTGCCGCCCACGGTGGTGCAGGACGAGCGCTGGTACGCCCTGTACCCTGGCTTCGGCGACCCCCGTTCCGCCCTGTCCGAGGAGTGGTTCGAGGTCAGCCGGTCCGACCCCAAGTGGCTCGCCCGGCTGGAGGCGGTCTCCGCGACCTGGTCCCCCGACCGGGGCGGGGAGAGGACGCTGACGGTCGCCGCGCGCAGCCCCTGGCCGGAGCTCGCCGAGCTCGCCGACGGCGGGCTCACCTTCAAGGTGGGTTCGGCCGCCGGCACGGTCACCGGCCTGACGGAGGACCCGCTGGGGACCACCGTCCGGGTCACGTTCCGGGCCGTCGACCTGCTCGCCGGCCTCCCGCCCGGAGGGCGGACCCGGACCGTCCGGGTCACCGCCGTGGCGGCCGGGGAGAGCGGTTCCACCCCGCTGCGCGGGCCACGTCCGCCGGTCCGGCAGCGGGTGCTCCACCGACACGGCGGACAGCTGTACGTGTTCACCACGACCACGAACCACAAGGGCCACCTGGTGATCGCCGTCTCGCCGGTGACGCTGCGCCGGGTGGTGGCCCGCCTGCGGCGCAGGCTTCCACTAGGAGGAAAGTAGTTCCATGAACATCTGCGTCGTCGCGCTGGGGAAGATCGGTCTGCCGCTCGCCGTGCAGTTCGCCACGAAGGGCCACCGGGTGATCGGTGCCGACGTCTCCGAGCGGGTCGTCGGGCTGGTCAACGACGGGGCGGTGCCCTTCCCGGGCGAGACCGACCTGGACGTCAAGCTCAAGGAGACCGTCGCCGCCGGGCTGCTGACCGCCACCACCGACACCGCCGCCGCGGTCGCCGAGTCCGAGGCGGTCGTGGTGGTCGTGCCGCTCTTCGTGGACGCCGAGGGCGTGCCGGACTTCGGCTGGATGGACGACGCGACCCGCGCCATCGCCGCCGGCCTCAAGCCGGGCACCCTGGTCAGCTACGAGACCACCCTGCCGGTCGGCACCACCCGCAACCGCTGGGCGCCGATGCTCGAGGAGGGCTCGGGGCTGACCGCGGGCAAGGACTTCCACCTGGTCTTCAGCCCCGAGCGGGTGCTCACCGGCCGGGTCTTCGCCGACCTGCGCCGCTACCCGAAGCTGGTCGGCGGCGTCGACGAGGCGTCGGCGGAGCACGGCGTGCGCTTCTACGAGGCGGTGCTGGACTTCGACGAGCGGCCCGACCTGGCGCAGCCCAACGGCGTCTGGGACCTCGGCTCCGCCGAGGCGTCCGAGCTGGCCAAGCTGGCCGAGACGACCTACCGGGACGTCAACATCGGGCTGGCCAACCAGTTCGCCCGGTTCGCCGACACCGTCGGCGTGGACGTCACCAAGGTCATCGCGGCGTGCAACACCCAGCCGTACAGCCACATCCACCAGCCGGGCATCGCGGTCGGCGGGCACTGCATCCCGATCTACCCCCGGATGTACCTGTGGAACGACCCGGCGGCCACCGTCGTCCGCTCGGCCCGCGAGGCCAACGCGGCCATGCCGGAGTACGCGGTGGACCTGCTCGCCGCCGCCTACGGCGACCTGACCGACGTCGGGGTGCTGGTGCTGGGCGCCGCCTACCGGGGCGGCGTCAAGGAGACCGCCTTCTCCGGTGTCTTCCCGACCGTGGACGCGCTGCGGCGGCGCGGTGCCCGGCCGTACGTCTCGGACCCGATGTACACCGCCGAGGAACTCACCGCGCACGGCCTGCCGCCGTACGACGGTGAGCCGCTCGGCGCGGCCGTCGTGCAGGCGGACCACGCGGAGTACCGCACCCTCAGCCCGGCCGACCTGCCCGGCGTGACCGTCCTGGTCGACGGCCGCCGGGTCACCGACGCGGCCCGCTGGGCCGGCGTGCGGCGGGTGGTCATCGGCGGCTGATCCGCCGTCGCGTCACGGGGCCCCGGTCGACAACGGCCGGGGCCCCGTCGCGTCGAGCGGGGTGCCGCCGTGGCCCGCTGGTGGGCTGCGCGACACCCCGGCAATACTCGAAGGACATGCCACGTTAAGGTCGCACCTGCCCGGATTCGCCGGTGATCGATAGGGGAGTGTGTCTTTGTTCAGCAAACTGCGCAGGCAGCCGGACGCCGGCCTCATCGGCGCGCTACTGCTGTCGTACGCCGTCATGGTGCTGGCCGGGGCCCTCGGCTGGATGATCCCCTTCGCGGTCGCCGGCCTGGCCGTGGCCGCCGGTGAACTCACCCTGCTGCGCCGCCCGGCCGGCGGGGTACTGCTGGACAAGGCCGGGATCGGGAGCCTGTACCGGCACCTGGCCCGGGACCTGGCGGTCGTCCTGCTGATCGTGACGACGGTCCGCCCCGGCCCGACGGCGCTGGTCCTGGTGCTGCTGCTGCCCGCGGCGCTGCTGGCGCTCGCCCTCGGCACGGGGGTGCTGGCGCGCCTCGGCGAGCGGGGCGCCGCCGCCGTCGCCTTCGTCCGCAACATCGAGGTCGGGCGGTCCTCCGGTGCGCCCCGGCCGCCGGCCTGGGCCGTCGCCGTCGAGGGCGACCGGCTGCCCCTGCTCAACCTGCTGCTGGTGCCGGCGGCCGTGGTCGCGGTGCTGGCCGACGACGTGGCGCCGGTGGTGCTCACCGCGGCGGTCACCCTGGTGGCGGGGGCGCTGGTCGCCGCCGTGCTCGCGCTGACCTGGCTGCGCGGGCGCGGCCGGGCCACCTCGGCGCTGCCGGCGGTGCAGAGCTGGCTCGCCCGGGAGCAGCCGGACCTGGCGCTCTACTTCGCCGGCCCGGTCAAGGACGTCTACCAGGCCAACATGTGGCTCGCCCCGGTCGAGGCGACCGGCCGGCGGGCGGTGGTGCTGATGCGCCAGGAGGAGGCGTTCCGGGCGCTCGCCGACACCCGCCTGCCGGTGGTCTGCGTACCCGCCGGCACCGACTTCATGAACCTCGAACTGGGCAGCCTCCGCGCCGCCCTCTACGTGGCGAACGTCGGCGCCAACATCCACCTGCTGCGCGAGCCGGGCGTGAAGCACGTCTTCGTCGGCCACGGCGACAGCGACAAGCAGGCCAGCGTCAACCCCTACAGCAAGGTGTACGACGAGGTCTGGGTGGCCGGTCCGGCGGGGCGGGAACGCTACGCCCTCAGCGGCGTCGGCGTGCTCGACCGCGACATCGTCGAGATCGGCCGGCCGCAGCTGGCCGGCGTGCACACCTTCGGCTCGACGGCCACGGAGCGACCGTTCACCGTGCTCTACGCCCCGACCTGGGAGGGCTGGCTGGAGGAGGAGGTCTACCACACCTCCGTGGTGCTGATGGGCGAGCGGATCGTCGCCGGCCTGCTGGCGACCCCCGGGGTGCGGGTGATCTACAAGCCGCACCCGCTCACCGGCAGCCGGTCGGCGAAGGCCCGGTCGGCCAACGACCGGATCATCCGTCGGATCCGGGCCGCCGGCGGGCAGAGCGACGCGACCTCGCTGGCCGGCGACGCGCACCTCGTGGTCAGCGGCCGGGCGCCGGGGCTGTTCGACTGCTTCAACCAGACCGACCTGCTGGTCAGCGACATCTCCAGCGTCGTCTCGGACTTCATGCAGAGCCAGCGGCCGTACGTCGTGGCGAACCCGGCCGGGCTGCCCGAGGACGAGTTCCGCCGCCGGTACCCCACGGCGCGGGCCGCGTACCTGCTCGGTGCGGACTGCGGGGAGCTGCCGAAGATCGTCGCGGTGACCCGGGCCGGTGACGACCCGATGACCGAGGCGCGTCGGGAGCTGAAGACGTACCTGCTGGGCCCGGACGAGCCGAACGCGATGGACCGGTTCCGGGCGGAGGTCGACCGGCTCTGCGGCTGACGCGTCGACGCGGGGGCGGTGTCCGGTGGTGCCGGTCACCGCCCCCGCGTCGTCCGTTCAGCCCCGCTGCGGCGGGTTCTCCACGTCCCGCGAGACGACCTCGCCGCGCTCGTCGACCCAGCCCTTCGGGCGCGCCGGGTTGCCGGCGACCAGCTGGTACGGCGCCACGTCCCGGGTCACCACGGAGCCGGCCGCGATCATCGCGTACTCGCCGACCTCGATGCCGCAGACGAGAGTGGCGTTGGCGCCGATCGAGGCGCCCCGGCGGACCAGGGTCGGCGTGATCGTCCAGTCCGGATTCTGCGCCCGGGGCCGGAAGTCGTTGGTGAAGACCGCGCACGGGCCGACGAAGACCTCGTCCTCGATGGTGACGCCCTGGTACACCGAGACGTTGTTCTGGATCTTGACCAGGTCGCCGACCGTCACGCCGGCGTCGACGTACACGTTGCGGCCGATGACGCAGCCGGCGCCGACCTGCGCCGAGGACCGGATGTGGGCAAGGTGCCAGACCTTCGTGCCGTCGCCGACGCGGGCACCCTCCTCGACGTCGGCCGTCGGGTGGACGAAGACGGAGGGGGGCAGGGAACTGCTGTCAGTCATCCTTCAACTCGCATGGCTCGGGGCGCGGCGTCGCGCCGTCGGTGATCCGCGTCGGCGTACGCCGGGCGGGCGTCGATCGCGCGGATCGGTTCTGCCACACCCGCCCCGGGGCGCGCGGGCGAGGCCGGGGGAGCGGACTCGGCGTAGCATAGCGACCCGTCAGGCGAGCAGCGCCGCCACCGCGTCGGCGACCGGCAGGTCCGCCGGCAGCGCGTCGGCGGCCACCACGGCGGGCACCGGCAGCGGGCCGTACAGGTGCGGGAAGAGCGGCCCGTCGCGCGACGGCTCCCAGCGCAGCGCGTCGCCCAGCCGGTCCGGGTCCACCGTCAGCAGGGTCAGCCCGGTGGCGCCCGCGAAGTACCGCCGGGCCGTACCGACCACCTGGTCGGCGCCGGAGAGGTGGATGAACCCGGACTGTCGGTCCAGCGCCGTACCGTCGAGGTGGCCGGCGGCCAGCGCGTCGTCCCACTCGGTGGTGGTGAGGAGCTTGTAGATCACCCCGGCAGCCTACGCGCGGCCGGTCCCGCCGGCGGCCGTCCCGGTTTCCCGGTACCGCCCCGGTGCCCGCCGCCGCCCGGCATGCTCGGGGCAGCGGGCCGCGGAGGGATGGCGATGGAGAGCTACGACGAGGACTGGACCGACAGCCAGCGGGCGCTGTACGACGAGTGCCACCGGGCGGGCGGCGAGTGGGCCGGCGACCCGGACACCCCGACCGAGGACGTGCAGCACGTGATCAACCTCGGTCAGGCGGACGACGACACCCTCCCGGACGCCGAGATCGACTACCCACCCCTGGTCGACGCGGTCACCCAGGCCACCGGCGAGATCGTCACCAGCGTGCCCGCCAGCCACCACGACCCCGGCTTCCGGGGCTTCGTCGACGGGGTCCGCGACGCCACGGCCGACGAGATCTTCGGTCTCTGATCCGGCCGGCCTGCCCCGCCGGCGGCGGGCCGCACCTCCGACCGGGGAGCGGCCGGCGTGGGACCGGCCCTCCCGCCGCGAGCGGGTTTCTGCCACCATTCGGGTCGACAAGCCGACGAATGGGGGCCCCGGGTGCGCATCCTGCTGGTCGAGGACGACCGCCGGGTGGCCGCCGCGCTCTCCTCCGCCCTCACCCGCCGGGGGTACGAGGTGGAGCACGCCGCGACCGTCGCCGCGGCCCTCTGTGCCGCCCCCTGCGACCTGGTGCTGCTGGACCTGACCCTGCCCGACGGCGACGGCACCGACCTGTGCCGGGAGCTGCGGCGGCGCAGCAGCCAGCTCGGCATCATCGCGGTGACCGCCCGGGGCGAGGAACGGGACCGGGTGCTCGGCCTGCGGCTCGGCGCGGACGACTACGTGGTCAAGCCCTTCTCCATGACCGAACTCCAGGCGCGCATCGAGGCGGTGCTGCGCCGCGCGGCGCACGCCGTGCCGGAGCGCAACCTGATCGAGGTGGGGCCCGTACGCGTCGACGTGGCCGCCCGGACGGTCACCGTCGGGGGCCGGCCGGTGGCGCTGACCCGCAAGGAGTTCGACGTCCTGCTCTCCCTGGCCCGGCAGCCCGGCGTGGCGGTGGCCCGGGAACGGATCCTGCTCGACGCCTGGGGCTCGACCTGGGGCGACGGGCACACGGTCGAGGTGCACGTCGGCTCGCTGCGTGGCAAGCTGGGCGACCCCGGCCTGGTGGAGACCGTACGCGGGGTCGGCTACCGCCTGCGCGGCGAGTGAGGGGACGCCGTGCGACGTCGGCTGGTGATCAGCTATCTGCTGTTGATGGTGCTGGTGCTGATCGCGTTGGAGACCCCGCTGGCGATCACCCTGGCGAACCGGGAGACCGACCGGGTACGCGCCGACCGGCTCGCCGACGCCACCCGGTTCGCCTCGCTGGCCGGCCCGGCGCTGCGCGGCGGCACCCCCGGCCCGCTCGCCAACGAGCTGCGCAGCTACGACGCCCTGTACGACATCGGCGCGGCGGTGGTCGACCGGGAGCGTCGGACGGTGGCGGCCTCCGGGAGCTGGCGGATGGCCCCGGGTTCCCGCGAGGCGTTGGACATGGCGCTCTCCGGCCAGCAGGCCAGCGGGCCGGACTCGGTCTGGCCGTGGGTCGACGGGCCGATCGTCGTGGCGGTGCCGATCAACGACGGTGGCGAGGTGCTCGGGGCGGTGGTCATCACCACCCCCGCCGATCCGGTCCGGCGGGCCGTGACCGTCTGGTGGCTGGCGCTGGCCGGAACGGGGCTGCTCGCCGTGCTGGCCTGCGTGCTGACCGCGTTCGGGCTGGCCGGCTGGGTGTTGCGCCCGGTCACCGAGCTGGACGCGGTCACCCATGAGATCGCCGAGGGGGACCGTGGCGCACGGGTGCAGCACCGGCTCGGCCCGCCGGAGCTGCGTCGCCTGGCGACCAGCTTCAACCACATGGCCGACGTCGTCTCCGACGTGATGGACCGGCAGCGGGCGTTCGTCGCACACGCCAGCCACCAACTGCGCAACCCGCTGACCGCGCTGCGGCTGCGCGTGGAGGAGCTGGGGCCGAGCCTCACCGACGCGGACGGGCGTGCCGAGCACCAACTGGCCCTGGAGGAGACCGACCGGCTGGCCCTCGTGCTGGACGCGCTGCTGACCCTGGCCCGCGCGGAGCGGCGGGAGAACCAGCGGGTCACCGTCGACGCGGCGGCCGTCGCCGCGTCCCGGGTGGCCGCCTGGGAGCCGCTCGCCCGGCACCACCGCATCACCCTCCGGCTGGTGGCCGGGGACGCCCCGGCGTACGCGCGGACCGTGCCGACCGCCATCGACCAAGCCCTGGACGCGCTGATCGACAACGGGGTCAAGTTCAGCGACGCCGGTGGCGAGGTGACGGTGACCGTCCGGCACGACGGCGACGGCACCGCGCTGGAGGTCCGGGACACCGGGCCGGGCATGACGGCGAGCCAGCTCGGGCAGGCGACCGAGCGGTTCTGGCGGGCCCCGGAGGTGCAGAACATCGACGGGGCCGGGCTGGGCCTCACCATCGTCGCCGTGCTGGTCGACGCCTCGGACGGGCGGCTCACCATGCGCGGGGGCGAGCCGCGCGGCCTGGTCGCCGGCCTCTGGTTCCCCGCCCCCGCCGACGCCGCTCCCGCCGCGTCGGGCCGCGACGGCGCTCCCGCGTCGCCCCGCGCCACCGGGCAGCTCGACAGCGGCGTCGGGGTGTAGCGGCGGCGGGTCAGGGCTTGGCGGCGCGGTACCAGTCGGCGGCGCCGGGGTGCAGCGGCAGGGGGGCGGTGGCGATGGCCGAGCGGGGGCTCATCCGGCCGGCGGCCGGATGAGCGGCGGCCAACTCCTGGCGGCGTTCCATCAGCAGCCGGGTCACCTCCCGGATCAGGGGCGTCGGCAGGTCGGCCCGGACGATCAGGAAGTTCGGGTTGGCCACCGTGGTCACCGGGTCGGTGCCGTACACCGAGCGGGGGATGTCGCGGGAGACGTAGACCTCCGGGTTGCTCTCGCGAAGCGGCCCGGTCCACTCGCCGAGGTCGACGATCCGGGTCGCGCTGTCGTCCGTGAGCTGCTCCAGCGCCCTGACCGGCAGCCCGCCGGAGAAGAAGAACGCGTCGATCGTGCCGGCCCGCAGCGCCGCGACCGAGTCGTCGAGGCCGAGGTGCTCCTGGCGTACCCGGTCACCACCGAGGCGGGCCACCTCCAGCAGCCGGACGGCGGTGATCTCGGTGCCGGAGCCGGGCGCGCCCACGGACACCCGCCGCCCGCGCAGGTCGTTCAGGGTGCGGACGGGACCGCCGGCGGTGGTGACCAGGTGCAGCAGATCGTCGTAGACCCGGGCGACCGCGACCACGGACGGGTGCGTCGCCGGCGCCGCCGGCAGCACGTCGGCCTGGGTGAAACCCAGCTCGGCCTGGCCGGAGCCGACCAGCCGGACGTTCTCCGCCGAGGCGGCGGTCACCACCACGCTGGCCCGGACGTCCGGCAGCTCCCGGTTGAGCACGGCGGCCAGGGACTGCCCGAAGGCGTGGTAGACCGCCGTCGGGCTGCCGGTCGCGATCCGGATCCGTACCGGTGGCTCGGGAGCGTCCTGGCAGCCGGCGACGCCGGGCAACGCCACCACCAGCAGCAGCGCCAGCAGCGCCGGCGGGTGGACACGGCGCGGGCGGACACGGCGGAACCCGGTGCGACTCACGCGCTGCACTCTGCGCCGTGCGGGCCGTCGCCGCAACCCGCCGCCCACCGACCGGGCTAGGAACCCGGCGGGTGTCGGTGACGATGGTCAGCTCGCTGCGGTACGCGACCGGTCCGCAGCGCCGCCGAACGTGCTCACCCGGCAATCACGACCGCTCGCGCAGGTGGGCGGGATCCAGCGCGGTGCTGTGCAGGATCCGCTGGCGGTCCGGGCCGTCGGCGACACAGACCAGGTAACAGCCGGTGCCGGGGCGCAGCAGCGCCGGAACGTCCAGCAGGGCGGCCCCGCGTACCAGGATGGCGGCCAGTTCCCGGTCGGTGATCCGGACGCCGAGGATGTGCCGGCGGACGTGCCGCCCACCGGCGAGCAGGGCGGCCCGCCAGGCGGCGGCGGCCAGCCGGGGCCGCCACGCCCGCCGTACGGTCGACGCGCCCGGGACCGGCCCGCCCAGCAGCTCGCGCCGGCCCTGCCGCCAGCCGGCCTCCAGCGTCCTCGCGTACGCCGGCCGGTGCTGGTGCGGCACGGAGAGCCGGTGCAGCTCGAAGCGGCGGCGCAGGCCGCCCACGGTCACCTCGTGCTCGATGGGGACGTCCAGCCGGTGGAGGAGCTGACGCATGCGGTGCGCCGCCTCCTCCCGGTTGAACTCCACCGACGGGGGGCGGTGCTCCGCCGCCGGCCGGCGGGTGCCGACGACGGCCGGCGGGGGCGTGCAGCGCAGCAGGCAGGCGGCCTCGAACGCGTCCGCCAGGGTGGACCAGTCCAACGGCGGCGGCGTCGCGGGCAGGCGCGGCCGATCGAGCAGGATCTGTTCGGGAGCCAACTTGGGCACTCCTTGTCGGCGTCGGGGTCCCTCTACCGTGGTCGCTCGACGCCGCCGGGGAAACCGATCGGCCCCAGCCTTGAGGAAATCTTGCGGCTGTCCTACAGCTCCGTGACGATCACGTCGACCTGGCGTGGCCGACCGGGCGGGGCGGGCTGCTCCAGCACCGGATACTTCAGGTCGCGCAGCGCGGTCAGCAGCCCGCCGACGGTACGCGGCCGGGTGCCCGCCGTCAGCAGGTCGCGGACCAGCCGGCCCTTGGTCGCCTTGTTGAAGTGGCTCACCACCGACCGGACGGGCACGCCGTCGACCTCGCGTTCGTGCAGCACCCGGACGGTCACCGTGCGGTCGGCCACCTCGCCGCGCGGCGCCCAGGTGGCCGCGTACGCGCCGGAACGCAGGTCGAGCACCGGCCCGTCGCCGGCCGCCGCGGCCATCGCCGGCGCGAGCGCCCGCCGCCAGTACGCCGACAGCGCCCCGAGCCCCGGCAGCCGCGCCCCGATCGGGCACCGGTAGGGCGGAATCCGGTCGGTGAGGCGTACCGCGCCCCAGAGCCCCGAGCTGATCAGCACCGACCGGCGGGCGGCCCGCTGCGCGGTCGCCGGCAGCGAGGCGAGATCGAGCGCCTCGTAGAGCACCCCGGTGTAGACGCGGCCGGCGGGCGCGGTGGCCGCCGCCCGCAGCCGGGCGTTGTGGCGCAACTCGCCGCGCTGGCCCTCGCTGATCCCCAGTGCCGCCAGGGCCGCCCCCTCGTCGCCGTCGGCGCTGAGCGCGACCAGCGCCGTCAGCACCTCCTCCCGGGCGCCGGTCAGCTCCGGCAGGGAGAGCCCGGCGAGGTCGAGCCGCCGGCCGGTGCCGGCGTCGGCCTTCCCCTCGGAGGGCGGCAGCAGGATGAGCATCGGTGACTCCTCGGCTCGGCGCGGCGTCCGCGCGCCGGTCCGGCCAGCGTACGGGCCGGCCCTACCGCCACGGCCGCACCGGCGTCTGGGGGTGGTACACGCGATACCCGCCCACGTCGGCGACCAGCGCGGCGTCGGCCCGGTCGCCCAGCAGCCGGCGCAGCCGCCGTTCCGCCGCCGAGTCGGCCGCCAGCACGTACCCGGGCCGGTCGGCCCGCCCCACCTGCCGCCAGTACGCGGGATAGCGGTTCTGCCCGGGGGTGAGGTCGCCGTCGAGCACCGCGCACACCACCGCCTCGGCCGTGTTGAAGATCAGCCGGTTGCAGGTCCAGTAGTCCCCGTACACCTCGCGGGGGCCGCCCGCGCGGAGCGTGTCGGCCAGCTCGCGGGCCTGCCGCTCCTCGATCCGGGACGCCCCGGTGCCGGTGGCCGCGAACAGCACGGTGACCACCAGCGTGGTCGCGGCCAGCGCGGCGAGCACGGCGGTGGCCAGCGCGCCGGCCAGGCGGCCGAGCGCGCCGACCGTGCCCCGCCAGCAGGCGACCGCCGCCACCCAGAGCGGCCACAGCACCGCCGGCAGGGAGAGCTGGAGCACCGACAGGTAGCGGGCGTTGTCCAGGGGGCTGGTGGCCGCGAGAGGGCTGCGCACGTACGACAGCAGGGTCAACGCCGCGCCGACGACCAGCGCGAGGTGCACCACCGGGCTGACCCGCTCGCCGCGCGGGGCGCCCGCGGCCCGGCGGTACGCGAGGACGGCGAGCGCGGCGGCGACCACCAGCAGCACGGGGTAGAGCAGCCCGAACCAGCCCTGCCAGCGGGCGCAGCCGTCGATCGGGCAGAGGCCGGCGGCGAGCGGCACCCCCTCCAGCAGCCCGCCGTCGAGGCGCCGCGACCACGGCGGCGTCGGCCCCGCCTTGGTGCTGATCTCGCGGAACACCGACAGCGAGTCCTCGCCGGGCGGGGCGAGGAGGTTGTCCCGGATCATCGGCGCGATCCCGACGGCGAACCCGGCCAGCAGCAGCGCGCCGGCCCAACCGAGCAGCTCCCGGCGGGCCACCCACGCCAGCACCAGCGCGGCCACCGCCAGGTAGGGCAGGATCAGCCAGTCCGACCAGACGGACACCCCGGCGAGCAGGCCGAAGAGCCCGACGGCCAGCCGACGGTGCCGCACCGTTCCCCGGGCGAGTCCCACCGCGATCAGCAGCATCACCAGCACCGCGACCTTCACCTCCGGGCGACCGCCGACCACGGTCAGCTGGTCCCGGACGACCCGTTCCCCGCCGAGCGCCAGCAGGCCGACGATCCCGGTGGCGAACCAGGGCGAGCCGATCCGCCGCGTCAGCCGGTGGATCAGCCAGAGGAAGAGGGCGTAGAGCAGCAGCAGCGGCAGTCGCAGCAGCGGCCAGCCCGGCCCGGCCACCGCGATCAGCGGCGCGGCCAGGTACGACTCCAGCACCCCCATGTAGCGCTGCCCGTAGAGGAAGACCGGCAGCTCGCGGCCCTGCGCGATGTGCAGCGCGGCCAGCCCGAACGTCGCCTCGTCGCTGTTGGAGACGGGCACCGTGTGCAGGGTCAGGACCAGCCGGTAGCCGACCCCGGCGAGCCCGAGCAGCAGCGCCACGAGCGCCGGCCGGTCTAGCTGCGGGCGCCACCGCCCACGCTTGCGCACTGGTTGCGACACGACCAACGCCCCCGTCGTCGTCCCGACCGGAGTGTTTCACGCCGTCGGGGCCGGCCGGGGCGGATCGGCGCAGCGCGGACGATCCGCCGGACCACGGCGGGCATGACATCGGGCTTCCCGACGGCCGGGGAAGATCGCCTCGCGTGGCCGAGGTGGCCGGGTTGTGGCAGGGTTGCTGGCGTGCCACCCACTGCCGCCGGCCAGCTGGCCGTACCGAACCTGCACCGGGCCGCGCGGATCGAGGACGCCGTGCACTCGCTGGTCGAGCGCCGGCTGCGGCGCACCGGCTGGCGGACGAACGTCATCGCGTACACCGGCTACGGCGCGCCCGGCTGGGTGCGGGTGATGTGCCGGGTGCTGCTGGGTCGGCCGGACACCCGCCAGCGCGGCCGGCTGGAGAAGGTGCGCGGGTGGCGCAGCTTCACCACGCTGCCAGCCAAGCACGTCACGGTCACCATCGAGGCCGGCGGGGAACGGCACGAGGCGCGGGCCGACCGCAGCGGGTTCGTCGACGCCGTGGTCGAGGCGGACCTGCCGCCCGGCTGGGGCTCGGTGCGGATCAGCCTGCCGGACGCCGAGCCGGTCGAGGCGCCGGTGCGCATCCTCGACCCGGAGGTGCGCTTCGGCATCCTCTCCGACATCGACGACACGGTCATGGTCACCGCGCTGCCCCGGCCGCTGCTCGCCGCCTGGAACACGTTCGTCCTCGACGAGCACGCCCGCAACGCCGTGCCCGGCATGGCGGTGCTCTACGAGCGGCTGGTCACCGCGCACCCAGGCGCTCCGGTCTTCTACCTCTCCACGGGCGCCTGGAACGTGGCGCCGACGCTGACCCGGTTCCTGTCCCGGCACCTCTACCCGGCCGGCCCGCTGCTGCTGACCGACTGGGGACCGACCGCCGACCGCTGGTTCCGCAGCGGGCGGGAGCACAAGCGGGTCACCCTGGCCCGGCTGGCCAAGGAGTTCCCGGACGTGAAGTGGCTGCTGGTCGGCGACGACGGGCAGCACGACCCGGAGATCTACCGCGAGTTCGCCGCCGCCCACCCGGAGAACGTGGCCGGCGTGGGTATCCGCCGGCTCTCGCCCACGCAGGCGGTGCTGGCCGGTAGCCTGCCCACCCCGGCCGGCGAGTCGTCGGCGGGGCCGGTGGGGCAGAAGTGGCTCTCCGCGCCCGACGGCGCAGGGCTCTGGAAGCTGCTGCGCGACGCCGGCCTGGTCTGACGGACCGCCGACCGGCAGCCCTCCGAGCCTGTTTCTGACCGGGCCCCGCCGGGGCCGCACGGCATCGAGCCTGCCCCGCGGGCAGGTACCGCTCGCATCGCACTCATGGCCCCGCCGACTGCAACTACTTGGCAACGCATAATAGTCGAGGTAGTGTGTGCCGCATGATAGCGGCCGGCTCCGGGGCCTCCGACGACGGCGACAGGCAGACGCAGTTGCTGCGTGGCGCCCTCGACATGTGCCTGTTGGCCCTGCTCGCCAGGCGGGCGACGCATGGCTACGAGCTGGTCGGCCGACTTGAGGCGATCGGCATCGAGGGCGTCGGCTACGGCACGATCTACCCGCTGCTGACCCGGATGCGTCGTCTCGGCCTCGTCGTCGACGAGGTGCAAGCCAGCCCGACAGGGCCGCCCCGCAAGGTCTACGCGGTCACCGACGCCGGCCAGGAGCGTCTGGACGCGTGGCGGCGGCAGTGGACGCGGTTCGTCCACACCGTGAACACCGCTCTGACCGACTCCACCTCCGACAGCGCAAGGAGTTGATTGTGGACGCCATCGACGAGGCCATGGTGGCTGCTGAACGGGAATGGCGGGCATGCGGCATTCGTCGCCGGGACCGCGCGGTGCTCGCTGCCGATCTCCGGCTGGAGTTGCGCTCAGCCGCCGCCGACGGTGTCACGCCGGAGCAACTCCTGGGCTCCGACCTTCGGGGGTTCGCGCGACAGTTGGCCGACGAGGCCGGAGTGCAGCGCGTTCGACACGAGTACGCCCGCCTGACGCGGACCGCCCTGACCGGCGCCGTGCTCGGTGCCTGCGTCGGTGCGATCGCGCTTGTCCTCGTGTACCCGATCCTGGTCGCGTGGGTCGACGTGCCGCGCGGGTTCCGGATGCCGACCGTGCTGGCGGTCCTGCTCTACTACGGCACCGCAGCCGCGCTCGCCGTCGGCGGCGCGGTCATCGCGGTACGGGCGCGGCTGGGGCATCTGCCACGGATCCGGCAGACCGCGAACGCCATGATCGTGCTGCTGCCGATCGGCGGCGCGATCGCCATGCCGGTCACCATGGGGTTCGCCAGGGCGGTCGGCTACAGCACCCACCCGCTCATCATGGCCATCGAGGCCGCGCTCGTCGCTGCCGCCGTCACGGGTGCCACCCTTGTGGCCCGCAAGTGGTCGCTGCGTGACGGTGGCGGGTACGAAAGGGCGGTAGCGGCGTGAGGCCGGCTCAACGCATTCACGCTGCCTGCTGCGACGTGGTCGTGGGTGTCCTTCTTCTGCTGAGAAGCGGATGAGGAACAGGACGAACTGGGCAGGTGGCCTGATGCTGTGGCTGCTGTTCGGATTCATGATGATCATGTTCAGCCTGAACCCCGCCAATGACTGGGGCGAGCTTGTCGCTGTCGCGAGCTTCTTCGGCGTCATCTGCTACCTGGTGTCCCTGGCATCGATGTTCTCCCTGGTGAAACCCCAGCGGAAAGCCTTGCTGGTGATCAACCCCGGAGCGGTGGTCACCGTGCCGTGGAGTCGGATCCGGTCGATCGACGCGCAGAACGGCCTCGTGGTGCAGGTGGTGGGCGCGAAGGAAGTGGTCTGCCACGCCTTCCAGGGGTCGTTGGTCGGCAGGATTTTCGGTGCCGCCAGCGCCAACCGTGCCGCTGACACTATCGAGAGATATCGGACCAGGAGTGCCTCCCTCGAGGCGAGCGACGAGGTGGAGTCGAGGGTGCCGTGGAGGCGGCACCTGCTGTGGCTGACCTCGATCTGGTCCGTACTGGCTATTGGTGTCCCCTTGGGGGTGCGGCTTTTGTAGCACCTTTCATTGGGTCGTGGTCGGGCAGTTCGACGGTGGCCTGCCGCGGGACCACCTCGGCCAGCCGGGCGGGGCGCCCGGGGTGGCACCGGGGTCGATCTCTAGCATCAGCAGAAACCTCCACTGGTTCGAGGTGGTCGCCAGTTGACGGCAGTGCAGAAGGTCCGGCGCGACTCTCGCGGCGTCAACGCTCTGCTCATGGCAGGGGTCTGCGTGATCGCGAGCGTCCTTCTCGGTGCCTGCGGGCAGACGGAGCCACCGCCGATCAAGGCCGATGACGTGCCGGGGACCTGGTGTTCTGGAAGCGGAGACCTGTTGACGGTGAAGAAGGAAGGTGAATTCGTTCTCACGAAGTTGTCGCATGACTTCTTCACCGTTCTTCACGATGATGACGAGTTCGCCGAAGGGTATGTGCTGGATCGGGATTTCGGTGGCAGGCGGCCTGCGGGCGGACATGGCCGTTGGTCCTATGATGATGCTGCCCGATCGCCCAGCCTCGATCTGGAATTCGAGGTGCTCGGCTCGTCGGCGAATGCAAAGTCTGCCGAGTTCAAAGTTCGCACAGTTGACGGCGAAATCGGGCTTTTTGGCTACGACGGTGATCCTGACCAGGGTTATACCGTCCGATTCCTCCGCTGTGAGTAGGGGGCCAGCGGCCTGCGATCGCCCACAGGCTGGGCCGGCAGCCTCACCGTCGGGTGCCGACGTGACCCCGGTCGGTGAAAATCGTGAAGGATGCTTGCAAAGCGGCGCGGCAACGCTGAATATCTTTTCGTGCGTAGAGATTATGGTCGATACCTGTCCGGGCTGGCGCTGGTGGCGGCGCTGGCCCTCGGCGCGGCCGTCCCCACGGGCGCCCCCGCCTCCCGTCCCGCCACGCCGGAGACCGTGCCCGTCGCCGCCCAGGCGGCCTGCGTGACCGACCCGGCCACCCCGAAGCGGCAGCTGCGCGGCATGTGGATCGCCAGCGTGGCCAACATCGACTGGCCCAGCCGCACGGGGCTCACGCCCGCCGCCCAGCAGGCGGAGTACCGGGGCTGGCTCGACCTGGCCAAGCAGCGTCGGATGAACGCCGTCGTCGTGCAGATCCGCCCAGCCGCCGACGCGTTCTGGCCGTCGACGTACGAGCCGTGGTCGCAGTGGCTCACCGGCACCCAGGGCGGCAACCCCGGCTACGACCCGCTGGCCTTCATGGTGGCCGAGGCGCACGCCCGCAACCTGGAGTTCCACGCCTGGTTCAACCCGTACCGGGTGGCGAACCACACCGACCTGACCAAGCTGGCGGCCAGCCACCCGGCCCGCAAGAACCCGGGCTGGACCGTCACCTACGGCGGGCACATCTACTACAACCCCGGCATTCCCGCCGTCCGCGCCTTCGTGCAGGACGCGATGCTGGACGCCGTCAAGCGCTACGACATCGACGCGGTGCACTGGGACGACTACTTCTACCCGTACCCGGTCAGCGGGGTGGCGTTCCCCGACCAGGCCACCTACGCCCAGTACGGCGCCGGTTTCAGCACCATCGGCGACTGGCGGCGCAACAACGTCAACCTGCTGGTCCGGGAGATGCGTGACAAGATCCGGGCGGCCAAGCCGTGGGTGAAGCTGGGCGTCAGCCCGTTCGGCATCTGGCGCAACGCCGGCACCGACCCGCTCGGTTCGCGCACCACGGGCCTCCAGTCGTACGACGCGATCTACGCCGACACCCGGCGCTGGGTGCGGCAGGGGTGGGTCGACTACATCGCCCCGCAGATCTACTGGCACATCGGCCACCCTGCGGCCGACTACGCGGAGCTGGTCCGCTGGTGGTCCGAGACCGTGGCCGGCACCGACGTGCAGCTCCTCGTGGGGCAGGCCACCTACCGCGCGGGCGCGTCCGGGCAGGACGCCGCCTGGCAGGACCCGGCCGAGCTGACCGACCACCTCACGCTGAACCGCAGCTACCCGAGGATCGTCGGCGACATCCACTTCAGCGCCAAGGACGTCCGCGCGGACCGCATCGGCGCCGTCTCCCGGACGGCGACCGACCACTACCGCCGGCCCGCGCTGGCGCCGGCCGGGGTGGGAGGCGCCGCGCCCGCCGCCCCGAACCTCACCTCGGCGGTACGCGGCACCGGCGGCGTGACCCTCACCTGGCAGCGCGGCGCCACCGGCAGCACCGCCGCGTACGCGGTGTACCGGCTGCCCGGCGACGGTGCGGTCGACGCCTGCGACCTGGCCGACGCCCGCAACCTGCTCGGCACGGTCCGCGCCTCGGGCGGCACCGGGACGTTCACCGACGCCACCGCCGCGGCCGGCTCGACGTACCGCTACCTGGTGACCGCCCTGGACCGGCTGCACCACGAGAGCGCGGCCAGCAACGCGCGGGTGGTCACCGGCACCGGCGGTACGTTCAGCGTGATCGTGGACAACGCCACGGCCGGCGGCTTCACGGCCGCCACCACCTGGGGCACGTCGTCGTACCTCCCGGCGCGCTACGGGGCCAACTACCGGTTCGCCAGCCCGCAGGCGGTCAGCGACCCGGCCTGGTTCACCGCGACGCTGCCCGCTGCGGGCTCGTACCGGGTCGAGGTCTGGTACCCGGCCGACCCCGGCTACAACAGCGCCACGCCGCACCTGGTGGCGACGGCGAACGGGAACGTCACCGCCACCGTCGACCAGCGCAGCGGCGGCGGGCAGTGGCGGGTGCTCGGCACCTACGACCTCGCCGCGGGGACGCGTCAGGTCGTCGGGGTCAGCCGCTGGACCAGCACCCAGGGGTACGTCGTCGCCGACGCCGTCCGGATCACCCGCCTCTGAGCATGCCCGTTCCCCGGGGCGTCCCGCCGCCCCGGGGAACGGGCCGGCCAACGCTAGAGTCGGGCCGACAAATACGTTTCCGTGACCGCGGGAGGGCTCATGCGCCGACGTGTTGCCGCCGGTTCGGCAGCCGTGCTGGCGCTGGCCGTAGGTGTCTCGGGATGTAGTGACGACACGCCACCGCCTCCGCCGAAGACCACCGCCACCGCGAGCCCTTCCGAGTCGTCGGCACTCGACCCTCCGCTGGCCTTCGCCGCGAAGCCGGTCCGGATACCGCTGCCCAGCAGGATGTTCCAGCTCCGGGACGGGGCCGCGTATCTGCTGGACGGCAAGAACGCCCTCGCCGCGTACGACCTGGCCACGGGTGCGCGTCGCTGGAGTGCGCCGCTGGCCGGTCCGCCGGTCAGGCTGGGCAACACCGGGCCGATGATCGCGGAGGTGGACGGCAAGCCGACCGCCTTCGTGACCTATCGGGTGGATATCGCAGGCAGCGGAACGGTTCCCGCCCGCACCGTGCTGCGGGTGGCGAGCTTCGGGCTGGCCGATGGCGCGCCCGGCTGGCAGTCGGATGTGGACGACAGGGGCATCCCCGAGGACGGCAGCCTCGGGGTCGACAAGGTGGTGGCGGCCAGCTCCGACCATGTCGTGCTGTCCACCGACTCGTACGACACGGGCGTCAGCGGCGACTTCACCGCCGTTCTCGACGCCAGGACCGGCAAGGTCCGGTGGACGAAGCCCGCCTTCCAGGCCCGAGCCCTCGATGGCGACGTCGTCGCCGGCATGACTTCCGGAGCGGATGCGCACAGGGTCCCGAGTTCGACGATCGGGCTCGCCGCCTCGGACGGTTCCCAGGTGTGGGCCCACGAGGAGACGAAGCCCGCCGGCAACCTGATCAACGGCCCACTCGGCGGCGGGCTGCTCCAGGTGTACCCGGTGGGCCGCCGCGGCGACGGGTCCAACGGGATCGTCGACATCAGGACCGGTCGCGAGGTCATCCGCCTGGAGACGGGAGGTGGCGCCAGCGTCTGCCGATACGACGACGAGAGCGTCGTCGTCTGCTCGCAGCACCTCGTCAGCCGGACCGGAACCATGGTCGCGTACGACACCACGTCCCACGAGCGACTGTGGCAGGTGCCCGGGAAGGATTCCGGGCGGGAGGCGCCCAAAATCACGGCCGCCCGACGTGGCGTGGTCTACGGATCCACCAGCAACGGGCCGCTGATCCTCGACGCGCGCACGGGGCAGGACAGGGTCACGGATCTCCCCTTCGTCCCCGAAGTCGTCGTTCCGGGCTTCGGGATCGACGTCGAACAGAGGGAGATGACGGTCCATCCCGCGATCGGCTGAGCCTTGCAGCGAGGAGGACGGCCGAGGCGTCTCCGGCGTACGGTCAGTCGCGGCGCAGCCAGAGCACGCCGAGCGGGGGCACCCGCAGCGCCGCCGAGGCGGGCAGCCCGTGCCACGGCACGTCCTCGGCGTGCACGGCGCCCAGGTTACCCACCCCCGAGCCGCCGTAGTGGTGGGCGTCGGTGTTGAGCACCTCCGCCCACGTGCCGCCGGCCGGCAGCCCGATCCGGTAGTCCTCGAGTGGCAGGGCGGAGAAGTTCGCCACGCAGACCAGGGTCGCGCCGTCGGGGGCGATCCGGACGAACGAGACGGTGTTGTTGGCGACGTCGTCGCCGGCGATCCAGCGGAAGCCGGCCGGCTCGGTGTCCTGCGCCCACAGCGCGGGGGTGTCCCGGTAGACGCGGTTCAGGTCGCCGACGAGCCGCTGCACCCCGGCGCGGGCCGGGTCGTGCAGCAGGTACCAGTCGAGGCCCCGCTCCTCGCTCCACTCCCGGTCGTCGGCCAGCTCGCAGCCCATGAAGAGCAACTGCTTGCCGGGATGCGCCCACATGTACGCCAGCAGCGCGCGTACGTTGGCCAGCCGCTGCCAGGTGTCGCCGGGCATCTTGCCGGCCAGGGAGCCCTTGCCGTGCACCACCTCGTCGTGGCTGATCGGCAGCACGTAGTTCTCGCTCCAGGCGTACGCCAGGGAGAACGTGAGCTGATGGTGGTGGTGCTGCCGGTGGACCGGGTCCTTCGACGTGTAGAGCAGGGTGTCGTGCATCCAGCCCATGTTCCACTTGAACCCGAAGCCGAGCCCGCCGTCGGCCGTGGCGCGGGTGACCCCCGGCCATGCGGTGGACTCCTCGGCGATCATCGTCACCCCGGCGTGGTGCTTGTAGACCGTCGCGTTGACCTCCTGCATGAAGGCGATGGCCTCCAGGTTCTCCCGGCCGCCGTGCCGGTTGGGCAGCCACTGCCCCTCCTGGCGCGAGTAGTCCAGGTAGAGCATCGAGGCGACCGCGTCCACCCGCAGCCCGTCGACGTGGAACTGGTCGCACCAGTAGAGCGCGTTGGCGACCAGGAAGTTGCGCACCTCGGGGCGGCCGAAGTCGAAGACGTACGTGCCCCAGTCGGGGTGCTCGCCCCGGCGCGGGTCGGGGTGCTCGTAGAGGGCGGTGCCGTCGAAGCGCCCGAGGGCCCACTCGTCCTTGGGGAAGTGCGCAGGCACCCAGTCCAGGATCACGCCGATGCCGGCGGCGTGCAGCGCGTCCACGAGGTGCCGGAACTCGTCGGGGTCGCCGAAGCGGGACGTCGGCGCGTAGTAGCCGGTGACCTGGTAGCCCCAGGAGCCGCCGAACGGGTGCTCCATCACGGGCAGCAACTCCACGTGGGTGAAGCCCAGCTCCGTGACGTACGCGGTCAGCTGCTCGGCCAGCTCCCGGTAGCTCAGCCCGGGGCGCCACGAGCCGAGGTGCACCTCGTAGACGCTCATCGGCTCCTGGTGCGGCTGCCGCCGGGCCCGCCGCGCCAGCCAGTCGGCGTCGCTCCACTCGTACGTCGAGTGGTGCACCACCGAGGCCGTGGCCGGCGGCACCTCCGCGTACGCCGCCAGGGGGTCGGCCTTGTCCCGCCACTGCCCGTCGGCGCCCAGGATCCGGTACTTGTAGCGGGCCCCCGCCCCGACGCCCGGGACGAACAGCTCCCACACCCCGCTGCCGCCGAGCGAGCGCATCGGCCAGCCGTCGTCCGGCGCCCAGCCCGCGAAGTCCCCGACCACCCGCACCCCGCGCGCGTTCGGCGCCCAGACGGTGAACGCCACGCCCTCGTCGAAGACCCGCGCGCCGAGGGCCTCCCAGAGCCGCTCGTGCCGGCCCTCGGCGATGAGGTGCAGGTCCAGCTCGCCCAGGGTGGGCGGGTAGCGGTACGGGTCGTCGTGGGTCCGGCCGTCGACCTCGACGCGGTAGTCGAGCACCTCGCCCGCGACCTCCGCCTCGAAGACGCCGACGTCGTGCACCCGCCGCATCCGGTGCCGCTCGCCGTCGACGACGAGGGCGACGTCGGCGGCGCCCCGGCGCAGCGTCCGGACGACCGTCCGCCCGTCGGCCGGGTGCGCGCCGAGGACCGCGTGCGGGTCGTGCGTGGCGCCGGCGATCAACTGGTCCATCGGGCGTCGTCCTTCTGGGCGGGAGTGGTGGGGGCGGTGCCGCCCGAAAGGTCGTCGGGAACGTCTTCGACGGTCAGGTCCGGGGCCGCCTGCGCCGGCGCGGGGCCGGCACCGGGCGCGGGTCGCCGCACCGTCAGCACGTGCGCCGGTTGCAGGTACGGGTCGAGGCGCACGGCGTTGCGCTGCCCCCAGTCGTAGCTGGCGCCGGTCAGCTCGTCGCGCACCGTGAACCGGTCGTGCCAGTCGAACCCGAGCGCGGGCATGTCAAGCGTGGTGTTGCCCCACTGCACCTCACGCGAGTCGAACGAGCAGACCACGAGCACGGTGTTGCCCGTCTCCGGGTCGTGCTTGGACCAGCAGAGCAGCGCCGGGTTGTCGATGTCGTGGAAGACCAGGTTGCGCAGCTGGTGCAGGGCCGGGTTCTCCCGGCGTACGCGGTTGAGCACCGCGATGAACGGCGCGAGGGAGCGGCCCTGCGCCTGCGCGCCGGCCCAGTCCCGGGGGCGCAGCTCGTACTTCTCGTTGTCCAGGTACTCCTCCGCGCCGGGGCGGGCGACGTGCTCGAACAGTTCGTAGCCGGCGTACATGCCCCAGGAGGGGGAGAGCAGCGCGGCCAGCACCGCCCGGATCTTGAACATCGGCGGGCCGCCGTGCTGCAACGACTCGTGCAGGATGTCCGGCGTGTTCGGCCAGAAGTTGGGCCGCATGTAGTCGGCCGCCTCGACCAGCTCCTCGCAGTACGCCCGCATCTCCGCCGCCGACGTGCGCCAGGTGAAGTACGTGTACGACTGGGTGAAGCCGACCTTGCCCAGCCCGTGCATGATCGCCGGCCGGGTGAACGCCTCGGCGAGGAAGAGCACGTCCGGGTCGACCTTCTTCACCTCGGCGATCAGCCAGTGCCAGAAGTCGAACGGCTTGGTGTGCGGGTTGTCCACCCGGAAGATCCGGATGCCCTCGCCGACCCAGTGCAGCACCACCCGCAGGACCTCGGCCCGGATGCCCTCCGGGTCGTTGTCGAAGTTGACCGGGTAGATGTCCTGGTACTTCTTCGGCGGGTTCTCCGCGTACGCGATGCTGCCGTCGGCCCGGGTGGTGAACCACTCCGGGTGCTCGGTCACCCACGGGTGGTCCGGCGCGCACTGCAACGCCAGGTCCATCGCCACCTCCAGGCCCTGCTCGGCGGCGGCGGCGACGAAGTCGCGGAAGTCCTCCGGCGTACCCAGGTCGGGGTGGATCGTGTCGTGACCGCCCTCGGCGGCGCCGATCGCCCACGGCGAGCCGACGTCGTCCGGCCCGGCGGTCAGCGAGTTGTTGGGGCCCTTGCGGTTGACCCGGCCGATCGGGTGGATCGGCGGCAGGTAGAGCACGTCGAAGCCCATCGCCGCGACGCCGGGCAGGCGCTCGACGGCGGTGGCGAACGTGCCGGAGCGCGCCGGCGCGTCGGCGGTGGCCGGGACGGCCCCCTCCGAGCGGGGGAAGAACTCGTACCAGGCGGAGAAGAGCGCCCGCCGGCGGTCCACCCAGAGCCGGTGCTCCGCGCCGGTGGTGACCAGCTCCCGGACCGGGTGCTCCCAGAGCAGGTCGGCCAGCTCCAGCGCCGGGGCGACCCGCCGGGGCAGCTCCCTGTCGGCGTCGCCCAGCGCCGCCACCGCCGCGCGGACCCGCCCCGCGTCGCCGGCCGGCACCAACTCCACGGCCGCGGTCAGCACCCGGGCGCCCTCGGCGAGGTCGTTGGCCAGGTCCGCCGGCCCCTGACCGGCGGCGATCTTCTTGGTGACCGCGTTCTGCCAGGTCAGGTACGGGTCCTGGAACGCCTCGACGGTGAACACCCACTCGCCGACCGCGTCGGGGCGGATCACCGCGTGCCAGCGGTCCTGCCCGGGCTCGCCGGGGCGCATCCGGGTGAACTGTCGGGCCCGCCCGTCGGGACCACGCCAGACCACGTTGCAGCCGAGCGCGTCGTGCCCCTCCCGGTAGGCGCGGGCCGACACCGGCACCGGCTCGTCGACCACCGCCTTGGCCGGGTAGCGACCGCAGGAGACGACGGGGGAGACGTCTTCGATCGGGAACCGTCCAGTCACCGGTTCAACCTACTGCGCGAGATCCTTTCGCGCGCGGCCAAGCACCCCATCGCCCTCCCTCCCGACGTGTCCAGAGAGGTCCGGTCAGGGCCCGGCGGACACCTGGTGCCCGCACCATCCGCCCGAGTCCGCCGTCGTCGCTCAAGGCGCGGCGGCTGGCGTGGGCGCGGTGGCGGGGTGTGGATAGTGGCGTTGTAGATCTTGGTAGCAAATGGCCCCTCCAAGGGCCGTTTCCTGCCAAGATCTACTGCAATCCCGAGATTCGGAACGCTATGCCCAGGGGGTGGAAGATTGGGGTTCAGGCGGGCGGGTTCGGTTGCCACGAAGGAGCCCTCGCCGCTGCCGGCCGGGGAGACGAGCGCCGGATGGCCGCCCTGCTCGACCAGGCCGACGCAGCGGCAGCGGTCGGCGGCGGCTTCGGCCGGGCGTCGGTCGAGGCGAGGACCCGAACTGGGCGGGCTGGTCGAGTGATGCCCTCGCCGCCGCCCTGCACGCCACCTGACCCCGCTTCGCCATCAGGCGAAGCGGCGTCCGGATCGCCAGTCTTCGGCGTTCTCGCGCCATATCGGCCAGGTGCGCCACAGGAACACACCGCCACCCGATCCCAACGCCACGACCAGGCCGATGCCGACCCACGCCGCGTACCGGTCGTCGCCGATGCGTACGTCGCGCACGATCGCGTCGGGTGAGGCGGGGTCATAGACCACGGTGGCCGCATCGCCCACCCGCGGCCGTGGACGCCAGTAGTAGTCGCTGACCTGCGTGACGACGTCATGGCCGTCGGCGGTGGTGAACGAGGCCACCACGTACGAGTCCCGCTGAAGACCGTGCACTTCCAGCACCGTCGCCGTGGCGCGCACGCCGTACGTGTTCAACCGGTGCGTGCGGTACGCCGAGTCGATCTGGAGCAGTAAGAGCCCCACGGCCCCGACCAGCAGGACCACGAGGCTGAGCAGAGGGTGGCGCAGCCAGTACCCGGGCAGCCACCGGCTGCGCAGCCGGATCGGCGCACGTCTCCTCCGCCAGCCCATGCCGCCATTCTGCCCACCGTCGGCGACTGGGGTCTCGACGGTCAGGTGCCGGATCGACGACCCTGCCGACTCACTTCAGCAGCGAGCGGTAGAGGTCGAGGGTGCGGGCGGCGATGGTGTCCCAGGAGAAGTGGTCGACGGCGCGTTGCCGGCCGGCCCGGCCGAAGTCGGCGGTGCGAGCCGGGTCGGCGAGCAGCTCGTTCATCGCCGCCGCCAGGTCGGCCACGAAGCGTTCCGGGTCCAGCGGCCGGCCGGAACCGTCGGTGGCCTGCTCGATGGGGACCAGCAGCCCCGTCTCGCCGTCGGCGACCACCTCGGGGATGCCGCCGGTGGCGGTGGCCACCACCGCCGTCTCGCAGGCCATCGCCTCCAGGTTCACGATGCCCATCGGCTCGTAGACCGAGGGGCAGACGAAGACCGTGGCGTGGGTGAGCACCTGGATCACCTCGTGCTTCGGCAGCATCTCCGCGACCCACACCACCCCGGAGCGCTTCGCCCGCAGCTCCGTCACCAGGCCCTCCACCTCGGCGGCGATGTCCGGGGTGTCCGGTGCGCCGGCGAGCAGCACCAGCTGGGTGTCCGCCGGCAGGTCGCGCGCCGCGCGCAGCAGGTAGGGCAGGCCCTTCTGCCGGGTGATCCGCCCCACGTACACCACGCTGGGCAGGGCCGGGTCGATGCCGAGCCGGCCCACCACGTCCGTGCCGTGGTCCGGGGCGTACTGCGCCGTGTCGATGCCGTTGTGCACCACCCGGACCCGGTCCGGGTTCACCGCCGGGTAGGCGGTCAGCACGTCGCGCCGCATCCCCTCGCTGACCGCGACGACCGCGTCGGCCGCCTCGAACGCCGTGCGCTCGCACCAGGAGGAGAGCGCGTAGCCGCCGCCGAGCTGCTCGGCCTTCCACGGCCGCAGCGGCTCCAGGCTGTGCGCGGTCACCACGTGCGGCACGTCGTGCAGCAGCTTCGCCGTGTGCCCCGCGAAGTTGGCGTACCACGTGTGACTGTGCACCACGTCGGTGCCGGCGCAGGCCGCGGCCATCTCCAGGTCCACGCCCATCGTCCGCAGCGCGGCGTTCGCGCCGGTCAGGCCCGCCGGTTCGGCGTACGCGGTGACACCCGCCTCGGTGCGTGGCGCGCCGAAGCAGTGCACCCGTACGTCGGCGAGCCGGCGCAGCTCCCGGGCCAGGTACTCGACGTGCACACCGGCGCCGCCATACACCTCGGGCGGGTACTCACGGGTCAGCAGGTCGACGCGCAGCCCGGCGGAGTCGTTCATGAACGGCACCCTAGTGCAGAACGCGCCGCCGCACCCGGCTGTGGAACTGTGCCGTACGAGTGGTGAAGTGACGGCGGGGTAGATAGCGTCTGGACATGGCTGCCAAGGTGCTCGCGATCGTCCTGGCCGGCGGAGAAGGCAAGCGCCTGATGCCGCTCACCACGGACCGGGCCAAGCCGGCCGTCCCGTTCGGCGGGATGTACCGCATGGTCGACTTCGTCCTGTCCAACCTGGCGAACGCCGGCTATCTCAAGATCGTCGTGCTGACCCAGTACAAGTCCCACTCGCTGGACCGGCACATCACCAAGACGTGGCGGATGTCGACCCTGCTCGGCAACTACGTCACCCCGGTGCCGGCGCAGCAGCGCCGCGGCCCGTGGTGGTTCGCCGGCTCCGCCGACGCGATCTACCAGAGCTTCAACCTCATCCACGACGAGCAGCCCGACCACGTGATCGTCTTCGGCGCCGACCACATCTACCGGATGGACCCCCGGCAGATGGTGGAGGACCACATCGCCTCCGGCGCCGGCGTCACCGTGGCCGGCATCCGGCAGCCGTTGTCGATGGCCGACCAGTTCGGCGTCATCGAGGTCGGCGAGGACGGCCGCCGGATCCGGGCGTTCCGCGAGAAGCCCACCGACGCGGTCGGCCTGCCCGACGCGCCCGACCAGATCTACGCGTCGATGGGCAACTACGTGTTCAGCACCAAGGCGCTGTGCGAGGCGGTCGAGCGCGACGCGGAGGACAAGACCAGCAAGCACGACATGGGCGGCAGCATCATCCCGATGCTGGTGGAGCGCGGCGAGGCCAACGTCTACGACTTCCGCGACAACGAGGTGCCCGGCAGCACCGACCGGGACCGCGGCTACTGGCGCGACGTGGGGACGCTCGACTCCTTCTACGACGCCCACATGGACCTGATCAACGTGCACCCGGTGTTCAACCTCTACAACTTCGACTGGCCCATCTACACCGGGCAGCTGACGTACCCGCCGGCCAAGTTCGTGCACCAGTGGGGTGAGCGGGTCGGCCGGGCGGTCGCCTCGATGGTGTCGCCCGGCGCGGTGATCTCCGGCTCGCTGGTGGAGAACTCGGTCGTCTCGCCCAAGGTGAAGGTGCACTCCTGGGCGCACGTGGACGGCGCGGTGCTGATGGAGGGGGTCGACATCGGCCGGCACGCGGTCGTGCGCCGGGCGATCCTCGACAAGAACGTGATCGTGCCCGAGGGGGCCGAGATCGGCGTCGACCTGGAGAAGGACCGGCAGCGCTACACGGTCTCCGACAACGGCATCGTGGTGATCGGCAAGGGACAGAAGGTGGAACCGTGAGCAGTCATCCCCGGGCCGGCAAGCCCGCCCAGCCCGCCGACCTGGTCGACGTGCCGCGGCTGGTGACCGCCTACTACGCCGAGCACCCCGATCCGCAGGACCCGGCGCAGCAGGTCTCCTTCGGCACGTCCGGGCACCGCGGGTCGAGCCTGCGCCACGCGTTCAACTCCGACCACATCCTCGCGGTCACCCAGGCGCTCTGCGACTACCGCCGCGAGCAGGGCCTGGACGGGCCGCTCTTCCTCGGCCGCGACACCCACGCGCTCTCCGCCCCGGCCGCCGTGGACGCGCTGGAGGTCCTCGCCGCCAACGAGGTCTCCGTGCTGCTCGACAGCCGCGACGGCTACACGCCCACCCCGGCGGTGTCGCACGCCATCCTCACCCACAACCGGGGGCGTACCAGCGGGCTCGCCGACGGCATCGTCATCACCCCGTCGCACAACCCGCCCGACGACGGCGGCTTCAAGTACAACCCCACCCACGGCGGCCCGGCGGACACCGACGTCACGAGGTGGATCCAGGACCGGGCCAACGCGATCCTCGCCGACGGACTGAAGGAGGTCCGGCGGATCCCGTACGCCCGGGCCCGCGCCGCCGACACCACCGGGTCGTACGACTTCCTCGCCCGCTACGTCGACGACCTGCCGGCGGCGATCGACATCGACGCGATCCGCGACGCCGGGGTGCGCATCGGCGCCGACCCGCTCGGCGGCGCGAGCGTGGCCTACTGGGGCGAGATCGCCGAGCGGCACCGGCTGGACCTGACCGTGGTCAACCCGACGGTCGACCCGACCTGGCGGTTCATGACCCTGGACGGCGACGGCAAGATCCGGATGGACTGCTCCTCGCCGAACGCGATGGCCTCCCTGATCGCCGCCCGCGCCGACTACCAGGTCTCCACCGGCAACGACGCCGACGCCGACCGGCACGGCATCGTCACCCCCGACGGCGGCCTGATGAACCCCAACCACTACCTCGCGGTGGCGATCGGCCACCTGTTCCGCACCCGCACGCAGTGGGGCCCCGCCGCCGCCGTCGGCAAGACCCTGGTCTCCTCCTCGATGATCGACCGGGTCGCCGCCGACCTGGGCCGCCCGCTGCTGGAGGTGCCGGTCGGCTTCAAGTGGTTCGTCCCCGGGCTGCTCGACGGCGCGGTGGGCTTCGGCGGCGAGGAGAGCGCCGGCGCGTCCTTCCTGCGCCGCGACGGGAGCACCTGGACCACCGACAAGGACGGCCTCCTGCTCTGCCTGCTCGCCGCCGAGATCATCGCGACCACCGACCGCACCCCCAGCGAGCACTGGGCGGAGCTGGCCGAGCGCTTCGGCGCGCCCGCGTACGCCCGCATCGACGCGCCGGCGACCCGCGAGCAGAAGGCCGTGCTCGGCAAGCTCTCGCCGGAGCAGGTGACCGCCACCGAGCTGGCCGGCGAGCCGATCACCGCGACCCTCACCGCCGCGCCCGGCAACGACGCGCCGATCGGCGGGCTCAAGGTGACCACCGAGTCGGGCTGGTTCGCCGCCCGGCCGTCGGGCACCGAGGACGTCTACAAGATCTACGCCGAGTCCTTCCAGGGCCCGGAGCACCTCGCCCGGATCCAGCAGGAGGCGAAGGACCTGGTCTCGGAGGTCCTCGAACGGGCCTGAGCACCTGGCTCGCCTCCCACCGCAGCCGACACCGGTGTGCGCCGGACCGAGCGGCGCCGGTGCCGGCGTCAGAAGGCCGTGCGCGACTGTCGAGCTGCCCCATGCCCGAGGGCAGGAGGGGGCGCTCTCCGGCGCGGGCGCCTGCTGACGGGAGCGCTCCTGCCAGGCCCGCCGTGCGTGCCTGGCCGGTCGTGCTGGCCTGCCGTGCCTGCCTGCCGTGCCTGCCTGGCCGGTCGAGCCTGCCTCGCTGTCGAGCTGAGTCGTCTACGACATCAGCTCGACAGCGTGTGTCGGGCCCAGCGTGTGTCGGGCCCAGGCTGGCCTGGGTGCAGGTGGGCGGGTCAGCGGGGCGGGGGCAGCTCGCGGCGGTTGAACTTCTCCCGCAGGCCCTCCGGCAGCAGTTCGCGGAGCTGGTCGGGAAGCAGCGGCAGGTCCAGCAGGCTCAGCTTGAGCTGGTTGCGTTCCTGGTAGCGGCGCGGGTCCAGGCGGACGACCAGGCCGGCGTCGTGCCGGTAGCGGATCTGCACGACGCCCTCCGTCGCGGCGTCCCGGATGACCAGGCCGTCCACCTCTATCGCGACCGGGCCGGAGCCCTCGCGCAGTTGCAGGCGGACCGTCTCGTGGGGGGAGAGCACCAGCGCACGGGAGATGCCGGCCATCGGGGCGGACGGGGTCACCACCACCGCCTCGGTGGCCGGCGAGACGAGCGGGCCGCCGGCGGCGTAGCTGTAGGCGGTCGAGCCGGTCGGGGTGCTGACCACCAGCGCGTCGCAGCGGTAGTACCCGTACTGCTGCCCGTCGACGGCGAGGGAGGCGCTGACGAAGCCGGCACCGGGCTGGCGGATCAGCGCGATGTCGTTGAACGCGACGAGGTCGTCGCCGCAGACGTCGCAGGCCAGGCAGCTGTGGTTCTCCACCGTGAAGTCGTGCGCCACCAGCCGGTCCAGGGCCCTCGGTAGCTCCGGCGGCTCCACCTCGACGAGGAAGCCGAGCTTGCCGACGTGTACGCCGAGCACCGGCTTCGGATCGTGGACGGCCGACCGGAGCGCGCCGAGCATCGTCCCGTCGCCGCCGATGGCGATCAGCGCGTCCGACCGGTGGGCCACCTCGCCCACCGGCAGCGGTTCGACCGTGGCCGGTACGCGGTGCCGGTCCTCGGCGCGTACGGCCAGGGAGATGTGGTGTCGGGCGGCCCAGGTCACGATGGTGTCGACCACCGCGGAGACGTCCCGGGTGGGGTGCAGCACCAGCCCGAGCCGGCTCCGGTCCATGCCTACAGCTCATCACATCCCGGGGTCCCGGGACGGGCGTACCGCGAGGCGGGCGGGCGACCGCGCGACGTGTCACTTCGTCACGTCCGGAGCTTTCCGCGTGACGCGCCGGTGCACGGGTCGTTGGTGGAGACGGGAGCGGGTCCGCAGGGGCTCGATGTCCCGGGCCCGCGTGCAGGTGGCGCGCCGGGCGGGAACCACGAGGAGGATCTTTGAAGATCGTCGTTACCGGTGGCGCCGGTTTCATCGGCTCCAACCTGGTACGCGCCCTCGCCGACACGCCGCAGGTCACCGAGGTGGTGGCCGTCGACGACCTCTCCACCGGGTTGCTGGAGAACCTGATCGACCTGCCGGTGCGGCTGTTCACGGGGACGATCCTCGACCCCGATCTGCTCGACGAGGCGGTCAGCGGGGCGGCCGGCGTGGTGCATCTCGGCGCCCTCGGCTCGGTGCCCCGCTCCATCGACGACCCGCTGCGCAGCCACCACGCCAACGCCACCGGCACCCTGAGCGTGCTGGAGGCCGTCCGGCGCCACGGGGTCCCCCACGTCGTGGTCGCCTCGTCGTCCTCCGTCTACGGCGCCAACCCCGTCCTGCCCCGCCAGGAGACGCTGCGGCCGATGCCGGTCAGCCCGTACGCGGTCTCGAAGCTGGCCACGGAGGCCTACGCGCTCGCGTACGCCGCCTGTTACGGCATCGGCGTGCTGCCGTTCCGCTTCTTCAACGTCTACGGGCCCCGGCAGGCAGCCAACCACGCGTACGCCGCCGTGGTGCCGAGGTTCGTCTCGGCGGCGCTGGAGGGCCGGCCGCTCCAGGTGCACGGCGACGGCACCCAGTCCCGTGACTTCACCTACGTCGGCAGCGTCACGGACGTGATCGTCGACGCGGTCCTGCGCCGCGTCTGCTCCCCCGACGTGGTGAACCTCGCCTTCGGCGCGCGGCTCTCGCTGCTGGAGCTGATCGCGGAGCTGGAGGAGGTGCTCGGTCGCCGGCTCGAGGTGGAGCACGGCCCGTCGCGGGCGGGCGACGTGCGCCACTCCGACGCGGACGACGGGGTGCTGCGCGCGCTCTTCCCCGACGTGACGCCGGTGCCGCGCGCCCAGGCCCTGCGGGCGACCGTGCAGTGGTACGAGGCGCACGCGGAGCAGCTTGCCTGACGGCGGACCGGCCACCGGCCGGGGCGCGGGCGGCGGTGGCCGGTACCCGCCCGAACGGGTTGGCGGGAGCCGCCGGTGCGACGGCACCCCGTCCTGATCCGCAACCGTGACCTTGGGTGTTGCTTGTCGTTGACTGTCAAGAAGGGTGCAAAAAGGTCATTTCGCCTAGTTGGCGCCGGTAGGCGGCAACACGCGACATCGGGGGAAACAGTTGAAGATCGTGGTCAGCGGCGGGGCCGGTTTCATCGGTTCGAACCTGGTCCGGGCGCTCGCCGAGCAGCCGCGGATCAGCGAGATCGTGGTGGTCGACGACCTGTCGACCGGTTCGCTGGACAATCTGCTGGACGCGCCCGCCCGGGTCCTCGTCGGCTCGGTCTGCGACCCGGACGTGCTGGACGACGCGCTACCGGGCGCCGCGAGCGTCGTGCACCTCGGTGCCCTCGGTTCGGTGCCCGGGTCGATCGACGATCCGGCGCGCAGCCACCACGCCAACGCCACGGGAACGGTGAGCGTGCTGGAGGCGGTGCGCCGCCACGACGTGCCGCACGTGGTGGTCGCCTCGTCCTCCTCGGTCTACGGGGCGGCTCCGGGGATGCCCCGGCACGAGGCGCTGCGGCCGATGCCGGTGAGCCCCTACGCGGTCTCCAAGCTCGCCACCGAGACCTACACCCTCGCCTACGCTGCCTGCTTCCACCTCGCCGTGCTCCCGTTCCGCTTCTTCAACGTGTACGGGCCGCGGCAGGATCCCGAGCACCCCTACGCCGCCGTGGTGCCGAGGTTCATCGCCGACGCGCTCGACGGCCGGCCCCTGACGCTGCACGGCGACGGCCAGCAGACCCGCGACTTCACCTACGTCGCCGACGTCACCGACATCATCACCGACGCCGTGGTGCGCCGCGTCGGCGCGCCCGACGTGGTCAACCTGGCGTTCGGCACCCGTACGTCGCTGCGGGATCTGGTCGCCGAGCTGGAGGTCGTGCTCGGCCGGCGGCTCGAGGTGGAGCACGGCCCACCGCGGCCCGGCGACGTCCGCGACTCGCAGGCCGACTGCACCCGGCTGCAGGAGCTGTTCCCCGCCGCCCGGCCGCACTCGCTGCGCGCCGGTCTGGCGGCGACGGTCGAGTGGCACTCGGCTGCCCGCGCGCTGAGTCCGGTCTAGGGCGGCCGACCGCGATGCACCCCGCCGTCACGCAGCCGGCCGACGCCCGATCCGCGCCGGCCGACCCGGCTGCGGACGACAGGGGCCGTGACCGGAGGCTGGTCGCCGGCATCGCGACGACGGTGGGCAGTCGGGCGGTCGGTGCCGTCGTGCCGCTGCTGCTGCTCCCGCTCACCCATCGGTATCTCGGCACGGAGCTGTTCAGCCTGTGGCAGGCGGTGACGGCACTGACCGCGATGGCGGCCTTCGCCGACCTAGGCCTGGGCAACGGGCTGATGACCAAGTTGGCGGACACCCAGGCCCGGGGCGAGACCGCCCAGGCCAGACGCTACGTCTCCACCGCCTACCTGACCCTGGCCGGCGCGGCGGTCGCGGCCTGCGCCGCCCTCTGGATCGGGGCGCTCGCCATCCCGTGGACCTCCGTGTTCAACCTGCCCAGCGCCGAGCTGGTGCCGACCGCCCGGTCCATGACGCTGGTCTGCCTGACCGTCTTCATCCTCAACGTGCCGATGTCGCTGGTCATCCGGGTGCAGTACGGCGTCCAGCAGGTCGCCCGCGCCAACACGTGGCAGTTGGCCGGGTCCCTGCTCTGCCTTCCGCTGACCCTGGCCGCCGTGGCCCTCGACGCCGCGCCGGTGACCTTGGTGGCCGCCGTGGTGATCGGTCCGCTGCTGGGCAACGCGGTGAACAGCCTGTGGTTCTACATCCGGCGGATGCCGGAGCTGGCCCCGTCGTTGCGGTGCGTGGAGAGGGCCGCCGCCCGGGAGCTGCTCCGGCTGGGCGGGATGTTCCTGCTGCTCACGGCAGCGCTGACGGTCGCGACCAACGCCGACCCGCTGATCGTGGCACAGACCCGTGGCCTGGCCGACGTGGCCGTGTTCGCCGTGGCCGCCCGCCTGATCGCCCAGCTCGGGCTGCTCATGTCGATGGTGAGCGCGGCGGCGTGGCCGGCGCACGGTGAGGCGCTGGCCCACGGGCGGGTGGCCTGGATCCGCCGCCGCACCAGGCGGATGACCCTCGTGGCCGCGACAGCCGTCGGGCTGCCGAGCATCGTGGTGGCGCTCGTCGGTGGGCAACCGTTGGCCGCGCTGATGGGGATGACGCAGGCACCGGACCGGTGGCTGCTCGCCGGCCTCGGTGCCTGGTGGATGGTGCTCGCGGTGGCCTCGCCCTGGTTCATGGTGCAGAACGCCGCCGGGGTGGTCCGTCCGCAGCTCGTCGCCTGGGCGGCGTACCTCGTCCTGGCGGTGCCGCTGAAGTGGTGGGGCGCCGGGGCGCTGGGGATGGCCGCGGTGCCGTGGCTGGGTGCGGCAGTCGCACTGGTGACGGTGTTCCCGGCGGCGCTGCTGGGTTACCGCCAGGTGCTGGCCCGAGCCGGCCCGGCGGTCCAGGGCCAGCGGGTCGCGGCATGAGCGGACCGCCGGACCGGCCGCGCCTGGTCGCGGTGCCACCACAGCAGGGGCCCGGTGACCCGGGCTTTCGTCGCCCGCCCGGCGGAGGTCTCCGCCGTGGCCGTACCCGGCCCGGTGCCGGAGAGGACAGTGCCATGACGGATTCATCCGGTTGGGTGGCGTACGTGGGGCCGTTCCGCTACCCGTGGGGCGAGGCATGCTCCCGGCGGGTCGACGGGATCGCCCGGTCGCTGGCCCTGGCCGGCCGGCACGTGGTGGTGGTCGGCGGGGAGCACACCCCGGCCGAGCCTCGACCGGTCGACGTCGTGACGGGGCCGGGCACGATAACCCACGTCGGAGTGGGCGAGTTGCCGCCCGCCGGGGCGAGCCCGGCGGCCAGGGCGACCCAGGTGCTCCTCCGCTGGGGAGCGCGGACCGTCGCCTGGCTGGCGGCGCAACCGACCCGACCGTCACATGTCGTGGTCTACGGCGGCGGGACGCCGTACATGGTCCACCTGCGCCGGTGGTGCCGGCGCCACGGGATTCCGCTGGTGGTCGACGTGGTCGAGTGGTACAGCCCTCGGCAACTGGTCGGCGGAGCGCTGGGCCCCCTGCACCTGTCTGCGAAGCTCGCCCTGCGCCACCACTACCCGCGCTGCTCCGGCGTCATCGCCATCAGCACCCTGCTCGAGGAGCACTTTCGGCAGCGGGGCTGCCAGGTCGTGCGGGTGCCGCCGACCCTCGACGTGCGGCAGCTGGCGAGCACACCGGAGACCCCGGCCACCGGGTGGGACGGGCTCACCCTGGTCTACGCCGGCACCCCCGGCCGCAAGGACCTGCTCGGCACCGTCGTCGAGGCGGTCGAGGCGGTGGCGCGCTCCGGTGCGCGGCTGCGGCTGAGGGTGGTGGGGCCGTCCCGCCAACAGCTGCGCGATCTGCTCGGCGGCGACCCGCCGGAGATGGTGGAGGTGGTCGGCCGGGTGCCGCAGTGGACGGTGCCGCAGCTGTTGCGCGAGGCCGACTTCAGCGTTCTGCTCCGGCCGCCGGCGCGTTACGCCAACGCCGGCTTCCCGACGAAGGTCTGCGAGTCGATGGCGAACGGCACCCCGGTGATCTGCAACCTGACCAGCGACCTGGGCCGCTACCTGGAGGACGGCGTCAATGCCCTGGTCTGCACCGACCACTCCGTGGCCGCGCTGGCGGCGACGCTGCACCGGGCGGTGCGGCTGACCGCCGAGGAACGGCTGCTCATGCGCAAGGCCGCCCGGGAGCAGGCGCTGGACTCCTTCGACGTCCGGGCGTACGCACAGCCGCTGGCGCGGCTGCTCGATTCTGTACAGGAGGTAACGGGTGCCGGACACCGGGGGCACTGAGATGCCGGAGCGGATGCGGGTGTGCGTGGTGGGGCCCCTGCCGCCACCGATGGGAGGCATCGCCCGCGGGGTGGCGATGCTGGTCGACCGGTTCCGCGACGATCCGGAGGTCCACATCGAGGTGGTCGACATCGCCCAGCGGTGGCGCGGCGTGCACGACCTCGTGCCGGGGCGACGCCTGACGGCGGGGGTACGCCAGCTCACGGCCGGCGCCGTGGCACTGCGCCGCGTCCTGGCCGCGGGCCGGACCGACGTCGTGCACCTGCATTCGTCCGGTGGCCCCGGCGTCCTCCGGGACCTGGCGTTACTGCTCATCACCCGGGTGTACCGGCGACCGGCCGTCTACCACCTGCACTTCGGGCGGATCCCCGAGATCGCGGGGCGCGGCAGTCGGGAGTGGCGGTCGATGGCCCCGGCGATGCGGCTGGCGACGGTCGTTCTGGTCCTCGACGAGGCGTCCGAGTCCACCGTCCGCAACCAGCTCCCCACGGTGTGGGTGCGGCGGATGCCGAACGGAGTGGACCTCGACCGGCTTCCGGCGCCACACCGGAATCCCGCGCCGGCGGAACGCACGATGCTGTTCGTCGGCTGGTTCCTGCCCGCCAAGGGGGTCGAGGACCTGCTGGCCGCGTGGCGGACGGCCGCGCAGCCGGGTTGGCGGCTGCTCTTCGTCGGCCCCGCCGATCCGGCCTACCTGGGATCGGTGACCGAGCGGCACCAGCCGCCGGCGTCGGTGTCCTTCCTGGGCGAGCTGCCGCACCCGGACGTCCTCGCCATGATGGCCCGCTGCGACCTGTTCGTCCTGCCCAGCCACACCGAGGGGTTCCCCAACGTGGTGGTCGAGGCGATGGCGCTCGGCTGCCCGGTCGTCGCCACCGACGTGGGGGCGACCGCCGAGATCCTCGGCGACGACAGCGGGGTGGTCGTCGCGCCCTCGGACCCCGCCGGCCTCGCCGCGGCGCTGCGGGAGCTGATGACCGACCCGGCGCGCCGTGCTGAGCTGGCCGACCGGGCCCGGGCCCGGGTGCACCGGCTCTACGGGCTACAGAGCGTGCTGCGCCAGCACACCGACCTGTGGCGTCGGGTCGCCGGTTCCCCCCGGCACGACCGCCGGCCGCCGGCCGCCGCTCCGGGGAAGCACCCCGTCGGGTCCTGACCGGTGGTCTCTGCGGTGGTGCCGGCCGCCGGTGCCGTGCGGGCGGCTCGACGGGTCGGCCGTGAGGGCGGGCACGAGCGAGAACAACGCCAGCGGTAGCCAGGCGGCCAGGGCGGCCTCCCAGTGCCCGGTGAGCCAGATCGGCAGGAACATCACCAGGAACAGCCCGGCCAGCCGCGCGCCGAGCCGGGAGGCGCGCCCGACGGGCCGCATGGCGGCGGCCAGGACGGCCGCGTAGCACAGCACGCCCACGAGCCCGAGGTCGGCGCCGAGGGTGAGGACCAGACTGTGGGCGCCGATTCCCCAGGAGCTGACCGCCATGAACGCGCCCGCCCCGATCCCGGCGAGCGGGGACTGCCCCCAGACAGCGACGGCCTCGGGCCAGACCAGCATCCGGCCGGCGAGGTCACCGGTCGCCCGGTCGGCGACGAGGCCGTCGAGGCGCAGCATCGTCGCCTCGCCCAGGCCGAGCGGTACCAGGAGCAGGACCGCCGGGACGACCACCGCCGCGACCAGCCAGCACGCCCGGGGGGCCGCCCGGCTGCACACCAGGTAGACGGCGCCGAGCAGCAGCGCGGCCAGCGCGCCCCGCGTGCCGCTGAGCAGCACCGCGTAGCCCAGCAGCGGCACGCACGCGTAGAGCGCGAGGCGGACCGCGCGGGGCAGCCCACCGACGCTGCCCAGCAACACCGCCAGCAGGATTCCGGCGACCATCGTGTAGGCGGTCAGGTTGATGTTGATTCCCTCGATGCCGTACCGGACGCTGAGGTCGAAGGCTCCCGTCCGGTCGAGGTCGCCGCCGGTGGAGGGTGCCCGGATCAGCTCGACCGCCCGGATGAGACAGCCGGCGATGAACGCGACGCCGACCGCGAGCAGATCGCGGGTGGTGGTCACGATGTGCCGCACCGCGACCAGCAGCAGCAGGCAGGTGCCGTACAGGTAGACGGTGCTGCGGGTCGCCGAGGTGTCGAGCGTCCACCCGAGGCTGGCGACCACCCACACGCCGAGCAGCAGGGCGAGCACGTCGACCAGCCCCGGCCGGGGGATGCGACCACTGAGGACGACGGCGGCCAACAGGGCGGGGCCCAGCGGGGTCTGGTCCACCGACCAGCCCACCATCAGGGCGACGACGCTGACGATCGCGACGCTGACCAGTGTGGCGTAACGCCGATGGGCCCGTCGCCGGTGCGTGCCGGGCGAGCGGGCGGGTCCGGACAGGAGGCCTGGAGGTACGTCGCCCACGCTGTAGTCCTTCGTGTCGGTGGCCAGGCGGCATATCCGCTGCTCGCCGAGTCTCCCACCTATTCCTTAATGAAGCGGGCATTCGTAGCGATTGTCGGATGAAAGGCGTTTCTCCGGTACGGGAGTGGTCGTTCCTCACAACGAACCCGCCGGGCGTACGGGGCGGGGCACGGCGAACCGACATGGGAGCGGGAGTGACCACAAATTCCAACGGCCAGCGGGTACTCATCACCGGCGGCACGGGTTCCTTCGGCAAGACGATGGTCCGCCGCCTCCTCGACCGTGGCGTCGGCGAGGTCCGGGTGCTCAGCCGCGACGAGGCCAAGCAGGACGACATGCGCCGGCAGCTCGGCGACGACCGGGTCCGCTACCACGTCGGGGACGTACGCGACTACGACTCGGTGCTGCGGGCCAGCCGGGGGATCGACTACGTCTTCCACGCGGCGGCCCTCAAGCAGGTGCCCTCCTGCGAGTTCTTCCCGCTGGAGGCGGTGCGGACCAACGTCCTGGGCAGCGCCAACGTCGTCGAGGCGGCGGAGCGTAACGGCGTCGGCTCCGTGGTCGTGCTGAGCACCGACAAGGCCGTCCACCCCGTCAACGCGATGGGGATGAGCAAGGCCATGATGGAGAAGGTCGCCCAGGCGCACGCCCGGAACAACCCGAACAGCGCGACGACGGTCTCCTGCGTCCGGTACGGCAACGTCATGTACTCGCGCGGCTCGGTGATCCCACTGTTCATCGAGCAGATCAAGGCGGGCCGGGCGCCCACCGTCACGGACCCGGGGATGACCCGCTTCCTGATGTCGCTGGACGACTCGGTGGAGCTGGTCGAGCACGCCTTCCAGCACGCCCGGCCCGGCGACATCTTCATCCGCAAGGCCGTCGCCTGCACCGTCGGCGACCTGGCCGAGGCGGTCTGCGAACTCTTCGACGTGCCCGCGAAGCTCGACGTGATCGGCGTACGGCACGGCGAGAAGCAGGACGAGACGCTGGCCAGCCGGGAGGAACTCGCCCAGGCGGACGACTTCGGCGACTTCCTCCGGGTGCCGCTGGACGCCCGCGACCTCAACTACGCGCTCTACGTCTCCGAGGGCGAGCTGGGCCGGGGGCCGCGGGAGGACTTCAACTCCGCCAACGCGCCGCGGCTGGGCGTACCGGAGATCGTCGAGCTGCTGAGGACGCTGCCGGAGGTACGCGCGGAGCTGGCCCTGCGGGACCCGGTGCTGGCGTGCTGAGGCTGGCGGTCACCGGCGCCGGCGGCTTCCTCGGCTGGCACGTGCGGGTGCTGCTGCGTGTCCTCGGCCGGCCGGAGCCGGTCGTCGTCACGCGGGCCGACCTGACCGACCCGGAGCGGGTCGCGGCGAAGCTCGACGGCGTCGACCGGGTGCTGCACCTGGCCGGGGTCAACCGGGGCGAGCCGGCCGACGTCGCCGCCGGCAACGTGCAGCTCGCCGCCCAGCTCGCGCAGGGCCTCAAGCACTGCCCGACGCCCCCCGGCGCGGTGGTCTTCGCCAACTCGGTGCAGGCCGGCAACGGCACCCCCTACGGCGACGCCAAGGCCGCCGCCGCCGGCCTCCTGGCCGACACGGGCCTGCCGTTCGACGACGTCCTGCTGCCCAACCTGTACGGCGAGCACGGCCGGCCGTACTACAACTCAGCGGTCGCGACGTTCTGCCGGCTGCTCGCCGAGGGCGGGCAACCGGAGGTGCACGGCGACCGCGAGCTGAGCCTGGTGCACGTCACCGACGCGGCGGCCCGGCTCGTCGGCGTCCCGGCCGGCGGCTCCTGGGACCCCACCATGCCGGCGCTGCGGACCGGCGTACGGGCCCTCGCCGACCGGCTCGCCGACGTCGCCGCCACCTATCGGACGGGGGAACTGCCGTCCCTGGTGGACCGGCACGACGTGCGGCTGTTCAACACCTACCGCTCGCACTGCTTCCCGGCGCACTATCCGCTGGCGCTGCCGCGCCGGGCGGACGCCCGGGGCGAGCTGGTCGAGACGGTCCGGACGCACGGGGGAGGCGGCCAGACCTTCTGCTCCACCACGCGCCCCGGCATCACCCGGGGCGAGCACTTCCACCTGGCCAAGGTGGAGCGCTTCGTCGTGCTGCGCGGCACGGCGGAGATCAGCCTGCGCCGCGTCGACGACACCGGGGTGGTGCGGTTCGCGGTCTCCGGCGACGAGCCGGTGCTCGTGGACATGCCCACGATGTGGGCGCACAAGCTGGTCAACACCGGCGGCGACGACCTGGTCACCATGTTCTGGACGAACGAGCTGTTCGACCCGGAACGGCCGGACACCTGGCCCGAGCCGGTGGAGACGGGCCGGCCGGAGCGCGCCGTGGCCGTCCCGTGAGGATCGGCCTGGTCAGCCAGTGGTACCCGCCCGAAGGGGTGTTCATCCCCGGCAACCTGGCGCGGCAACTGGCCGAGCGAGACCACGACGTACGGGTGCTCACCACCTTCCCGAGCTACCCGCACGGCCGGATCTTCCCCGGCTGGCGGCAGCGCTGGCGACACACCGAGACCGACGGGCCGGTCGCCGTGCGGCGGGTGCCCGCCTATCCCAGCCACGACACGTCCGCCGCCCGGCGCGCGCTGAGCCACCTGTCCTTCGGGGCCAGCAGCGCGCTGGGTGGCGTCCGCTGGTTGGCGGGCGTCGACGTCACCTACGTCTACCACCCGCCACCCACCTCCGCGGCCGCGGCGGCGCTGGTCCGCCTGGCCCGGCGTACGCCGATCGTGCTGCACGTCCAGGACCTGTGGCCGGAGTCGGTGCTCGGCTCGGGCATGGCGCCCGCCGGCCGGGCGGGCCGGGCCCTGGAGCGCGGCGTCGCCGCCCTGATGCGCGCGACGTACCGCCTCGCCGGCGCCGTGGTGGTGATCTCGCCGGCGATGGCCGACCTGGTCGTGGCCCGGGGCGCGGACCCGGACCGGGTGCGGGTGGTGTGGAACTGGACCGACGACGCGCTGTTCCGGCCGGTGCCGGCCACCGACGAGGCCCGTGCGGCGCTCGGCCACCGCGGGCGCTGCACGGTGATGTTCGCCGGCAACATCGGCCTGTTGCAGGGGATCGAGACCGCGATCCGGGCGGCGGCCGTCGTGCGCGACCGGATCGACCTGGTGCTGGTGGGCTCCGGTGCCGGCGAGGAGGCCGCGCGCCGGCTCGCCGCGGAGCTCGGCGCCGACAACGTGCGGTTCATCGGCCGACGGCCCGCCGAACGGATGGCCGCGCTGTACGCCGCCGCCGACTGGCAGCTGATCTGCCTGCGCGACCTGCCCGCGCTGCGCGGCAGCATCCCGTCGAAGTTGCAGGCCGCGCTGGCCTGCGGCAGCCCCGTGATCGCGTCGGTGGGCGGCGACGCCGCGGCCCTGGTCCGCTCGGCCGGGGTCGGCCTCGTCTCCCCGCCGGGGGACTGGCGTGCGCTCGCCGCGCGCTTCTCCGTCGCGGCGGCCGAGTCCGCGGACGCCCGGACGGAACTGGGCCGGCGGGCCCGACGGGTCTACCAGGAGCGCATGTCGCTGCGGGTGGGCGTGGACCAGTTCGAGGACATCATGACCAAGCTGGCAGCAGAGAGAGGACGGGCATGACCCGGATCATGACGGTGGTCGGCACCCGACCGGAGATCATCCGACTGTCCCGGGTGATCGCCCGGCTCGACGACACCGTGGACCACCTGCTGGTGCACACCGGGCAGAACTGGGACAGCACCCTCTCCGACGTCTTCTTCAAGGAGCTGCGGCTGCGCGAGCCGGACCGCTTCCTGCGGGTGGACACCTCGTCGCTCGGCCGGGTGCTGGGCGGCGTGCTGGTCGGCATGGAGACGGCGATCGCCGAGACCCGACCGGACGCGCTGCTCGTGCTCGGCGACACCAACAGCTGCATCGCCGCGCTGATGGCCCGGCGGATGCGGGTGCCGGTCTACCACATGGAGGCCGGCAACCGCTGCTTCGACCTCAACGTCCCCGAGGAGACCAACCGGCGGCTCGTCGACCACGTCGCCGACTTCAACCTGGTCTACACCGAGCACGCGCGACGCAACCTGCTGGCCGAGGGGCTGCACCCGCGCCGGATCCTGCACACCGGCTCGCCCATGCGGGAGGTGCTGGAGCACTACCGCGCCGACGTCGCCGCGTCGGGCGTCCTGCGCCAGCTCGACCTCGCACCCGGCCGGTACTTCGTGGTCAGCGCGCACCGCGAGGAGAACGTGGACCAGCCGGACCGCCTCCAGCGCCTGCTCGACTGCCTCCGGGCCGTCCGCGACCGGTGGGGGCACCCGGTGCTGGTCTCCACGCACCCGCGTACCCGCAAGCGGCTGGAGGCGCTGGCGCCCGACGCCGCCGCCCTCGACGGGATCGCGTTCCACGAGCCGTTCGGCCTCTTCGACTACGTGCACCTGCAGACCCGGGCGTTCTGCACGCTCTCCGACAGCGGCACGATCAGCGAGGAGGCCGCGATCCTCGGCTTCCCCGCCGTGACGCTGCGCGAGTCGATCGAGCGCCCCGAGGCGCTGGACGCCGGCGGGATCATCATGACCGGGCTCGACCCGCAGGGGGTCGTGGAGGCGGTCGAGGTCACCGTGGCCCAGGTCGCCGCCCAGGGGGTGCCGTGCCCTGTGGACTACCGGATCCCGGACACCTCCCGCCGGGTGGTCGACTTCATCCTCTCCACCGTCCGCCGGCACCACGACTGGGCGGGCATCCGCCGCTGAGCCGTACCGCGAGGGCCGGCGACCGGAGCTTCCCGGTCGCCGGCCCTCACCGTGTGGGAGTCAGCGGGACAACGGCACCTGCACCGAGGCGCGGGGGACCGGCACGACCGGGTGGTCGCAGAGCGCGGCGAGCTGCGCGGCCACCTTCTCCGGATCTTCGTACGGGTCGAGTCCGCTGACCTCGATCGGGTCCAGGGCGGGCACCGCCACGTGCGACACCAGCGGGTGCAGCGGCCGGGTGTCGGTCTCGCCGGTGCCGAACAGGTCCTCGTGCAGCTTCTCGCCGGGGCGCAGCCCGGTGTAGACGATCGGCACGCCGCTCTCCGCCTGCTCGGCCATCTGCCGGGCCAGGTCGGCGATGCGGACGGGCTCGCCCATGTCCAGCACCAGCGCCTCCCCGTCGCGGCCGATCTCGGCGGCCTGCAACACCAGGTGCACCGCCTCCTGCACCGTCATCAGGTAACGGGTCACCTCCGGGTGGGTGACGGTGAGCGGGTGGCCCAGCTCGATCTGCCGCTGGAACGCGGTCACCACCGAGCCGCGGCTGCTCAGCACGTTGCCGAAGCGGACGCTGAGGAAGGTGCCGGGGAACCGGGAGGCGGCGTGCGCGGTCAGCCGCTCGGTGATCCGCTTCGAGTAGCCGAGGACGCTGATCGGGTCGGCCGCCTTGTCTGTGGAGATGTTGACGAAGCGGGCCACGTCGCGGCACGCGTCGAGCACGGAGAGGGTGCCCCAGACGTTCGTCTTCACCGCCTCGCCGGGGTGCCGCTGGAGCAGCGTGAGGTGCTTGAGCGCGGCGGCGTGGAAGATGACGTCCGGCCGGCGCTCGCGGATGATCCGCCGGATGCCCTCGTCGTCGCGGAGATCGGCGAGGATCAGCTCGGGGCCGTCCAGCAGGGCGCGTCCGGCCAGCGACATCTGCAGGCCGTGCAGGGCCGACTCGTCGCGGTCGAGCATCATCAGCTCGCCCGGGTCCGCCTTCATCACCTGCCGGCACAGCTCCGAGCCGATGGAGCCGCCAGCGCCGGTGACCAGGACCCGTCGACCGCTGAGCCCGTTGCCGCTCAGCGCCATGTCGGCGACCACCTGCCGGCGGCCCAGCAGGTCGTCGATCTGCACGTCGCGGACGTCGGTGACGGTGATCCGGTGGTCGACGAGGTCCCGGACCGGAGGCAGCACCTTGAACGTCGCCCCGGTCCGGAGGGTGGCCTCGCGGATCTGCCGGATCAGCGCGGCGTCGGCGTTGGCGACGGAGAAGATCACCGTCGTCGCGCCGGTGCGCCGTACGGCCGCCGCCACGTCCTGACGGCCACCGAGCACGCGTACGCCGCCGATGCGCAGGTCCCGCTTGTCGGGGTCGTCGTCGAGGGCGCCCACGGGCCGGTAGCGTCCACGCGGATCGCCGAGCATGGCCCGCAGCAGCCCCTGCCCGGCGTCGCCGAGCCCGAACAGCAGCACGGGGTTGGAGGACCGGGCGTCGGGCCGCATGGCGAGGTCACGGCGGTGCCGGTAGGTGAACCGGGCGGTCAGCATGAACAGCAGGGCCAGGGCGCCGCCGACCAGCGGCGTGCTCGCCGGCACCGGTCGTACGCCGGCCGGCAGCAGCCCGATCAGCATGATCGCGGCCGTGGTGGCCGCCGTGCCCGCGACCCCCTGCACCTCCTGAAGGCTGCCCAGCGGGTGGCGTCCGGAGTAGATCCGGCGAACCGCCGCGACGGCGACGTGCACGACGGCGGCGAGGATGCCGCAGGTGGCGGCGCGCGCGAGCTGGCCGGAGGCCAGGTCGAGTTCGTAACGGAACCAGACCGCTGCGGTGAACCCACCGACCCAGGCGGTGCTGTCGGTGGCGAGGAATCCGATTGTGCGGCGACGCGCCCTGGCCCGGTGTGAACTCTGTTCACCGAGTCGGGTGGCCTCTGTTTCGGGCGGCATCTGTGCTCCCTGTCCGTCTCCGAGGGCTTCCGCCACAGGGCGGAAGGAGCTTTAGGGCTCTTTAGGTTGATACATGCCCGAACATGATTTTTGGCGTCTTTCGGGTTGGATGACCGATTTTTCGTCCGCGGGGCCGAGGGCTCGTCGGGTCAACGGGCGGGCACGCCCTTGACCACGACACCGTCCGGCACGTCCCGGACGACGCAGGCGCCCGCCCCGACGGTGCTGTCCCGGCCCACCCGCAGGCCCTGCAACACGGCCGCCGTCGTGCCGACCAGCACCCCCTCCGCCAGGTGGCAGTCGCCCGAGACGGCGGCCAGCGGATTGACCGAGACGAAGTCGGCGAGGGTGCAGTCGTGCCCGACCGTGGCGTTCTGGTTGAGGTGCACGTGCCGGCCGAGCGTGACGTTGGTGGTGACCCGGGCCCCCGCGAAGGCGACGAGGCCCGGGCCGTGCACCGTGTCCGGCCCGATCGTCGCCGCCGGATGCACGAGGCTCGCCGCCGGCGTGCCGTACGCCTCGACCCGGGCGGCGACCGCCCGCCGGACGCGCGGGTCGCCGATGCCGATGACGTGGTGCGCGTCCGGGGGCGCGTCGCGCAGCCAGGCGACGCCGCCGAGATAGGGCACGTCGAGCCGTTGCACCCGCTTCAGGTTCTCCTCGGAGGGCCGGTCGTCGACGAACCCGAGGAGGCGCCAGCGTGGCCGGCCGGCGGCGACGTCCATCGCCCGCGCGATCGTGAGGACCTCCCGGCCGTGCCCGCCGCAGCCGACGACCACCAGCGGGACCGTCACGCCGTCGACCCTCCCGTACGGGCCGCCAGGAACTCGTCGACGGCGGCGAGGACGAGGCCGACCTGCCGCTCGTTCATCGCGCTGCCGCTGGGCAGGGCCAGCCCGTCGGCGAACAGCCGCTCGGCCACTCCGGTGACGAGGCACTCGGCGTCGGCGTACGCCGGTTGCAGGTGCATCGGCTTCCAGACCGGGCGGGTCTCGATGTCCCGCCCCGCCAGGTGGGCGGCCAGGTCGGCGGCCCGCCAGCCGGCCCGCCGCGGGTCGACCGCGATGGTGGTCAGCCAGCAGTTGGAGCCGGGGTCCTCCACGCCGAGCAGCCGCACACCCGGGACCGGGGCGAAGAGCTTGGCGTACTGGTCGCGCAGGTGCCGGCGCCGGGCGATCATCCCGTCCAGCCGGACGAGCTGGGCGCGGCCCAACGCGGCGAGCAGGTTGCTCAGTCGGTAGTTGTAGCCCGTCTCGCGGTGCTCGTAGTGCGGCGTCGGCTCGCGGGCCTGGGTCGACAGGAACCGGGCCCGGGCCAGCAGGGCCGCGTCGTCGGAGACGAGCATCCCGCCGCCCGAGGTGGTCATGATCTTGTTGCCGTTGAAGGAGAGGATGCCCACCTGCCCGAAGGAGCCGGCGGGCCGGCCGTGATGGGTCGCGCCGAGGGCCTCCGCGGCGTCCTCGACCACCGGTACGCCCGCCGCCGCGCAGACCGGGGCCAGCGCGGTGTGGTCGGCGCAGCTGCCGAAGAGGTCGACGGGGACGACCGCTCCGACGCGCTGCCCCCGGAGGACGAGTGCCCGGATCAGCTCGTCCACGAGGGCCACGTCGAGGTTCCCGGAGTGCGGGTCGCAGTCGACGAAGACCGGCCGGGCACCGGCGTAGCGGACCGCGTTCGCGCTCGCCACGAACGTCAGCGTCGGCACGATGACGGCGTCGCCGGGCCCGACTCCCACTCCGAGCAGCGCCAGGTGCAGCGCGGCCGTGCCGGAACTCACGGCGACGGCCCCGTGCGTGCCCACCCGCGTGGCGACCTCGCGCTCGAACGCGTCGAGGTCCGGGCCGACGGGCGCGACCCAGCCGGACCGCAGGGCCGCGACGACGTAAGACTCCTCCAGCGGCCCGACGTCGGGCGGGGACAGGTGGATGGTCCCGCTCATCGGCCACCTCCGGCGGGGACGGTGAGGGTGGCGTCCGGTCCCGGCACTGCCGGGGCGGGCGGGTGCGTGCCGAGGAACTCGGGAGCCGTGGCCGAGCCCGCTGCGGAGATCCCCTCGCGGCGCAGCACGGTGCGGACGGTCGCGGCGAGGATCGACAGGTCCAGCCGCAGGCTGCGGTGGTCGACGTACCAGACGTCCAGGTCCAGCTTCTCCTCCCAGCCCAGGCTGTTGCGGCCACGCACCTGGGCCAGCCCGGTGACGCCCGGCCTAACCTCGTGCCGGCGGGCCTGGGTGGGGGAGTAGCGCGGCAGATACTCGGTGAGCAGGGGACGGGGGCCGACCAGGCTCATGTCGCCGCGCAGCACGTTCCACAGCGTCGGCAGCTCGTCCAGGCTGGTGGAGCGCAGGAAGCGCCCCAGCGGCGTCAGCCGGTCCCCGTCGCGCACCCGTCCCCGCAGCGGATCCGGCGGGAGCATGGTGCGGAACTTGACCAGCTCGAACACCCGGCCGTGCCGCCCCACGCGGGGCTGCCGGAACAGCACCGGCCGACCGAGTCCCGCCGCCACCAGCACCGCCACGACGAGGACCAGTGGCGCGGTCAGCACCAGCAGCACCGCGGCCGCCAGCACGTCGATCGCCCGCTTCAGGGCCTCCGGTCGGGGCCGCTCCGCGAGGCTTCCAGGCGTGTCCACGGAACCAGGCAAGGCTTCGACCTCCAGGGGCAGAGTCGGGCACCAGTTGACAAACACGTTCTAACAGGGATGAACGCGCCAGCGGTGCGAAATCGCGACACTCGCCGCCGATCCCGACAGGTCAACCGCGCAACGGCCCGTCAGGACGCGGCCCGACGCCGAAGACGTGCCCCTCGACCCGCGTCGCGGCCCTGGTGGGGCGGCACGTGGGCCGACGCCGGCCGGTGCCGCCGCCCGCGAATGCGCAAGGGACCGGCTAGCCCCGCGCCCTCGGCGGGCCGCTACCCACCCGCCGGCTGATGGTCGGCGCACCCGCCTGCCGATGCCACGGCACCCGCCTGCCGAAGTCACCGCACCCGACTGCCGATGTCCGGCGCTCCCGCCTGCCTACGCTCAGGGCGTCGCGTCGCCGCCTTCGAGCCGGCGGACCAGTAGCGTGCGCAGGGGGATCGACTCGCCGTCGCGACCACCCGCGCCGACCACGAGCGGCGGCGGACTCGGCTGGGGCTCGGCCCCGAACAGCAGGGCGCGCGGGCCGCCGGCCACGGTCAGCAGGTGGAACCGCCCGTCGACGTCGACGGCCCTGGTGCGGGCCCGGTCGACGTACCAGCCGCGCAGCCCCGTCCGGTAGCTGCCGCGCCCGTCGAGGCCCCGGGCCGTGAGTCGTTCCGTGGGCAGGCCGCGCCGGGTCGCCTCGGCGACGAACCAACCGACCAGCTCCGCCGCCTCGGCGTGCTCGGCCGCCCGCCGGCGCTCGTCGGCCGCCGCGTGCGCCCGCACCGCCCGCCGCTGCCGTTCCCGCCACTCCAGGCCGTCGCCCCGATCCACGACCGCGACGGTACGCCCCACCGCCCGTCACCGGAAAGCACCACCGCGCCCTGTCGCCGGTCCGGCCGGTCGACAGGGCGCGCACGCCGGGCGCTGATGGCCGTGAGCAGGTCCGCAGGCGGATAGGTCGGCACGACGCTGTCGAGCTGAGTCGTTTGCGACATCGGGCGCTGGCGGTCGTGGGTGGGTCCGCGGGTGAGAGGTCGGCGTGACGCTGTCGAGCTGAGTCGTTTGCGACATCAGGCGGTTGCCTGAACCGTCGTTGAATCGTCTACGACATCAGCTCGACAGCGTCGTGCGTGCGTCCCGTGCCGCCCTGGAATCCGGCCGGCCTGGCCCTACATGCCGCCGTCGCTCCGTCCGGGCGGCCCGGGCCGTGTCGGGCCAGTGCGGCCTGGGCGGTGTCAGGCCAGTGCGGCCCGGGCCGTGTCAGGCGAGTCCGGCCTGGGCGGTGTCCGGCCAGTGCGGCCCGGGCCGTGTCGGGCGAGTGCGGCCCGGGCCGTGTCGGGCGAGTGCGGTCCGGGCCGTGTCAGGCGGAGTCCGGTCCGGGCCGTGTCAGGCCAGTCCGGCCCGGCGCAGTGCGTCCGCCATGGCGTCGTTGGCCGGCGCGGGTCCCGCTCCGCCTCGGCCCTGCCGTTGCGTCCCGCCCCGCCCGCCGTCCTGCCCGCCCTGACCGCCCTGACCGCCGCGCCCGCCGCCGCCCTGACCACCACCGGACTGGCCGCCGCGTCCGCCGCCCTGGGCGCCTTGGGCACCCCGGTCACCGCGTCCACCGCCCTGGCCGGGCTGGCCGCCCTGACCCGCCTGGGCGACCTGGCCGCCCCGCGAGGCGCCCCGGTCGCCGCGCGGTCCGCCCTGCCCGCCACGTTCGCGGCGCCCGCCGTCCGGGCCGCCGCGCCCGGCGCCCGCCTCCGCGTCGTCCTCCAGCCGGAGGGTGAGCGAGATCCGCTTGCGGGGCACGTCGACGTCAAGCACCTTGACCCGTACGACGTCGCCCGACTTGACCACCTCGCGCGGGTCCTTCACGAACGTCCGGGACATGGCCGAGACGTGCACCAGCCCGTCCTGGTGCACGCCGACGTCCACGAACGCGCCGAACGCGGCCACGTTGGTCACCACGCCCTCCAGCACCATGCCGGGCACCAGGTCGCTGATCTTCTCCACCCCCTCGACGAAGGTGGCGGTGCGGAACTCCGGCCGCGGGTCGCGGCCCGGCTTCTCCAACTCGGCGAGGATGTCGGTGACGGTGGGCAGGCCGAAGGTGTCGTCGACGAAGTCGGTGGCCCGCAGCCCCCGCAGGATGGCGCTCCTGCCGATCAGCGACCGCAGGTCATGGCCCGTGGTGGACAGGATCCGGCGGACCACCGGGTACGCCTCGGGGTGCACGCTGGAGGAGTCCAGCGGGTCGTCGCCGCCGGGGATGCGCAGGAAGCCGGCACACTGCTCGAAGGCCTTCGGGCCGAGCCGGGCGACCTTCTTCAGCTCCGACCGGGTGCGGAACGGACCGTTCGCGTCGCGGTGCAGCACGATGTTCTCCGCCAGCCCGGCGCCGATGCCCGAGACCCGGGTCAGCAGCGGCGCGGAGGCGGTGTTGACGTCGACGCCGACCGCGTTGACGCAGTCCTCGACCACCGCGTCCAGCGACCGGGAGAGCTTCACCTCCGACAGGTCGTGCTGGTACTGGCCGACCCCGATCGAGCGCGGGTCGATCTTGACCAGCTCGGCGAGCGGATCCTGCAGGCGGCGGGCGATGGAGACCGCGCCGCGCAGCGAGACGTCCAGCCCGGGCAGCTCCTGCGAGGCGTACGCGGAGGCGGAGTAGACCGACGCGCCGGCCTCGGAGACCACCACCTTGGTGAGGTTGAGCTGCGGGTACCGCTTGATCAGCTCGCCGGCGAGCTTGTCGGTCTCCCGGCTGGCGGTGCCGTTGCCGATGGCGACCAGCTCGACGCCGTGCGCCCCGGCCAGCCGGGCGAGGGTCTCGATCGAGGCGTCCCACTGCCGGCGCGGCTCGTGCGGGTAGATCGTGTCGGTGGCCACCACCTTGCCGGTCGCGTCCACGACGGCGACCTTCACGCCGGTGCGCAGGCCCGGGTCCAGCCCCATCGTGGGCCGGGTGCCGGCCGGCGCGGCGAGCAGCAGGTCCCGCAGGTTGGTCGCGAAGACCCGCACCGCCTCCTCCTCGGCCGCCTGCCACAGGCGCATCCGCAGGTCCGCCCCGAGGTGGATGAGGATCCGCGTACGCCAGGCCCAGCGCACCGTGTCGGCCAGCCACCGGTCCGCCGGCCGGCCCTTGTCGGTGACGCCGAACCGCCCGGCGATCGCCGCCTCGTAGCGGCTCGGCCCGGTGACCACCGCGTCGGCCTCGCCGGCCTCCTCGGACTCCATGGTCAGGTCGAGCACGCCCTCCTTCTCGCCCCGGAACATGGCCAGGATCCGGTGCGAGGGCAGCTTCGGGTACGGCTCGGCGAAGTCGAAGTAGTCGGCGAACTTCGCGCCGGCCGACTCCTGCCCGTCGCGTACCCGGGAGGCCAGCCGGCCCCGCGACCACATCTGCTCGCGCAGCGTGCCGATCAGGTCGGCGTCCTCGGCGAAACGCTCGATGAGGATCGCGCGGGCGCCCTCCAGGGCGGCGGCGGCATCGGCCACGCCCTTCTCCGCGTCCACGAAGCCGGCGGCGGTCTGGCGTGGGTCCTGGCCCGGGTCGGCCAGCAGCGACTCGGCGAGCGGCTCCAGCCCGGCCTCGCGGGCGATCTGCGCCCGCGTGCGGCGCTTGGGCTTGTACGGCAGGTAGATGTCCTCCAGGCGGGACTTCGAGTCGGCCGCCATGATCTGCGCTTCCAGGGCCTCGTCGAGCTTGCCCTGACCACGGATCGACTCCAGCACCGCCGCGCGCCGCTCGTCCAGCTCGCGCAGGTAGCGCAGCCGCTCCTCCAGGGTGCGCAGCTGGGTGTCGTCGAGCAGGCCGGTGGCCTCCTTGCGGTAGCGGGCGATGAACGGCACGGTCGCACCGCCGTCGAGCAGCTCCACGGCCGCCCGTACCTGACGCTCGGCGACGCCGATTTCCTCGGCGATCCGCTGATGAACAGAGAGGGTCACGATCTCGATCCGCCTTCGGTGTGGGTTCCGCCCTGCATTGTGCCGGCCCGCACCGACGGCCGTCGCCGCCCCCGGCCCGGCGAGCCGCCCCACCCCTTCCTTGCACCGCCTCGCCCGCGACGCCGCCCGCTGCGCTAGCGTGGCGATCATGGAACAGCCCGTGGACCCGCGCGCCCGGCGGCTCTTCGGCGGCAGCGCCCGGGCGCTCGGCGACCTCGCCGCCAGCCCGTTCCGGGCCGACCGCGACCGCATCGTCGCCTCGCCGTTCTTCGCCCGGCTCAACGGCGTGACCCAGGTGGTCAGCCCCGGCGGCTCCGGCCTGCTCGTGCACAACCGGCTGACCCACAGCCTCAAGGTGGCGCAGGTGGCGCGCGCCATCGCCGAGCGGCTCACCGCCGACGAGGCGCACCGCGACCTGCTGGAGAAGCTGGGCGGCTGCGACCCGGACGTGGTGGAGGCCGCCGCGCTCGCGCACGACCTCGGCCACCCGCCGTTCGGGCACCTGGGGGAGCGGGTGCTGGACCGGCTGGCCCGCCAGCGGCTCGGGCTGACCGACGGGTTCGAGGGCAACGCCCAGTCGTACCGGATCGTCACCAGCACCGAGATCCGCGGCGCGGCGACCACCGGCCTGGACCTCACGGCGGCGGTGCGGGCGGCGCTGCTGAAGTACCCGTGGACGCGGCTGGACCACCCCGACCCGCACCCCCGGCTGCTGGACCCGCCGCCGCGCGGCGCCACCCCGCCGCCGGACGACCCGGACAGCGGCTCGTCGAAGTTCGGGGCGTACCGGACCGAGCTCGGCGACCTGCGGCAGGCCCGGGAGCCGTTCGTGGGGCGCATCCCGGACTGGCAGCAGACCCCCGAGGCGTCGATCATGGACACCGCCGACGACGTCGCGTACGCGATCCACGACGTGGAGGACTTCTACCGGGTCGGGGTGCTCCAGCAGGGCGCGGTGGCCGCCGAGCTGATGGCCTGGCAGCGCGAGAGCGGGCACTTCCGGGCCATCACCGACGCGGCCCTGGCCGCCGCCGCCCGCCGGCCCGGCTCGGCGATCGAGCGGCTGCGCCGGCAACTGCACCGCAAGGACGCCTGGATCGCCGACGACGACGCGTTCGCCGCCGCCGTCGAGCACGTCCGCGAGGAGTTGGTGGAGGGGCTGCTCGCCATGCCCTTCGACGGCTCCATCGAGGCGGAGCAGTACGTGGCCCGGTTCTCCGCCCGGTGGACGACCCGCTTCGTCGACGCGATCACCGTGGTCGAGCAGCCGGCGGTCCGCTCCGGTCACGTGCTGCTCGCCCCCGCGCAGTGGCACGAGGTGCAGGTGCTCAAGTTCGTCCACCACCGGTTCGTGCTGGCCCGGCCGGACCTGGCCCTGCACCAGCGCGGGCAGGCCCGGCTGCTGGGCACCCTGGTGGAGGCGCTGCTGGAGTGGCTGCTCGACCCCGAGGAGGAGTCCCGGCTGCCGCGCCGCCTGCACGACCTCGTGGAGCTGGCCGAGGCGGAGCTGCACCCGCGTACGCCGGACCGGATCGGCAAGGCCCGCGGGCGGGCGATCGTCGACTTCGTCGCCCAGCTCACCGACGGTCAGGCGGTCGCCATGCTGGACGCCCTGTCGGGCCGATCCGGGGCGCTCTGGACCGACGCCTTCGTCCTCTGAGGGGCGGCGCCGCGGCACGCCCCACGGCGCTCAGGCGACGGCCTGCCACCAGCCGTCGACGGCCGGCGGGTCGTCCACCACCACCCGCTCCCCGGGGCGGGGCACGGCCAGCCGTACGTCCCGGGCCTTAGCCTCGGCCCAGATCCGGTCCACCGGCTCGGACCAGTCGTGCAGGGCGAGGTTGAACGTCGCCCAGTGCACCGGTACGAGCAGCCCGCCGCGCAGGTCGAGGTGGGCGGCGACGGCTTCCTCGGGGAACATGTGGATGCTCGGCCAGGCCCGGTCGTACGCCCCGATCTGCACCAGCGTGACGTCGAACGGCCCGTGCCGCTCGCCGATCTCGGCGTAGCCGTCGAAGTAGCCGGAGTCGCCGGTGTAGAAGACCTTCCGGTGCGCGCCGGCGACCACCCAGGAGCTCCAGAGCGTCCCGTCGCGGCGCAGCCCCCGGCCGGAGAAGTGCTGCGCGGCGGTGGCCGTGATCTCCAGCCCCGCCACCCGGTGGCTCTCCTCCCAGTCCAGCTCGACGATCCGCCCGGCCGGTACGCCCCAGCGGTCCAGGTGCGCGCCCACGCCCAGGGGCACCAGGAACGGCGCCGACTGCAGGGCGGTCAGCGCCTGGACGGTCGCCATGTCGAGGTGGTCGTAGTGGTCGTGCGAGATCAGGATCGCGTCCACCGGGGGCAGTTCGTCGAGGCGTACCGGCGGCTCGTGCAGGCGGCGCGGGCCGACCAGGGCCGACGGGGAGCACCGGTCGCTCCACACCGGGTCGACCAGCACCCGGCGGCCCTCGATCTCGATCAGCGCGGAGGCGTGGCCGTACCAGACGATGTTCAGCTCACGCCCGGCGTCGGTGGCCGGGGCGGCGCCCGGGCGCGACAGCGGCACGGCGGCGCCCGGCCGGCGCTTCTGCTTGCCGAAGATCAGCTCGCGGATCAGGTTGCGGTCGGGGGTGCCGGCCATCGAGCGGGAGCCGCCCGGGTTGCGGAAGGCGCCGTCGTGGAACCGGGGCGAGCGGGCGGCCCGCTCCGCGCGGGCGCCGGTGAGCCGGCCGCCGAGCGCCGCCGGCACGTCCCGGGCCACCCACGCGAGCCCGGCGAGCGCGGCCAGCCCGGCCGCTCCGCGTAGCCGCCGCCCGAGTGCCCGGTCGGGTCCCGCGCGTTCCGGTGCTGCGCCCATCGTCGTCCCTCCGCCGTGTCCCGTCGTACACGGTAGCCCGGCCACCAGGGGACCGGCGGAAGGTCGGCGGGGCCCGCCGGGACGGCGGACCCCGCACGTCGCGGGGCGGCTCAGCCGCCGTTGCTGGGCCGCTGGGCGGTCGGCCGGTGGGTGAGGCCGGTGCCGGTGAGGCGGTCCACCGAGGCCAGGAAGCGCCGGCCCATCCGGGCGCGGGCCTCGACGGCGGGATGCGTGGCGCCGTAGTCGGCCGGCTCGGCCTGCCCGTCGGCGAAGAGGGCGTACGTCAGCACGGGCGCACCGGCCGTGTCGAAGATCACCCCTGCCTCGTGCCGGGCGTCGGCGAACCAGCCGGCCTTCGTGGCGACGCGGGCCCGCTCGGTCGAGGACATCACCCGCCGGATCCCGTCGGTGTACGCGACGGGGGCGCGCAGCAGCCGCAGCACGAGCGCCGTGCCGGCCGGCGAGAGCAGCGTGCCGGCCACCAGCGCGCGCAGCAGGTCGTGGGTCTCCCGGGGGGTGCTGGTGCCGAGGAAGAACCGGTTGGGGTTGGCGACGGGCTGCACCTGCGTGTTCGGGAAGCCCTTGTCGCGCAGGATCCCGTTGAGCTCGGCGGCCGGGCAGACCAGGCCGCACAGCCGTACCGCCGTGTCGTCGGAGACGGTCAGCAGGTTGGCCAGCACGTGCCCGAGGGTCACGAAGCTCGGGTACGCCCCGTCGAGGCTGAACATGCCGTCCCCGCCGGGCACCACGATCGCCTCGGTCACCTCGACCCGCTGGTCGAGCGTCAGCAGTCCCCGGTCGACCTTGTCGAGCACCGCCACGGCGACCGCGATCTTGTTGACGCTGTACGCCTCGATGCGCCGGTCCGGCTCGTCGGACACGGCCACCACCGGGGCACCCGCCGGGTCGGCGACGCTGACGTACGCCTGCCAGTTGCCGCCCGCTGCCACCGTCTGCCGTTCGTAGATCGCGGCCACCCGGCGGGCGGCCTGCCCGGGCGTCGCCGGCGCCGGTTCGGCGACCTCGGGGGCGGCGGACGCCGGCGCGGCGGCGCCGAGCACCGTTCCCGCCGTGGCCACCGTGCCCAGTCCCAGCGCGGTCCTGCGGTTCACCCGGATAGTCAATCGTCTCTCCCGTCGTGGTGGGCCGGCCCACCACCCTAGGCGAGACGATCGACGCCGGTGATCCCGCGCGGCGCTCACGGCAGCCGGCGCCGGACGGCCGCCACGACCGGGCCGGGCAGTTCCCCGATGGCCCGCGCCACCCGCTGGAGGTCGGGCAGCCAGCCGCCGCGCACCGACGCGGCGGCCGGGTCCGGCGCGAACACCGTGCCGTCGTGCGGTGCGACCGGCCGGTCGGTCAGCCCGAGCAGTCGCATCAACGGCCCGACGAGGGCGTCGTAGACGCCCGGCAGCATGGTGAAGCCGATCCGCATGACCAGGTTGACCCGCCCCACCGACACCTCCCGGCGGGGCCGGTCGGCGCAGTCCACGATGGCCCGCGCCACCCGCTCCGGGGTGGTGACGGGCGGCGGGGGCCGGCCGGCCCGGCCGAGGTGGTTAGCGGCCCGCTGGTAGACCGGGGTGTCCACACTGCCCGGGTTGACGATGCAGACGTGCACCCCCGGGGTCTCCCGGGTCTCCTGCTGGAGGGTGCGGGTCAGCCCCTGCAACCCCCACTTGCTAGCCACGTAGCCGCTCATGTAGGGCGCGGTGATGTGGCCCAGCACCGACCCGGTGAGGATCAGCGTTCCACCGCCGTCCGCCGAGAAGCGGCGCAGCGCCACCCGGGCCACCGCGGCGGCGGCGAGCAGGTCGGTGCGCACCACCTGCTCGAAGACCCGCTCCGGGGTCTCCTCGAACCGGCCGTACGCCATCACCGCCGCCGTGTGCACCCAGACGTCGATGCCGCCGAACCGGTCGAGGGCCGCGTCGGCGAGCGCCGTCAGCGCGGCGTCGGCGGTGATGTCGGTAGGCACCTGGAGCACCTGCGCGCCCGCCGCCCGGCACTCGTCGCGCACCGCGGCGAGGGTGACGGGGGAGCGGGCGGCGAGCACGAGACGGTCCCCGCGTGCCGCGAAGGCCCGGGCCGCCGCCCGGCCGATCCCGCTGGTCGCGCCCGTCACGACCACCGTCCGGGTCACGGTGCCAGCACGACCTTGACGCAGCCGTCCTCCTTCTTCTGGAACATCTCGTACGCCTGCGGCGCCTCCGCCAGTGGCACCCGGTGGGTACGCAGGTCCATCACGCCCAGCGGGTCGTCGTCGCCGGAGAGCAGCGGGATGATCTCGTCGGTCCACCGGCGCACATGGCACTGCCCCATCCGCAGCTGGACGCCCCGGTCGAACATCTCCATCAGGGGCATCGGGTCGACCTCGCCGCCGTAGACGCCGGAGATGGAGACCGTGCCGCCGCGGCGGACGGCCTTGAGCGCGGCCTTGAGCACGACGAGCCGGTCGACGCCCGCCTTGTCGGTCATGGTCTGGGCGAGCTTGTCCGGCAGCAGCCCGGTGGCGGCCTGGGCGAGCTTGCCGAGGGGCGCGCCGTGGGCCTCCATGCCCACCGCGTCGATGACGGCGTCGGGGCCGCGCCCGTCGACGAGGTCGATCAGCGCGCTGGGCACGTCGTCCAGTTGGCTGACGTCGAGCACCTCGATGCCGTGTCGGCGGGCCATCGCCAACCGCTCCGGCACCAGGTCCAGCCCGATGACCCGGTCCGCGCCGAGGTGCCGGCCGATGCGGGCGCAGAGCTGACCGACCGGCCCGAGCCCGAAGACGGCGAGGGTGCCGCCGCGTGGGGTGTCGGCGTACTTCACCGCCTGCCAGGCGGTCGGCAGGATGTCGGACAGGTAGAGCCAGCGCTCGTCGGGCCCGGTGTCGGGCACCTTGATCGGGCCGAACTGGGCGTGCGGCACCCGCAGGTACTCCGCCTGCCCACCGGGCACCGAGCCGTAGAGCGACGTGTAGCCGAACAGCGCGGCGCCCTTGCCCTCGGCCGTCACCTGGGTGGTCTCGCACTGCGCGTACAGCTGCCGGTCGCACATCCAGCAGGAGCCGCAGGAGATGTTGAACGGCACCACCACCCGGTCGCCCGGCTTGAGCCGGGTCACCCCCGCGCCCACCTCCTCGACGATGCCCATCGGCTCGTGGCCGAGGACGTCGCCGGGCTTCAGGTACGGCCCGAGCACCTCGTACAGGTGCAGGTCGGAGCCGCAGATCGCGGTCGAGGTGATCCGGACGACGGCGTCGGTCGGCTCCTCGATCCGCGGATCGGGCACCTCCTCCACCCGTACGTCCCGCTTGCCCTGCCAGGTCAGTGCCTTCATGTCCCGTCGTCCCCTCCTCGTGCCGTCCCCGGGGTTGCTACCCGCCCCCGACGACTTGAACCGGCACGGAGCGCCGAGGTGGCCGATGGCGGGCGGGTCGCGATGGCGGGGCCAGGGGCGGGTCGCGACAGCCGGGCCGGGGGCGGGTGGTTCGGGCGGCATCGAGGGCCGGGATCGCGTGGGTGACGGCCCGCAGCCGCCGCGGGGATGGTCGAAGCCGGATGCGCATGGTCGGGCGTCGTCCCCGAAGCGGCTCCGGCCCGGTGTCCGGTGGCCCGGTGTCCGGTGGCCCGGCGTTTGGTGGCCTGGCGTCCGGTGGCCCGGCGGTCCGATGGTGCGGCGTCCGGTGGTCTGGTGGTGCGGCGTGCGGCGTGCGGCGTGCGGCGGTCTGGTGGTCCGGTGGTCCGGTGGCTGCCTGTCGAGCTGATGTCGCAGACGACTCAGCTGATGTCGCAAACGATTCAGCTCGACAGGGCGCGAGCAGGGAGATCCGGCCGGGCGGGACAGTGGGCCGTATCGGGGCAGACCAAACTCCGTCGAAGTCGAAGTCGAAGTCGAAGTCGAAGTCGAAGTCGAAATCGGGGCGCGGGCGTCGCGGTGGGGAGGGGGACGGCGGGCCGGCGATCGGCAGCTGCTACGGCGAGGGTCGCCGCGATCGGGTGGGTGCTACGGCGAGGGCCGCCGCGTTGGAAGACGCGGCGGCCCTGTGCCGATCTCGCCGGCGTGAGGTGTGCGGCTCAGGAACCGGGGGTGTTGTCGCCCCGCTTCGAGGTGGCCATCAGGAAGTCGCGGTTGAGCCGGCCGATGGTGTTCAGCGGGATGCCCTTCGGGCAGACCACGGTGCACTCACCGGCGTTGGTGCAGCCGCCGAAGCCGGCCTCGTCGTGCGCGTCGACCATGCCGATCACCCGGGTGTAGCGCTCCGGCTGGCCCTGCGGCAGCAGCGAGAGCTGGGTGACCTTCGCGGCGGTGAAGAGCATGGCGGAGCCGTTCGGGCAGGCCGCCACGCAGGCGCCGCAGCCGATGCACTCCGCCGCCTCGAACGCGGCGTCCGCGTTGGCCTTGGCGACCGGGGTCGAGTGCGCCTCGGGGGCGCTGCCGGTCGGCGCGGTGATGTAGCCGCCGGCCGCGATGATCTTGTCAAAGGCGCCCCGGTTGACCACCAGGTCCTTGATGACCGGGAAGGCCCGGGCCCGCCACGGCTCGATGTCGATCGTCTCGCCGTCGGAGAACTGCCGCATGTGCAGCTGGCAGGCGGTGGTGCCGCGCTGCGGCCCGTGCGCGTCGCCGTTGATCATCAGGCCGCACATGCCGCAGATGCCCTCGCGGCAGTCGTGGTCGAACGCCACCGGCTCCTCGCCGGCGAGGATCAGCCGCTCGTTGAGGACGTCGAGCATCTCCAGGAACGACATGTCCGGGGAGACGTCGTCGACCTTGTAGGTCACCATCCGACCCTTGTCCTCGGGGCCGGACTGGCGCCAGATGCGCAGGGTCAGGTTCACTTGTAGCTCCGCTGCGTGGGGTGGACGTATTCGAAGTTCAGGTCTTCCTTGTGCAGCACCGAGGGCTCGCCGGTGGCGGTGAACTCCCAGGCCGCCACGTACGCGAAGCGGTCGTCGTCGCGCTCCGCCTCACCGTCGGGCGTCTGGTGCTCGGCCCGGAAGTGACCGCCGCAGGACTCCTCGCGGTGCAGCGCGTCGATGCACATCAGCTCCGCCAGCTCGAAGAAGTCGGCCACCCGGCCGGCCTTCTCCAGCGACTGGTTGAGCCCCTCGCCGGTGCCCGGCACCCGGACCCGCTGCCAGAACTGCTCGCGCAGCGCGCGGATCTCGTCGATCGCCTTGCGCAGCCCGGCCTCGCTGCGCTCCATGCCGCAGTGCTCCCACATGATCTGGCCCAGCTCGCGGTGGAACGAGTCCACGGTCCGGTCGCCGTCGACGGCCAGCAGCCGCTGGATCCGGTCCTCGACGTCGGCGCGGGCCTGCACGGCCGCCGGGTGCGTGGCGTCGACCTTCTCGAACGGGCCGGACGCCAGGTAGTGGGCGACGGTGTTGGGCAGCACGAAGTAGCCGTCGGCCAGGCCCTGCATCAGCGCCGAGGCGCCGAGCCGGTTCGCGCCGTGGTCGGAGAAGTTGGCCTCGCCGATCACGAACAGGCCCGGGATGGACGACTGGAGGTCGTAGTCGACCCAGAGGCCGCCCATCGTGTAGTGCACGGCGGGGTAGATCCGCATCGGCACCTCGTACGGGTCCTCGCCGGTGATCCGCTCGTACATCTCGAAGAGGTTGCCGTACTTGGCCTCGATGGCCTTGCGGCCGAGCCGGTCGATCGCGTCGGAGAAGTCGAGGTAGACGCCGAGCCCCGTCTGGCCGACGCCGCGCCCCTCGTCGCAGACGTTCTTCGCGGCGCGCGACGCGATGTCGCGGGGCACCAGGTTGCCGAAGGAGGGGTAGATCCGCTCCAGGTAGTAGTCCCGCTCGTCCTCGGGGATGTCCCGCGGGCTGCGGGTGTCGCCCTTGGTCTTGGGCACCCAGACCCGGCCGTCGTTGCGCAGCGACTCGCTCATCAGGGTCAGCTTCGACTGGTGGTCGCCGGAGACCGGGATGCAGGTCGGGTGGATCTGCGTGTAGCAGGGGTTGGCGAAGTACGCGCCCTTGCGGTGGGCCCGCCAGGTGGCGGTGACGTTGCAGCCCTTGGCGTTGGTGGAGAGGTAGAAGACGTTGCCGTAGCCGCCGGAGGCGAGCACGACGGCGTCCGCGAACTCGGTGGTGATCTCGCCGGTGACCATGTCCCGCACGACGATGCCGCGGGCCTTGCCGTCGACGACGATCAGCTCCAGCATCTCGTGCCGGGTGTTCATCTCCACGTTGCCGAGGCCGATCTGCCGCTCCAGCGCCTGGTACGCGCCGAGCAGCAGCTGCTGGCCCGTCTGGCCCCGGGCGTAGAAGGTGCGCTGCACCTGCGCGCCGCCGAAGGAGCGGGTGTCCAGCAGGCCGCCGTACTCGCGGGCGAACGGGACGCCCTGGGCGACGCACTGGTCGATGATGTTGACCGAGACCTCGGCCAGCCGGTGCACGTTGGACTCCCGGGAGCGGAAGTCGCCGCCCTTGACGGTGTCGTAGAAGAGGCGGTGCACCGAGTCGCCGTCGTTGCGGTAGTTCTTGGCGGCGTTGATGCCGCCCTGCGCGGCGATGGAGTGCGCCCGGCGCGGGCTGTCCTGGTAGCAGTAGGTCTTGACCCGGTAGCCCTGCTCGCCCAGCGTGGCGGCGGCCGAGCCGCCGGCCAGGCCGGTGCCGACCACGATCACGGTCATCTTGCGGCGGTTGGCCGGGTTGACCAGCTTGGCCTCGAAGCGGCGGCGTTCCCAGCGGGTCTCGATGGGGCCGTCGGGAGCCTTGGTGTCGGCGATCGGGTCGCCCTCGGTGTAGAGATCCATGTCAGGACACCAATCCGGTGAGTACGGCGAACGGGACCGCCAGGTAGCCGGCGCAGAGCACGACGGCGAAGCCCAGCGCCACGGCTCGGGCCCGCCGCTCGCCGCGCGGGCTCTGCTGGCCGAGGCTGCGCAGCGCGCTGAACAGGCCGTGCCGCAGGTGGAAGCCGAGGGTGACGACCGCCAGGGTGTAGAAGAGCGTGACGTACCAGCGCTCCGGGGCGAAGTCGGCCACCACGTTGGCGTACGGCCGGCTCGGGTCGCCGACCGGGTTCAGCGTGCCGGTGGTGAGGTCCAGGATGTGGTAGATCACGAAGAGCAGAATGATCACGCCGCCCCAGCGCATGGTGCGGGCCGCGTAGCTGCCCTGCACCTTCTTGCGGTGCGCGTACTGCACCGGGCGGGCGGCGCGGGCGCGCACGGCGAGGGCGGTCGCGGCCCAGATGTGGCCGAGCACCGCCGCCAGCAGCCCGATCCGCAGGATCCACAGGAACCACACGCCGGGCAGGATCGGGGCGCCGATCTCGCGCAGCCAGTGCGCGTAGTGGTCGAACGAGGTCGCCCCCGTGAAGATCTTCAGGTTGCCGAGCATGTGCGCGATGAGGAACAGCACCAGGATGATGCCCGTCACCGCCATGACGGCCTTCAGGCCGACGCTGGAGCGGATGGGCGACCGAGTTCTCGTGACTACCACGCGATCGACGCTAGGAGCACTTGATTCAGTCGTCCAATGCATCGAACTCGCAGTCTTGATAGCTATAGGCTATGTAGATGCAGCTCCATCAGCTGAAGTACTTCGTTGCGGTGGCCGAAGTACGACATTTCACCCAAGCCGCCGACATCGTGGGCATCACCCAGCCCTCGTTGAGTAAGCAAGTTCACGCCCTCGAGGACGGCCTCGGCGCCCCGCTGTTCGAGCGGGTAAGGGGCAACATCACGCTCACCGCAGCCGGTGAGGTGCTGCTGCCGCTGGCCAAGCGGATCCTCGCCGACGTCGACACCGCAACCCGCGAGGTGCAGGAGCTGGTCGGCCTGCGCCGTGGTCGGGTCCGGCTCGGCGCCACCCCCAGCCTCGCCACCTCGCTCGCCCCACCCGTGCTGCGCCGGTTCCGCGACGCCCACCCCACCATCGACCTTCGGGTGGAGGAGAGCGGCTCACAGGACCTGGTCCGCGGCCTGCTCCGCGGCGACCTCGACCTGGCACTGATCATCATGCCGGCCCAGGGCACCGACCCCGGGCTGCGCGCCGACCCCATCCTGCGGGAGAGCCTGGTGGTCGCCTCCGTCGAGGAGCTGTCGGTGAGCCCGGAGACCGGTCAGCTGCGCGTCGCCGACCTGCGCGACCAGCCGATGGTGATGTTCCGGGAGGGCTACGACCTTCGCGACGCCACCCTCCAGGCCTGCCGGGAGGCCGGCTTCGAGCCGACCATCGCCGTCGACGGGGGCGAGATGGACGCGGTGCTGAGCTTCGTCGAGGCCGGGCTGGGCGTCGCGCTGGTCCCCGGCATCGTGGTGGCCCGGCGCCCCGGCGTACGCGTCACCCGGCTGGCCCCACCCGGCGTCCGGCGGACCATCGCGGTCGCCCGGCGCCGCGACGTGGTGCCCACCCACGCCGGCCGGGAGCTGCGCCGGATACTGCTGGACTACGTCCGCGACGCCACCACCGGCGGGGACCTGCCGCCGGGCGTCGAGCCCCTCTGACGCCGCCGGCACGCGCCCGGCCGCACTGGTCCCACGGCGCCGGACCGCGCCGGTCCCACGCCGCCCGGCCGTGCCGTCCCAGGTCGCCCGGCCGCGCCATCCGACGCCGCCAGGTGCGCACGACGGAAGACGACCGGGCCCCGCCGGCCTGCCTACGCTGCCCGCATGGCAACGGGCAGCGCCGTGGTGATCGGCGCGAGCATGGGCGGGCTGCTGACCGCCTGCGCACTCACCGAGGCGTACGAGCGGGTCACCCTCGTGGACCGTGACCTGCTGCCCGAGCAGGCGGAGAGCCGCCGGGGCGTACCGCAGGGGCGGCAGTTGCACGTCCTGCTGACCCGGGGCCGGCAGGCGTTCGAGGAGCTGCTGCCCGGGATCTCGGCGGAGCTGAGCGCGCGGGGCGTGCCCACGGTCGACCTGCACGAGCAGGTCCACTGGTACAACAACGGCCACCGGATGCGGCGCGCGCCGTCCCCGCTGTTCGCCCTCGGGGTCAGCCGGCCGCTGCTGGAGCAGGTCGTCCGGGAGCGGGTGGCCGCCCTGCCCGGGGTGCGGATCGTGGCGGGCTGCGAGGTGGAGGGGCTGACCACCACCCTCGACCGGGGACGGGTCACCGGCGTACGGCTGCGCTTCCGCGACGGGGACCCGACCACCGTCGCCGCCGACCTCGTCGTCGACGCCGGCGGCCGGGGCACCCGCAGCCCGGTGTGGCTGGCCGAGCTGGGCTACCGGCCGGCGCCGGAGGAGCGGGTCAAGGTCGGCGTCACCTACCTCACCCGCACCTACCGGCGGGAGCCGCACCACCTGGAGGGGCTGCTCGGCGCGCTGACCAACGCCGTGCCCGGCCAGCCCCGGGGCGGCATCGTCGCCGTGCAGGAGCAGGGCCGGTTCGCGGTGGCGCTCAGCGGCATGCTCGGCGAGGAGCCGCCGGCCGACGACGAGGGGATGACCGCCTTCGCCGAGACCCTCGCTGCCCCGCAGATCGCCGACCTACTGCGTACGGCGCGGCCGGAGAGCCCACCGGCGACGATGAAGTTCCCGGCCAGCGTGCGGCGGCGCTACGAGCGGCTGCGCCGCTTCCCGGCGGGCTACCTGGTGGTGGCCGACGCCGTGTGCAGCTTCAACCCGGTCTACGGGCAGGGCATGACGGTGGCCGCGCTGGAGGCCCTGCTGCTGCGCCGACTGCTGCGACGGCCGTCCGACCGGCTCGCCCGGCGGTTCTTCCGGGGCGCGGCCCGGCTGATCGACGGGCCGTGGTCCATCGCCGTCGGCACCGACCTGCGCTTCCCCGAGGTGCCCGGCCGCCGCTCGCCGCGGGTACGCCTGGTCAACGCGTACGTGGGCCGGCTGCACGAGGCGGCGACCCGGGACCCGGCGCTGGGCGCGGCGTTCCTGCGGGTGGTGAACCTCGTCGACCCGCCGACGCGGCTGCTCTCCCCGCCGGTGCTGTTGCGGGTGCTGCGCGGGTCGCCCTACCTGCCCTCGGCCTCGTCCATCGCCCGGTAGATCCGCTGCTCCGACACCGGGTACGGGGTGCCCAGCGCCTGGGCGAAGACGTTCACCCGCAGCTCCTCGACCATCCAGCGGATCTGCCGGACGGCCGCCGACTGCCGGCGCCCGGGCGGCAGCGCGGCGAGCATCTCCTGGTACTCCTTCTGCACCACCGCCACCCGGTCCTGCTGCTGCTTGTCGCGCTGCGGGTTGCCCGGCAGCCGGTCCAGCCGCCGCTCGATCGCGGTGAGGTAGCGCAGCAGGTCGGGCAGGCGCGCGTAGCCGGTCTCGGTGACGAAGCCCTTGTGCACCAGGCCGTTCAGCTGCACCCGGATGTCGGCCAGCGCGGCCACCACCGCCAGGTTCCGCGTGGCGCCGAGGCGCTGCTCGACCGCGTACGCGGCGGCGAGCACCCGGCGCACCCGGTCCATGATCTCGACCACGGTGTCCACCAGGTCGGCCCGGACCTTGTCCCGCAGGGCGGCGAAGCCCTCGGCGTCCCAGGCCGGGCCGCCCGCGTCGCCGATCAGCTTGTCGATGGCCGCCCCGGCCGCGTCGGAGATCAGCTCCTGCACGCCGCCGTGCGGGTTGCGGCTCAGCGCCAGCTTCGCCTCGTTGGACAGCCGCCCCTGGAGGAACTTCGCCGGCGACGGCACGGTGAGCCGCAGCAGCCGCCGCGTGCCCGCCCAGTGCGCCGCCTCCTGCTCGGCGGGCGAGTCGAAGACCTTCACCCCGACGGTGTCGCCCTCGTCGACCAGGGCCGGGTACGCGGTCACCGCGTACCCGGAGCGGACCTGCTCGATGGTGCGAGGAAGATCGTCGATGCTCCACGTACGGAGGCCCGTCCGGGCGACGTCGGGTGCGGCGGCGGCCACGACCTGGCGTACCTCCGCCTTGAGCTGGCGTTGCAGGGCCGGCAGGTCCTTGCCCTCGGCGACCGGCTTGTTCTCCTCGTCGAGCACCCGGAAGCGGACCCGCAGGTGCGGCGGCAGCTTCTCCGGCTCCCACGCGTCCCGGGGCACGGTGACGCCGGTCATCCGGCGCAACTGCCGGGTCAGCGCGTCCAGCAGCGGCTCCTCGCCGGCGGGCATCGCGGCCAGCGCCGCGCGCGCGAAGTCCGGCACCGGGACGAAGTTGCGGCGCACCGCCTTGGGCAGCGAGCGGATCAGCGCGATCACCAACTCCTCGCGCAGCCCGGGCACCTGCCAGTCGAAGCTCTCCGCCGGCACCTGGTTGAGCAGGGGCAGCGGGATGTCGACTGTCACGCCGTCGGTCGGCGTGCCCGGCTCGAACCGGTAGGTCAGCGGCAGCGTCACCCCGTCGGCGGACCACTCGTCGGGGTAGTCGGCCTCGTCCACGCCGGTGCGGCCGGCGTTGACCAGCAGCTCCCGGGTGAAGGTGAGCAGGTCGGGCTGCTCCCGGCGGGTCTTCTTCCACCAGGCGTCGAAGTGTCGCCCGGAGACCACGTCGGCCGGGACGCGCGCGTCGTAGAAGTCGAAGACGGTCTGGTCGTCGACGAGGATGTCGCGGCGCCGGGCGCGGTGCTCCAGTTCCTCGATCTCCGCCAGCAGCCGCTGGTTGTCGGCCCAGAAGTGGTGGTGGGTCTGCCAGTCGCCCTCGACGAGGGCGTGCCGGATGAACAGCTCCCGGGACAGCGCCGGGTCGATCCGGCCGAAGTTGACCTTGCGTGAGGTGACCAGCGGGATGCCGTAGAGGGTCACCTTCTCGTAGGCCATCACGGCCGCCTGCTTCTTCTCCCAGTGCGGCTCGCTGTAGCTGCGCTTGACCAGGTGCTGGGCCAGCGGTTCGACCCACTCGGGCTCGACCCGGCCGGCGACCCGGCCCCAGAGGCGGGAGGTCTCCACCAGCTCGGCCGCCATCACCCAGCGCGGCGGTTTCTTGAACAGCGCCGAGCCGGGGAAGAGCGCGAACTTCGCGCCCCGGGCGCCCAGGTACTCGTGCTTCTGCGCGTCCTTGAGCCCGACGTGCGACAGCAGGCCGGGCAGCAGCGACTGGTGCACCTTCGGGGTGTCGATCTCCTCCGGCAGGTCCGCGCCGCCCCGGCGCCCGCCGCCGCCGTCGGCCGGTCGCCCACCAGCCTGTTCGGTGGTACGCCTCAACTGGCTGACGATGTCCTGCCACTCGCGTACCCGCAGGTAGTTGAGGTATTCGGCCTTGCACATCCGTCGGAACGCGCTGGACGACAGTTCGCGCTGCTGCTCGCGCAGGTGCCGCCACAGGTTGAGCAGCGACACGAAGTCCGACTCGCGGTCGGTGAACCGGGCGTGCGCCTGGTCGGCCTGGGCCTGTTTGTCGGCGGGCCGCTCGCGGGGGTCCTGGATGGACAGCGCGGCGGCGATCACCATCACTTCGGTGGCGCAGCCGTTGCGCTCGCCCTCGACGACCATCCGGGCCAGCCGCGGGTCGACGGGGAGCTGCGCCAGCCGCCGGCCCAGCGGGGTGAGCCGCTTCGCCGGGTCGGCCTCGGCCGGGTCCAGCGCGCCGAGCTCGTGCAGCAGGTTGACGCCGTCGGCGACGTTGCGCCGGTCCGGCGGGTCGATGAACGGGAACGCGGCGACGTCGCCGAGCCCGATGGAGGTCATCTGGAGGATGACCGAGGCGAGGTTGGTGCGCAGGATCTCCGGGTCGGTGAACTCCGGGCGGGACAGGAAGTCCTGCTCGTCGTAGAGGCGGATGCAGATGCCGTCCGAGGTGCGCCCGCAGCGCCCCTTGCGCTGGTTGGCCGACGCCTGCGAGACCGGCTCGATCGGCAGCCGCTGCACCTTGAGCCGGCTGCTGTAGCGGGAGATGCGGGCCGTTCCCGGGTCCACCACGTACTTGATGCCGGGCACGGTGAGCGAGGTCTCCGCCACGTTGGTCGCGAGCACCACCCGGCGCCCGGCGTGCGGGGCGAAGACCCGGTGCTGCTCGGCGGTGGAGAGCCGGGCGTACAGCGGCAGGATCTCGGTGCCGCGCAGCGCCGGCTTCTTCTCCACCAGCTTGCCCAGCGCGTCGGCGGTGTCGCGGATCTCCCGCTCGCCGCTGAGGAAGACCAGGACGTCGCCGGGGCCCTCGGCGGCCAGCTCCTCGACGGCGTCGCCGATGGCCTGGACCTGGTCGCGGACGTTCTCCTCGTCCTCCCCGTCGTCCTCGCCCTCGGCCACCTCGACCAGCGGCCGGTACCGCACCTCGACCGGGTACGTGCGCCCGGAGACCTCGACCACCGGCGCCGGTACGCCGTCGGGCTCGTCGGCGGTGGGCGGGCCCGCGAAGTGCCGGGCGAACCGCTCGGTCTCGATGGTCGCCGAGGTGATGATCACCTTGAGGTCGGGGCGGCGGGGGAGGAGCTGCCGGAGGTAGCCGAGGATGAAGTCGATGTTGAGGCTGCGCTCGTGCGCCTCGTCGATGATCAGCGTGTCGTACTGGCGCAGCATCCGGTCGGTCTGCAACTCGGCGAGCAGGATGCCGTCGGTCATCAGCTTGACCAGGCTGCGGTCGCTCACCTGGTCGCTGAAGCGCACCTTGTAGCCGACCACGTCGCCCAGCTCGGTGCCGAGCTCCTCGGCGATCCGGTCCGCCACCGTACGCGCGGCCAGCCGGCGCGGCTGGGTGTGCCCGATCAGCCCGGTGATCCCGCGCCCCAGCTCCAGACAGATCTTCGGCAGCTGGGTGGTCTTGCCGGAGCCGGTCTCGCCGGCCACGATCACCACCTGGTGGTCGCGGATCGCGGCGGCGATGTCGTCCTTGCGCTCGCTGACCGGCAGCTGGGCCGGATAGGTGACCACCGGTACGGCGGCGCGCCGGCCCGCCAGCAGCGCCTCGGCCCGCGCCACGTCGGCGGCGATCTCGTCGAGCGCCGACTCCCGGCGCTGCGGGTCGCGCAGCCGGCGTATCCCGTCCAGGCGCCGTTGCAAGCGGCGCTGGTCGCGGAACATCAGGGGACGGAGGCGGCGGTGCAGCTCGCGGACGGGGTCGGTCGCGGCGGGTGCGGCTGGATTCTGCATGTCGTCGCCAAGGATAGGCAGCCGACGGCCGGACCGCCCCCGGGTTACCGCCGCACCGCCCCGGCCCGCGCGCGCCCACGCCCGTCGGGGGCGCGCGGCGGCGTCGCCTCGGACCGGCCGTCGGGGGCGCGCGGCAGCGTCGCCTCGGACTAGAGTGGGGCGTCGACCGACCTTGGCCACGGGGGACTGGATGACGATGCGCGACACCGACCGGGCCCTGGTGCAGGCCGCCACGGCGGTCGCCAAGCTGCGCTGCCGCAGCGACAACCACACGGTTGCCGCCGCCGCGCGGACCACCGACGGCCGGGTCTTCACCGGGGTCAACGTCTACCACTTCACCGGTGGCCCCTGCGCCGAGGTGGTCGCGGTCGGCGCCGCCGCCACCCAGGGCGTCACCGAGCTGGAGACGATCGTCGCGGTGGGCGACCGGGGGCGCGGGGTGATCCCGCCCTGCGGGCGCTGCCGGCAGGTGCTGCGCGACTACTTCCCCACCGTCCGGGTCATCGTCGGGCCGATGGACGCGCTGCGCGTGGTGCACGTCGCCGAACTGCTGCCGGAGACGTACGTCTGGGCCGACCAGCAGCTCGACGGGCCCGCCGGCCCGCTCCCCGCGCCGCGACCGGCCGACTGACGTCCCGGGCCGTCAGTCGCCGGCGGCGGCCGCCAGGATCGACCGGGGCAGCGGCACGCTCTCGAACCGCACGGTGCCCTCCGGCACCATCCAGCTCATCACCTGCACGCTGAGCCGCCCGGCCCGCACGGCCGGGTCGTTGTGGTAGAGCTCTCGGGCCTCCTGCGGGGAGATGGAGAGCACGACGAACCCGCGCAGCCGCTCGTCGTCGGCGTCGACGAAGGGCCCCGCGGCCAGCACGAGCCCCTGTTCCACCAGCCCCGCATGGTGGGCCAGGTGGGCGTCCTGCAACCGGTCGGCCGCGTCCAGCGGTAGCTGCGGCGCGTCCGTCGGCCGGCTCAGGAGCACCACTGTGTGCTGGTCGAATCGCATGCTGACAACCCTAGGGCGGCCGGGGCCGCCGCCCGACCGGATCCGGCGCTGTCCGCCCTGCTCAGCGCCGCCCGGATCGACGACGGCGAGTTAGGCCCGGCCAGGGCGTTCCGCTACGGTAAGGCGACCCTAAGCCCGAACGTGCAGGAGCCTCGTGACCACCCTCGCCACCCGCCCGGCACCTGCCGGCACCCGGCCCCGGGCGCGTGGGGGTCGTCGGCTCGCGGTCACGGTCGCCGCCGCGCTGGTGCTGCTGCTGGCCGTGCTGGCGAGCTTCGCGCTCGGCAGCCGGGCGCTGGCCGTCGACGAGGTGTGGCGCGCGCTCATCGCCCCGGACGGCGGCGAGGCCGCCACCATCGTGCGGGAACTGCGGATGCCGCGCACCGCGCTGGGCCTCGCCGTCGGGCTGGCGCTCGCCGTCGCCGGCGTCCTCTTCCAGGCCCTCACCCGCAACCCGCTGGCCGAACCGCGGATCCTCGGCATCAGCGCCGGCGCCTCGTTCGGCGTGGTGCTGGCCATCTCCGTCTTCGGCGTGAGCACGCTGGCCGGGTACGTCTGGTTCGGCATCGCCGGTGCGCTCGGGGCCGGGGTGCTGGTCTTCGCCGTCGCGGCCAAGGCCCGCGAGGGCGCCAGCCCGGTCACCCTCGCGCTGGTCGGCGCGGCCCTCGACGCCAGCCTCGCCTCCGTGGTGTACGCGCTGCTCAGCATGGACGCCCGCACCTTCGAGGAGTACCGCTTCTGGGTGGTCGGCGGGCTGACCGGCCGGGACCTCACGGTGGCCGCCCAGGTGGTGCCGTTCGTGCTCGCCGGGCTGGTCCTGGCCGCCCTCGTCGCCCGGGGCCTGGACGCGCTCGCCCTCGGCGACGACGTGGCCCGGGGCCTCGGGCACCGGATCGGGCTGGTCCGAATCGGCGGCGGCGTCGCCGCGGTGCTGCTCACCGGGGCGGCCGTCGCCGCCGCCGGGCCGATCGCGTTCGTCGGGCTCGCGGTGCCGCACCTGGCCCGCGCCCTGGTCGGCGCCGACCACCGCTGGACCCTCGCGGTCTCGGCGCTGCTCGGGCCCGCGCTGCTGCTCGGCGCCGACGTCGTCGGGCGGCTCGTCGCGCCGCCCGGGGAGGTGCCCGCGGGCATCGTCACCGCGCTGATCGGCGCCCCGCTGCTGGCCTTCCTGGTCCGCCGCGCGAAGGTCGTGACGGCGTGAGCGCCCCCGCCGCCCCCGCCGCCGGGCGGCCGGCGGGCCGTCCCCGGGTGGGCGTCACCGCGCTGCCGGGGCGGTCGCTCGTGCGGATCGGCCCGGTCAGCGTGCAGGTCCGCCGCCGCTCCGTGCTGGTCGCCGCCGCGCTGGTCGTGCTGCTGCTCGCCGCAGGGGTGCTCAGCCTCTCCCTGGGCACCCCGTACGTCGCCCCGGCCGACGTGCTGCGCGCCCTCTCCGGCGCCGGCACCCCGTACGACCTGGTGGTCCTCGACCTGCGACTGCCCCGGCTGGTGCTGGCCGCGGTGGCCGGCGCGGCCTTCGGGGTGGCCGGCACGCTGATCCAGAGCGTGGCCCGCAACCCGCTCGCCAGCCCCGACGTCGTCGGCATCACCCAGGGCGCCGGCCTCGCCGCGACGGTGGCCCTGACGACTGGCGCCGCGGCGGTGCTCGTGGCCCCGGCGGCGCTGCTCGGCGGGCTGGTCGCCGCCGCGCTGCTGTTCCTCCTCGGCGCCCGGCACGGGCTGGCCGCCCAGCGGTTCGTGCTCGCCGGCGTGGCGGTCGCCTTCGCGCTGCGGGCCCTGACCGAGGTCGTCCTGCTCACCGCCGACCCGATCGACGGGCTGCGCGCGCAGATCTGGCTGATCGGCACGCTCGCCGGCAAGGGCTGGAACGAGAGCCTGTGGATCGCCCTCACCCTGGCCGCGCTCCTGCCGGTGCTGGCCTGGGCCGGCTGGGCGCTGAACAGCACCGCCCTGGACGACGACACCGCCCGGGGGATCGGCCTGCGCCCGGTGGCCCGCCGGGTCGGCCTCGCCGGCACCGGGGTGCTGGCCGCCGCGATGGTCACCGCGCAGGTGGGCGCGGTGGACTTCGTGGCCCTCGTCGCCCCCCAGCTGGCCCGCCGGCTGGTCCGCACCGAGCGCCCGCCGCTGCTCTGCGCCGCGTTGCTCGGGGCCCTGCTGCTGGTGCTGGCCGACCTGGGCGGCCGGCGGCTGTTCGCCCCCACCCAACTGCCCGCCGGGGTGCTGACCGCCGCCATCGGCGGCCCGTACCTGATCTTCCTGCTGCTCCGCGGTCGGCGGCGGCCCTCGTGATGTCCCACCCTGGCAAGGAGGCGTGATGCTCTCCACCCGCGACCTGGTCGCCGGCTACGACGAGCGGACCGTGCTGGACGGGCTCGACCTGGAGCTGCCCGGCGACGCGTTCACGGTGATCGTGGGGCCGAACGCCTGCGGCAAGTCCACCCTGCTGCGCACCATCGCCCGCCTGCTCACGCCCCGGCGCGGCGCCGTGCTGCTGGACGGCACCGCCATCCGGGACCTGCCGACCCGCGAGGTCGCCCGCCGCCTCGGCGTGCTACCGCAGAGCCCGCTGGTGCCCGAGGGGGTGACCGTCGCGGACCTGGTCGGCCGAGGCCGGCAGCCGTACCAGCGGTGGTGGCGGCAGTGGTCGGAGTCCGACGGGGCCGCCGTCGACCGGGCCATGGCGCTCGCCGACGTGACGGCGCTGGCGGACCGGCCGGTCGACACCCTCTCCGGGGGCCAGCGGCAGCGTGTCTGGATCGCCATGACCCTCGCCCAGGACACCGAGGCGCTGCTGCTGGACGAGCCCACCACCTTCCTCGACCTCGCCCACCAGGTGGAGGTGCTGGACCTGCTGCACCGGCTGCGCGTCGAGCGGGGCCGCACAGTCGTCGCCGTACTGCACGACCTCAACCAGGCCGCCCGGTACGCCGACCACCTGATAGCCATGCGCTCCGGTGCCGTGGTGGCCGCCGGGCCGCCCCGGGAGATCCTCACCGCCGACCTGGTCCGGGACGTCTTCGGCCTCGACTGCGTGGTCGTGCCCTGCCCGGTGACCGGGGCGCCCCTGGTGGTGCCCGCGCTCACCAGTCCCACCCTGACCCGCCTGCCCGCCGGGGACGCGGCGACGCCGCTGACCGGCTCGCACCCTTCGAAAGGAATCTGATGCGTCGTCTCGCCGCCGCCCTCACCGCGGCGCTGGCCCTCGGCGTCGGTCTCACCGCCTGTGGTGAGAGCGACCCGGTCGCCGACACCACCACCGGGGAGACCCGGGAGATCGTCCACGCCATGGGCACCACGAAGGTGCCGACGGAACCGAAGCGTGTCGTCGTGCTCGACACAGACAAGATCGACACAGCCCTGACACTCGGCGTCACACCGGTCGGCGCCGCCACCGCCGGCGAGGCGAAGAGCTGGCCGACCTACTTCGGCGAGGAGAAGCTCGCCGGCATCAAGGAGGTCGGGGTGCTCACCGAGCCCGACCTGGAGGCCATCAACGCCCTCAAGCCGGACCTGATCCTGGGCAGCAAGTTCCGCCAGGAGAAGTTCTACGACGAGCTGGCCGCCATCGCGCCGACCGTCTTCACCGAGAAGGTCGGCATCACCTGGAAGGAGAACTTCCTCTTCGACGGCGCCGCGCTCGGCAAGGAGCAGCAGGCCAAGGACCTGCTGGCCGCGTACGAGACCCGGGCCAGGGAGTTCGGCGGCAAGCTCGGCAACGCCGCCGACCGCAAGGTCTCCATCGTCCGCTTCATGCCGACCGAGATCCGGGTGTACGGGCCGGACTCGTTCTCCGGCATCGTCATCGGCGACACCGGCCTGGGCCGCCCCGAGCGCCAGCAGCTCACCGGCAAGGAGGACCGGCGGATGGACCGGGTCAGCCCGGAGCGCATCGGCGAGGTCGACGGCGACGTCATCTTCGTCACCGCGTACGGCGAGAAGGCCGCCGCCGAGCAGGCCAAGGTCACCGGCGGGACGCTCTGGAAGGGGCTGTCGGCGGTCAAGGCCGGCAAGTCGCACGTCGTCTCCGACGAGATCTGGATGACGGGCATCGGCATCGGCGCCGCCAACAAGATCCTCGACGACCTGGCGAAGTACCTCACCGCCTGATCCGTGTCGCGCGCGGCAGCCGCTACGGCTGCCGCGCGTCACCCGTCACGGACTCGCCGGCGGCACGCCGCAGCGAGCGGTACCGGGAGAGGTCCTCGCGGGCCGGCCCGCCCTGCCGGAACCGCTCGGTCGGGTGCACCGCCGGCTGCTCCGGCACCCGGGGCGTCTCCCCGTCCTGCGTGACCAGGTCCTCGGTCTCCTGGACCAGGTAGTGCGGCCGACGCTTGGTCTCGTAGTAGATCCGGCCGATGTACTCGCCGATCACGCCCAGGATCGTCATCTGGATGCCGCCGAGACCGATCACACTGACGATGATGGTGGTGTAGCCGGGAACGTCGATTCCCTTGCTGACGGCGTCGGCGACCACCCAGGCCATGTAGACCACCGCGATCAGGGTGAGGAACAGGCCGCCGTAGATCGCCAGCCGCAGCGGCCGGTTGTTGAACGACAGCAGCCCGTCGAACGCGTAGTTGAACAGCTTGCCGAACGTCCACCTGCTCCGGCCCGCCTGCCGGGTCTCGTTGCGGTGCGCGACCACCACCGTCCGGAAGCCGATCCAGGAGAACAGCCCCTTGGAGAAGCGGTTGTACTCCGGCATCGCCAGCACCGCGTCCACCGCCAGCCGGGACAGCAGCCGGAAGTCACCCGCCCCGTCCAGCAGCCGCACGTCGATCCACCAGTTGACCACCCGGTAGAAGGACCGCGAGGCCAGCATCCGGACGAGGCGGTCACCACGCCGGTCCCGGCGCGCGATCACCTGGTCGAAACCCTGCCGGTACAACGCCACCATGTCGGGCAGCAACCGGGGCGGGTGCTGGAGGTCGCCGTCCATGATGACCACCGCGTCGCCGGTGGCCCGCTCCAGCCCGGCCAGCATCGCCGCCTCCTTGCCGAAGTTGCGGCTCAGCGACGTGTAGCGCACGGCGGGATCGGCGGCGGCGAGCCGGCGCAGCGCCACGAGGGTGCCGTCGGAGCTGCCGTCGTCGACGTAGACGACCTCGATGTCGACGTCGGTGAGCTCCGCGACCGCGGCGGTCACCGCCGTGTGCAGGCGCTCCACCGAGGCCTCCTCGTTGAAGCAGGGCACCACCAGCGAAAGGCGCACCTGCGTCACCCCGCCCGGCCGGCGCCCGAGGACGCCCGCCCCGCGCCGCGCCTCGCGCCGCCCCGCTCAGAGGCGGTAGACCAGCACACCATCGATCTCCTCCCGGGTGATGCCGAGCCCGTCGATCGGCCGGTCCGCGATGCCCTCCCAGGGCGTCCCGGCGGTCCAGCCCGGCAGGGCCACCACGGACCGCACCCCGATGCCGCGCAGGTAGGCCACGCTGCCCGCATCGGGGAAGGTGGGCGTCGCGGCCCGGGTCTGCGCCTGGGTGACCGGCTCGAACCCGCCCAGCCCGTTCGTGACCCGGGGGAACCCGTCCGTCGTCCACAACATGAAGATCAGGTCGACCGCGCCGCCGGCGGGCAGCACCAGCATCGGTTCCGCCGCCGTACGCATCGCGGCCGGCGGCGTCGGCACCACCGGATGCGGCGTCCGGTTGACCCCCTCCAGCCCGACCAGGGCCAGCGGGACCAACAGCAGCACCGGTGCCAGGAGCCTGGCCCAGCCCCGGGACGACCACCGCCGCACCGCCGTGGCGAACACCGTCACCGTGCCCGCCGCCAGCACCGCCAGCAGCAGGCTCGTCCAGTGCATCATCCGGCCCGGCGTCCGCAGCGCGTCCCAGCCCGGCAGGTGCTTCGACAGCGTCAGGTAGCCCGGATCGCCGTCGCCGCCGAGGGTGACGCCCAGGCCCAGCAGCACCGTGCCGAGCACCCCGAGCGCCAACGCGACCCGGTGCCGGGCCGGGTACACCGAGACGAACAGCCCCGCCGCGGCCAACGCGAGCAGAACCATCCCGGGCAGCAGCGCCATCTCCGGCGGCCAGGACAGCTGTTCCCGCGCCGCCGCGTGCCGCTCGCCCCACCACCACGAGTCCGCCGGGGCGGTGACGAAGCCGATCAGCGGCGGCGAGAACATCTCCGTCCAGGCCAACGACCGTTCGGCCTGCGGGTTGAGGTCGACGACCTTCAGGTAGACCAGGCCCAGCAGGAGCGTCACCGCGCCGAAGACGGCGCCACCGGCCACGTCGGCGACCAGCAGCCGCCGGCCGAACGCGGGTCGTCGCCCGCGCCGCCACCAGGACCAGCCGTAGCCGCCGGCCCCGACCAGCACCGCGGCCAGCAGGAAGTAGACCAGCGGCAGTCCGATGCCGAAGCCCAGGCTGATCTGCCAGGCGGCGACGAGCCACCCCGCGAGGGCCCAGCCGGGTCGCCGCCGCTCCGGCCGGTAGCCGTGCCGCAGCGACCAGCCGTGGCCGCGCGCCAGCATCGCCAGGCACAACGCGATCCCGCCGCTGGACAGGATGTTCAGGTGGCCGGAGTGCGCCAGCCGCCAGGGCGCGTACGCCCACGCGATCCCGGCGACCGCCCCGCCCAGCCGGCCCGCCCCGAGCTGCCGGGCCAGCGCGTACGCCCCGACGAAGGCCAACGCGTGCACCAGCACGTACATCACGTTGTAGCGGACCAGGGCGGCCTCGAAGCCTGAGCCGAGCATCCCGAACGGGGCGTAGCCGAGCAGGGTGTCGCTGTAGACGTACGTGTAGGTCTCGGGGAAGAACGTGTTCGAGTGCCAGAGGCCGGCCGGGTTGTTGAGCACGGCGTGCCCGGCCCAGGCCATCTGCCACGCCTGCAACGTGGGGTCGCCGATGTCGCCGGGGATGGTGCTCGCCGGATGCCGCATCGTCGGCCAGGTCAGCACCACCGCCAGCAGCAGCCCGCCGAGCACCGCCAGTGTCCATTCGTGGCGCAGCCAGCCCCACCGGTCCCGTCGGCCGGGGTCCCCGGGGTCGGGAACCTGGTCGTGGTCGGAGATTTCGGCGGACGGTCGGGCGTCCGTGGACCCGGTGGTCATGAAGATAGATGATTCACGATGGTGGCCGCCGTGTCGATCCGCCGCCCGGGATGTGGGCTTCCGGGCGGGTTGGCCGACCCGCCCGGGGCGCCGCCGCACATGCTCCGACCCGCCGACCCGCCGACCCGCCGACCCGCCGACCCGCCGACCCGCCGACCCGCGGACCCGCGGACCCGCCGACCCGCCGACCCGCCGACCCGGCGGCGCGTGTCGCGGATCCCGGCCGCGCTGCCCGGCCGGCGGGTGTCACGGGCTCCCGGTCGGCGCCCGGCCCGGCCACGTCGGCCGGACCGGGCGAGCGGGATCGGGTGGGTGGTGGGAAGGGATCAGGCGGCGGTGGCCCAGATGGCCCGGAAGGCCGCCGCCTCGCCGGCCAGCCAGCGCTCGATCTGCTCCGGGCGGGCGTCGGTGGGCATGCGGTGGGCCTCGCCACGGCGGACGTCGACCAGGACCGGCTCGGCGTGCGGGAGCACCGCGTCCATGTGCCGGGCCATCAGGTGCAGGGTGGCGAGCGTCGCCTCCTCGCTGGGCGGCGCCTCGTCGAAGTGCAGTCGGACGGCCTCGACGCGACCGTCGGCGTGCCGTACGCCGAACTGGGGGTTGACCTTGACGGGCAGGTCGCCCAGCATCGCGAGCGCGTCGCGGGTCTGGGCGAGGTCGACGGCCCTCGGTTCGCCGAGGGAGCGCAGCCAGGTCGTCGCGCCGGGGACGAGGGCCTGGTAGAGCGGTCGCCAGCGGGGCTTGACCACGTCGACCACCTGGTCGAGGTGGGTGCCGCCGGTGTGGAAGGCGATGTCGGCCTTGAGCGCCTTGACGAACTGGCCGTGCGGGTTGAAGCCGGAGCGGCTGGCCCGCTGCTTGCGCAGGCCCCCGACGAAGGTGGCCTTCGTCGGGCCGATGCGGTCGACGTAGCGGGTGAAGCCGAGCAGGGTGGCGTAGGGGGTGGGTGGGGCGGAGGCGGGCGTGCTCACGGGCGTCCTCCCAGGTCAGGACCTCGATTAGTACACACATTCTAATCGACGGGTGTGACATCTCCCAGGGTTTGTCGGGGCGTTCGTCAGGTCGACCTGCCGGGCCGGGCGACGGCCGCACCGGACGATCTCGGCCAGGCAACCCGCCTACGATCTCGACATGCAGCGGCTGGCGCTCTTCGACCTGGACGACACCCTCGTCAACCGCAGCGCCGCCTTCCGCGCATGGGCCCGGGAGTTCGTGATCACCCACCGCCTCGACGCCGCCGCCTTCGTCTGGCTCCTGGACGCCGACGCCCGGACCTCCGGTACGAAAGGCATCTTCTTCCACGCCGTCCGCGAGACCTTTCGCCTCGACCAGGCCGCTGACGAACTCTGGCAGCAATACCGCCAGCGCATGCCGGAACTGGTCGCCTGCCGCTCGCAAGACCTCGAAGCGCTACGTCTGCTGCGTGCCGCCGGGTGGCGGATCGGGATCGTCACCAACGGCATGACCGACAACCAGCACGGCAAGATCCACCGCGCTGGCCTCAACACGCTGGTCGACGGCTGGTGCATCTCCGACGAAGTCGGCATCCGCAAACCCGAGCCGGCGATCTTCAGCATCATCGCGCAGCGCTGCGGAACATCGATAGCGCACGGCGGCTGGATGATCGGCGACGACCCGATGCTCGATGTCGCCGGTGGACGCCGTGCAGGATTGCGCACCATGTGGCTGCAGACCGAGTCGAGGTCGTGGCCCGAGGGGCAACCGGAACCCGACATCACGGTCGCCACCGTCGCCAACGCCGTCGAAGTCCTCCTTCAACGGATTGACACGATGCCAGCCACCAGAGATTGACGGCCTACGGCAGGAGCGTTCTCCGTGATCGATGATTTCGCCAAGGAGTACCTGCACAGCGATCTGCGAGATATTCGCGAGGTGATGCTGTGGAAACTCGACGGGCTTTCCGAGTACGACATCCGCCGTCCCCTGACCTCGACCGGCACCAACCTTCGCGGCCTGGTCAAGCACCTGTCGTTGATGGAGGCCAGATACTTCGGCGACATCTTCGACCGGCCGTTCCCCGAACCCGTGCCTCGGTGCGGCAGCGCGGTGCGCCGAGATCGAACGGGCCGCCAGAGCAGCCGCCACCAAGCCCGACTGATTGAATGAGTGCGTGACTGATTCGCCGGTGGTGGGGCCCCTGAGCTTCGGATACTCGTTCGACGCGGGGGACGCGCGCCGGCTGCGGTTGCTCGACGAGCGCGGTGCCGAGCTGACCGTCGTGGAACCGCGCCGTGGCGCGGAGAAAGCGGCGTGGCCGCCCCGCTCACGGATCCTGGCCTTCCAGGCCGACACCGTCACGGTCACGCTGACCACCGGTGAACGGTTCGAGTTCGTCAACGGCAGGAAAGCGCCCTGCCGTCGGCGCAACGCCGGCACCACCTGGACGCTCCTCGGGCGCAGGTACGAGGTCGTCCACACCAGCTCACGTCGGGCACAGCTCCACCGGGACCAGATGGTCCTCGCCTCGGCGCGTTCCTCCTCCCGCCGGTACGGCCCCGTCCGCACGACGATCGAAGCAGAGTGCGACGTTGCCGACCGCATCGGCGTCGTGCTCCTCGAACAGGTCATCCGCCCCGGCCGGCCGATGGCATTCTTCGCCGCTCTCGACATGCTGGCGATGTCAGGGTGAGACCGATTCCCGTCGCTGGTCGGGGCCGGAACACCCGGTCGCCGAGCTGAACCGCGACGCGCGTGGAGTACGAACGGTGCCGTGGTGAACGGCGCGTTGCCGCTTCGCGAAGGACTTTCCGTTCCTGCGGACAACGAAGGGAAAGGAGGTGTGCGCTCCTTTCCCTTCTCAACATATAGCGCACCAGGGGGCTTGCGGCAAGACCTGGTTCGTGCCGCAAAATCACCGGCCGAGGCCCGAGCCCGCAGAAAAGGAACGCGCGAATTGCGGGCGTCGTTGTCGACGTGCTGCTAGCGCCGGCACGTCGAACCACAGCGTCCGCGTACGCGTGCGGCAGCGCCGAGCCAGGACCCGGAACATGATCGGAGCTGATCCCGTGAACCCTCTGACCGCCAGCGCGTTCGACCTTCCCGACCACCTCGCCGCCAAGGCCGATCCGACGCTGATCGCCGCCGACGAGCAGCACTTCGCGGCCGTCGCGGGGAGCATCGAGCGGACGAGCACCGAGTTGTCCGACCGCCTCGACGCCGAGCGCCGGGCCCCCGGCGGCAAGGGCCGGCAGGCGGTGGACCGGGACATGGAGGTCCGTCGGCTGGCCGCCCGCCTGCGCACACTGCGCCGCTTCGGCGTGGACCTGTGCCTCGGCCGGATGGTCGGCGCCGACGATCCAGCGCCCGCGTACGTCGGTCGGCGTGGCCTCACCGACGGCGCGGGCGGGCGGCTGCTGCTCGACTGGCGTTCCCCCGCGGCCGAGCCGTTCTTCGCGGCGACCCACGCCAACCCGATGGGCCTGGCGAGCCGCCGCAGGTACCGCTGGACGCGCGGCCGGATCACCGACTACTGGGACGAGGTGTTCACCCCGGACGCCCTCGAGGGGCACGCCGCCGCGCTCGACGACCAGTCCGCCTTCATCGCCAGCCTGGGCGCCAGCCGGTCGCCGCGGATGCGCGACGTGCTCGGCACGATCCAGGCCGACCAGGACGCCATCATCCGCGCGGGGTCGAGCGGGGCGCTCGTCGTGGACGGCGGTCCCGGCACCGGCAAGACCGTCGTCGCGCTGCACCGCACGGCGTACCTGCTCTACGCCGACCCGCGCCTCGGTCACCGCCGGGGCGGCGTGCTCTTCGTCGGGCCGCACCAGCCCTACCTGGCGTACGTCTCCGACGTGCTGCCCAGCCTGGGGGAGGAGGAGGTGCAGACCTGCACCCTGCGCGACCTCGTACCCGAGGGCGCCTCGGCGGGCGTCGAGACCGACCCGGAGGTGGCCCGCCTGAAGTCGTCGGCGGAGATGGTGAAGGCGATCGAGTCGGCCGTCAGGTTCTACGAGGAGCCGCCGACCGCACCGATGACGGTCAGCACGGACGAGGCCGACATCCGGCTGCGCGCCGCCGACTGGGCCGAGGCGTTCGAGGCGCCGGGCCCCGGTACGCCCCACAACGAGGCGCGTGACGAGGTCTGGGAGGAGCTGCTCACGATCCTGGTGGGGAAGTACGACGGCGACGAGCCCGACGACGTGGTCCGCGCCTCGCTGCTGCGCAACCGGGAGCTGCGTACGGCGTTCAACCGGGCCTGGCCGCTGATCGAGGCGACCGACCTCGTCGGCGACCTGTGGTCGGTGCCCGCCTACCTGCGCCGGTGCGCTCCCTGGCTCAGCCCCGACGAGGTCCGCGCCCTCCAGCGCCGCGACGCCGGGGCGTGGACGGTGTCCGACCTGCCGCTGCTGGACGCGGCACGGCAACGGCTCGGCGACGCGGAGGCGTCCGGGCGCAGGCGCCGGCAGGAGGCCGTCGTCGCCGTCGAACGCGCGCGCATGGCCGCCGTCGTCGACGACCTGATCGAGGCCGACGCCTACGACGACGGCGAGGGCGTGCTGTCGAGCCTGCGCCAGCTGGACCTCCAGGACGCCCTGGTCGACGGGACCGCCCTGCCCCACGTGGAGCCGGACCTGCTCGCCGGACCGTTCGCCCACATCGTGGTGGACGAGGCCCAGGAACTGACCGACGCCGAGTGGCAGATGCTGCTGCTGCGCTGCCCGTCGGGGAGCTTCACCATCGTCGGGGACCGCGCCCAGGCCCGGCGCGGGTTCACCGAGTCGTGGCGGGAACGGCTGGAGCGCGTCGGGCTCGACCGGATCACCGTGACCTCCCTGACCGTCAACTACCGGACGCCGGAGGAGGTCATGGCGGAGGCCGAGCCCGTCATCCGGGCCGTGCTCCCCGACGCCAACGTGCCGATCTCCATCCGCGGCGGCGGCGCTCCCGTCGTACGCGGATCCGCCGCCGATCGGGACTCGATCCTCGACACCTGGCTCGCCGCCCACGCCGAGGGGACCGCCTGCGTCATCGGCGACCCCACGTTCCGGGCGATGTCCCGCGTCCGGTCGCTGACCCCGGAGCTGGCGAAGGGGCTCGAGTTCGACATGGTCGTCCTCGTCGACCCGGAGGCGTTCGGCGCCGGCGTCGAGGGAGCGGTCGACCGCTACGTCGCGATGACCCGGGCGACCCGGCAGCTCGTCGTCCTCACCACCTCCTGACGACGCGCCCGCCGCGCGTCCCGGCACGTGGCGGGCGCCGGGACGCGCGGCGTCAGCGCCGTCACGCCGCCGGGCGCCCGGCATCCCGTCGTCGCAGGAGGAGACCGACAGCGACGGCGGAGGCGGCGCCGAAGCAGCCGAGCGCCGTCGCGACGACGCGCAGCGCGGCGGTGAAGCCGTCGCCGGCGAGGTGCCCGCCGCTGACGATGGCGAGGGTGGAGCCGACGAGCGCGAGCGCGATCGTCTCGGTGACGAGCCGGCCGGTGTTGAACAGCCCGGCCACGGTGCCGGCCCGTCGGACGGGCGCGCTGGCGATGGCGAGTCCGTCGATCACGCCCGTGGTGGCGCCGACACCGGTCCCGATCAGCAGCAGCGGGAGCAGGAGGGAACCCGGTGTGCTGTCGGGCCCGATGGTGGTGAGGGTGAACATGCCGGCCGTGCCGAGGGCGATCGCCCCGACCGACAGCAGGCGGGGCGAGCGATGCGCGACCGCCGCGCCGACCGGGGGCAGGGCCACCGAGGGCAGGGTGAGCATGAGCATCCACAGCCCGGCTCGTCCGGCGTCGAGGCCGGCGACGTCGATGAGGTAGGAGGGCAGGTAGACCAGAAGGGGAACGAGCAGTCCCATCATGGTCGCGGCGACCAGCGAGTACCCGACGAAGCTCCGGTCGCGCAGGAGGCCGAGGTCGAACATCGGGTCGGTGCCGCGCTTCTCGACGCGTACGAACGCGATCCCGCAGATCACGAGGGCGAGAAGCGCGGCGAGCACCGACGGATGCGAGGCTCCCAGGGCGGGTGCCTCGACGAAGGCCCAGATGAGGAGCGCGAGCGCGGCGGTGAACAGCGTGCCGCCGGCCCAGTCGATCCTCCTTCTCGCGCCAGGCAGGGCGGGCAGGAAGGGGCACACCAGCAGCACGACTCCCGCCAGCGCGGCGGGGACCGCGAAGACGGCCCGCCATCCGAGCGCGTCCACCAGCAGGCCGGAGATCGTGGGTCCGAACGCGAGGCCGACGCCGAGGACCGCGCCGAGCGCGCCGAACACCCGGGTCCGGGCCGGTCCGCCGAAGGTCGCCGCCAGGATCGACTGACCGGTCGCCGTCGCCGCTGCCGCACCCGTGCCGGCGAGGACGCGTGCGAGGTTGAGGACCGTGGCGTCCCGGGCCAGCACGCACAGCACGCTGCCGGCGAGGAAGACCGCGACCCCGGCGGTGAAGAGGCGGCGCTTGCCGAGCAGGTCCGCGAGCGAGCCGCCGAAGGCCAGGAACGCCGCGAAGCAGAGGTTGTAGCCGTTGACGACCCACTGCGCCGTCGTGAGCGACGTGTCGAGGTCGTGCTGGATGCCGGGAAGCGCGACGGACGCCCCGGTGATGGTCAGCGGGAACGACAGCGACGACAACAGCACCGCGGTCAGGGTGAGGGCACGCGCGTTCACCGCGACCACCGACCCGGGACGACGACGGTCAGGAGGAGACGGAAGCGGGGAGCGTCACAGGGGACGGGACAGGTGGATGCAGAATTGTTCACGAAAGGCTCCGGACATCGCATGCGGAGCCGGGCAGCTCGGACGGCCACACCGGCGAAGGGTCGCTGATGCGGCGGAGCGGAAACGCAGAGCGTTCGGCAGTCTGGGGTTTCGCGCCGCCGCTAGGGGCGGCGCACCCTGTCCGAGGCGGGCACGGGGTCAACCTAGTCCAGGGCGGTTCACCCCGGCAACGCGATACCTGCCTGCGGGCACCCGGAGCACCGCGGTGGGGCCGGCCGGAGCCGGCCCCCACGGTCGAGGCGGTGGCTAGAGCTGGCCGACCGAGGTGATCCGGACGACCGCCGCGCCCGCCTCGTCGGAGGCCGCGAGGTCGATCTCGGCGCTGATGCCCCAGTCGTGGTCGTCCTCGGGGTCGTCGAGGATCTGCCGGACCGTCCACCGCTCCCGGCCCTGCTCGATCATCAGCAGCGCCGGGCCGCGGGCGTCCGGACCCACCCCGATCGAGTCGTACGCCTCGAAGTACGGCTCCAGCGCGTCGGCCCAGGCGTCCGCGTCCCAGCCCGACGCGGCGTCCAGCTCGCCGAGGTCGTACCAGCGGCGCAGGGCGGCCAGCTCGACCCGGCGGAACAGGGCGTTGCGCACCAGCACCCGGAAGGCCCGGGCGTTGCGGGTGACCGCCGGCACGCGGTCGTCCAGCGCCTCGGCGGCCTCGGCGGCGTCGGTGGGGTTGCGCAGCCGCTCCCACTCGTCGATGAGGCTGGAGTCGACCTGCCGGACCAGCTCGCCGAGCCACTCGATGAGGTCGACCAGCTCCTCGGTCTTGGCGTCCTCGGGCACTGTCTGCCGCAGCGTCTTGTACGCGTCGGCGAGGTAGCGCAGGACCAGGCCCTCCGACCGGGTCAGCCCGTAGAACTGCACGTACTCGGTGAAGGTCATCGCCCGCTCGTACATGTCCCGGACGACGGACTTGGGGGAGAGCTGGTGGTCGGCCACCCACGGGTGCCCCTGCCGGTACATCTCGTACGCCGAGTCCAGCAGCTCCGCGAGGGGCTTCGGGTGGGTCACCCCGTCGAGGAGTTCGAGGCGGGCCTCGTACTCGATGCCCTCGGCCTTCATCGCGGCGACCGCCTCGCCGCGCGCCTTGAACTGCTGCGCGGAGAGCACCTGGCGCGGGTCGTCCAGGATCGACTCGACCACCGAGAGCACGTCGAGGGCGTACGCGGGGGACTCGACGTCGAGCAGTTCGATCGTGGCGAGCGCTAGCGGCGAGAGCGGCTGGTTGAGGGCGAAGTCGAGCTGGAGGTCGACGGTGAGGCGGACCCGCCGCCCGGTCTCGTCGGGCTCGTCGAGCTGCTCGACGACCCCGCCCGCGCGCAGCGCCCGGTAGATGGCGATGGCCCGCCGGATGTGCCGGCGCTGGGCGGCGCGGTCCTCGTGGTTGTCGGTGAGCAGGTGCCGCATCGCGGCGAACGCGTCGCCGGGACGGCCGATGACGTTGAGCAGCATCGAGTGGCTGACCTGGAAGCTGGAGGTGAGCGGCTCCGGCTCGGCCTCGACCAGGCGGTCGAAGGTGGGTCTGCCCCAGCCGATGGAGCCCTCCGGCGGCTTCTTGCGCACCACCTTGCGCCGCTTCTTCGGGTCGTCGCCGGCCTTGGCGAGCGCCTTCTCGTTGTCGATGACGTGCTCGGGGGCCTGCACGACCACCCGGCCGACGGTGTCGAACCCGGCCCGCCCGGCCCGGCCGGCGATCTGGTGGAACTCGCGCGCCTTGAGCAGCCGGGTGCGCACCCCGTCGTACTTGGACAGGCCGGTGAAGAGCACGGTGCGGATCGGCACGTTGATCCCGACGCCGAGGGTGTCGGTGCCGCAGATGACCTTGAGCAGGCCGGCCTGGGCGAGGGTCTCGACGAGCCGGCGGTACTTGGGCAGCATCCCGGCGTGGTGCACGCCGATGCCGTGCCGGACCAGCCGGGACAGGGTCTTGCCGAACCCGGAGGTGAACCGGAAGTTCCCGATCGCGGTGGCGATCATGTCCTTCTCAGCGCGGGTGCAGACGTTGACGCTCATCAGCGCCTGGGCGCGTTCCAGGGCGGCGGCCTGGGTGAAGTGCACGACGTAGACGGGCGCCTGCTTCGTCTCCAGCAGCTCTTCGAGGGTCTCGTGCAGTGGCGTCATCGCGTACGAGAAGATCAGCGGGACCGGCCGCTCGGCGGAGCGGACGACGGCGGTGGGCCGGTCGGTACGCCGGGTCAGGTCGTCGACGAAGCGGGTGGTGTCGCCCAGCGTGGCGGACATCAGGACGAACTGGGCCTGCGGCAGCTCGATGATCGGCACCTGCCACGCCCAGCCCCGGTCGGGCTCGGCGTAGAAGTGGAACTCGTCCATGACCACCTGGCCGACGTCGGCCCGGTCGCCCTCGCGCAGCGCCAGGTTGGCGAGGATCTCGGCGGTGCAGCAGATGATCGGCGCGTCGGCGTTGACGCTGGCGTCGCCGGTCAACATGCCCACGTTGTCCGCGCCGAAGACCTCGCAGAGGGCGAAGAACTTCTCCGACACCAGCGCCTTGATCGGCGCGGTGTAGAAGGTCGTCCGGTCGTCGGCCAGGGCCGCGAAGTGCGCCGCGATCGCGACCAGGCTCTTGCCGGAGCCGGTCGGCGTATTCATGATCACGTTGGCGCCGGAGACGATCTCGATGACCGCCTCCTCCTGGTGGGGGTAGAGGTCGAGGCCGCGCTCCTTCGCCCAGCCGGCGAACGCGTCGAAGAGGGTGTCGGGGTCGGCGCTTGTCGGCAGCGCGGCGGTGAGCGTCATAGCGCGTCCATGGTGCCTGGGTCATGCCCCCGAGCGCCAACCGGATCCGTGCGCCCAGGGTGTCAGGAAGGGCCCCCGTGCAACGGAATCCGTTGACAGGGGGCCCTTCCTCTCACGACCGGCGGTGGATCAGGTCGAAGATCGGGCGATCGGCCCGCAGGGCCCGGCGTTCGAACTTGGTGACCGGGCGGTGGGCGGGGCGGGGAGCGAAGCCGTCGTGCGCGTCGACCAGCCCCGGGTCGGCGTCCAGGGTCTGGCGCATCGCCTCGGCGTACTCGGCCCAGTCGGTCGCGCAGTGCAGGGTGCCGCCGGGCACCAGCCGGGAGCGCAGCAGCGCCACGTGGGCCGGCTGGATGATCCGCCGCTTGTGGTGCCGGGACTTGGGCCAGGGGTCGGGGAAGAAGACGTGCACGGCGTCCAGCGACGCCTCCGGCAGGCCCGCGACCAGGTCCAGGGCGTCGCCCTGCGCCACCCGTACGTTGCGCAGGCCGTGCCGGTCCACCAGGTCCAGCAGGTTGGCGATTCCGGGCGTGTGCACCTCGACCGCCAGATAGTCTCGACCGGGGTCGGCGGCGGCCATCTCGGCCGTGGTGTCGCCCATCCCGGAGCCGATCTCAAGCACCAGCGGGGCCCGCCGGCCGAACAGGCCGGCCAGGTCCACCGGCGTGCCGGGCCGCTCCGGCACGTCCAGGCCGTAGACCGGCCAGAGCCGGTCGAGGGCGTCCGTCTGGCGGCTGCTCATCCGGCCACGGCGCGGATGGAAGGTCCGGATCGTCCGGGCGGCGGCGGGCGCGGGGACGGCGGCGGCGGGGGAGTCGGTGAAGGTCACAACGACCCGAGGGTACGCGACGACCGCGCCGAATCGGATGTGATGTTCGCCCGGGGATGAGAGGATCCATCCCGTACGGCAGACCGGGTGTCTGGTGTTGCCCGGCACTGCCCCAACGCGCCGGGAGGGGGCGTCGTGTCGGTGCACCGCGGCGGTGTGGCGCTGGCGATCGTGACCGTGGTCGCCGGTCCCCTGCTCGCGGCCGCCCCGGCCACCGCCGCTCCGCCGTCCGGCGTCGCCCTGTCGTCCACCACCGTCCTTGCCGCCCTGTCGTCCCCGCCGTCCGGCGTCGCCTCCAGGTCCGGCGGCGCTCTGCTGGCCCGGGCCGGCGCGCCCCAGCCGGGACCGCCGGGGCCGCGCGTCTTCGTCGAGGTCAGCCCGAGCACCGTCGAGCCCGGCTTCCTGGTGGGGATCCGGGCCAGCTGCCAGGACAATTCGGTCCCCGCCACCGTGGTCTCGGACGCCTTCGGCCGGGTGCAGGTGCAGCCGCAGCACGGCACGCTGACCGCCGCGCCGATGGTGCGGGAGCGCACCCGGCCCGGCAACTACCGGATCAAGCTGGAGTGCCGCGACGGCGAGACCGCCTCGACCATGCTCCAGGTCGTCAAGGCCGTGAAGCCCAGTCGCGGCCCGGCGACCGGGTTCGGTGGTGGTGGCGGTGGCTTCACCGGCGGGCTGCTGCTTCCGGGTGGCCTCGCGCTGATCGTGACCGGCATCGTGCTCGCGGTCCGGTCGGCGCGCCGCCCGCGTACCGCCCGTCGCTGAGCCCGGTCATGGTCCCCGCACCCGCCCCGCAGTCGGCCACCACAGCGGCCCGCAGCCCACGGCCGCCCGGACGCCGCCCCTGGTCGGTGCCGCTGGCGGTGGTGCTGGTGCTGGCCGGGGTCTTCGCCACCGGCGCGGGCCTGGGGCGCACCGCCGGGCCGTTCGACTGGGCCGCCGGCGGGGGACAGGACCGGCCGGCCCGCAGCGAGAACGGCGCGCTGGCGGCCAGCCGGCCGGTGCGCCTGTCGATTCCCGCGATCAAGGTGTCCGCCCCGGTGGCTCCCGTCGGCCAGGCCCGGGACGGCTCCATCGCCGTCCCGCCGCTGGAGCGGGCCGACGAGACCGGCTGGTACGACCGGGGCCCCACCCCGGGTGAGCCGGGCCCGTCGGTCATCGTCGGGCACGTGGACACCAAGCGCGGCCCGTCGGTCTTCTACGACCTGCACAAGCTGCGCCCGGACGACACCGTCGAGGTGGCCCGGGCGGACGGATCGGTCGTGGTGTTCCGGGTGGACTCCGTGGAGCACTTCCCCAAGGAGCGGCTGCCGGCGGAGCGGGTCTACGGCGACGAGGGCCCCGCGGGCCTGCGCCTGATCACCTGCGGCGGCGACTGGCTCGGCGGCCGGACGGGCTACGCCGACAACATCATCGCCTTCGCCACCCTGCTCTCCTCCCGCAACCCCTGAACGCAGGCTCCCACTCACGTACCGCCTCGCGCGACGGGTCAGGGGCGGGGTGGGACCTGCTGGACGACCTCGAACTCCAGGAGGGTGGCGCCGGAGGCGACCGGGGGACGCTTCTCGCCCGTCCCGGCGTGGGCGGCGCGGGAAGGGCCGGCAGCCCACGCCTGATAGGCCTCCTCGGTCTCCCAGCGGGTGTAGACGAAGTAGCGGTTCTCCCCGGCCACCGGGCGCAGCAGTTCGAAGCCGAGGAAACCGGGGGAGTTCTCCACCGCCCCGGCCCGCGCGGCGAACCGCTTTTCCAGCTCCTCGCCCGCGCCTGGAGGGACGTCGATCGCGTTGATCTTCACGACTGCCATGGCTCCACCCTAGCGACGGGGCCGGGGCTCAGAACGACTCGACGGCCGGAACCAGGTCGGCGTCGACCACGATCGGCGCGTGGTCGGAGGGCCCCTTGCCCTTGCGCGCCTCCCGGTCCACGTACGCGGAGCGGACCGCCCGGGCGAACGGCGCCGAGGCGTACACGAGGTCGATCCGCATGCCCTTGTTCTGGTGGAACATGCCGGCCCGGTAGTCCCAGTAGGTGAACGGGTGCGGGCCCTTCATCGGCGTGGGCACCACGTCGGAGAGCCCGAGGTCGCGCAGCGCCGCGAGGGCCGCCCGCTCGGCGGGGGTGACGTGCGTGGAGTGGGTGAACAGCGCCGGGTCCCAGACGTCGGCGTCGGTGGGCGCCACGTTGAAGTCGCCGCAGACCGCCAGCGGCGGGCCGCCGGTCAGCTCCGCCTCGACCGCGTCCCGCAGCGCCGCGAACCAGGCGAGCTTGTACGCGTAGTGCGGGTCGTCCGGGGCCCGGCCGTTCGGCACGTACACCGACCAGACCCGGACCCCGTCGCAGGTCGCCGAGATGGCCCGGGCCTCGGGATCGGGGAAGCCCGGCTCGCCGGGGAACCCCACCGTGACGTCCGCCAGGCCGACCCGGGACAGGATCGCCACCCCGTTCCACCGGCCGTCGCTGTGGCTGGCCACCGTGTAACCCAGCTCGCCCACCTCGGCCACCGGGAAGGCGCCGTCGGGGCACTTCGTCTCCTGGAGGCAGACGACGTCGGGGCCCGTGCCCGCCAACCAGTCCAGCAGCCGGGGCAGGCGGGCCTTCACCGAGTTCACGTTCCAGGTCGCCAGGCGCATGTGACCAGCCTGCCCCATCCCCGCGCGTGTCGCCGGTTCAGCTGCCCGGGGTGTCGCCCGGGCGGGTCTGCTCGGCCAGGAACCGCTCCAGTTCGGCGCCCAGCTCGTCGGCGGTGGGCAGTGGCCCGGCCTCGGCGGCCAGCAGGTTCCTCTCGCCCCGGCCGCGCGCGAACGCGTCGTACTGCTCCTCGAGGGCCTGCACCAGCTGGGCGGCGTCGTCGGTCTGGGCGACCTGCCGGTCGATCTCCACCCGGACCACCTCGGCCGCCGAACGCAGCCCGTCGCGGGGCAGCAGCAGCCCGGTGCTGCGGGACACGGAGGCGAGCAGCACCTCGGCGGCGGCCGGGTACTCCGTCTGCGCCACGTAGTGCGGAACGTGGGCGGCGAAACCGAGGGCGTCACGGCCCAGCTCGCCGAGGCGGTACTCCAGCAGGTGCCCGACGCTGCCCGGCACCTGCACCCGCTGCAACCACGGCTCGTAGCCGGCGATCAGCTCGCGGCGGGTGGCGTGTGCGGTCACCCCGGCGGGCCGGGTGTGCGGCACGGCCATCGGGATCGAGTTGAGCCCGACGGTGAGCCGGACGTCCAGCCGCGCGGAGATGCCGGCCACCGCGGCCACGAAGCGCTCCCACTGCAGGTCCGGCTCCGGGCCGGTGAGCAGCAGGAAGGGGGTCTCGTCGTCGTCGCGGAGCAGGTGCAGCTCCAGCGCCGGGGCGTCGTACGACTCCCAGTGGTCCTCGACGAAGGTCATCACCGGGCGGCGCGAGCGGTAGTCGAAGAGCTGGTCGACGTCGAACCGCGCGATCGGGCGGGCGTCCAGGGAGGTGAGCAGCTGCTCCCTGGCCAGTCGGGTGGCGCTGCCGGCGTCGACGAAGCCGGTGAGGGTCTGGATCAGGACCGGCTGACCGAGGTCGGGCAGATCGTCGGTGAGCTCGTAGAGCTCGTGTGGGTCGAGCACCGGTGCGGACCTCCCTGGTCGTGCGTACGGGTCGCCGCGCGAGGGCACCCGGTTCGGGGAACGTACCCGCCATCCTCGTGCATTCCTCGCCGCGCCCCGCCGCGGGTCGTCACCTGTCCGGTAATCGGGCGTATGCCCGCAAGCCCACCGGCGGACGAGGAACGTTGACCGTCAGGACGACCAGGCTATCGGCCGAACGGGCGAGTTTGGGGATCATGGGCCGGACGGTGGGGGTTTGTCCGTGTTCCGGGCGCGCAGGGGCGGGCCGGGGCGACCCGGAGGTCTGACCGGTCCGCGAGGTCCGTCCCCCGGGCTGCCCGGGGCGGCAGGGGCGTCCACCCGGCCCAGCCCATATCGTGAGGAAAGCCACGAGATCACCCGGGGTGATCGGCGGGTGGGCCTGCCTAGCCTCGGCTGATGCGTGACGACCGCACCCTCGACGACCAGATCGCCCCCGGTGACCCGGTTGGCCGTTCGAACGATACCCCCTCGTACGTTCGGTCAACCGCCCTCCGCGCCGCCGGGGCGTACGCCCACCTGCTGACACGCGGGCCCGCCCGGGCCCGGATCGCCCTCGCCACCGGCGTGCTGTGCTGTCTCGGCCTGACCGCCGTCGCCCAGGGCGCGGGGGACGACTCCGCCGACCCGGCCCCCGCCGCCGCCCCCTCCGCGCTCGCCGAGCGCGCCGAGCCGGACCCGGCCTCCCGCAAGGTGGAACGCGTCGCCACCTCCGCCAGCCCGACCCCGACCCGCGCCGCCGACCCGGACACCACCACCCCGGCACCGGAGAAGACCACCCGCAAGCCGATCGACCCCGCCCCGGTCGTCGGGCTCGACGACGCCCAGATGGAGAACGCCGAGGAGATCGTGCGGACCGGGCGCGAGATGGGGATGCCCCGGCGCGCGCTGGTGATCGCGGTCGCCACCGCGATGCAGGAGAGCAACCTCTACAACGTCGCCAGCGGGGTGCTCCCCGAGTCCCGCGAGTACCCGCACCAGGGCATCGGGTGGGACCACGACTCGGTCGGGCTGTTCCAGCAGCGCTCCAGCAGCGGCTGGGGCGAGGTCGGTGAGCTGATGGACCCGGAGTTCGCCACCCGACAGTTCCTCTCGGCGCTGGCGCGGGTGCCGGGCTGGCAGCAGATGCGGCTCACCGACGCCGCCCAGGCGGTGCAGATCTCCGCCTACCCGGAGCACTACGCCAAGCACGAGTGGCGCGCCTCCAAGGTCGTCGCGGCGTGCCTGGAGGCCGGGCAGTAGGCTTCTACCAACCACAGTGGACGGTTGCGGTTCGCGCATCCGGGGTACATGTGTTGTCGCTCCGAGGTACACATGGAACAGGCACCACCGACTGGAGGACGACATGTCACTGATGCAGCGGATCAGCACCTTCCTGCGTTCGCCCAAGGGTCAGCAGATGGTCGACCGTGGCCGTCGCGAGCTGGCCAAGCCCGGCACCCAGCAGAAGCTCCGGGGTCTCGCGGCCAAGCTCCAGAACCGCCGCTGACCCGTCACCGCCGACCTCTCCGACCCCCGGGAGACCCTGTGACCGATCCCGCGCCCGCCGACGACCAGCGCGTCGCCGGAGGACCTCAGCCGCCGGCCGTGGTTCCGGCACCGACGCAGGAGGCCACCGAGGCGCCGCCGCTGAAGCTCTGGGACCGGATGCGGGAGGACCCGCAGTACGCCCCCGAGCACCTCGCCCTGGAGGCCGTACGCCGGCTGGGGCCGGAGGCGGCGCAGTGGGCCGCGCGGGCCCGGGCCGAGCAGCCCGGCGTCTCCGCCGAGGCCCTGGCGGAGCAGGCAGTACGCAAGTTCGTCAACCACGCCCGGCTCTCCGGGGCGGTGTCGGGCGCCGCCGGGCTGCCCGGCGCCGTGATCGACGTGGGGATCCTGGCCTGGACGCAGGCCCGGATGGTGCTGCACGTCGCCGCCGCGTACGGGGTCGACCCGCTGCACGGCGACCGGGCGACCGACCTGCTGGTGCTGCAGAAGGTGCACAAGGTCGCCGAGAGCGCCCGGCTCGCGCTCGGGGTGGCCGCCGGCCGGGAGCGCGCCGGGGCCCTCTTCGGCAGCGGGGGGCAGAACCCGCTCGGCAAGGTCATGCTGCGCCTCGGCGTGCGACTGGCCCAGATGGCCGGGGTACGCGCGGCGAAGCGGGTCTTCGCCAAGGTGGTGCCCGGCGCGGCGATCGTGCTCGGCACCTGGGCCAACTCGTCGGCCACCAAGGATCTCGCCGTGCGCTCCCACGCCCTCTACCGCCAGCACGGCGGACCGACCGTCCCCGAGCCCCGCCGGCCCTGAGCCGGTCGTCACCCGCCATCCCGCCGCCCGTCCGCCCGCCCGCCCCTGCGGGTGTGCGGTCGGCCGGCAGGGTCAGGAGCCGAGGCCCGAGGCGCGCCACGCCACGTCGGCCAGCCGGTCCTGCCCGGCGGCGTTGGGATGGAACCAGTCCAGCGGGTTGACCAGCTCCAGGTCGAACCGCACGCGGTGCACCGCCCCGCCGTCGTGCCGGCAGCGCGAGCCGTACGCCTTGCAGGCGGCGGCGAGCTGGGCGTTGTAGTCGGCGATGCGCTCCCGCACGGCCGCCCGGCGGGCCCGGTCGAGCGGGTCCGTCGAGGTGGGGTTGGCCAGCAGCGCCGGGCAGACGCCCCGCTTCCAGGCCCGCACCGCCCGCGCGTCGGTGTGCCCGACCTCCCAGAGCCGGTGCAGGTTGGGCACGCTCACCACCAGCACCCTGGCCTTAGGTCGCCCCTGCCGCAGCACCCGCAGGCCGCGGTCCACCTCGGCGCGGAACTGCTTCACCGGGGTCATCGCCTCAATGCCGCCCCGGCACACGTCGTTGGCGCCGATCAGCACGGTGACGTGGTCGACGCGGTCGCGTACCGCCCGCTGGGCCTGCCCCTCCAGCGACGCCGCGCGGGCCCCGGGGCTGGCGTGGTTGTGGGCCTTGCCCCGGATCGCCGGGTTCCGGTCGAGCAGCCGCCGGTAGAGGCTGTCGACGCGCAGCCCGTCGCCGGTGGACCAGGAGTTGCGCTCGCACGAGACGAGCACCAGGCAGGAGCCGAAGCCGGTGCTGATCGAGTCGCCGAGGGCCGCGATGCCGCCGGGCGAGCCGGGCGACGGCGTCTCCCGGGGCGGGCGGGAGCCGGGCTCCCCGCCGCCCTCGCAGGCGAGCGCGACCAGCGCCAGCAGGCAGGCGGCCACGGTGACCCAGCGTCGAGGCATACCATCCCCAGTCCCGCAGCGGAGAGCGACAGCGCGGTAACTCTAAGCGCGGCCCCGGTGGGGCAACCCGCCGCTGTCGACAATGCGGCAGAGGGCTGTTCCCGCTCGGCTTCGCATGCTAGCGGATCGATACGTCAGGCGGGGCCAGCGTGGCGGGCGGGGGCCAGCGCGCGAGGCGGATGCCGGTGGGTCGGGCGGGGGTCAGCGCGCCAGGCGGGGGTCGGCGCGCCAGGGCGCGGGCTGGCCGTGCAGCCACCAGTGCAGGGTCCGGGTGATCCGGGGCAGCACCAGGTAGGTCATCAGCGGGGTCAGCGTGAGGGTCATCATCAGCACCCGGGCGGCCAGCGGCACGTCCGGGAGGAAACGGCTGGTGAGCAGCGTCGCGGTCAGGCTGAGCGGGAAGAACGCCAGCCAGATCGTCACCGCCTGCTTCCAGCGCGGCGGGGAGGGCGGCGGGACCGTCGGCTCGGCGCTGACCGGCACGGTCTGCGCCACGTGCTCCTGCGGCGGGTCGAACCAGCCCTCGACGCCGGTACGCCGCTCGACCCGCGTGTGCTCGACGATGCCCTGCGCCGAGGAGAGCCACCAGTGCCGCTGCGGGGACTCCTCCCAGCGGCGCAGGGTGTCGTGGTCGGCGAAGCGGTAGATGATGTGCCACTCCCCGGAGCCGGGCGCGCTGCGTACCCAGCCGGACCCGAGGAACCCCGGGAACGCCTCGGCCAGCGCCGTGCCGGCCCGCATCCAGGCCACCATCTCGCTGGTCCGGGCGGGGTCGGTGCGCCGGGCGACGGCGACGGTCACCGGCAGCGCGTGGGTCATCGTCATACCGGCCATCCTCTCCGCTCGGAGCCGGTTCGACAGGCTCACGGGCCACCGGTATGACGCACCCCACCAGCGGGGTGACGCGGCCCACCGCGAGGGCCGACGCGGCAGGACCGGTGGGGCCGGCGCGGCCCACCGCGAGGGCCGACGCGGCAGGACCGGCGGGGCCGGCGCGGCCGATCGGCGGGGTGGCGGCCGGCCAACCCGAGCGGGGGAGGAGGGGGAGCCCGGGGCCCACCGCCGGGGCGGGTTAAGCGGGTCGATCGGGGGTAGGTCGGTGAGATGACGAGATCGCAGCCCCGGCGCGCCCGTGGCACGGTCGGCCACGCCTACAGCGCGCTCAACATGCGGCTCGTGCTCGCCGGGTTCGGTCTGGTGACCATGACCGTCTTCGCGGTGCTGGCGTTCAACGCCGACCTGGTGTGGCTCGGGGTCCTCTGCGTGGTCTTCGCGGTGGTCGCCGTGGTCGACCTGATCATCATCCAGCGGCGCCGCGCCGCCCGCCGCCGGGAGGAACCGGGAGCCCGCCACTCACTCTTCGAGTGACAGGAGTACGAGATGCCCATCGCGACCACCAATCCCGCCACGGGACAGACGCTCAAGACGTACGAACCGATGTCGCCGGAGCAGATCGACGCCGCGATCGAGCGGGCCGACCTGGCGTACCGCCAGCTGCGCGGCACCACCGTCGACCAGCGCGGGCGCTGGCTGAACGCGGCGGCCGACCTGCTGGAGGCCGAGCGCGACGAGATCGCCCGGCTGATGACCACCGAGATGGGCAAGACGTACGCCTCGGCCCAGGCGGAGGTCACCAAGTGCGCCGCCGCCTGCCGCTTCTACGCGGCGAAGGCGGCCGAGTTCCTCGCCGACGAGCCCGCCGACGCCGGAGCGGTCAAGGCCACCCGCGCCTTCGTCCGCTACCAGCCGATCGGGCCGGTGCTCGCGGTGATGCCCTGGAACTTCCCGCTGTGGCAGGTGCTGCGCTTCGCCGCGCCGGCCCTGATGGCCGGCAACACCGGCCTGCTCAAGCACGCCTCCAACGTGCCGCAGACCGCGCTGCTGCTGGAGGACCTGTTCCGCCGCGCCGGCTTCCCGGAGGGGGCGTTCACCACCTTGCTGGTCGGCTCAGCCGAGGTCGACCGGGTGCTCAGCGACCCGCGGGTGCGCGCGGCGACGCTGACGGGCAGCGAGGGCGCCGGCCGGTCGATCGCCCAGATCGCCGGCCGGGAGCTGAAGAAGACCGTGCTGGAGCTCGGCGGCAGCGACCCGTTCGTGGTGATGCCGTCGGCGGACCTGGACCGGGCCGCCGAGGTCGCCACCACCGCCCGCTGCCAGAACAACGGCCAGTCCTGCATCGCGGCCAAGCGGTTCATCGTGCACGCCGACGTCTTCGACGCCTTCGCCGAGAAGTTCGCCGCGAACATGGCGGCCCTGCGGGTCGGCGATCCGATGGACCCCGACACCGACGTCGGCCCGCTGGCCAGCGAGGGCGGGCGCGACGAGATCCACGCCCAGGTGCGGGACGCGGTCGACAAGGGCGCCACCGTGCTCTGCGGCGGCGAGCTGCCCGCCGGGCCCGGTTGGTTCTACCCGCCGACCGTGGTCACCGACCTGAGGCCGGAGATGCGGATGTGGTCCGAGGAGGTCTTCGGGCCCGTCGCGGGCCTCTACCGGGTGTCGTCGTACGACGAGGCGATCGAGGTGGCCAACGGCACCTCCTTCGGCCTGGGGTCCAACGCCTGGACCCGGGACCCGCAGGAGCAGGAGCGCTTCGCCGTCGACCTCGACGCCGGGAACGTCTTCGTCAACGGGATGACCACGTCCTACCCGGAACTGCCCTTCGGCGGGGTGAAGAACTCCGGCTACGGCCGCGAGCTCTCCGCGCTCGGCATGCGGGAGTTCTGCAACACCAAGACCGTCTGGGTGGGCGAGGGGGCCGCCTCGGCCGGCGCCGGGGCGCACGCGGAGTAGCCCCGCCCGGCTTCGTCGGCGTAGCCGGACGCCGTCGTGGGTACGGAGTGACGCCATGACGGTGTTCGGCTTCCACGCGTCCCACGAGCAGATCCATCCCCGCGCCCTGCTGGAGGCGGTGATCCACGCCGAGCGGGCCGGCTTCGACGCCGCCATGTCCTCGGACCACTTCGCGCCCTGGAGCGAGCGGCAGGGCCAGTCCGGCTTCGCCTGGTCCTGGCTGGGGGCCGCGCTCCAGGCGACCAACCTGCCGTTCGGAGTGGTCAACGCCCCCGGGCAGCGCTACCACCCGGCCATCATCGCCCAGGCGATCGGCACCCTTGGGGCGATGTACCCGGGCCGGTTCTGGGCCGCCCTCGGCACCGGCGAGGCGAGCAACGAGCACATCACCGGCGACGACTGGCCGCGCAAGGACGTCCGCACCGCCCGGCTGCGCGAGTGCGTGGACGTGATCCGCGCGCTGCTGGCCGGCGAGGAGGTCAGCCACGACGGCCTGGTCCGGGTGGACCGGGCGAAGCTGTGGACCCGGCCGGAGCAGCCGCCGGCGCTGATCGGGGCGGCGGTCAGCGTGGCCACCGCCCGCTGGTGCGCCGAGTGGGCGGACGGGCTGATCACCGTGAACGCCCCGACCGCGCACCTGCGGCAGATGATCGACGCGTACCGGGACGCCGGCGGGCGCGGCCCGCTGCACCTCCAGGTGCACGTGAGCTGGGCGCCGGAGCAGGCCGAGGCCGAGCGGCTCGCGTACGACCAGTGGCGCAGCAACGTCTTCGCCCCGCCGGTCTGCTGGGACCTGGAGACCCCGGAGCACTTCGACGTGGTCTCGCAGGACGTGCCGATGGAGAAGGTCCACGACGTCGTGAACGTATCCGCCGACCTCGGCCGGCACGTCGGCTGGCTGGAGGAGTACCTGGAGCTGGGCTTCGACCAGATCGCCCTGCACCACGTCGGGCAGGAGCAGCGGGCCTTCATCGACGCGTTCGGCGCCGAGGTGCTGCCGAAGCTGCGCAGCGCCGGCTGAGCGGTCCCGTCCCGGGCCTGCGCGGTGCCGGCCCGGGGTGAGCGGACCGGCGTCAGGGCAGGCGGCGGACGAGGACCTGCCCGGGCCACGGGTCGCGGCCCGGGCGCTCGACCGTGAACGGGTCGGTGGCGATGAAGCCCTGCCGCTCGTACCACCGGACCAGCGCGCCGTCGTCGCCCGCGTAGCAGTCCACCCGCAGCAGGCCGAGCCCGCGCTCCCGGGCCAGCTCCGCGGCGTGCGCCAGCAGCCGGCCGCCGATGCCCGACCCGGCGTGTGCGCGGTCGGTGACCAGCAGGTTCACGTACAGCTCGGGTTCGGTGGCGGGTGGCACGTACTCGGTCGCCGTCCCCACCACCAGTGCGCCGACCGGTCGGTCGGCGAGCGTCGCCAGCCACAGCCCGCCGCCGCTCGCCCAGGCCTCGGCCTGCGCGACCCGCCGCGGGTCGGTCGAGGCCGCCTCGGTGCCCCACTGGCCGGTGCGACCCCGCGCCGCCAGCCAGGCGGTGGCGTCGTCGAGCAGCCGCAGCACGGCGGGCGCGTCGGTCGGGCCGCCGGGACGCAGACCCAGGCTCCGCTGGTCGCTCATGACGGACATGCTGCTACAACCAGGTGTCTCGACGCGAGCAGGTTGGACTGGACGTCGGCCCTCGACGCCGCGAGCCCCGGCCAGGGAGGCGGTCTCCCCGCGCTCGTGCTGTCGAGCTGATGTCGTGGACGATTCACCGCTCCGGGCGCCAGCTACGCCGGGAGGTCATGGCGTCCCGCCCGAGTCGCCGGAGCTGGCGGTGCCCATCGTGCTGGGATCCCCGCCGTACCCTTCGCCGCGGAGGCTGCCCCGCCCACGGCGCCGTCCGTCCCGGCGGGACTGCCGGATGGCCCTGCGCGCCGCCGTCAACGCCGCGTCCCGCCCGTCGGGCGGCGACGCCCGCCGCCTGCTCAGCGGCAGCACGACCAGGATGAGGGCGACGACCGTCGCCGCGATCCCGGTCAGGATCCACCCCGTTGCATCCATGGCCATGATGGTAGGCGGGCTCCGCCAGGCTCTGGGCCGGCTGATCGTGGTCAGGGCGCCGCTGGCCGCCGGGCCTCGGCAAGCGCGACGAGCCGCTCGGTGTTCAGGCAGGAGGTCAGGCAGCGTTCCTTGGCGTCGCTGGTGAACCGGGCGGTCCAGTCCGTGAAGCCGCCGTCGCCGAGTTCGACCTCGTCGGCGCCGTTGCCAGCGGTGATCCGCAGCGCCGCGTCGACGTAGTAGCCCCGGCCGCGTCGGCGCTCCGGTTCGTCCACCAGCGGCACGCCCGCCGGGCCCAGCGTCGGCCGGACGGTGTCGGCGATCCGTTCCCCGACCACGGGGCTGTCCAGCAACGTCAGGCGCACCCGGGCCGCCGCCGACGGCGGCAGCAGGGTGGCGAGCACCGTGCGCCAGTACGCCAGGTGCAGGGTGAGCAGCCGTGCCTCGGTGCGCCCCGAGCCGGTGTCGCGGGCGCTGGAGACCAGCGTGAAGAGCCGGAAGTGCGCCGACCAGGTCGGCCCGAAGTCCTGCGCCCGCAGCACCCGGTGGCAGGCGGCCAGGTGCACGGTGCCGCCGGCCGGCTGTTCCCGGCGGCGCACCGCGGCCTCGATCGCGAGCGCGTTGGTGGGGTCGCTGAGCACCTCGGTGGCGCGGAAGGTGGTGACGATGCGGTTCTGGCTCATCGGCGTGACGACTGAGCAGGTGCCGATCGGCGCGACGGGGGAGAGGTCGACGCCGGCGAACTCCGCCGGGAGTAGTTCCCACAGGCGGGCCTCGACGGCGGCCAGCGCGCGGGGGTCGGCCGCCGCCGGCCGGGTGAAGCGGTCCGTGCGCCAGCGGCGGACCAGGTCCGCCGGGCGTACCGCCGCCGCCCGGTCCCGGGCCACCGCCAGCAGCAGCGTGCGCAGGTCCGCCGGGCTCAGGCCGGCCAGGGCGCTCCGGGTGTCGTCCGGCAGTCGCGACCAGACCCGCCGCTCCGCGTCGTCCATGCCGGCAACCCTGTCGTACGCCCCGCCTGCCGTCCACCGGATTCGGCGGCTGCCGGCCGCACGGCCCGCGTCGCGGCCGGACCCGGTGGTGGCCTCCCCCGGGGACCCGGGGGAGGCCGTTACGCGGGCGACGCGCTCGTCACCTGGGACGATTCGGGCCGGTGCGGCCGAGGCGACGGATCGCCTGGGCGCGCACCGGACCACGGGTCGGTCAGGAGAGCGCGCAGGCCGCGCCGTTGACGGTGATCAGGCCGGGCGCCGGGTTGGCGCCGCCGCCGGTCACCGCGTTGAAGCCGAAGGTGACGGTGCCGCCCGGGGCGATCCTGGCGTTGTACGACTCGTTCTTCGCGGTGACCGTGGCCCCCGCCTGGGTCGCCTTCGCCAGCCACGCCTCGCGTACCTTCTGGTCGCCGGTGAAGGCGAAGCGGGCCGCCCAGCCGTCGATCGCGCTGGTGCCGGTGTTGCGGATGGTCACCTGGGCGGTGAACCCGGTGCCGCCCTGCCAGGCGCCGTAGTTGGTGTACGTGGCGGAGCAGATGGGCGCCGGCACCGCCTTCGAGTCGCCCTGGTCGGCCAGGAACGAGGCGATCCAGGCCAGCGCCGAGTTCCAGTTGATGGCCACCTCGTTGGTCGCGTACGAGTTGATGTCGTCGACGTAGCAGAACATCGGCTTGCAGCCGGCGAGCAGCTTGGCGGCGAACGGGTCCTGCAGGGCGGCGTTCGGGCCGCCGGCCAGCGAGCCGGCGGGCGGCTTCGGCAGGTCCGGGTCGAGCTGGTGGCCGAAGATCCGGCTGTGCTGGTTCTCCGCCGCGTGCTCGCCCCACCCGGTCACGTACGAGATGTTCAGCGCGTTGCGGCCGAGGACGTAGTCCATCGCCTGCACCGCGCCGTCGCGGTACTTCGCGTTGCTGGTCAGGTCGAAGGCGGTGGCCAGCACGACCGCGTTGTTGATGATGTTGCTGTTGCCGCCCCAGAAGTAGCTGTCCGGGTCGCCGGGCATCGGCAGCCCGTACGCCTGCCGGGCCGCCTCGGCGAGGTGGGCGTCGGCGGCGGCGGTGACGGAGGCGCGGACGCGGGCCAGGTCGGCGGCCGGCAGTCCGTTCGGCACGGTGGCCAGGTCGAGCCGGCCCAGCGCCGCGACGCCCTGCCAGCCGAAGCCGCGCGGGTCGAACACGTTCCCGGTGTGGTGCGGCGACGCGGTCAGGTCCGCCAGGTACGGCTGCTCCCCGGTGGTCAGGAAGAGCTCGGCGGCGGCCCAGTAGAACTCGTCGGTGACGTTCGTGTCGTCGTACGCGCCGCCGCCGGTGCTGTCGGCGGGGCTGGCGTACCGCGTCGGGTTGGCCTTGGCGGCGGCGTAGGCCGTCTTCGCCGCCGTGCCGCAGCGCTTCGCGAAGGCCGCGTCGTAGGGGGCGAAGAGCCGCGCGCACTGGGCGGCGACGGCGGCCAGGTTGAGGGTGGCGGCGGTCGACGGCGGGTGCAGTTCGCGCTGCTCGGGGTCGTCGTGCGGGGCGAGCGGCAGCCCGGTCCAGTTCCGGTCGTGGATCTTGTGGTGGGCCATCCCGGCGAGCGGCTTGCCGGCCGGCACCTGCATGCGCAGCAGGAACTCCAGCTCCCAGCGGGCCTCGTCGAGCACGTCCGGTACGTCGTTGCCGCGCTCGGGCACCCGCAGCGTGCTGTCGCCGAGGGCCGCGCCGTGCCCGGCGGTGGCGGCCGTGCGGGTCCGCTCGAAGGTGTTCAGCAGCTGGTAGGTGGCGATGCCGCCGTTGACCACGTACTTGCCGTGGTCGCCGGCGTCGTACCAGCCGCCGCGCACGTCGAGGGAGTAGTCGCAGACGCCCGGCTGGCAGGGCACGGAGGTGTCGCCCTTGTTGGGCGCGACGCCGAGGTGCCCGGCCGGGCGGGCGTACTCCGCGCCGATCAGGTCGCCGTCGATGGCGATGCCGCTGCGCTGGGCGTAGAAGAACTGGAGGGAGTCGGCGCGCAGCCGGTCGTAGAGGGTGCCCGAGATGTCGAAGGGGTGGCTGGTCTCGCCGTCGACGGTCAGGGTCAGCCCCGTCCCCGGGGTCCGGTACGACGAGAAGTCGAGCGTCTGCACGTTCTGCCCGGAGGCGGCGTCGACGCCGCGCGGGGTGGTGCTGCCGCTGGCCAGGACGGTGCCGGCGGCCGACTTGAGCTGCCAGGGCAGGGCGTCGGTCGCCGACGTGACCACTGTGGCGTTCTTCGGTCCGCCGGGCAGGTAGCCGACCTGGTTGACCCGCACCCGTGGCCCGGTGTCGGGCACGTACGGCGCGGGCGGGTCGCCGCCGCGCAGCGAGACGTCGTCGAGGCAGACGGTCTGCTCGGCCGCGTTGCCGCCGACCTGGAAGATCAGTTGGGCGGCGGGGTTCGCCTCGGGCACCGTGAACGTCTTCTCGAACCGCTGGGCGGTGCCGCCGGCGGTGGCGTCGACGCTGGCGTACGTGGTGTAGGGGGCGGTGCCCAGTTGCAGGACGGCCTTGACGGCGGTGCCGGGGGTGGCGGAGACGTCGAAGCCGAGCGTGTACTCGGCCCCGGCGACCAGCGGCACGCCGTCCTGGCCGATGCCGGCGTCCCACGGGTTGGCCAGGCCGCCGGGCACGGTGGCGCAGAGCCGGCCGTCGGTGACCGCGAGCGGGCCGGTGCCGTAGGAGAACCAGGGGGACACGCCGGCGCTGAAGTCGCCGTTGTCGATCTGCTCGGGGGCGTCGGGGGGCGGTTCGGCGTGGGCGGTGCCGGCGGTGGCTCCGGTCAGGGCGAGGGCGGTCGCGGTCGCGAGCAGTGCGAGGCGACGTCGGGATGGCGTCACGGGTGTTCCTTCCGGACGACTGCGGGGACGGGGGATGGCGGTAGCGACCTGGGAGCGCTCCCAGGCCCTGTCGATGGTTCCAGTGCCGCCGGCACCCTGTCAATCGATCCGGCTGGATGGCGTGGACCAGCCCGACGGGCCCCCGGGACAGTGAGATTCACCGCGCGACGCGCCGAGGTCCTGATCTCCTAGAGACAACTGAGCCCTCCGCCTGGCAGGCTGCCACCCATGACCCTGAAGCTGCGCTCCGTGGGAACGAGCGACCGTGGGCTGATCCGCAGCGGAAACCAGGACGCCCTGCACGCCGGCACCTGGCTCGTCGCCGTCGCCGACGGCATGGGCGGGATGGCGGCTGGCGACCTGGCCAGCGCGATCGCCATCGACGCGGTCGCTCCGCTGGACGTGGAGACCCCGGAGCACGCGCTGGTGGCCGCACTGCAGAGCGGCATCCAGCTCGCCACCGAGCGGATCCACCAGGCGGTCGCCGAGGATCCGGAACGCCAGGGCATGGGCACCACGCTGACCGCCCTGCTCTTCGCCCGGACGGGCAGCTGCCTGGCCCTCGCCCACGTCGGCGACTCCCGCGCCTACCTGTTCCGCGAAGGCGTGCTCAAGCAGATCACCCGGGACGACACGTTCGTGCAGATGCTCGTCGACCAGGGGGTGATCACCGCCGACCAGGCCAGCAGCCACCCACGCCGGGCCGTGGTCACCCAGGCGTTGCAGGGCGAGGAGGTCTCCCCCTCGTACGCGACGATGGTGCCGTGGGCCGGGGACCGCTGGCTGCTGTGCAGCGACGGGCTGTCCAACGTCGTCCGCCCGGACACCCTCGCCGAGGTGCTCGCCGAGCACCCCGACCGCGCGGACTGCGCCCGCCGGTTGATCGACCTGGCGCTGCGCGCCGGCGGGCCGGACAACGTCACGGTGGTCGTCGCCGACGTCGTGCAGGAGTGAGCGAGCGTCGCGAGCGAACCAGCCGGTTCAGCGCTCTGGAGCCTCGTGACGACATGAGCCCGTTCAGCGCCGGCGCGGGGTGGCGTGCCGGGTGGGCGGGGCCGTGGTCGGGTCCTCCGGCCACGGGTGGCGCGGGTAGCGCCCGCGCAGCTCCCCGCGTACCTGCGGATAGCCGGTGCGCCAGAAGGAGGCCAGGTCGGCGGTGACCGCCACCGGCCGCCCGGCCGGCGAGAGCAGGTGCAGCAGCACCGGCACCCGGCCGTCGGCGATGCGCGGCGCGTCCCGCCAGCCGAAGGTCTCCTGGAGCTTGACCGCGAGCACCGGCGCCGCCGGGTCGGCGTAGTCGAGCCGGATCCGCGATCCGCTCGGCACCGCGATCCGCTCGGGCGCCACCTCGTCCAGCCGCGCCGCCAGCGCCCACGGCAGCAGCCGGCGCAGCGCCCCGGCCACGTCGAGGCGGGCCAGGTCGGCGCGGCGGCGGGCGCGGGCCAGCTCCGGGCCCAGCCAGGCGGGCGCGTCGGCGAGCAGCGCCTCGTCGCCCACGTCGGGCCAGTCGCCGCCGAGCGACTGCCGACAGAACGCCAGCCGCTCGCGCAGCGCCCGCGCCGCCGGGGTCCAGGTCAGCAGACCGAGGCCGGTACGACGCAGGCCGGTCAGCAGGGCCCCCGCCACCTCCGCCGGGTCGGGCCGGGCGATCGGCCGCTCGACCAGCTCGATCGCGCCCAGCCGCAGCACCTCCCGGGCCACCACGTCCTCGCCGGCCCAGCCGACCTCCCGCTCGGTGCGCAGCAGCGGCCCGCCCGCCTCCCGGGCGGTCGCCTCGTCGAGCGGGGTGGCCAGCCGCACCCGGGCGGTCGGCGCGCCGGGGGAGCGGTCCGCCACCGCGACCGCCAGCCAGTCGGCGCCGGCCAGCCCCGACCCGGGCGACAGCTCCGCCGCGGTCCCGCCGCTCATCAGGTACGCCGAGCCGCCCGGCCGCCGCACCCGGGCCAGCCGCTCCGGGTGGGCCAGCCCGACCAGCAGCCCGGCGGCCAGGTCGTCGGTCAACCGGCCCGCGTCGCCGGCCCGTGCGGGGTCGCCGGCTGACCTCGCCCGGCCGGGGCCTCCCGCCGTTGCGTCGGAAGCAAGGGGCGGGCGGCCCCGGTCAGGCCGTCGCGACTGCGCGTCGGGCAGGGCGGCGCGCAGTCGGCGTACCTCCGAACGCCAGCGGGCGGTGGCGCCCGGGTCCGCGCCCGCGCGTAGCCGGCGCCACGCGGCGGTCAGGTCGTCGCCCGGCCCGGCGGCGGTGTCCTCGGCGAGCAGCGCCACGACCTCCGCCGCCCGGTCCGCCCCCACCCGGGCGGCCCCGTCGAGCAGCGCCCGGGCCAGCCGGGGATGCGCCCCGACCGCGGCGATCGCCCGGCCCCGGTCGGTTATCCGCCCGTCGGCGTCGAGCGCGCCGAGGGTGGTGAGGGTGTCGCGGGCCACCGTCATCGACGCCGCCGGGGGCGGGTCGGGCAGGGCCAGCCCGGCGCCGTCCGGCGAACCCCAGGCGGCCAGCTCCAGGGCGAAGCCGGTCAGGTCGGCGGTCGCTATCTCCGGCTCCGGCTGCGCGGCCAGCCGCTCGTGGGTCGCCGCCGACCAGCAGCGGTAGACGTGCCCGGGCGCCTCCCGGCCCGCGCGGCCGGCCCGCTGGGTGGCCGCCGCCCGGGACACGCCGACGGTGACCAGGGCGCCCAGGCCCCGGGCCAGGTCCATCCGGGCGACCCGGGACAGCCCGGCGTCCACCACCACCCGGACGCCCGGCACGGTCAGGCTGCTCTCCGCCACCGCCGTCGCCAGCACCACCCGCCGCCGGTCGGCCGGGCGCAGCGCCGCGTCCTGGTCAGCGCCGCGCTGCCGGCCGTGCAGCGGCAGGACGGCGACCGCGTCGCGCAGGTCGGCCAGCCGGCCCGCGACGGCACCGATCTCGCCGGCACCGGGCAGGAAGACCAGCACGTCACCGTCGCACTCGCGCAGGGCCCGGCGCACCGTCGCCGCGACGTGGTCGAGCAGGCCCCGGTCGACCGGGCCGGCCCCCGGCGCGGCCACCGGCCGGGGCGGCGGCGCCCAGATCCGGGTCACCGGGTGCAGGGCCGAGGACGCCCGGACGATCGGCGCGGGAGCGCCACCGCCGCCGAGCAACGCGGCGAAGCGGTCCGCCTCGGGGGTGGCCGACATCGCCAGCAGCCAGAGGTCGGGGCGCAGCGCGGCCCGGGCCTCCACCGCGAACGCGAGCGCGAGGTCGGCGTCGAGCTGCCGCTCGTGGCACTCGTCGAGCAGCACGGCGCCGGTGCCGGCCAGCTCGGGATCGCGGTGCAGCCGCCGCACCAGCAGCCCGGTGGTGACCACCTCGACGCGGGTCCGCGGTCCGCTGCGGCGCTCGCCGCGCACCGCGTACCCGATCCGCTCGCCGAGCGGTTCGCCGAGCAGCGCGGCCATCCGGCGGGCCGCCGCGCGGGCCGCCACCCGGCGCGGCTGGGCGACCAGCACGCGACCGGGGACCTCGTCGGCCACGGCCAGCGGGGCGAGGGTCGTCTTGCCGGTGCCGGGCGGGGCGACCAGCACCCCGGCGCCGGCGCCGCGCAGCGCCGCGACCAGCTCCGGCAGCACCGGGCGTACGGGCAGGTCGAGGGGTACGTCCGAGAGCACGGCCCAGTCTCGCACCGCCCGGGGAGAGGCTCAGCCGGGGCGTACCCCGTCGACGCCGGTGACAAAGGCGCGCCAGGCCGACGCCGGGAAGGCCAGCACGGGGCCGGGCCGGTCCTTGCTGTCCCGGACGGCGATCCGGTCCCCGGCGGCGGCGACCTCCACGCAGTTGCCGTTGCCCACGCTGCGGCTGCTGGTGCGCCACTGGGCGCGGGTCAGGTCGAGCGCGCTCATCGCGGTACCCCCGTCTGTGCCGGCGCGCCGCGTCAACGGTCACGCAAAGTGACGAGAAGCTTCCGTCAGGCGGGTCAGGGACGCCTCCGGACCGAGTGCCATCCGGCACATCTCCTCGTGCACAAGGCTATACCCGCGCACCTGTCCGGCCTCCTCCAGAGCCAGCCCCATCGTGAGGTTTTCCAGGTAAACCACGGCCGCGTCGGCGGTGTCGGCGAACGTCAGCACGACGTACGGCGCGTTCATCGCCGGATGCCCGCCGGCGGAGAACGGAAGTACCTGGAGGGTCACGTTCGGTAGTTGAGAGACCTTCGCGAGGTGGGCCATCTGGTCGGCCATCACGGCGTTGCCGCCGACCGGGCGGCAGAGCACCGCCTCGTTGAGCACCACGGACAGCTCGACCGGATTGTCGCGGTGCAGCACGTTCTGCCGATGCAGCCGCGCGGCGACCTTGCGCTCGATCCCGTCCTCGCCCGCGGTGCGCCGGAAGACCTCCCGCGCGTACGCCTCGGTCTGCAACAGCCCGGGCACCGCCTCGACCTCGTACGTGCGCAGGCTCGCCGCCTCCGCCTCCAGCCCGACGTAGAACTCGAACCACTCCGGCAGGACGTCGCTGTACTTCTGCCACCAGCCGCGCTGCTGCGCCCCGCGGGCGATCTCGATGAGCGCCTCGGCGTCGGCCCCGGTCACCTCGTACAGCGCCAGCGCGGCCCGGACGTCGCGCGGCTTGATGCCGATCTGGGCGTTCTCGATGCGGGAGAGGTTGCTCTTGGACATGTCCAGTTGCCGGGCGGCGACGTCCAGGGTCATGCCCGCGCGCTCGCGCAACTGGCGGAGTTCCCGGGCGATACGGCGGCGGCGGACGGTGGGGCTCGCGGTCACCCTCCGAGTCTGTCACGGCAAGATCCGCAGGTGGGCCCAGCACGGAGTGCAACTTCCATAAACGGGAGTTGCGTTGCAGTCACGGCCGGTGCATCCTTGCCCGGTTGCGAACACTGTGGACAACCCGTGCGGGAGGACCGGTTGCTCATCGCCGACGAGTTCTTCCTGATCACCCACAACGACAGTCGGGGCAAGGCGAAGCTGCACCCGACGGCGACCGGCCTCGGCCTCGCCGCAGGGCTGCTCGGTGAACTGGTCCTGCGTGGACACGCCACCGTCTCCGCCGGGCTCGTCACGGTGCTCGACCGTCGCCCGCCGGCGGACGCGCTGGCGCACACCGTGCTGGACCAGCTGGTCGGTGAGACGCAGCAGCACCCGGTGCGTACCTGGCTGAGCTTCCTGGCGCAGACCGCCACCACCTCGGTAGGCGAGCGGCTGGTCAGAGCGGGGGTGCTGCGCCGGCAGGAGACCCGGCGGCTGCTGCGCACCACCGTCAGCTACCTGCCGATCGACCTCAACGCGGTGGCCTGGCCGGCCACCCGGCTGCGCGCCCTGCTCGACCGGCCGGAACCGCCGAGCGTGCCCGACGGGACGCTGCTGGGTCTGGTCGTCGCCGCCGGGCTGAGCCGCGAGGTGCTGTGGAGCGCCGGCCCCCGGGCACACCACCGGCTGGGCGTGCTCATCCCGGCGCTGCCCCCGCCGCTGCGGGAACTCGTGACGCACACCGAGGCCGCCGTCGGCGCCGCCGTGCTGCGCGGCGTCGGCTGACGCCCTCCACCCCTCCCTCCCCTCGAACCGGAGTCCGCGTATGTCGACACCAACGCTCGCCCGACCGAGCAACGTCTCCGAGGCTCTGGCCCGCGGCCGGCTCGGTGTGCCGTCGGTGATCTTCTTCGTCCTCTCCGCCGCCGCCCCGCTGACCGTCGTGGCCGGCGTCGTCACCACCGGCTACGGGGTCGTCGGGGTGCTCGGCATCCCGCTGGCCTTCCTGACGGTGGCCGCGGTGCTCGCCCTCTTCTCCATCGGATACGTGGCGATGGCCCGGCGGATGGCCAACGCCGGCGCGTTCTACGCCTACGTCGCCCGCGGGCTGGGCCGACCGGCCGGCGTCGGCGCCGCCTGGGTGGCGCTGATCGCGTACAACGCCCTCCAGGTGGGGCTCTACGGCACCATCGGCGCCGCCGCGGAACCGGTGCTGGGCCGCCTGTTCGGGGTGGCCCCGGCGTGGTGGGTGGTGGCGCTGGTCGCCTGGGCGACGGTCGGCGTGCTCGGTCTGCTCCGCATCGACCTGAACGGCCTGGTGCTCGCGGCGCTGCTGGTCGCCGAGATGGTGGTGATCGTGGTCTTCGACCTCGGGCAGCTCACCCACCCGGCCGGCGGGGACGTCAGCTTCGCCGCGCTGTCACCGGAGAACCTCGTCGTGCCCGGCGCCGGCGCGGTGCTGGTGCTGGCCATCCTGGGCTTCGTGGGCTTCGAGTCCGCCGTGGTGTTCAGCGAGGAGAGCAAGGACCCGCGGCGGACGGTGCGGTTGGCCACCTATCTCTCCATCGCCATCATCGCGGGGATCTACGCGCTGTCGTCGTGGAGCATGACCGTCGCCGTCGGGCCGGACCGGATCGCCGCCGAGGCGGGCGAGCAGAGCATCGGACTCATCTTCAACCTGGCCGAGGCGCACCTCGGGGGCACCGCCGTCACCATCGGTCAGGCGCTCTTCCTGACCTCGGTGCTCGCCGCGATGATCTCCTTCCACAACACCACCGCCCGGTACACGTTCGCGCTCGGCCGGGAGCGGGTGCTGCCGGCCGTGTTCGGGCAGACCTCGCCGCGCACCGGCTCGCCCCGGGCCGCCTCCCTCGCGCAGAGCGCGCTCGGCCTCGTGGTGATCCTGCTCTACGCCCTCAACGGCTGGGACCCGGTGGTGCAGCTGTTCTACTGGGTCGGCACCGCCGGCGGCTTCGGGGTGCTGCTGCTGATCGCCACCACCTCGGTCGCGGTGATCGCCTTCTTCGCCCGCAACGGAGTCAACGAGACGCTGTGGCGGCGCGCGGTCGCCCCCGGACTAGCCGCCGTGGCCCTGGCCGTGATCGTCCTGCTTGCGGTGGTCAACTTCGCCGACCTGCTCGGGGTGGCCCCGGACTCGCCCCTGCGCTGGGCGGTCCCGGCGGTCTACCCGGTCGCCGCGCTGCTCGGCCTGCTGTGGGCGCTGGTGCTGCGCGGCAGCCGCCCCGACACGTACGCCCGGATCGGTCTGGGCGCGGAGAGCGTGGCGGTGACGGCGCCGCCGCCGGCCGGGCATCTCGGCGGGCCCGTCCCGAGCGGGACGGCGGCGCGGCGGTGAGCGAGGTACGGATCGAGCGGCTCGGGCCGCGGGAGACGTCGCTGGTGGCCGGCCGGATCGCCGAGGCGTTCATGGCCCTCGACGCGCCCCGTTGGCTGGTGCCCGACGCCGCGCGGCGGCAGTCCGTGCTGGCCGGCAACTTCGCGATCCTGGTGGACCACGCGATGCGGTACGGCCTCGTCCACGCGACCGCGGACCGGGCGGGGGTCGCGGTCTGGTTCCCCTCGGTGGGCGACCCGGCCCCGCCGCCGGAGGACTACGACGCCCGGCTGGCCGCGGCCTGCGGGGAGTGGACCGACCGGTTCGCCCACCTGGACAAGCTCTTCGAGGCCCACCACCCGCACCCCGACCACCACCACCTGGCGTTCCTCGCCGTCGCACCGGACCGGCAGGGACAGGGGCTGGGCAGCGCGCTGCTGCGGCACCACCACGCCGTCCTCGACGCCGAGGGGGTGCCCGGTTACCTGGAGGCGGCCAGCGAGACCGGCCGCGACCTGTACGCGCGGCACGGCTACCAGGTCGCCGAGCCCTTCCACCTGCCCGACGGCACGCCGTTCTGGCCGATGTGGCGGGAGCCCAGCCGCGCGGCGACGGCGGCCGGGCAGCCCGCCTGAACGACGGCGCCCGGTGCCACCAGCCCGAGCGGCGACGCCCGGGTCACCCCCCGCGAGAGGGTGACCCGGGCGTCGTGCCGCCGTGGCGAGGCACCCGCCCCGGACACGACGATGGCCGGGCCCGCCGGCCCGGCCATCGCCCACCACCCCTAGTACGTGCCGTCGAGCTGCCCCCGCAGCTTGGTCAGCGCGCGGGCCAGCAGCCGGGACACGTGCATCTGCGAGACGCCGATCTGATCGGCGATCTGCGACTGCGTCAGGTTGCCGTAGAACCGCAGCGTGAGGATCTTCTGCTCCCGCTCGTCGAGCGTGGCCAGCGCCGGGCCGAGGGCGACCCGCAGCTCGGCCAGCTCGAACTCGCCGTCCACTCCGCCGAGCATGTCGCCCAGCTCGGTCGCGCGGTCGCCGTCGCCGGTCGGGGTCGAGAGCGAGACCGCGTTGTAGGCGCGGGCGCCCTCCAGGCCCTCCAGCACCTCTTCCTCGGTGAGCTTGAGGTGGGCGGCGATGTCGGCCACCGTGGGCGAACGGCCCAGGGTCTGCAACAGCGAGCTGTTGGCGTCGGAGATGGCCAGCCGCAGCTCCTGGAGCCGGCGGGGGACCCGGATGTCCCAGGTGCGGTCGCGGAAGTGCCGCTTGAGCTCCCCGATGATGGTGGGGATCGCGTAGCCGGCGAAGTCGACGCCGCGGGACGGGTCGAACTTGTCGATCGCCTTGATCAGGCCGACCGCGGCGGTCTGGGCCAGGTCGTCGGTGGGCTCGCCCCGGCCGCTGTAGCGGTGCGCGAGGTGGTTGGCGAGCGGCAGCCAGGCCTCGATCGCCTTGTCGCGCAGGGCGGCGCGGGACGGGTGGCCGGCCGGCAGCGCGGCCATCGCGTTGAGCAGGTCCGCGGCGCTGTCGGTGAGCGCACGCGGGTCGAGCTTCTGGGCGGTGCTCGGCGCTGTCGTGGCCGCCGGCTCGCTGATCGTTGGCGCGGTCATGGGTGGTCCTCCCTGCACCTCGTCCGCGGATGAAAGACGTGACGCTTAGGTTTAAGTTCAGATGTCCGTTCGGGAGTCACCTTAGCCCGATCGGTATGACGAAATCTAGCCGAAAGTACGATGTACTTAAGTAATTTTCCGGCACGGACGGCGTGAATCGGGCGAAGCGGCCTCGGATTGTGGGCTGGCTTACGTCGGACGTACGGTCAGCCGGCCCCGCCGGACATCGACGATGTCGCATCCGGGCGGCCCGGACCGGCCGGCCGAGCGGTCACGGTCACCCCGGATGACCGGCGCCGATTGTCGGCTTTCCGTCGTTGTCCCGTCCACGAGACGGGCCGTAGCGTGCGGGTACCCGCCCCGCTCCGGAGGTGCCGTGCTCGACCCCGCCGCCCCCCATCTCGTCGTCAACAGCCGCACGCTCTTCTTCGGCTGGCTGCCGGCGGACCCGGACGCGGTCGCGGCGCTGGTGCCGGCCGGGCTGCGCCCGTCGGCCGACCGCCTGGTCTTCATGAACCAGTACGTGGTCGACGACGAGAGCCAGACCTCCGGCTTCGGCGCGTACTCGCTGACCTACCTCGGGGTGGCGCTGGCGGGGGTGGACGCGCCGGGCGGGATCAACCCCGGCGGCTGGTGGACGGACTACGTGACCTGTAGCGCACGGGTCCGCGCCTACGCCGCCGCACGGGGGGCGCCCGCCGTCGTGGGCCGGACCCGCATCGAGCACCACGACGGGGAGATCGTCGCCGAGACGGAAATCGACGGCGTACCGGTGATCCGGGCCCGCTGCCAGGTGGGCGAGACGGGCCGGGCGATCAGCAGCGGCCACCACCGCTACTTCACGGCGCGCGACGGGCAGCTGCTCAGCGCCGTCTACCCGTACGTCGCCGAACCGGTCGACCCGTTCGTGATCGAGTCGGTGGAGTTCCTGGAGCCGGCCCACCCGATCTACGCGCTCCGCCCGGAGAACCCGCTGACCATCGGCTTCGGCTTCTACTCCCCGCGCGCCTCGTTCGCCTATCCCGGTGGGCTGACGGTGCACACCGCCGACGCCGGCCCCGTCGGGGCCGAGCCCGCCCGCAGCCGGGCCGACGCCCTCTTCGTGCCCGTCTGACGGTCAGCCCCGTGCCGGGCCGGAGCGCTCACCACGTGCCCGCCCGCCGGGCCCGCAGCGGCCGGCCGTCCGGGTCGTAGACCAGCCGGTACGCCGGCAGCGCCCAGGCCCGGGTGTACCAGGGCAGCCGTTCCGCCCGGTGCGGCAGCAGCCGGCCCGGGGGCCGGGGACCGGCCTGCCCGTCGTCGTACCACCGTTGCAGCGCGTCGGCGGCGGCCCTGATCGCCGTTACGGCGTCGGCCGGGTCGATCAGGTCGGCGTCCTCGCCGCCGTCGGGGTCGCGGTCCAGGTGCTCGCGCCACAGCCGCAGCCGCAGGTCCCGGGCGAAGACCCGGGCGCCGTCGCCGAGGCCGGCCGGGTCGGTCGGCGCCCGGTCGTCCCGGGTGCCGTCCAGCACCGCGCAGGACAGCTCGCTGTCGTGCGTCCAGGACCGGCGGTTGAAGTTGTCGCTGCCCACGCTGGCCCACACGTCGTCGACCACGCAGACCTTGGCGTGCACGTAGACCGGGGTGCCGGCGTGGTTCTCCACGTCGAGCACGTGCACCCGCTCGGGGGCCGCCCGCTCGCAGAGCGACAGCGCCTGCTCGCGGCCCACCATGTTGGGCGGCAGCGCCAGCCGGCCGTCCACGTCCGGGAACCGGGGGACCACGGCGACCAGGTGCAGGTCGGGATTCTCCCGCAGCGCCCGGGCGAACAGGTCGGCCACCTCGCTGGACCACAGGTACTGGTCCTCCAGGTAGATCAGCCGCCGGGCCCGCCGGACCGCCTTGGTGTAGCCGCGGGCCACCGTGCGCTCGCCGTCGGGGGCGAAGGAGTAGCGGGGCCGGACCGCCGGGTAGGTGCGGAGCACCTGGACGTCGTGCGGGCCGCAGGGCGGCGGGTCGGCCGGCTGCGGCGGCAACGGGTCGGGCCGTAGGTCCGCGCCGCGCAGCCGGTCGCGCAGGTAGGCGAGGGGGTTCTCCGAGTCCAGCGGCATCGGGTCGGTCCAGCGCTCCCGGAAGGTGGTGTCCAGCGCGCCCACCACCGGCCCCCGCACCGCGAGCTGCACGTCGTGCCAGGGCGGGTGGTCGCCGTAGCGGGCGGACATCTGCACCGCCTGCGGGTCGCCCAGGTGCGCGGCGTCGTCGCGGCGGCTGTGGCACAGGTCGATCCCGCCGGCGAAGGCGACGTCCCGTTCCGGCGCGCGCAGGTGCCGCAGCACCACCAGCTTCTGGTGGTGCGAGCCGCCCCGGCGGACCCGCTGGTCGAGCAGCACCTCGCCGCCGGCGGCGGAGACCGTCTCGCTCAGGTTGCGGTTCTCCGCCTCGCTGTAGGCCAGGAGGTCCAGGTGGGAGCGCCAGATCAGGCCCTTGACCACCACGCCCCGCTGCGCGGCGCGCGCGAAGAGCTGCGCCACGGTCGGCCCGTCCGGGCGCAACCGCTGGTCCGGGTCACCCCGCCAGTCGGTGAAGAACAGGTGGTCGCCGGCCTCCAGCGCCTGCACCTCGTCGACCAGCCGGTCGAAGTACGCGGCACCGTGAATTAACGGCTCGGCAAGGTTTCCGCTGCTCCAGACGGGTAACTCTGACACCGGGTTGGCGCGTTCGGCTGCGCTCAGGAACCAGTTGCGCGGTGCCACCGTTCCAGCCCCCCGAGGTCGACAACGTCCTCACGGTAGGACCCGTGTCGCGGGTCCGCATCCCGGCCGGCACTCCGGTGACCGGTCGGACGGCCCCCGACAGCCCGCCCGATCACGACGCGAACACCGAGGAGGCAACACCATGCCCGGCGAGACGACGAACCCCGTGACCGAGTACCGCGAGCAGGCGGTCGAAAGCGAGCGGGGCGCGCTGGTGACGGTGTTGCTCATGGTGATCCTGGGAGTCGCGGGCATCTTCGCCGTCTCCTGACGCGCCGGTGGGCGCCACGTCCCGACGCGCCGGTGGGCGCCACCCGGCCGTGCCGGGGGCGCCCACCGCCCGCGCGTGGGATCAGGGCCTCGGGGCCTGGCCGTCGGTGTGCGGCAGCCGCTCGGCGGGGACGACACCGAGCCGGCCGGCCTTGAAGTCCTCGAACGCCTGGAGCAGCTCGTCGCGGGTGTTCATGACGAACGGGCCGTAGTGCGCCACCGGCTCCCGGATCGGCTCGCCGCCCATGATGTAGAGGTCCAGCGTCGGGGTGTGGCCGTCCTGGCTGGCGTCCGCGGTGAAGGTCAGCGCGTCGCCGGGGCCGTGCACGGCGAGCTGCCCCGTGTGCACCGGCCGCCCGTCGGTGCCCACCGTGCCCCGTCCGCCCAGCACGTAGACCAGGGCGTTGAAGTCCGGCCGCCACGGCAGGTCGACGCGGGCACCCGGCTGCACGGTGACGTGCGTGATGGTGATCGGGGTGTGGGTGGAGCCCGGCCCCCGGTGCCCGGCGATCTCGCCGGCGATCACCCGGATCAGCGCGCCGCCGTCGGGCGTGGTCAGCAGGGCCGCCTCGCGACCCCGGATGTCCTGGTAGCGGGGCGGGTTCATCTTCGCGGCCCGGGGCAGGTTGACCCAGAGCTGGGTGCCGTGGAACAACCCGCCACTCATGACGAGGTGCTCCGGCGGCGCCTCGATGTGCAGCAGGCCGCTCGCGGCCGTCATCCACTGGGTGTCGCCGTTGGTGATCGTGCCGCCGCCGCCCTGCGAGTCCTGGTGGTCCATGATCCCGTCGATCATGTAGGTCACCGTCTCGAAGCCGCGGTGCGGATGCCAGGCGGTGCCCTTCGGCTCGCCCGGGGCGTAGTCCACCTCGCCCATCTGGTCCAGGTGGATGAACGGGTCCAACTCGCTCACCGGCACGCCGGCGAACGCCCGGCGGACCGGGAAGCCCTCGCCCTCGTAGCCGCTGGGCGCGGTGGTCAGCCGGCGGACCGGGCGGAACGCGGTGGACTCGTCGAGCCTGGGCAGGCGGGGCAGGACGAGCACGTTGTCGACGGTGATGGCGGGCATCGGGGGCTCCTCAGCTGTGCGGGTGGGCGGTCGACGCGTCGCGGTCCGCGCGCAGGCGCCGGCCGAGTCGCTCGAAGATCCGGGTGAGGCAGGCGACCTCGGCGTCGTCGAGGTCGTCCATCAGGTGGGCGCGCACCGACCGCAGGTGGTGCGGGGCGGCCTCGCGCAGGGCCAGCAGCCCGGCGGCGGTGAGCACGGCCTCGCTGCCGCGGCGGTCGTCGGGACAGGACTCCCGGGCGACCAGGCCGCGCCGCTGCATGGTGGTGATCTGGTACGTCAGCCGGCTGGGCGAGAAGACCAGGCGGCTCGCCAGCTCGCCCATCCGCAGCCGCTGGCCCGGCGCCTCGGAGAGCAGGACGAGCACGTGGTAGTCGGCGAAGGTGAGCGCGCTCTCGGCGCGCAGGTCGTCCTCCAGCCGTGTGTAGAGCCGCTGACTGGCCTCGATGTAGGCGCGCCAGGCGGCGAGTCGGGTGCTGTCCAGGCTCTCGGTCACGCCACGACAGTAGCACTATTTCAAAATTTAACTAGTGTCCTGTGGGCGCGGTCACCCGCGACGCGGCGATTCCGTTCAGCTTTGAAGGGTGCACCCGGACCGGGGCGGGGCCGCCGCCGACCCGGACCGGCCGGCGCCGGCGTCCGCCCGGGGCGGACGCCGACGTCCGGACGACGGGCCCGGGGCGGTCGCGGCCGGCGGACGCCACCGGCGTGGGCCTCAGCGGGCGGGCGGTGCGGCCGCCATGTGCATCCGGCCGAGCAGCTGACGCGCCTGCTCGGCGAACTGGGCGTCCACGAGGACGGCGTACTGGCCGGCGCGCAGCGAGCTGGCCGAGGTGAAGTCGCGCCGCCCGCCGGTCATCGCGTGCGCGACCGCGCCGAACACCGCTCCCCAGATCGCGCCGACGACGAGCCCGACCAGGATCGCCGCGACCCAGTTGCCGGCGGTGAAGATGCCGAACAGCAGCCCGATGAAGAGTCCGAACCAGGCCCCCGTGCCGGCACCCGCCAGGGCCGCCCGCCCCGTCGTCATCCGGCCGAGCACGGTCTCGACCAGGGTGAGGTTCGTGCCGACGATGGCGCTGTGTTCGACCGGGAACCGGTTGTCCGCCAGGTAGTCGACGACCCGCTGGGCCGACGGATAGTCCGGATACGAGCCGATCGTCACGGTGGGCGGACCGGTCTGTGGGCCGTGCCCGTCGTGACCGGGGCCGCTCGGGCGGCCGGCCGGACCGGACGGGAGGGTGTCGCCGCCCGGCATCCCGGGCCGCCATGCCGAGGTGGGACTCGACGGTGTGGTCATGAGTTCCTCCTTCGTCACCGCCCGCGTTCCCGCCGCCGTCGCGAGGTAACGCTCAGCGGGCGGCGGCGCGCAGGTACGCGGCGGTGGCCTCGTCGGCGGGGAAGAAGGACTCGATGGAGAGCTCCTCGACCGTCACGTCCAGCGGGGTGCCGAAGGTCGAGACGGTGCTGAGGAAGGCCAGCTCGCCGCCCGGGTGACGCAGTCGCAGGGGCACGACCACGTCCCCGGCGCGGGGCAGGCCCGCCTCCGGGTCGGCCGGCCCGCCCGGGTAGCCGCGCAGCTCGTCGTGCAGCGCGCTCAGTTCGGGATCGTCGGTCAGCGCCAGGTGCCGGCGCAGCCGCCCGAGCAGGTGGGCCCGCCACTCGCCGAGGTTGGCGATCCGGGGCGCCATGCCCTCGGGGTGCAGCGTCAGCCGCAGCGCGTTGGCCGGCGGCCGGAGCAGGTGTGCGGCGACACCCTCCGTGAGCAGCGGCAGGGTGGCGTTGCCGGCCACCAGGTTCCAGCGCCGGTCCACCGCGACGGCCGGGTACGGCTCGTGCGCCCGCAGGACCCGGCGTACCGCGTCGAGGACCCGTCGCAGCTCGGGGGAGTCCAGCGGGGCGTGGGAGTAGACGGGGGCGTACCCGGCGGCCAGCAGCAGCCGGTTGCGGTCACGCAGCGGCACGTCGAGGTGCTCGGCCAACCGCAGGACCATCTCCCGGCTCGGCGCGGAGCGCCCGGTCTCCACGAAGCTGAGGTGCCGGGTGGAGATCTCCGCCCCGACCGCGAGGGCGAGCTGGCTGAGCCCGCGCCGTCTGCGCCACTGCCGCAGCAGCGCCCCGACCGGCGCCCGCCGCTCCTCCACCGCCACGGCCACGCCCACGCGCCGATTCTAGGCCGCGTTGCGCGGGACGGCCCCGGGCCTCGCCCGCCCCGTGCGGGACGGGCGAGGCGCGGCGGTCAGGAGCAGGCGGTGCCGTTGAGGGTGAACCCGGTCGGGGTGGGCAGGGCGCCGCCCGGCCAGGTGCCCTGGAACCCGAGCGAGACCGTGCCGCCCGTGGGCAGGCCGGCGTTCCAGGCGGCGTTGCGCACGGTGATCCGGTCGCCCGACTGGGTCCAGTCGCCGTTCCAGCCGTTGGTCAGCCGGACCCCGGCGCCGGGGGCGAACGTGAGCGTCCAGCCGGTGAGCGCGGCGCCGTGGTTGGTCACCCGCAGCTCGGCGGTGAAGCCACCGGACCACGAGTTCGGGGTGTACGACACCGTGCAGCCGCCGGTCGGCGGGGGAGTGCTCGGCGGGGGCGTCGTGGGCGGGGCGGTGGTCGGGGGCGCCGTCGTGGGCGGGGCGGTGGTCGGCGGGGCGGTGGTGGGGGCCGGGCCGGCGGCCAGGGCCATGTCGTAGGCCCGCTGCGGCACGAACTGGCCGGCCGGCGCGATGCAGCCGTCGGCCTCGCCGGGCAGCTTCACCCACAGGTACGCGTCGATGGCGGAGTCGCCGGTGGCGGTGGTGCTCGGGGTGCCGATGGCCCGCCCGGCCGGATCGCACCACTCGGAGCCGGCCGGCCCGTTGCCGTTGCGGCTGGTGTCGACGACCGCCTTGAGGCGGGACAGCCCGGTCGCCGCGATCACGGCCTTGGCGTAGGCGACCTCGTCGGCGGTGCGCCGGTAGTTGGAGACGTTGAGCGAGATGCCGTCCGCGCTGTTGGCGACGTCCGCGCCGAGCAGCCGGGAGGCGGCCTCGCCGGGGGCGAGCCACGCGGAGTGCCCGATGTCGAAGTAGACCCTCGCGGCGGCCGAGCCCGCCTTGAGCTTTTTGCCGGCGTACGCCATGGAGGCCTTCGTCTCGGCCTGCTGGGCCGCGTTCTGGCAGCTGGTCATCAGCGGCAACACGTCGGGTTCCAGGACGATGGTCGCCGGCCGTCCGGCCAGGCCGGCCGCGACCTGGTCGACCCACTGCCGGTACGTGGCGTGGTCGGGCGCGCCGCCGCCGCTCGCGCCGCTGCAGTCCCGGTTCGGGATGTTGTAGACGACCAGGATCGGCACCTTCCCGGCAGCCGCCGCCGCGCCGACCAGGGCGTCGACCTCGGACCGTACGGTCGAGGTGTTGGTCCGGGTGAACCACCGGCCCTGGGGAACGTTCGCGATCCGGCCGGATATCACGGCGGCCCGGGGGTCGCCGGGGTTGGCGGCGACCCAGGCCGCCGCGGCTGTCGCCGGGTCGACGTAGAACGCCGAGTCGGCGGCGACCGCGGCGGGTGCGCGGACGATGCCGACGGTGACGGTGGCGGCGACGGTGAGCGCCGCCGCGGCGCTCAGCGCGGCGAGTGCGGGTCTGCTTCTCACGGGATCTCCCATCCATCGAGGAGCACCGCTGGAAGCGCTCCCATGCATCGCCGTCAAACTACGTGCTGATTGCCGCGATGTGAAGGGTCCGCGTCGAGGCCGCGACTTTCCGGGGCGGCGGGCCGGCCGCGGCGCGCGGTCCGCGGGGAGAATGGCGGGATGCGCCTGGTGATCACCGCCGACACCCACGTGCCGAAGCGGGCCCGGGACCTGCCGGAGCCGCTCTGGGCGGCGGTCGACGCCGCCGACGTGGTGCTGCACGCGGGGGACTGGGTCGACGAGGCGCTGCTGGACGCCCTCGCCGCCCGGGCCCGCCGCCTCGTCGGGGTGTACGGCAACAACGACGGGCCGGCGCTGCGCGCCCGGCTGCCGGAGGTCGCCCGGGTGGAACTCGACGGGCTGCGGATCGCCGTCGTGCACGAGACCGGCCCGAAGACCGGGCGGGAGAGCCGCTGCGCGGCCCGCTTCCCCGACACCGACGTGCTGGTCTTCGGCCACTCGCACATCCCCTGGGACACGGTCGCCCCGGGTGGCCTGCGGCTGCTCAACCCCGGCTCGCCCACCGACCGGCGGGCCCAGCCGTACGCCACGTACCTGACGGCGCGGGTGGCGGCGGGACGGCTCGACGAGGTCGAACTGCACCGCCTGCCACCGCGCCGCCCGCCCGGTCACTGACCGCGGCCGGTCTCCTCCTGGAGCTGGTCGATCCGCTTGGAGGCCTCGGCCTTCGTCAGGCCCTCCGGCGGCTCCTCGCCGGCCTCCCGGGCCAGGGTCGCCAGGTAGGACTCCTGGGCGGCGGTCGGCGGCTCCTCGCCGGTGACCCACTCGTCCGGGTCCTTGATGGCGCTCTGTGGGTCGGCCTGGCTGCTGCTGCGGTCCGTCATGATCTCCACCTTCCTTCGAACAGACGTGCCAATACCCCGTGCGGCGCCGATCCATGCGGCCCTCCGGCGCGTCGTACGCCCGGACGCGTCGGGCGTGTCTCCGGCCGTCCGGGCGACGCGGGCGCGCATACGATCACCGGATGACGGCGGCGCAGCGGGCGGGTGTGGTGGTGGTCGGCGCGGGCATCGCCGGAGTGGCGTGCGCGACGGAACTGGCCCGCGCCGGCATCCCGGTGGAGATCCGCGAGCGCGCCCGGGTGGCCGGCGGCCGGATGGCCAGCCGCCGCTTCGACGGCCGGCCGGCGGACACGGGCGCCGCCTACTTCACGGTCAGCGATCCGGACTTCGCCGAGGTGGCCGAGGGATGGCGCGCGGCCGGCCTGGCCCGCGAGTGGACCGACACCTTCGTCGCGTACGGCGCCGACGGCCGGCGTGCGGCGCCCGGCCCGATGCGCTGGGCGGCGACCCGGGGGCTGCGGACGCTGGTGGAGCACCTGGCCCGGGACCTGCCGGTGACCGTGGACCGGCTCGTGCTCGGCGTCGCGCCCGGACCGGTGGTGGACGGGCGGCCCTGCGAGGCGGTGGCGCTCGCCATGCCGGGGCCGCAGGCGGCCCTGCTGCTCGACCCGGCCCTGGCCGCCGCCACCCGGGCCACGCAGGTCCAACGCTGGTCGCCGTCCCTGGCCGGGGTGCTGCGTTTCCCGGCCCGCCGGTGGGCCACCTTCCGGGGCGCCTTCGTCAACGACCACCCGCTGCTCAACCTCGTCTGCGACGACGGCGACCGCCGCGGCGACGACGCGCCGGTGCTGGTCGCCCACACCACGCCCGGGTTCGCCGCCGGCCACCTCGCCCAGCCCTCCGGCGCCGGCCCGGCGATCGAGGAGGCCGTCCGGGACCTGCTGGGGCTGCCCGAAGCGGCGGAGCACGTGCACGTGCACCGCTGGACGTACGCGAAGCCCACCGAAGGCCCCGGCGGGACGTACCACCTCGACGCCGACGGCGTCGGGCTGGCCGGCGACGCGTTCGGCGCACCCCGGGTGCAGAGCGCCTGGCTCTCCGGTCGCGACCTCGGCCGCGCCCTCGTCACCCGCCTGGGCGCAGGGTGAGGAAGCGGCCCCTGCGCACACCGGCGGGCCGGGCGGTCAACCCCCGGCGGTGACGGGCTCGCCGGCGTGGCGGCGTTCGGACGGGTCGGACGTGCGTTCCCCCGCCCGGTCCAGCAACTGCATCACCGGGGTCGCCGCGATGCCGTGCACCACCACCGAGACGATCACCACGAGGCCGACGGTCGCCCAGATCAGGTCCGCCTGGGGGAAGTCGGTCTTCGCGGTCGCGTACGCGATGTAGAAGAACGAGCCGACGCCCCGGATGCCGAACAGGGCGATCACCCAGTGCTCGGCCGGCCGGCCGGGCGCCCCCCGCAGCGACAACCAGCCGAGCAGCGGGCGGACCACGAAGACCAGCGCCAGTCCGACCGCGGCGGCCGGCCAGGTCAGCGGGCCCAGCAGGCCACCCACCACGGCGCCGCCGAAGAGCAGCAGCAACAGCACGGTGAGCAGCCGCTCCACCTGCTCGGCGAAGTCGTGCAGCACGGCGTGGAACTCGTGGGTGCGCTCGGCGGCCCGGATCGCCCGCGCGGCCACGAACACCGCCAGGAAGCCGTACCCGCTGACGACCTCCACCAGCCCGTACGCCAGGAAGGTCGCGGCCAGCGCGAGGAAGCCCTCCGAGTGCCGGGCCAGCCGCAGCTTGCTCGGGGCCCGGAAGAAGAGCTTGCCGAGCAGCCACCCGACCAGCCACCCGCCCGCCACCCCGGCCGCCACCTTCCAGAGCACGTCCACGCCGAGCCAGTGGCCCAGCCAGTCGCCGGGGGCGAGGCTGGTGGTGGCGATGGCGATGGCCGCGTACACGAAGGGGAAGGCCAGCCCGTCGTTCAGCCCGGCCTCGGAGGTGAGGGCGAAGCGGACCTCGTCCTCGGAGTCCTCGACGTCGGTGGGCTCGCCGACCTGCACGTCGGCGGCGAGCACCGGATCGGTCGGGGCGAGGGCCGCCCCCAGCAGTAGCGCGGCGGCCGGGACCAGCCCGGCCCACCACCAGCCGAGCACCGCCACCGCCACGATGCACAGCGGCATGGCGATGGCCAGCAGCCGCCAGGTCGACGACCAGCGGGCCCAGCTCAACGGCCGGTCGATCTTCAGCCCGGCACCCATCAGCGCGACGATGACGCCGATCTCGGTGAGGTGGGTGGCGATCTCCGGGTGCGCGAGCGGGTCGGGGTCCGGCAGCCCGACGGGGAGGAGGAAGACCAGCATGCCCAGCCCCAGGAAGGCGATCGGCATGGACAGTGGCCGGCGTTCGAGCACGCGGGGCAGGATCCCCGCCAGCAGCGCGCCCAGACCGACCACCGCGAACGCCACGTCTACCGGCTCCACGACCCCACCTCTCCGCCTCGCCCACGGCGTGCGGGCAGGTGGTGCAAGTCCTTGCCCCCGGAAGACTTCTCGTATTCCTCTTCGGAGCGACGGAGCCGGCGGCGGTCACCCCGCCCGGGTGACCGGCGAGTCGTCGAGGGCGGCGAGCAGCGCGGCGGGATCCTCGTAGACGGCCACCGCACCGGCCCCGGCCAGCTCGCCCCGGCCGGTGCCGCCGCAGGTCAGACCGACGCAGGGGATGTCCAGCTCGCCGGCGGCGGCGACGTCCCACACCGAGTCACCGACGAAGACCACGCGTTCGGCGGCGAGCCCGGACTGCTCCAGCGCGGCGACCAGGATGTCCGGCGCCGGCTTGCTCTCCCGCGCGTCCGCCGAGCTGGTGATCGTGTGGATCACGTCGTCGGCGGCCAGCGCCCGGCGCAGCGCGGTCACCTCGTGCTCGGCGGCGGAGGTCGCCAGCACCACCCGAAGTCCCCGCTCCGCGCAGGCGCGCAGCAGGCCGGCGGCGCGGGGCAGCGGGACCAGCCGCTCCCAGTACTCGGCGAAGAGGGTGTCATGGGCGGCGCGCAGCTTCTGGTCCGCGCTCCGGTCGCGCTCCGGGCCGAGCAGGTGGTCGAGCAGCTTGTCCGAGCCCATCCCGATGGCGCGGTGGATCGTCGCCATGGGTACGGGCCGGTCGGTCTGGCGCAGCGCCTCCCACCAGCTCACGGTGTGCAGGTAGGTGGTGTCGACCAGGGTGCCGTCCACGTCGAAGAGGACACCGGTGGGCTTGTCGGTGGGCATACGGTCCTCCTACCCCGTCGGGCCGGGCTGACGCCCCCGCTCACGCGGGCGGGATGAGGATCTCGAACCAGACCGTCGAGCCGCGTACGGTCGGGTCCGTCCCCCACGCGTCGCTCAGCTCCTCGATCAGCCCCAGTCCCCGGCCCCGACTGCTGAGCGTGTCGGTCTGCGCGCGGGTCACCGTGCCCCGGGTGCCCGAGTCGGCGACCGACACCAGCAGCCGCTCCGGGCTGAGGTCGATCTCCACCCGGGCGGCCGTGCCGGCGTGCAGCAGGGCGTTGGTGGTCAGCTCGCTGGTGCAGAGCACCGCCGCGCCGATGATCGACTCGGGCACCTGCCACTCCGTGAGCTGGGCGGTCATCCAGTGCCGTACCCGGCTCGGCGCGGTCGGCTCGGCCGGCACCTCCATGCTCGTCGACCGGGACGGCCGCAGCGCGTGCTCCACCGCCAGCACCGCGACGTCGTCCTCGGTGGCGCCGGGCACCGCCGCGGTGGCCACCGCGCACAACGCGCGGGGGTCGCCGCTGCCCGCGCCGGCCACGGCGACGGCCAGGGCGTCCAGGCCGGTCGTCAGGTCCTGCCAGCGCCGCTCCACCACACCGTCGCTGAACAGCAGTAGCGTGTCGCCGGGGGCGAAGGGCACCGTGACGGTGCGCGGCCGGCAGCCCAGGCCCAGCGGGGCGCCCGCGGGCACGTCGAGGTACTCGGCGACCGGGTCGCCGTCCGGGGCGCACCGGCGGATCAGCGGCGCGGGGTGACCGGCGCTGGCCAGGGTGAGCCGCTGCCGGTCGACGTCGACGACCCCGAAGACCACCGTCACGAACAGCTCGTGCGTGTCGCCCTCGGCGCCCAGGCTGGTCACCAACCGGTCGAGCCCGGCCAGCACGGCGTCGGGGCGGGGGTCGGTCAGCGCCAGCGCCCGCAGCGCCGCGCGGACCTGACCCATCCGGGCCGCGGCCTGCACGTCGTGGCCGGCGACGTCGCCGAGCACGATCCCCAGGCCGCCGTCGGGCAGCAGGAAGGCGTCGTAGAAGTCCCCACCGGCGGCGTTGCCGTCGACGCCCGGGTCGTAGCGGGCGGCGATCCGCATCCGGGGCAGGTCGGGCAGGTGCTCCGGCAGCATGCTGCGTTGCAGCAGCTGGGCCGTGCCGTGCTGGGTCTCGAACCGGCGGGCCCGCTCGGCGGCCTGGCCGACCAGCTCGGCCGACGCGGCCAGCAGCGCGCGCCGGGCGGCCGACCAGACGTGCGGGACCTGGTAGCCGACCGTCAGCCCGCCGCGCACCACCGAGGCCCGCAGCGGCACCGCCGCGAGCGAGCGGACCTTCTGGTCGTGCCGGTCCACCGAGATGTCCCGCAGCGGCTGGCCGTCGTCGACGAAGTACGGCACGCCGCTGCGGGCGGAGGTCACCACCGGCCCCAGCCAGTCCGGCGGGACGCGCCGCCACAGCGGGGGGAGTCGCTCGTCGGCCTCGTCCATCAGCTCGCCACGGATGCGCCGGACCATCCGCCAGCCGCCGCCGCCCTCGTCGACGGCGAACGAGACCCGGTCGGCGTCGAACACGGTGATCGCGTAGCGCAGCGCGACCCGGGCCACGTCGTCCAGGGTGAGGGTGCCGGCGAGCGCCGCGGCGAAGTCGCTGAGGCTCTGCAACTGCTGGGTGACCTGGGTGGTCTCCGCGGCCACGGTCAGCACGCCGACGATCCGCCCGGCGCTGTTGCGCACGGGGGAGTAGCCCCGGGTGAAGACCGACTGCTCGACCAGGCCGGGACGGCGGTGCAGCGGGAGCGTGGTCTCCTTCTCCAGGAACGGCTCCCCGGAGCGGTAGGTGTGCGCGATGGCGTCCCCGACGCCGGGCAGCGGCCAGGACTCGGCGAACACCTGGGCCGCCGGCCGGCCCACCGCGTCGGGGTGCCGGTCGCCGATCAGCTCCGCGTACGCGTCGTTGTAGACGAGCAGGTGCTCGTCGCCCAGGGTGAGGGCCATCGGCACGGGCGAGGCGAGGAGCAGTTCGGTGGCGGCCCGGACCGCCGGGTCCCACGTCCGCCACGCACCGAGCGGGGTGCCACCCCAGTCGTGGCGCGGGACGGCGGCCGCCATGCCCGACGCGGAGGGCGTTCCCGAGACCGGGGCTGGTGGGTTCGGGACCCGTCCGACCGTTCCTGGCATGAGCGCAGCCTAGCCGGAGGGTCCGTCGGCAGTTTCCGATCATGCCCCGCGCGTCGCCGGGGCCGGACGTTCGGGCAGGTCAGGGCCATTCTGCGGTGACATGTCGGGAAAAACCCGGGGACTCCGACGGCGTGCCGCGTCGGTGGCGGGGTAAGCGCGCGGCGCAGTCCATGCGACAGGAGGGACATCATGCCGGAAAGCCTCGCGGTCAGGCAGGTCGACATCGGCAACGCCGTGGCCGACATGTGGAGGTCGGTGCTGCTCTTCATACCGCGGGCCATCGCGTTCATCGCGATCCTCGTGGTCGGATGGCTCATCGCCAGAGCCGTGCTCAAGATCGTGGACACGGCGCTGGAACGGGTCGGGTTCGACAGGGCGGTGGAACGGGGCGGCATCAAGCGTGCGCTGGAACGCACCAAGTACGACGCCAGTGACATCCTGGCGAGACTGGCGTACTACGCCGTGCTGCTGTTCACCCTGCAGTTCGCCTTCGGGGTGTGGGGACCCAACGCGATCAGTGACCTGATCAGCGGCGTGGTCGCCTGGCTGCCACGCGCCTTCGTGGCGATCATCATCATCGTCGTGGCCGCCGCGATCGCCAACGCCGTCCGGGATCTGGTCACCGGGGCGCTGGGCGGGCTCGCGTACGGCAAGGTCCTGGCGGACCTGGTGGCGGTCTTCATCCTCGCGCTGGGTGTGATCGCCGCGCTGAACCAGGTGGGCATCGCCACCACGGTGACCACACCGGTGCTGATCGCGGTGCTCGCCACCGTGGCCGGCATCCTGATCATCGGTGTCGGCGGTGGCCTGGTGCGGCCGATGCAGAACCGCTGGGAAGGCTGGCTGAACCGGATGGCCGAGGAGTCGCGGGCGGTGCAGGAGCACCGCCGGGCCCGGGAGGCCGGTCAGACCGACGTCGGCCGGCAGATGGCGGACCGGACGGCGGCCGAGCGCACCGAGGTCATGCCCCGCGGGCAGGAGTCCGCGACGGCCGGCGGGCGCGGCACGTACCAGTCGGGGAGCGCCAGCGACGAGACCCAGCAGTTCCGCCGCTGACCTGGCGGTGAGCGAGACGGGGAGGGGTGTCCGCGGACGTGCGGGCGCCCCTCCGGCGTGTCCGGCCGGGGTCCGGGGCCCGCCCGGGCTTCAGACCAGCGGGAGCGGAGCGGTCGCCGGGGCCCCGAGCGAGCGGGTCAGCGCGCAGACCGCGAGCAGCCGGGTGAGCAGCCAGTCCGGTGCGGACCAGTCCACCGGGGCCGCCGGCGGCTGCCAGCCGTGCTCCAGCGCGGCGGCGCGGACGCCCTCCGCGTAGCCGGCGAGCGCGGCGGCGCTCAGCGGCCGGCGGTCGCCGTCCAGGCTCTCCCGCACCGCCGCGGCGTGCTGGTCGACCAGGGCGAGCAGGCCCGGACGCGCGGCGGCGGCGGCCAGTCCTTCGGCGCCGACCGAGGTGGACAGGAGAGCGAGGGTGGCTCGCGCCGAACTGGCGGCGGAACGGGCCTCGACCCGGGTGAACGGCACACGCATGGTGACCGAGGCTATCCGGCCGTGACCAGGGTCGACCTCGGCCGGTCGGCGGGTTTTTGACCCTCCCCCGAACGGTCAGCGGGCGGCGCGGGGGGTTGATCCGACGCGGGTGGGGCAGGAGGAGACCGCCCGGACGGGCACAGCGCAAACCTGGAGGAACGGATGGGACGACACGAGGACGGGCCGGACGAACGGCACCGCAGGCCCGCCGGGGTCAGCGACGAGACGGTGGCGGCGCTCGGCAAGCTGAGCGAGGCGCTGGAGTGCGTCGAGCGGGTCCGCGGTCACCTCTACTCGCTGCACCAGCTGGTGGGGCACGCCGACCTGATGCTCGACGACGCCGTGGAGATGTTCCGCGCCGCCGGGCACGACCGGATCGCCGACCGGATCGACACCGACCTGCTGGGCCGCAACGTGATCGCCGGACGGTGGACGTTCCAGATCGTCGAGGACTTCGACGACAACTACTACGCCCTCTTCCGCGACCTGGACCGGGCCGCCCGGGAGGAGCTGGTCGGCGGTCGCCGGCACCTCTACGAGGCGGAGATGAAGGAGCGGCGGCGCAGCCGGGGCCGACCCGGCCACGAGGCGCGCCCCGACGGCGGAGGCTAGCCGCGTGCGCCCCCGCCGCGCGCGACGGGCGGGCCGCCGCGTCGGTGGGTGGGCTGGCTGTAGGGCCCAGGGACAGCTAGCGCGCCGCGACCGGGTGCTCCTCGGCCGCGATGCGCAGCGCCTCGACCAGGCGGCGGTAGAGGTCGTCGCCGGCCAGCAGCTCGGCGTGGGTGCCCTGGGCGCGGATCCGGCCGTGCTCCAGCACCACGATCCGGTCGGCGTCGAGCACCGTGGAGAGCCGGTGTGCGATGGTCAGCACGGCGCCGACCGCCGCGCGCTGCCGGACGCACTCCTGCAACGCCGCCTCGGTCAGCCCGTCGACCTGCGCGGTCGCCTCGTCGAGCAGCAGCACGTCGGGGGTGCGCAGCATGGCCCGGGCCAGGGCGATGCGCTGGCGCTCCCCGCCGGACACCTCCGTCGACGACAGCGACGTGTCCAGTCCGTCCGGCAGTGAGTCGATCTTGTCGTCGAGCCGGACGGCGCGCAGCACGGCCCGGATCTCCTCCTCCGTGGCGTCCGGATGGGTGAACCGCAGGTTGTCGCGGATGGTGCCGGGCACCACCGGCGTCTCCTGCTCGACGTACGCCAGCCGGGCCCGCACCTGGTCGTGCCCGTGGGCCGCGTACGGTCGGCCGTCGAGCAGCAGTTGCCCCCGCTCGGGCTCGAGGAAGCGCAGGATCAGCGCGAAGAGCGTGGTCTTGCCGGCTCCCGAGGGCCCCACGATCGCGGTGTGCCCACGCCGGGGGACGGCCAGGTCGATGTCCCGCACCGCCGGGAGCGCCTCCGGGCCGTACCGGGCGGTGACCCCGCGGAACACGAGCACCGGCTGCTCCGCGTCGGGCGTCGGCGCGCGTTCCGCCGGGGCGGGCGCCGGTCCCGCCGGCTCGGTCGCGATGGTCTCGACCTCGCGGATCCGTCCCGCCGCCGCGATCCCCGCCTGCAACGCCGTGGTGTTCTGGGTCAGCTCGGTGATCGGCCCCATCAGCTGGAACGTGTACAGCAGGAAGGCGATCAGGCTGGAGATCTCCAGCAGGCCGTGCTGGGCCCGCCAGGCGCCGATGCCCAGGATCGCGATCACCGCGAGCTGGATCCCCGTCCAGGCGATCGTCCAGACCGACGCCGTCACCCGCGCGGCCCGTACGCTGTGCGTCGCCGCCTGTCGGGCGTCGGCGACGATCCGCTCGGTCAACCGGGCTTCCGCCCGGCTGGCCTTGACCGTGCGGATCGCGCGCAGCGCCCCCTCCAGGACGCCGCCCAGCGCGCCCGTCGACTCCTGCGCCGCGGCCTGCGCCTGCCCGATGCGGGGCATCAGTGCGCCCATGACCGCGGCGACGACCAGCACGGCGGCCACGGTGCAGCCGAGCAGAAACAGGTCGAGCACCCCCATCAGCACGAGGGTGCCGGCCAGGGCGATGCCGGCGTTGACCAGGCCGACGATGCTGCCGGACGCCTCGCGTAGCAGCTGGGTGTCGGAGGTGGCCCGGGTGACCAGTTCGCCGGTGGGGCGGCGTTGCAGGTCGCCGACGCGGGCCTGGAAGTAGTGCCGGACGATCGAGGCCCGCGCGTCGAGCACGACGCGCTCGGCCAGCGTTCCGAGCAGCCGCCACTGCCACAGCGAGACGGCCGCGCCGACGACGACGAGCGCCAGCAGGGCGCCGATCGGGCGGGCCATCGACTCGCCGGCGCCGAGCGTGTCCAGGACCCACTTGGTGACCATCGGCGTCGCGAGCCCGGCCGCGTTGGCGGCGAGCCCCAGCACGAGACCGAGGAGCATTGTCCGCCGGTGCGGGACGAGGAACGAGGTGAGCGTGCGCAATCGGGAGAACGCCGGGGCGGAAGGAGTCATGCCCTGAATGGAACACCAGTGTTCCATTCAGGGCAACCGGTATTCCGAAAGGACGTGTTGGTATCCTCGCCGACGTGACCGACCAGCAGGTGTCCGGCAGTCGCGCCCGGACCCGCCAGGCCATCGTCGACGCGGCGATCGAGGTGTGGGGGCGCAACCCCGCCGCCTCCCTCGGCGACATCGCCACCGCCGCCGACGTGGGGCGTACGACGTTGCACCGCTACTTCGCCGAGCGGGCCGACCTGTTCGGGGCGGTCGGCGCCGAGGCCGGCGCCCGGCTGGACCGGGCGACCGCCCAGGCGCGGATCGCCGAGGGCACCGGTGCGTCGGCCGTGCGCCGGCTCTGCCAGGAGTACTTCGACCTCGGCACTCTGCTCTCGCTGATCTTCACCGAGCCGGAGACCGGTGCCGGTTCCATCGACGGCGGGTGCGACCCGAACTTCGTCGCGATGGTCGAACGCGGGCACCGCGACGGCACCATCGACCCGGAGCTGCCGGCGGGGTGGGTGCAGAGCCTGATCTGGTCCCAGTTGTACGCCGGCTGGGCCTACCTGGCCGAGACCGGTGCCTCCCGGCACGAGGTGCTGCGCCTGATCCTGCGCACCGTCGACGGCGCGATCGCGGTCAAGCCGGGATGATCCGGCCGGCGCGGCGGGATGCCGTCGCGCCGGCTGCCGCGTCACTCCATGGAGCGGGCGTCCGCCGGGCGGCGGCGGGCCGCGTCGTCGGCGATGATCACGGTCGCCACCATCAGCGCGACGCAGAGGCTGAACAACCAGGAGTCGTCCGATGCCAGCTTGGCGGAGACGGGAGCCTGCAGCGCGGCGAGGAGGAAGCCGAGCCATGCCAGGCGGCGCTGACGCGTGGAGAGGATGCCGGAGCCCTGATGCATCCCGAAAGTCTTGCGCGCGACCCGGCGCTTGCCGTCAGCCGAACGGCCGATTCTGGATGAGCTGTCCGTTTTACCGCCCGTCCGGACCGTAATCTTCGTCCCACCGGGGGAGGCGGACTGGTGCCGCCGCCGACTCAGGGCAGGATGGTCCTCCGTGTCCACCGCCCCGCCCCGCGCCTCGCTGCTCCTGCTGGCCTACCTCGCCTTCGTCAGCCTCGGCCTGCCCGACGGCCTGATCGGCGTGGGCTGGCCCTCGATCCGGGCCGACTTCGGCGTGCCCACCGAGGCCGTCGGCCTCGTGCTCACCGCCGGCACCGCCGGCTACCTGACCTCCAGCGTGCTGGCCGGCTTCACGCTGGCCCGGCTCGGCGTCGGCTGGCTGCTCGCCGGCAGCACGCTGCTGGCCAGCCTCGCGCTCACCGGCTACGCGTCGACGCCCGGGCTCACCCTGATGGTGGGCTGCGCGCTGGTGCTCGGCCTCGGCTCCGGCGCGATCGACTCCGGCCTGAACGCGTACGCCGCCGGCGCCTTCGGCCCCCGGCACATGAACTGGATGCACGCGTTCTTCGGCCTCGGCGTGGCGCTCGGACCGTTGATCATGACCGGTGCGCTCAGCGCCGGGCTCTCCTGGCGCTGGGGCTACGGCCTGGTGGCGGGGGCCCAGCTCGCGCTGGCCGCCGCGTTCGCGCTGACCGTGCGGGCCTGGCGGGACCGCGCCCCGGCCCGCGAGCCCGCCGGGGAGGCGGCCGTCGCCCCACCGACCGTCACCCGGGTACGCGAGACGCTGCGCCTGCCGGCGGTCTGGCTCGGCGCGTCGGCCTTCGCCGTCTACGTGGCCATCGAGGTGGCGGCCGGGCTCTGGGCGTTCCTGCTGCTGACCGAGGGACGCGGCCTCGGCGCGGCCGTCGCCGGCGTCTGCGTCTCGGGCTACTGGGGCAGCCTGTTCGTCGGGCGCGTGGTGCAGGGCGTGGTGGCCGAACGGCTGGGCGCGGCGGTGGTGCTGCGGGGCAGCCTCGCCGGGATGGCGGTCGGCGCGGTCCTGATCGCGCTGCCGGCACCGGCCTGGGTCGCCGTCGCCGGGCTGTTCGTCGTCGGCTTCGCCGCCGCCCCGGTCTTCCCGCTGCTCACCCTCACCACCGCCGAGCGGGTCGGTGCGGCGCACGCGGACCGGACCATCGGGCTCCAGATCGCCGCGGCCGGGCTGGGCGGCGCGCTGGTGCCCGCCGGCATCGGGGTGCTGCTCGGCAACACCTCGGTCGAGCTGCTCGGGCCGGCGCTCGTCGTCCTCGCGCTGGGCCTGATCGCCCTGCACGCGGCCGGCACCCGCCGGCCGGCCCCGACGCCCCGCTGAGCGGCGCGGACCGTCGCGTCGAGCGGCGCGGACCCGTGACCTCGGACGGCCCGGACCTTTCGCGTCGAGCGGCGCGGCGGGCGGACCCGGGGTGGGCCCGCCCGCCGCGCCGTGCGGTTCACATCGTGTCCGGTCCGGTCCGGCCGGTCGTCGAGGGCCGGTACGCGCGGTCCGGGTCGGTCGGCTCGCGGCCCGCACCGGCGGCCTGCCCGCCGCGGTCCGCCGCCTCCGGGCCGTGCCCGAAGGCCGCCTCCTCGCCGGCGTCGTTCCCCGTCACGTCGTCGGCCTGGCCGTCCAGGGTCGACCGCGCGACGGCCCGGTCCAGTTCCTGGAGCGAAGTCCGTTCCTCGTCCCGCCACACCTTGTCGTCGTCCGTCATGTCAATCGCGGTACCCCGGCCGGGTCCCCGCAAACGACGATGGCCGCCGGGGGAGCCGGCGGCCATCGGAGGTTCACACCCGGGGGCGGGGAATCAGGGCTGCGGGCGGTCGACCTTGCCGCGCCAGGCGCCGGTCTCCTGACCGCGTCGCTCGATGAACTGCTTGAACCGCTCCAGGTCGCCCTTCGCGCGCCGGTCGACGACGCCGAGCTTGTCGCCGGCCTGCTCGACCACGCCGTGCGGTTCGAACTCGAGCTGGAGCGTGACCCGGGTGTTGTCCTGGTCCAGCCGGTGGAAGGTCACCACGCCGGCCTGCTGGGTGCCGCCCGTGGAGCGCCACGCGACCCGCTCGTCCGGGAGCTGCTCGGTGATCTCGGCGTCGAACTCCCGCTTCACCCCGGCGATCTCCACCGTCCAGTGGGTCATCGTGTCCGTCAGCTGCCGGACCTCCTGGACCCCCTCCATGAAGTGGGGGAAATCCTCGAACTGGGTCCACTGGTCGTACGCGGTGCGGACCGGGACGGAGACGTCCACGTGTTCGGTAACGCCACTCATAAGGCATCCTCCTTCGTCCGCCGGTGACGGGCCGGATCGTGCGGGGATCCGGTCACCAACGGGTCGTCTCGTTCTTGTGGCCGAGCGCCGCCCACACCTCGGAGATCGTCTGGTAGCGGGTGCCCTCGGGCAGCCGCTCCAGTTCGGCGACGATGTCCGCCGGCGCCTCGTTGTCCCGCGCGTTGGCGATCAGCGTCTCCCGGTCACCGGGCAGGGCGGCCATCGTGATGAACCGGCCGAGCCGGCTGCGTCGCTCGACGTCCTCGGAGCTCATCCCCTTGGGCGCGCCCGTACGCAGGTCGCCGGCCGGGGCCGTGGTCGGCTCCGGCTGGTCCTCACCCGCCGGCTCCGGCACACGGGACTCGTCGACCCGCGAGCCGCCGGTCCCCGGCCCCTGCACGAGGCCGCTGACCTCCCGGCTCATCTGCTCGTCGACCCTCGGTCCGTGCTTGCTGCTGCCACGTTCCATGCCTTCTGCGCTACCCGGTGGCACCGGCGGTAAACGGGCGCTCCGGCGTCGCGGCCGGTAAACCCGTACGGGTCACGTGGTGGCCGGCGTCTTCGGGGGCAGGACCGGCTCGTCGGGGTCCGGCTCGCCAGCCTGGAGCACCCGGCCGCGCTGGAGTTCCGCGTTGATCTGCACGCCGAGCATCAGCGCCGAGTTGGACAGGTAGAGCCAGACCAGGAACGCGATCACGGCACCGAGGCTGCCGTAGGTGGCGTCGTACGAGCCGAAGTTGGCGACGTAGAGGCCGAAGCCGAAGGAGGCGAGGGCCCAGGCGACCAGGGCCACCGCGCCGCCCGGGGTGAGCCAGCGGAACCGCGGCTGCCGGACGTTCGGCGCGATCCAGAACAGCAGGCTCAGCAGCACCATCATGATCATCGCGAGCACGGGCCACTTGGCGACGCTCCACGCCGTACGCGCCAGTCCACCGGCGTTGATCAGGTCGCCCACCGCGTCGGTGACCGGCCCGCTGACGATCAGCCCGGTGGCGACGATCGCCAACAGCACCAGCGAGATCGCCGCCAGGCCGATCTGCACCGGCCGCAGCTTCCAGATCGGCCGCCCCTCCTCGACCCCGTAGACGGCGTTGGAGGCCCGGGTGAACGCCCCGATGAAGCCGGAGGCCGACCAGAGGGCACCGAGCAGACCGAAGCTCAGCAGCGCGCTGGCCGAGTCGTTCTGGTCGACCACGCCCCGCACGACGCCGACGAAGCCCTCGTTCGCCACCACCGAGCCGGCACCCATGTCCCGGGCCAGGTCCAGCACGGTGTCGACGGTCTGCTCGCCGTTGGACACCAGCCCGACCAGGGCGACCACCACGATCGTGGACGGGAAGAGCGCGAGCACCCCGTAGTAGGTCAGGGCGGCGGCCCAGTCCGCGCAGTTGTCCTTGACGAAGTTGCGCACGCTGCGCACCAGCACTCCGCGCCAGGTGCGCCAGCTCAGCTGCCGTACCCGGCGGGGGATCCGCGGTCGCCGCTCCCCGGCGAGCACCGCGCCGGGTTCCGTCGTCGTCATGCCCGCTCCCTGCGCCCCGGCCGCCGGATGACCCGGTGCATCCGGCTTCGCCTGGCCCGCCGGTACCCCTGGCCGGAAATCGACAAACCCGACCTCCGGTTTGCCGACCTGACGCGGGGGAACGGTCAGGGGAACCCATCGACGCGGAGGAGGACGAGATGCCCGGGCGCGAGGTACTGCCCAGCACGCTGCGACGCTCCCCCAAGAAGGCGCAGCGCACCTGGGAGAAGACGCACGACTCGGCCGTGGAGACGTACGGCGAGGGGGAGCGGGCGCACCGCACCGCCTTCGCCGCCGTCAAGCACGAGTTCGAGAAGGTCGGCGACCACTGGGAGCCCAAGGGCCGCAAGGGGCCGAGCGACCGCCAGGCGGCCGGCGGCGGACCGGAGCGCCGGGCGCCCACGGCCGGCGGGGTGGACGCCAACGCGACCAAGGACCACCTGATGAAGGTGGCCCGCAAACTGGACGTGCCCGGCCGTTCGAGCATGACGAAGCCCGAACTGGTCAAGGCCATCGAGAAGGCGAACAACCGCCAGACCGCCAAGGCCCGCGGCCGCTGAGGCCACCTTTCGGGTACGCGACGCGGGGGCTGTCCGTCCGCGGACAGCCCCCGCGCGTGTCTCACCAGTGGCCGCCACCGGGCGCCTCGATGTGCACCGCCTTCGTCGCGGTGAACTCGTCCAGCAGTTCCGGCCCGTAGCCGAAACCGTGCCCGCTGCCCCGGCGCGGGTGCGCGGCACCGCCCGGCGCCCCGCCGAACACCGCGTTGACCTTCACGGTGCCGACGGGCAGTTCCCGCCAGGCGCGCTGGGCGTGACTCATCGATCCGGTCAGCACCGTCGCGGCCAGCCCGTACGGGGAGTCGGCGGCGCACCGCAGCGCCTCGGAGAACGAGTCGACGGCCACGATCGGGGCGACCGGCCCGAACGTCTCCTCGCGTACCACCGTCATGTCGTGCCGGCAGTCGGTGAGCACGGTCGCCGGGTAGAACGCCCCCGGCCCGTCGGGCAGCGTGCCGCCGGTGCGGATCCGCGCGCCCTGGGCCACCGCCGCGGTGACCTGCCCGTGCACGTGGTCGCGGTGCCGCCGGTCCACCAGCGGCCCCAGTTCGGTACGCGGGTCGCCGCCCGGGCCCGTCCGCAGCTTCGTGGCCCGCTCCGCCAGCGCCAGCGCGAAGTCCTCCGCGACGTCCCGGTGCACGTAGATCCGCTCCACCGCGACGCAGATCTGCCCCGCGTTGGCGAACGCGCCGATCGCCGCCTGCCCGGCCGCCCACACCGGGTCGACGTCGCCGTCCACGACGAGCGGATCGCTGCCGCCGTTCTCCAGCAGTACCTTCGCCCCGGTCCGTGCCGCCGCGGCCGCGATGGCCCGCCCCGTGGCGGTGGAGCCGACGTGGGCGACGACGTCCACCTCCTGGGCGGCCAGCGCCGCGCCGACCTCCGGGCCCCCGGTCAGCAGCGACAGCACCCCGGGCGGCAGCGCGGAGTCGAGCGCCTTCGCCAGCAGCCAGCCGGTCGCCGGGGCGCGCTCGCTCGGCTTGTGCAGCACCACGTTGCCGGTGACCAGGGCCGCGCCGAGCAGCCCGCAGGAGACCGCCACCGGGTCGTTCCACGGGGTGATCGCGGCGACCACCCCGCGCGGCTGCGGCGTCATGAAGTCGAGGGCGTGGGTGGCGCCGTGCAGGGTCCGCCCGCCGCGCACGGGGGCGAGTTCCGCGTACTGTCGCAGCGTGCCGATCCCCGCTTCCACGCCGCCCCGGGCGTCCGACAGGGGTTTGCCCATCTCGGCCGTCGTGGCCCGGGCCAGGTCGTCGGCCACCGCCGCCACGGCGTCCGCGGCCCGGTGCAGGGCCGCCGCCCGTTCCGCGGGGGCGGTCGCCGCCCACTCCGCCGTGACGCCGCGCGTCGCCTCCACCGCCTTGCCGACCTCGTCGGCCGTCGCGACCGGCGCCGAGCTGACCGGGGAGCCGTCGGCCGGATCGTGTACGACCAACTCGCCACCCTCGCCGCCCGCGCCCCACACTCCGCCTATGAGCTGCGCAACCGTGTACATGGCAGTGCATGCCCCGGCCCCGGCGCGGCAAACGCGTTTCGCCCGGTTGCTGGCCGGGTAGGCGGATCGGATGAGTTCGCCCGGCGCGGAGAGCGCGGACGCCGTCATCGTGGGAGCAGGCCACAACGGCCTGGTCGCCGCCAATCTGCTCGCCGACGCCGGCTGGGACGTGCTGGTGCTGGAGGCCACGGAGACCCCGGGCGGGGCGGTGCGTTCCGCCGAGGTGACGGCTCCCGGCTACCTGAGCGACCTCTACAGCTCCTTCTACCCCCTCGGCTACGCTTCGCCGGTGCTGCGCGGGCTGGGGCTCGACCGTTACGGTCTGCGCTGGCGGCACTCCCCGGACGTGCTGGCCCACCTGCTGCCCGACGGGCGGGCGGCGGTGCTCAACCGCGACCCGGAGGCCACGGCGGCCTCGCTGGAGGCGTTCGCGCCGGGCGACGGCAAGCGCTGGCTGCACGCGTACGACGACTGGCGCCAGGTGGCCGAGCCGATGCTGGAGAGCATCACCAGGCCGTTCCCGCCGGTGCGCGGGGGCCTGAGCCTGCTGCGCCGGCTGCGCGTGTCGGGGGCGCTGCGGCTGGCCCGGCGGCTGGTGGTGCCGGTACGCAAGCTCGGCGACGAACTCTTCGAGGGCGAGGGCGGCCCGGTGCTGCTGGCCGGCTGTGCCCTGCACACCGACCTGTCGCCCGAGGAGGCCGGTTCGGGCGTGTACGGCTGGCTGCTCGCCATGCTGGGTCAGCAGGTCGGCTGGCCGGTGCCCGACGGCGGCGCCCAGAAGATCACCGACGCGCTGGTGGCCCGGCTGACCGAACGCGGCGGCCGGATCCTCTACGGCGCACACGTCGACCGGGTGCTGACCGCCCGCGGCCGGGCGATGGGCGTGCGTACCACCGGCGGCGCCCTGTGGCGGGCCCGCCGCGCGGTGCTCGCCGACGTCCCCGCGCCCGCCCTATACCTGGACCTGGTCGGCGCGGCGGCGCTGCCGCCCCGGCTGGTGGAGGACCTGGCGCATTTCCGCTGGGACGGCTCGACGCTCAAGGTGGACTGGGCGCTGTCGGCCCCCGTGCCGTGGACCAACCGGGCGGTCGCCACCGCCGGCACCGTGCACCTGGGGGCAGACCTGGACGGCCTCACCAGCTACGCCGCCGCGCTGGCCCGCAAGGAGATCCCGCGCGACCCGTTCCTGCTGCTGGGACAGATGTCGGTGGCCGACCCGAGCCACTCGCCGCCGGGCACCGAGTCGCTCTGGTCGTACACCCACCTGCCGTTCCGCCAGAAGTGGCGGGCCGAGGAGATCGCCGCGCACGTCGAGCGGATGGAGCAGGTGCTGGAGGAGGCCGCGCCGGGCTTCCGCAGCCTGATCGTGGGGCGGCACGTGGCCGGCCCGGCCGACCTGGAGGCGGGCGACCCGAGCCTGGTCGGCGGCGCGCTCGGCGGCGGCACCGCCGCCGCGTACCAGCAGCTGTTCCTGCGCCCGATCCCCGGCCTGGGCCGCGCGGACACGCCGGTGGACCGGCTGTTCCTGGCCAGCGCGTCGGCGCACCCGGGCGGCGGCGTGCACGGCGCGCCCGGCGCGAACGCCGCCCGCGCCGCCCTGGCCCGCGACCGCGCCCTCACCGGCCCGCTGTACGCGGCCGGGATCGACGCCGCGCACCGCGCGGTCTACCGCTGACCGCCAGCACGGCGAAGACGACAAGCTCGCGCCCTGCGCCCTGCGGCCCCCTGCGTCGCGCGCGGGGCGCTCCGGGCACCGGGCGCCCGGCACCGTGCGCGGCCGGCATCTGGTGGGGCCGGGGCGCCGTGCACTACGGCCTGGGTGACCAGGCCGACTCTTCGCCAAGCCGGACCCGCCGGCGGATTGTCTGACGAGATTGCTGACGGACAGTGAGGTCAGCGCTGGCCGCGTGGGTCGTTCGCCGCGCCCTTTGCTCTGCATCCATATACGCAACAGTTGCTCTGAGTGATGGCGTGCGGCGAGTCCGCTGCACCGGCGGCGAGCCAGCCCCAGCTCAGCGACGTGGTGCGTCCGTGGCTGCAGAGCAAGGGCGGCGAGCGGCGATCCGAAGGCGGAGCCGACGGTCACGGAAGGTGAGGGTTGCGCTCCGTGGTCGCGGTGTGTGGGCTGATCGGACGTCCCGTGCGGCGGGCGGCCGGGACTCAAGGTCGCCCTCCGCTCTCCGCTCCTCCGCTCTCCGCCCGTCTGCCGCTCGTCGCTGCTGTCGCTCGCCTTCGCCCCTCGCTGCGCCCGTCCGTCGCCCTCCGCCGCTCGCCTGCCGCCCCGGGCCTGGTCCGTTGAACGGACCGGGGCCAGGGCAGGGCGGGGCGGCGTGGCACGGCGGGATCGGGTCGGGTCAGCGTTCGATGTTGCGGTGCTTGCTGCGCAGCTTGAACGGCATCAGCGCGCTCTCGACCTTGGTCGCGGTGGTCATCTTGGACGCGCCGTCGCGCCGCTCCTCGAAGCGGATCGGGACCTCCAGGATGGTGTGCCCCAGCTTCGTGGCCAGGTAGTGCATCTCCACCTGGAAGCTGTAGCCGTTGGACTGCACCCGCTCCAGGCCGATGTCGCGCAGCGCGTCCGCCCGCCAGATCTTGAAGCCGGCGGTGAGGTCGCGGATCCGGACCCGCAGCAGCGTGTGCACGTAGAGGTTGGCCCAGCCGCTGAGCGCCCGCCGGTAGAACGGCCAGTTCTCGTCCAGCTCGCCGCCCGGCACGTACCGGGAGCCGATCACCACGCCGGCCTGGGTGGAGAGCAGCGCGCCGAGCATGCCCGGCAGCGCCTCCGGCGGGTGCGACAGGTCGGCGTCCATCTGCGCCACGTACTCCGCGCCGCCGTCGAGGGCGCGCCCGATGCCGTCCACGTAGGCCCGGCCGAGGCCCTCCTTGCCGGCCCGGTGCACGACCTCGACCCGGTCGGGGTGCTCGATGGCCAGCTTGTCCGCCACCTCACCCGTGCCGTCCGGCGAGTTGTCGTCGGCGACCAGGATCTTCAGGCCCGGCAGCGGCAGGGCCAGCAGCCGCTCGACCAGCACCGGGAGGTTGCCCGCCTCGTTGTAGGTGGGAACCACGACGGTCAGGCGTGCGTCCCGCCACGGCACGGGCAACTGCACGGGTTCGATCATGTCGGACATCCTCGGTCGGCGGACAGGGCTCCCTGAGAGCGTAGCCAGTTGCCACATCCGGGTCGAAAAGGCCACCCCTACCGCCCCGTCTTCCGCCCCGACGAGGGCCCGTTCCGGGTGTCAGCGGAGGCGGCGGGCCAGCGCGGTGAGGGCCACCGCCAGGCCCGCCAGGGCGGCGCCGGAGACGGCCGGCTTGTGCGTACCGATCCACAGGGCGGCCGAGCGGCCCCGGGCCCGGTCGGTGAACACGCCCTCCGCGCCCCGGTCCCGTTCGTCGTCCCCGGGACGGTCCAGGTTGTCCCGCCAGGCGACCGGGTCGATCGGGGTGTCGGTCTGCTGGCTGTCGTAGCCGTCGCGTGCCAGCTTCCGGTCGAGCAGGCCGGGGGCGAGGACGTCGCCGAGCCGGGCGCGCCAGGTCGGTCCGCCCACGTTCAGCTCGCGCGGCCCGTGGTCGGCCGCCCAGACGATCGCCTTCGCGGCCACCTCGGGTGCGAAGATCGGCGGTACGGGCTGGGGGTGCCGGGGCAGCCGGGTGCGTACCCAGGAGAACTGCGGGGTGTTGATCGCCGGCAGTTGCACCATCGACAGCTTCACGCCCGGGCAGTCGTGCAGCAGTTCCGCCCGCAGCGAGTCGTTGAAGCCCTGGACGGCGTGCTTGCTCGCGCAGTACGCCGACTGCAACGGGATCCCGCGGTAGGCCAGCGCGGAGCCGACCTGCACGACCGCGCCCCGCCCGCGTGCCCGCATGTGCCGCAGCGCCGCGAGGGTGCCGTGCACGGTGCCGAGGTAGTTGACCTCGGTGACCCGCCGGAACTCGGTGGCCGGGATCTCCCACGCCGGGGCGAAGACCGAGACCATCGCGTTGTTCACCCACACGTCGATGCCGCCGAACCGGTGCACCACGTCGTCGGCGGCCTGCTGCACCGCCCCGGCGTCGGCCACGTCCACCCGGTAGGTGCACACCTCCGAGGCGCCCAGCTCCCGGCAGTCGCGCTCGGCGGCCGCCAGCCCGGCCTCGCCGCGGGCGAGCAGCGCGAGCCGGGCGCCGCGCTCGGCGTACCGGCGGGCGACCGCCCGTCCCACGCCGGCGCTCGCCCCGGTGACCACCACGGTCTGCGTCATGCGTCCGCCTTCTGCCGCATGGCGATGTCGGCCAGCCGGGTCAGGGTCTCCTTGTTGCGCTGGTGCAACACCAGGTCGTTGATCTTGTTGCGTATCCAGTGCAGCGGACCGGCGGCGAAGTCCTCGCCGATGCGTACCCGGGTGGCGTCCGCGCCGACCGCTTCGAGGGTGAACACCACGATGGCCTCCCCGGCCGGCCAGAGGCCGGCGCGGATCACCAACCGGCGCGGCGGGTCACAGGTCAGCACCGTGGAGACGTCGTGCAGGGAGAACGGCCACGGCCCGGCCTTGTGGTGCAGTTGGCTGCCCACCCGGGGCCAGGCGTCGTCCACGTCGCGCACGTGCACCGTGCCCACGACCCAGTCGCTGTACGTCCACCCGTCCGCCAGCACCGCCCAGACCTGCTGCGGGGAAGCTTTGATCACTTTCTCCACAATCGCCACTGTGCTCCCATACCCCCGGTCTGGCCGGGGCTAACGGTGCCGATGGGTTAGCTTCTCCCGGGCGACGGGTAACGGCACCTGCGAGCCGGCGTGTCGGCGCCGCCGGCGTACGACGCGGGGGGCGCGTCCGGGACGACGTTTACTCCCCGGGGCGCCGGGAACCCGCCGGCTGTGCGACAGGACCAGGTGGAGCCGGATCAGCGCAGGTCAGCCCGGGTTTTTGCCGGTGCTGGCGCGGCGGGACCCGGGCCCGTCCTGTTCGACGCGGTGCTGCTGGACCGCGACGGAACGCTGATCGAGGACGTGCCGTACAACGGCGACCCCGAGAAGGTACGGCCGGTGCCGGGGGCGCGGGCCGCCCTGGACCGGTTGCGGGCGGCGGGCCTGCGGCTGGCGGTGGTGACGAACCAGTCCGGCCTGGCCCGTGGCTTGTTCACCGGGACGCAGATGGAGGCGGTGCACGCCCGGGTCGAGCGGTTGCTGGGGCCGTTCGACGCCTGGCTGGTGTGTCCGCACGACGACGGCGACGCATGCGGGTGCCGCAAGCCGGCGCCGGGGCTGGTGCACGCCGCGGCGCGGGAGCTGGGCACCGTGCCGGCGCGGTGCGTGCTGGTGGGGGACATCGGCCGGGACATGATCGCGGCGTCGGCCGCGGGCGCGTCGGGGATCCTGGTGCCCACGCCGGTGACCCGGCCGCAGGAGGTGGCCGCCGCGCCGCAGGTGGCCGCCGATCTCCCGGCGGCGGTGGCGGAGATCCTGCGCCGCCAGGCGGCGCTCGACCCCGCCACCTACCGGCAGGCCGACACCGACACCGACACCGCGCGGGGCGCCGGCAGGGGGCAGACGGGGACCGTGCTGGTGGTACGCGCCGACTCGGCCGGGGACGTGCTGGTGACCGGGCCCGCCATCCGTGCCGTCGCCGCCGACGCCGAGCGGGTGGTGTTGCTGTGCGGGCCCCGGGGCCGCGCCGCGGCGGAACTCCTGCCCGGCGTCGACGAGATCGTCGAACACCGGCTGCCCTGGATCGACCCCGCCCCCGACCCCGTCGACCCCGTCGACATGCGTCAGCTCGCCGACCGGCTCGCCGCCGTGCACGCCGACGAGGCGGTCGTCTTCACCAGTTTCCACCAGTCGCCCCTGCCCCTGGCCCTGCTGCTGCGCCTGGCCGGGGTCGGACGCGTGAGCGCCATCAGCGACGACTACCCGGGCAGCCTGCTCGACGTACGGCACCGCGTGCCGGCCGGCGTACCCGAACCGGAACGCGCGCTCTCCCTCGCCGCCGCCGCCGGCTTCGCCCTCGCCGACCACGACGGACCCGCCCTGCGCCTGCGTCCGGCGCAGGCACCGCCGCCGGAGGTCGGCGCGCCCGGCTACGTGGTGCTGCACCCCGGCTCGGCGGCGCAGGCCCGGGGCTGCCCGCCGGAGCTGGCCGCGCGGATCGCCCGCGCCCTGACGGCCGCCGGCCACCGGGTGGTGGTCACCGGCGGCCCCGACGAGCAGGAGCTGACCGCGCGGGTGGCCGGCGACGTCGCCGTCGACCTGGGCGGGCGGACCGGCCTCGCCGGGCTGGCCGCGACGGTGGCCGGCGCCGGCGCGGTCGTGGTCGGCAACACCGGCCCCGCCCACCTCGCCGCCGCCCACGGGGTGCCGGTGGTCAGCCTGTTCGCCCCCACGGTGCCGTTCGGGCAGTGGGGGCCGTGGCGGGTGCCCACGGTGCGCCTCGGCGACGCGGAGGCCGCCTGCCGCGACACCCGGGCGGCGCGCTGCCCGGTGCCCGGGCACCCCTGCCTGAGCGGCGTCGACCCCGAGGAGGTCGTCGACGCGTTGCGGCTGCTCGGGGTGACCCCGTCGGCCCGGTCGGGGCCGCCCACCGGCGGCTCGTCCGCCGGCGTGACGACGCTGGCCACCATCGGCGGGAGCGGCGGATGAACCTGCTCCTGTGGCACGTGCACGGCTCCTGGACCACGTCGTTCGTGCACGGCAAGCACCGGTACCTGGTGCCCGTCACCCCGGACCGGGGCCCCTACGGCCTCGGCCGCGCCCGCACCTACCCGTGGCCCGACACGGCCGTCGAGGTGACCCCCGAGCAGTTGCGCACCGCCGACGTCGACCTGGTCGTCCTGCAACGCCCCGAGGAGATCGACCTCGCCGAGCGGTGGCTCGGCCGGCGGCCCGGCCGCGACGTACCCGCCGTCTACGTCGAGCACAACACGCCCAAGGACGGCGACGTGCCCAACAGCCGGCACCCCATGGCCGACCGCGACGACCTGCTCGTCGCCCACGTCACCGGGTTCAACGAGCTGTTCTGGGACACCGGGGCCACCCGCACCACCGTGGTCGACCACGGCATCGTCCCTCCCGCCGCGGAGTACACGGGCGAGCTCGACCGGCTCGCGGTGGTGATCAACGAGCCGGTACGCCGGTGGCGGGTCACGGGCACCGACCTGCTGCCCCGCTTCGCCGAGATCGCCCCGCTGGACGTCTTCGGCATGAAGGTGGCCGGGCTGGCCGAGCACCTGGGCCTGCCCGCCGACCGGCTCACCAGCCACGACGACCTGCCCCAGCACCGGATGCACGCCGAGCTGGGGCGGCGGCGGGCGTACCTGCACCTGTGCCGCTGGACCTCCCTGGGGCTGAGCCTGATCGAGGCGATGTCCATCGGGATGCCGGTGGTCGCGCTGGCCGCCACGGAGGCGGCGATGGCGGTGCCACCGGGGGCGGGCGCGCTGTCCACCCGGCTCGACACCCTGCTCGACGCCGCCCGCCGGTTCGTCGACGAGCCGGCGGAGGCACGCCGGGCGGGGGAGCGGGCCCGCGCCGCCGCCCGGGACCGCTACGGCCTCGACCGTTTCCTCGCCGACTGGGACCGGCTGCTGGAGGAGGAAGTATGCGCATCGCGATGATCTCGGAGCACGCCAGCCCGCTCGCCATCCTGGGCGGCGAGGACGCCGGCGGTCAGAACACGCATGTCGCCGAGCTCTCCGCCGCCCTCGCGGCCGCCGGACACGACGTCCGGGTCTACACCCGCCGCGACGCCGTGGACCTGCCGGTGACCGTACGCAGCGCCGACGGCTACGACGTGGTGCACGTCCCGGCGGGGCCGGCCGAGCCGGTCGCCAAGGACGCCCTGCTGCCGCACATGCGGGAGTTCAGCCGCTGGCTGGTCGACCGGTGGCGGGGCGGCGAGTGGATGCCCGAGGTGATCCACGCGCACTTCTGGATGAGCGGCCTCGCCGCGCTGGCCGCCAGCCGGCAGACCGGCGTTCCGGTCGTGCAGACGTACCACGCCCTGGGGGTGGTCAAGCGGCGGCACCAGGGCGTGCAGGACACCAGCCCGGCCCGCCGGATCGGCTACGAGCGGGAGCTGGGCCGGGCCGTCGACCGGGTCATCGCCCAGTGCCGCGACGAGGTCGGCGAGCTGGTCCGGATGGGCGTGCCACGGTCCCGGATGACGGTCGTGCCGTCCGGGGTCAACCTGGGCACGTTCGCCCCGCTGGGGCCGACCGCCGAGCGGGAGGACGGCCGGCCGCGGATCCTGACCGTCGGCCGGCTGGTCGAGCGTAAGGGCTTCCAGACCGTGGTGCGGGCGATGGCGTACGTGCCCGGGGCCGAGTGCGTGGTCGTCGGCGGCCCGCCCGCCGGCCTGCTGGAGACCGACCCGTACGCCCGCCGGCTGCGCGCCCTCGCGGTCAGCTGCGGGGTCGCCGACCGGGTGCGACTGGTCGGCGCGGTGCCCCGCGAGGAGATGGGCCGCTGGTACCGCTCGGCGGACGTCCTGGTGGCCGCCCCCTGGTACGAGCCGTTCGGGCTCACCCCGCTGGAGGCGATGGCGTGCGGCGTGCCCGTGGTGGGCACCGCCGTCGGCGGGATCAAGGACACCGTGGTCGAGGGCGTCACCGGCGACCTGGTGCCGGCCCGGGACCCGCGTGCGCTGGGCGCCGCGATCCAGGGGCTGCTCGACGACCGGATCCGCCGCTTCGCGTACGCGACGGCGGCGCGGGAACGGGCCCGGCGGCGGTACTCCTGGGCGGCCACGGCGGAGCGGCTGGTGGAGGTCTACGGCGACGTGGCGGTCCACCGGCCGGCCCGGGTGGTGGCCTGATGGCGGCACCCACGCCGCTGGACGCGCACCTGACGAACCTGGCGGCGGCGCTGGTGCCCTTCCGGCGGCACGAGACGCTGCTGGTCCGGTGGGGGGAGGCCCTCGCGCGTCGGCTGGTCGACGGCGGCCGGCTGCTGGTGGCCGGCAACGGCGGCAGCGCCGCCGAGGCCCAGCACCTCACCGCCGAACTCGTCGGGAAGCTCCGCGACGACCGCCAGCCCCTGTCCGCCATCGCGTTGCACGCGGAGACCTCCGCGATGACCGCCATCGGCAACGACTACGGCTACGACGAGGTCTTCGCCCGCCAGGTACGCGCCCACGGCCGCGCCGGCGACGTCCTGCTGCTGCTGTCGACCAGCGGTACCAGCGCCAACCTGCTGGCCGCCGCCCGGGCCGGCCGCGACAGCGGACTCACCTGCTGGGCCCTGACCGGCCCCGCCCCCAACCCCCTGGCGGAGCTGTGCCACGACGTGCTCGCCGTCGGCTCGGCCGACAGTCAGGTCGTGCAGGAACTCCACCTCGTGACCAGCCACCTCCTCTGCGAGTACGTCGAGCGGGCGCTGCCGGTGGCGCCCGCCGCGCCCGTACGGACCGGGGTCGAGGTGGTGCTCGACGGCGGTGCAGGTCAGCAGGTCCAGGCGTGATGAGGAGGGCAGCGTGAGGGGACCCGTGGTGGTGGTCGGTGACACCCTGCTGGACCGGGACGTCGAGGGGGTGGTGAACCGGCTCTGCCCGGACTCGCCCGTGCCGGTGCTGGACGAGACCGCGCACGTCGACCGGCCCGGTGGCGCCGGGCTGGCCGCGGTCTTCGCCGCCGCGCAGGGCGCCGAGGTGGTGCTGGTGACCGCGTTGGCGGACGACGCGGGGGGTGCCCGGCTCGCCTCGTTGCTCACCGACGCCAGCGTGCAGGTGTATCCCCTCGGGCTGCGCGGCGGCACGCCGGAGAAGGTCCGGCTGCGCGCCCGGGGCCGGGTGCTGCTGCGCCACGACCGGGGCGGCGCGGCCGGTACGCCCGGCGAGCCGTCCGAGGCGGCGCTGCGGGTGATCGCCCGGGCCTCCGCCGTGCTGGTCAGCGACTACGGCCGGGGCGTCGCCCGGCAGCCCGCGCTGCGGGCGGCGCTGGCCGCCACCCGGGCGCCGGTGCTCTGGGACCCGCATCCGCGGGGACCGGCGGCGGTTCCGGGGGTGCACCTGGTGACCCCCAACGAGTCCGAGGTGCGGGAGCTGGTCACGGTCGCGCCGGGAGCGACCCGGCTGGCGACGGCGGCGCGGGGCGCCCAGGGGCTGCGCCAGCGCTGGCGCGCCGGCGCGGTCGCGGTGACCCTGGGCGGGGACGGGGCGCTGCTCTGCCACGCCGGCGCGACGCCGATGGTGGTGCCCGCCCCGGCCGTCGCCGAGGGGGACACCTGCGGGGCCGGTGACCGGTTCGCGGCCACCGCCAGCCTCGCCCTGGCGCAGGGGGCGCTGGTCTCCGAGGCGGTGCAGGAGGCGGTCGCCGAGGCGTCGGCGTACGTGGCCGGCGGGGGAGTGGCGACGGCGCTGCCGCGGGCGGCGCGTCCGCTGCCGCCGGCGGTCTCCGGCCCCGGCGGCGAGCGCGTCGGCGTGGCCGCGGCCGCCGGCGTGGTGTCGGCGGTACGCGCGTCCGGCGGGACGGTGGTGGCCACCGGCGGCTGCTTCGACCTGCTGCACGCCGGGCACGTGGCGACGTTGCAGGCCGCCCGGCAGCTCGGCGACTGCCTGGTGGTCTGCCTCAACTCCGACGCGAGCGTGTCGGGGCTGAAGGGCCCGGACCGGCCGGTGATCCCGCAGGGCGACCGGGCCCGGCTGCTCGCGGCGCTGAGCTGCGTCGACGCGGTCATGATCTTCGACGAGGCCACCCCGCACGCGGCGCTGTCGTGGCTGCGGCCGGACGTCTGGGTGAAGGGTGGCGACTACGCCGGTGACGGCGGCGAGCCCGCCCTGCCCGAGGCGGAGGTCCTGCGCCGCTGGGGCGGCAACGCCGTGGTGGTGCCGTACCTGGACGGCCGCTCCACGACCGGGCTGATCGCCGCCGCCCGTTCCACCGGCACCGCCGTGCCGCTCGTCGGGCCGCCGCTCACCGACACCGTGCCGCCGGCCGGTCCCGCTCCCGGTGGCGCGCCGGCGAGACCCGGCGGCGAGCCCGAACGGGCGCGGGCCGGCCTCGCGGGACCGACGACGGCGGAGGGCACCCGATGAGCGCCGGGTCGCCCGGCGCGGGGCGCACCGTGCTCGTCACGGGCGGATCGAGCGGCCTGGGCGCCGCCGTGGTCGCGGCCGTGGCCCGGGCCGGCGGCCGTCCGCTGGTGCTGGACCGGCAGGCGCCCGCCGACGGGGTGCCGTGGGTGGAGTGCGACCTGGCCGACACCCGCGCCGCGGAGGCCGCCACCCGGCAGCTCGCCGAGCGCTCGGGCGGGCTGGACGCGGTGGTCACCGCGGCGGGGATGGACGTGCCCGGGAAGCTGGCGGACACCCCCGGCGAGACCTGGGAGCGGATCGTGGCCGTGGACCTGTTCGCCACGGCGGCCGTCGTACGGGCTGCCCTGCCCTTCCTGGAGACCTCCCGGGGGAGCATCGTCACCGTCGCCTCCACGCTCGGGGTGAAGGCCGTGGCCGACGCGACCGCGTACTGCGCCGCGAAGTTCGGGGTCGTCGGCTTCACCCGGGCCCTCGCCGCCGAACTCGCCGGCAGGGTCGGCGTCACGCTGCTCATCCCCGGCGGCATGCGCACCGCCTTCTTCGACGAGCGCGACGCCGCGTACAAGCCCGGTCCCGACGCCGTCCTGAACGACCCCGCCGACACCGCCGCCGCCGTCATGTTCGCGCTGTCCCAACCCGCCGGCTGCGCGGTCCGCGAGATGGTCGTCTGCGCCGACCAGGAGACCTCCTACCCGTGATCCTCGCCCTGCGTGCCCTCGGCGTCGGTGACCTCGCCACCGCCGTCCCGGCCCTGCGCGCCCTGCGTGCCGCCCACCCCGGCCGGGACCTCGTCCTCGCGGCACCCGGCTGGCTGGCGCCGCTGGTCGACCTGGTCGGCGGCGTCGACCGGCTGGTGCCCACGGACGGGCTCGGTCGCCCCGACCCGGCCCTGGGGACGCCGCGCGTCGCCGTGAACCTGCACGGCCGGGGGCCCGAGTCGCACCGGATGCTCGCCGGCACCCGTCCCGGTCGGCTGCTCGCCTACACCAGCCCGGAGGCCGGCCACCACGACGGCCCCGAATGGCGCGACGACGAACACGAGGTCGACCGCTGGTGCCGGCTCCTCGACTGGTACGGCATCTCCGCCGACCGCACCGACCTGGACCTGCGGCGCCCGGCCCGCGGCGGCGCCCCGACCGGCATGACCGTGCTGCACCCGGGCTCCAAGATCCCGGCGAAGCGCTGGCCGCCTGGACGCTTCGCCGCGCTGGCCCGGGAACTGGCCGCCCGGGGGCACCGGGTGGTGCTCACCGGCAGCCCCGACGAGCGGGCCACCGCGCAGCGGATCGCGGAGGCCGCGGGGTTGTCCGCCGACGCGGTGCTGGCCGGCCGGACGGACCTGGGCCGGCTGGCCGCGCTGGTGGCGTACGCCCGCCTGGTGGTCAGCGGGGACACGGGCGTGGCGCACCTGGCGACCGCCTACCGCACGCCGTCGGTGGTGCTCTTCGGCCCGGTCTCCCCGGCGCGGTGGGGGCCGCCGCCGGGCCGGCCCCGGCACCGGGCGCTGTGGGCGGGTGGACAGGGCTCGCCAAGGTGGGAGGGGGTGGGGAGCCATCCGACGCTGGCGGCCATCGGGGTCGACGAGGTGGTGACCGCCGTGGACGAGGTGGAACGGGCGGTGCGGGTCTCCCGTGCGGTTGCGGCGTAGTGATCCGGGCAGGCCGGGGTACGGGCGACGCCGGCGCGGCCGGGGCTGGCTCTTCCTGGACCCGTCCGGGCAGCCGGTCCGCGACCCCGACCGGTTGGGCCGGCTGCGTGAGCTGGTGATCCCGCCCGCCTGGCGCGACGTGTGGATCTGTCCGTACCCGAACGGGCACATCCAGGCCATCGGCATCGACGCGGCCGGGCGCAAGCAGTACCTCTACCACCCGACGTGGCGGGAGAGGCGCGACGAGGCGAAGTTCGACCACGTGCTGGAGGTGGCCCGCCGGCTGCCGGTGCTGCGCGAGCGGGTCGGGCGGGACCTGTCCGGCCGGGGACTGCACCGCGACCGGGTGCTGGCGACGGTGACCCGGCTGCTGGACATGGGCACGTTCCGGGTCGGCAGCGACCAGTACGCGGCCGGCGACGACCCGACGTTCGGGGTGTCGACCCTGCGCCCCGAGCACGCCCGGTCCCGGGGCGGCTGCGTGGTGTTCGAGTTCCCCGCCAAGGGCGGCGTCGAGCAGGTGCGTCGCATCGAGGACCCGGAGCTGTGCCGGGTGCTGGTCAACCTGCGCCGCCAGCGCCGGTCGGCCGACCGCCTGTTCGGCTACCGGGACGGCGGGGACTGGCGCGACGTGCGCAGCGACGAGGTCAACGAGTACCTGCGGGACGCCAGCGGCGGGGAGATGACGGCGAAGGACTTCCGCACCTGGCACGCCACGGTGCGGGCGGCGACCGAACTGGCGACGGTGGGCCCGCCGCGCTCGGCGACCGCCGGCAAACGGGCGGTCGCGGCGGTGATGCGTGACGTCGCCGAGCTGCTCGGCAACACCGCCACTGTGGCCCGCACGTCCTACGTCGACCCGCGCGTGGTCGACCTCTTCCACGACGGCGTGGTGGCCCCGGTCGATCCCGCGACGCCCCGCGAGAAGGCCGAGCGGATCGTGCTCGAACTGCTGGAGGACGCCTGAGGCGGCCCCGGCGCCACTCCTGAGCGGGGGCGCCGGGGCCGGTCCGGTCACCGGGCGACCGCCCGCCTCCCCCGTGGCGGCGGGCGGCTCGCCACGGCCCCCGTCGGCGGTCCGATCCCGGCCGGCGCCGGGGCAGGCAGGGATCGGTCACCTCGACGTCAGTCTGCCCGGACCGGGTTGACCGTGGACGCCGCCGGGTTGACTCTCCGTGCCGCGCTCACTCCGCCTGGCCGGCCCGCCAGGCCTGCGGCCCGACGCCGTGCGCCTTGCGGAAGATCCGGCTGAAGTGCGCCTTGTCGGGGAAGCCCCAGCGGGCCCCGATCGCCTGGATCGGCTGGCCGCGCAGGCCCGGGTCGGCGAGGTCGTGCCGGCACCGCGCCAGCCGCAGCTCCCGGATGTACGACGCGACCGTCGACTCCTCGGCCGCGAAGAGCCGGTGCAGGGTACGCAGCGAGACGTGGTGCGCGTCCGCCACCACCTGCGGGCTCAGCGTCGCGTCCCCGAGGTGCCGCTGGATGTACGCCCGCATCTGGGTGACGAGGGCGCGCCTGCGGACCTCGGCCGGCACCACGTCCTCGGCCACCAGGTGCCGACCGAGCATGGTGGACGCCAGGTCGAGCCCGACGGCGCCGAGGCGGGTGGCGTCGGCGGCGTGGTACTGCTCGGGATGGTGGGCGATCTGGAGGAGGAACTGGGCGAGCAGCGCGCCGATCCCCTCGGTGCCCGACATCCGGCCACCGAGCAGCGGCGCCAGCCGGTCCGGTGACAGTGGCAGCGCGGCGTGCGGGATGAGCGCCACGACGGACCGGGCCGGTTCGCGGCCGTCGTCGTCGCCGAGGTGCCGCACCCCGTGCGGCCGCGACCCGTCGTAGAAGATGAACTCATCCGGCCCCAGCACGCTGCTCCGGCCGGCCTGGCTGGCGGCGCCGTCCCCGTCGACGGTGAGCGCCAGCGTGTAGATCTCCGGGGCCGACTCGCGCCCCAGCCTCGGCGTCCGGACGCCCTCCAGCGACGGGTATCGGTAGTTGACCACCTGGATCGGGCCGAGCTCGACGATCTCCGCCCGGGCGGTGAAGTCGTGCGCGTGCTCGGTGCGGATCCGCAGCGGCGAGGCCGTACGCGCCACGAGGTCGAGCCACATGTCGAAGCGTTCGGCCGCCGGCACCTGCTCGGTGTCGACGACGGTCGGCCGAAGCATCCGCTCCCCCGTCCTCGCGCCGGTCCGGTGCCCATTGTCCATCGTGGGCGCCCGCCCCGCCCAGCGCGTTTCCCGGCCCCGGCTCCCGCCCAGCCCAGCGCGCTTCCGGCCCGGCGCCCGCCCCGCCCCCGGTCGACGGGGCCGGGTCAGGCCGTGGCCGTCCGGCCCTGGATCAGCACCTCGACGCCGTCGAGGATCCGGTCGAGGCCGAACTGCCACTCCGTGTCGAACACCTCGTCCTGCTGTCCCTCGGCGCTCTCCGCCAGCAGCTCCCGGATCGACGGGTAGGCGCCGTGCCGGGTCAGCAGGGCGAGCTGCTGCCAGTACCGCATCCCGGCGTCGTCGGGGTCGAGCTGTTCGCGCGCCGCGGCCTCGTCGAGGTCGGCGGTGAGGGTGGCCCAGTTCCGGGCGTACCCGCTGACCAGCATGATCGTCGAGAGCCGCTCGATGCCGTGCAGGCCGGTGCCGTGCAGGGCGGCCAGCCCCTGCTCCATCCAGCGCACCTGGTTGGGGCCCAGCGGCGGGCCGCTGATCGGGACCTGCCGGATCCACGGGTGGCGGTGGATGGCCGTCATGTTGGCCAGCGCCCAGCGGGCGAGTGCCGGCCGCCAGCCCTCGCCCGGGGCGCGTGGCGCGGGCGGGTCCCCGTACGCGGTGTCGGCCATGAGCTCCAGCAGGTCGACCTTGGCGGAGACGTAGCGGTAGAGCGACATGGTCGCCACGCCCAGCTCGCCGGCGACCCGGCTCATCGACACCGCCGGCAGCCCGTCGGCCTCGGCCACCCGGATGCCGGCGGCCACCACCTGCCGCATCGTGAGGCTGCGCCGGGGTCCCTTGCCGGGTCGTTCCCGCAGGCCCCAGGCGAGCTCGATGCTCTCCGGCAGCTCGACGTCGGCGTCGCTCATCCTCACCTCCCGGTACGCGGTGTTGACCGTCATCCTAGCTTCTGCGTATGGTGCACGCAGAACAGCGTATGACGTACGCAGAAAGCGGAGAGTGAGGGGCGATGGGAGTGACAGACGCGGCGGTGGAGACCGTCGACCTACGCAGGTCGTACGGCGGGGTGGCGGTGCTCGACGGCCTGAGCATGCGGGTCGCCCGGGGCAGCGTGCACGCCCTGCTCGGCCCGAACGGGGCGGGCAAGACCACGACCGTCCGGATCCTGGCCACGCTCACCACGCCGGACGGGGGCGTGGCCCGCGTGGACGGCCACGACGTGGTCCGCGACCGGAGCCGGGTCCGGCGGGCGATCAGCCTCGCCGGCCAGCACGCGGCGCTCGACGACCAGCAGACGGGCGCGGAGAACCTGCACATGATGGCCCGGCTGGCCGGGCTGGCCCCGGCCGCCGCCCGGCGGCGCGCCACGGACCTGTTGGAGCGCTTCGACCTGGTCGCCGCCGGCGGCCGGCGGGTGGTGACCTACTCCGGCGGGATGCGCCGCCGGCTCGACCTCGCGGCCAGCCTGGTCGGCCAGCCGTCCGTGATCTTCCTCGACGAGCCGACCACCGGCCTCGACCCGCGCAGCCGGCAGGGGCTGTGGGAGGTGGTCGCCGAGCTGGCCGGCGCCGGGGTGACCGTGCTGCTCACCACGCAGTACCTGGAGGAGGCCGACCGCCTCGCCGACCGGATCGCCGTGCTGCACGGTGGCCGGCTGGCCGCCGAGGGCAGCGCGGGCGACCTCAAGCGCCGGTTCGGCGCCCACCGGCTGGAGCTGACGCTGCGTGACGCGCGGAGCTTCGCCGAGGCGACGCACCGCCTCGGCGGGCGCGTGACGCACCGCGACCCGGCCCGGCTGGAGCTGGCGGTCGCCACCGACGGCGGCGCGCCGGAGATCCGCCAGCTGCTCGACGAGGTCGATCCCGACCGGCAGGGGCTCGCCCGGTTCGCCGTCCGCGAGGCGACCCTGGACGACGTCTTCCTCACCCTCACCGGCGACCCGGTGCCCGCCCGACGGGAGGCGGCCGGTGTCTGAGCTGACCCTGCGACCGACCCGTGCCGGCGAGGCCCTCGTCATGATGGCGCGCTGCGTACGGCTGTCCCGGCGCAACGTCGACGCGCTGCTGACCTCGCTGCTGCTGCCGGTGCTGCTGATGCTGCTCTTCGTCTACCTGTTCGGGGGCGCGATCGACACCGGCACCCGCTACGTCACCTACGTCGTGCCCGGCGTCCTGCTGCTCTGCGCCAGCTTCGGCGCGGCGACCACCGCCGTCAGCGTGACCACCGACCTGACCAACGGGATCATCGAGCGGTTCCGCACGATGGACGTCAGCGCCACCGCGATCCTCGGTGGGCACGTCGCCGCCAGCATCGCCCGCAACACCGTCTCCACCGTGCTGGTGCTGGCCCTCGCCGTCGCCATCGGCTTCCGCCCGGCTGTGGACCCGCTGCGCTGGCTGGCCGCGTTCGGGGTGCTGCTGCTCTTCCTGCTCGCCGTGTCCTGGCTGTCGGCCGCGTTCGGCCTGCTGGCCCGCACCCCGGAGGCCGCCAGCGGCTTCACCTTCCTGGCGATGTTCCTGCCGTACCCGAGCAGCGCCTTCGTGCCGGTGGAGACGATGCCGGGCTGGATCCGCGGCTTCGCCGACCACCAGCCCGTCACGCCCGTCATCGAGACGCTGCGCGCCCTGCTGCTGGGCACCCCGACGGGCACCGCCCCGGCCCTGGCGGTGGCCTGGTGCCTCGGCGTCCTGGCCGTCTCGGTGCCCCTGACCGCCGTGCTGTTCCGCCGCCGCGTGGCCTGACCGCCACCACCTCGGGGGTACGCGACGGCGGCACCGGACCTCGTCCGGTGCCGCCGTCGTCGTCTGCGCGTCAGTCGTTGAGCACCTGGGAGAGCCGGTCGCGGAAGCGCCGCTCGGAGTCGCTGACAACGTCACCGCCGAGGCCCAGGATGCCGCCGCTGGAGGCCGCGCCCACCACCTGCTCGGCGATCTCCACCAGCCAGTGCTTGTAGGCGCCGGCCTCGCCCTCGTCCGTCCGGGCGGCCAGCAGCACCGCCGCCTCCCTGGCCCGGCCCAGCACGTCCTCCAGGTAGGCGCGCGGGTCGGACGGCGCGATGACCGGCATCTCCTCGCCGGCCTCCGGGTCGCCCACCCGGGTGACGATCTCGCCGGCCACGGCCGCGACCAGCGGGCTGGCCGACTCCCGGCCGGCGGCGATGGTCTCCAGCCCGGCCGCGTTCTCGGCCATGGTGCGTCGGGTGCCGTCGGACTCGGCGGCGCTCGCCGCGGTCAGCACCGACTGCGGCAGGCCGACCAACAGCCCCCACTCCTCGTCGGAGAAACCGAATCCGGTGTACGCCGGCTGCTCGATCACGGCAAAGCCCCTTTCCGCACTGATGTCGCTCGTCGTCCACGGCCCCGGCCAGCGGTGCCCGGCTCAGGCTAGTCGAGGGTCAGCAGGCCCTGTTCGGACACCACGCTGACGGACAGCGTCTTGTACCCCACCTCGTCGAAGAGAACCGTCATCCGGTCCTCCTCGTAGCTCAGCACCAGGCCGTGCCCCCACTCCGGGTGCCGGACCTGGCTGTGCACGGGGAAGGGCCCGACCGCGCCGTCGTCGGGGGTGCTGGTGCCGGCGTGGCAGTTGTCGCAGTGCCCGCAGACCTCGGTCATCTGCTCACCGAAGTAGGCCAGCAGCGTCTGCCCCCGGCAGGCGGTGGTCTCGGCGAAGGCCCGCATCATGTCGGTACGCGACCGGGTCACGGTCTGCTGCCGCTCGGCCTCCGCCAGGGCCGCCGCGGCGGCGTCCACGGGCGCGGGGGAGTAGCGGGGGACGCCGATGCGCTGCTTCGCCCTCGGCTCGGCCGCGCCGACCTGCTCCAGCAGGGCGAGGTACTGGCCGAGCTTGCGCGGGCCGAGCCCGGTGAGCTCGCGCAGCTCCTTCTTGTTCCGTGCCTTCTTGCGCAGCAGCGCGGACAGGTCGCGCAGCTCGTCGGCGTTCGGCAGGCCGCCGCTGAAGAAGCGTTGCAGCCCGACGTCCTCGCCCTGCCACAACAGCAGCACCCGGGCCGGGGCGCCGTCGCGGCCGGCCCGCCCGATCTCCTGGAAGTAGCTGTCCGGCGAGTCCGGCAGTGCCATGTGGACGACCCAGGCGATGTTCGGCTTGTCGATGCCCATGCCGAAGGCCGAGGTGGCGACCATGATCGGCACCTGGTCGGCGAGGAACGCCTCGTGCAGTTCGGCGCGTGGCCCGGCCGCCATTCCGCCGTGGTAGTACTGGGCCGGGTAACCGGCGTCGGTGAGCCGGGCCGCCAGCTCCTCGGCGGAGCGCCGGGTGGGCACGTAGATGATGCCGGGCCGGGTGTCGTCGCTCAGCAGGGCGAGCAGCCGCCGCCACCGGTAGTCCTCGGTGGGGCAGTGCGCCACCTCGAGGAACAGGTTCGGCCGGTCCAGCCCGGAGACCACCACCTCGGGCTCGGTCAGCCGCAGCCGGGCGATGATGTCGTCGCGTACGGGCGGGGAGGCGGTGGCGGTCAGCGCCACCACCGGGGGTCGGCCGATGCCGTCGATGAGGTGGCCCAGCGCCAGGTAGTCGGGGCGGAAGTCGTGCCCCCAGGCGGAGATGCAGTGCGCCTCGTCGATCGCCACCAGCGCCGGCTTCAGCGACTTCACCTCGGCCATCCGGTCCGGGTTGGCGAGCTGCTCCGGGGTGATGAAGAGGAACTCGGCCCGCCCCTCGCGGATCTCGGTGATCGCCTGCGCCTGCTGGGCGGCCGACTCGTTCGAGCTGATCCGCACCGCACGCAGCTCCGGCCGCTGCCGCTCGTTGAGCGCCGCGATCTGGTCCTGCTGGAGGGCGAGCAGCGGGGAGATCACCACGGTCGGGCCGGGGATCAGGCTGGCCGGGATCTGGTAGATCGCCGACTTGCCGGCGCCGGTGGGCAGCACCACCAGGGCGTCACGGCGCTTCATGACCGCCCGCATGGCGGCCAACTGGTGGGGCCGCAGTGCGGTCCAGCCGAAGAGGCTCTTGGCCGCGCGGCGCAGTGTCGTGGAGTGCGTGGACAGTTTCATCGAGGGCCGGAGGTACCCCCGGCGATCAGCGGCGAAACCGGCGGCTGACGTGATCCCGTCGCCGCCGTGTCGCCGCCGCAGAGGCGGCCCGCCGAACGCGCCCGCCGCGGGCGCCCGGCCGTCCTCCGGGCGCCCCGGCGAGCGGGGCGGTCAGCGTACGCGGGGGAACACCTCGCGCTGGTAGAGGTCGAGCAGGCCCTGCCAGTTCGGGCCGGTGTTGGCCACGTAGACCTCGTCGAAGCCGGCCTTGGCGTACTGGTCGATCTTCGCCAGGTGCGCGTCGGTGTCCCGCCCGCAGACGAAGGCCTCCTTCATCGCCTCCGGCCGGACCAGCTGGCCGGCCTGCTCGAAGTGCCGCGGCGACGGCAGCACCTGGGACAGCTCACCGGGCACCCCGGCGTTCGGCCAGCGCTCGTACGCGATCCGCACGCCCTCTTCCTCGGTCTGCGCGTACGCCGCCTTGAAGCCGGCCTGGCACGGCTTGTCGCCGCCGCCGTTCTCCCGGAACCGCCGGACGAGTTCGGCGTCGGGCGAGGTGTTGACGAAGCCGTCGCCGATGCGGGCGGCGAGGTCGACGGCCTTGGGGCCGAAGCCCGAGACGTAGACCGGCGGGGGAGTGTCCGGCAGCGTGTAGATCCGGGCGTGCTCGACGGTGTAGTGCTTGCCGTGGTGGTTGACGAAGCCGCCCCGCCACAGCTCGCGCATCACCTCGACGGCCTCCTCCAGCATCTCCAGCCGGACGTCGGCCTGCGGCCAGGCGTCGCCGAGGATGTGCTCGTTGAGCGCCTCGCCGCTGCCCACCCCGAGCACGAACCGCCCGGAGTGCAGGACCGCGCTGGTGGCCGCCGCCTGCGCCAGGACGGCCGGGTGGATGCGCACGGTCGGGCAGGTCACGGCGGTGGTGACCGGGAGCTGGCAGACCTGGCTGAGCGCGCCGATCACCGACCAGACGAAGGGGCTCTGCCCCTGCGCGTCCGTCCACGGGTGGTAGTGGTCGGAGATCCAGAGCGCCTCGAAGCCGGCCCGCTCCGCGCCGCGCGCCTGCTCCAGCAGCTCGGCCGGCGTGTACTCCTCGGTGGACAGAAAGTAGCCGATCCTCATCGTTCCCCCTCGCCGTGTCGTACCGGTCCAACGAGGCAGGCGGTACCCCGACGGCCGCCGTCGAACCGTGGTGCCGGCGCCGGGCGGCGCCTCAGCGCCGGAACATCGCGCGGATCGCGGCGAGCAGCAACAGGCCGCCGACGACCAGGCCGAGCAGGCGTACGCCGGGGATGTCGGCCGAGCTCGTCGCGTCGGCCAGCAGCAGGGGATCCATCCCCGAACTGTCCCCAGCTCCGCGCCCGACGGCAACTGTAAGGTTTATTGACTATTTACTCGCGCGGTGTGACCATGTCAGCACCGCCGCCGGTGGCGGGCCGCCGGGCGCGGAGAAGACGGGGGTACGACGACCGCATGAGCGAGCGACACATCAGCCACCACACCGGCGGGCCGGCGTGAGCGGGCGCGACGGGAGCCTGACGGCCCTGGCCGCCGCCGTCCTCCAGCCGGGCTTCGTCGGCACCACGCCGCCACCCTGGATCTGCCGCTGGCTCGGCGAGGGCCTCGGCTCCGTGGTGCTCTTCGCCCGCAACGTGGTCGACCCCGAGCAGGTGGCCGCCCTCACCGCCACCCTGCGCGCCGAGCGCCCCGACGTCGTCGTCGCCATCGACGAGGAGGCCGGCGACGTCACCCGGATCGAGTCCGCCCGGGGCAGCTCCCGGCCCGGCAACTTCGCCCTCGGCGCGGTGGACGACCCGGCGCTGACCGAGGAGGTCGCCCGCGACCTGGGCGCCGACCTCGCCGCGCTGGGGATCACCCTCGACTACGCCCCCGACGCCGACGTCAACTCCAACCCGGCCAACCCGGTCATCGGCGTACGCGCCTTCGGCGCCGAGCCGACGCTGGTCGCCCGGCACACCGCCGCCTGGGTGCGCGGCCTCCAGTCGGGCGGGGTAGCCGCCTGCGCCAAGCACTTCCCGGGACACGGCGACACCCAGGTCGACTCGCACCACGATCTGCCCCGGATCGGCGCCGACCGGGCCCGCCTCGACGCCGTGGAGCTGGCCCCGTTCCGGGCCGCCGTGGCCGCCGGGGTGCAGGCCGTGATGACCGGCCACCTGCTGGTGCCGGCGCTGGACCCGGAGCTGCCCGCCACCCTCAGCAACCGGATCCTGGGCGGGCTGCTCCGCGACGAGCTGGGCTTCTCCGGCGTCGTGGTCACCGACGCGGTGGAGATGCGGGCGGTCGCCGACCGGTACGGCTTCGCGGCCACGGCCGTGCGCGCCCTCGCCGCCGGCGCCGACGCGATCTGCATCGGCGGGGAGCGCGCCGACGAGGGGACGGCCCGACTGCTGCGGGACGCCATCGTCGCCGCGGTCGTCGCCGGCGACCTGCCCGAGGAACGCCTCGCCGAGGCGGCCAAGCGGGTCGGACAGCTCGCCGCCTGGACGGTGGCCGCCCGGGCCGAGCGGCCGTCCCGGTCCCGCCCGAGCGCCGCCGGTTCGGCCGTCGGGCTGGCCGCCGCCCGCCGGGCGCTGCGGGTCACCACCGCGCCCACCGGCGTCGGCGCGCTGCCGCTGACCGGCCCCGCCCACGTGGTCGAGTTCGAGCCGCCACGCAACATCGCGATCGGTCCGGAGACCCCGTGGGGGCTCGCCGCCCCGCTGGCCGACCTGCTCGCCGGCACCACCACCGTCCGCTACGCCGAGGCCGACGTGCCCGCCGACCCGACCGCCGGGGCGGCCGGCCGGTGCGTGGTGCTGGTGGTGCGCGACCTGCACCGGCACGACTGGATGCGGGCTTCGGTGAGCCGTGCGCTGGCCGCCCGCCCGGACGCGGTCGTGGTCGAGCTGGGCGTGCCCGAGCTGGTCACCGGCGCGGTCCACGTCGCCACCCACGGCGCCACCCGGGCCGCCGCCCACGCCGCCGTCGCGCTGCTGACGGGCCGCTGACCGCCCCCGCACCCCCGACCGGTGCCCCCGGGCTACGGCTCGGGGGTGACCAGGTCGGCGTACTCGGCATGGCGGCCGATGAAGGCCGCCATGAACGGGCAGCGCGGCACCACCGTCGTGCCGCGCTCGCGGAGCTGGTCGAGGGTGCCCCGGACCAGGGCCGCGCCGACGCCCATGTTCTGGAACCTCGGGTCGACCTCAGTGTGGGTGAAGACCAGCACCTCGCCGCGCGGCAGGTACGCGGTGAACCCGGCCAGCGCGTCGTCGACCAGGATCTCGAACCGGTGCTTGGCGGGATTGTCCTCGACCAGGGTGCTCACCCGGCCATTCTGCCCCCGCGACCGGCGAGCCGGTCCAGTTCCCCCAGCAACCCGTCCACCTCGTCGGCGGTGTTGTAGTGGTAGAGGCTGGCGCGCACCGCCCCGCCGCTGTCGCGCAGCCCCATCGCCTGGAAGTACTCGTACGCGTAGTAGTCGCCGGCGGAGAGGCAGAAGCCGGCCGCGCCCAGCTCCTCCTGGGTCCGCTGCGGGGAGAGCCCGGCCAGCCGGAAGGACACCGTCGGGCAGCGCCGGGCGGGGGAGCCGAGCACCGTGACGCCGGGCAGCGCGGCCAGCCCGGCGAGCAGCCGGTCCAGCAGCGACTCCTCGTACGCCCGCGCGGCGCTCAGCCCGGCGACCAGCCGCTCGCGGCGGCTCCCGGTGGCCGCCGGGTCCAGCCCGGCCAGGTGGTCCACGGCGGCGGCCACGCCGGCCAGCAGGGGGAAGCTCGGGGTGCCGTACTCGAAGCGGTCCGGCACCGCGTCGGAGGAGGGCAGCAGCTTCGCCGGGCGCAGCCGCTCCCACGTCGCCGGGGCGGCCACCATCGCGGCCAGGTGCGGCCCCGACCACTTGTAGGCGCTGGTGACCAGGAAGTCGGCGCCCAGCGCGGCGACGTCGGTGGGCCCGTGCGGCACCGAGTGCACCCCGTCGACGCAGACCAGCGCGCCGGCGGCGTGCGCGGTCGCGGCGATCGCCGCCACGTCCGGGACGGTGCCGGTCGCGTTGCTTCCCGCGGTCACCGCGACCAGCCGGGTCCGCTCGCCGACCAGTTCCGCGTAGCGGGCCGCCGGCAGCTCCGCGGTGTCCCGGTCGAACTCGGCCCAGCGCACCGTCGCGCCGGCCGCCTCGGCCGCCTGCACCCAGGGTCGAACGTTCGCGTCGTGGTCGAGCCGGGAGACCACGACCTCGTCGCCGGGCCGCCAGCCGGCACCCAGGGTCCGGGCCAGGGTGTACGTCAGCGCCGTGGCGCTCGGCCCCAGCACCACTCCGTCGGGTTCGGCGCCGAGCAGGTCGGCCACGGCCGAGCGGGCGGCGGCCACCATCTCCAGCGAGCGCCGGCCGGGCGCGAAGGCGGCGCTGCGGTTGCCCACCGCCGCGCGCATGGCGGCGGCGACCGCGTCGACGACTCCGGCGGCGGTCTGGGTGCCCCCGGCGCCGTCGAGATGGACGAAGCCCTCGGCGAGGGCGGGGTAGGCGGCCCGGGTGCGGGCGATGTCGAACGGCATGCCCGGGACCCTAACGCCCCGCCCCGGGCGCCCCACCTGCGCGGATGATCACGCCCTGCCGGAGTGGTCCGCGTCTCGTACCCTTGGCGGGGTGACGAACCGACGTGTTGCCTTCCCGCTGACCCCCACCCGCCGGGCCGCCGGCCTGTTGGCCGGCCTGGCGCTCGGCGCCGCCGTGCTCGCCGGCTGCAGCTCCGAGGGCGCCAGCACCGACTGCGGTCTGGACGCCTGCACCGTCACCTTCGACCGGGGCGTGGACGCCAGCGCCACCATCCTCGGGGTGGAGGCGAAGCTGATCGGCGCGCAGGGCGACCAGGTCACCGTCGAGGTCGCCGGCGAGCAGCTGTCGCTGACGACCGGCCAGCAGGCCACCGAGGTCGGCGGCTTCGCGGTGACGCTCGACAGCGTCACCGACCAGGAGGTCAAGATCCGGGTGTCGAGGAACCCGGGCAACTGACCCGACCGGGGCGGCGGTGGCCGACGTTTGGAAATCTTCGTATTCGGTGATTGAGGCGCCATGTCACTCACCCGGAATGCCGAAGCCACCGCCTCCCGTACGGCGAACAGCAGGTGGCTCGAGTTGTTGGCCAGAGTCGGTTTCATCGGCTACGGCATCGTGCACCTCCTGTTCGCCTGGCTGGCGTTGCAGATCGCGTTCGGCAAGGCCGGCGACGACGGCGACCAGTCCGGCGCGCTGCGCACCCTCGCCCAGCAGCCGATGGGCAAGTTCCTCGTCATCGCCATCGCGGTCGGCCTGCTCGCCATGGCGATCTGGCAGGCGCTGGAGGCGGCCGTCGGGCACCGCGCCGAGCGCGGCAAGGAGCGCGTCTGGGAGCGGATCGCCTCGGCGGGACGCACCGTCGTCTACCTCTACTTCGCCTGGACGGCCTTCAAGGTCTTCAAGGACGCCGGCTCCAACAGCGCCGACCAGCAGGAGGCGCTGACCGGCAAGCTCATGGAGTCCTCCGGTGGCCGCTGGCTGGTCGGCCTGGCCGGGCTCGGCCTCGCCGCGATCGGCGTCGGCCTGGTGATCTACGGGCTGATCAAGCGTTTCGAGAAGCACCTCAAGACCGGTGAGATGAATGCCAGGACGCGCCAGCTCACCCGCCGGCTGGGCATGGCCGGCTACATCGCCAAGGGCGTCGCGTACGGCATCTCCGGCCTGCTGATCATCCTGGCCGCCGTCAACTACGACCCCGAGAAGGCCCGCGGTCTGGACGCGGCACTGCGCACGCTGCGCGACCAGGCGTACGGCCAGATCCTGCTCACCCTGGTGGCGCTCGGCATCGCCGCCTTCGGCGTCTTCTGCTTCCTGCAGTCCCGGTATCGCAAGGTCTGAACCTGGTCGATTCCGGCGTCGCCGGGCACTATTGGGCCTTTGCCCGAAGCACGTGCCCGGCGTCAGGAGGAGGAAGGAACCTGTGCAGAGCTACCTCGGGACGATCGTCGCCGCGCTCGCCGCGGCGGCGATCGCCTTGTTCGCGGTCGAGGTCGCGCACCGCGTGATCCGGCGGGTCGGTCGGCGCTCGCTGCTGCTGACCGAGCTCACCGACCACGCGCACCGGTCCATCCAGGTCGCCGCCACCGTCGTCGCCGTCCAGTTCGCCGTGCGGTTCAGCACCGGCTACGCGGTCGGCGACCAGTGGCGCCAGGTGCTGCTGCACCTGCTGGTGCTCGGCGTGATCGCCAGCGTCGCCTGGCTGGTCGCCTCGCTGCTCGTCGTGGCGGAGGACACCGCACTGGCCCGGTTCCGGGTGGACGTGCCGGACAACCGGCACGCGCGGCGGGTGCGGACCCAGGTGGTCATGCTGCGCCGGTTGACGATCGCGGTGATCGTCGTGCTGGCGGTGGGCGTGATGCTGATGACCTTCCCGGCCGTACGCGGCATCGGCGCCGGCGTGCTGACCAGCGCCGGTGTGGTCGGTGTGGTCGCCGCGCTGGCCGCGCAGAGCCTGCTGGGCAACGTCTTCGCCGGGCTCCAGCTCGCCTTCAGCGACGCGGTCCGCCTCGACGACGTCGTGGTGGTCGAGGGGGAGTGGGGCCGCATCGAGGAGCTGACGCTCAGCTACGTGGTCGTGCAGATCTGGGACGACCGGCGGCTGATCCTGCCCACCTCGTACTTCACCAGCAAGCCGTTCCAGAACTGGACCCGCACCGAGGCGGCGGTGCTGGGCACCGCCGAGTTCGACGTCGACTGGGCGGTGCCGGTGCAGGCCATGCGGGAGGAGCTGCGCCGCCTCGTCGAGGGCACCGAGCTGTGGGACGGCCGGGTCTGCGTACTCCAGGTGACCGACGCGACCGGCGGGACGATCAAGGTGCGTGCCCTCGTGAGCGCCGCCGACGCCGGCAGCCTCTGGGACCTGCGCTGCCTGGTCCGCGAGCACCTGGTCGCCTGGATCCGGGACCACCGGCCGACCGCCATGCCCCGGATGCGTACCGAGATCGGGGACGCGGAGAGCAACCTGGCGTGGCAGTGGGTACGCCCCCGCCGGCCGGTGCGCCGGCTCAACGACGCCGAGGTACCCGACGACGCGCGGGTCTTCGGCGGCAGCGACGACGGCGACGCCCGCAGCGAGGCCTTCGTCGGCCCCGACGAGCCCGCCGAAGCCCGCCGCTGACCACCCACCCTCCCGCACCCGCACCCGCACCCGCATCCGGTCCCACCCACCCCAGGGCGCACGCGCCCTGCCCCAAAGCAAGGCGCACGCGCCCCGCCCCAAGGCGCGGCGTCGATCATGCAGTTGTGGTCCCCCGCAAAAGGGGCATCGTTCGGATAAAGCCCACCACAACTGCATGATCGACCCCAGCGGTGGGCGGGGCGGGGGCCACGGGGTAGGGCGGGGCACGGGGCCAGGGTGGGTGGGTCGTGACCTGTGGGGGGCCGGGGCGTTGGAGGTGTGGGCGGGGTTGTGCCTCGTGGGGCGGCCGGGCGGAGTGCGCTGGCTCGGGAAGTTTGACCGGGCGTTTGGCGGGGACCTGCTGCGCGACGCTTCTGCACCTTCTTCCGCGCCGGGCGGCGGCTCGGGGACGCGGCGGTCCGGGCTCAACGGCTGCCGAGCGAAGGATTGACGGGCGGCGACTCCGGGCATACAGCGCGGTGATGATGAAAGGAGGACAGCATGGCTGACGTGGCGAACGCCCGCACATCCCGTACCGGGAGCGAGCCGTCCACCGCCGAGCTGGTGCAGCGGGCCACGGAGCAGGTCTCCCGCCTGGTCCGGGACGAACTGGCCCTGGCCCGGGCGGAGCTGACCCAGAAGGGCAAGCACGCCGGTATCGGCATCGGTCTCTTCGGCGGCGGCGGGGCGCTGGCGCTCTACGGCCTGGGTGCCCTGGTCGCCACCGCGATCCTGCTGCTCGACCTGGTGCTTCCGGCCTGGGCGGCGGCCCTGATCGTCGCGGTGGTGCTCTTCGCGATGGCCGGGGTCCTGGCCCTGGTGGGCAAGAAGCAGGTCAGCCAGGCGGTCCCGCCGGTGCCGCAGGCCGCGGTCCGTAGCGTCCGGGCGGACGTGGACACGGTCGCCGCCGCCGTGAAGGACAGGGGACGGGCATGACGACGGGCAACGGCCGGGGCACCGGCGACACCGAGGCGCTGCGGGAGGAGATCCGGCGGACCCGGGTCGAGCTGGGGGAGACGATGGAGGCGTTGGCGGCCAAGGCCGACGTCAAGGCGCGGCTGAGGTCCTCCGCCGACCAGGCGAAGGAGCGGATGCGGGACCAGACGGCGCAGACCGTGGCCCGGGTGCGCGGGCAGGCGGCGCAGAAGGCGCAGCTCGCCCGGGAGCAGGCGCAGGAGAAGGGTGCCGTCGTACGGCGTAACCCGACGCCGTTCGTCGCCCTCGCGGCGGGCGCGGTGGCGGCCTTGATCGTGTTGGTGATCGTACGGGGGAGGCAGCGGTGAGCAGGGGTATCGGAAAGGCCGCGTACAAGCCGGTCGGCGTATTGATGGGCATCGCCGCCGGTACGGTCGCTGGCGCGATCTTCCGGCAGGTGTGGAAGATGACGGCGGGCGACGGCGAGGCGCCCAGCGCCACCGACGAGGACCGCGGCTGGGGCGAGATCCTGGCGGCGGCGGCGTTGCAGGGAGCGATCTTCGCGGTCGTCCGGGCCGCCGTCGACCGGGGTGGCGCGGTGGGCGTACGCCGGTTCACCGGAAGCTGGCCGGACTGACCCGACGACGACGAAAAGGACCCCCGTACCGGCGCGCTGGTGCGGGGGTCTTTTCGCGCGGGTGCAAGGGCCCACCCAGCGGATCTTCGGCACCCGTCAGGTCACATGTCGAAGAATTTCGTCCGGTACTCTGTGCAGAGTTTTCGCTACGTGGTTTGCTGTTCCACGCTGTTGAGAGATGGCGTGGGTTGAGCGAAGTCTCCTTCGTGGGGGCCGCCTCAGGCACCGCTGCTCGAAAACGGCCAATCGGCCGCACGGCGTGCTCGGCCGCCAGTTTTAGAAGGAGATACACATGGCGCAGGGAACCGTGAAGTGGTTCAACGCAGACAAGGGCTTCGGCTTCATCACCGTCGACGGCGGGGGTGCTGACGTGTTCGTCCACTTCTCGGCCATCCAGACCAGCGGCTACCGCACGCTGGAGGAGAACCAGCGGGTGGAGTTCGAGATCGCCCAGGGTCAGAAGGGTCCGCAGGCCGAGCAGGTCCGCCCCATCTGAGCAGTGCCGGTCGGCAGCCGCCGGCCAATGCTGTGATCCGGCGCCCGGAGCACAGCGAAGCCCCGTATCCCGCCCGGGATGCGGGGCTTTCCGCGTTCACGGGGCCCGCCACCGCGGCCGGTACGCGAGCTGTCCGCGCCCGGCCTGTCGCTCGCCAACCTGGCCGCCCACCGGGAGGGGGAGCCGAGACGGCGGCGAGCGGCGGACGGCCTCAGCGTCGTTTGCGGGCGTGCAGCCCGAACCAGAGCGCGACCAGCCCGGCCAGGACGACGACGGGCCCCAGCACGGCCCAGATCCGCTGGTCGGTCATCACGCTGCCCTCGACGTAGCCGAGGCCCTGCACCGTCCACACCGCACCGCCGACCACGGCGAGCAGGCCGAGGGTGAGCGGCAGCCAGCCCTTCATCGCGATTTCCCTCCGTCGATCCCTGTCCGGGCCGCCCGGCTCACCACCGGTCGTGCACCCGCGGACGGACCAGTTCGTCGTAGACCTCCGCCACCGCCGCCAGCTCCCGTCCGGAGAGCGGGGCCTGGCCGGCCACGGCGGCGTTGCCCCGGGCCTGGGTGGCGTCGCGGGCGCCGGGGATGACCACGGTGACGCCGGGCTGGTCGACGACCCAGCGCAGCGCGAACTGGGCCATCGTGCGCCCGTCGCCGACCAGCGGCGCCAGCCGGCGCACGGCGGCCAGGCCCAGCGCGAAGTCGACACCGGAGAAGGTCTCGCCCACGTCGAACGCCTCGCCGTGCCGGTTGTAGGTGCGGTGGTCGTCGGCGGCGAAGGTGGTGTGTTCGTCGTACCGGCCGGAGAGCAGCCCGCTGGCCAGCGGGACGCGGGCGACGACGCCGACCCCGGCGGCGGCAGCGGCCGGGAGCACCCGGTCGAGGGGCTTGTGCCGCAGCGCGTTGAGGATGATCTGGACGCTGGCCACCCCCGGCCGGGCGATGGCGGTCAGCGCCTGCTCGCAGGTCTCCACGCTCACCCCGTAGCCGGCGACGCGTTCCTCGGCGACCAGGGTGTCCAGCGCGTCGAAGACGGCGTCGTCGGCGAAGACGGCGGTGGGCGGGCAGTGCAGCTGCACCAGGTCGAGGGTGTCCGTGCCGAGGTTGCGCCGGGACCGGTCGGTCCACTCGCGGAAGTGCGCCAGGGTGTACGCCTCGGGCGTCTGCGCGACGCGGCGGCCCATCTTCGTGGCCACGGTCAGCCCGGCGTCGGGCCGGCTGCGCAGGAACCGCCCGATGAGCTGCTCGCTGCGCCCGTCGCCGTAGACGTCGGCCGTGTCGAGGAAGGTGACCCCCGACTCGACGGCGGCGGTCAGCACGGCGGTGGCGTCGGCCTCGCTGACCGTGCCCCAGTCCGCGCCGAGCTGCCAGGCGCCCAGCCCGATCACCCCGACGCGCCGCCCCAGCCGGGGGAAGGTGCGCTGCTCCATGGGACTGAGCCTAGTGATGGGCTTGTCCGGTCGCGCGGCGGGCCGTACGGTTAACAAGACGGACGTACGGTTTGGGAGGCAGCGATGTGGGATCCGACGACGTACCTGCGCTACGGCGACGAGCGCTCCCGGCCCTTCCACGACCTGCTCGCCCGGGTCCCCGCCGAGCGCCCGCGCGCGGTGGTCGACCTCGGCTGCGGCCCGGGCAACCTGACCGCCACCCTCGCCGCGCGGTGGCCGGACAGCCGGGTCGCCGGCCTCGACTCCTCACCGGAGATGATCGCGGAGGCCGCCGCCACCGCTGCCGCCACCGCCGGAGTCTCCTTCGCCGTCGGCGACGTCCGGCACTGGCACCCGGAACCCGACGTGGACGTCGTGGTCAGCAACGCCGTGCTCCAGTGGGTGCCCGGCCACCGGGAGCTGCTCACCCGCTGGGCCCGGGAACTGCCCGTCGGCGCCTGGCTGGCCGTGCAGGTGCCGGGCAACTTCGACGCGCCCTCGCACCGGGCGCTGCGCGAGGTCGCCGACCGGCCGGCGTGGCGTGCCGACGTCGCCCCGCTGCTGCGCCGGCCCCCGGCCGACGACAGCGCCGTCGGCTACGCCGAGCTGCTGACCGCTGCCGGCTGCGCGGTGGACGCCTGGGAGACTACCTACGTGCACCTGCTGCCGGCCCGCGTCGACGCGGACCACCCCGTGCTGAGCTGGCTGGAGGGGACCGCGCTCCGGCCGGTCCGCGCGGCCCTGGACGCCGTCGGCTGGGCCGACTTCCGGGCCGAGCTGGGCGTCCGACTCGCCGAGGCGTACCCCGTGCGGCACGCTCAGGTGCACTTCCCGTTCCGCCGCGTCTTCTTCGTCGCCCGCACCGGCGCCCGCGCAGAGGAGAACCAGTGATCGACCTGCAAACCTTCATCGCCGGACTGCCCAAGGTGGAGCTGCACGTGCACCACGTCGGCTCCGCCTCGCCCCGGATCGTCGCCGAGCTGGCCGCCCGCCACGAGGGCCGCAGCCCCGTGCCCGCCGACCCGGCCGCGCTCGCCGACTACTTCGCCTTCCGCGACTTCGCGCACTTCATCGAGGTCTACCTGAGCGTCGTGGACCTCATCCGCGACCCCGAGGACGTCTGGCTGCTCACCCACGAGGTCGCCCGCGAGCTGGCCCGCCAGCAGGTCCGCTACGCCGAGCTGACCGTCACGCCCTACTCGCACGTGCACCGGGGGATCCCCGCGCCCGCCTTCTGCGAGGCGATCGAGGACGCCCGCAAGCGGGCCGAGGCGGACTTCGGCATCGAGCTGCGCTGGTGCTTCGACATCCCCGGCGAGGCCGGCCTGGCGGCAGCCGAGGAGACGCTGCGCATCTCGCTGGAGGAGCGCCCGGACGGGCTGATCAGCTTCGGCCTCGGCGGCCCCGAGATCGGGGTGCCCCGGCCGCAGTTCAAGCCGTACTTCGACCGGGCCCGGGCGGCCGGGCTGCGCTCGGTGCCGCACGCCGGCGAGACCACCGGCCCGCAGACGGTCTGGGACGCGCTGCGCGACCTCGGCGCGGAGCGGATCGGGCACGGCATCTCCGCCGCGCGGGACCCGGAGCTGCTGGCCTATCTCGCCGAGCACCGCATCGGCATGGAGGTCTGCCCGACGTCCAACGTGCGTACCCGCGCGGTCGCCAGCATCGAGGAGCACCCGCTGCGGCAGTTGGTCGAGGCCGGCCTGCTGGTCACCATCAACTCCGACGACCCGCCGATGTTCGGCACCACCCTCGACGAGGAGTACGCCGTCGCGGCCCGGCTGCTCGACGTGGGCCCGGAGGGGCTGGCGGCGCTGGCCCGCGACGCGGTGACCGCCTCGTTCCTGGACCCGGCCGGCAAGCGGCGGATCACCGCCGAGATCGACGCCCACCTGGCCGCCGCCACCGGCTGAACGCGGAGAGGGGGCGGCGCGCGGCGGGAGGAGGTGTGGGGGGACCGAGTCTCCCGCCGCGCGCCCGGCTCCACCGGCCGGTGGGGTGCCCCGAGGCATTGACCGGTGGAACTGATGGGTTCGGATTCGATCCTGTCAGCGCCGGCCCGCTCCGGCACCACGGTTAACCGCGATCTAAGGAAGACTTGCGCCGCCCCACAACCGGCCGCCGGACCGGGGCCGCCCGGCCGGGCTACGGCTCAGTCGTCGGTGGGCCGCTGGCGGGGCCAGCGGCGGCTGCCGGTCTTCTGCTCCCGGGCCATCCGGCCGACCAGGCCGAACCGGCTGACCTGCCGGGGCGTCGCCTCCGGGTCGGCGAGCAGCATCACCACGCTCGCCCCGCCCAGCCGGGCCCGGTCGATGCTGACCGAGCCGTTCGCCTGCAACGCCACCCGCTTGGCGATGTCCAGCCCCAGCCCGGTCGAGCCCTGGTCGCTGGTGCCCCGGCGCAGCGCCCGGTCCGGGTTGGCGATCCCCGGCCCGGCGTCGTCGATCCGGATGGCCACGTACCCGTCGCGGCGCGAGACCGCCACCTCGAACGCGGTGCCCTGCGGGGTGTACCGGAAGACGTTGCCGATCACCGCGTCCAGCGCGGCGGCCAGCTCGGCCCGGGGAACCGGGGCCGGGATGCGCAGCTGGGCGCCGCTGACCCGGTGCGGCCGGTTCTGGTCGCCGGCCAGGGCGGCCCAGAACACCATCCGGTCCCGCACCACCTCGCTGACGTCGCACATCGCCGGCCCGGCCTCGTGTGCGACCGCCTTGCGGGTGGTCTTGATCAGCACGTCGATCTCGCCCTCGAGGGTGACGATCGCCTGCCGGATCCGGCGGATGCCGCGCCGCCGGTCCAGTTCCGCCTCGCTGAACGAGCCCACGCTGGTGTCGTCGGACTCCAGCGCCTCCGCGTCGAGCCGCAGCACCGTCAGCGGGGTGCGCAGTCGGTGTGACAGGTCGGCGACCAGCTCCCGCTCGTCGGTGCGGGCGGCGTCGAGCCGGTCGGCCATCCGGTTGAAGGCGTGCCCGGCCTCGGCCAGCTCACGTGGGCCGCTCGGGTCGACGCGTACGCCCTGGTCGCCGTCGCCGATCGCGAGCGCCGCGCGGACCAGGCCCCGGGCCGAGTCGACCGCGCGGGCGGCGACCCGGTCCACCACCAGCACCGCCGCGCCCACCAGGGCGGCGGCCACCCCGAGCAGCAGCAGCCACCGACTGTTGCCGGTCAGCTCCGACTCGGGCACGAAGACCTCGACCACGGCCGTCGTGTCGCCGAGCACGACCGGGTCCAGCCGGAGCACGCCGCCCTCGACATCGACGACCACGGAACGCCGCTCGGCCCGCGCGCGCTCGAGGCTCCCGGCGTCGGCCCGGCCCGCCGACTCGTCCACCCCGAGCCCGTGCACGACCGGCCGGGTGGCCGGGTCGTCGCCGCTGGCCGCCACGACGCGCTGCACCACGGCGGGGTCGGTGCTGACGGCGAGCGCGCCGGTCACCAGCGCGCTGCGCCGGGCGGCGTCCGCGATGGCCTCCTCGCGCGCCCGGTCGGCGAGACCGAGGGCGAGCGGGACGAGGAACGCGAGCGCCACCAGGGCGCACATGCCGGCCGTGAGCAGGGCCAGCGACGGCCTCAGTCCGGCGCCACCAGCCGGAAGCCGACCCCCCGCACGGTGCGCAGGTAGCGCGGCTTCGCCGCGGACTCGCCCATTTTGCGGCGCAGCCAGTACAGGTGAACGTCGATGGTCTGGTCCTCGCCGACCGATGGCTGCCGCCATACCTCCTCCAGAAGTTCCCGGCGGGACACTACCCGGCCCGGCCGCGCGGCGAGATAGGCCAGCAGGTCGAATTCCTTGCGGGTCAGCGCCAGCGGCTCGCCGTCGAGGTGGGCGCTGCGTTCGCCGACGTCCACCCGTAGCCCGCCGACGCTGTGCACGGCCGGCTGCACCGTCCGGCTGGCCCGCCCGGCCCGGCGCAGCACGGTGGTGATCCGCGCGTCGAGGTGCGCGCCGGTGAACGGCTTGACCATGTAGTCGTCGGCCCCGGCGCGCAGCAGCCGCACCACGGACTGCTCGTCGTCGCGGGCGGTGGCGATGATGATCGGCACGTCGGTGATGCCGCGCAGCATCCGCAGCGCGTCCGAGCCGTCGAGGTCGGGCAGCCCGAGGTCGAGCACCACGAGGTCGGGGGTCTCGGCCGCCACCCGGCGCAGCGCGTCCAGTGCCGTGCCGACGGCGTGCACGGCGTGCCCCCGGTCGGCGAGGGATCGCAGCATCGCGCCGCGTACGACGTGATCGTCTTCGACCAGGAGCACGGTGGCCACAGCAAGACCGTACCCGCGGTGGCAAGTCGATCGCGTTTGCGGCGCATGAGGCAACAGGGCAAGCTGGTACAACGATGTCCTTCACGCTCTTTCCCGACACTCGTCTCGCGCTCGCCCGGGACTCGCTCGCCGGCCTGTCGGTCGGCGACGCGCTCGGCTCACAGTTCTTCGTTCCCGGCCGGCACCCGGCCGACCTGGCCGCCGGGAAGCTGCCCCCGCCGCCGTGGCAGTGGACCGACGACACCGAGATGGCCTGCTCGGTGGTCGCCGCCCTCGCCGAGACCGGGCGGATCGACCGGGACGCGCTCGCCGCCGCCTTCGCCGAGCGCTGCGAGCCCTACCGGGGGTACGGGCCGGGCGCGGTGACCATCCTGCGGCTGATCCGCACCGGTACGCCGTGGCCGGTGGCGGCCGCCTCGGCCTTCGACGGCCAGGGCTCCTGCGGCAACGGCGCGGCGATGCGGGTCGGCCCGCTGGGCGCGTGGTACGCCGACTCCACCGCGCGGGCGGCGGCGCAGGCCCGGGCGTCGGCGGAGGTGACCCACGCGCACCCGGAGGGCGTTGCCGGCGCGGTGGCGGTGGCGGTGGCCGCGTCGCTGGCCGCCCGCGCCCGCCTCGACGGCCACCGGCCCGCCCCTGAGCGGCTGCTGGCCGGCGTCACCGCCGCGCTGGACCCGGCCACGGAGGTGCACCGGGGCGTACGCCGGGCCGCCGGCCTGCTCGACCGCCCGGTCGCCGAGGCCGCCGACGTGCTCGGCAACGGCTCCCGGGTCACCGCCCAGGACACCGTCGCCTTCACCTGTTGGGTGGCCGCCGTGCACCTGGACGACTACCCGGCGGCGGTCCGCGCGTGCGTCGAGGCCGGCGGGGACGTCGACACCACCGCCGCCATCGTCGGGGCGGTGGTGGCCGCGCACACCGGCGTCGGCACGCCGGGCGGGGTGCCGACCGACTGGCTGGCCGCCCGCGAGCCCCTGCCGGACTGGGCCGGCTGACCGCCGCCCCGGTCCACGGCCTGACGCCCGTCCCGCTGCGCCTGGCCCCGTCCCGCTGCGCCTGGCCCGTCCCGCTGCGCCTGGCCCGTCCCGCCGCGCCTGGCCCGTCCCGCGCGCCGTGCTCAGCGGGCGGCGACCGGCCTGCCCGGCGACTCCGCCCCGGCGGCGGCCGGTCCGGGCCCGTCCGGTTCGGTTCGGTTCGTCGGGTCCTCCCGCAGCGCCGACAGGTCGACCGGCTCGGCCGGCTCGCGGCGACGCCAGCGGCTGACCAGCCAGCCGATCGCCGCGCCCCCGCCGAGGCCGGCGAGCAGCCCGGCGGCCAGCATCCCGTCCGCGTTCCCGCCCTCGCCCGGGGCGTCGCCGGCCGCCGGCCCTTCGGCCGCCCGGGCCCCCGCGACCGGGACGTCGCCGGCCCCGCCGGCCGCCGGGGCGGCGCCGTGCCCGCCGTGCCCGGCCGCCGCGCCGGGGGCCGCCGGCAGCAGGGTGAGCGCCGGCGCCCGGCGAGCCCCGGTCGGCCCGGCCCAGCGCACCACCGTGCCGTCGGCGTACGTGCGCAGCACCTCGAAGGTGAGCCGGTCGGTCTGCGGCAACGGCCCCATGGACAGGGTGAGTCGGGCCGGGCCGGGAGCCGTGCCGGGCATCCGGACCCAGGTCACCGCGCTGGTCACCTCGTCGACCCGGGACGAGTGGATGCCGGCGACCGGCTGGTCGAGCCTGCGGGAGGTGATCCGGGGCGCCCAGCCGGGCACCGACATCGGATAGACCTCGGCGATCGGGGCGTCGGCCGGCAGCCGGATCTCGATCCGCTCGGCGCGGGCGCCCGGCAGTTCGTCGGGCACCACGAACTCCAGCTTCACCGAACCGCCCTGTTGCGCCTGCGTCGGGCTGGTCGTCACGTCGGCCGCGTACGCCGGGGCGGGCCAGGTCAGCACCCCGGCCGCCGCCAGGACGGCCACCGTCGCGGCCCGGCGCCGGGGCCGGGGCTCGGGCCGCACACCGTGCATCGTCGCCATCGTCGGTCCCATCCGTCTCCACGGGCCGGCACCGGTTCCGGCCACATCCGGTAGTTCGGATGCGGGGACGCAAAGGTTCAACGCAGGACCCAGGACGCCGGCCGGACCCGGCGCGCCCGGCCCGTCCCGGGGTACCGGCGGGGCGGCGCCCGTCCCACGGACCCCGGGGGCGGTGGCGTCGGCGACCGTGCCGGCGGGGGCGACCGATAGCATCGCAGGAGCCGAACGTTCGGCGTCATCCGTGCCGTCTGCTGGAGGAGTCACCGTGTCCGCACCCCGTACCCCCGCCGTGGCCGACCCCGTCGTCGTCGCCGCCGGGACCACGGCGGCCGACGCGGTGGCCGCGGCCGGTCTGCCCGCGTCCGGCCCGAAGGCGATCGTGGTGGTCCGCGACCCGCAGGGCCAGCTGCGCGACCTGGACTGGGCCCCGCAGGCCGACACCGAGGTCGAGCCGGTCAGCCTCGACTCGCCCGACGGGCTCGACGTGCTGCGGCATTCCTGCGCGCACGTGCTCGCCCAGGCCGTGCAGGACGTCTTCCCGGAGGCCAAGCTCGGCATCGGCCCGCCCATCGAGAACGGCTTCTACTACGACTTCGCCGTCGACAAGCCGTTCCAGCCGGACGACCTCGGCAAGCTCGAGAAGCGGATGCAGGAGATCGTCAAGTCCGGCCAGCGGTTTCGCCGCCGGCGCTTCGGCAGCCTCGACGAGGCGAAGGCCGAGCTGGCCGCCGAGCCGTTCAAGCTGGAGCTCATCGACGTCAAGGGCGAAGGGCTGGACACCTCCGAGGTGATGGAGGTGGGCGGCGGCGAGCTGACCATCTACGACAACCTCGCCGCCAAGGAGGACAAGGTCTGCTGGTCGGACCTGTGCCGGGGCCCGCACCTGCCGAACACCCGGCTGATCGGCGCGTTCAAGCTGATGCGCTCGGCCGCCGCGTACTGGCGCGGGTCGGAGAAGAACCCGCAGCTCCAGCGGGTCTACGGCACCGCCTGGCCGACCCGGGACGAGCTGAAGGCGTACCTGAAGCTGCTGGAGGAGGCCGCGCGGCGCGACCACCGCAAGCTGGGCGTGGACCTGGACCTGTTCAGCTTCCCCGACGAGCTGGGTTCGGGCCTGGCGGTCTTCCACCCGAAGGGCGGCATCATCCGCCGGGAGATGGAGAACTACTCGCGCATCAAGCACGAGCAGGCCGGCTACGCCTTCGTCAACACCCCGCACATCACCAAGGGCCACCTGTACGAGGTCTCCGGGCACCTGGACTGGTATGCCGACGGAATGTTCCCGCCCATGGAGGTCGAGGGCGCGAGCTACTACCTCAAGCCGATGAACTGCCCGATGCACGACCTGATCTTCCGGTCCCGGGGGCGGTCCTACCGCGAGCTGCCGCTGCGGATGTTCGAGTTCGGCACGGTCTACCGCTACGAGAAGTCCGGCGTGGTGCACGGCCTGACCCGGGTGCGCGGCATGACCCAGGACGACGCGCACATCTTCTGCACCGAGGAGCAGATGGCGGGCGAGCTGAAGTCGCTGCTCGTCTTCGTGCTCGAACTGCTGCGTGACTACGGCCTGGACGACTTCTACCTGGAGCTGTCCACCCGCAACCCGGAGAAGTCGGTCGGCACCGACGAGAACTGGGAGCGGGCCACCGAGGCCCTGCGCTCCGCCGCCGAGGAGTCCGGGCTGGACCTGGTGCCCGACCCGGGTGGCGCGGCCTTCTACGGCCCGAAGATCTCGGTGCAGGCCAAGGACGCCATCGGCCGGACCTGGCAGATGTCCACCATCCAGGTCGACTTCAACCTGCCGGAGCGCTTCGGCCTGGAGTACCAGGCCGCCGACGGCACCCGGCAGCGGCCGGTGATGATCCACCGGGCGCTCTTCGGCTCGATCGAGCGCTTCTTCGGGGTGCTCACCGAGCACTACGCGGGCGCGTTCCCGGCGTGGCTGGCCCCGGTGCAGGTGGTCGGCATCCCGATCCGCGAGGACCACACCGACTACCTGCACGGCTTCGTCGCCGCGCTGCGCGCCGAGGGCGTCCGCGCCCAGGTCGACGCGGGCGACGACCGGATGCAGAAGAAGATCCGCACCGCCCAGCAGCAGAAGGTCCCGTTCATGGTGATCGCCGGCGACGACGACGTGGCCGCCGGCACCGTCTCGTTCCGCTACCGGGACGGCTCGCAGCGCAACGGGGTGCCGGTCGCCGACGCCGTGGCCCACGTGCTCGACGTGGTCGGCTCCCGGACCAACGTCGGCCCGTCCGCCGCCTGACCCGCGACGCACCGAAGGCCCCCCGCAGCGCGGGGGGCCTTCGTCACGGGGTCGTCAGGTGTCAGATCCCGCAGCTCGGCGCGGACCAGCCGCCGACCGCCCCGACGTGGGTGTGGTCGTTGTGACCCGGGTAGCCGGGGCCGAGGATGTTGCCGAAGCCGTGGTAGCGGGCCTGCTGGGCGAGCCGGCAGAACGAGGGCGACCCGACCAGGTCGACGCCGTCGCCGTAGAGGTGCCGGCTGTTGGAGGCGCCGCCGACCGCGCTGTTGCACGAGTAGCTGCGGAAGCCGCTGCTGATGTTGATCGACACGCTGCCGAGGGCCTTCCGCATGGCCTGGAGCTTCCACATCGACACCAGCGCGTTGAACCGGGCGGTGCTCGCGGCGACCGCGCCACCGGACCAGGTGCTGTTGCACCGGTTCAGCTCCGCGTAGGTGAAGTTGACCGGGGTGCAGTCGTCGTCCTGCAACGCGTAGAGCGTGTTGAAGGTCTGCGGGCCGGCGACGCCGTCGGCGCTCAGGCCGTACGCCTGCTGGAAGCGGATCACGGCGGACCGGGTGGCCGGGCCGAACGCCCCGTCGAGGCCGAGCACCGCGTTGTAGCCGGGGTAGCCGGAGAGCCGGATCTGCAGCTGCCGGACGTCCTCGCCGGACGCCCCCTGCGCCAGGGTGCGTCCCCAGGTGTAGCAGCCGTCCGCCTGCGCGGGGCTGCTGGTCGCCACCACGCCCACGAGGGCGGTGGAGGCGGCGAGCGCGCAGGCGGCGAGCGCCCGGCCAAAGCGGCGGAATGCGGTTCTCACGATGGGCTCCCATCGACAAGGGATGATGTGTGTGGATGGATTCTTCATTCATGTTCATCAGTTCGTCAAGAACCTTCACCCCCTATCCGTCCCCCTGAACGCGATCCGGGCCCCAGGGGGGCGTCGGGGTCGGGCGCGGACCGGCGTACGGCGTCCGGAGCGACCGTCGCCGGGAACGTAGGATCGGTGGCGTGACTGGGGTGGAACGGCACATGGACAGCGGCATGGCCGACGGCCTGGAGCGGCTCTGGACTCCGCACCGGATGACCTACATCTCCGGGGAGGACCGGCCCGAGGGCGGCTACGAGCGGCCCGCCGGCTGCCCGTTCTGCCGGGCCCCGGGGCTGGCGCCCCAGGAGAGCCTGGTGGTGGCCCGGGGCGAGCACGTGTTCGCGGTGCTCAACCTCTATCCCTACAACCCCGGGCACCTGCTGGTCTGCCCCTACCGGCACGTGGCCGACTACACCGAGCTGGACCTGGCAGAGACCACCGAACTGGCGGCGTTCACCCAGACCGCCATGCGGGTGGTGCGCAAGGTGAGCAACGCGCACGGGTTCAACCTGGGCATGAACCAGGGCGGCGTGGCCGGCGCCGGCATCGCCGCGCACCTGCACCAGCACGTGGTGCCCCGCTGGGGCGGCGACGCCAACTTCATGCCCGTGATCGGACAGACGAAGGTCCTGCCGCAACTGCTCACCGACACCCGCGACCTGTTCACCCGGGCCTGGCCGACCTAGACCGACCCTCGCTCTTCCCGGCGGTCCGTGACGGTGCGCGGCTCCGCCTGCGGGCCCCTCCCCGCCCGCCAGCCTCGCTGCCGCACCGATCGACACCCCCCGAGAAGAGTCCGGGCCGGTCGGCGGCTGCGGGCGGTCGTGTCGTCGGCAAACTTCCCGCCCCCGGCCGGGCGCGAGGTGGCACGATCTGGCGATGGCAGTGACGACGCGGACGTTGGGCCGCAGCGGCATCGAGGTCAGCGCCCTCGGCATGGGGTGCTGGGCGATCGGCGGCCCCTGGGCCGAGGGCAGCCAGCCGCTGGGCTGGGGCGCCGTCGACGACGACGAGTCGGTCCGCGCGATCCGGCACGCGCTCGACCTCGGCGTGACGCTCTTCGACACCGCCGACACCTACGGGGCCGGGCACGGCGAGCGGGTGCTCGGCCGGGCCCTCGCCGGCCGGCGCGACGAGGCCGTGATCGCCACCAAGTGGGGCTGGACCTTCGACGAGGCCACCCGCCAGGCCACCGGCGAGGACCCCTCCCCGGCGTACCTGCGGCGGGCCGTCGCACACTCGCTGCGCCGGTTGGGCACCGACCGGATCGACCTCTACCAGCTGCACCTGGCGGACCTGCCGGTGCCGCGGGCCGAGGCACTCGTCGGCACCCTGGAGGACCTGGTCGCCGAAGGGCTGATCCGGGCGTACGGCTGGAGCACCGACCGCCCCGACCGGGCCGCCGCGTTCGGGCGCGACGCCCGGCACGCCACCGCCGTGCAGCACACGCTGTCGGTGCTCCGGGACGCCCCCGAACTGCTCGCCGTCTGCGACAAGTACGACCTCGCCAGCGTCAACCGGGGACCGCTGGGCATGGGCCTGCTCTCCGGCAAGTACACGGCCGGCTCCACGCTGCCCCGCGACGACGTACGCGGGGTCGCCCCCGGTTGGCTGGAGTGGTTCCGGGGCGGCCGGCCGGCGCCGGAGTGGCTGCGCCGCGTCACCGCCGTGCGGGCGGCGTTGACCGCTGACGGGCGTACCCTCGCCCAGGGCGCGCTCGGGTGGCTCTGGGCGCGCAGCGACCGCACCGTCCCGATCCCCGGCTGCCGCACGGTGGGCCAGGTGGAGGAGAACGCCGGAGCCCTGCGCCGGGGTCCGCTGCCGGCCGACCAGTTCGCCGAGGTGGAGCGCCAACTGGCCGCGCTGCGCTCGGCCGCCTTGCGCGACGCGGACCGTCCCCACCGGCCGACCCCGGGTCTCCCCACCGCCCGCCCCTGACCCGGTCCGGCCCGGGGCCGGTGCTCAGGGGTGGGTGGGGTGTTCCTTGCGGAGCTGGTCGGCCAGGTGGGTGGGCATCGGGTCGTAGCGGACGAAGTGGCGGCGGAACGTGCCGGTGCCCGACGTCATGGAGCGCAGCTCGACCGCGTAGCGGAGCAGCTCCGTGGCGGGTACCTCGGCGCGGACCACGGTGCGCCCCTCGGCCTCGGGGTCGGCCTCGGTGCCGAGCACCCGGCCGCGCCGGCCGGACAGGTCGCCCATCACCGCGCCCACCGAAGAGTCGGGCACCCGGACCGCCACCTCGTCGATCGGCTCCAACAGCGCCGGCTGCCCCTTCCCGGCGGCGTCGCGCAGGGCGAGCGCCCCGGCGGTCTGGAAGGCCGCGTCGGAGGAGTCGACGCTGTGCGCCTTGCCGTCGACGAGGGTCACCCGCAGGTCCACCACCGGGTGGCCGGCGACCAGGCCGCGCTCCATCTGGGCGCGGACGCCCTTCTCGACGGAGGGGACGTAGTTGTGCGGCACCGCCCCGCCGACCACCCGGTCGACGAACTCGAATCCGGCGCCGGGCGGCAGCGGCTCGACCTCGATGTCGCAGACGGCGTACTGGCCGTGGCCGCCGGACTGCTTGACGTGCCGGCCGTGCCCCGACGCCCCGACGGTCAGCGTCTCGCGCAGCGCGACCCGGACGGGCTCGGTGTCCAGCTCCACCCCGCCGGCGCGCAGGCGCTCCAGCACCACGTCGGCGTGCGCCTCGCCCATGCACCAGAGCACCAGCTGGTGGGTCTCCGGGTTGCGCTCCAGCCGCATGGTGGGGTCGCCGGCGACCAGGCGGGCCAGGTTCCGCGCGAGGGCGTCCTCGTCGGCGCGGCTGCGGGCCACGACGGCCACCGGCAGCAGCGGCTCGGGCATCTCCCAGGGGGCGATCAGCAGCGGGTCGTCCTTGGCGGAGACGGTGTCGCCGGTCTCCGCGCTGCCCGACTTGGTGATCGCGCAGATGTCGCCGGCCACGCAGGCGCCCACCTCGCGCAGGCTCGCGCCCAGCGGCGTGTAGATGTGGCCGACCCGCTCGTCGGCGTCGTGGTCGGGGTGGCCGCGCTCGGCCATGCCGTGCCCGGAGACGTGCACGGTCTGCTCGGGACGCAGGGTGCCGGAGAAGACCCGGACCAGGGAGACCCGGCCGACGTGCCGGTCCACGGTCGTCTTGACCACCTCGGCGACCAGCGGGCCGTCCGGGTCGCAGGTCAGCGGCGGCCGGGGGGAGCCGTCCACCCCGGCGACCGCCGGCAGCTCGTGCTCCAGCGGCGAGGGGAAGCCGGCGGTGAGCACCTCCAGCAGCGCGTCCAGGCCGACGCCGGTCTCGGCGCAGACCGGCACCACCGGGTAGAAGTGGCCGCGGGCGACCGCCTTCTCCAGGTCGTCGACGAGCACGTCGGTGCCGATCTCCTCCCCGTCGAGGTAGCGGTCCATCAGGGTCTCGTCCTCGCTCTCGGCGATGATCCCCTCGATCAGCTCGTTGCGGGACTCGACGATGGCGGGCAGGTGCTCCGGGTCCGGCTCGCGTACCTCGGCCGGCAGCCCGGCGGTGTAGTCGAAGACCCGGCGGGTGATCAGGCCGAGCAGGCCGACGGTGGAGATCCCGTCGTCGCCGAGCATCGGCAGGTAGAGCGGGAGCACGTTGTCGCCGAAGACCCGCTGGCACAGCGCCACGGCCTCGTCGAAGTCGGCGCGCGGGTGGTCCAGCCGGGCCACGGCGACCGCCCGGGGCATGTCGACCGCCGCGCACTCCTCCCAGAGGGCGGCGGTGGCGGCGTCCATCCCGTCGACGGCGGAGACCACGAACAGCGCCGCGTCGGCGGCCCGCAGCCCTGCCCGCAGCTCGCCCACGAAGTCGGCGTAGCCGGGGGTGTCGAGCAGGTTGACCTTGACGCCGTCGTGCAGCAGCGGCGCGCAGGCCAGGCTCACCGAGCGCTGCTGGCGTACGGCTGCCGGGTCGTGGTCGCAGACGGTGGTGCCGTCGGCGACGTTGCCGGCCCGGCCGATCGTGCCGCTCGCCGCGAGCAGCGCCTCGACCAGGGTCGTCTTGCCGGCTCCGGAGTGCCCGACGAGCACCACGTTGCGGATCCTGCCGGGCTCGGTCACCACCGGCACGCCGCCGGCGGCCCCCTTCTCCTGACTCTTCTGCGCCATGGGGCGCACCTCCCTCAGCCGTGGTTGGTGGCGACCGCCGCGCGCGACGGGGAAGCGGCCCGGTCGGGTTCCGCGGCGACATCCTCCGGTGTGGTGCCGGTTTGCGGGTAATCAACGGGCGGGTGGGTGAGCTGGCTCACTTCCCTGCCTCGATCTCACACCCGATCCGGGGCCGGCACAAGGCTCCGTCCCCGCGGGTCGCCTGACCGGCCGTACCGCTGCTGCTACGCGGACCGTTATCGTGGGACCGCCATGGCGAAGATCTTCCAAGTGTCGGCCCGCGCGGGGATGACCCGTGTCGTCGAGCCGGTCGCACGCCGCCTGCTCCGAGCGGGCGTAACTCCCAACGCGGTCACCGTGGCGGGCACCCTCGGGGTGCTCGTCGGCGCACTCGGCTTCGGTGCCCGCGGTCATCTGGTCGCCGGGGCCCTGATAGTCACCTTCTTCGCGCTCACCGACCTGCTCGACGGGACGATGGCCCGGATGAGCGGGGGCTCGACGAAGTTCGGGGCGTTCCTCGACTCGAGCATGGACCGGGTCGCCGACAGCGCCGTCTTCGGTGCGGTGGCGTACTGGCTGGCCACCCAGCACCAGTACTCGGGTGTCGCCGCCGCGCTGCTCTGCCTGGCCGCCGGCGGGCTGGTCTCCTACGTCAAGGCCCGCGCCGAGGGGCTCGGCATGACCTGCAACGTGGGCATCGCCGAGCGCACCGAGCGGCTGCTCATCGTCGGCGTCGGCGGGCTGCTCACCGGCGTCGGCGTCAAGCCCGCGCTGGAGATCGCGCTCTGGCTGCTGGCCGCCGTCTCGATCTTCACCGTCGGCCAGCGGATGGCGCACGTCTACCGCCAGGCCCAGCGGGTGCACACCCCGGGCGGGCAGGGGTGAGCGCGACACCCACCGGTCGGCCGGGGCCGGAGGGCCGGCGCCGGTGAACCTCACCGAGCTCGGCTACATCGCCGGGTGGCGCGTGATCCGCGCGCTGCCCCGGTCCGTCGCGGCGGCGGCGTTCCGGGCGGGTGCCGACCGCGCCCACCGTCGCGGCGGCGGGGGTACGGCCCGACTGCGCGCGAACCTTCGCCGGGTGGTCGGCCCCGACCTGCCGGAGGCCGAGCTCGACGAGCTGGTCCGTCGTGGCCTGCGCTCGTACGCCCGCTACTGGCTGGAGGCGTTCCGGCTGCCCGCGCTCAGCCGGGCGGAGATCCTGGCCGGTTTCCGGCTCGACGGCGAGGAGAAGCTCGCCGCCGACGTGGCGTCCGGCCGGGGCGCGGTGGTGGCGCTGCCGCACGCCGGCAACTGGGACGCCGCCGGCGCCTGGGTCGCGGCGACCGGCTGGCCGATCACCACCGTCGCCGAGCGGCTCAAGCCCGAGGGCGTCTACCAGCGCTTCCTCGCCTTCCGGCGCAGCCTGGGCATGGAGATCCTGCCCACCCACGGCGGCGAGCGGAACGCCTTCGACGTGCTGGTCGACCGGGTCCGGGCCGGCACGGTGGTGCCCCTGCTGGCCGACCGGGACCTCTCCGCGCGGGGCGTGGAGGTCGAGTTCTTCGGCCACCGCACCCGGATGCCCCCCGGCCCGGCCCTGCTCGCGCTGCGCACCGGAGCGCCGCTCTACGTCGCCTCGATGTGGTACGAGGCGGACGCGGCGTGCGCCTCGATCGAGGGACCGCTGCCGCTGCCCGGCCCGGAGGAGGGCCCGCTCGACCAGCGGGTCCGGTCGCTGACCCAGCGGATCGCCGACGGTCTGGCGGCGGGCATCGCCCGGCATCCGGAAGACTGGCACATGTTGCAGCGGATGTGGCTGGACCAGCATGGCAGGGGCGGCGACGCGAACCTGCCCTCCCCGGCCGCCGGACAGGCGTAAGGGAGGCGTTTGCACGTGCGCATCGGCATCGTGTGCCCGTACTCCTTCGACGTGCCCGGTGGGGTGCAGAACCACGTCATGGACCTCGCCGAGGCGCTGATCGGGCTCGGGCACGAGGTGAGCGTGCTCGCCCCGGCCGACGAGGACTCCCCGCTGCCGGCGTACGTGGTGCCGGCGGGACGGGCCCTGCCGCTGCCGTACAACGGCTCGGTGGCCCGCATCGCCTTCGGCCCGGTCTCCACCGCGCGGGTGCGGCGGTGGATCATCCGGGGCGAGTTCGACGTGCTGCACGTGCACGAGCCGCTGACCCTGAGCCTGTCGCTGCTGGCCGTGCTCTCCGCCCGCGGCCCCGTGGTGGCGACCTTCCACACCGCGATGACCCGGTCGCGGGCCCTGGCCGCCGCGCAGGGCGTGCTCCAGATCGTGCTGGAGCGGATCACCGCCCGGATCGCGGTGAGCGCCCTGGCGCGCAAGGTGCAGGTCGAGCACATGGACGGCGGGGCGGTGGAGATCCCCAACGGGGTGGCCGTCGCCAAGTTCAGCCACGCGCAGCCCCTCCCGGGCTGGCCGGGGGAGTGCCCGCCGGGCCGCGACGGGGCGATCGGGTTCCTCGGCCGGTTCACCGAGGCCCGCAAGGGCTTCCCGATCCTGCGCGACGCCTTCGTCGAGCTGGCCCGGCAGCGGTCCGGCCTGCGGCTGCTGGTGGCCGGTCCCGGCGATGCCGACGACCTGTTCGGCCGGTTCCCGGCCGACCTGCGGGACCGGGTGACCTTCCTCGGGCTGGTCTCCGAGGAGGACAAGGCGCGGATGCTGCGCAGCGTGCACCTCTACGTGGCGCCGAACACCGGCGGCGAGTCGTTCGGCATGATCCTCACCGAGGCGCTCGCGGCGGGCACGACCGTCGTCGCCAGCGACCTCGACGCGTTCCGCCGGGTGCTCGACGGCGGCCGGGCCGGCCGGCTCTTCCCGACCGGGGACCCGGCCGCGCTGCGTACCGCCCTCACCGACCTGCTCGACGATCCCGGCGCCCGGGCCGCGCTGACCGCCTGCGGCGACCAGGTGGTGGCCACCTTCGACTGGCCCGTGGTCGCCCGGCGGGTGCTGGAGGTGTACGCGGCGGCGATCGAGGCCACCGACGGGCGGGTCATGGACACCGAATGGGTGGGGCTGGACTAGACGATGTCGGGCATGTGGTGGGTGGTGCTCGCGGCCCTGGTCGTCGGGCTGGTGGCGGCGTACCTCGTCTGGACCGCCGGGCGGGTCGGCCGGCTGCACGCGCGGGCGGAGCTGGCGGCCCGCGCCCTGGAGGCCCACCTGCTGCGCCGGGCGGCCGCCGCCGCGGTCCTGGCCGAGCGCCGCTACGGCGTCGAGCTGTACGCGGCGGCGCGGATCGCGCTGGACGCCGAGCCCGACGAGCGGGAGGCCGCCGAGAACGACCTCACCCGCCAGTTGCGGGCGGTGGAGCTGGACCCGGCGGATCCGGGCTGCGAGGCGGTGATCGGCGCCAGCCGGCGGCTCGCCCTGGCCCGTCAGGTGCACACCGACCTGGTCCGCGACGCCCGCGCGGCGCGGGGTCGCCCGCTGGTGCGCCTGTTGCGGATGGGGCGCCGCCGCCCCTGGCCGACCTACTTCGACATCGACGACCCCACCCTGACCGTCCCGGCTGACGTCCCCGCCACCTGACCCTCGCCTCGCGCAGCCGCCGCCACCTGGCTTCAGCGCGTCTCCGCGTCGTGCGGGCGTCCCCGCGCCGCGCGCGGCTGACCGGCCTCCAGGCGGCCCGGGAGCTGGGCGTCGCAGCCCCGGACGTCGTGATCAGGACGCCATGGACGTCATCCGGCCGCTGAGAGGTCCATGGCGTCCTGATCACCGGGAAGCGGGCCCGGGACGAGGCGGCGGCGGGGACGGGGCGCGCACCTGGGACGGGCTTCGCGGCAGGGGGCTTCGCGGGCGGGGCGGGCGGGGGAGGGGACGGACTTCGCATCCGGGAGCAGCGGGGCAGGTGGGGAGGAACCACGCGGGGGCGGTGATGGCTGCCACAGTGCAGGCCACCGTGGGCCTGATTGGCTGTCGGATCGGCGTTGGGACCGTCGTAGCATTTCCGCAGCCACCCCCCGAGCATGTTCGAGGAGCGATGACCCGTGCCCGAAACCACTGCCCAGAACGCTAGCGCCAGCCCCGTCACCGGCACCGCCCGCGTCAAGCGCGGCATGGCCGAGATGCTCAAGGGCGGCGTGATCATGGACGTGGTCAACGCCGAGCAGGCCAAGATCGCCGAGGACGCCGGCGCCGTCGCGGTGATGGCGCTCGAGCGGGTGCCCGCCGACATCCGCGCCCAGGGCGGGGTGTCCCGGATGAGCGACCCCGACATGATCGACGGCATCATCAACGCCGTCTCCATCCCGGTCATGGCCAAGGCCCGGATCGGTCACTTCGTGGAGGCCCAGATCCTCCAGTCGCTCGGCGTCGACTACGTCGACGAGTCCGAGGTGCTGACCCCGGCCGACTTCGCGAACCACATCGACAAGTGGGCCTTCACCGTCCCCTTCGTCTGCGGGGCGACCAACCTCGGCGAGGCCCTGCGCCGGATCACCGAGGGCGCGGCCATGATCCGCTCCAAGGGCGAGGCCGGCACCGGTGACGTCTCCAACGCCACGACCCACATGCGCAAGATCCGGCAGGAGATCCGCCGGCTGAGCTCGCTGCCGACCGACGAGCTGTTCGTGGCCGCCAAGGAGCTCCAGGCGCCGTACGAGCTGGTCAAGGAGGTCGCCGAGAGCGGCAAGCTGCCGGTGGTGCTCTTCACCGCCGGTGGGATCGCCACCCCGGCCGACGCCGCGATGATGATGCAGCTCGGCGCCGAGGGCGTCTTCGTCGGCTCCGGCATCTTCAAGTCCGGCAACCCCGCGCAGCGCGCCGCCGCGATCGTCAAGGCCACCACCTTCCACGACGACCCGGACGTGCTGGCCAAGGTCTCCCGGGGCCTGGGCGAGGCGATGGTCGGCATCAACGTCGACGAGATCCCGCAGCCGCACCGCCTGGCCGAGCGCGGCTGGTGATCTGCCAGGAAGGGCACCCTCCTGTCGCCTGGTGCGCAGGAAGGTGCCCTTCCTGACAAGCAACCGAGCCGCCACGTTCACCACGAGAGGAACGGCAGATGAGCGACGCACCCGTCATCGGCGTGCTCGCCCTCCAGGGCGACGTCCGCGAGCACGTCGCCGCGCTGGCCGAGGCCGGGGCGGACGCCCGCCCGGTACGCCGCCCGCAGGAGCTGGACGCGGTGGACGGGCTGGTCATCCCCGGCGGTGAGTCCACCACGATCAGCAAGCTCGCCGACATCTTCGAGCTGCGCGAGCCGATCGACAAGCGCATCGCCGACGGCATGCCGGTCTACGGCTCCTGCGCCGGCATGATCATGCTGGCCACCGAGGTCCTCGACGGCCGGCCCGACCAGCGCGGCTTCGCCGGCATCGAGATGACCGTGCGGCGCAACGCGTTCGGCCGGCAGGTCGACTCCTTCGAGGCGCCGGTGGGGGTCACCGGGATCGAGGGCGGCCCGTTCCACGCGGTGTTCATCCGGGCGCCGTGGGTCGAGCGGGTCGGCGACGGCGTCGAGGTGCTCGGCACGGTGACCGAGGGCCCGGCCGCCGGGCGGGTCGTGGCGGTGCGGCAGGGCAACCTGCTGGCCACCTCGTTCCACCCCGAGCTGACCGGCGACGCGCGGGTGCACGCGTACTTCGTGGCGATGGTCCGGGCGTCCCGCTGAGTGGCGGCGACGGATCCTCCGGCTGGGAGGGCCCGTCGCCTCAGCCGGCCACCGAGCGCAGGTGCCCGGGCAGGCGGCCCCGCAGCCGGTCCAAGCCGGCCGCGGTGGCCGCGTCGGCGGGAACGTGGACGACGAGACGCTGGTGGTCACTGTCGGCGAACTCCAGCGTCTCGTAGGTCAGGCGCAGCAGCCCCACCTCCGGGTGCCGCAGCCCCCGCACGCCGGTGACCGGCGCGGCCACCGGTCGCCGCTGCCACCGCTCGGTGAAGGGCGCGCCGACCGTACGGGCGAGCCGCTCGGCGAAGTCGTCGACGGCCAGGTCACCCTGGCGCAGCCGGTGCAGCTCGGCGATCTGGTGGTCGGCCAGCTGTGCCCAGTCGGGGAAGTGGTCGCGGGCGCGCTCGTCGGCAAGCACGAACCACACCAGGTTGGGGCGGTGGCCGTCGAACAGGCCCAGCGGGCGGGCCAGCCGGTCGAACGGATCGTTCCAGGCCAGCACGTCGCCGAGCCGGTTCAGCACGTACGCGGGGGAGTCCCGCAGCGCGTCGAGCACCGCGCCGACGGTCGGCCGAACCGTGCGGGAGACCGTCTGCCGCTCACCCGGGCACAGGCTCCGGCCGTGGTTCGCCGCCGCCAACTGCCGCAGATGCTCGCGGTCGGCGTCGTCGAGCAACAGGGCGTCGGCGAGCGCGGCGAGGATCTCGGGCGACGGATGGGTGTCGCGGCCCTGTTCCAGGCGGGTCAGGTATTCGACGCTGACCTGTGCGAGCGTCGCCAGCTCGGCTCGACGCAGCCCGGGCGTGCGCCGCCGGGACCCTGCGGCGAGGCCGACCTGGGCCGGCTGCACGGCTTCCCGGCGGCTACGCAGGAACGCGCCCAACTCTCCGTCCATCACCCGGCCATCCTGGCAGTGTTCCGCCGGCGGAGGGTGGCCCTGTCGGGGCCACCCTTGCGGCGGTCTCCCCACGCCGCCGGACCGGTCGCAGGCTCGTCGGCATGGAGAACGCACAGACAGCAGGGCCGGTCCGGATCGGCCTGATCGTGGGAAGCACCCGTCCCGGCCGGCGCGGTCCGGCGGTCGCGGGATGGGCGACGGAGGTCGCGGCGGGGCACGACGCGGTGCGTTCCGGTGCGGCGACCGTGACGGTGCTGGACCTGGCGGAGCAGCAGTTGCCGCTGCTCGACGAGCCGGTGCCGGCGATGTTCGGCGACTACCGGAACCCGCACACCCGCCGCTGGTCCGCCCTGGTGGGGGCCTGTGACGCGTTCGTGTTCGTCACGCCGGAGTACAACCACTCCGTGCCGGCCGCGCTGAAGAACGCCGTCGACTACCTCCACGCCGAGTGGAACGGCAAGCCGGCCGGAATACTCAGCTACGGCGTGCGGGGCGGCACCCTGGCCAACGAGCACCTACGGCAGATCCTGACCGAGGTGCGGGCGATGGTCGTGCCCACCGCGGTCTCGCTGACCGTCTTCACCGACTTCGACTTCTCCGAGGCGGATCCGGGCGATCCGACGGCACCGGGGCGGATCGCGCCGGCGACCGAGCGGGCGGAAGCCCTGTCGGCGATGCTGACGGAGATCGTCGCCCAGGCGCGCGAGCCGCGCCCCGGTGACCCGGTGGCGGCCGACGCCGGCGCGGAGCGGGTGGGGTGAGCATGGAGACGATCATCATCAGCTACCGGGTCCGGGCCGGGCACCTGTCGGAGCACCTGCGCCTGCTCGGGGCCGTCCACGAGGAGGTGGCCCGGACCCGGCCGGCCGGGCTGCGGTTCGTGACGCTCCAACTGGACGACGAGCGGAGCTTCGTGGACATCGCCGTGGCGCCCGAGCTGCCGGGCCCGTTGCCGGAGCTGGAGTCGTTCCGCCGCTACCGGCCCGGCTTGGAGGACCGGTGCGAACAGCGGTCCACCTCCGGGTTCGGGGTGCTGGGCTCGTACGGCTTCGGGGCCTGACCGCAGCCGCGTTTTCGTCCCGTCCGTCCCGTTGCGGGCGGTCGGGGCGGGGCGGCGGCGCGCGGCGCGGTGACAGCGACCCGCCGGGCGTCGGTAGGATTGCCGAGATTCGGCGGGGCCAGCTGCCCGTCCACGGCTTTCCCGCAGGGCTGCCCGGCACCACCGCGTGCGCCGGCGGGAGCGGGGGCGTGCGCGGTCGGTCGATGCAGACGGCGGGTAGCAACGGAGGTAGCAGATGTCCGGCCACTCAAAGTGGGCGACGACCAAGCACAAGAAGGCGGTCATCGACGCCAAGCGCGGCAAGATGTTCGCCAAGCTGATCAAGAACGTCGAGGTCGCCGCGCGCACCGGCGGCGGTGACCCGGCCGGCAACCCGACGCTTTACGACGCCATCCAGAAGGCGAAGAAGAACTCGGTCCCCAACGACAACATCGACCGCGCCGTCAAGCGCGGCTCGGGCCTGGAGGCCGGCGGCGCCGACTGGCAGACCATCATGTACGAGGGCTACGGCCCGAACGGCGTGGCGATGCTGATCGAGTGCCTCACCGACAACCGCAACCGCGCGGCCACCGAGGTGCGCACCGCGCTGACCCGCAACGGCGGCTCGCTCGCCGACGCGGGCTCGGTGTCGTACATGTTCTCCCGCAAGGGCGTCGTGCTCGTCCCCAAGGCCGGCACGACCGAGGACGACGTGATGATGGCGGTCCTCGACGCCGGCGCCGAGGAGGTCAACGACCTGGGCGAGGCGTTCGAGGTGGTCTCCGAGCCGACCGACCTGATCGCCGTGCGCACCGCGCTCCAGGACGCCGCCATCGAGTACGAGTCGGCCGAGTCGTCGCTGATCCCGAGCGTCAACGTCCCCCTCGACGAGGAGGGCGCCCGCAAGATCTTCAAGCTGATCGACGTCCTGGAGGACTGCGACGACGTGCAGAACGTCTACGCGAACTTCGACGTCAGCGACGAGGTGATGGAGGCCGTCGGCTGACCGACGGGCTTCTGCCCGGTTCCCCGTCGCCGGGTACGGCGGGCGGGGGACCGGCAACCGTCGCCGAGCCGTTTCCCGGCGGGGCGAAGGACCGGCTGCTGTCGCGGCGCGTCGGCCCCGTGGTCGGGAACCCGCTACCGACGCCGAGCCGTCTTCCGGCGGCGCCGGTCTCGATGCCGGTTGTGCGGGAGCCGTGCCGTCCGGACACCGCTCCGCGGCGACCGCCCGGGAGTGGATGTCGCGTCCGGTTCACGCTGCTGGTGGATGGTCCTGCTGCGCGGCGACGGTCGAAGCTCTCCCGCATAAAACCTTCGCGCGTGCCGCCCTCCCGATGATGAGGTGGCACGGTGACCAACCACGATGGGGCGGCGGCTGTCCGACCGTTGACACTGGCCTGGGTGAGCCGACATCTGGAGGCCGGCGAACGGATCGTCAGGGCCGAGGCGCTGCACGGCGGCATCACTGCCGAAATGCGGAGGCTGACCATCGGCACGCGGGACGAAAGCACCCGCGACCTGGTGCTGCGGAGCTTCGTCAACCCGTTCTACCTGGGACACGCCGAGGACTGGCTGAACCGGGAGGCCGACGCTCTGTCCCTGCTCACCGGCACCGGCGTGCCGGCTCCTGGACTGCTCGCGGTTGATCCGACCGCCGCGCATTGCGAGTATCCATCGCTCCTGATGACACATCTGGCAGGCCGGACGGTCCTCGACGATGAGGGATTGGAGACGCGCGTTCCTCTGCTGGCCCGTCAACTCGTGGCGATCCACACGGTGCGACCCGCCGAGCGGCCCCGGGAGTATGTGGCGTTGACGACCGCCGACACCGTCGTGACTCCGAAGGGCGCCGACGCGGCGGCATGGGCCGCGGCGATCGACGTGATCCGCAGGCCCGCGCCGCCCTATGAAGGGCGGTTCCTGCACAGGGACTTCCAACCCGGCAACGTGCTGTTCGACGTGCCACCCGCAAGGCCGGCAGGTGCCCGGATCACCGGCGTCGTCGACTGGGCAGCGACCTCCTGGGGCCCGGCGGATCTCGATGTGGCGCACTGCTCCACCAATCTCGCACTGCTGCACGGCCCGGCGTGGGGTCTGCGGTTCGCTCAGGCGTACGAGGAGGCCGGCGGGGTGCTGGCCGCGGCCGCGAGCGAGCGGCTGTACTGGCAGGTGCGGGACGCGCTGGCGTGCTCAGAAGAAGTGCAGGTGGTGACGCAGCCATGGCGGAAGGCAGGTAGGACAGAGCTGACGACGCGAGCCGTGGAGGAGCGGCTGGATGCCTATGTCACCGCCCTGATGGACGCGCTGGGCTGAGTCAAGGCCGCACCTGGCTGATGGCCGCCTACCGGGGCGCGAAGCCCGGGCTCCCGAACGGGACGCTCTTCGCCGTCGACGGCACGGTGGCGCCCCGACCGGGCGTCCTGACGGGCCAGCCGGACGGGGCGACCGGCCGGCTGGTCCCGCTGGTCCCGGCCGGGCTGACGGACCCGGTTACCGCCGCCGCGACCGACAGCCGCCGCAAGCGGTCCACCTGGCGGTAGCCGCCGGCCGAACCGTCAGCCCACCTTCTCGCGCGACCGCCACGCGGTGCGCACCGAGGTGCGGCCGTTGGTGCGCAGCAGCGAGCCCTCGTACACCCGGGCCCCGGCGGCCACGACTGCGGCGGCCGCGACCAGCAGCAGGGCCAGGGACACCAGCGGCTCCCAGCCGGCCGCGTCCCCCGTGAACAGCCGCAACGGCATGGCCGTCGGCGCGGAGAACGGCACGTAGGACAGCACCCGCATGGCCGTCGCGTTGTCGTTCAGGAAGATCACCGCGAAGAACGGCAGCATGACCGCGAGCTGCACCGGCGTCGACACGCCGGCGATGTCCTCCTGGCGGTTCACCAGTGCGCCGGCCGCCGCCCACATGGCCGCGACCAGCACGAAGCCGAGCAGGAAGAACGGCAGGAACCAGCCGATCGCCGGGGCCAGCAGCGAGAGCAGTCCGCCGCTGTCGCCGAACTGCACACCGACCAGGGCGACGAGGGCGACCAGGGCGATCTGCCCCAGGGCCAGCACCGTGCCGGCGATCATCTTGCCGGCCAGCAACGCCCGTACCGGCACCGCGGCGACCAGGATCTCCACGATCCTCGTCTGCTTCTCCTCGACGATGCTCTGCGCGATCTGCACGCCGAAGGTCTGCGAGGTGACGAAGAAGATGAACGCGAAGGCGAACGGCACCAGGAAGGCCACCATCGGGTCCACCGCGTCGGGGTCCAGCAGCCGGACCGCGGGCTGCGTGCTCAGCGCCGCCACCACGTCGTCGGGGGCCTCGTCCATGGCCAGCACCGCCGGCCCGGAGACCACCGCGGCGTCGACGTCGCCGTCGCGTACGGCCTGCTCGGCGGCGCGGTCGTCGGGGACCGTACGGACCTCCAGCCCCGCCTCGCGCAGCGGGCCGGCCGCCGACGCGGTCACCGCCACGCTCGACGGGCCGCCGGAGAGCAGCGGCGGCAGGATGGTCGCGGCGGCGGCGATCAGCAGGAAGAACAGGGTGCTGAACAGGAAGGTGCGGTCGCGCAGCTTGACCCGGATCTCCCGGCCGGCGACCAGCCGGGTGGCCTGCATCGTGTTCACTGGGCGACCTCTCGGAAGATCTCGGTGAGGGAGGGGCTGACCGGGCGGAACGCGCGGACCGGGCCGCGCGCCAGCGCCGCGTGCAGCACCGGCTGCTCGTCCGCGCCGGGCGCGAGGTCGAACACGGCGCGCGCGCCGTCCAGGTCGACGAGGGTCACCCCCGGCTGGTCCCGCAGCCAGCCGGCGTCGGTCTCCACCACCAGCTCGTACCGGGGCACGGTGTACGTCGCGCGCAGCTCCTCGCGGCTGCCGGCGGCCCGGATGACGCCGCCCCCGATGATCACCAGGTCGTCGCAGAGCCGCTCGACGACGTCCAGCTGATGGCTGGAGAACAGCACCGGCGCGCCCGCGGCGGCCCGCTCCCGCAGGACCGCCACGACCGTGTCCACGGCCAACGGGTCGAGCCCGGAGAACGGCTCGTCGAGCACCAGCACCTCGGGATCGTGCACCAGGGCGGCGGCGATCTGCGCGCGCTGCTGGTTGCCCAGCGACAGCGTCTCCAGCAGGTCGTCGCCGCGCTCGGCGAGCCCGACCCGCTCCAGCAGCGCGTCCGTGTTGCGTTGCGCCGCGGCGGCGGTCATCCCGTGCAGCCGACCCAGGTAGGCCACCTGGTCCCGGACGCTCATCTTCGGGTAGAGGCCGCGTTCCTCCGGCATGTAGCCGAAGCGCTGGCGGGCCCGCCGGCTCAGCGGAGCGCCCTGCCAGGTGATCTCACCGGCGTCCGGGGCGAGCACCCCGAGGATGATCCGCATGGTGGTGGTCTTGCCGGCGCCGTTGCCGCCCACGAAGCCGGTCATCCGGCCGGCGGCCACGTCGAAGGACACGTTCTGGAGCACCCGTCGGTCGCCGAAGCTGCGGTCGACGCCGTCGAGGCGGAGCACATTGGTCACGGCGTCCACGCTAGATCGCCGGCCGCGCCCCGCCGTCCGCCCCGAGATCGAGCACGACGTCCCCCTCATGGCGGAGCCGGGTCAGCCGCCGGGGCGCACCACCCCGTGCTCGTACGCGAAGACCACCGCCTGCACCCGGTCGCGCAGGCCCAGCTTGGCGAGCACCCGGCTGACGTGGGTCTTCACCGTCGCCTCGCCCAGGTGCAGCTCGGCGGCGATCTCGGCGTTGCTGGCGCCGCCGGCGACCAGGACCAGGACCTCCCGCTCGCGGGGGGTGAGGTCCCGCAGCGCCGCCTCGGGAGCCGTCCTCGGGCCGCCCGGCGGGCCGGGCTCGCCGGGGCGGGCGAAGGTGGCGATCACCCGCCGGGTGAGTTCCGGGGCGAGCAGGCCGTCGCCCCGGGCGAGCACCCGGATCGCCTCGATCAGGGCCTCCGGGGTGCCGTTCTTGAGCAGGAAGCCGCTGGCCCCGGCGCGCAGCGCGGCGAACAGGTAGTCGTCCCGGTCGAACGTGGTGAGGATCAGTACGGCCGGCCCGCCCGGCCCGTCCTCCCCGGCGGTGATCCGCCGGGTGGCCTCCAGCCCGTCGACCCCGGGCATCTCGACGTCCATCAGCACGACGTCCGGACGCAGCGCCCGGGTCATGGTGGCGGCGCGCTCCCCGTCGGCGGCCTCCCCGACGACCTCGATGTCGTCCTCCACCTCCAGGATGACCCGGAAACCGGTGCGGACCAGGTGCTGGTCGTCGGCGAGCAGCACCCGGACCGGACGGTCGGTCCCGGGCACCTCCTGCCCGGCGCTCACGCGGGCCGCCCCACCGGCAGCGGCAGCGGGAACCGGGCCCGTACCCGCCAGCCACCGCCGGCGCGCGGGCCGACCTCCAGCGCGCCGCCGTGGGTGGCGACCCGCTCGCGCATCCCGACCAGGCCGAGCCCGTCGGCGTTCGCCGGGCGGGTCGCCCGTCCGTCATCGGTCACGTCGACCTCCACCTCGTGTGCCAGGTAGCGGATGCGCACGTCGAGCGCGGTCGCGCCCTCGGCGTGCTTGAGCGTGTTCGTCACGGCCTCCTGGGCCACCCGGTACGCGGCCTGCGAGACCGACTCCGGCAGCGGCGCCGGGTCCCCGTACACGCCCATGGTGGCCCGCAGCCCGGCCTCGCGGGCGCGCTCGACCACGGCCGCGATCTGGTCGACACCGGCCGGTCCCGGCTGTTCCGGGCGGTCCGGGCCGCCGTCGCGGGCGCGGAGCAGGCCGAGCATCCGGCGCAGCTCGTCGACGGCCGTGCGGGCGGTCTCCTCGATCGCGCTCAGCGCCGTGCGGGCCTTGACCGGGTCCTTGTCGAACACCCGGCGGGCGGCGGCCGCCTGCACCCCCATCACCGACACGTGGTGGGCGACCACGTCGTGCAGCTCCCGGGCGATGCGGACCCGCTCGCCCACCACCGCGTGCTCGCGGACCTCGGCCTGCGAGCGGCGCAGCTCCTCGGCCCGCGCCTGCACCTCGTGCTGCCGCCGGGCGGCCAGCCACGCCGTCTCCCCGAAGAAGTACGCGAAACCGAAGTAGAGGCCGTTGACCAGCACCCCGTTCACCATGGCCGCCAGCAACGGGGGCACGGGCCCGACGGCGCGGGCGAACGCGTCCGGGGGGATGGTGGTGTAGGTGGTCGCGTAGTAGATCCCGAGCCACAGGAACATGGTGGCGATGACGCCGATCCGCAGCCGCCGGGACAGCCGCCGTTCCCGGCCCCACGCGCCCAGCGTGTAGAGGGCGGCGAACAGCGCCCACGAGGCGAGCTGCGTCTCCGGGGCGGAGCGGGCCTGCGCGGCGATGAACGCGATCGAGACCACCAGCGTGACGGCGGCGGGGAACCGGCGTCGCCAGATCAGCGGCAGGGTCACCGCGACGGTCCAGAAGATCTGCTCCGGGCCGGACGGCGGCGGGCCGAGCAGGAACGCGCCGGCGCTGCGGGTCAGCGTCAGGCTGAACAGCGCCAGGACGGTCGCGGCCAACCCGATGTAGACGTCCAGCCGGCGCTGCTCCGGGGTGGGCCCCGGGCGTCGCCAGTCCTCGTCGGTGTCGCTGTTCATCCAGGTCAGGATCTCATCCCGCCGGGCGCCGCCGATCCGGCACCCGGCCGGGGCGGCCCGGCCTGTCGCGGGGCGGCACGGTCACGGCCCGGCACGCGTGGCGCGCCGGGCCGTGACGGTGGTGGATCAGGTGCGGTTGCGCCACGTCTTGACGGCGCTGTCGAGGATGTCCCAGAGCGTCACCAGCACCGTGCCGGCGATCACGGCGGTCGCCACCAGGTTCAGGTTGTCGCCCTCGCCGAGCCACTCGAAGCGGGCCACGAACTCGGGGTTGAGCAGCCGGTCGGTCGACATCAGCCAGACCACCGGCGCCGCGAACGCCAGGCCGAGTACCGCGTTGACCGCGACCAGCGACCAGGTCCAGCGCCCGACCCGGTACTTGGCGAACTCCAGGCCGATCGTGGCCACCAGCACCGCGATCAGGAACGGCAGCCAGAAGCTCCACAGCGCCGGGTCGAGGATCGGCAGGTTCTCGCCGTCGTCGGTGGGCACGAACGAGCGGAAGTGCTGCATCGGCAGGTAGGCGATGACCAGCGCCAGGAAGGTGACCGAGGCGGCGATGTCGGTGAGGGTGATCTGCCGGTCGATCGTGTCCTCCGGGAGCTGGTCGACGCTCCACGCAGGCAGGTGCAGGGGGGTCTTGGTGCGCTCCAGCACCGCGAAGACCACTGTCACCCAGAAGGCGATCTGGACGGCCACCTGGAAGGCGGTGGTGATGCCCGCGCCGATCCCCTCGCCCGCGTTGCCGCCGTCGGCGACCCTGAGCAGGCCGGCCAGCACGCCGACCAGGGCCGGGATGAAGCTGAGCAGCAACTTCATCAGCCGCGACCAGGCCAGGTAGTAGGCCGGTCCGATGAGCTGCAACCGGCGGTCGGCGTAGCGGGCGGCGAGCTTGTCCGGGTCGCCCAGCTCCGTGAGCACCTCCCGCTCGGCGGCGGCGGCGTCCTGCCCGCCGGCCGTACGGCCCTCGACCATGTCCGCGATCGAGGCGCGCAGCTCGGTGTCGATCTCCGCGCGGCGCGCGACCGGCACCGAACGCAGGGTCGCGGTGAGGTATCGGTCGGTCAGGGTGGTCATCGATCGGCTCCTTCGATCAGCCCGGTCAGGGAGGTCTGCACTGTGGCGAGGTCGGTGAGGAGCCGGCCCAGCACCGACTCGCCCTCCTCGCTGGTCCGGTAGAACTTGCGTGGCCGGCTCTCCTCGGTGTTCCACTCGCTGGTCAGCAGCCCCTGCTCCTCCAGCCGCCGCAGCAGCGGGTAGAGCGTGTTGGCGTCGACCGGGAAGCCGTGGTCGGAAAGGCGTTGCAGCAACGCGTAACCGTAGTCGGGCCGGCGCAGCGCGACGAGGCTGGCCACCACCACGGTGCCCCGGCGCAACTCCTGGAGATGCGTTCGCAGGATCTCATCGCTAACCATGCGTCACACCATACTGTGTGCCACACACTATCGTCCAGTGATACATCATCGTGCGCGTCAACATCAGTGTGTTCGGGCGAAACGGACGGCGGCGGACCCTCGGAGGGATCCGCCGCCGTGGGCGCCGGCCGCTCAGCAGGACCGGCCCTCCCGGAAACCGCGCTCGACGACGGACGCCGGCCCGACCTGGAGGTAGCCGACCCCCGGCCGGATCGGGTGGCCGGTGAACAGCTCCACCCGGGAACCGACGCGCACCAGATAGGCCGAGGCGTCGCCCGCGTCGTTGCGGATCATCGAGCCCCGCGGGCCGTAGATCTCCTCCAGGGCGGCGAAGGACATGCCCACCCCCGCGCCGGCGGGCGTGCGCGGCGGCGCGGTGGCGGTGCCCACCTCCACCAGCCGCCCGTCGCGGAAGGCCAGCAGGATCTTCCCCGCCCAGGCCCCGGTGACGCCGGCACGGACCGTGCCGTCGCAGTCGGGAGCCACCCAGTCGATGAGGCCGGCCGCCGACAGGCGAGCCAGGTCGGCCCCGATCCGGAACGGCCCCGCGCCCCGGACGCTGATGAGCCGGACCTCGTCGGGATCGGCGGCGGCCGGGCGGGCGGCGCCGTCCGTACCCGCGCCGAGGCGGCCGTCGGCACGTTCGGACAGGTTCCCGGCGACGGCGGCCGGCCTCGACGCGGCGGCGGCCGGTGCCGCCGTGGTGATCGGCACGAGCCCGGCCGTGGCCAGCAGGGCGGTGACGACGGTGTACGAGAGACGGTGCACGGGGATCTCCTCCTCCGGAGTGCGGGTGTCCTTGTCCTGTTGGTCACCCGTCCGGCCGGATCGGTTCGTCGGTTTCCCGACCGGTGCGCCCGACCAGTACGCCCCGACCGGTGCGCCCGGCCCGCCCGACGCGCCGACCCCGCGGGCTGCCCCCGGCCCGCTCCGCCGTCTACTGTCGAGGCGGAACGGCGACCGGCGGTGCCGGTGTCGGGGGTGGTGCGGTGAGCAGTCCGGGGCGGATCGGGCCCTACCGGGTCGAGCGGCTGCTGGGCACGGGGTCGTTCGCGACGGTGTGGCTGGCCCACGACCCGGTGCTCGACTGCCGGGTGGCGATCAAGGTGCTGGCCGAGAACTGGCACCACGACCTGCGCGTACGGGAGCGCTTCCTGGACGAGGCCCGCCTGCTGCGCCGGCTCGACGACGAGCGGCTGGTCCGCGTCCACGCGGTCGGCGAGTTGGCCGACGGGCGGCCGTACTCGGTGCTGACCTGGGCCGACGGCGGCAGCCTGCGCGAGCGGCTGGCGGCCGGGGCGATGCCGGCGCCCGCCGCCCTGGAACTGCTGGCCGAGATCGCCGCCGGCGTCGCCGTCCTGCACCGGCACGGCGTGGTGCACCGCGACCTGAGCCCGGGCAACGTGCTGTTCCGCTCCGGCCCGTACGGCGAGCGGGTGCTGATCGCCGACCTCGGGCTGGCCAAGGCCCTCGCCGCCGCCTCCGGTCTCACCGCCCGGGCCGGCACCCCCGGCTACATGGCCCCGGAGCAGGACGACCCGTTCGCCATCGTCGACACCCGCGCCGACGTGTACGCGCTGGGCCGGCTCGGCCTCCGCCTCCTCGCCCTGGCCCCCGCCCCCGGTGCCGCCCCCGGTGCCGTCGCCGTCGTCCAGGCGGCGGGCGGGGCGGGTGGGGACGCCCTGCCGGAGGTGGCCGCGGTCCTGCGGCGGGCCACCGCGCCCCGGGCCGCGGACCGGTACCCGGACGCCACCGCCTTCCGCGCCGCCCTGCACCGCGCCGTGCCGGCTGTCCCCGTGCCGCCCGCCGGGACGGTCAGGCATCCGGCCCGGCGGGCGCGCACGGAGCGTCGGCTGGTCGCCCGGCGGCGGCTAACCGCGCTGGCGCTGGGGGTCCTGACCCTCCTGGCGGCCGGGTCCACCGCCGGCGACGACACGACGGGCCGGCGGGACGCCGGAAGCTGGACGAGCGGGTTGGTCACCGTCGCGCTGCCGCCCGGGTGGCGGGCCACCGGCACCGGCTGGGCCGGCCGGTACGGGCCCGACGGCCGACTCGAACCGGCCATGGTGATGTCGCCCGACCCGCACCGGTGGGCGGCCGACCCCACCGTGCCGGGTGCCTTCGTCGGGCTGTCCGCCAGCATCGCCGCGCGCACCAGCCCGGCGGGATTCGTCGCCGAGCGTCCCCACGCGGCGTGTGCCGCCGCGCCCGTACGCCGCACCCGGCAGGCGGGCGTGGACTGGGTGGTGGCCCGGTTCACCTGCGACCGGGGGCGGCCCGAGGTCGTCGAGGCCGCCGGGCTCGCACCCGGCCGCGCCGGCCTGGTCTACGTGCAGATCACGCCCCCGGCCGGCAGCCGGGCCGACTTCGTCGACACGCTACTGGCCGGGGTGAGGGTGGGCTAGTGCGGAGCGGACGCCGCCGCCCGGCCGAGGCGGTCGCGCAGGAACTCCTCGAACGTCAGCAGCCAGGGGAACCGGTTCCGCAGGCCGGCGATGTCGGCCTGGTATCCGCTCTCGGCGAACCAGGCGTACATGGGATGCTCGACCGGCTGCGGTTCCAGGCGGGTGGGGGTGCCGGTGAGCGCCTCGTAGATCTCGGCGACCCGGGTGAAGGTCAGCTCGTCCCCGGCGATCTCGATCTGCGTGCCGAGGTGGTCCGCGGGGTGCGCGAAGGCGTACGCGGCGATGCGGCCGACGTCGTCGGAGGCGATCATCTGCAGCGGTCGGTCGGGAAGGACCTCGAGGCTCAGGACCCGTTCTCCCCCAGCGTCGGCGTAGTGGAGGAGATTGTTCATGAAGAACGCCGGGCGCAGGATGGTCGCGGGCAGGCCCGACGCCTGGATGTGCCGCTCGATCTCGGCCTTGGTCTCGAAGTGGTCGATGCCGGTCCGCCGTTCCGCGCCGCCCACCGAGCTGTAGACCAGGTGCGCGACACCCGTCTCCCCGGCCACGTCGGCGACCGTCCTGCCCTGCCTGACCTCGGCCGCGAGGCCGTCCGGAGTGTGTGCCAGGGCCTGGACGCTGAAGACACCGTGCACACCGCGCATCGCCGCGCGCAGCGACCCGGCATCGTCCATGTCCCCCTCGACCAGGGTGGCGCCCTGCTCCGCGAGGAGGCGCGCGGCCGGCTTGGCCCGATCGCGGACGAGTGCCCGCACCTGCCAGCCGTCCTGGAGCAACCGGCGGGCCGTGGCGCCGCCCTGATTGCCGGTGGCACCGGTCACGAGAATCGTCTTCCGCTCCGTCATGACGGTCCAGCCTAGGGAAACGGCTGGTCAGCCCGACGGCAAGGGGGCCTGCCATCGACGGGGGGCGTACGCCTGCGCCGGCGCACCGCCGCCCTCCGTCGGTGCTAGCGCACCACCGCCGCCCTCCGTCGGTGCTAGCGCACCACCACCGTGACCGTGTGCGTCGTACCGCCCTGGGGGATCAGCACGTCCACCGTGCCGGGGCGGACGAACCGGATGTCGACCACTCCCGCCTCGTAGCTGCGGGAGACCAGGTCCTCCCGGTCCACGCCGACCTCACCCGGTCCGATGCCGATGATCCGCAGAATCCCGCCGGTCGCGAAGCAGAGCGAGCGCACCAGCGCCAGCTCGGTCTCGGCCAGCACCAGGTCGTGGCGTACCGCCCCGAAGCAGGTGCCGGGCAGCCCGCCCGGCGAGCGCGTCGCGGCCGGCGTACGCCCGGCGGCGGTCGTCGGGGGCGCAGCCGGCGGGGGCCGGCGGGACGGCGGGACGACGGCCGAGGTGCCCGGCGGACGGCCTGGCGTGCTCGGCGACGGCGGGGAGGCCGACGGTGGGAGGGCCGACGGGGAGGGCGGGGCCGGGCCGGGGGAGCGGGAGGCCGGCGCCTGCACGGGCAGCGGCGAGACGGGAGCGTCCCCGCCGCCGCACCCAGCGAGCGGCACGGCCACGGTCAGGGCGACCACCGCGATCCCGGCGATCCACGGGGCGGAGAACCGTGCGCCGCCGGAGCCGCGCGGCGCGTCCCGGCGGCGGCCCGTCACCGCCGGCCCTCGCCGGCGGCGGGCTCACCGGAGAGCCGGTGCCGCAGCTGCCGGCGGGCCTCGTGGATCCGCGACTTGACGGTGCCCTCGGGCACGCCGAGCAGGCCGGCGATCTCCCGGTAGCCCAGCCCCAGGACGTCGCGCAGGGTCACCGCCTCGGCGAGTTCGGGGCGCAGCGCGTCGAGCGCGTCGAGCAGGTCCAGCCGGGTGCCGGCGACCACGCTCGTCCGGCGCGGGTCCACCGGCTCCGGCAGCGGCACGCCGCCGGCCTCCACCAGCCAGCGCCGCCGCAGCACCCGGTACGTCGAGCGGGCCCGGTTGGCCGTCAGCCGGTACAGCCAGGTGTGGAACGACGAGCGGCCCTCGAACCGGCCGACGCCCCGGGCCAGCGCGAGCAGCGCGTCCTGGCACGCCTCCTCGGCGTCCTCCCGGTTCGGCAGCAGGCGGGCACAGAGCCGCAGCACCTCCGGGCGGACCGCGACCAGCAGCGCGTCGAGCGCCGCGGGATCGCCGCGCGCCGCCGACTCGACCAGCTCCTCGACACCGTCCGGGAGGGGCATCAGGTCGTCCAATGCTCGCCGGATACCGTCCGCCCAGGCTACGGCCGCCGCCGCCGATCGGGGCGCCCCGAGTCCGGGAACCGACTGCCGGAGGCCGTCGTGGGCCCCGCCGAGCGTCGGCCGCCCGCGCGGGGCAGGGCCGTCGGAAGAGACGCGCGCCACCCGGCCCGGCCCTGTCCGCGCGGCGTCTGGAGCCGCGTTTCCCGGCGGCGATAGGGTAGGCCGTCCGAGCTCGACCATCCCATGAACCGACCCGGGGGGCGCCACGCATGGGCGATTCGTTCGCGCATCTGCACGTGCACACGGAGTACTCGATGCTCGACGGGGCGGCCCGGCTGAAGGACCTCTTCGCCGAGGTCAAGCGGCAGGGCATGCCGGCGGTGGCGATGACCGACCACGGCAACATGCACGGCGCGAACGACTTCTACAAGCAGGCGATGGCCGCCGGCGTCACCCCGATCCTCGGCATCGAGGCGTACGTGGCGCCGGAGTCGCGGTTCCACAAGCAGCGGGTGAAGTGGGGCCGGCCGGAGCAGAAGAGCGACGACGTCTCCGGCAGCGGCGGCTACACCCACATGACCATCTGGGCGAAGAACAAGACCGGCCTGCACAACCTCTTCAAGCTCACCAGCCGGTCGTACACCGAGGGGTTCTTCGTCAAGTGGCCGCGGATGGACGCGGAGCTGCTCGCCGCCAACGCCGACGGGCTGATGGCCACCACCGGCTGCCCTTCCGGCGAGGTGCAGACCCGGCTGCGCCTGGGCCAGTACGACGAGGCGCTCAAGGCCGCCGCGCGGTACCAGGAGATCTTCGGCAAGGAGAACTACTTCCTGGAGGTCATGGACCACGGCATCAGCATCGAGAGCCGGGTCCGCCAGGAGCTGCACGACATCTCCCGCAAGCTGGACATCCCGCCGGTGGTCACGAACGACTCGCACTACACCCACGAGTCGCAGGCCGAGGCGCACGACGTGCTGCTCTGCGTGCAGACGGCGGCGAACGTCGCCGACCCGAACCGGTTCCGGTTCGACGGCAGCGGCTACTACATCAAGTCCGCCGACGAGATGCGCGCCGTCGACAACTCCGATTTCTGGCTGGAGGGCTGCCGGAACACCCTGCTGGTGGCCGAGAAGGTCGACCCCGCGGGGATGTTCGAGTTCCACAACCTGATGCCGCGCTTCCCGGTCCCGGAGGGGGAGACCGAGGAGTCCTGGTTCCGCAAGGAGACCTTCGCCGGGCTGGAGCGGCGCTACCCCGGCGGCATCCCCGACGGGCACGTCACGCAGGCCGAGTACGAGCTGGGCGTCATCATCCAGATGGGCTTCCCGTCGTACTTCCTCGTGGTCGCCGACTTCATCCAGTGGGCCAAGAACCAGGGCATCGCCGTGGGCCCGGGCCGTGGCTCGGCCGCCGGCTCGCTGGTCGCGTACGCGCTGGGCATCACCGACCTCGACCCGATCCAGCACGGCCTGATCTTCGAGCGGTTCCTCAACCCCGAGCGCGTCTCCATGCCGGATGTCGACATCGACTTCGACGAGCGCCGGCGCGGCGAGGTGATCAAGTACGTCACCGACAAGTGGGGCGAGGACAAGGTCGCCCAGATCGCCACCTTCGGCACGATCAAGGCGAAGGCCGCGATCAAGGACTCGGCCCGGGTGCTCGGCTACCCGTACGCGGTGGGCGACCGGATCACCAAGGCGATGCCCCCGGCGGTGATGGGCAAGGACATCCCCCTGGAGGGCATCTTCGACCCCAAGCACCCCCGCTACGCCGAGGCCGGCGAGCTCCGGGGCATGTACGAGGCCGAACAGGACGTCAAGAAGGTCATCGACACCGCCCGGGGCATCGAGGGGCTGATCCGGCAGACCGGCGTGCACGCCGCCGGCGTCATCATGTCCGCCGAGCCGATCATCGACCACATCCCGCTGATGCGCCGGGACTCCGACGGGGTCATCATCACCCAGTTCGACTACCCGACGTGCGAGTCGCTCGGGCTGTTGAAGATGGACTTCCTCGGCCTGCGCAACCTGACGATCATCGACGACGCGGTGAAGAACATCCAGCTCAACCACGGCAGGGAGCTGGACCTGCTGGCGTTGCCGCTGGACGACAGGCCCGCGTACGAGCTGCTGGCCCGGGGCGACACCCTGGGCGTGTTCCAGCTCGACGGCGGGCCGATGCGCTCCCTGCTGCGGATGATGAAGCCGGACAACTTCGAGGACATCTCCGCCGTCCTCGCGCTCTACCGGCCCGGCCCGATGGGCGTCGATTCGCACACCAACTACGCGCTGCGCAAGAACAACCTCCAGGAGATCACCCCGATCCACCCGGAGCTGGAGGAACCGCTGCGCGAGATCCTCGCGCCCACCTACGGCCTGATCGTCTACCAGGAGCAGGTGCAGCGCGCCGCGCAGATCCTCGCCGGCTACACCCTCGGCCAGGCCGACCTGCTGCGCCGCGCGATGGGCAAGAAGAAGAAGGAGATCCTCGACAAGGAGTTCATCCCCTTCCGGGACGGCTGCCGGGAGCGGGGCTACTCGGACGAGGCGATCCAGAAGGTCTGGGACGTGCTGGTCCCGTTCGCCGGCTACGCCTTCAACAAGGCGCACTCGGCGGCGTACGGGCTGGTGTCGTACTGGACCGCGTACCTGAAGGCGCACTATCCGGCCGAGTACATGGCCGCGCTGCTCACGTCCGTCGGCGACGACAAGGACAAGATGGCGCTCTACCTCTCGGAGTGCCGCCGGATGCGCATCCAGGTGCTGCCGCCGGACGTGAACACCTCCGCGGGGCCGTTCACGCCGGTCGGCAAGGAGATCCGGTTCGGCCTCGGCGCGGTGCGCAACGTCGGCGCCAACGTCGTCGCCGCGATCATGCGCTGCCGGGACGAGAAGGGCGAGTACGCCGACTTCTACGACTTCCTGTCGAAGGTCGACGCCGTGGTCTGCAACAAGAAGACCATCGAATCGCTGATCAAGGCCGGGGCGTTCGACGTGCTCGGGCACTCCCGCAAGGCGCTGCTCACGGTGCACGCGGAGGCGATCGACGCGTACGCCGACGTCAAGCGCAAGGAGGCCGTCGGCCAGTACGACCTCTTCGGCGCCGGGTTCGGCGACGCGGAGACCAACAGCACCACGGTGATGCCGGTCATCGGCGACGGGGAGTGGGACAAGCGCGACAAGCTCGCCTTCGAACGCGAGATGCTCGGCCTCTACGTCTCCGACCACCCGCTCTTCGGCCTGGAGCACGTCCTCGGCGCGGCGGCGGACTGCACCATCGCCTCCCTGTCCGAGGAGGGCACCGTCCCGGACGGGGCCGTGGTCACCCTCGCCGGCATCCTCTCCGGGGTGCAGCGGCGCGTCACCAAGCAGGGCCGGGCCTGGGCGTCGGCCACCCTGGAGGACCTCGCCGGCGGCGTGGAGGCCCTCTTCTTCCCCAACACCTACGAGGTGATCGGGCAGTACATCGCCGAGGACGCCATCGTGGTGGTCAAGGGGCGGGTGGACCGGCGCGACGACACGCCCCGGATCATGGCGATGGACATGTCCATGCCGGACGTCAGCAGCACCCCGGGGAGCAAGCCGATCACCCTGACCATCCCGGTGCACCGGTGCACCCCGCCGCTGGTGGAGCGGCTCAAGGAGACCCTGGTGCTGCATCCGGGCGACACCGAGGTGCACGTCAAGCTGCTCAACGGCGGCCGGACCACCACCCTGCGGCTGGGGCCGTTCCGGGTGGCGGCCACCACCGCGCTGATGGGCGACCTGAAGAGCGTCCTCGGCCCCGCCAACGTCAGCTGACGCCGCCACCCCGCCGGCCAGCCTGGCCGGCGGGGTGGGCCGGGGTCAGACCCGGGTCATGGTCGACGGGTAGCCGCCCCCGCCGGGGTAGACCCACTCGCCGGTGACCGTGGTGTCGTCGGCGCTGAACGTGCCCTCGTAGTACGCCGGGCTGCCCTTCGCGCCGCCCCAGATCGTCAGCTTGTCGCCGGTCAGCTCGTAGACGTAGTCGAGGGTGTTGCCGGTCGAGTCGTAGAACCGCGACACCACGTCCGCGCTCACCGGCTCGCCGAACGGGCGCAGGTTGCCGATCACCTCCAGGCCGGTGACGGGCTGGCCGAACTGGGTGAGCGCGACGCGCTGGAGCAGGAAGAACCGGCCCTCCATCCATTCGTACGTCACGGTTCCCTCGGCGCCGCCGGTGACCGTCCAGGTGCCGACCAGGCGGTCCAGGGCCGTCAGGGCGGCGCTCGGCTTAGGGGTTTCAGACATCTCGTCCTCCTTGATGGGTCGTTGCCGGTACCTCGGAGGCGGCCGGCAGGTCTCGACACGCGCCTGATGTGACCCCGATCACCGCCTGGCCGTGTCGAGATCCCTGGGCCGGCCACGAGGTAGCGGCAGGAACCCACCAGGGAGGAACCCATGGCCACCCTCGCCGCCCCCGCCGTCCGCCGCTCACCCGCCCGCCTGTTGCTCGCCGGCGCCCTCGCCGGACCGGTCTTCTTCGCCTCGGCCACCGCCCAGATGCTGACCCGGGAGGGCTTCGACATCACCCGGCACCCGATCAGCCAGCTCGCCACCGGCAGCCTCGGCTGGATCCAGATCACGACGTTCGTCCTCGCCGGCCTCGGCGGGCTGGCGCTGGCAGCCGGGATCAGCCGCACCCTCACCGAAGGGGTCGGCCGGCGCGCGCTGCCGATCCTCGTCGGGACCTTCGGCGCCGGCCTGGTCGCCGCCGGCCTGTTCACCATGGACCCGGAGAACGGCTTCCCGGCCGGCACCCCCGACGGGCCGGTCGACCGGATGTCCTGGCACAGCGTCGCGCACTCGGCCTCGGCCACCGTCGCCTTCACCGCGCTGGCCGTCGCCGCCACCGTGCTGGCCGTGCGGTGCGGGCGCCGCCGAGCCGTGCTGCCGGCCGTGCTGAGCGGCCTCGCCGCGCTCGTCCTGCTGCTGCCCATGTCGCCGGACCGGATGAGCATCCAGATCGCCGTGAACGGACTCGTCGCCTTCACCTGGACGACAGTCCTCGCCCTGTCCCTGCGCCGTCCCGCCTGACCCCACGTACCGTCGATCCAGGCCCGACCAGGAAGAGAACCCGTGAAATACCTGCTGCTCAGTTACACGCCGGCCGCCGCCTGGGACGGCGCGACCGCCGACGTCCCGTCCGAGGAGGCGATGGCCGCGTTCGCCGCATACCAGAGGTTCGAGCGGGAGCTGACCGAGACCGGCGAGCTCGTCGGCAGCGAGGGCCTCGGCCACCCCGTGGTCAGCGCCACCGTACGCCCGACCCCGGCCGGTGTGGTCGCCACCGACGGGCCGTTCGCCGAGCTGAAGGAGGTCCTGGCCAGCTTCGCCGTGATCGACGTGGCGAGTCGGGAACGGGCCGTCGAGATCGCCTCGCGGATCGTCGAGGCGCTGGGTGAGCCCATCGAGATCCGGCCGATCATGGGCGAGGACTTCACGGCATGACCCATCCGCGCCGGCCCGCACCCGTTGCGGGCGGAGGCCCGGGCGCGGGTACGAAGGGGGCCGCCGGCTTGCCCACGGACGTCGAGCACCTGCTGCGTACCGAGGCGCCGCAGGTGCTCGGCGCGCTGGTGCGGCGCTTCGGTCACTTCGACGTGGCCGAGGACGCGGTGCAGGAGGCACTGCTCGCCGCGAGCCGGGCGTGGCCGGTCGACGGCGTGCCGGAGAACCCGCGCAGCTGGCTGATCCGGATCGGCTACCGGCGGATGGTCGACCTGCTCCGCTCCGAGGGGGCCCGGCGCCGACGCGAGCGGGAAGCCGGAACAGCCGAACTGGCCATGCGGGAACCCGCCCGGCTGGCCTCCCCTCCGCCGGAGACCGACGACAGCCTCACCCTGCTGCTGCTCTGCTGCCACCCGGCGCTGAGCAGCAGCTCCCAGGTGGCGCTCACGCTGCGCGCGGTGGGGGGTCTGACGACCGCCGAGATCGCACACGCCCACGGGACGACCGAGGGCACCATGGGCACCCGGATCAGCCGCGCCAAACAGCAACTTGCCCGTGCCGGCGCCCGCTTCACCCCGCCGACCGACGCCGACCGGCACGACCGGGTGACCGCGGTGACGCGGGTTCTCTACCTGATCTTCAACGAGGGCTACACGGCCTCCGCCGGGGCCGAACTCGCCCGCGTGGACCTGACCCGCGAGGCGATCCGGCTGGCCCGGATGCTCCACGCCAGCCTGCCTGACGACGCCGAGGCCGCCGGCCTGCTCGCGCTGATGCTGCTCACCGAGTCGCGGCGCGCGGCCCGCACCGGTCGTGACGACGAGCTGGTGCCGCTGGACGAGCAGGACCGGACCCGGTGGAACCCCGACCTCATCCGGGAGGGCACCGCGCTGATCGACAGCGTCTGGAACCGGCGTGAGGTGGGCCCCTACCAGTTGCAGGCGGCGATCGCGGCCGTGCACGCCGACGCCGGGTCGCCGGAGAACACCGACTGGCCGCAGATCGCGGCGCTCTACCTGTGGCTCGAACGACTGCACCCCACCGCGCCGGTACGGCTGAGCCGGGTGGTCGCGGTGGCCCGGGCGTACGGGCCGGCCCGGGGGCTGGCCCTGCTCGACGACCTCAACCGGCGCTTCGGGCTCGACCGGGAACCGCTGACCCGGCAACGGGAACGCGCGGTGCGCGCCCACCTGCTCGAGACGACCGGCGACGCGCAAGGCGCGGCGACGCGGTACCGCGAGGCGGCCGCCCTGACGGCGAACCAGGTCGAGCGGCGGTACCTGCTCCACCGCGCCGACCGCCTCGACTGACGATCGAGCGGGGCCGCGGCGGATGCGGCATGATCGCGGGCATGACCGTGCCCGCCGGGGAGGCCGTCGCGAGCCCGCTGCGGGTCCGCGACCTGGTGCCGGACTTCCTGGCGTACGCGAGCCGCGCCGCGCACGTCCCCCGGCAGCGGTGGGCGGAGCTGTGGCGGACGCACTACCTGGCACCCCACCGCGACCTGTACGCGGCGCTGGACCGCCGGGGCGACTGGTCCGGGGTGGACGACCTCGAAGGTGTCCTGGAGCGGCTGCACGGGCGGGAGGCGGTGTTCGCCGCGCGCGCGGAGCGGCTCGCCGCGTTGCTCCCCGCCACCGTCGCCGGGGTGGGTCGGGCGATGGGCTGGCCCGGCGACGGGGATCCGCTCGACTGCGTCCTGCTGGTCGGGCTGGAACAGGCCAACGGCTGGGCGGACGAGTTCCGGGGCCGCTTCGCCCTGTTCCTCGCCGTCGAGCGGCTCGGCGAGCCGGAGCACGACGAGCTGCTGGTCCGGCACGAGGTGGCGCACGTGGTGCACGACCGGCTGGCCCGCATCCGGGACTGGCCGGAGCACGGGGTCGCCCACGCGCTGCTCACCGAGGGGCTGGCCACCCAGGTGACGGCCGAGCTGGACCCGCGACGGCCGGACGACGAGTACCTCTGGATGGGCGCCACCCACCGGCGGTGGCTCGCCGACTGCCGGCGCCGCTGGCCGGAGATCCTGCACCGGATCGCCGCCGACGTGGACGCCACCGACCTCGACCGGTACGCCGCCTGGTTCCTCATGCGCGACAGCGCCCACCGGGGCGACCTGCCGCGCCGCTGCGGCTACCTCGTCGGCCTGGAACTGGTCCGGCTCCTGCGCGAGCGCCACCCGCTGCACGAGATCGCCGCCTGGGACCTCGACCGGGGGCGCGACGAGGTGCGACGGGTCTGCGCGCCCTGCGCGCGGCGACCTGAACCAGCACCCGGGGCCGCGAGCGCGGGATTGGCCATCCCGGTACGCGGCGCGGGTGGCTAGCGTCGGTGAGGTGGAGATCGCAGAGGCGCAGAAGTTGTGGCAGCCGCAGCCGGGTTGGCTGAACACCGCCAGCTTCGGGCTCCCGCCCGATCCGGTGTGGGACGCGGTGCAGGAGGCGTTGACCGACTGGCGGGCCGGGCGCACGTCGTGGGAGGGCTGGGGCCAGGCCACCGAGCGGTCGCGGGCCGCCTTCGCCGGCCTGGTCGGGGTGCCGGTCGCCGACGTCACGGTCGGCAGCACGGTCTCGCAGCTGCTGGCCCCGGTCGCCGCGGCCCTGCCCGCCGGCGCGACCGTCGTGGTGCCGGAGGTCGAGTTCACCTCCAACCTCTTCCCGTGGCTGGTGCAGGTCGAGCGGGGCGTGCGGGTGCGCACCGTGCCGCTGGCCGGGCTCGTCGACGCGATCGACGCCGACACCGACCTGGTCGCGTTCAGCCTGGTGCAGTCGGCCGACGGCGCGATCGCCCCGTACGCCGAGGTGGTCGCGGCGGCCCGGGCGCACGGCGCGTTCGTCGCGGTCGACGCCACCCAGGCGTGCGGCTGGCTGCCGTTCGACGCGAGCCTCGCCGACCTGGTCGCGGTCGGCGCGTACAAGTGGCTGATGGCCCCGCGCGGCTCCGCGTTCGCCTACCTGGCGCCCGCGCTGCGGGAGCGGCTGCGCCCCGACGCCGCCGGCTGGTACGCGGGGGACGACCCGCACGCCTCCTACTACGGCCCGCCGCTGCGCCTGGCCGGCGACGCGCGCCGGTTCGACATCTCGCCGGCGTGGTTCAGCTGGGTCGGCACGGCCCCCGCACTGGAACTGCTCGCCGAGATCGGCGTGCCGGCCGTGCGCGCGCACGACGTCGCCCTGGCCAACCGGTTCCTCGCCGGGCTGGGCCGGCCGCCGGGGGAGAGCGCGATCGTCGCGGTGGAGGTGCCGGGCGCGGCGGAGCGGCTGGAGCGGGCCGGCGTCCGGGCGGCGGTCCGTGCCGGCCGGGTGCGGGCGTCCTTCCACGTCTATTCCACGGCGGCCGACGTCGACCTCGCCCTGGACGCGCTCACCGGCTGAAGCCGGGGCGCGGCCAAGGGCGGGGTCGACGCCGGCCGACCGTCACTTGGCGCCGGTGACGATTCCGGGGTTGATGCAGAGGCCGGGGTTGCTGCCGTTGCGCTCGGCGATCTCCAGGCACCGCGACACCTTGTCGACCTTCGCGTTGGTCTCGGTGATCTGCTTCTGGATGGCGGCGTTCTTCCGGTCCTGCTCCAGGTTGCGGGTCTGGGCGAGCTTGTCCTGGAAGGCCTTGATGTTGCCCTCGGTCTTGTCGTCGTGGTTGACCCGGGTGATCGTCACCGACAGGATGTCGACGTCGCTGGCGAGCCGCGACTCGGCGCTGGTCTTGATGCTCTCGGCGAAGGGCTTCAGGTCCACGTTCAGGCTGCCGGTGTTCGAGTCGATCTTCTCCAGCGGGTTGTAGGTGGCGAAGGCGTCGTTGACGGCGCTGTCGAGCTGCACGCCCACCCGCTGGCCCCGGAAGCTGTCGAAGTCGCCCTTGTAGTCCATGAACTGCTTGGGCGCGTTCTCCGGCTTGACCTGCCACTCGACGAGCACCTCGACGCAGGCGTCGGCGAGGGTGCCGGTGCGGACCCGGACGCAGTGGTCGCCGCCGATGTGGTCGTACTTCTGCCGGCCGGCGTCCCACTCGCCGACCTTCTGCCAGGGTGCCACCCACTTCAGGCCGGAGCCGGTGACCTTCCCCGTCGGCTTGCCGAAGCTGGTGACGATGCCGACCGAACGGATCGGCACGGAGTGGGCGCTGGAACCGATGGTGAACACGACCGCGCCGACGAGGCAGGCGACCGCAGCCAGGGTGGCGGTCCCCTTCGTCGACGCCTTCGAGGCGGCGAGCGCCAGCAGGCCGGAGATCGCCAGGCCGACGGCGAAGATGATCGCAACAGTGAAGCCGAAGGGCATTTCGCTCGGCACCTTTCGCGGGTGGGGGCCATCACCCTAGGAGCACCGGTCAAGGCGAAGCGCAGGTGGGGCGCGGCCGTGGCGCGCCCACATGACGTGGTACGCCGTGGCTCGACAGTCACCGCCGTCGATGCCGGCGGGCGTGGTGGCCGGGCGGCGGGGTGGAGTTCCCGCACGGTCGGGCGTCCCGGAATGTGGCTGCCATCGACATAGTTCGACATCGCAGCATCGCCGTAGGTTTCCAGCACACGACGGCCATGTGACCCCGGTCACCGATTCGGTCGTCGCCGGACCTACGAAGGAGTAGGCGATGGCCGGGCAAGCGCTCCTGTCGGCCCGCGGGCTGACCCGTGACTTCCGGGGTTTCCGGGCGGTCGACGGGGTCGACCTCGACATCGCGGCGGACAGCGTCCACGCGCTCGTCGGCCCGAACGGCGCCGGGAAGACCACCCTGTTCAACCTGCTCACCGGCTTCCTGCGGCCCAGCGGCGGGCGCATCGAGCTGGCCGGCCGCGACGTGACCGGGCTGCCCCCCGAGCGGGTCGCCCGGCTCGGCGTGGCCCGGTCGTTCCAGATCACCAGCCTCTTCCCGCAGCTCTCCGCGCGGGAGCACGTCGAGTTGGCGCTGCAGAGCCCGAGCGGGCTGGGCTGGCGGTTCTGGCGCTCGGCGAAGCTGATGCGCCGCTACACCGACCGGGCCGGCGAGCTGCTCGACATGGTCGGGCTGGCCGAGCTGTCCGAGGCCCCCGCCGAGGCGCTGGCGTACGGGCGCAAGCGGGCGCTGGAGCTGGCCATCGCCCTCGCCCTGGACCCGAAGGTGCTGCTGCTCGACGAGCCGACCGCCGGGATGGGCCTGGAGGACGTCGACCGCACCGTCGAGCTGGTCTCACGGGTCCGGCGGGGCCGGACGGTGGTGCTGGTCGAGCACAACATGAGCGTCGTCGGGCGGCTCGCCGACACCGTCACCGTCCTGCAGGCCGGCAAGGTCCTCGTCGAGGGCCCGTACGAGCAGGTGCGCGCCGACGAGCGCGTGATCACCGCCTACCTGGGAGCCGCCGATGCTGCGCATTGAGAACCTGTCCGCCTGGTACGGCGAGGCGCAGGTGCTGCGGGAGGTCAGCCTGGACGTCGCCGCCGGCGAGGTGGTCACCCTCGTCGGGCGCAACGGCGCCGGCAAGTCCACCCTGCTGCGCTGTGTGATGGGCCTGCACGCCGGCCAGCGCGGCCGGATCGAGCTGGACGGGCGGGACGTCGGGAGGCTGCCCGCGTACCGGCGGGCGCGGCTCGGGCTCGGCTGGGTCCCCGACGACCGGGGCAGCTACGCCACGCTGAGCGTGACGGAGAACCTCACCCTGCCGCCGACCGTCGGGCCCGACCCGTGGTCGCTGGAGCGCGTGTACGAGGCGTTCCCCGCCCTGCACCAGCGGCGGGACTCGGCCGCCACCATGCTCTCCGGCGGCGAGCAGCAGATGCTCGCGCTGGCCCGGGTGCTGCGGATGGGCGCCCGGCTGCTGCTCTGCGACGAACCGACCGAGGGGCTCTCGCCGCTGCTCGTGCAGCAGGTCGGTGACCTCCTGCGCGAGGCCAAACGGCACGGGGTGACCGTGTTGCTGGTCGAACAGAACCTGCACTTCGCCACCGGCGTCGCCGACCGGCACTACCTGCTGGCCGAGGGACGCGTCGTGGAGGCGATGGACAACTCCGAGGTGCGCTCCCGGGAACGGGAGCTGCTGTCGTACCTCGGCATCTGAATTCCGATTCGACGACCCGCGCGGCGCGCGGGGTGGAGGGATGGGCATGCGTAGGACGGTGGGTGTGGCCGCCGCTTCGGCGGCGGTGATGGTGCTGGTCGCGGGCTGCGGCGGCGGTGGTCCCCAGTCGGGCGGCGACCAGAAGCTGACCGGGGGCAAGATCGTGCTGGGCGTGCTGAACGACCAGTCCGGCGCGTACTCCGAGCTGTCCGGCAAGAACTCGGTCAAGGCCGTGGAGATGGCCATCGCCGACTTCAAGGCGAAGCACGGCGACAAGGCGGTGACCGGCGACATCACCGTGGAGACCGCCGACCACCAGAACAAGCCGGACATCGCCAACAGCAAGGCCCAGGAGATGTACGACCGCCAGGGCGTCGACCTGATCCTCGACGTGCCCACCTCGTCGGCGGCGCTGCGGGTGGCCGACGTGGCGAAGGAGAAGAAGAAGCTCTACTTCAACATCGGCGCCGCGACCACCGACCTGACCGGCAAGAGCTGCAACAAGTACACGTTCCACTACGCGTACGACACCTACATGCTGGCCAACGGAACGGGCAAGGTCACCACCGAGCAGGTCGGCAAGAACTGGTACATCCTCTACCCGAACTACGCCTTCGGCCAGGACATGGAGAAGAGCTTCACCACCGCCATCACCGCCGCCGGCGGGCAGGTCGTCGGCAAGGACGGGGCGCCGTTCCCGAACACCAGCGGCGACTTCTCCACCTTCCTGCTCAAGGCGCCGACGCTCAACCCGAAGCCGCAGGTGCTCGGCACCATGCAGGCCGGCGCGGAGCTGGTCAACGTGGTCAAGCAGTACAACGAGTTCAAGCTGCGCGACAAGGGCGTCGGGCTGGCGGTCGGCCTGATGTTCATCACCGACATCCACTCGCTCACCCCGGCCGCGCTCGCCGGTACCACCTACACCGACGCCTGGTACTGGAACTCCGACCAGCAGAACCGCGAGTTCGCCGACCGGTTCCAGAAGGAGACCGGCACCCGGCCGTCCTTCGCGCACGCGGCCAACTACTCCGCCGCGACGCAGTACCTGGAGGCCGCGCAGGCCGCCGGCACCGACGACGCCGACGCGATCGTCAAGGAGCTGGAGGGCAAGGAGGTCAACGACGTCTTCCTGCGCAACGGCAAGTTCCGCGCCGAGGACCACCGGGTCATCCACGACGCCTACCTCGCTCAGGTGAAGCCGCAGTCCGAGGTCAGTGAGCCGTGGGACTACGTCAAGGTTCTCAAGACCATCCCCGCCGCCGAGGCGTTCCGCGCCCCGTCGGCGGACTGCAAGATGTGACCAGGGCATGACCAGCTTCCTGCAGAACACGTTCAACGGGTTGGTGAGCGGGGCGTTCTACGCCCTGCTCGCCCTCGGGCTCGCGGTCATCTTCGGGATGCTGCGGGTCGTGAACTTCGCCCACGGGGCGTTCTACATGTTCGGCGCGTTCGGCGCGTACGTCCTGCTCACCGAGGCGGGCGTGCCGTTCTGGGCGGCGTTGGTGATCATGCCGGTGGGGCTGGCCCTGGTCGGCATGGCCCTGGAACGGGCCTTCATCCACCGGCTCACCCGGCTCGACCCGCTCTACAACTTCCTGCTCACCTTCGGCCTGACGCTCATCCTCCAGGACCTGGTGAAGCTCCGCTACGGCGTGCAGTCCAGCCCGTACGAGACCCCGTCCGCGCTGAGCGGGTCGGTCGACTTCGGGCTCTTCGACTTCCCCACCTACCGCGTCTTCATCCTCGGCTTCGCGCTCGCCGTCTGCGCCGTCGTCTGGTGGGTGCTCACCCGCACCCGGATCGGCATGGTGGTCCGGGCGTCGACCGAGCGGCCCGAGCTGACCCGGGCGTTCGGCATCGACGTCGGGCGCTGGGTCACCCCGGTCTTCGGCTTCGGCATCGGCCTCGCCGGGCTGGCCGGGGTGCTGGCCGCGCCGATGCGGGCCGTGAACCCGCTGATGGGCGCCGACCTGATCATCGTGGTCTTCGCGGTGGTGGTGATCGGCGGGCTGGGCTCGATCTTCGGGTCCGTCGCCGCCGGCTTCGGCATCGGCCTGGTGCAGGCGTGGGGCGAGGCGTACCTGTCCGACTTCCCGATCGTGTCGCAGACGATCGTCTTCATCGTGATGGCCGTCGTGCTGCTCTGGCGCCCGGCCGGGCTGTTCGGCCGTGAGGAGGCACCGGCATGACGAGCACCGTCGACACCGAGACCGACGCCGGTCGCCCGGCGCCGAGGTCCGGGCTGGTCGCCGTGACCCGGGCCCCCGGCTGGGTCCGGTACGCGCTGCTCGCCGTCGGGCTGCTGGTGGCGTTCTGGCTGCCCAACGGGCTCTACCCGGCGGTGGCGGTGGACATCCTCTGCTGGGCGTTGTTCGCCGTCGCCGTGGACCTGCTGCTCGGCTTCACCGGGCTGATGTCCTTCGGGCACGCGGCCTTCTGGGGCGCCTCCGCGTACGTCACCGGGTTGACGGCCATCCACCTCGGCCTGCCGTTCCCGGCGGCCGTGCTGGCCGGGGCGCTCGCGGCGGCCGTGCTCGCCGTGCCGATCGGCTACCTGGCGGTGAAGCGGACGGGCATCTACTTCGCCATGGTCACCCTGGCGTTCGCGCAGATGGTCTACTACGTCGCCAACGAGTGGCGCTCGGTCACCCGCGGCGAGAACGGCCTCCAGGGCGTGCCCCGCGAGTTGTTCGGGCTGGACCTGACCGACGACTACTACTTCTACTACGCGATCCTGCCGATCGTGCTGCTCGGGCTGGCCGCCGCCTGGCGGATCGTGCACTCGCCCTTCGGGCGGGTGCTGGTCGGCATCCGCGACAACCCGGCCCGCGCCCGCGCGCTCGGCTACCCCGTGCACCGCTACAAGCTGACCGCGTTCGTGCTGTCGGGCTTCATCGCCGGGCTCGGCGGCGGGCTGTTCGCCGTCGGCCACCGCTTCGTCTCCCTCGACGTGCTGCACTGGACCACCTCCGGCAAGGCGGTCATCGTGGTGGTGCTCGGCGGCATCGGCACGCTCTGGGGCGGGGTGCTCGGCGCGGGCATCCTGGTCCGCCTGGAGGACTGGCTGTCGTTCTCCGGGTTCGAGGCGATCGGCCTGGTCACCGGCGGGATCTTCGTCCTCGTCGTCCTGGTGTTCCGGCGCGGCATCTGGGGCAGCGCCGCCGCCCTGGCGACGCGCTGGGCGGCATCCCGCCGCCGGTAGTCGCACCCGGGCGCATCCATCCGCGGCCCTCCCGACGTACCCCCGGGTAGTGAACGTCTACCCGGGGGTACGTCTGGTGCTGACAGATCCCATGCCGGTCGGGGCCGTCGAGACCGCGCGCAAGCAGTTGTCGCTGGCCGCCGAGGACCTCGACGCCAACCGGGTCGCCGCGCTCGTCGTAGAGGTGGCCGACGAGTGGGGCACGGCGGCGCTGTGGGAACAGGTCTGCGTGCCGATGCTGGCCGCGCTGCCCGGGCACACCGCCATCGAGGTCGCCGTCGAGCACGCCCTCGCCGAGGGCGTCCGCGTCGGCCTGGACGTGTTCCGGCGCGTACCGGGTCGCCCGCTGCCCACCGGCGGCGTGCTGCTGGCCGGCGCGGAGCAGGAGACGCACTGCCTCGGCCTGCACGCGCTGGCCGCCGCGCTGCGCGAGCGGTCCCGGGGGAGCCTGCTGCTCGGGCCGGCACTGCCGTGGACGGCGCTCGCCAGCGCCGCCCGTCGGGTCCGCCCGCGCACCGTCGTGCTCTGGGCGCAGACGCCGGTCACCGGCCGCGCGTACCGCCTGGTGCGCTTCGCCCGCGACTTCCCGGCGATCCGGGTGTACGGCGCCGGCCCGGGCTGGATCGAGCCGCTCGGCGCACCGGCGACCCGACTGTCCACGCTGCCCGCCGCCGTCACCGCATGCGCCGCGCCGCCGTCCCCGCCTGTGCCGCGCCGCTCCTGCCTGCCCTGACGGAAACGTGGGGGTAACGAACGGTAGGAGCGTCCGCTCTGGCTTCCCACCAGTCCGCCCGCGGCTTTCGGCCGCCGTCCGCCTGACGCCCAGCGTGCGTTTCATAAGCCGGTTCAGGGCCACTCGTTGATCGCGGTGCCTGGGCGCACTACCTACGCTGGGCACGTGAACCTGCGACAGCGGAAGAAGCGCACGAAGCGACTGATGGAGGCAGTGCGACGCGAAGACGCCGCAGCCGTGAGCGGTCTCCTTCGCGCCGGTGCGGACCCCAACGTTCCCGACCGTGACCGCACCCTTCCGCTGTATCAGGCATCCGTCAACGGCTCGGCTGAACTCGTGCGGGTACTCCTGGCAGCCGGCGCGGTACCCGACACCGAGAGCGGAGGTGACATGGAGGGAACGCCCCTATGCGCTGCCGCGGCCTGGGGATACAACACCGTCGTACACCTACTCCTCGTCCACGGTGCAGACCCGAATCTGCGCGAAGGCCAAGGAACCGGCTACTCACCACTGGATTGGGCGCTACGCGGCGATCATTCACAGGCGGCCGGCCTACTCCTGGCCGCAGGCGCGAAGCGCGCTGCTCATACCGACGCTGACATCTGAAACACGACCTGGCCCTTTCGCCGATGGCCGGCGGTGGACGTGCCGCTGGCCGGCACCCCGTGTTCGGGTGCCGGCCAACGATCCCCCTTGTGGTGGAAAGTCTGTGTCAGCTGTTCCAGTGCTCGGCGACCAGGTCGGCGGCCTGCTGCTCCCACTGGGCGTAGTGGTCGGGGTACGCCGACACCTGCACGGTCTGCGCGGCCTTCGTCAGCGGCATGTCCTGCCACCCGTCGACCTGCTTCAGACCCTTCAGGAACGCCGTCGTCGAGTACTCCGGATCGGTGATCTGCTCCACCGTGCCCCACCCACTGGACGGGCGCTGCTGGAACAGGCCCTGCGAGTCATGGTCGTTGCGGTCACCCAGATGACCCAGGTTCTCCAGCTTCGACTCCTGCAACGCCGTCGCGATCGACACCACGGCGGCGCGCTCGTCCATGCCGGCCTTCTTCGTCGCGGCGATGATGGCCTTGACGTTGGCGACCTGCTCGTCGGACAGGTCGACGTGCGACTGGGCGCCCTGCACACCGTGCGGGATCAGCTTGGCCTTGTCGACCGACGGCTTGTCGGCCTGCACGACTGCCACCGGCGTCGACTCCACCGACGGGGCCGCCTGCGCGGTCGCGGGACCGGCGAACACGCCACCGGCGAACGCGAGACCAGCGACACCGAGAACGCTCTTACGAATGATCGTGTTCATCAGAAACGCTCCATTCGGGGGTTGGCACCCACACCGAGGGGGGATCGGCTTCACGCGGGTGCAAGCACCGTCGGCGCTCATGCGAACTCAAGAAGGCTCATGCGAACTCAAGGAGGCTCCGGCGAAACCTGGAGGGAATCTCCGACGATCAAGCCAGAGGAAAGACCAGAGAAAAGATCAGATCGGCCGTACCAGCCGGATGTTCAACCCGTGCGGGCCGAAGAGCGGGGCGGGGCTGTCGTGCGGGGCGGGGGACGCCCTCACGTCGGCCGGACCATGTGTAACCACCGCCGGCCCGCCATCATTCCGGGGGCCCCGGGCCCGCCATCCCATCGGGGCGGCGTGACCTCGGCGGCGTGGCCTTACTCGGTCGTACGCGGGGTGTAACGACCCCGCCCCCGCCACGATTCCGCCCCCACGATGCCCCCGGTCACACCCACGAACCGCACACCCGGCACCATCACGCCACCCACCGACGACCCACCCGCCCAAGCCGCACCGGACAGCACAAACGAACCCGGACACCGGTTCACAAACGGGTCCACCGGGTCCACGGGTCACCCGGTCCGCTGGAGATCTTGGTAGAAGACGGCCCCTGGAGGGGCAGTTTCTCACCAAGATCTCCGGGAGGAGCCGGACGGACGGACGCGAGAGTAGGCACCGACGCGCCGTGCCCGGCGCAGGGATCAAGCCTGACCGCCCGGAGCCGGGCACGGCGGGCCACACCCCCACCACGACGCACCGCCACGCCCGTAACGACCCAAGGCCCCAAACACCCAAAGCCCCAAACACCCAAGGCCCCAGCCCCCAACCCACCCCCGAGCCCGCCGAAGCAGCACCCGGAAAGAGGACACGAGTGACCGCCGCCACATAAGATACGAACCGGTTCCGTATCGATAATCGCCCGCCTACGCTGACACCGCCGAATTACGAGTCTGGCCCGTATCGAAACGGGGTCCGGGGGGAGAACGCGAAGATGCCACCGCACGAGCACACGGGACACCCGAGGAGGTGGGCGATCCTCGGGGTGCTGGTGATCAGCCTGCTCGTGGTCGTCCTGGACAACACGATCCTCAACGTCGCGCTGCGGACTCTCGCCGACCCGGTGCACGGCCTCGGCGCGAGTCAGGCCGAGCTGGAGTGGTCGATCAACTCCTACACGCTGGTCTTCGCCGGTCTGCTGTTCACCTTCGGCGTGCTCGGTGACCGCGCCGGGCGTAAGCGCTTCCTGCTGATCGGCCTGGTGCTCTTCGGGCTGGCGTCGCTGCTGTCAGCGTACGCGCAGAGCCCCGCGCAACTCGTCGCGGCCCGCGCGCTGATGGGCGTGGGTGGCGCGGCCATCATGCCGGTCACGCTCTCGATCATCTCCAACGTCTTCGATCCCCGGGAGCGGGGCCGGGCGATCGGCGTCTGGGCCGGCGCGGTCGGCCTGGCCGTGGCCATCGGCCCGATCCTCGGCGGTGCGCTGCTGGAGCACTACTGGTGGGGCTCGGTCTTCCTGATCAACGTGCCGGTGGTGGTGCTCGGCGTGGTGCTGGTGGCGCTGCTCGTGCCGGAGTCGCGGGACCCGGATCCGGGCCGCGTCGACGTCGTCGGCGTGCTGCTGTCGGTGGTGGGGCTCGTCGCGTTGACCTACGGCATCATCGACGGCGGCGAGCACGGCTTCGGCCGCCCGCTGGTCTGGGTCGCGATCCTCGGCGGCCTGGCGGTGCTGGCCTGGTTCGTCGCGTACGAGCGGCGCAGCGACCACCCGTCGCTGGACGTGCGGCTGTTCCGGGTGCCGCGCTTCGCCGCGCCGGTGGCCATCGTCGGGCTGATCTTCTTCGCCGCGATGGGCGTCATGTTCTTCACCTCGTTCTACCTGCAACTGGTGCGCGGCTACAGCCCGCTGGAGACCGGCCTGCTCTTCCTGCCCTTCGCGGCGGCCCAGCTCATCTTCGCCCCGGCCAGCGCGGCGATGGTCCGCCGGTACGGCGGCAAGGCCGTCGCGGCGGTCGGGCTGGCGCTGACCGTGGTCGCGCTCGGCGCGTTCGCGTTCGTCGACGCGACCACCCCGATCTGGGTGGTGCTTGTCGTCTTCTTCCTCCAGGGCACCGGGATGGCCAACATCATGCCGCCGGCCACGGAGTCCATCATGTCCGCGCTGCCCCGGGAGAAGGCCGGCGTCGGCTCGGCGGTCAGCAACACGGTCCGGCAGGTGGCCGGCGCGCTCGGCGTGGCGGTGCTCGGGTCGGTGCTCTCCGCGGTCTACCGCGCCGACGTCGACCCCGCCCTGCGGGACCTGCCCGCCGGGGCGCGCGAGGCGGCCGGCGAGTCCATCTCCGGCGCGTACGCCGCAGCGGGTCAGCTCGGGCCGGCGGCGCCGCAGCTGATCGCGGTCGCCGACGACGCCTTCCTGGCCGCGATGCACTGGGCGGCGGGTCTCGCCGCCGCGATCGCCGCGCTCGGCATCCTCGTGGTGCTGCGCTGGATGCCCGGCCGCTCCGCCGAGGCGGCGGGGAGGCCGGCACCGGTGGGGGAACCCGAGTTGGCCGGGACCGCCTAGCTTCGGGAACAATGTCCGACATGACTTCCACCGCCGACGCTCCTCGGCCGCCCGGGCGGCCGAGGAGCGTCCGCGCGGACGAGGCGATCGTCGAGGCCGCCCTCGACCTGCTCGCCGACGGCAGCACGATCGAGGCGATCTCGATCGAGGCGATCGCCGCCCGCGCCGGGGTCGGCAAGGCCACCATCTACCGTCGCTGGCCGGGCAAGGACGCGCTGCTGCGCGACGCCCTGCGTACGCTCAAGGGCACCCCGCCGGAGCCCGCCGGCCAATCGGTCCGTGACGACCTGATCCTGCTGGTCGGCGCGGTCGGCAACCACATCGACCCGCGGGCGGCGCGGATCATGCCCTGCCTGGTGCCGGAGGTCAACCGCAGCCCCGAGCAGTACCAGCTCTACCAGAACATCATCGAGCCGCGGCGGGAGATGATGCGCGAGGTGCTGCGGCGCGGGATGCGCTCCGGCGAGCTGCGCGCGGACCTCGACGTCGAGGTGGTCATGGCGATGCTGACCGGCCCGATGCTGGTGCAGCGCGTCATGCGCTGGCACCCCGACCTCGACGAGGCGACCCTGCCGCAGCGCATCGTCGACGGCGTCCTGGACGGCATCCGCGCCCGCTGACCGTGAGGCCGGCGGTCAGGGCGGCGGGGGCTCGGACGGCCGTCAGGCGGCGGGCGTACGCAGGCGGTGCAGGCGCAGGGCCAGCTGCACCTCCAGCGCCCGCTCCGGCTTCTGCCAGTCCGCGCCGAGCAGCTGCCCGACCCGCTCCAGCCGCTGGGTGACCGTGTTGACGTGCACGTGCAGCAGCTCGGCGGCCCGGGCGAGGCTGCCGCCCACCCCGAAGTACGCCTCCAGGGTCCGCACCAGCGCGGTGCCCCGCCGGGCGTCGTAGTCGACGACCGGCCCGACGGTGGCGGTCAGGAACCGGTTGACGTCCTTGTCGCCCCCGTCGCCGACCGCGCCCAGCAGCAGCCCGACGAAGCCCAGCTCCGCCGTGCTCGCCCCCTGCCCCGAGCGGCCCAACGCACCCAGCGCGGTCAGGCACCGCTCCGCCTCGGCGAACGTCGCGGCCAGCGACGCCGGCCCCGTCGACGGGCCGCTCGACCCGGCGGTCACCGGCCGGCCGGTCACCCGGGACAGGTCCCGGGCCACCGCCCGGGCGCTGCCGCCCGCGTCCTGCCCGGGCAGCATCAGCACCACCCGCCCGTCGCGGGCGGCGGCCAGCCCGCCCCGGGTCGAGGCGTACGTGGTGGCCCAGGAGAGCACCCGCTGCCGGGCCGAGCCGGTGGCGGCGATGGCGTCGTCGCCGACCGCCACGAGCACGTGCGGGGCATCCAGGTCCACCCCGAGCCGGCGGGCCCGGCTGCGCAGCGCGTCCGTGTCCCGCAGCGGCCGGGCGATCAAGTCGTCGAGCAGCTCGCCCCGGACCCGCCCCTCCGCCTCGGCGACGGTACGCCGGAACAGCAGCAGCAGCGCCGTCACCAGCGACGCCCGCTCCAGGATCCGCTGGTCGGCGTCGACCAGCTCGTCGTCGGGGCGCAGCACCAGCGCGCCCATGTTCTCCGCCCCGGCCACCACGGCGGCATACCAGAGCCGGCCCCGGCGCACGCTGCGGCCCTCCGTACGCGACGCGGCCACCGCCTCCACCATGTCCGCCCGGTCCGGCTCCTCGATCTCGCCGACCCGGGCCAGCAGCCGGCCCTCCGCGTCGAGCGCCAGCAGCGCCCCGCCGAGCACGTCGGTGACCGCCGCGGCGACGTCCTCCACGCCGCCCCCGCGCAGCACCAGCGCGGTCATCCGGTCGTGCGCCGCCGCCGCCCGCTCCACGGAGCTGCTGTGCGCCCGGATGGTGGTGTTGGCCGTCGACAGCTCCTCCAGCGCCGCCTGCGTCTCCGCGAGCAGCCGCGCGGTGTCGATCGCCACCGCCGCGTGCGCGGCGAGGGAGACCAGCAGCGCCACCTCCTCCCGGACGAACGGCCGGGCCGAGCGGTTGGCCGCGTAGAGCACCCCGATCGAGGTCGAGCCGAGCCGCAGCGGCACCCCGAGGATGGCCACCAGGCCCTCCTCGCCCACGCCGGCGTCGATCTCGCCGGTGTGGTGGAAGCGGTCGTCCTCCGGGTAGTTCGCGGTGACGTACGGGGCGCCGGACTGGGCCACCAGGCCGCCGAGGCCCGCGCCCATCGGCAGGCGCAGCTGCTGGAAGCGGGCGGAAACCGAACCGTCGGTGACCCGCATGTACGTGTCGCCGCGCTCCTCGTCGTCGAGGGTCATGTAGGCCACGTCCGCGCCGAGCAGGTTGCGCGCCCGGTGCACGATCGCGCGCAGCACGTCGTCCAGGTCGCGCAGCCCGGCCAGGTCGCTGACCGTGTCGTACAGCCCGGAGAGCTCGACCTCCCGGCGGCGGCGGCGTTCCAGCAGCGCGCGGACCCGCAGCGCCACCGTCTTGGCCTGCTCCAGCTCGGCGAGCCGCGCGGGCGGCAGCCCGGCGGCGCGCGCGGCGATGAGCGGCCCCTCGAACTCCACCGCGGCGGCCTCGCGGGCGAGCAGCTCCAGGAACTCCACCGGTGACGACATGACCGACATTGTGCGGCTTGCCACTAGTTCGCCGTCCAGCCCCCGTCGAGCGCGATGGACGCGCCCGTGATGAACGCCGCCGGCGGCGAGCAGAGGTACGCCACGAGTTCGGACACCTCCTCCGGCTCGATCAGCCGCTTGATCGCCGCCCGCGCCAACATGATCTTCTCGACCACCTCGCTCTCGGGGATGCCGTGGCTGGCGGCCTGGTCGGCGATCTGGCTCTCCACCAGCGCGGTGCGCACGTACGCCGGGTTGATGCAGTTGGCGGTCACGCCGTGCGGGGCGCCCTCCAGCGCGACCACCTTCGACAGCCCCTCCAGCGCGTGCTTGGCGGAGACGTACGCCGACTTGTACGGCGAGGCGCGCAGCCCGTGCACCGAGGAGATGTTCACGATCCGCCCCCAGCCCCTGGCGTACATGTGCGGCAGCGCCCGGCGGATGATCAGGAACGGTGCCTCGACCATCACCCGGTGCAGGTGGCCGAAGCGCTCCGCAGGAAACTCCTGCACCGGCGCCACGTGCTGCAGGCCCGCGTTGTTCACCACGATGTCCACGTCGGCGTCGAGGCGGTCCACCGCGTCCGGGTCGGCCAGGTCCACGCCCTCGGCCCGCCCGCCGGCCTCCGCCGCCACCGCCTTGGCCGCCTCGATGTTGCGGTCCACCACCAGGACCTCCGCGCCGGCGGCGCCCAGCCGCAGGGCGCAGGCCCGGCCGATGCCGCTCCCGCCCCCGGTCACCAGGGCGGTACGACCAGCGAGGTCGACGTGTACGACGTGGGGGACCGCCACGGGTTCTGCCGTCATGGCGCATGAAGTTACGAGCTGTGTGTCCGGGCGCACATGGGCCGGCGACACATACTCATCGCCCGGCATGTGTGGCCGCCGCGCGCCCCGGCGGCGTGTCGGCGCGCCCGGCGTGTCCCCGGCGGCGGGGTGTCGCCCGGCTCGGTAGGGTGTCGAACACACGTACTGCTGGCGGCTGGGGTCTCGCTGGCGGCTGGGGGAGGAGGCGGCGTGCGGGTGCTGGGCGTCGACCCGGGGCTGACCCGGTGCGGGGTCGGCGTGGTCGAGGGTGTGCCGGGGCGCCCCTGCACGCTGATCGCCTACTACGTCGTCCACACCGATCCGGACGACGATCTGGCGCTGCGCCTGCTGCACCTGGACCGTTCGCTCACCGATCTGGTCGCCGAGCACCGGCCCGACAGCGTCGCCGTCGAGCGGGTCTTCAGCCAGCACAACGTCCGCACCGTGATGGGCACCGCCCAGGCCAGCGGGATCGCCGTGCTCGCCGGCGCCCGCGCCGGGCTGCCCGTGCAGACCTACACGCCCAGTGAGGTGAAGGCGGCCGTGACCGGTTCCGGCCAGGCCGACAAGGCGCAGATGACCGCGATGGTCACCCGGCTGCTGCGGCTGGCCGAGCCGCCGAGGCCGGCGGACGCCGCCGACGCCCTGGCCCTGGCCATCTGTCACGTGTGGCGCGGCGGGACGCGTTCCAAGCTGGCCGCCGCGGCCGACCGGGTACGACGAGGAGGAGCCAGATGATCGCCAGCGTGCGCGGGGTGGTGACCGCGACCGGTCCGGATCACGCCGTGGTGGAGGTCGGCGGGGTGGGCCTGGCGGTGCAGTGCGCCCCGGGCACCCTCGCCGACCTGCGCATCGGCCAGCCCGCCCGGCTGGCCACCAGCCTGGTCGTCCGGGAGGATTCGCTCACCCTCTACGGCTTCGCCGACGACGACGCCAAGCAGTTGTTCGAGCTGCTCCAGACCGCCAGCGGCGTGGGCCCCCGGCTGGCCCAGGCGGTGCTCGCCGTGCACACCCCCGACGCGGTGCGCAAGGCGATCGCCAACGCCGACACCGCCGCGCTGACCCGGGTGCCCGGCATCGGCAAGAAGGGCGCGGAGCGCCTGGTCCTGGAGCTGCGCGATCGCGTCGGCCCGGTGCCGGTCGGCGCCGACGGCGCGGCCGGGGTCACCGGCGGCGCCTGGCCCGAGCAGGTCCGGCAGGCGCTGGTCGGGCTCGGCTGGACGGCCGGGCAGGCCGACCAGGCGGTGGCCGCCGTCGCGGAGACCATCGACGGTGACGTGCCGCCGGTGCCGGTCCTGCTCAAGCAGGCCATCCGGCTGCTGGGCCGCACCCGGTGACGGGCTCCGACGGCGGGCTGGTCTCCGCCTACGTGCACGATGCCGACCTCGACGCGGAGGCCACGGTCCGGCCGAAGCGGCTGGAGGAGTTCATCGCCCAGCACCGGGTCCGCGACCAGCTCGACCTGCTGCTCCAGGGCGCGATGCGGCGCGGCTCCCCGCCCGACCACATCCTCCTGTCGGGCCCGCCCGGCTTGGGTAAGACGACCCTGGCCAACATCGTCGCCGCCGAGCTGGGCTCGGGCATCCGGGTGACCAGCGGCCCGGCGATCGAGCGCTCCGGCGACCTGGCGGCGATCCTGACCAGCCTCGCCGAGGGCGACGTGCTCTTCATCGACGAGATCCACCGGATCGCCAAGCCGGCCGAGGAGTTGCTCTACAGCGCGATGGAGGACTTCCGGGTCGACGTGATCGTCGGCAAGGGTCCGGGCGCGACGGCGATCCCGCTGGACGTCGAGCCGTTCACCCTGGTCGGCGCGACCACCCGCTCCGGCCTGCTCACCGGGCCGATGCGCGACCGGTTCGGCTTCGTCGCGCACCTCGACTTCTACTCGCCGGCCGACCTGGAGGTGCTGCTGCGCCGTTCGGCCCGGATCCTCGGCGTGCCGATCACCGACGACGGCGCCGCCGAGGTCGCCGGCCGCTCCCGGGGCACGCCCCGCATCGCCAACCGGCTGCTGCGCCGGGTCCGCGACTTCGCCGAGGTCCGGGCCGACGGGGTGGTCACCCTGGAGACCGCCCGGGCCGCCCTCATGGTGTACGACGTCGACGCACTGGGCCTGGACCGGCTGGACCGGGCGGTGCTGACCGCGCTCGTCGACTCGTTCCGGGGCGGGCCGGTCGGCCTGTCCACGCTGGCCGTGGCGGTGGGTGAGCAGCCGGATACGGTGGAGGAGGTCTGCGAGCCGTTCCTGGTCCGGGCCGGCCTGCTGGCCCGTACGCCGCGCGGCCGGGTCGCCACGGAGGCCGCCTGGCGGCATCTGGGCCGTACGCCGCCGAATGGTACATTTGGCGCGAATGCTCCTGTGGCGCCCGATCTGTTCTCGACGGATGCCGATCAGCCGTGATGTGAACGTGATCTGTGCCGCATTCGGCGTTCCCAGGTGCAGGGATTAGACTCGCGCCGGTCTGTACAGGACGTGAGAATCCGCTTCCGCTCCGGCGCGCCCGCGCCGGGCCGGGGGCCAATGGGAAGGTCTTTCACCGTGCTTTACGCAGCAGAGGGCGGCGGGGGTGCCGGCAGCCTGACGCCGATCCTCATGATCGCTCTGCTCTTCGGCGTCATGTACTTCATGATGATCCGCCCCCAGCAGAAGCGCCGCCGTGAGGCGGAGTCCATGCAGTCCGCCCTCGCGCCCGGCGACGAGGTGGTCACCATCGGTGGCCTCTACGGCACGGTCACCGGCGTGGACGACGACACCGTCCTGCTCGAGGTCGCGCCCGGTGTGCAGACCCGCTACGCCCGTCCGGCCATCGCCCGGGTCGTCAGCCAGGCGGAGCGCCCGGCCGACGAGCCGGTCGCCGAGGACGCGGACGTCGTCAAGGAGTGACGGTCGCTCCCGCCCCGCGCGGGGTGGTGGTCGCCGGACTCCGGTGACGACTTTCCCCGACGGGGCAGCGGAGGCGACGTGAAAACTGGATAGTTGGGCCCGACGCCGGAAGTCGGCTCGTCCCGTTCCGCCCGGCGCCCCCGCGCCGAGCCCGGAGCCGGATGCCGCCCTCCGACGCCGGCCCGTCGGACCCGCCGGCCGGACCGGCCGACACCCGCCGCACCAGCGGCGCGACCGTACAGGGAGACAGGACAGCCGTGGCACCACCTCAGGGACAGATGCGGCCCGGACGGCAACTGGCCGTGCTCGGGCTCATCTTCGTCGTCCTCTATCTTTTGGTGTTCTTCGCGGGCGGCGCCAGCGGCGGCTTGAAGGACAGGCTCGAGCCCAAGCTCGGCCTGGACCTCGTCGGCGGCACCCGGCTGACGCTGGAGGCGACCAACAGCATCGGTGGCCAGGCCCCGACGGCGGAGAACCTCGAAGAGGCCCGCCAGATCATCGAGAGCCGCGTCAACGCCTTCGGCGTCGCCGAGGCCGAGGTGGTCACCGAGGGCAACCGCAACATCGTGATCTCCCTGCCCGGTGAGAACCGCGACCTGACCGAGGTGGGCAGCGCCGCCGAGCTGCGCTTCCGCAAGGTGCTCAAGGCCGCCGACGGCAGCGGCGCGGCCACCGCCCCGCCGCCCGCCGCCACCCCGGCCCCCTCGGGCAGCGCGGCCCCGGCCCCGTCGGGCAGCGCGAAGCCTTCGGGCAGCGCCGCCCCGTCGGGCAGCGCCGCGCCGAAGGCGACCGCGTCGCCCAGCGGCGGCCAGGGCGGCATGGCCCCGGCCCCGAGCGCCAGCGCGTCGGCCGCGCCGAGCGCCACCCCCTCGGCCGGCGCCGCCACCCCGACGCCGAGCGCCAGCGCCGAGCCCGTGCCGCAGAGCATCGAGGACCAGCGCAAGGCCGTCGAGCAGAAGGTCGGCGCCGCCGCCTGGGCGGCCGCCAGCGGCCTCCAGGCCCCGGCCGACCTGACCGCCGACCCGTCGCTGGCGGAGAAGCTCAAGCCGTTCGCGGCTCTCGACCCGCGCGAGGTCGCGGTGCTGCCGGCGACGATGCAGTTCAACGTGCCGCAGATCAGCTGCGCCCAGCTCGACAAGCGCCCGCCGGCGTCGATCTCGGCCGCCAACCAGCAGGCGGTGGCCTGCGAGGACGGCGCCGCGAAGTACCTGCTCGACCAGGCGAAGGTGCTGGGCACCGACGTCGAGGGCGCCAGCGCGGTGCTGGACCAGACCAGCCAGTGGGTCGTCAGCCTCGACTTCTCCGGCCCCGGCCAGGACAAGTGGACCAACCTGACCCGCGAGGCGTTCAACAACGAGGGCCAGGCCTGCGACGCCACCGCCCTCGGCCAGGACGGCAAGTGCCGCGTCGCCGTCGTGCTCGACAACGAGATCGTCTCCTCGCCCGAGATCCAGGGCGTGCTGACGGGCAACTCGCAGATCACCGGCAACTTCAACCAGCGCGACGCCAGCGCCCTGGCCGGCCAGCTGCGCTACGGCGCGCTGCCGGTGACCTTCGAGGCGCAGGAGCAGCAGAACGTCACCGCCACCCTGGGCGCCAGCCACCTGCGGGCCGGTCTGCTCGCGGCGGGCATCGGCATGCTGCTGGTCATCATCTACTCGTTCTTCTACTACCGCCTGCTCGGCTCCGTCATCTTCCTGAGCCTGGTCCTGTCGGCGCTGCTGGTCTTCGGCGCGCTGGTGGTGCTCGGCCGGCAGATCGGGTTCACCCTCACCCTCGCCGGCATCGCCGGCATGATCGTGTCACTAGGTGTGGCGGCGGACTCGTTCGTCATCTACTTCGAGCGGCTCAAGGACGAGATCCGGGAGGGGCGCAGCCCGCGCAGCGCGGTGCCGCGTGCCTGGATCCGGGCCCGCCGCACGATCATCTCGGCCAACGCGATCACGCTGATGTCGGCGGTGGTGCTCTACGTGGTCTCGGTCGGCACGGTGAAGGGCTTCGCCTTCGCCCTCGGCCTGGCCACGGTGCTGGACCTGGTCGTGGTCTTCCTCTTCCGGCACCCGATCATGACGATGTTCGCCCGCACCTCCGCGTTCCTGTCCCCGCGGGTCAGCGGTCTCGGCCGGGCGCTCCCGCCGCGGACGGCCGAGCCGGCCAAGCCCCGCAACCCGCGCGTGAAGGAGGCCTGAGATGGCAAAGAGTGGTCTCGCGAGCCGCCTCTACCGCGGCGAGGCCGGCCTCGACATCATCGGCCGGCGCAAGCTCTGGTTCGGCGTCGCGCTCGTGCTGATCCTGCTGTCGCTGCTCAGCTTCGGGCTGCGCGGCTTCAGCCTCGGCATCGAGTTCGCCGGCGGCAACTCTTTCCAGATCCCGGCGAGCGTCGGCACCCTGGAGCAGACCGAGCTGAAGGTCCAGGACGCCCTGGCCGCGGCCGGCGGCGACGCCAAGGTCGTCACCACCCAGAAGGTCGGCGGCACCGGGGGCGACTTCTACGAGGTGCGGACCACCCAGCTCGACACCGAGCAGGCCAACGCCGTCAAGGACGAGATCGCCGACGAGTTCGGCATCGACGCCGCCACCATCAGCGGCAACCAGGTCAGCGAGGCGTGGGGCAGCCAGGTCACCTCCCGGGCGCTGCTCGGTCTGGTCATCTTCATCGCGGTGGTGATGATCTACCTGATCCTGCGCTTCGAGTGGCGGATGGCGGTCGCCGCGGTCTCCTCGCTGATCATGAACCTGATCCTCACCGCCGGTATCTACTCGCTTGTCGGCTTCGAGGTCACCCCGTCGACGGTCATCGGCTTCCTCACGATTCTGGGCTTCGCGCTCTACGACGTGGTGGTGGTCTTCGACAAGGTGCAGGAGAACACGCGCGGCATCACCGCGAACAACAACCAGACGTACGGCGAGGCGGCCAACCTGGCGATCAACCAGAGCCTCATGCGGTCGCTGAACACGTCGGTGGTCGCGCTGCTGCCGGTCGGTGGTCTGCTCTTCATCGGTGCCGGCCTGCTCGGCGCGGGCACCCTGAAGGACCTCGGCCTGGTGCTCTTCGTCGGTATGGCGGTGGCGTTCCTGACCTCGATCCTGCTGGCCACGCCGCTGCTGGTGCTGCTCAAGAACTACGACCCGCGCATCCAGGCGCACAACAAGCGGGTGCTGGCCCGCCGGGGCGCGATCGCCCGTGGCGAGGTCACCGGCAAGGGCACCGCCCCGCGTACCGACGACTCCGACGACGAGCCGGTCGACCCGGAGTCGGCCGCGCTGGCCGGCGCGGCGCCGCGGGTGGGCGCCCGACCGGCCGGGAAGCGGCCGACCGGCGCCCGGAGCGGCCGACCCGCCGGCGGCGGTGGCAACCGGCCGGGTGGCGGCAAGCGGCGCTGAGCCGGGCCGGGCTGACCCGGTAGGAACCGATCCGACGGCGTCCTTCATGCTGTGCGAGCAGCATGCAGGACGCCGTCGTCGTGAAGGGGAGCGGAACTGCCGTGACGGAGACCCACAGCACCGGGGTACGGGGAGACAGCGGCCCGGCCACCGCCGCGCTGGTCGCCAGCCGGGTGCTCGACGTGCCCGACTTCCCGAAGCCCGGCGTCATGTTCAAGGACCTGATGCCGCTGTTCGCCGACGGCGACACGTTCCGTCAGGTGATCGACGGGATCGTCGCGTACCACGGGCGGGAGTCGTTCGACGTCGTCGTCGGCATCGAGGCGCGCGGGTTCGTGGTCGCTGCCGCCATCGCGTACGCGACCGGGGTCGGCGTCGTGCCGGTGCGCAAGGCCGGCAAGCTGCCCCGTCCGGCCTACTCGGCCTCCTACGCCCTGGAGTACGGCGAGGCCACGCTGGAGGTGCACGAGGACGCCTTCACGGCCGGGCACCGGGTGCTGGTGGTCGACGACGTGCTGGCCACCGGCGGCACCGCCGAGGCGACGCTGGACCTGGTGGAGCGGGCCGGCGGGACCGTGGCCGGCTTCACCGTCCTGCTGGAGCTCGCCTTCCTCGGCGGCCGGGAGCGGCTGGCCCCGCGTCCGGTGCATGCCCTGTTGACCGTTTGACCCCGCCGACCGTCGGGCGGACCCGGTGGGGACCGTCCGGCGGAGCGGCGGGGCACCGTGCGTGCGGGTAGCATTGCCCTTTGCTGACCGGGCGGGACCCGTCCGGGCGGCGCGAGACCAGGCCGGCCGGCGCACGGTCGGTGACTTCCCGGCGAGCGGTGAGGAGGCCGGTGTCCCACGATGTCGCCCCTCCGGTGGAGGGCACGGTGTACCCGACAGGCGACGCGGACGGCTCGGCGACCGCAACCAACGGTGACGCGCAGGCCCCGGAGGCGGGCCCCGGCGTAACCGTCCCGGCCGAGCCCGTACGCCCCGACACGCCGGCGGCCACGGCCGGCGGCGCGGGCGCGGCGACCGAGGGGGTCCTGCTTCCGTTCCCCGCCGACGTCGTCGGCGACCACATGCCGAGCGCCGGTTTTGCGCTCTCCACCGCGCCCACCGGCCGCCGGGTCCGGGCGCGGCTGGCCCGGTTCAACGCGCCCTGGCAGTCCTCGCAGGTCAGCGAGGTGCTGGAGCCGCTGATCTCGACCCACCGGGACGCCCACCCCAAGGCGGACGCGCGGCTGCTCCAGCGCGCCTTCGACACGGCGGCCCGCTGGCACTCCGGGCAGTACCGCAAGTCGGGCGACCCCTACATCACCCACCCGCTCGCGGTCGCCACGATCCTGGCCAACCTGGGCATGGACACCACCACCCTGGTCGCCGCGCTCCTGCACGACACGATCGAGGACACGGAATACACCCTCGACCAGATGCGGGCCGACTTCGGCGGCGAAGTGGCGCTGCTGGTCGACGGGGTGACCAAGCTCGACAAGGTCAAGCTGGGCGACGCGGCCAAGGCCGAGACGATCCGCAAGATGGTCGTCGCGATGGCCAAGGACCCGCGGGTGCTGGTGATCAAGCTGGCCGACCGGCTGCACAACATGCGTACCCTCACCTTCCTGCCCCGCCCGAAGCAGGAGCAGAAGGCGAAGGAGACGCTGGAGATCCTGGCCCCGCTGGCCCACCGGCTGGGTATGAACACGATCAAGTGGGAGCTGGAGGACCTGGCCTTCGGCACGCTCTTCCCGAAGCGCTACGAGGAGATCAACCGCCTCATCGGGGAGCACCAGCCGCAGCGCGAGGCGCTGCTGCGCCAGGTCACCCAGAAGGTGCAGACCGACCTGAAGGCCGCCAAGATCAAGGCGGAGACCACCGGGCGGCCGAAGCACCTCTACTCGATCTACCAGAAGATGATCGTGCGGGGTCGCGACTTCAACGACATCTACGACCTGGTCGGGGTGCGGATCCTGGTCGACACGGTGCGCGACTGCTACGCGGCGCTGGGCGTGATCCACGCCAACTGGCAGCCGGTGCCGGGCCGGTTCAAGGACTACATCGCCATGCCCAAGTTCAACATGTACCAGTCGCTGCACACGACGGTCATCGGGCCCACCGGCAAGCCGGTGGAGATGCAGATCCGCACGTACGCGATGCACCGCACCGCCGAGTTCGGCATCGCCGCGCACTGGAAGTACAAGGAGCACAAGGGCACCCAGATCGTCGGCCCGCCCGCGCACATCGACGAGATGACCTGGCTGCGCCAACTGCTGGACTGGCAGCGGGAGGCGGCCGACCCGAGCGAGTTCCTCGACGCGCTGCGCTTCGACCTGTCCAGCCAGGAGGTGTACGTCTTCACCCCGAAGGGTGACGTCATCCCGCTGCCGACCGGCTCCACGCCGGTGGACTTCGCGTACGCGGTGCACACCGAGGTGGGCCACAAGTGCATCGGGGCGCGGGTCAACGGCAAGCTGGTGCCCCTCGAATCGACGCTGTCCAACGGCGACGTGATCGAGATCTTCACGTCGAAGTCCGACACGGCCGGCCCGACGCAGGACTGGCTGGGCTTCGTCAAGAGCCCGCGCGCCCGCACGAAGATCCGGCAGTACTTCAACAAGGAGCGGCGCGAGGAGGCGATCGAGGCCGGCAAGGACGCGATCGTCAAGGCGATGCGCAAGCAGGGCATGCCGTTGCAGCGGATGCTCACCTCCGACGCGCTGATGGCGATCGCCCGGGACCTGCACCTGGCCGACGTGGCCTCCCTCTACGCCGCGGTCGGCGACAGCCAGGTCTCCGCCCAGTCGGTGGTGCAGAAGCTGATGGCCGCGTACGGCGGCGAGGAGGGCGCGGCGGAGGACATCGCCGAGACCGCCGTCGCCACCCGTCCGCCCCGCAGCCGGCAGAGCAGCGCCGACCCGGGCGTGGTCGTACGCGGGGTCAGCGACGTGTGGATCAAGCTGGCGCGCTGCTGCACGCCGGTGCCGCCGGACTCGGTCTTCGGCTTCGTCACCCGCTCCGGCGGCGTGAGCGTGCACCGCGACGACTGCGCCAACGCCGAGGACCTGCGGGCGCAGGCCGAGCGGGTGGTCGAGGTGAGTTGGAAGCTCACCTCGGCGTCCACGTTCCTGGTCGCCATCCAGGTCGAGGCGCTGGACCGGCACAAGCTGCTTGCCGACGTGACCCGGGTGCTCTCCGAGGAGCGGGTGAACATCCTCTCCGCGACGGTCACCACCACCCGCGACCGGGTGGCGGTGAGCCGGTTCAGCTTCGAGATGGCGGACCCGAAGCACCTGGGCCACCTGCTGGCGGCGGTCCGCAAGGTGGACGGCGTCTTCGACGCGTACCGCGTCACCTCCGGCGCCTGACCCCGCCAACCCCTCGCACACCCGCGCCCCGGCCCGGCACCGACCGAGCCGGGGCGCTGGTGTGCGGGTGGGACGGACGAGCGCCCGCCGGCGGGGCCGGCGGGCGCTCGTCGTACGGCTGGGGTGCGGGTCAGCCCTGGGGGGCGCTCATGGTGAGCTTGTTGATGGTGACTTCCTTCTTCGGGTGGCCGCCACCGGCCTGCTTCGCGAACGCCTTGTCGTCGCCCGCCGCCGCGACCTGCTTCACGAGGTCCATGCCGCCGGTGATGGTGCCCAGGACGGTGTAGTTCGGGTCCAGCGGCGAGTCGCCGTAGACGATGAAGAACTGGCTGCCCGTGCTGCCCGGCTGGCCCGAGTTGGCCATCGCGATCACGCCCTCCGGGTACGGGGGCCGCTTGTCGGTGGGCAGGTTCTCCTCAGCGAGCCGGTAGCTCGGGCCGCCGGTGCCGTCGGTCTCGCGCCAGCCCTTGCCCGTCGCGCCGGGGTCACCGCACTGGAGCACCTTGATGCCCTCGGTCACCAGCCGGTGGCACTTGCTGTTGTCGAAGAAGTTCTTCTCCGCCAGGTGGGTGAAGCTGCCCGCGGTGCAGGGCACCGCCGACCGGTCGATCGTGGCGGTGATCGGGCCCAGGTTGGTGTCGATCGTCATCGTCTGGGTGCCCGTGGCCGACTGCTGCACGGCCGGCACCCCGACGTCCTTGATCTGCGGGGACCGCTGGTCGGTGGGGATCTCGGTCCAGGCGCACTGCACGTTGCCGGCACCCGGGCCTGCGGTGTCGGTCTTGTCGTCGTCTCCGCCGAGGGTGGTGACGAGCCAGACCGTGCCGGCGACGACGAGGACCAGGACCGAGGCGGCCCCCACGATCGCCTGGGTCTGCCGGCGCTTGCGGGCCCTGGCCGCGCGCTCGGCCATCTCCTTCTCGAGCCGGGCGCGCGCCGCCGCGCGCTGCCGCTCTCTGGTGGACGTCACGCCTGGATCCTCCTGGGCTGTCGGGTGGCGCGGTCGGTGCCGCTGCGATTGGTGGGGCGGCCGGGTCAGCCGGCGCTCGGGCTGGCCGCCGGAGCGCCCGAAGCGGGCGGCGTCGGTGCCGAGGTCGCCTGCGCCACGGGCTCGCCGACGGTCAGGCTCTGCACGACCACGTCGTCGTCCTTGGGCTTGACCTTGGCCCCCGTCCCATTGTCCACGGTCGGCTTGGCACCGATCTTCGCCACCACGTCGATCCCACCGGTGACCCGGCCGATGATCGGATACTTCGGGTCGGCCGTGGTGAAGTCCTTGAAGAACATCAGGAACTGGCTGCCGTTGGCGCCCGGCGGGTTGGCGATCATCGCGACCGTGCCCTTCGGGTACGTCGCGGGCTGGCCGGCGGAGGGGCTGGCCGACGGTGACGGCGCGGTGGGCACGTTCTCGTCGTAGAACGAGTAGGTGGGGCCGCCGAGCCCGGTGCCGCTCGGGTCGCCGCAGCGCACCGCGCCCTCGGCGGTGATCTCGTGGCACTTGGTGTTGTCGTAGAACGACCGGCTGGACAGGTGGGCGATGCTCGCCGCCGCGCACGGGGCGCCGGCCAGGTCCAGCTCGACGGTGATCGGCGCACCCTGGTTGGTGGTGACCGTCATCGGACGTACGCCGTCGGTGGGCAGTCCCTCGGTGGCCGGGGTGCCGACGTCCTTGAGGTTGGTGTTCGCGGTGGCGTCCTGCGGCGTCCACAGGCAGACGTCCTCGGCGGCCGTGTTCTCCTTCGGCTCGTCGTCGAAGGCGCCCAGCGCCCACGCCGAGCCGCCCACGATCAGCGCGAGGACGACGGCGACGCCGACGCCGGCCTGGATCTGCCGACGACGCTTGACGGCCGAGGCCCGGCGGGCGAGTTGCCGGTCGAGCTTGGCACGCGCCAGTTTGCGCTGCCGGTCCCTGCTGGAAGCCACCCGTGCTCCCCTTCCTCTACCCTGGTCGTCACCGGTGGTCGGGCGTCCTGCGCCCGTTCGGCGGCGGGTGCGCCACGCCACACGCCCGCCAGAGTGTACGGCTACCGACTGGGAAAGTGGTGTACGAGGTCCGGGCCGGGTTTATCGGGACGCGTCACTGCGCCCGGCGGAGCCCACGGGACGCACGCGATCGTCGCCGGACGCGATGCCCGAAACGGGCACGATCGGCGCCACCCGGAACGCCCCGGACGCACGCGCAGAACCTCCTCGCCCCGCCCGATAGGCTGCTGACAGGCAACCCACTCGACGGAAGGGGAGCGGACGTGCTCGTGGCCGGCTTTCCCGCGGACGCCTTCGGCACCAACTGCTACGTGGTCGCCGCCGCGCCGGGGGAGCAGTGCGTGGTGGTCGACCCCGGCATCGGGGTGCTCGACCGGCTCGACGCCCTGCTGGCCGAGCATCGGCTGCACCCGGCCGCCGTCCTGCTCACCCACGGCCACCTCGACCACACGTTCTCGGTGGCGCCGGTCTGCGGCGCGCGCGGCATCACCGCGTACGTGCACCCCGGCGACCGGGAGATGCTCGCCGACCCGGCCAAGGGGCTGTCGGCGGATCTCAGGGCGCTCTTCGGGGGGCGGCTGCCGTACACCGAGCCGGAGGACGTCGCCGAGCTGACCGACGGCGCCACGCTCGCCCTCGCCGGGTTGGAGATCACCGTCGACCACGCCCCGGGCCATACCGGCGGGTCGGTGCTCTTCCGACTGCCGGCCGCCGGCTCGTCGTGGGAGGCGGAGCAGCTCTGCCTCTCGGGCGACGTGCTGTTCGCCGGCTCCATCGGCCGCACCGACCTGCCGGGCGGCAGCATGACGAGGATGGTCACCAGCCTCCGGGGCAAGATCCTCCCGCTGGCCGACGACACCGTCGTGCTGCCCGGCCACGGCCCCGCGACCACCATCGGCCGCGAGCGCGCGACCAACCCGTACCTCGTCGAGGTGGCGGGTGGCGGCGCGCGACCGGCGGCCCCCGCCCGCGGCCTCTGACCGGCCGCACGAGCTTTGTCACGCGGCCGGCGAAGGCCGCACCGAGCCTTTGCCCGCGCCGGCGCGCGGGACTGTGAACGGAGCCATCATGAGCAAGCCCACGCCCATCTCCGGCTTCCCGGAGTGGACGCCCGCGCAGCGGATGATCGAGCAGTACGTCCTCGACAAGATCCGCGACACCTTCGAGCTGTACGGCTTCGCCCCGCTGGAGACCCGCGCGGTGGAGCCGCTGGACCAGCTGTTGCGCAAGGGGGAGACCTCCAAGGAGGTCTACCTGATCCGTCGGCTCCAGGCCGATGCCGACGGCCCGACCGGCGACGACGCGCTCGGCCTGCACTTCGACCTGACCGTGCCGTTCGCCCGCTACGTGCTGGAGAACGCCGGCAAGCTCCAGTTCCCGTTCCGCCGCTACCAGATCCAGAAGGTGTGGCGGGGCGAGCGGCCGCAGGAGGGGCGCTACCGCGAGTTCCTCCAGGCCGACATCGACATCGTCGACCGCGACACCCTCGCCCCGCACCACGAGGCGGAGATGCCGCTGGTGATCGGCGACGCGCTGCGCTCGCTGCCGATCCCGCCGGTGCGCATCCAGGTCAACAACCGCAAGATCTGCGAGGGCTTCTACCGGGGCATCGGGCTGACCGACCCGGAGGCGGCCCTGCGCGCGGTGGACAAGCTCGACAAGATCGGTCCGGCGAGGGTGGCCGAGTTGCTGGCGCAGACGGCCGGGGCGAGCGAGGCGCAGGCCAAGGCGGTCCTGTCGCTGGCGGAGATCTCCGCCCCGGACGCCTCCTTCGCCGACGCCGTCCGCGCGCTGGGCGTCAGCGACCCGATGCTCGACGAGGGGGTCGAGGAGCTGGTCCGGGTGGTGGAGACGGCCGCCGCGCACTCGCCGGGGCTCTGCGTGGCCGACCTGCGCATCGCCCGGGGCCTGGACTACTACACGGGCACGGTCTACGAGACCCAGCTGATCGGCTATGAGCGGTTCGGCTCGATCTGCTCCGGCGGCCGGTACGACAACCTGGCCAGCGCCGGCGCCACCCGCTTCCCGGGCGTCGGCATCTCGATCGGGGTGACCCGGCTGCTGGGGCTGCTCTTCGGCGCCGGCGCGCTGTCGGTGTCGCGGGACGTGCCGACCTGCGTCCTGGTCGCGGTGACCAGCGAGGAGCAGCGCGCCGCCAGCAACCGGGTGGCCGAGGCGCTGCGCTCGCGGGGCGTGCCGACCGAGGTGTCGCCGAGCGCGGCGAAGTTCGGCAAGCAGATCCGCTACGCCGAGCGGCGGGGCATCCCGTACGTCTGGTTCCCCGGGGTGGACGGCGCGGCCGACGAGGTGAAGGACATCCGTTCCGGCGAGCAGACCGCCGCCGCGGCGGGGGAGTGGACGCCGCCCCGGGCGGACCTCAGGCCGCTGGTCAGCTGAGACATTACTGGCGCGTACGCGCGATCGGACCTACGGTGGCGTAAGTTACGCCACCGTAGGGAGATCGTCGTGACCGCACTCAGCCAGACCGCCCTGCTCCTCGAACTGGCACCCGTCGTCGAGAAGAACCTCGACCGGCACCTGGCCGTCGCCAAGGAGTGGTTCCCGCACGAGTACGTGCCGTGGAGCGAGGGGCGCACCTTCGACGGGCCGCTGGGCGGCGAGGCGTGGGCGGAGAGCGACTCGACGATCCCCGACGTGGCCCGTACCGCGCTGATCGTCAACCTGCTGACCGAGGACAACCTGCCCTCGTACCACCACGAGATCGCCACCCTGTTCGGCCGCGACGGCGCCTGGGGCACGTGGGTGCACCGGTGGACCGCCGAGGAGGGTCGGCACGGCACCGCCATCCGCGACTACCTCACCGTCACCCGGGCGGTGGACCCGGTGGCGCTGGAGCGGGCCCGCATGACGCACATGTCCGCCGGCTACGCCAACGTCCACGACGACGAGGTGCTGCACTCCCTGGCGTACGTCTCGTTCCAGGAGCTGGCCACCCGGATCTCGCACCGCAACACGGGTCGGGTCACCGGCGACCCGGCCTGCGAGGCGCTGCTGGCCCGGGTCGCTGCCGACGAGAACCTGCACATGGTCTTCTACCGCAACCTGCTGGCCGCCGCCTTCGAGCTGGCGCCGAGCCAGGCGATGCGGGCGGTCGCCGACGTGGTGGCCGACTTCCAGATGCCCGGCAACGGCATCGACGGCTTCGCCCGCAAGTCCGTGGCGATCGCCCTGGCCGGCATCTACGACCTGCGCCAGCACCGCGACGAGGTGGTGGCGCCGGTGCTGCGCCAGTGGGACGTCTTCAACGTGACGGGGCTCGACGCCGACGGCGAGACCGCCCGCGACCAGATCGCGACGCACCTCGACGACCTGGACCGCGCCGCCGCCCGCTTCGAGGAGAAGCGCGACGCCCGGGCCGCCCGCCTGGCCGCCCGCTGACCCGTCCCCGTCCCCGCCGCCCTCGCCTCGTCGATCATGCAGTTGTGGCGGGGGATGGAAGCCGCGAACCGCCAGTGTCCCGGCACCACAACTGCATGATCGACTACTCGGTGGGCGGGGGGTCCAGGGGGAAGAGGAGGCAGGTGGAGGTGGCGTGGGCGATTAGGCGCGACTTCGCGTCGAGCAGCTTCGCCTCCGCCAGGGCCGTGCGGCGACCGCTCTGCAGGACGGTGCCCTCGCAGCGCAGCGTGCCGCTCGCGACGGTGACCGGGCGCAGAAACTTCACGTTCAGGTCCAACGAGGTGTAGCCGACCCCGGCCGGCAGGGTGGTGTGCACCGCGCACGCCGCGGCGGTGTCCAGCAGGGTGGAGATGACCCCGCCGTGCACGGTGCCCAGCGGGTTGTAGTGGAACTCCTGCGGGACGAGTTCGACGGCCACCCACCCCTCGTCGGCCTCCATCCGGGACATGTCGACCAGGTGCATGATGGGCGGCGCCGCCAGCTCGCCGGCGATCATCGCGCGGAGCAGTTCCAGGCCGCCGCGCCGGCCGACGTGCGCGGCGTTGATGCCCGGGTCGGACCACGAGAAGGTACGGCTGCGCGCCGGATCCTGCGTCTGTGTCATGGACCCAGCCTCGCAGCGCGTTGCTGAGTCTGTCAATCAGACCTAGCCTGGAGCGCATGAGACCCGCGGCACTGGACTGGTCGGTGGAGAACTGCACCATCGCCCGCGCGATGGAGATCCTCGGCGAGCGGTGGACCCTCGTGGTCCTGCGCGAGGTCTTCAACGGCGTCCGCCGCTTCGACGACATGCGGGTGCGCACCGGCGTGCCCCGGCAGGTGCTGGCCAGCCGGCTGGCGATGCTGGTGGAGCGCGGCGTCCTGCGGCGCGAGCCCTACCGGGAGCCCGGCAGTCGGGAGCGCCACGAGTACCGGCTGACCGGGATGGGGCTCGACCTGTGGCCGGTGCTGGTCGCCGTCCTCGGCTGGGGGGACCGCTACCTGGCCGACCCGGAGGGCTCGCCGCTGACGGTCGCGCACCGCGACTGCGGCGCGGAGGTCCGCGTCGAGCTGCGCTGCGAGCGCGGGCACGAGGTCGACCGGCCGCGCGACGTGGTGCCGCGGCCGGGGCCCGGAGCGCGCCGCCGCGCCGGCTGACCGTCCGTCGGTGGGCGGATCGGCCAGGGCCGCGACGGGTGCCGTCGGCGCCGATCAGCATGGTGACGTCATGGGGGCCGCCGGGTCGCGCGTACCGGATGGTGGGACGGTAGGCGAAGCGTATAGACGTACGCCTGTGTCCACGATGTTTCGGGCCGATGACCGTGGCAGCTGGGGCGAAAAGGACAAAGCCGGGTCTTGCATACGAACTCAAGTATGTGAATACTTCAGTGTGCTCGGCCGGTACCCCCAGATCGGCAGGGCTGCTCCCGGCTCGTGTCGCCCCGGCGCGGGTCTGTCACCCCTTCTGGAGGTTGTTGCATGCGACCCACGAGGTCCTCGCTCCGTCGTGCCGCCGTCGTCGCCGCGGCCGGCGCCATGGTCGCCGGCTCGCTGATCGGCGCGCCCGCCCAGGCCGCACCCTCGTTCGCTTCGCCCGACGCCGCCGCCGGCCTGGCCGAGCGCCTCGGCGACCGGTCCGCCGGCACGTACGCCGACGCCAACGGCAAGATGGTCGTCACCGTGACCGACGCGCTCGCCGCCCGGCAGGTCAGTGCCGCCGGCGCCACCCCGAAGATCGTCAAGCGCGGCGCCAGCGAGCTGGCCCGGGCCACCTCGGAGCTGGACCGCTCCGCCAAGATCCCCGGCACCGCGTGGTGGACCGACCCGGCCACCAACCAGGTCGTCGTCTCCGTCGACAGCACCGTCACCGGCGCCAAGCTGGAGCGCGTCAAGGCCGCCGCCGAGCGGATGAACGGCGCGATCCGGATCGAGGCCGAGGCCGGCGTGCTCGGCACCCGGATCTCCGGCGGCCAGGCCATCTACGCCGGTGGCGGCGGTCGCTGCTCGCTCGGCTTCAACGTCCGCAGCGGCAGCACCTACTACTTCCTGACCGCCGGGCACTGCACCAACATCTCGGCCAGCTGGTACAGCAACTCCGCCCAGACCAGCCTGCTGGGCAGCCGCACCGGCACCAGCTTCCCCGGCAACGACTACGGCATCGTGCGGCACAACAACTCCGCCAACGCCGCCGGCAACGTCTCCCTCTACAACGGCAGCTTCCGGGACATCACCGCCGCCGGCAACGCCTACGTCGGCCAGTCGGTGCAGCGCTCCGGCAGCACCACCGGCCTGCGCAGCGGCTCGGTCTCCGCGCTCAACGCCACGGTGAACTACGCCGAGGGCTCGGTCTCCGGCCTCATCCGCACCAACGTCTGCGCCGAGCCGGGCGACAGCGGCGGCTCGCTGTTCAGCGGCACCATCGCCCTGGGCCTGACCTCCGGTGGTAGCGGCAACTGCCGCACCGGCGGCACGACCTACTTCCAGCCGGTCGGCGAGGCGCTGAGCCGCTACGGCGTCAGCATCTTCTGATCGATCGCACCGCAACGGGCCGCCGGGTGATCCCGGCGGCCCGTCCGTGTGCCCGGAGCGGTTCGCCGGACTCAAGCGGGCGGGCCGGGGTACGTTCCGGTCGGTGAGCGCCTCCCCGACCCCGCCCGCCGACGCCGTCACGTCCGCCTGGGCCCCGCTGCGGCTCGCCGCGTTCCGCAGCCTCTGGCTGGCGGTCCTGGCCAGCAACGTGGGCACCTGGATGCAGACCGTCGGCGCCCAGTGGCTGCTCGTCGAGGAAGCCAACGCCTCGACCCTGGTGGCGCTGGTGCAGACCGCCAGCATGCTGCCCGTGCTGCTGCTCGCCCTGCCTGCCGGCGCGCTGGCGGACACCCTCGACCGCCGACGGCTGCTGATCGGGGTGCAGTTCTTCCTGGCCACCGTCGGCGTACTGCTGACCGGCCTCACCGCCGCCGACCGGATGCCGCCGGCGCTGCTGCTCACCCTGACGTTCGCCCTCGGCGTCGGGCAGGCGCTGACCCTGCCGGCCTGGCAGGCGGTCATCCCCGAACTGGTGCCCCGCTCCCAGCTCGTCTCGGCCTCGGCGCTCGGGTCGATCAGCGTGAACCTGGCCCGCGCGGTCGGCCCGGCGGTGGCCGGGGTGCTGGTCGCCCGGGCCGGCGTCGCCACCGTCTTCGCCGTCAACGCGGTGTCGTTCACCGTCTTCGCGCTGGCGCTGCTGCGCTGGCGGCCGGAACGGGCCGGCGCCGACGACCTGCCGGAGCGGTTCACCGCCGCGTTGCGCGCCGGCGGCCGGTACGTGCGGCACTCGCCGGTGGTCCGCCGGATCCTGCTGCGCGCCGCACTGTTCGTGGTGCCGGGCAGCGCACTGTGGGCCCTGCTGCCCCTGGTCGCCAGCCGCCGCCTGCACCTGGGCGCGGGCGGGTACGGCGTGCTGCTCGCCGCGCTCGGCGTCGGTGCGGTGGCCGGCGCCCTCGTACTGCCCCGGATCCGGTTGGCGCTCACCACCAACCGGCTCCTGCTGCTGGCCGGCCTGGTCTACGCCGCCGTCCTGGCGGTGCTCGCCCTGGCGCCGGGCCCGGTGCCGGTCGCCCTGGCCCTGGTGCCCGCCGGCATGGCCTGGATGACGGTGCTGTCCAGCGTCAACGCCGCCATGCAGCTCTTCCTGCCCGGCTGGGTACGCGCCCGCGGCCTCTCCGTCTACCAGATGGTCTTCGCCGGCGGGCAGGCGCTCGGCGCGGTCGCCTGGGGTGCCCTCGGCGAGCTGACCAGCCTCGTGGTGGCGCTCGCCGCGGCGGCCGGGACGATGGCGGTCGGCGCGGTGACCGTACCGCTCTGGCCGCTGCGCGAGACCCGTGGCCTCGACCGGGACCCGGCCGTCTGGTGGCCGGAGCCGCACCTGACGCTGCCCGCGGACCCACGCGGCGGGCCGGTGCTGGTGACCGTCTCCTACACGGTGCCGCCGGAGCGGCAGGCGGAGTTCGTCGCGGCGATGCGCCTGGTGGGCAGGTCCCGACGGCGTACGGGGGCGATGCGCTGGGGCCTGTTCCGCCCGGGCGAACGCAAGGACGGCTTCGTCGAGGTCTACCAGGTGCCGTCATGGGAGGAGCACCTGCGCCAGCACGGGGGCCGGCTCACCGGCGCCGACCGGGGGATCGAGGAACGGGCCCGGGCGCTCACCGTCGGGAAGATCGTGGTGAACCACCTCCTGCCGGCCGACGCGGGTGACTGACCTCGTCGTGGGTCCTTCCGCCCGGCACTCCTGTCAGCGGGTGAACCCGGCGTCGGTGAGGACGGCGAGGCCCTCGCCGAGGTCGCACTCCACGGTCAGTGTCAGCAGGTCGGCCCCCTCCACGGAGAAGGTCAGCGACTCCGCCGGTCGGGACATGGTGGTCGTGCGGCCCGGTCGGGGCTGCCGGGTCAGGGTGTCGTCGGGCTGCTTGATGGTCACGACGGCGCTGATCCGCACGGGGGACTCCGGATCCTGGCCCGGCGGGTACCAGGCCCGGAAGGTGGCCGAGAAGTCGAGGTAGCGGCGCTTCAGCGGGTAGCTGACCGAGCGGGCGCGGTCCGCGCCGTCGTTGCTCGGGCAGGAGAGCACGACCGGCTGCGGCAGGTCGGCCCGGCCGGCGAGCGCGCGCGGCAGCGGTCGCAGGTAGCCGGCGCCGGTCTCGGGCGTCAGCGCGTCGAGGTACGTCCGGTCGGGGGCGACGCTGCCGGGGGTGGCCGGGGTGCTGGCCGGCGCGGTGGCGCTCGCGGTCACCCGGGACGGGGTCGGCGGCGGGGTGGGCCGCGGGTCCTGACTCTGCCGGGGCCACTGCCAGGCGAGTACGGCGACGAGCAGGCTGGCCAGGCCGATCGCCGCACCGGTCTTCTCGCCGGGCGTCAGACCGCGTCGGCGGCGGGGGGAGTCCGTGCCGGTCGACGGCTCGGTCATGGGGGCTCACCTGCACAAGATCGATGGGGGCGGTTCATTATCCCGGCTCGGCGGTGACGCCGCGTCCCCAACGGGTGACGGGTTGCTGACAGCGATCTTGCTCGATTTCTGGGATAAATGCGCCCCGTGCCCGGCGGTTGCCCCGGCAACAGGCATGGGCGGCGGCTGTACGGCCACCCGACGTGAGGAGCCACGAGATGACCTCGGACCAGCAGGGCGCCCCGCTGCCGCCGCCTCCCGGCCCGGGCGGCTCGGCCGCGCCGAAGCCGCGCGGTGGCAGCCGCTGGCCCCAGGTTGCCGTCGGGGCCGCCGCACTGGCCGTCCTGCTCGGCCTGCTCGCCACGGTGCTGTCGCTGCGGGCGCTCGACCAGGCCAACGACGCCCGGGACATCGCCCGGGCGGCCGGCGCGGGCCGGGTGGACGAGCGGCCGGGCTCCGGCGAGCCGGCGGGAACGTCGACCGCGCCGGCGCCGGCGACGACCGGGGCGGAACCGCCGCCACCGGAGCCGAGCCTCAGCGGGAGCGCCGAACCCACCCTCGACCCGCGGGCCCCGGTCAAGGAGAAGTACGTCGACGAGCGCCTCACGCTGCGGGCCAGTTGCGGCAGCGACCTGGATATCGACCTGGACAAGCCCGAGGTGCGGGTCAGCAACGGCGAGGAGCTCCGGTTCACCGCCCGCTGCGGCGGCGACTCGTCGTACTTCAACCTGGCCAGCAGGGCGAGGGGCGCCCAGGTCGACGCCGCGACGCTCAGCGCCGCCGACTGCGACGACCGGATCGCGAAGGGTGCCATCGGCACGGACATCAACGTTCCCGCCCGCAAGGGCGTGGTGTTGTGCGTCCGGACCTCCCTGAGCGACGCCCGGGAGCGCGGCGACACCTGGAAGATGGCGCTGGTGCAGGTCACCGACGTCAACGACGACGGGACGGTGGTGCTGACCGCGCACGCCTGGGACATCGGGCTGTAGCGGGGGACGGATCTGCGTCGCCGGCCGAACCCCGCCTCCCCCTCACCCCGCAACGGGGGGCGGGGGAGGGCTGACAGAATGCCAGGGGTAACGCTGTACCGCAGATGAGGAGACGCGAGTCGTGATCCGTACCCATGACGCCGGCAGCCTGCGCGCGACGGACGCCGGCACCACGGTGACGCTCGCCGGGTGGGTGGCCCGCCGGCGCGACCACGGCGGCGTGATCTTCGTCGACCTGCGCGACGGGTCCGGCGTGGTCCAGGTGGTGTTCCGCGAGGAGGACGCGCACGCGCTGCGCAACGAGTTCTGCGTCCGCGTGACCGGCGAGGTGACCCGCCGCCCCGAGGGCAACGAGAACCCGGAGCTGCCGACCGGCGAGATCGAGGTGACCGCCGCCGAGCTGGAGGTGCTCTCCGAGGCGGCGCCGCTGCCCCTGCCCGTCGACGACCAGGTCGAGGCCGGCGACGACATCCGGCTGCGCTACCGCTACCTCGACCTGCGCCGCAGCGGCCCGGCGAAGGCGATGCGGCTGCGCTCGCGCGCCAACCAGCTCGCCCGCACGGTGCTGCACGAGCGGGACTTCCTGGAGATCGAGACGCCGACGCTGACCCGGTCCACCCCGGAGGGCGCCCGCGACTTCCTGGTGCCGGTGCGCCTTCAGCCCGGCAGCTGGTACGCGCTGCCGCAGTCGCCGCAGCTGTTCAAGCAGCTGCTGATGGTCGGCGGCATGGAGCGGTACTACCAGATCGCCCGCTGCTACCGCGACGAGGACTTCCGCGCCGACCGGCAGCCGGAGTTCACCCAGCTCGACATCGAGATGTCCTTCGTCACCGAGGACGACGTCATCGACCTCGGCGAGGCGATCGTCTCGGCGCTCTGGAAGGACCTGGCCGGCCACGAGATCTCCCGGCCGATCCCGCGCATCACCTGGCACGACGCGATGGCCCGCTACGGTTCCGACAAGCCCGACCTGCGCTACGGCGTCGAGCTGACCGAGCTGACCGACTACCTGCGCGGCACCGAGTTCCGGGTCTTCGCCGGCGCGATCGACGCGGGCGGCTACGTCGGCGCGGTCGTCATGCCCGGCGGCGCGTCGCAGAGCCGCAAGGAACTCGACGGCTGGCAGGACTGGGCCAAGGCGCGCGGCGCGCGCGGCCTCGCGTACGTGGTGCTCGACGCCGAGACCGGCGAGGCGCGCGGGCCGGTGGCGAAGAACCTCTCCGCCGAGCACCTGGGCGGGCTCGCCGACGCGGTCGGCGCGAAGCCGGGCGACGCGGTCTTCTTCGCCGCCAGCACGAACACCCGCGAGGCGCAGGAGCTGCTCGGCGCGGCCCGGATCGAGATCGCCAAGCGGGCCGGCCTGGTCGACGAGAGCGCCTGGGCGTTCTGCTGGGTGGTCGACGCGCCCATGTTCGAGCGCACGGACGAGGGCGGCTGGACGGCCGTGCACCACCCGTTCACCTCGCCGAACGCCGAGTGGGTCGACCGGTTCGAGGAGGCGCCGGACCGGGCGCTGGCGTACGCGTACGACATCGTCTGCAACGGCAACGAGATCGGTGGCGGCTCGATCCGTATCCACCGGGGTGACGTGCAGAAGCGGGTCTTCGAGCTGCTCGGCATCACCCCCGAGGAGGCGCAGGACAAGTTCGGCTTCCTGCTGGAGGCGTTCAAGTACGGCGCTCCGCCGCACGGCGGCATCGCCTTCGGCTGGGACCGGGTCTGCATGCTGCTCGCCGGGGCGGACTCGATCCGCGAGGTCATCGCCTTCCCGAAGACCCGGGGCGGCTTCGACCCGCTGACCGGCGCGCCCACGCCGATCACCGGCCAGCAGCGCACCGAGGCCGGCATCGACGCCAAGCCGAAGCCGCAGGCCGCCCCGCACACCGGCACGGCCGGCCCGGCCGCCCCGGTAGCCGACCCCACCTGACCCCGCCCACCTTCCCTCCGAGGGCGAGCCGGGGCCTCCGCCCCGGCTCGCCCTCGTGTGTCGATCAAGAGGTTTGCGTCATGATCTGCTCGAGGAGATGACGCAAACCTCTTGATCGTCCGGGGGAGGGAAGAAGGAGGGGGGCGGGACATGAGGCTGCTCGTGGTGGGGGGCAGTGGGTTTCTGGGCGCCCAGGTGTGCCGGCAGGCGGTGGGTGCCGGCTGGTCGGTGGTGGGGACGTACCACTCGGGTCGGGTCGAGGTGCCGGGCGTCGAGACGCGCCGGCTCGACGTGACGGACCGGGCCGCCGTGCGCGAGCTGGTCGCCCGGGTCCGCCCCGAAGCCGTGGTCGGCACCCCCTACCGGTACGGCGACTGGGCGGTGACCGCCGACGGGGCCGCCCACGTCGCGTACGCCGCCGCCGAGGCGGGGGCGCGGCTCGTGCACGTGTCCAGCGACGCCGTGCACGCCGGCCGCCCGGAGCCGTACGCCGACGACGAGCCGCCCAGCCCGATCTTCCCGTACGGGGCGGCCAAGGCCGCGGCCGAGACTGCCGTCCGCGTCCTCGACCCGGGCGCGGCGCTGGTGCGTACCTCGCTGATCGTCGGGGAGGGGAGCAAGCAGATCCAGCTCTGCCACGACGCGCTCGCCGGCCGGGCGAGCCTGTTCACCGACGAACTGCGCTGTCCGGTCGACGTCACCGACCTGGCCGCCGCCGTGCTGGAGCTTCTCCGTACCGACTGTGCCGGCCCGCTCAACGTGGCCGGTCCGGACGCGGTCAGCCGCGCGGAACTGGGCCTGCTGGTCGCCGCGCACTCCGGCATCGACCCGGCCGGCATGAAGACCACCACCGGCGCCGCTGCCGGCGTGCTCCGTCCCGCGGAGGTGCGCCTCGACTCCACCCGCGCCGCCGGGCTGCTCCGCACCCGCCTGCGCGGGGTGCGCGAACTACTCACCCGCTGACCCGCCCGGGAGCCCTGCCCGTGCCGGGTGCGGTCGCCGTCGTCGACGCACACTTTCTGTGCACAACTCTTGTGCACAGAAAGTGTGCACAGATATTGTGCAGGAATGGAGAATCCTTCGGCCGCCCGTGAACCGGCTCGCGAGGTCCGGATCGACCACCGGCAGGTGCGGGTGCTGGCACACCCGCTGCGGATGCGGCTGCTCGGCGCGCTACGGATCAAGGGCCCGTCGACCGCCACCCGCCTCGCCGAGTTGCTCGGCACCAACACCGGGGCCACCAGCTACCACCTGCGTCAGCTCGCCGAGGTCGGCCTCGTCGTGGAGGACCCGGACCTCGGCACCGGGCGGCAGCGGTTCTGGCGTGCCGCGCACGACGTCACCAACTGGGAGCCCAGCGACTTCGACGACGACCCGGACGCCCGGGCGGCCATCGAGTGGATCGAAGGCGACCAGGTCCGTTACTTCGTCCAGCACGCCGAGCACTGGTTCGCCGTCCGCCACGGGTACTCGCCGGCCTGGCGTGACGCCCTCGGCATGGGCGACGTCTTCATGACCGTCCCTCCGGACCGGCTCGCGGCGCTCACGGCCGAGCTGTGGCGGGTCCTGGAGCGGTTCCACAGCGAGGCGGACCCGGCCGAGCCGGGTGCGGAGCAGGTGCAGATCTACCTCGCCGCCTTCCCGATGCTGGCGGACATGCGGCTCGCAGACCCGTTGTCCGAGGAGGACCGATGAGCACCCTCTCCGTACGCCAGATCCGGCGTCGCTACCTCGCGCTCTACGGCCTGCGCTGGCTCCCCTCCGGCCTGCTCATCCCCGTGATGATCCTGCTGATGCAGGAACGCGGCCTTTCGCTCTCCCAGATCGGCCTGGTCGCCACCGCGCAGGGTCTGATCGTCCTCGCGCTGGAACTGCCCACCGGCGGGTTCGCCGACGCGCTCGGCCGCAAGCCCGTGCTGGTCACCGCCTGGGTGACCTGCGTGATCTCGCTCGCCGTCTTCGCGGTGGCCGACTCGTTCTGGCTCTTCTTCCTCTCCTGGGCCCTGCAGGGCGTCTACCGGGCGCTGGACAGCGGCCCGCTGGAGTCCTGGTACGTCGACGCCACCCTCGCCGCCGACCCGGATGCCGAGTACGAGCCCGGTCTCGGCCACGCCGGCACCGTGATCGGCATCGCCATCGGTGCCGGCGCGCTGCTGAGCGGCGGCCTGGTCGCACTCGGCCCGATCGGGCCGGTGAGCGCGCTGACCCTGCCGGTGCTCGCTGCCATCGCCCTTCAGACGGTGGCGCTGGTCGCGCTGCTGATCCTGCTGGTGGAGACCCGCTCGGCCAAGGGCGCCGGCGCGCTGCGCGCCTCGATCACCGAGGCGCCCCGGATGGTGGGGCAGGCGTTCGGGCTGCTGCGCCGCTCCCGGGTGCTGCTGGCCCTGGTGGCCGTGGAGCTGTTCTGGGGCTTCGGCATGGTCACCTTCGAGTCGCTGCTGCCGGTCCGCCTCGCGGAGGTCGTCGGCGATGCCGACCGGGCGGCGGCGCTGCTCGGCCCGGCCACCTCGGTGGCCTGGCTGGCGAACGCGGCCGGCGCCGCGCTGACCCCGCTGATGCTGCGCCGGCTGGGCGCCGCACCCAGTGCCGCGCTGCTGCGTGTCCTGCAAGGCGTCACGGTCGTCGGGATGGGCCTCTTCGCCGGCCCGGTCGGGGTGCTGATCGCCTTCCTGGCCTGCTACGCCGTGCACGGCGCGTCGAACCCGCTGCACATGGGGCTGCTGCACCGTCAGGTCGACGGTCCCTACCGGACCAGTGTCATCTCGCTGAACTCGATGATGGGCCAGCCGGCCGGAGCGCTCGGCGCCGTCGTCCTGACCGCCTTGGCCGACCGCACCAGCATCAGCCTCGCGATGTTCGTCGGTGCCGTGGTGCTGGCCGTCGCCGCCCCGCTCTACCTGCCCGCCTGGCGGGCCGAGCGGCGGAGGCGGTCTGGCCCGGTCAGGCACGGCGCCGCCGATCCGGTGCGGCCCGCGGATCGCGCCGCTGACATGGCCATGACGAGCGGGAACGCCGACGGCGGTCGGGAAGCGTCCGCCTGACTTCCGCCGGGGCGGCGGGCGGTCGCCCCGGCGGTGCGGGCCGGGACCATGCCGGGGCCGCAACGATGCGCGAGCGACGGTCCCCGCGCCGACCGGGGCCGTGCCGCACGTCTCAGGCCAGGTGCACCGAGCTGCGGGCCAGGGCGCCGGTGAAGCCGAGCCGCCGGTAGAGCCGGATCGCCCCGACGTTGACGCTGTAGACGCCGAGCGCCACGGTGTCGTGGCGGGCGAGCAGGGCCCGGGTCATGGCGGCGGTCAGCGCCGCGCCCAGCCCCCGCCCCCGCCGGTCGGGGGCGACGGCCAGTCCGGCGAGGAAGCCGATGTCGCCCCGGCTGCGGTCGGCGCCGCAGGCGACGATCCGGTCGCCGTCGCGGATGCCGTACCAGTCGACGATCCTCGGGTCGCCCGGTCGCGAGGTGGTGCTCGGGAACGCCTCGTCGATCAGGGCGGTCAGCGCGGGATGGTCGGCCCCGGTGAGCCGGACCACCCGCTCCTCGTCGGGCTGGCGCGGCGGCGCGGCGGCACTCCAGAGGAAGTCCCACTCGTCGTGCCGGGCCACCGCCAGCCGGCCGGGCAGCGCCGCCGGGTCGAGCCGCGGCAGGTGCAGCCACTGGCCCGGCCGGAGCGCGCCCCGCGCGACCTGGTCGGCGAAGACCTCGACCGCCGGCCCGGGGGCGCCGATCGCGCCGCCGCGCGGGCCGTGCTCCGCCGGCAGCAGCCAGCCCACCGCGTCGTCGCGCCGCCAGCCGCGCGGCACCTCGTCGCGGGCGAGCGCGTGCCGGACGTACGGGTGGTGACCGGCGGCCGCCAGGATGGCGTCCCGCCCCTCCATGACCTGGTCGGCGATGATCATGTCAGCAAGCCTAGGACCGTCTCCGGCCTCCTGCCGGCGGACCCCGGTCTCCGGCCGCCGCCGAAGCTGACCGGAGACGGGGCTGCTCCACGGTGGAGATTGGCGAGCGGACCGATTGGGTACATCCCGCGCCGACCCACTGGGAACCCCCACCGGAGGAACGTCATGCTCGCCATTCTCGCGGCGGTCGTTTTCGGCTTCGCCCTGCTCATCGACCTGCTGGACACCAACTTCGGTGCCCCGGACCTGTTCAACTGGAACACCCTCGTACTGATCGGCCTGCTGCTGCTCTCCCTGTACCTGGCCGGCGTCGGCCGGGGCCCGCGCGGCGGTGGCGGCGGCGGTGGCGGCCGCTGGTACCGGGGCCGTCGTCCCGGCCGCGGCTGACCGTAATCGATCATCAAGGGCCCGGCCCGACGGCGCGCTTCCGGCGCCGTCGGCCGGGCCTTGTACTGTTCCCCTGATGGAGTCCGACGCCCTCTTCTCCCTCGGTGAACCCGCCGGAGCGCCCCCCACGCCCGCGGGTTCCGTCGGTGTGGACGGGTTCACCGCGGTGGGGGAGGACTCGCCGCTGCCCGTCCGGATGCGCCCGCGCAGCATCGACGAGCTGGTCGGTCAGGATCACCTGCTCGCGCCCGGCGCCCCGCTGCGCCAGCTCGTCTCGGCCACGGCGCCGATGTCGGTCATCCTCTGGGGCCCGCCCGGCAGCGGCAAGACGACCATCGCGCACCTGGTGGCGCGGGCCACGGACCGCCGGTTCGTCGCCATGTCGGCCCTCACCGCCGGGGTCAAGGACGTGCGCGCGGTGATCGAGACCGCCCGCCGCCAGCGCCGCTCCGGCGGCCCGCAGACGGTGCTCTTCATCGACGAGGTGCACCGGTTCAGCAAGACCCAGCAGGATTCGCTGCTCGCCGCCGTCGAGGACCGCACGGTCACGCTGCTCGCGGCGACCACCGAGAACCCGTACTTCTCGGTCATCTCGCCCCTGCTGTCGCGGTGCGTGCTGCTCACCCTCCAGCCGCTCGACGACGCGGCGGTGCGCGACCTGCTGCGCCGCGCGGTCGCCGACGAGCGCGGCCTCGGCGGCGCGCTCACCCTCGAAACCGAGGCGGAGGACCATCTCGTACGCCTCGCGTCCGGCGACGTACGCAAGGCGCTGACGGCGCTGGAGGCGGCGGCGGGCTCCGCCACGGCCCTCGGCGCCGGGCGGATCGACCTCGCCACCGCCGAGCAGGCGGTCGACGTGGCGGCCGTGCGCTACGACCGGGCCGGCGACGCCCACTACGACGTCACCAGCGCCTTCATCAAGAGCATGCGCGGCTCCGACGTGGACGCCGCGCTGCACTGGCTGGCCCGGATGCTGGTCGCCGGCGAGGACGCCCGGTTCATCGCCCGTCGCCTGGTCATCTTCGCCAGCGAGGACGTCGGCATGGCCGACCCGTCCGCGCTGAGCGTGGCCACCGCCACCGCCCACGCCGTGGAGTACGTCGGGCTGCCCGAGGTGCAGCTCAACCTCGCCCAGGCGGTGATCCACCTGGCCACCGCGCCGAAGTCCAACTCGGCGACCGCCGCGATCGGTGCGGCCATCGCCGACGTGCGGGCCGGCCGGGGCGGGCCGGTGCCGCGCGGGCTGCGCGACGCGCACTACTCGGGCGCCAAGGGGCTGGGCCACGGGACCGGCTACCGCTACCCGCACGACGACCAGCGCGGCGTGGTCACCCAGCAGTACGCCCCCGACGACCTCGCCGGCACCGACTACTACCGGCCCAGCCAGCACGGCGCCGAGCGCTCGGTCGCCACCCGGCTGCCGCTGCTGCGCCGTATCGTCCGGGGGCTGCCCGCGCCGGCCGCGCCCTCGGCAGCGGGGGTCGGGAGCGGTTCGGCGGACAACGGCCGCCAGCAGACGGACACGGGCGGCGCCGACGCGGCGCGAGAGGGCGGCAGTGACACCGCCGGGGAGGGTCAGTAGTGAAATCGCGTGGTTCGGAGCGACCGGAGGACGGCCCCGAAGAGCGGCGCGACTCCCGCGCCAAGGGGCGCCGCTGGGGGCGGGGCAAGGCCGAGGCCGAGCCCGAGGAGCCGATCAGCGGCGAGGAGTTCGGCTGGATCGACGACCTGCGCTCGGCCAAGCAGCAGCGCACCGAGCTGGGGCCGGGCGGGCTGGAACCCGCCTCGCCTCCCGGTCCCCGTCCGGGTGACCCGACGGCTCCCGGCCCCGCCGGGCTGCCGCCCCACCGTGGCCCCGGTCCGGCCGCCGCACCCCCGGTGCGCCGCGCCGAGGCCGAGCCGCCGCGCTCCCGCCCGGTGGACGGACCCTGGCCCGGTGCGCCGGAACCACCCCGGCCGGCCGGCCCCGCCGCCCCCGAGGCCGTCCCCCCGCACCAGCCCGTCCGCCGGCCCCCGGCGGCCGGTCGTCCGCAACCGGGCCCGGACGGCCCGGACCGGCGGCCACGCCCCGTTCCGGGCACCCCGACGGGTCCGCAGGCGATTCCGCCGGCGGGCGCACCGGCCGGCACCGCGACGGGCCCGCAGGCGACCCCGCCGGCCGGCCCCCAGCGGGGTTCCGCACCGCATCCGCAGGGCGGCTTCCCGTCGGCTCCGCAGGCCGAGCCGCGGACCGGGCCGCAGCCCGGTCCGGTCGCCGGCCCGCAGGTCGGGCCGCCCCCCGGCGCTCACGCCGGCACGCCGACCGGACCGCGTCCCGGTGCGCCGGTGCCCCCACACCCGGACACGCCGCACCCGGCCGGTCGGCGCCCCGACGGCCGCGCGGCGGTGCCGGGCGGTACGCCGCCACCGGCCGCCCCCGGGCGGCCCGGCGGTGCCGTGGGCGCCGCCCGGGTCGGCGTCCCGGCCCCCGGCACCCCCCAGCCGCCCGCCGGTCCGCCGACCGGCGAGCTGCGCGGCACCCCCGCCGACGGACGTGACCCCCGGTCCGGCCGGATGCGGCGGGGCCCGGTCGACGCCGGCGTTCCCGTCCCGACGGACGGCACCGGATCCGTGCCGACGGCCGCCCCGCCAATGCCCGACGGCGACGGCACCGACCGGGGCCGACACCCAGGTGCGCCGGCCGGCCGACGCCGCGCCGCCGAGGAGGACGCGCCGCCGGCACCCCGCCCGGGCAGTGCCCCGCCGGTACCGCGCTCCGGCAATGCCCCGCCGGTGCCCGGCTCCGGCGACGCCCCGCCGGTACCGCGCTCCGGCAACGCCCCGCCCGTGCCCGGTGCGCCCGCCGCGCCTCCCGGCGTCGGGGTGCAGCCGCCGCACGGTTCCGCCCCGCGCGGCCGACGCGCCGTACCCGACGACGTCGAGGTCGCGGGTCGGGGCCGGCGTGCGGCCGGCGACGACGAGACCTCCGGCCGGGCCGGACGCGCCACGGGCGGTCAGCCCCCCGCGCGCCGTGCGGACGCCGGGGTGGTCCCGCCCCCGGGCGGCCCCGCGGCCCCGGACGAGGCGGAGAACCCGCCGCGCCCGGCCGACGGGGAAGCGGGGCGGCGCCGGCCCGGTGATTCCCGGGCCGGCCGACCGGAGCGCCCCGCCGACTGGCTGCGGCAGGCCGGCCGGGCACACCACACCGACCCCGCCCTGCCGACGGTCAAGCGGTCGGTGCCGCCCGCTGCGGGCGGGCCCTCGCCGGTGCCGCCCGGGCCGGAGCCGCGCGGCGCCGAGACCGGCAACGTCCCGGCAGGCCGGGCGCGGCCCGGCGCGCAGCCGCCGCGACCCACCGACGCCACCGAGCCCGGACGGCCGAGGGGCCGGGCCCGACCCGCCGCCGAGCCGCCCCGGCCCGCCGACACCCCACACCCCGGGCCGCCGGCCCGGGGCGCCGCCCGCCCCACGCCGGCCGGTGCACCGCCGCCGCCCGGCGCCCCGACCCCGGCCGGCCGGACCCACTCCGACCTGCCCCCGGCCGGACCCGCGCGGGGTGCCGCGCGTCCCGATCCTGGCCTGGTGGGTCAGGCGGGGGGTGCCGCGCGTCCCGATCCTGGCCTGGCGGGTCCCGCGCGGGGTGCCGCGCGTCCCGACGCCGGCGTGGCGGGTCCCGCGCGTCCCGACCCTGGCCTGGCAGGTCCCGCGCGAGGTGCCGCGCGTCCCGATCCTGGCCTGGCGGGTCCTGCCCTGGGCGCCGCGCGTCCCGATCCTGGCCTGGCGGGTCCTGCCCTGGGCGCCGCGCGTCCCGATCCTGGCTTGGCGGGTCCGGCGCGGGGCGCCGCGCGTCCCGACCCTGGCCTGGCGGGTCCCGTCCGGGGCGCCGCGCGTCCCGACGCCGGCCCGGCGGGTGCCGCGCGGCCCGTCGCACCGCCCTCCGGGGCCGCCGGCGCGGCGTCCGTCGCCGGGCCGTCCCCGGCCGCCGCGAATCTGAGCGCGCCGCCCGGCCCGCGCCGGCCCGGGCCCGGCCCGTCGGGTCCCGCCGGTCCGGGGACACACCCGGCCGTACCGGGGGGAGCCGAACAGACCTCCTCCGGCCCGGCCGCCACTGCGCCGGGCCCGGTCCGGCCCGGCGCGGGTTCCGGTGCCGCCCGGCCGCCGGCCGTCGGGCGGGACCGGCCCGAGCCGACGTCCGGCGCGGGCCCCCGACCCGGCCCCGGCGCTCCGTCCGGCGTCGCCCGGGCGGCCGCCCCGGCGCCCCGCCCCGGGCCCGAGGACCGCGCCGCCGGTCGGGCGATCCCGCCGCACCGCGAGCCGGGGCGGCCCGAGCCGTCCGGAGTTGCGCCGGTGCCACCGCCGGGGGCCGCGGGCGAGCCGGTGGTGGCGCGGGCCGCCGCGGCTGTCGTACCACCCGTCGAGCCGGCGGACGGACCGGCGCTGCGCCGACCCGCGGAGCCGGAGTCGCCGGACGACGACGCGGCCGGCCCCGGCGGGCTGCGCGGCGCGCGGTCCGAGCTGCGCCGCCGGATGCGTGAGCGGCGGCGGCTGCGGATGGGTATCCTCGCCCTGGTCAGCGTGGTGCTGCTCGGCGCGGTCCCGCTCTACTTCGGCATCCGTACGCTCAGCCGCGATCCGGTCTTCGACACCCTCGACGAGCTGGACGTGCCGGGCTGGGCGGCGGCGCAGACCGTCGACGACGTCAGCGGCAGCCGATGGTGCCTGCTCGACTGCCGGCTCCGCGAACGCACGGCCACCTCCGAGCGGCCGCCGGCGGAGACGGCACAGGTCTACGAGCGGGCGCTGACCGACGACGGCTGGCAGCCGTGGAAGGTGAGCCGCTGCCCCGAGCAACCCGCGAAGGGGAGCTACACGTGCTGGCGCCGGGACGAGTTGACCCTCGACCTGTGGGTACGCGAGCCCGCCTGCGTGCCGCCGCCGGTGGACGGGGAACCGGCGGTCGTGCCGTCGCCCGAACCGGCGACCGCTGCGGAGCAGTGCTCCGGCTCGTTGGTGTCGGTGAAGGTCCGCAACGCGATCGACGACGAGCGGACCCGGCCCCAGCCCACCACCGACCCGTCACTCACCGGGGAGGATCCCTTCCCGACGGTCAGCGAGGATCCGCTCGCGACGCCGACACCCTCACCGTCCTGAGCCGGTTTCCATCACGGACGGTAGGGTCTGGGGCTGGCGGACCGCCAGCCCCCGCCGGCCCCTCGCGGGTGCCGGACGGCGGTGTGGGCAGGACGGTCGCGCGTTCCGGGGGCGTCGGGCTCCCGGAACTCTGCTTGAGGAGGACAGGCGTGGGCTTTTTCGAGGTCGCGGCGCTGATCGCGGCGATCGCGTTCGCGATGCTGGTGCTGATCCTGACGCTGCCCATCCTGCGGCTGCGGCACACCGTGGACGCCACCACCCGGATGATCAACGACCTGAACGACCGGACCGCGCCGCTGCTGGGCGACGTGAACACCACGGTGAAGAACGTCAACACCGCCCTGGAGCAGGTGCAGACCTCCCTCGACGGGGTCAACCTCCAGCTCGCCAAGGTCGACACCATGACCAGCCACGCGCAGAACGTCACCGCCAACGTCGCGAACCTGGCGACTGTCGTCTCCGCCGCCGCCGCCAACCCGTTGGTCAAGGTGGCCGCCTTCGGCTACGGCGTACGCAAGGCCGCCTCCGCCCGGCGGCACGCCGAGACCGAGCGCGAGGTGCGCGACACCATCAAGCAGCAGCGGCGGGCCGCCAAGCGCGGCAACCGCTGATCCGGCACGACCAGGAGGAGCTTCGGAGATGAGGCGGTTGTTCTGGCTCGGCATCGGGCTGGCCGTCGGCGTGGTGGTGGTCCGCAAGGCCACCCGCACCGCACAGGCGTACACCCCGGCCGGCATCGCCAGCACGGTGACCGAATCCGCTGGCGGGCTGGCGGAGTCGCTGCGTAGCTTCGTGGAGGACGTCCGGATCGCGATGGCCGAGCGCGAGCAGGAGATCCACGAGGCGTTCGCCCAGGGCGAGGCGTTCGACGACCAGTTCGCCGAGCTGCGGGAGGACCCGCGCATCGGCGACCGAGAGATCTTTCCGGAGGAACACCAGCGATGAAGACGGCGGAGATCAAGCGGCGGTACCTCGCCCACTTCGAGGCGAACGGCCACACCGTGGTGCCGTCCGCTCCGCTGCCCGCCATCAGCGATCCGAACCTGCTGTTCGTCAACGCCGGCATGGTGCAGTTCGTGCCCTACTTCCTCGGGCAGCAGACCCCGCCGTACCGGCGGGCGGTCAGCGTGCAGAAGTGCATCCGTACGCCCGACATCGACGAGGTCGGCAAGACCAGCCGGCACGGCACGTTCTTCCAGATGAACGGCAACTTCTCCTTCGGTGACTACTTCAAGGACGGGGCGATCCCGCTCGCCTGGGACCTGGTCACCAAGTCCCAGGAGCAGGGCGGGTTCGGCCTGGACCCGGAGCGGATCTGGCCGACGGTCTACCTCGACGACGACGAGGCGTTCGAGATCTGGCGCTCGGTCGGGGTGCCGACCGAGCGGATCGTGCGCCGGGGCAAGGCGGACAACTTCTGGTCGATGGGCATCCCCGGCCCGTGCGGCCCGTGCTCCGAGCTGTTCTACGACCGAGGCCCGGAGTACGGCCGCGAGGGTGGCCCGGCGGTCGACGAGGACCGCTACATGGAGTTCTGGAACCTCGTCTTCATGCAGTTCGAGCGCGGCCCGGGCACCGGCAAGGAGGACTACCCGATCCTCGGTGACCTGCCGGCGAAGAACATCGACACCGGCATGGGCCTGGAGCGGATGGCCTCCATCCTCCAGGGCGTCGACAACCTCTACGAGATCGACGAGGTCCGGCCGATCCTCGACCGGGCCGCCGAGCTGACCGGCAAGCGCTACGGCGCACACTCCGGCCACGTCGCCAGCGAGTCGCACCCGGACGACGTGCGGCTGCGGGTGATCGCCGACCACGTGCGTACGGCGCTGATGCTGATCGGCGACGGGGTCACCCCGAGCAACGAGGGGCGCGGCTACGTGCTGCGCCGCATCATGCGCCGGGCGATCCGGTCGGTGCGGCTGCTGGGCTGGCAGGAGCGGGCGCTGCCCGAGCTGCTGCCGGTGGCCCGGGACTGCATGGCCCCGTCGTACCCGGAGCTGGCCGCCGACTTCGACCGGATCGCCGACTACGCGTACGCGGAGGAGGACGCCTTCCTGTCCACCCTGCGGGCCGGCACCACGATCCTGGACACGGCCATCGCGGAGACCCGCACCGCCGGCAAGCCGGCGCTGTCGGGTGAGAAGGCGTTCCAGCTGCACGACACGTACGGCTTCCCGATCGACCTGACGCTGGAGATCGCGGCCGAGCAGGGCCTGGCGGTCGACGCGGAGGGCTTCCGCCGGCTGATGGCCGACCAGCGGGCGCGCGCCAAGGCCGACGCCCAGGCGCGCAAGACCGGGCACACCGACCTGTCGGCGTACCGGTCGGTGCTCGACTCGGGCGGCCCGGTGCGGTTCACCGGCTATGGCGAGGTGTCCCGGGAGTCGACGGTGCGGGCGGTGCTCGGCGTCGACGGCCCCCGCCAGGCGGCGGTCGAGGGCGACACGATCGAGCTGGTGCTCGACGCCACCCCGTTCTACGCCGAGGGCGGCGGGCAGCAGCCCGACCTCGGCATGATCACCGTCGGTGGCGGCCAGGTCGAGGTGCTCGACGTGCAGCAGCCGGTGCCCGGCCTGATCGTGCACCGCGCCCGGGTGCTGCGGGGCGAGGTGCGGGCGGGGGAGACCGGCTACGCCGAGATCGACATCACCCGCCGGCGGGCGATCTCCCGGTCGCACACGGCGACGCACCTGGTGCACCAGACGATGCGCAACTTCCTCGGCGAGTCCGCCACCCAGGCCGGTTCGCTGAACGCCCCGGGTCGGCTGCGCTTCGACTTCAACACCCCCACGGGGGTGGCACCGAGCGTGCTGCGTGACGTCGAGCAGCAGGTCAACGAGGTGCTCCTGGCCGACCTGGAGGTGCACGCCTTCATCACCTCGCTGGAGGAGGCGCGGCGCATCGGCGCGATGGCGCTCTTCGGCGAGAAGTACGGCGAGGAGGTGCGGGTCGTCGAGGTCGGCGACTACGCCCGCGAGCTGTGCGGCGGCACCCACGTCTCCCGTTCCGGCCAGCTCGGCCTGGTGAAGATCCTCAACGAGTCGTCGATCGGCTCCGGGGTGCGCCGCGTCGAGGCCCTGGTCGGCATGGACGCCTTCAACTTCCTGGCCCGGGAGCACCTGCTGGTCTCCCGCCTCGCCGAGCTGTACCGGGTGCCCAACGACCAGGTCGCCGACCGGGTCGAGCAGACCGTGACGCAGCTGCGCGACGCCGAGAAGGAGCTGGAGAAGCTGCGGGCCCAGCTGGTGCTCGGTGGCGCGGCGGCGCTCGCGGCGCAGGCCAAGGACGTGGGCGGGGTCGCGTACGTGGGCACCGAGGCGCCGGAGGGCGCGGCCGGCAACGACGTGCGTACCCTCGCCCAGGAGGTCCGGGGCAAGATCGACCCGGCGCGGCCGGCGGTCGTCGCGGTGGCGGCCCGGGCCAACGGCAAGGCGTCGCTGGTCGTCGCGGTGAACCCGGCGGCGCGCAGCCGGGGCCTGGCCGCGTCGGACCTGGTCAAGGCGGCCTTCTCCGGGCGCGGCGGCGGCAGCCCCGACCTGGCCCAGGGCGGCGGCCTGCCGGCCGCCGAGGCGCCGAACCTGCTCCGCACGGTCGAGAAGGCGATCGCCGACGCGTGATACGTGCTCGTAGCGGCCAGGGCGGACCCGCGTGGTCCGCCCTGGTTCGCCGTTTCAGGGGGAGTCACCGACCGTGAGTGAGTTGTCCCGGGGTGTCCGGCTCGGGGTGGACGTCGGGCAGGTCCGGGTGGGGGTCTCCCGCTCGGATCCGCACGGCGTGCTGGCCACCCCGCTGGTGACCCTCGCCCGCGACCTCACCGCCGCCCCGGACGCGGTGCCGGCCGACATCGTCGCGCTCGCCGCGCTGGTGGCCGAGCACGAGGCGGTGGAGATAGTCGTCGGCCTTCCGGTCAATCTCGCCGGCAAGCACGGTCCCGCCGCCGTACACGTGAAGGCGTACGCTGGCCGACTGGCTGATGTAATAGCGCCCGTTCCGGTGGCGCTCACCGACGAGAGGATGTCCACGGTCGTGGCGTCTCGTAGGCTTGCCGAGCGTGGGGTCCGAGGAAAACGGCAACGAGCGGTGGTCGACCAGGCTGCCGCGGTGGAGATTCTGCAGAGCTGGCTGGACGCGCAGCGGAGGCGGACGCGATGATGGACGATCTTGACCTCGGGTTCGACGAGCAGGACCGGGGGGAGAAGGGCAAGCACCGGCGCGGCGCGGTGCGCAAGCGCAAGGGCAAGGACGGCTCCGGCGGCGGTGGCGGGCGGGGCAAGACGGTCCTGGCCCTGCTGCTCGCCATCGTCCTGCTGGGCGGCATCGGCGGCGGTGCCTTCTACGGCTTCGACCGCGTCCAGAGCTACTTCGTGACCCCCGACTACGACGGCGCGGGCACCGGTGAGGTGACGGTCGAGATCAAGCAGGGCGCGCTGATCGCCGACATGGCCAACGCGCTGGTCGCCGCCGACGTGGTGAAGAGCGCCAAAGCGTTCATCGAGGCCGCCGAGGGCAACGCCCGCAGCAAGAACATCCAGCCGGGCACGTACAAGCTGCGCAAGCAGATGAGCGGCGAGAGCGCGGTCACCGCGATGCTCGACTCGAAGAACCGGATCGTCAACGGGGTCACCATCCCGGAGGGCCGGACGGCGAAGAACATCTACCAGTTGCTCTCCAAGGAAACCAAGATCCCGGTGAAGGACTTCGAGGCGGCGGCGAAGGATCCGCTCGCGCGGGGCGTGCCGGACTGGTGGTTCAAGCGCACCGACAACAAGAAGGTCAAGCCGTCGATCGAGGGCTTCCTCTACCCGGACACCTACGAGATCCCGCCGAAGGCGACCGCCGAGACCATCATCGAGCTGATGGTGGAGAACTTCCTCAGCGTGGCCGGTGAGATGGAGTTCGCCGACCGGGTGCAGAAGGAGCGCAAGATCAGCCCGTACGAGGCGCTGATCGTGGCGTCGCTGGCGCAGGCCGAGGCAGGCCGCAAGGAGGACCTGGGCAAGGTCGCCCGGGTCGCCTACAACCGGGCCTACGGCGAGTTCCCGTGCAACTGCCTGGAGATGGACGTCACGGTCAACTACTACCTGGAGCTGACCGGGCAGAAGACCAAGACCTCCGCCGAGATGACCAAGGAAGAACTCCTCGACACGAAGAACCCGTACAGCCGCAAGCTGCGGGGAATGATCCCCACACCGATCAACAACCCGGGCAAGGAAGCCATGGCGGGAGCCATGGACCCGCCCGTGGGGAAGTGGCTCTGGTTCGTGGCGGTCGACAAGAAGGGGACCACGGAGTTCGCCGAGACCTACGACGAGCAGCTGAAGAACGAGGCGAAGGCCCGGGAGAACGGCGTCATCTGATGACGGCCGCACGGCGGGCGGGGGTGCTCGGCACGCCGATCGCGCACTCCCTCTCGCCGGTGATCCACAACGCCGGCTACGCGGCGGCGGGGTTGACCGGGTGGTCGTACACCCGGATCGAGTGCGCGGCGGCGGAGCTGCCGGACGTGGTCGCCGGCCTGGGCCCGGAGTGGGCCGGGCTGTCGGTGACCATGCCGGGCAAGGAGGCGGCGCTCGCGGTGGCCGCCGAGGTCTCGCCGGTGGCCGCCGCCGCCGGCGCCGCCAACACGCTGGTACGCCGACCGGACGGCTCCTGGTACGCCGACAACACCGACGTCGTCGGCATGGTCGAGGTGCTCACCGACGCCGGGGTGCGTTCTGGCGCGACGGTGACGGTGCTGGGCGCGGGCGGCACCGCCCGCGCGGCGGTGGCCGCGGCGGGGCGGCTCGGCGCCCGCGCGGTGACCGTGGTGGCCCGCCGCCCGGCGGCGGTCGAGGAGCTGCGCCCGGTGGCCCGCGCCGTCGACGTGCCGATGCGCGCGGCGGCCTGGGACGACGACGCGGCGACCCACCTCGGCGCCGACGTGGTGATCTCGACCGTGCCGAAGGGAGTCGCCGACCCGCTGGCCGTCGCGGCGGACTGGCGGCCCGGCACGGTGCTCTTCGACGCGCTCTACGACCCGTGGCCGACGCCGCTGGCCGCGTCGGCCGAGGCGGCCGGCTGCCGGATCGTCTCCGGCCTCGACCTGCTCCTGGCCCAGGCGGTGGGCCAGTTCGAGCACTTCACGGGCGTCGCCGCGCCCCGGGCGGCGATGGCCGCCGCGCTGGCCGCCGCCCGCGCCGCCTGACCGCCGGCGCGGGGGCGGGAGTGTCCCCTGTGGTCGTCCAGGGCATCCTTAGGCGACGGTTAAGACGCGCTTAGGTCCGGCTGTCGTCCCCACGTCACGCCGTGGCCGTGGTTACGCTGCTGACCGTCACCGTCCGACACACAGGGAGTACTCCTTGAGCAGGCACGGACTGCACCGCCTCACCCGGCACCCCGGCCCTCGGCGCAAGGCCGTCGTCCTCGGCGTGGCCGGCGCCACCGTGGTGGCCGGCATCGTGGCCACCACGATGCCGCTGCTGGCCGCCGACGACCTGTCGATCCCGGCGACCGCCGACACCACGGCGACGATGGTGTCGCAGGACGGCGACAACGGGGCGAAGACGACGCTGGCGACCTGCGCGGTCCGCTGCGACGGCAACCCCCGGGGCGGCCGGGAGGCCGTCGTCCAGTTCGCCGTGACCACCCTGCCGGCGGCGGCGGTCAACGTGCGGGCCACCCTGCGGGTGCACGCGTGGCAGGAGTTCCCGGCGACCGTGACCGCGCACGCCTCCGCTGTGGACGCCCGCGCGGCGCGGCCGACGCCGGCGCTGCCGGGGGCGGTCCTCGACACCGTCTCCGGGGTGGCGAAGGGCTTCAACGAGTGGGACGTCTCGGCCCTGGTGAAGGGCAACGGCACCTGGACGGTCTCGCTCGCGCAGACGGGGCTGGAGACCAGGATCTACTGGGCGTCGACGGAGAACCGCAACCCCGACCTGCGCCCGCGCCTGGAGATCCGCTACGACGTCGGCGCCCGGCCCACGCCCGTGGTGACCAGCGCCGCGCCGTCGCCGAGCCGGACGGTCGCGCCGAGCCCCGCGCCGCGGCCGACGCCCAGCGCCAGCCCCACCCGCGCCACCCCGAGCCCGTCGGCGAGCCCGTCGGCCGGTACGGACCGCTGCGGCGCGGTGTCGAGCAGGCTGGTGCCCTCCTGCGGCGCCTGGTGGGGGATGTACTCCCCGTCGAACGCCGGTGACGGCTGGGACCACGGCGCCGCGGTCACCGATGTCGAGGCGCAGGTCGGGCGCAAGTTCGACCTCGTGCACCGCTACCACGACTTCTCCAACGCCGGCAGCAACGGCGCCTTCCCCGACGCCTACCAGCGGCAGCAGATGCGCGAGGGTCGGCTGATGTTCTTCGCCTGGGAGTCGCGGATCTTCTCCTCCGGCACGGTGCTGACCTGGCAGGACGTCTACAGTGGCCGGTACGACACCACCATCGACGCGGTCGCCGGCCGGATCCGCGACACCGGCGTGCCGGTGTTCATGGGCTTCGACCACGAGCCGGAGGACGAGCCGGCCAAGGGCAGCGACGCCGACTTCGTCCGCGCCTGGCGGCACGTGCACGACCGGTTCGCCAAGGCGGGCGCCGACAACGCGGTGTGGGTGTGGACGATGATGGGCTGGTCGGGCCACTACGACCGCTACGCCGGCCTCTATCCCGGTGACCGGTACGTCGACTGGGTGGGCTACGACCCCTACAACTTCCACGTCTGCAACGGCAGCAAGGTCTGGAAGAGCCCGGCCACCACCATCGGCGGCTTCTACCGTTGGCTGGACGAGAACCGTCTCGGGGTCGGCAAGCCGCGGATGCTCGCCGAGTTCGGCACCAACTTCGACGCGGCCGACCCGGACGCGAAGCGGCGCTGGTTCGAGGAGTTCCCGGCGGCGCTGAAGGCGCACCCGAAGATCAAGGCGGCGATCTACTTCAACTCCCCGGGGATGACCCGCCGGTCGGACACCTGTGACATGACCATGAACCACGACGCCGCGTCGGTGGCGGGGTTCGCCCGCGCCGGCCGCGACAGCTACCTGCGGCAGCCCACCGGGGGCGCCCGCTGACACGGCGCGTTCACACTTCGACCCAGAGTGATACGGGCGAGTCGGACATCCGACTCCCTGTGTGCGGTGTCATGTTGCTGATGCAGTGACCGCCCAATCGGCGGATATCGCCGGCCTGGGTCGACCAGGCACGCTACGCGGGTTCTCTCCCGACATGGAGGCGTAGCGTGCCCGACATCCCGCTCTCTCGGCGATCCGCCGGACTCCGCACCCGGGCGGGGGTGGTCGCACTCGTGACCGCCGCCGCCGTGCTGGCCGTCCCCACCGGGACCTCCGCCGCCCTGGTGCCGGCGCCCGAACCGGCGACCCTGGTCTCGGCCAACCCGGCCGACGCCACACCGCACGCCAGGGACGGCGAGACCCGCGCCTTCGCGCAGGTCGGCTCCACGGTGTTCGTCGGCGGCAGCTTCACCCAGATCCGGCAGACCGCCAGCGCGGCGTGGACCACCCAGCGTTACCTCTTCGCGTACGACCGGGCCACCGGCACGATCTCGACCAGCTTCCTGCCGGTGCTGGACGGCGCGGTCAACACGCTTGTCGCCGGGCCCGGCGGCACGCTGATCGTCGGCGGCACCTTCAAGAACGTCAACGGCGTCTCGCGTAAGAACCTGGTGGCGCTCAACCCCGCCACGGGCGCGATCGTCGACAGCTGGGTCGGCCGCTCCGACGGCGGCACCGTCCGCGACCTGGCGCTGCACGGCAACTGGCTCTACGTGGCCGGGGCGTTCAACTGGCTCAACGGCACCGCGCACGCCGGGCTCGGCCGGCTCAACGCCACGACCGGCGCGATCGACCCGACCTTCAACGTCGACGCGACCGTCGGGCGCCACGGGACCACCTCGTACGTGTGGACGATCGACGTCGCCCCGGACGGCGGCACCCTGGCCGTCGGCGGCAACTTCACGCTCGTCAACGACCTGCCGCGCAACCAGATGGCGCTGGTCGACCTCACCGGCACCCCGGCGGTGCTCGACTGGAGCACTGAGAAGTTCGTGCCGCCCTGCGCGTCGCCGGCGACCTTCGTGCACTACGTGCAGGACGTCAAGTTCGGCGGCGACGGCAGCTGGTTCGTCGTCGGCACCAACGGCGGCTCGGGCTGGCCGGCCGCGTACTGCGACGCGCTGGTGCGCTTCGAGACCGCCGCCCGGGGCACCGGGCAGCTCGGCACCTGGGTGGACTACACCGGCAACGACACCATCACCTCCGTCGAGGTCGCCGACAACGTCATCTACCTCGGTGGGCACTTCCGCTGGCTGAACAACCCGAACGCCAGCGACACCGCCGGCAAGGGCGCGATCGACCGGCTCGGCATCGCCGCGGTCACCCCGGCCACCGGCATGCCGGTCAACTGGAACCCCCGCCGCAGCGGCAGCGCGTCGATGCCGGCCGGCACCAGCAACTGGGGCTCTTCCGTGCCGGTGCTCTGGCGCGGCAGCGACGGCCTCTACTTCGGCCACAACTCCGACGGCATGGGCAACGAGTACCACGGCCGGCTCGGGATGTTCCCGCTGACCGGCGGGCGCACCATCACCCCGAAGAACGCGCCGACCGCGACCACCGGCAACCTCTACGTCGGCACCGGCGCGGGCGAGCTGGCCAAGGTGCCGTTCGACGGGGCCAGCCTGGGCACCCCGACGACGGTCAGCCAGCCCAACTACACGGCGGCCGGCGCGACCTGGCGGGTGGACGACCGGATCTACTGGTCGCACACCGTCGCCGGCACCCCCACGGGCAGCCGGATCGACATCTCGCTGTTCAACGGCGGCGCGATCGGCGCCCCGTGGGAGGCGTCCGGCTACAACGACTGGTTCAACCCGGCGCTGATGACCGGCGCGTTCTACCTCGACGGGCGCCTCTACTACACCCGCTCGGGCGCCAGCGGCCTCTACTACCGCTACTTCGAGATCGACGGCAACTACCTCGGCGCCACCGAGTTCACGCTGCCCACCACCGGAGTCACCTGGTCGGCCGTGCGGGGCATGGCCTGGGTTGCCGGCCGGGTCGTGTACGGTGCCACCGACGGAACGCTGCGCAGCGTGCCGTTCGACCCGACGGCCGCCCCGGCGGTCGACGGAACGACGGCGACGGTGGTCCCGGCGACCGCCGGCGTGACGTGGTCAACGCCGTCGACCTTCTTCTCCGTGCAGTGACGGTCGACTGTTCGTAACGGAACATCGGTAGATTGTTCACGTTGGGCCGGCGACGGATCAGCCGTCGCCGGCCCGCACGACGTGGGGAGGGTCGTTGGTCGGCGCGGGTGGCAACCGCAGAGGGCTCGCGGTACGGGTCGTCTTCGCGGTCAAGCGCAGCTGGTACACGCTGCGCTATCCCCGGCTGACGCTGGGGCGGGGCGTGGAGATCCGCGGCCGGATCCGGCTGCGCCGGGGCGTACGGGTGAGCATCGGTGACCGCACCCGGATCAACAAGCTGGTCCGCTTCGCCGGTCCCGGCGAGGTGCGGGTCGGCGCCGACTGCCTGTTGAACGCCACCTGGATCGGCACCTGGACGTCGGTCACCATCGGCGACCGGTGCCTGCTCTCGGACTGCGAGCTGCTGGACAACGACTTCCACAACCTGCCCCCCGAGCAGCGGCACGACCCGCCCGTCCCGGCCACCCGCGCCCCGATCATGATCGAGGACAACGTGTGGATCGGGGCGCACGCCCTGGTGATGAAGGGCGTCCGGATCGGCCGGGACAGTGTCGTGGGCGCCGCCACGGTGGTCCGTACGGACGTGCCGCCGCGGGTCGTGGTCGCTGGAAATCCACAACAGACGGTGAAGAAGTTCAATGACTGACGCTTCCCCCGGTACCTGGGCCACGGACGTCCCCGCCAGCGGTGGCGGCACACCGGGCCGCACCGTCACGCTGACCGACCTGCTGCGCGTCCCGCTGCACCGGATCCGGCTCGTCGGGGCCGTCGCCGCGATCGGCCTGCTCGCCGCGATCGGCTACGTGGTGCTCGTACCGGCCGCCGTGTCCGCCAGCGCGGTCGTGGCGGTGCGTCCCGTCGTCACCGACGCGTTCACGCCCAGCGGCGCCGCCGCCGACCGGGCGGTGAACATGAACGTGGAGAGCGGCATCGCCACGGGCACCGACGTGGTGCAGCGGCTGGCCGACTCGGGAGACCTGGACCCGCGCGAGGTGCGCGACGCCCTCGAGGTCGAGGTGCCCACCGGCGGGCAGATCCTGCGCTTCGTCTACCAGGCCCCCACCGCGGAGCAGGCGGTCGAGGGCGTCAACCTCGCCGCCCAGGCCTACCTCGACGTGCGCCGCACGATGTACGAGAAGCAGCGCGAGGAGATGCTGCGCTCGTACGACGAGAGCATCGCCAAGGTCGCCGCCCAGCAGGCCGCCCTCCAGAAGCGGGTCAACAACGCCCGCGAGGGCACCGTCGACGCCGCGGTGACCGAGCTGACCGGCATCAACAACCAGCTCACCCAGCTCAACGCCGCCCGCACCGAGATCGCCGCCGTCGACGTCAACCCCGGCTGGGTCACCCAGAGCGCCGAGCGGGCCCTGGCCTCCACCGCCGGCAACGGCCCGCTCTACCTGCTCGCCGGCCTGCTCGGCGGGACGCTGCTCGGCGTGGTGCTGGCGTACGCCTGGGAGTCGATGGACCGGCGGATCCGGTCGGTCGACGACGGCCGGGACGCCACCGGGCTCCCGCTGCTCGGCACGGTCCGCAGCCGCCGGTGGCGCGGCGGCAAGGAGGCGGTCGACGCCGACATCCGGTACGTGGCGATGGCCATCGCCGAGCGGGTGCGCCAGCCCGCCCGGGTGTCGCTGCTGACCGCCCGCGAGGAGGACCCCACGGCCATCACCGCCGGGCTGGCGGTGGCGCTGGCGGCCGTCGGCCGGGAGGTCTTCGTCGCCGACGACAGCGGGCGCGCCGACCGGCTGCGCAGCACCGTGCTCGCCGACCGGGAGCGGCTGCCCGCCGCGGCGGACCCGTCCCGCCCGCTCGTCCCGAAGCCCCGGCCGGCCGGCTCGACGACGGACGGCAAGAGCGGCGGCACCACGGAGCCGGCCGCGGCCCGTCGCCCGTCGCCGCACCCCATCGGCGCCCGCCCGTCCACCGACCCGGACGCCACGCTGACCCTGCCCCGGGTCACCTCGACGGCGGCCGGCGAGAACGGCAAGGCGTCGAGCACCGACCCGGTGACCGTGGGCGCGGGCAGCGTCCGGTTCGGCATCTGGCGGCAGGGCGCCGACCACAGCCTGGTGCTGTTCAACGCCCCGCCGGCGGAGTCCGACGAGCGCGGGGTGGCCGTCGCCCGGCAGGGCACGGCGGTCGTGGTGGTCGAACAGGACCGGACCCGGCAGGGCGACCTGCGCCGCCTCGTGGAGCGGCTGCGCGCCGCCGGGGTCACCCCGCTCGGCTTCGTGTTGACGCGCTGCGGCCGGGGCTGATCCGTGCCGGTCACCCGCGCGCCGGCCACGACCGAGCCGGGCGGCGGCCCGGGCGCCGCCGCGCCGCTGCCGCAGCCGCCGCCCCCGCCACGGTTGCCGCTCTGGCCGCTGGCGTTGATGTTCGGCCTGGTGCCCGTGTGGTGGCTGGCCGGCGCGTTCTACCTCGGGTGGCCCCTGCTCGGGGCGCTGCTGTTCGCACTGCTGTTCATCCGGGGCCGGGTGCCGCTGCCCCCGGCCGCCGGGATCTGGCTGCTGTTCCTTGCCATCGTGGTGGTCAGCGCCACCCAGTTGCAGACACCGGCCTCCGTGCTGACGTTCGCCCTGCGGCTCGCCTTCTACCTCACCGCGCTCGTGGTGGGCGTCTACGTCTACGCGATCGCCCGGGAGCGCCCCGACCAGGTCGCCGTCCTCGTTCCGCTCTGCGCCTTCTGGTTCGGGCTGGTCGCGCTGGGCTGGCTGGGCGTGCTGGCGCCCCGGTTCGCGCTGACCACCCCGATGGAGGTGCTGCTTCCGGGCGGGGTGGCCAACACCCCGTTCATCCAGGACATGGTCCACCTCACCACCGCGGAGTACAGCGCCCGGTCGTTGAACCCGATCTACCGGCCGGCCGCGCCGTTCGCGTACACCAACAACTACGGCAGCGCGTACGCGATGACGCTGCCCTGCGTGGTGGCCTTCACCATGCTGCGCCGGCGCGGCGTGCTGCGCTGGGCGCTGCTGGCGTCGCTGCCGCTGTCGTTGGCGCCGGCCTTCCTCACGCTCAACCGGGCGATGTTCCTCAGCCTCGGCGCCGGGCTGGCGGTGCTCGGCGTCCGGGCCGCCCTGCGCGGTAACGTCCGGGTGGCCGCGTCGATCGTCGGGGTGGTGGTCACCGGTGGCCTCGTCACCCTGTTCATCCCGGTCACCCAGCTGATCGGCAACCGGGTCGAGTCCAGCGACACCAACACCGACCGGCTCTCCCTCTACGTGGAGGTGATCCGGCGGGTACGGGAGTCGCCCTGGCTCGGCTACGGCGCGCCGGTGAACGTCGACACCGTCAGCGCCGAGGCGCCGATCGGCACCCAGGGGCAGTTGTGGATGGTGCTGTTCAGCCACGGCGTCCCCGCGCTGCTGTGCTTCCTCGCGTGGTTCGTGGTCGCCGCGCTGATCTGCGCCCGGGCCACGTCCGCCGCCGGGCAGTGGCTGGCCGTGGTGCCGGTGGTCTGCCTGGTGCAGATCCCCTTCTACGGCATGGCCAACCAGAACCTCGCGGTCGCCTTCTTCGCGGTCGCCTTCGCGATGGCGCTCACCGAGCGGGAGACGGCGGCACGACTGCACCGCCCCCGCATCCCGCGCCCGAAAGCGGTGCCCGCATGACCGCCGCCACCCGCCCGCCGTCCGGCCCCCACCCGGCCTCCGCACCCGCCGCGTCGGGGCCGGGCGGAGCGCCGACCGGCGACGACACGGAGACCCGCCGCAGCGTCCGCAGCGGCGTGGCCGGGCTGGTCGGCGCGGCCACCAGCGGCCTCTTCGGCTTCCTGCTCGCGGTGGTCATCACCCGCGGCTACGGCACGGTCGGCTCCGGGGCGTTCTTCGCCGCGATCGGTGTGGTCACCGTCGCCACCGCCGTGTGCACCCTCGGCGCGGAGACCGGGCTGATGTGGGCGCTGCCCCGCCGGCGCCTCGGTGCGCGCGGCGACGCCGCCCGGGTGCTCCCGGTGGCGCTGGTCCCGCCGCTGCTGGTCGCGGTCGCCGTCGCCGTGGGCGGGGTGCTCGCCGCCGACGCGCTCGCCCCGCGCCTGCTCGGCGGCTCCGGCGTCGACGGCGCGGCCCTGCTGACGGCCAGCTTCGCCGCGGTGCCGGTGGTGGTGGCGATGACGCTGCTGCTCGCCGCGCTGCGCTGCGTGCGCCCGATCCGGGCGTACGTCGGGGTGCAGTTCTTCCTGCTGCCGGTGGCCCGGCCCGTGCTGGTCGGCGCGGCGGCCCTGGCCGGCGGTGGCCTGCTGGCCGGCATGACCGGCTGGCTGGTGCCGGCGGCGCTCGCCCTGCTGGCCTGCCTGACGCTGGTGGCCGGCCCGCTCGGCGTCGGTCGGGGCGCGGCGCTGCGGCCCGCGCCGGACGACTGGTCGGCGTTCTGGCGCTTCGCGCTGCCCAGGGCCGCGTCGGCCGCCATCGACGCCGGCAACATGTGGGTGGGCGTGCTGCTCACGTCGGTGCTCGCCGGGCCGGCCGACGCCGGCGTGTTCGGCGCCGTCGGGCGCTACATCCTCGCCGGCCAACTGGCCATGCAGGGGCTGCGGGTGGCGGTGTCACCGCAGCTGTCCCGGCTGCTCGGGCGCGGGGACCGGGCCGCGGCGGCGGCCGTGCACCGGCAGTTGACCACGTGGGGGCTGGTGCTGTCCTGGCCGGTCTACCTGCTGCTCGCCGTCTTCGGGCTGGCCTTCCTCCAGCTCTTCGGGCCCGAGTTCACCGCCGGCGCCCCCGCGATGACCGTGCTGGCGCTGGCCATGCTGGTCAACACCGGGGTCGGCAACGTGCAGAGCCTGCTGCTGATGGGCGGGCGCAGCGGGCTGCACCTGGCCGCCACGCTGGCCGGGCTGCTGGTCACGGTCTCCCTCGGCCTGTGGCTGATCCCGGCGCACGGCGCGACGGGGGCGGCGCTGGCCTGGGCGCTCGGCATCGCCACCGAGAACCTCACGGCGGTCGGCTGCGCCCGGGCCGTGGTCGGCCAGCCGCTGGTCGACGCGGCGATGCTGCGGGCCGGGGCGGCCACCGTCGCCGGGGTCGGGGCCGCGGCGACGGTCGGGGTGCTGGCCGGCGGCCGGGGGATCGGCGGCCTGGCCGTGGCCCTGGGCGTGCTGGCCGCCGGCTGCGTCGGCTTGTTGACGTTGCCCCGGGTGCGGCACCGCATCCGGGTGACCATGGTGCAGGTTCGTGGGCGGCAGGAGGCGGCCCCGGCCGCCACCGGGCGCGCCCCGGAGGAATCGAAGGGCAGGTGAGGTCGTCGTGCCGTCCATCCGAGACCGGGTGAAGCAGCTCGTACCGACCCAGGTGACGGAGCGGGTGCGGGAGTCGCTCGTCGACTACGGGGTACGGACCAGCGACCGGCGACCGCTGCCGGACTTCCTCATCATCGGCACCAAGCGGGGCGGCACCACCTCGCTGTGGAACTACCTGATCCAGCACCCGCTGGTGCCCCGGCTCTTCCCGGCCTGGAACACCAAGTCCTCGCACTACTTCGAGGAGCACTGGCGTCGGGGCGAGGCCTGGTACCGCTCGCACTTTCCCACCCAGCGCCACCGGGAGGCGCTGGAGAAGCGCCACGGCGGGCCGGTACGCGTCGGCGAGGCGGCGCCGCTGTACATGTTCCACCCCCTCGCGGCGCAGCGGGTCGCGGCGCTGATGCCGTCGGTGCGGCTGATCGTGCTGCTGCGCGACCCGGTGGAGCGGGCGTACTCGCACTGGAAGGAGCGGCGCACGCACGGCATCGAGCCGCTCGACTTCGCCGCCGCGTTGGCGGCCGAGCAGGAGCGTACGGCGGGGGAGCGGGAGCGGCTGATCGCCGAGCCGGAGTACTTCAGCGAGCCGTACGACTGGTACACCTACCGGGCCCGGGGCCGCTACCTGGAGCACCTGGAGCCGTGGCTGGAGCGCTTCGACCGGCAGCAGATCCTCTTCCTGCCCAGCGAGGACCTCTACCGCGACGCCCGGTCCACCTACCGCCGGACGCTGGACTTCCTCGGCCTGCCCCCGCACGACCTGCCCGACTTCAAGGTCTACAACGACCGCCGCTCGTCGCCGCTGGAGCCGGCGGTGCGCGCCGAGCTGACCGAGTACTACCGCCCGTACAACGACGCGTTGCGGCAGCGGTTGGGGCTGGAGCTCGACTGGCCGGACCAGGCCCCGTGACGGCGCGGGCCACCGCCGCCGACCCGCGCTCGCGCACCGACGGGCTGGGCTGGGTCACCCGGGCGGTGTTCGGCGACGAGCGGATCGCCCTGACCGTGGGCGCCCCGCCGCCGCCCGGGCACCGCGCCGTCGCCCGGTACGCCGTCGTCCCGTCGCTCGCCCGGGCCCGCTTCCTGCTGCCGCTCGGCGCGCCCCGGGCCACGGCCGCCTCGCTGCTGGCGTACAACGCGTTGCGCCCGCCGAAGGTGCGGGCCGTGCGGGCCGGGCTCGGCACGCTGGCGCGGGTCGGCGCGGTCGACCTGGCCCCGTTCCCCCGGCTGACGGTGTCGCTGCCCGAGGGCGTCGCGGCCGACGAGGCGCTGCTGGCCGGGCGGCTGGGCGCCGCGCTCGGGAGACCGGCGGTGTACGCGGCCTGCGGGGTCCGCCCGCCGGACCCGAACCACAAGCCCACCCTGCAACTGTTCGGCCCGGACGGCCGGGCCCTCGGCTACGCGAAGATCGGCTGGAACGGGGCGACCCGGGCGCTGGTGACCGCCGAGGCGGCGGCCCTGCGGGAGTTGCCGGCGCTGACCGGCGTGCCCGACCATCCGGCGGCGCCCCGGCTGCTGACCGAGACGACGGCCGCCGGGCAGGTCGTCGCGCTGGTCGAGCCGCTGCCACCGGCCGTGCGGGGCGTGTCGACCGGCGAACCGCCGCGGATCGCGGCCCTGCTGGCCGTGGCCCGCCGGGGCCGCCCGCCGGCGCCACCGCGCCCCGTGGCCGGGTCGGCGTTCCTGGCCCGGCTCGCCGCCGAGGCCGGGCGCGCCGCCGCCGGCACGCCGGACAGGGCCCGGGCGGTCGCCGCCGTCGCCGCCCTGACCGGCCGGCACGGCGACACGACCGTCGAGTTCGGGCACTGGCACGGCGACTGGGTGCCCTGGAACCTCGGCGTGCACGCCGGCCGCCTCGTCGCCTGGGACTGGGAGCACAGCGGTCCGGACGTGCCGCTCGGCTTCGACCTGGCGCACGACGCGTTCCAGCGGGCCCTGGTGCTGCGGGGCGAGCCGGCCGCGGCGGCGGCGCGGGCCGTCGACGCCCACCTCGACCGGTACGGCACCGACCTCGGGCTCGGGCCGGCGGCCCGGCGGCTGGTGGCCGACGCCTACCTGCTGGAGATGTGGCTGCGCACCTGGCGCCTCGCCGACGCGGGCGCGGGCTGGAACGCGGCGCTGCATCCCGCCCTGCTGGACGTCATCGAGAAACGACATAGCGGCTGATCCACCGAAAACGCCGGAGTCTGCGGGCCACCGTCGACTCCGGATAGTGACGAAGAAACTCCAGGTCGTGACGGCCGTCGATACCGATGGTCGCCGCGGCGCACCCGATCCGCCACCCGCGGAGATCGATCTGTCGCCCGGTCGCCCTATTTCACCAGCCGGGGGACGTGTGATCTGCTGTCGCGTGGCGACCACCGAACATCCAAGCGAACTTGTGGGGAGTCGCGTGGAAACGACGACCGAGGATGCCGGCGAGCCCGGAGTCCTGCTCCTGGTGGGCTCCAGCGGCGGCCACCTGGCCCAACTGCTCGCCCTGCGCCCGTGGTACGAACGCTGGCGGCGGTGCTGGGTCACCTTCGACACACCCGAGGCGCTCTCGCTGCTGGCCGGCGAGGAACTCGTCCCGGCGCACCACCCGACCACCCGCAACGTGCCGAACCTGCTGCGCAACGCCGTACTCGCCTGGCGGGTGCTGCGGTCGCGCCGGGTCGCCGCGGTGGTGACCACCGGCGCCGGGGTGGCCGTCCCGTTCGTGGTGCTGGCCCGGCTCCGGCGCGTGCCGACCGTCTACATCGAGGTGTACGACCGCATCGACACCCCGACCCTGACCGCCCGGCTCTGCCGGCCGTTCCTCTCCGCGATGCTCGTGCAGTGGGACGAGCAGCGCCGCCAGTACCCGGAGGCCACCGTCGTGGGGACCCTGCTGTGAGCGCCGAGAGCACCGGAACCACCCCCGTCCACCGCGTCGCCCCCGGCCGTCCCCGGCCCGCGCCCGCCACCCGGGTGCCCCGGCCGCGCGACTCCGGCAGCCTCGCGCAGGCCCGGCTGCTGGTCGCCGTCGGCACCGACAAGCACCCGTTCGACCGCCTGGTCGGCTGGCTGGAGGAGTGGCATCCCGCCGTCGCCGAGGACGTCGGGCTGACCGTCCAGCACGGACACACCCGGGCCCCCGGGGTGCCCGGGGCGATGCCCTTCCTCGGTCACGACGAGCTGCAGACGGCGATGGCCGAGGCCGACCTCGTGGTCTGCCACGGCGGCCCGGCCACCATCCTGGAGGCCCGCCGGCACGGTCACCTGCCGATCGTCGTCCCACGGGATCCGACCCGGGGCGAACACGTCGACGACCACCAGCAGTTGTTCGCCCGTCGCCTGGGCGCGGCCGGCATGGTGGCGCTGGCCGAGACCCGGGAGGCGCTGTTCGAGGCGCTCACCGCAGGCCTCGCCGACCCGTCGCGGTTCGCCGTCGCGGCCGACCCGGACGCGTCCCGGGCGCGCCGCGCGGCGGTCGAGCAGGTGGGACGGATCGTGGAGGACCTGGTGGCCGCGTCGACCGGACGACGGCAGCGGACGAGGTGGCGGCCGTGGGCACGGCCGGCCCGGAACGGAGAGCGGCGATGACCGAACACCCGAGCGTGAGCGCGGTGGTGCCCACCCGGGACCGCCCGGAGCTGCTCCGGGCCGCCGTACGCGCCATCCTCGACCAGGACCACCCCGGCCCGATCGAGGTGGTGGTGGTCTACGACCAGTCCGAGCCGGACGCCTCGCTGGCCGAGCTGTCCCGCCCGGACCGGCTGGTCCGGGTCATCCGCAACGAGCGCGCCCCCGGCCTGGCCGGCGCCCGCAACTCGGGCGTCCTGGCGGCCACCGGCGAGCTCGTCGCGTTCTGCGACGACGACGACGAGTGGCTGCCCGGCAAGCTGCGGGCCCAGGTCGAGGCGCTCGCCGCCCACCCCGACGCGGAGTTCGTCAGCTGCGGCATCCGGGTCAGCTACGACGGGCACACCGTCGACCGGGCACTGCCGAAGGACTCGGTCACCCTGGCCGACCTGCTGCGGGACCGGATGACGGAGCTGCACCCGTCGACCTTCCTGATCCGCGCCGCCGCGCTGCGCGACGGGTTCGGGCTGGTCGACGAGGAGATCCCGGGCAGCTACGCGGAGGACTACGAGTTCCTGCTGCGGGCCGCCCGCAGCGCGCCGCTGGTCAACCTGCGCACGCCGTACGTGCTGGTGCGCTGGCACAAGCGGTCCTACTTCGCGCAGCGCTGGGACACCATCTCCGAGGCGTTGCAGTGGCTGCTGGAGCGCTACCCGGAATTCGGCACCCAGCCGGCCGGCGAGGCGCGGGTCACCGGGCAGATCGCCTTCGCCCGTGCCGCGTCCGGCGACCGGCGGGGCGCGATGCGCTGGGCCCGGCACACCATCCGGCGCAACCCGCGCGAGCCGAGGGCGTACCTGGCCCTCGCCGTCGCCGGGCGGATGGTCCGCGCCGACGCGGTGCTGCGTACCCTGCACAAACGCGGCCGGGGCATCTGAGCCCGCGCCGCCCGGGATCGCCCCTGGGCACGGACCTCGCGGCCTCCGGGGCCGCGCGGGTCCTACCGGCGGGTGTGCCCGGGCGGCGGGCCACCCGGCGGTCGCGGCGGGGCCGTCGGTTGGCCGTGCCGCGTCCGCAGGGCGGGACGCGGCGGGCACCGCACGGCGGCGGCCACCGGGCGTGACAGACTGACCGCTGTGTTGCGCTGGTTGACTGCAGGGGAATCGCACGGTCCCGCCCTCGTCGCGATGCTCGAGGGCGTGCCCGCCGGCGTCGAGGTGACCACCGGGGACATCGCCGGTGAGCTGGCCCGGCGCCGGCTCGGCTACGGCCGGGGTGCGCGGATGTCGTTCGAGCAGGACGAGGTGGAGGTCATCGGCGGGCTGCGGCACGGGGCGACCCTCGGCAGCCCGGTCGCGATCCGCGTCGGCAACTCCGAGTGGCCCAAGTGGCGCACCGTGATGGCCGCCGACCCGGTCGACGCGGAGGAACTGGCCAGCCAGGCCCGCAACGCGCCGCTCACCCGCCCCCGCCCGGGGCACGCCGACCTGGCCGGCATGCAGAAGTACGGCCACACCGACGCCCGGCCGATCCTGGAGCGGGCCAGCGCGCGGGAGACCGCCGCCCGGGTCGCCGTCGGCACGGTCGCCAAGGCGCTGCTCCGGCAGGCCCTCGGCATCGAGGTCGTCTCGCACGTGGTGGAGCTGGGCCCGGTCGCCGCCAAGCCCGGGCTGCGCCCCACGCCCGCCGACGCCGACCGCATCGACGCGGACCCGCTGCGCTGCCTCGACCCGGAGGCCAGCGCCCGGATGGTCGCCGAGGTCGACGCCGCGAAGAAGGCCGCCGACACCCTGGGTGGCGTGGTCGAGGTGCTGGCGTACGGGGTGCCGCCGGGCCTGGGCAGCCACGTGCAGTGGGACCGCAAGCTCGACGCCCGGCTCGCGACCGCCCTCATGTCGATCCAGGCCATCAAGGGCGTGGAGATCGGCGACGGCTGGCGGCAGGCGCGCTCGCGTGGCTCCGAGGCGCACGACGAGATCATCCCCACCGCCACCGGCGTACGCCGGGTCACCGACCGGGCCGGCGGGCTGGAGGGCGGCATCACCACCGGCGAGCCGCTGCGGGTGAAGGCCGCGATGAAGCCGATCTCGTCGCTGAACCGGGCACTGGCGACGGTGGACGTCACCACGGGCGAGCCGGCCACCGCGATCAACCAGCGCTCGGACGTCTGCGCCGTGCCCGCCGCCGCCGTCGTCGCCGAGGCGATGGTGGCGCTGGTGCTGGCGGAGGCCGCCACCGAGAAGTTCGGCGGCGACTCGGTCGCCGAGATCCGCCGCAACCTGGCCAGCTACCTCGACGCCCTGGTGATCCGGTGAGCGCGGTTCGGCGGGCGGGGCGCGCGGCGGTTCGGCGGTGCCGCTGATGGCGCCGGTCTGCGTGCTGGTGGGGGCGCCCGGCTCGGGCAAGACCACCGTCGGGCTGGCGCTGGCCGAGCTGCTCGGCGTGGAGTTCCGCGACACCGATTTGGACATCGTGCGGCTGGCCGGCAAGCCGATCTCCGAGATCTTCATCGACGAGGGTGAGGACCACTTCCGTACCCTCGAACGGGCGGCCGTGGCGGCGGGGCTTGCCTCGTGCGGGGGCGTGCTCGCCCTCGGCGGCGGCGCGATCCTCGCCGAGGAGAACCGCGCGGCCCTGGTCGGGCACCCCGTGGTCCACCTCTCCGTCGAGCTGTCCGACGCGGTGAAGCGGGTCGGGCTCGGCGGGGGCCGCCCCCTACTGGCGATCAACCCCCGGGCGACGCTGAAGTACCTGCTGGACCAGCGCCGCCCGCTCTACGCCGAGGTGGCCACCGCGACGGTCGTCACCGACGGGCGGTCCCCGGCGGAGATCGCCGCGGAGATCGCCGCGCTCCTCAAGCGCTGAGCCCCGCACCGCCGCGGGCCCCGGGACCCCGGCGGCCGTGTCACTCGCGGGCGATGTCGTCGAGCACGTCGGCCAGGCCCTTCGGCTCGCTGAGCAGTGGCCAGTGGCCGGTGGGCAGCGCGTACAGCCGGCCGCCGGCCAGCCCGGCGAAGAACGGGTGGCCCTGGGCGATCATGTCCTCGACCACCGCGAGCGGGAAGGTGCTCGCCACCAGGGCCGTCGGCACCGCGCGCCCACCGGTGCGGCGGACCGGGTCGGTGGCGGCGCGCAGCGGGTGGGCGGTGGCCCGCCGCCGCAGCAGCGCAAGTGCGGCCGGGGCCAGCCCGGCCAGGTTCTGCGGGTCCTGGGCCGGGTCGAACGCGGGCGGCGGCAGCAGGTGCCCGTCGCCGATCTCGGCGCGCAGCCGCTCCTGCTCCTCGGGCGGGTTGCTGTCGAACTGCGACATGCCGTCGGGCATCGGCCCGCTCTCCACGTAGACCACCCGGGCGATCCGCTCGCCGAGGCGGTCCGCCGCCTGGGTCACCGGCAGCCCGCCGCCGGAGTGGCCCACCAGCACGACGTCGTGCAGCTCCTCCACCTCGATCAACCGGACGATGTCGGTCGTGTGTGTCTCCAGGCCGACCTCCGGGCCGGCGAGGTGGGCGCGCTCGGCCACCCCGGTCAGCGTCACCGGGTGCACCTCGTGGCCCTGCCCGCGCAGCGTCGCGGTCACGTCGCGCCACGCCCAACCGCCCAGCCAGAACCCCGGCACCAGCACGAACGTCGCCATCGCGGCCTCCCTCTCTCGTCGTCCGCGACCACCGTACGATCGAATCCGGACGCTTTCCGCCCGCTTTGAAGGAGTGGTCCGTGTCGCATCCCGCCGCCCGGGTGCTCGGCATGCTCGAACTGCTCCAGAGCCACCACCGGCTCACCGGGGCGGAGCTGGCCCGCCGGCTGGGGGTGGACGGGCGCACGGTGCGCCGCTACGCCGCGACCCTGGCCGAGCTGGGCATCCCGGTCGCTGCCGAGCGGGGCCGCCACGGCGGCTACCGGCTGCGCCCCGGCTACAAGCTGCCGCCGCTGATGCTCACCGACGACGAGGCCGTCGCCGTGCTGCTCGGTCTGGTCGCCGCCGAGCGGCTCGGGCTGGGCACCGAAGAACCGGCGACCGCGACCGCGTTGGCCAAGATCCGCAGGGTGCTCCCGCCCACGCTCAGTGACCGCCTCGCGGCGGTGCAGGAGCACCTCGGCTTCACCCTGCGGCGATCGGCGCCGCAGCCCCGGCCGGCGACCGGGACGCTGCTCACCCTCGGCGCCGCCGCTCGGCACCGGCGCCGGGTACGGCTGGAGCACCGTTCCTCTTCCGGCACGGTGACCCGCCGGGAGCTCGACCCGTACGGGCTGGTCTTCCACTCCGGCCGCTGGTACGTCACGGGCCACGATCACCTGCGCGGGGAGGTGCGCACGTTCCGGCTGGACCGGATCGGGGAGGTGCTGCCGGGGGAGGAGACCTTCACCGTGCCCGCCGGCTTCGACCCGGTCGCCCAGGTGACCCGCTCGCTGGCCCGCGTCCCGTACGCCCACGACGTCGAGGTGCTGCTCGAGGCCGACCTGGCCGCCGCGCGACGCCGCCTGCCGCCCAGCGTGGCCGAGCTGAGCGCGACCGACGGCGGAGTACTACTGCGCGCCCGCGCGGAGAGCCTGGCCGGGATGGCCCAGCTGCTCGCTGGGCTGGGCTGGCCGTTCACCGTCGTACGCCCCGAGGCCCTGCGCGCCGAGGTCGCCGCGCACGCTCGAGGGCTGGCCGCGTGGGCGGCCCGGGTGCCCGGGTGATCCCGCCCCGGGGGCGGCCCGCGCGGTCCCGCCCCGGCGCGGGAACGGTGGCCACGAAGTGGACAGTTCCCCCCTCGGATCGGGCGGCTGGACTAGGCTGCCGGCGATGGACGAGGTGACCCGGATCCCGGTCGGCGGCGAGCGCCCGTACGACGTGCTGGTGGGACGCGACCTGCTCGACGCGCTGCCCGGGCTGCTGCCGGACGCGACCCGGGTGGCCGTGCTGCACGCGCACCCACTGAAGGAACTGGCGGACGCGATCGGCGGGCGGCTGCGCGCCGCCGGCGTCGCACCGCTGCTGATCGAGGTGCCGGACGCCGAGGCGGGCAAGCGCATCGACGTGGCGGCGACCTGCTGGGACCGGCTGGGCGAGGCGGGTTTCACCCGTACCGACGCGGTGGTGGGCGTCGGTGGCGGCGCGGTGACCGACCTGGCCGGCTTCGTCGCGGCCTGCTGGCTGCGGGGGGTGCGCTGGGTTCCGGTGGCGACCTCGCTGTTGGGCATGGTCGACGCGGCGGTGGGCGGCAAGACCGGGATCAACACCGCCGCCGGCAAGAACCTGGTCGGGGCGTTCCACCCGCCGGTCGGCGTCCTCGCCGACCTGACGACGCTGGACAGCCTCCCGCAGGCCGACCTCGCCGCCGGTCTGGCCGAGGTGGTCAAGTGCGGCTTCATCGCCGACCCGGTGATCCTCGACCTGGTGGAGCGGGACCGGGCGGCGGCCACCGACCCGACCGGCCCGGTGACCCGCGAGCTGATCGAGCGGGCGATCCGGGTGAAGTCCGACGTGGTCTCGGGCGACCTGCGCGAGTCGGGCGTGCGGGAGGTGCTCAACTACGGTCACACCCTGGCCCACGCCATCGAGAAGGCGGAGGACTACCGCTGGCGGCACGGCCACGCGGTGTCGGTCGGCGTCGTCTACGCCGGTGAGTTGGCCCGACTGGCCGGGCGGCTGGACGCCCCCACCGCCGAGCGGCACCGGACGGCCATGGCGGCGCTCGGCCTGCCCACCAGATATCCCGCGCAGGCCTGGCCCGGACTGCTCGCCACGATGCGGGTGGACAAGAAGGCCCGGGGCAACCAGCTGCGTTTCGTCGTACTGGACGGGCTGGCCCGGCCGGCGATCCTGGAGGGCCCGGACGACGAGCTGCTGGAGGCGGCCTACCGCGAGGTGGCCGCGTGAAGGTCCACGTGCTGAACGGCCCGAACCTGGGCCGGCTCGGCACCCGGCAGCCGGACGTCTACGGGGCGACCAGCTACGCGGACCTGGTGGCGCTCTGCGAGTCGACCGGGCGGGAGCTGGGCCTGGACGTGACGGTCCGGCAGACCGACGCCGAGCACGAGCTGCTGGGCTGGCTGCACGCCGCCGCCGACGAGGGCGCCGCAGTGGTCCTCAACCCCGCCGCCTGGTCGCACTACTCGTACGCGGTCCGGGACGCCTGCGCCATGCTGCGCGGGCCGCTGGTCGAGGTGCACATCTCCAACATCCACGCCCGCGAGGAGTTCCGGCACCACTCCGTGGTGTCGGCGGTGGCGACCGGGGTGATCTGCGGCCTCGGCGTCGACGGCTACCGCCTGGCCCTGCACCACCTGGCCGCCCAGATCCGCTGACCCCCGGTTGCCCTCCCCGCTCCCGCCCGTCCCGCTCGCCCGCACTGCCCGTCCCGCACTGCCCGTCCCGCCCGTCCCGCCCGTCGCGTGCGGGAGCGGCGAGATGAGTGCCGGTGGCGCGCTCTGCGCTCCAGCCGTCGTGACGGTGAGTGACATCTACCTTCGTTACTGCCGGTTACCGCCGCTGCGGCTCGTGCTCCCTGCCCCTCCGACGCTTTGCTCTGCATCCGAATTCGCACCACCGCTCTGAGCTGGGATTTCTTGTCGACGGCGAATCGTTGCCGGAGGCGACAAAGTGACCATGCGTAACTGGTGCCTCCATGGGTGCAGAGCAAAGGGAGCGTGGAGGGGTTCTGCTGGGGAGCGTGGCGGATTACGGAATGTGAGCGCCGACGTGGGTTGTCGCCGGTAACCCCGCAAGGTGGCTGGGCCGGCGCGGTGACGGTGGGGCGCGGCGGAAGGCGTCGCGAGCGGGCGGCGAGCGGGCGGCGGGAGAGTGGCGGAAGGGAGGTGGAAGGGCGGCGGGAAGCGGCGGACAGCGGCGTTCGACGCAACTAGTAGACTTGCCAGGTCTGTCCGCCAATTGATGATCAAGGCAGGAAATGGCCACCACCAACGACCTGAAGAACGGCCTGGTACTCAACCTCGACGGAGAGCTTTGGGCCGTCGTCGAGTTCCAGCACGTCAAGCCCGGTAAGGGTGGTGCGTTCGTGCGTACCACGCTGAAGAACGTGCTGTCCGGCAAGGTGGTCGACAAGACCTTCAACGCGGGCACCAAGGTCGAGACCGCGACCGTGGACAAGCGCACCATGCAGTACCTCTACGCCGACGGCGAGGACTACGTCTTCATGGACCTGGAGACGTTCGACCAGATCAACGTGCCGGGTGCCACCGTCGGTGACGCGGCGAACTACCTGCTGCCCGAGGCTGAGGCGACCGTGGCCACCCACGAGGGTGTCCCGCTCTACATCGAGCTCCCGACCAGCGTCGTGCTGGAAGTCACCTACACCGAGCCGGGCCTGCAGGGCGACCGGTCGACCGGCGGCAACAAGCCGGCCACCGTCGAGACCGACGCGACGGTCCAGGTGCCGCTCTTCATCACCACCGGCGAGAAGATCAAGGTCGACACCCGCGACGGCCGTTACCTCGGCCGCGCCTGATGGCCGAGGGTCCCAAGCAGCAGATGCCTGCGCGCCGCAAGGCGCGTAAGCGGGCGCTGGACGTGCTCTTCGAGGCCGACCTGCGGGACCGCCCGCCGGTCGAGGTGCTCGCCGGCTACATCGAGCGGATCGAGAAGCCCCGACCCGAGCACCTGGGATACGCGGTGAGCCTCGTCGAGGGCGTCGCCGCCCACCTCGACCGGATCGACGAGGTGATCGCCAGCTACGCCGAGGGGTGGACGCTGGACCGGATGCCGGCGGTCGACCGCAACCTCGCCCGGATCGCGGTCTACGAGCTGCTCTACGTCGACGAGATCGACGACGCGGTGGCCATCAGCGAGGCCGTCGAGCTGGCCCGGCAGATGTCGACCGACGACTCGCCGCGCTTCCTCAACGGCATCCTCGGCCGCATCGCCGAGTACGCCACCCGCTGACGCGGCGCACGTCACACCCGGACGTGCGTCACAGTCGGTGTGCTCAACAGGCGGGACGCGACACGAACGACGAACGAGAGGGGCCCGTGCCGGACGGCACGGGCCCCTCTCGCGTTCCTGGTCAGCTGGCGAAGAACGCCCGCGGGTCGGCGACCAGCACGCCGTGCTCGGTGAGCCGCTCGATCAGGCCGGACGGCGAGGCGTCGTACACGATCGCGAGCGCGCGCAGGTCGTCGGCGCGGATGGAGAGCACGCGGCCGTTGTAGTCACCGCGCTGCTGCTGGATGGCACGCGCGTACCGGGCGACGTAGGCGAGGTCCTCGGAGGCCTCGTCGTAGAGCCGCTCCAGGTCCAGGACGATCTTGCTGGTGGGCTCGTGGCGAACCCCGCTGCCGTCGGGCAGCAGCTCCGAGACGGGAACACGGTAGAAGTCGGCAAGCTCGGCCAGGCGCGACACCGTGACGGCGCGGTCGCCGCGCTCGTAGGAGCCGACCACCACCGCCTTCCACCGCCCGTTCGACTTCTCCTCCACGCCCTGCAGGGACAGGCCCTGCTGCTGACGGATGGAGCGCAGGCGGGCGCCCAGAGACTTGGCGTATTCAGAGGGCATTAAACACTCCCAGTGCTGCTCGGGGTTCTCCCAGGGGTCGCTACGGAGCGTGACGGTACGGGGATTGGTACAACTGGTCAAGTGGTCGTGACCTTACCGTTGGGATCACCGGGGGAGTTGTCCCCATTTCGCCGGGCTGACCAGGGGGTCAGTGGCCGGCGACGGTCAGTGCGGTGACCACTGGTAACGTGGCGGGAAGCCCCGGTCCGGGCCGCTCGCGTCCCGGTACCGGCATCCGACGTCCTTTAACGACCCGTCCCGTGAGGCGGGGAAGGAGGTCCGCCGTGGCCTACCCACCTGCTGCCCAGCCGTCGCCGCCGCGACAACCCTCGGTGAAGGTGATCCTCGCCAGCGCCGACGTCCAGCGCGTGGTCGACCGCATCGCCCACCAGATCCTGGAGAAGACCCAGGGCGCCGCGAACACGGTGCTGCTGGGCATCCCCACCCGGGGCGCCCCGCTCGCGAAGCGGCTCGCCGCCCGGATCAGCACCTTCGAGGACGTGACCGTTCCGGTCGGCGTGCTCGACATCACCCTCTACCGCGACGACCTGCGCCGGCACGCCACCCGCGCGGTCGGGCCGACCCAGGTGCCGCCCGGCGGCATCGACGGCAAGCGGGTCGTCCTCGTCGACGACGTGCTCTTCTCCGGCCGCACGGTGCGGGCCGCGCTCGACGCGCTCAACGACGTCGGGCGGCCGGCGTCCGTCCAGCTCGCCGTCCTGGTCGACCGCGGCCACCGCGAGCTGCCGATCCGCGCCGACTACGTCGGCAAGAACATCCCGACGTCCCTGGCGGAGAGCGTGAAGGTCACCCTCGCGGAGACCGACGGCACCGACGAGGTCAGGTTGTACGGGGGGACCCCCTCATGATCAGGCACCTGCTCTCCGGTGCCGACCTGGACGCCGCCACCGCCACCGAGATCCTGGACACGGCCGCCGAGATGGCCACGGTCGCCGGCCGGGAGGTGAAGAAGCTCCCCGCGCTGCGCGGGCGCACCGTGGTGAACCTCTTCTACGAGGACTCCACCCGCACCCGGATCTCCTTCGAGGCGGCGGCGAAGCGGCTCAGCGCCGACGTGATCAACTTTTCGGCCAAGGGCTCCAGCGTGACCAAGGGCGAGAGCCTGAAGGACACCGCGCTGACCCTCCAGGCGATGGGGGCCGACGCCGTGGTCGTCCGGCACCCCGCCTCCGGCGCCCCGCACCGGCTCGCCGACTGGGTCGACGGCTCGGTGGTCAACGCCGGCGACGGCACCCACGAGCACCCGACCCAGGCGCTGCTCGACGCGTACACGATGCGCTCCCGGCTGGGGCGGCTGGCCGGCCTGTCGGTCGCGGTGGTCGGGGACGTCCTGCACAGCCGGGTGGCCCGCTCGAACGTCCTGCTGCTGTCCACGCTCGGCGCCAAGGTGACCCTGGTCGGGCCGCCGACGCTGATCCCCGTCCACATCGCGCAGGCGCTCGCGCCCGGCACCGACGTCTCCTACGACCTCGACGCGGTGCTGCCGCAGTCGGACGTGGTGATGATGCTGCGGGTGCAGCGCGAGCGGATGAACGCCTCCTACTTCCCGTCCGCCCGCGAGTACGCCCGCCGCTACGGCCTGGACGGCCCGCGGATGCGCCGGCTGCCCGAGCACGCGATCGTCATGCACCCCGGACCGATGAACCGGGGGATGGAGATCACGCCCGAGGTGGCCGACTCGCCCCGCTCCACCATCGTCGAACAGGTCGCCAACGGGGTCTCCGTGCGGATGGCCGTCCTCTATCTGCTGCTCGGGGGGAACAACCGGTGAGCTCGTACCTGATCTCCAACGTCAGCGTCGTCGGCGCCGCGCCGACCGACGTGCTCATCCGCGACGGCGTCGTCGCGGCCGTCGGCGCCGGGCTGGACGCGCCGGAGGCGACCGTCGTCGACGGCACCGGGCTGGTCGCGCTGCCCGGCCTCGTCGACCTGCACACCCACCTGCGCGAGCCCGGCCGGGAGGACGCCGAGACCGTCGAGTCCGGGTCCCGGGCGGCGGCGCTCGGTGGCTACACCGCGGTCTGCGCGATGGCCAACACCTCGCCGGTGGCCGACACCGCCGGCGTGGTCGAGCAGGTCTGGCGCCTCGGCCGGGAGGCCGGGCTGGTGGACGTGCAGCCGATCGGGGCGGTCACCGTCGGCCTGGCCGGCGAGCACCTCGCCGAGCTGGGCGCGATGGCCGACTCGGCGGCCCGGGTACGGATCTTCTCCGACGACGGGCACTGCGTCGCCGACCCGAGGCTGATGCGCCGGGCGCTGGAGTACGTGAAGGCGTTCGACGGGATCATCGCCCAGCACGCCGAGGAGCCCCGGCTCACCGAGGGCGCGCAGATGCACGAGGGCGAGGTCTCGACCCGGCTCGGCCTGACCGGCTGGCCGGCGGTCGCCGAGGAGGCGATCATCGCCCGGGACGTGCTGCTCGCCGAGCACGTCGGCAGCCGCCTGCACGTGTGCCACGTCTCCACCGCCGGCAGCGTGGAGGTGCTGCGCCAGGCCAAGGCCCGGGGCGTCCGGGTCACCGCCGAGGTCACCCCGCACCACCTGCTGCTCACCGACTCCCGGGCCGAGACCTACGACCCGGTCTACAAGGTCAACCCGCCGCTGCGCACCGCGGCCGACGTCGCCGCGCTGCGGGCGGCCCTGCTCGAGGGCGTGATCGACATCGTCGCCACCGACCACGCCCCGCACGCGGTGGAGGACAAGGAGTGCGAGTGGGCGTACGCCCGGCCGGGCATGCTCGGCCTGGAGACGGCGCTGTCGATCGCCCTCGACGTGCTCGGCCCGCAGTGGGACCTGATCGCCGAGCGGATGTCGCGCACCCCGGCCCGGATCGCCGGGCTGGAGGGGCACGGCCTCGACCCGGCGCCCGGCGTGCCGGCGAACCTGACCCTGGTCGACCCGGCCGCCCGCCGCACCATCGAGCCGGCGGAGCTGGCCAGCCGTAGCCGCAACACCCCGTACGCCCGCATGACGCTGCCGGGTCGCATCGTGGCGACCTTCCTGCGCGGCGAGCCGACGGTCCTGGACGGAAAGGCTGTTCTATGACGAAGCGGAGGCCCGCGATCCTCGTGCTGGAGGACGGGCGCACGTTCCACGGTGAGGCGTACGGCAGCGTCGGGGAGACCTTCGGCGAGGCGGTCTTCAACACCGGCATGACCGGCTACCAGGAGACGTTGACCGACCCGTCCTACCACCGTCAGGTGGTGGTGCAGACCGCCCCGCACATCGGCAACACCGGCGTCAACGGCGAGGACGACGAGTCGGGCCGCATCTGGGTCGCCGGCTACGTGGTCCGCGACCCGGCCCGGATCGGCTCTAACTGGCGCGCCACCGGCGGGCTGGAGGAGCGGCTGACCGCCGAGGGCGTGGTCGGCATCAGCGGCGTGGACACCCGGGCGCTGACCCGGCACCTGCGCGAGCGCGGCGCCATGCGGGTCGGCATCTCCAGCGTCGAGACCGACCCGCGGGCGCTGCTGGCCCGGGTGCGGCAGGCCCCGGAGATGGTCGGCGCGGACCTCTCCGCCGAGGTCACCACCGAGAAGCCGTACGTGGTGGCGGCCGAGGGCGAGCACCGGTTCACGGTCGCCGCGCTGGACCTGGGCATCAAGCGCAACGTCCCGCGCCGGCTCGCCGCGCGGGGCGTCACCACGCACGTGCTCCCGGCCGGCTCCACCATCGACGACCTGCTCGCCACCGGCGCGGACGCGGTCTTCTTCTCGCCCGGCCCGGGCGACCCGGCCACCGCCGACGCGCCGGTGGCCCTGGCGCGGGAGGTGCTGCGCCGGCGGGTGCCGCTGTTCGGCATCTGCTTCGGCAGCCAGATCCTCGGCCGGGCGCTCGGCTTCGGCACCTACAAGCTCGGCTACGGCCACCGGGGCATCAACCAGCCGGTGCTCGACCGGGTCACCGGCAAGGTCGAGGTGACCAGCCACAACCACGGCTTCGCCGTCCAGGTGCCGGGCGCCGTGGCCGGGGCGGTCGTCCCCGACCAGGTGATCGAGACCGAGTTCGGTGGCGTCCAGGTGTCACACGTCTGCCTCAATGACAACGTGGTCGAGGGGCTGCGGGCGAAGGACGTGCCCGCCTTCACCGTCCAGTACCACCCGGAGGCGGCGGCCGGCCCGCACGACGCGGACTACCTCTTCGACCGCTTCGCCGAGCTCATCGAGGGCCGGACCCAGAGCGAGGGGCGCACACATGCCTAAGCGGACCGATCTCAAGCACATCCTGGTGATCGGCTCCGGGCCGATCGTGATCGGGCAGGCCTGCGAGTTCGACTACTCCGGCACCCAGGCCTGCCGGGTGCTGCGCAGCGAGGGGATCCGGGTCAGCCTGGTCAACTCGAACCCGGCGACGATCATGACGGACCCCGAGTTCGCCGACGCCACGTACGTCGAGCCGATCACCCCGGAGTTCGTCGAGCTGGTGATCGCCAAGGAGCGCCCCGACGCGATCCTGCCCACCCTCGGCGGGCAGACCGCGCTGAACACCGCGGTCGCCCTGCACGAGGCCGGCGTGCTCGACAAGTACGGCGTGGAGCTGATCGGCGCCAACATCGAGGCGATCAACCGCGGCGAGGACCGGCAGCTGTTCAAGGACATCGTCGCCAAGGCCGGCGTACGCCTGGGTGTCGACGACCCGGCGGGCCTGGTGCCCCGCTCCCGGGTCTGCCACTCGATGGCGGAGGTCGAGGCGACGGTCGCCGAGCTGGGCCTGCCGGTGGTGATCCGGCCGTCGTTCACCATGGGCGGCCTCGGCTCCGGCATGGCGCACACCCCGGAGGACCTGGCCCGCATCGCCGGCGACGGGCTGGCCGCCAGCCCGGTGCACGAGGTGCTCATCGAGGAGAGCGTGCTCGGCTGGAAGGAGTACGAGCTCGAACTGATGCGCGACCGGCACGACAACGTCGTGGTGGTCTGCTCGATCGAGAACGTCGACCCAATGGGCGTGCACACCGGCGACAGCGTCACCGTCGCCCCGGCCATGACGCTCACCGACCGTGAGTACCAGCGGCTGCGCGACCTGGGCATCGCGGTGCTGCGCGAGGTCGGGGTGGACACCGGGGGCTGCAACATCCAGTTCGCCGTCAACCCGGCCGACGGCCGGATCGTGGTGATCGAGATGAACCCCCGGGTGTCCCGGTCGTCGGCGCTGGCCTCGAAGGCCACCGGCTTCCCGATCGCGAAGATCGCCGCGAAGCTGGCCATCGGCTACACCCTCGACGAGATCCCCAACGACATCACCCTGAAGACCCCGGCGGCGTTCGAGCCGACCCTGGACTACGTGGTGGTGAAGATCCCCCGGTTCGCGTTCGAGAAGTTCCCGGGCGCCGACCCGGAGCTGACCACCACCATGAAGTCCGTCGGCGAGGCGATGAGCCTGGGCCGCAACTTCAGCGAGGCGCTGAACAAGGCGATGCGGTCGCTGGAGACGAAGGCGGGCGGGTTCTGGACGCTGCCCGACCCGGCCGGCGCGACGAAGGAGAACACCCTCGACGCGCTGCGGATGCCGCACGACGGCCGGCTCTACACCGTCGAGCGGGCGCTGCGCCTCGGCGCGTCGATCGCCGAGGTCACCGCCGCGTCCGGCGGGATCGACCCCTGGTTCCTGGACCAGGTCGCCGCCCTCGTCGAGCTGCGCGCGGAGATCGTGGACGCCCCGGTGCTCGACGCCGAGCTGCTGCGCCGCGCCAAGCGGGCCGGCCTGTCGGACCGGCAGCTGGCCGCGCTGCGTCCGGAGCTGGCCGCCGAGGACGGCGTACGGACGCTGCGGCACCGCCTCGACGTCCGCCCGGTCTACAAGACGGTGGACACCTGCGCCGCCGAGTTCGAGGCGACCACGCCCTACCACTACTCGACGTACGACCAGGAGACGGAGGTCGTGCCGTCGGCCCGGCCGAAGGTGATGATCCTGGGTTCCGGGCCGAACCGGATCGGCCAGGGCATCGAGTTCGACTACTCGTGCGTGCACGCGGTACAGGCGTTGCGGAGCGCGCCGGTCGGCACTGCCGCCCCGGGCGCCGCAGGCGCGGGTTCCGCCACGGGTGCCGGTTTCGAGACCGTGATGGTCAACTGCAACCCGGAGACCGTCTCCACCGACTACGACACCGCCGACCGGCTCTACTTCGAGCCGCTGACCTTCGAGGACGTGCTGGAGGTCTGGCACGCCGAGGACTCCTCCGGCAGGGCGGCCGGCGGACCGGGCGTGGTCGGGGTGATCGTCCAGCTCGGCGGGCAGACCCCGCTGGGCCTGGCGCAGCGCCTGAAGGACGCGGGCGTGCCGGTCGTCGGCACCTCGCCGGAGTCGATCCACCTGGCCGAGGAGCGGGGCGCGTTCGGGGCGGTGCTGGCCCGGGCCGGGCTGCGCGCGCCGGCGCACGGCATGGCGACCTCGTACGACGAGGCGAAGGCGATCGCCGACGAGATCGGCTACCCGGTGCTGGTCCGGCCGTCGTACGTGCTGGGCGGGCGGGGCATGGAGATCGTCTACGACGACGCCACGCTGCGTGACTACATCGGGCGGGCCACCGAGATCTCGCCGGACCACCCGGTGCTGGTCGACCGCTTCCTCGACGACGCCATCGAGATCGACGTGGACGCGCTCTGCGACGCGGACGGGGAGGTCTACCTCGGCGGGGTGATGGAGCACATCGAGGAGGCCGGCATCCACTCCGGCGACTCGTCCTGCGCGCTGCCGCCGATCACCCTGGCGGGCTCGCACGTCGCCCAGGTGCGCCGCTACACCGAGGCGATCGCCCGGGGCGTCGGCGTGCGGGGCCTGCTCAACGTGCAGTACGCGCTTAAGGACGACGTGCTCTACGTGCTGGAGGCGAACCCCCGCGCGTCCCGGACGGTGCCCTTCGTCTCCAAGGCGACGGCGGTGCCGCTGGCGAAGGCGGCGGCCCGGATCGCGCTGGGTGCCACCATCGCCGAGCTGCGCGCCGAAGGGCTGCTCCCGGCGACCGGGGACGGCGGTTCGCTGCCGGCCGGCGCCCCGATCGCGGTCAAGGAGGCGGTGCTGCCGTTCAAGCGGTTCCGCACCCCCACCGGCAAGGGCGTGGACTCGCTGCTCGGCCCGGAGATGAAGTCCACGGGCGAGGTGATGGGCATCGACACCGCCTTCGGGCACGCCTTCGCCAAGTCGCAGTCGGCCGCGTACGGCTCGCTGCCGACCGCCGGGAAGATCTTCGTCTCGGTCGCCAACCGGGACAAGCGCGGCATGATCTTCCCGATCAAGCGCCTGGCCGACCTGGGGTTCGAGATCGTCGCCACCACCGGCACGGCGGAGGTGCTGCGCCGGCACGGCATCGCCTGCGAGCAGATCCGCAAGCACTACGAGTCCGGCGGGGGCGAGGACGCGGTGTCGCTGATCCTCGGCGGCGACGTGGCGCTGGTGATCAACACTCCGCAGGGCTCGGGCGCGAGCGCCCGCTCGGACGGCTACGAGATCCGCAGCGCCGCCGTCACGGCGGACATCCCGTGCATCACCACGGTGCCGGGTGCGGCGGCGGCGGTGATGGGCATCGAGGCGCGGATCCGGGGCGACATGCAGGTCCGCCCGCTCCAGGAGCTGCACGCCGCCCTCCGAGCCGCCGAATGACCCCCCACCCCCACCGCCCGCACCCCCACCCGTACGCGTTGATCATGAAGTTGTTGTCGGCCGGCACGGCGTGTCGCGGCGACAACTTCATGATCGACGGGGGTGGTCGGTCGTGATGTTCGAGCGGGTGGTCCGGCCGGGGTTGTTCCGGATCGGCGGCGGGGACGCCGAGGCGGCGCACGAGTGGACGTTGCGGCGGCTGGCGGGGTTGTCCCGCCGGCCGGCGGCGCTGGGGGTGTTGCGGGCCCGGTACGCCGTGCGGGCGCCGCGGCGGGTGTTCGGCGTCGAGTTCCCCAACCCGGTGGGGTTGGCCGCCGGGATGGACAAGGACGGCGCGGCCCTGCCGGCCTGGCCGGCGCTGGGCTTCGGCTTCGTCGAGGTCGGCACGGTCACCGCGCACCCACAGCCGGGTAATCCCCGGCCCCGGCTGTTCCGGCTGCCCGGCAGCGAGGCCGTGGTCAACCGGATGGGCTTCAACAACGCCGGCGCCGAGGCCCTCGCGGCCCGGCTCGCTGCGCTGCCGCGCCCGATCGGCGTGCCGCTGGGCATCTCGCTCGGCAAGTCCAAGGTGACCCCGCTGGACGAGGCGGTGGCGGACTACCAGGCGTCCTACCGGGCGTTGCGCGGGCACGGCGACTACTTCGCGGTCAACGTCTCCTCGCCGAACACCCCGGGGCTGCGCTCGCTGCAGGACCGGGCGCACCTGGACGCCATCCTGGCGGCGCTGGTGGGGGAGAAGCCGGTGCTGGTGAAGATCGCCCCGGACCTCACCGAGCCGGCGATCGCCGAGCTGCTGGAGGTCTGCCTGGCCCGGGGCGCGGCCGGGGTGATCGCCACGAACACCACGCTGGCCCGCGACGGCCTCGCCCCGGCGGACCGGGCGCGCGGCGCGGAGACCGGCGGCCTGTCGGGGCGCCCGCTCGCCGACCGCGCCCGCGAGGTGGTCGCCTTCGTGCACCGGGAGGCCGGGGGGCGGCTGCCGGTGATCGGCGTCGGGGGCATCGTGGACCCGGACGCGGCGGCCCGGATGTTCGACGCCGGCGCCGCCCTGGTGCAGCTCTACACCGGCTTCATCTATCGCGGCCCGGCCCTGGTCCGCGCCGCCGCCCGCGCCACGGGGACGGGCGGGTGACCCCCGAGGAGATCCTGGCCGCCGACCGGGCGCACGTGTGGCACCCGTACGCGGCCCTGCCGCCGGCGAGCGCGCCCTACGTCGTGGAGGGCGCGGCGGGCGTACGGCTGCGGCTGGCCGACGGCCGGGAACTGGTCGACGGGATGTCCTCGTGGTGGGCGGCGATCCACGGCTACCGGCACCCGGTGCTCGACGCGGCCGTGACCGACCAGCTCGGCCGGATGAGCCACGTGATGTTCGGCGGGCTCACCCACGAGCCCGCGGTCCGCCTGGCGGCCACCCTGGTCGAGCTGGCCCCGGACGGGCTGGAGCACGTCTTCCTGGCCGACTCCGGCTCGGTCGGCGTCGAGGTCGCGATCAAGATGTGCCTGCAGTACCAGCGGGCCGCCGGCCGGCCGGAGCGCCGCCGGCTGGGCACCTGGCGGGGCGGCTACCACGGCGACACGTTCCACCCGATGAGCGTCTGCGACCCCGAGGGCGGCATGCACCACCTCTGGGGCGACGTGCTGCCCCGGCAGGTCTTCGCCCCCGTGCCGCCCGGCGGCTTCGACACCCCGCCCGAGCCGGCCTACGAGGCGGCCCTGGTGGAGGCGGTCGAGCGGCACGCCCACGAGCTGGCCGCGGTCGTCGTCGAGCCGGTGGTCCAGGGCGCCGGCGGGATGCGCTTCCACCACCCGCACTACCTGCGGGTGCTGCGCGAGGTGACCCGGGCGCACGGCGTGCTGCTGATCTTCGACGAGATCGCCACCGGCTTCGGCCGCACGGGCACGATGTTCGCCGCCGAGCACGCCGGGGTGGTGCCCGACGTGATGTGCGTGGGCAAGGCGCTCACCGGCGGGTACCTGACGCTGGCCGCCACGCTCTGCACGGCGGAGGTCGCCCGGGGCATCTCCGCCGGCGGGGTGCTGGCGCACGGCCCGACGTTCATGGGCAACCCGCTGGCCTGTGCGGTCGCCAACGCCTCCCTCGGCCTGCTGCGGGCCGGCGACTGGGCGGGGCGGGTGGCGAGGGTGCAGGCGGGCCTGCGGGCCGGCCTGGAGCCGTTGCGCGGCGCCCCGGGGGTGGCCGACGTGCGGGTGCTCGGCGCGATCGGCGTGGTCCAGCTGGACCACGAGGTGGACCTGCCCGCCGCCACCGCCGCGGCGGTCGCCGAGGGGGTCTGGCTGCGGCCGTTCCGCGACCTGGTCTACACCATGCCGCCGTACGTCACCGACGACGCCGACCTGGCCCGGATCGCCGCCGGGGTCGCCGCCGCGGTGCGGGCCGGCTGAGCCGCCGGTCACGGTCCGGCGGGAGTACGCGGGCGCGCGCGTTGCCCGCGACATGGAGCGTGCCCCGGCGGCGGACGCCCCGGGTGCCGAGGAGAGGGAGAGAACCGGATGGAGAGCTTCGGCGCCCGCCTGCACCGGGCCGTCACCGAGCGGGGTCCGCTCTGCGTCGGCATCGACCCGCACCCGGGGCTGCTGGCCCGCTGGGGGCTCGACGACGACATCCGGGGGCTTGACCGGTTCGCCCGGACGGTCACGGACGCCCTCGGTGACCGGGTCGCGGTGATCAAGCCCCAGTCGGCCTTTTTCGAGCGGTTCGGCTCGAAAGGTGTCGCGATTCTTGAGTCAACTATCCGACAGTTACGCGATGCCGGCTCGCTCGTTCTGCTGGACGTCAAGCGCGGCGACATCGGCTCGACCGTCGCCGCGTACGCCTCGGCGTACCTCGATCCATCCAGCCCGATCCATGTGGACGCGGTGACGGCGAGCCCGTACCTCGGTGTCGGCGCGCTCGCGCCGATGTTCGAACTGGCCGCCGAGCACGGCGGCGGGGTCTTCGTGCTGGCGCTCACCTCCAACCCCGAGGGCGCCGCCGTGCAGCGCGCGCGCACCGCCGACGGACGCACCGTCGCGCAGGCCGTCATCGACGAGATTTCCCAGCTCAACGCGGGTGCGCAGCCGCTCGGCAGCATCGGGCTGGTGGTCGGCGCGACCATCGGCGACACCGGTCACGACCTGTCCGCCGTGAACGGTCCGCTGCTCGCTCCGGGCCTCGGCGCGCAGGGCGCCACGGCGGCCGATCTGCGCGTCGTCTTCGGCTCCGCCCTGCCCGCGGTGCTGCCCTCGTACTCCCGCGAGGTGCTGGGCGCGGGCCCGGATCCGGACGCGCTGCGGGCCGCCGCCGACCGCGCCCTGACCGGCTGCCGGGCGGCCCTCGCCGCTGGTGACTGACTGACGGCTCGGTCACCTTTGTGAAGATCATCGCGCGTCCACGTTGCCGAATGCGCCGTCGACCGCTAGTTTTCCCCGCGCTGGGAACCACGGACCCCTTGGTTCACAGCGACACCACGTTTCACAGATGCGGCGGTGCGTCCCGCCCGTCGCGATAGGGACCTGAGGAGAACTGGTGCCGCTCCCGTCACTGACCCCCGAACAGCGCGCTGCCGCGCTGGAGAAGGCCGCGGAGATCCGCAAGGCCCGTGCTGAGCTGAAGGAGCAGCTCAAGCAGGGCAAGACCACCCTCGGAGCCGTCCTCGAGCGTGCCGAGTCCGACGATGTCGTCGGCAAGCTCAAGGTCTCCGCCGTGCTGCAGGCGATGCCGGGTATCGGCAAGATCCGGGCCACCCAGATCATGGAGAAGCTCAAGATCGCCGACAGCCGTCGCCTGCGTGGCCTCGGCGAGCAGCAGCGCAAGGCACTGCTTGGAGAGTTCGCCGCCAACTGAGGCTGGCTGCGTGTAGAAACAAGCAGTGAGCACGGATGACGAGGCGCGCCCGGCGGCTCGGCTCACTGTCCTGGCGGGGCCTTCGGGCTCCGGCACGGAGAGTGTCGTCGAGCGCGTCCGGGCGCGTTCTCCGTCCGTGTGGGTTCCGGTGCCGGCCACCACGCGTTCCCGCCGGGAGGGCGAGCTGGACGGCGTCGACCGGCTCTTCCTGACCCTCGCCGAGTTCGACCGGATGGTCGCCGCCGGGGAGCTGCTGGAGTGGAGCCGGGCCGGGCCGTACCGGCGCGGCACCCCCCTCGAACCGTTGCGCGCCCGGCTCGCCGCCGGGCAGCCGGTGCTGATCGGCCTCGACCTGGCCGGCGCGCTGCTGGTCCGGGCGGTGCTGCCCGACGCCCGGCTGGTGCTGCTGCACCCGCCGGGGAACCTCCCCCCGCAGGCCACCCCGGCCGCCTTCGAACACACCCTCGCGCACGACCTCACCGGGCGGGTCGTCGACGAGCTGGTAGGCTTGTCCGGTTCTTCTTTCCTGGCTCCGGCGCCACCGCACATGCGCGGTTGACCGCCAGCACCGCCAAGCGCGGTGCGATAGACGCAGAGGTTAATTCGTGGGATCCATCGCAAACCCCGAAGGCATCACCAACCCGCCGATCGACGAGCTCCTCGAGAAGACGACCTCGAAGTACGCGCTGGTGATCTTCGCCGCCAAGCGCGCGCGCCAGGTCAACGCCTACTACAGCCAGCTCGGTGAGGGTCTGCTGGAATACGTCGGCCCGCTGGTCGAGACCACGCCGCAGGAGAAGCCCCTCTCCATCGCCATGCGCGAGATCAACGCGGGCCTGCTCACCGCCGAGCCGACCGACCAGCCGTAATCCGCCCCGCGCCGATGTCCCCTCGGATCGTCCTCGGGGTCGGCGGCGGCATCGCCGCCTACAAGGCGTGCGAGCTGCTGCGGCTCTTCACCGAGTCGGGCCACCAGGTCCGGGTCGTGCCGACCGCGTCGGCGTTGCGCTTCGTCGGGGCCCCGACCTGGGCGGCGCTCTCCGGCCAGCCCGTCGCCGACGACGTCTGGTCGGACGTGCACGAGGTGCCGCACGTCCGGCTCGGTCAGCAGGCCGACCTGGTGGTGGTCGCGCCGGCCACCGCCGACCTGCTGGCCAAGGCCGCCCACGGCCTCGCCGACGACCTGCTCACCAACACGCTGCTGACCGCCCGCTGCCCGGTCGTGCTGGCCCCGGCCATGCACACCGAGATGTGGGAGCACCCGGCCACCGTCGCCAACGTCGCGACGCTGCGCTCCCGGGGCGTGCGCGTCGTCGAGCCCGCCGTCGGCCGGCTCACCGGCGCCGACACCGGCAAGGGCCGGCTGCCCGACCCGGCGGAGATCTTCGCGGTCGCCCGCCGGGCCCTCGCGCGGGGCGTCGGGGCTCCCGCCGACCTCGCCGGCCGGCACGTGGTGGTGACCGCCGGCGGCACCCGCGAGCCCCTCGACCCGGTCCGCTTCCTGGGCAACCGCTCCTCGGGCAAGCAGGGCTACGCCTTCGCCCGCTGCGCGGTGGCCCGGGGCGCCCGGGTCACCCTGATCTCGGCCAACGTCTCGCTGCCCGACCCCGCCGGCGTCGACCTGGTCCGCGTCGGCACCACGGGCGAGCTGCGCGACGCCACGCTCGCGGCGGCGGCAGACGCCGACGCGGTGGTGATGGCGGCGGCTCCGGCCGATTTCCGTCCCGCGACCTACGCGCCTGGCAAAATCAAGAAGTCGGACGACGGCAGCGCGCCCACCATCGAGCTCGTCACCAACCCGGACATCGCGGCCGAGCTGGGCCGGCGCCGTCGACCGGAGCAGGTGCTGGTGGTGTTCGCCGCGGAGACGGGCGACGCCGAGGCCAACGGCCGGGCCAAGCTCGCCCGCAAGCGGGCGGACCTCGTCGTGATCAACGAGGTCGGTCCCGACAAGGTCTTCGGCGCCGAGACCAACGCGGCGACGGTCATCGGCGCGGACGGTTCGGTCAGCCGGATGCCCGAGCGGTCCAAGGAGGACCTCGCCGACGGCGTCTGGGATCTCGTGGTGGCCCGGTTGCCCGGCCGTTCCTGACGGCTGGAAACGGGCACGACCGAAGAGGCCAGGCTCTGACGCGGATGACTACACTGCCGCGGAACGACTTCCACAATTTAGGAGTGCCGTGACACGCCGCCTCTTCACTTCCGAATCGGTCACGGAAGGCCACCCGGACAAGATCGCCGACCAGATCAGCGACGGCATCCTCGACGCCCTGCTCGCCGAGGACCCCCGCAGCCGCGTCGCCGTGGAGACCCTGATCACCACTGGTCAGGTGCACATCGCGGGCGAGGTGACCACCAAGGCGTACGCCGACATCCCGACCATCGTCCGCCGGACCATCCTCGACATCGGCTACGACTCGTCGAAGAAGGGCTTCGACGGCGCCTCGTGCGGCGTCAGCGTCTCCATCGGCGCCCAGTCGGAGGACATCGCGCAGGGCGTCGACAACGCCTTCGAGCTGCGTACCGGGGCGTCGGAGAGCGCGCTGGACGCCCAGGGCGCCGGCGATCAGGGCATGATGTTCGGCTTCGCCTGCTCCGAGACGCCGGAGTTGATGCCGCTGCCGATCGCCCTGGCGCACCGGCTGGCCCGGCGGCTCTCCCAGGTCCGCAAGGACGGCACGATCCCGTACCTGCGCCCCGACGGCAAGACCCAGGTCACGATCGAGTACGAGGGGCTGCGCCCCGTCCGGCTCAACACGGTCGTCGTCTCCAGCCAGCACGCGGCGGACATCTCGCTGGACTCGCTGCTCACCCCCGACGTACGCGAGCACGTCATCGCTCCGGAGTTGGAGAGCCTCGGGCTCGACACCGAGGGCTACCGGCTGCTGGTCAACCCGACCGGCCGGTTCGAGATCGGCGGGCCGATGGGCGACGCCGGCCTCACCGGCCGCAAGATCATCGTCGACACCTACGGCGGCTACGCCCGGCACGGCGGCGGCGCGTTCTCCGGCAAGGACCCGTCGAAGGTGGACCGCTCGGCGGCGTACGCGACGCGCTGGGTGGCCAAGAACGTGGTCGCCGCCGGCCTGGCCGAGCGGTGCGAGGTCCAGGTCGCGTACGCGATCGGCAAGGCCCACCCGGTCAGCCTCTTCGTCGAGACGTTCGGCACCGAGACCGTGCCGGTCGCCTCGATCGAGAAGGCCGTCTCCGAGGTCTTCGACCTGCGCCCGGCCGCAATCATCCGGGACCTGAACCTGCTCCGCCCGATCTACCAGCAGACCGCCGCCTACGGCCACTTCGGCCGGGAGCTGCCGGACCTGACCTGGGAGAGCACCGACCGGGCCGCCGACCTCAAGTCGGCCGCGGGAGCCTGACCGGCACCAGGCGCAGCGACCGGCGACCCGCGGACGGGTCGCCGGTCGCTCGTGTCTGCGTCGACGTCCCCCTGGCCCACCTGGACCGCCCGTTCGACTACCTCGTCCCGGCCGAGCTGGACGCCGACGCCGTCCCCGGCGTACGCGTGAAGGTCCGCTTCGCGGGGCAGCTCGTCGACGGCTGGCTGCTGGAGCGGGCCGACGACTCGGGGCACACCGGTCGGCTGGCGTACCTGGAGAAGGTCGTCTCGCCCGAGCCGGTGCTCGCGCCGGAGGTCGCCCGGCTGGCCCGGGTGGTCGCGGACCGCTACGCCGGCAACCTCGCCGACGTGCTCCGCCTCGCCGTCCCGCCCCGGCACGCCCGCGTGGAGAAGGACGTACGCGCCCGCGCCGCCGCCCCCGACGAGAACCCCGCCGCCCCCGAAGAGGGCCCCGCCGCCCCCGAAGAGAACCCCGCCGTCCCCGAAGAGAACCCCGCCGCCCTAGGCGAGGGCCCCGCTGCGCCGGCCGGCCCCGGTCCCGACGCCTGGCGGGACTACCCGGCCGGGCCGGCCCTGCTCCGGGCGCTCGCCGAAGGCCGGGCCGCCCGGGCCGTCTGGTCGGCGCTGCCGGGGGAGGACTGGCCCGCCCGGTACGCCGAGGCCGTCGCCGCCACCGTGGCCGGCGGTCGGGGCGCGGTGGTGGTCGTCGCCGACAACCGCGACCTGGACCGTCTCGACGCCGCGCTGCACGACGCCCTGGGTCCGGGGCGGCACGTCTGCCTCTCCGCCGCGCTCGGTCCCGCCCGGCGCTACCGGGCGTTCCTCGCCGCCCGGCGCGGCGACGTGGCGGCGGTGGTCGGCACCAGGGCCGCGATGTTCGCCCCGGTCGCCCGGCTCGGGCTGGTGGCGATCTGGGACGACGGCGACGACCTGCACGCCGAGCCCCGGGCCCCCTATCCGCACGCCCGGGAGGTGCTGCTCACCCGCGCCCAGCTCGGCGACGCCGCGGCGCTGGTGGGCGGCTACACCCGCACCGCCGAGGCGCAGCTGCTGGTGGAGACCGGATGGGCCCGCGAGGTGGTGGCCGACCGGGCCACCCTCCGGGCCCGGATGCCGGCGATCGCGCCGACCGGCGACGACCCGCAGCTGGCCCGGGACCCAGGGGCGGCCACCGCCCGGCTGCCCAGCCTGGCCTGGACGACCGCCCGGGAGTCGCTCCGGGCGGACCTGCCGGTGCTGGTCCAGGTGCCCCGCCGTGGCTACCTGCCGTCGGTGGCCTGTGCCGAGTGCCGCACCCCGGCCCGGTGCCCGCACTGCGCCGGCCCGCTCGCGCTGCCCTCCGCTGAGGGCACCCCGGCCTGCCGCTGGTGCGGGCGGGTCGCCGCCGCGTACGCCTGCCCGGAGTGCGGCGGGCGGCGGCTGCGTGCCTCCGTCACCGGCGCCCGGCGCACCGCCGAGGAACTGGGCCGGGCCTTCCCCGGCGTGCCGGTGCGGACCTCCGGGCGGGAGGAGGTGCTGGCCACGGTCCCGGGCGGCGCCGGCCTGGTCATCGCCACCCCCGGCGCCGAGCCGGTCGCCGACGGCGGCTTCGGGGCGGTGCTGCTGCTCGACTCGTGGGCCCTGCTCACGCGGGCCGACCTGCGGGCGGGGGAGGAGGCGCTGCGCCGCTGGCTGGCGGCCGCCGCGCTGGCCCGTCCCGCCGCCGCCGGGGGCCGGGTGGTGGTGGTCGCCGACGGGGCCCTCGCCCCCGTACAGGCGCTGCTGCGCTGGGACGCCGGCTGGTTCGCCGCCCGGGAGCTGGCCGAACGGCGGGAGCTGGGCTTCCCGCCGGCGGTGCGGATGGCCAGCGTGACCGGCCTACCGGCCGCCGTGGCCGACCTGCTGGCCGAGGCCCGGCTGCCGGCGGAGGCCGAGCTGCTCGGGCCGGTGCCGGCCGACGGGGAGCGCGAGCGGATGCTGGTCCGGGTCCCCCGGGCCCGGGCCGGCGCGCTGGCCGGCGCGCTGCACTCGGCGGCGGGGGTGCGCACCGCCCGTAAGGCCGCCGAGCCGGTCCGCCTCCAGGTCGACCCGCTGGCCCTCTTCTGACCGACGGCCCGGCCGATCCGGCGCCGCCCCCACCGCCCGACCTGGCCCGTCGTCGCACGCCGTGTCCGGCGGTGTGTCGACACGCGGGTGATAGCATCGCCCGTCATGCCCGGGCGTACGACGGCTCCAGGTCGCGGCGCGGCGCCAATCGCGCCGAGCCGGGGTCGTCGCAGGATCGCGCGACGATGGCGGGAGCGCGTCGGTTCGGCGCGGTGTCGATGATTCCAAACAGCCGGTGATCAGGGGTGGACCAGTCGTGACCGTTCGTCAGTCGATCGTCTTCAATGGTGACCTCGGCAGCGGCAAGAGCACCGTCTCCGTGGTGATCGCCGAGCGGCTCGGCCTGCGCCGGGTCAGCGTCGGTGACCTCTACCGCCAGATGGCGCAGGAGCGGAAGATGACCGCGCTCCAGCTCAACCTGCACGCGGAGCTGGACCAGGCCGTCGACGGCTACGTCGACCAGCTCCAGCGGGACATCGCGGCCTCGGGCGAGCGGCTCGTCATGGACTCCCGGCTGGCCTGGCACTTCTTCACGGACGCGCTCAAGGTGCACATGATCACCGAGCCGGGCGAGGCGGCCCGACGGGTGCTCGCCCGCCCCTCCGGCCCAGCCGAGAGCTACGCCTCGATGGAGGAGGCCAAGGCCAAGCTGCTGGAGCGCAGCGAGAGCGAGCGGGGCCGGTTCATCGTCCGCTACGGGGTGGACAAGGCCCGGCTGCGCAACTACGACCTGATCTGCGACACCACCCGCGCCTCGGCCTCCGAGGTCATCGAGCACATCATCGACGCGTACGAGGGCCGGCTGGGCGCGGACGTGCTGCGCGACGCGCCGCCGCTGCTGCTGCTCGACCCGGCCCGCGTCTACCCGACCGAGGACATCGCCCACCTGCGCGACCTGTGGGACTCGGAGTTCGTCGGCGAGGTGGCCGCCGCCGGCGACGAGGCGCTGGAGCCCCTGCGGATCGGCTACACCGGCGAGTACTTCTTCGTCGTCGACGGGCACCGCCGCCTCAGCGCCGCCCTCCAGAACGGCTTCCGCCTGGTGCCGGCCCAACTCGTCGCCGAGGTGGACGAGCCGGTGGTCGGCGGGATGAGCGCGGTGGACTACTTCGCCGCCCAGGCCCGGCCCGGCCTGATCCACGACTGGGAGGCCGCCCACTCCATCGAGCTGCCGTTGCCCGAGCACGCCCTGCTCGGCGGCGACGCGGTCCTGGCCGGGGAGCCGGGCACCGGCGTCTGAGCCGCTTCCTGCGCGGCCATGGGCGCCTTCCGGTGACCATCGACACGTGACGGGCCGCGCCGCTTCGCGGTACGCCGGCCGGGGCGGCCGACGGCACTCCGTAGACTGGTACGGCACCAGTCCGCCCGCCGAAGGAGCCATGCCGAGTGACCGTCCAGCCCATCCGTCTGTTCGGGGATCCGGTGCTGCGCACGCCGGCCGATCCGGTGGTCGACTTCGACGTCGAGCTGCGCAAGCTCGTCGCCGACCTGACCGACACGATGCGTGAGCAGAACGGCGCCGGCCTCGCCGCGCCGCAGCTCGGTGTGGGCCTGCGGGTGTTCACCTTCGACGTCGACGACGTGGTCGGCCACCTGGTCAACCCGGTGCTGGAGTTTCCCGACGCCGAGGAGCAGGACGGCCCCGAGGGCTGCCTGTCCATCCCCGGCCTCTACTTCGACACCAAGCGCCGGCAGAACGTGATCGCCAAGGGCTTCAACGGCTACGGCGACCCGATGCAGATCGTCGGCACCGGTCTGATGGCCCGCTGCGTGCAGCACGAGACCGACCACCTCGACGGGGTGCTCTTCGTGGACCGGCTGGACCCGGCCGGGCGCAAGGAGGCGATGAAGGCGATCCGCCAGGCGGAGTGGTACGACGCGGCCACCCCGCCGACGGTCAAGCTCAACCCGCACGCCTCGGGCAGCCCCTTCGGCCTGGGGCGGTGAGCCGGTGCGCGTGATCTTCGCCGGCACGCCGGCCGTCGCCGTTCCCGCCCTGGCCGCCGTGGCCGCCTCCCGGCACGAGCTCGTCGCCGTGGTCACCCGGCCGGACGCCCCCGCCGGACGCGGTCGCGGGCTGGCCCGCTCCCCGGTCGGGGCGTGGGCCGACGAGCACGGGATCGAGGTGCTCACCCCCGCCCGGCCGCGTGAGCCGGAGTTCCAGGACCGGCTGCGCGAGCTGGCCCCCGACTGCGTCCCCGTGGTCGCCTACGGCGCGCTGGTGCCGCCGGCCGCCCTGGAGATCCCCCGCCACGGCTGGATCAACCTGCACTTCTCGCTGCTGCCCGCCTGGCGCGGGGCCGCGCCCGTGCAGCACGCCGTGCTGCACGGCGACGAGTTGACGGGGGCGAGCGTGTTCCAGCTCGAAGAGGGGCTGGACACCGGTCCGGTCTACGGCACGCTGACCGACGAGATCCGTCCGGCCGACACGTCCGGCGACCTGTTGGAGCGGTTGGCCCACTCCGGCGCCGGCCTGCTGGTGGCCGTCCTCGACGCGATCGACGACGGCACGGCACGGGCCGAGCCGCAGCCCGCCGACGGGGTGTCGCTGGCGCCGAAGCTGACCGTGGAGGACGCCCGGGTGCGCTGGTCCGATCCCGCCTTCGCGGTGGACCGGCGGATCCGGGCCTGCACTCCGGCGCCCGGCCCGTGGACGACGTTCCGGGGCGAGCGCGTCAAGCTGGGTCCGGTCACCCCGGTGCCCGACGGTCCGGAGTTGAAGCCGGGCGAGCTGTTGGTGGAGAAGTCCCGGGTGCTGGCCGGCACGGCCACCACCCCGGTGCGGCTCGGCGAGGTCCGGGCGGCGGGCAAGCGGGCGATGCCGGCGACCGACTGGGCGCGGGGCGTCCGGGTCGCCGCAGGGGAGGAAGTCGCGTGACGGGCACTTCGGAACGGCCCTCGGGCGACCGCTTCTCCGGCGAACGGCACGGTGAGCGCTCCGGCGGTGAGCGCTCCGAGGGTCAACGGTTCGGCGGTGAGCGGTTCGGCGGGCGCGAGCAGCGTCCCCCGGGCGGCCAGCGCGGCGAGCGGCCGGCGCGGGGCGGCCAGTGGGGTGCCCGGGCCGGCGGTGACCGCCGCGACGGCGGCCGGCGTCCCCCGGCCCGCCCGACGGTGGACCTGCCCCGCCAGGTGGCCTACGAGGCGGTCGCGGCGGTGCACCGGGACGACGCGTACGCCAACCTGGTGCTCCCGTCACTCCTGCGCGACGCGGGGCTGGTCGGCCGGGACGCCGCCTTCGCCACCGAGCTGACCTACGGCACGCTGCGCCACCTCGGCACCCTCGACGCGATCCTCGGCGACGCCGCCGGGCGGGACGTGCAGCGCATCGACCCGCCGGTGCGCGACGCGCTGCGGCTCGGGGCGTACCAGCTCCTGCACACGCGGGTGCCGGCGCACGCCGCCGTCTCCTCGACCGTCGACCTGGTCAAGTCGGTGGGTGTCGGCGCGACGGGCTTCGCCAACGCGGTGCTGCGCGAGGTGGCCGGCCGTGACGCCGACGCCTGGGTGGCCAAGCTGGCCCCGTCGGCGGAGAGCGACCCGATCGGGCACCTGGCCCTGGCGTACAGCCATCCGCAGTGGATCGTGCGGGCCTTCGCCGAGGCGCTCGGCGGCGACCTCGGCGAGACCACCCGGCTGCTCATCGAGGACAACGAGCGCCCGCCGGTGCACCTGTGCGCCCGGCCGGGGCTGGCCGATCCGGCGGAGCTGGCCGACGAGGCCGGCGGGGCGCCGGGGGCCTTCTCCCCATACGCGGTCTATCTCTCCGGTGGGGCGCCCGGCGACCTGCCGGCGCTCGCGCAGGGGCGCGCCCACGTGCAGGACGAGGGTTCCCAGCTGGTGGCCAACGCCCTGGCGGTGGCCCCGCTCGACGGCCCGGACGGGCGCTGGTTGGACCTGTGCGCCGGACCGGGTGGCAAGTCCGGCCTGCTCGGCGCCCTCGCCGCCCAGCGGGACGCGCGGCTGACCGCGGTCGAGGTCTCGGAGCACCGGGCCCGGCTGGTCGAGCAGGCCACCCGGGGCCTGCCCGTGAGCGTGCTGAACATTGACGGCCGCACCGTCGGCGCGGACCCGAAGCTGCCGGAGGCGCACTTCGACCGGGTGCTCGTCGACGCGCCCTGCACGGGGCTGGGGTCGCTGCGCCGTCGCCCGGAGTCGCGCTGGCGGCGTCAGCCCTCGGACCTGCCGCCGCTGACCCGGTTGCAGCGTGAGCTGCTGGCCGCGGCGCTGCGCGCCGTCCGGCCGGGCGGGCTGGTCGCCTACGTGACGTGCTCCCCGCACACCGTGGAGACGCACGTGACGGTGACCGAGGCGGCCCGCCGCTCCGGGGTGCCGGTCGACTTCGTCGACGCCCGGCCGCTGCTGCCGGCGGGCATGCCCGGCCTCGGCGACGGGCCGACGGTGCAGCTGTGGCCGCACCGGCACGGCACCGACGCGATGTTCCTCGCGATGCTCCGCCGCACCTGAGCGGGGCGCACGGGACAAACCGGTCCGCCCCGGTCGGGGCGGGCCGGCGACGCCCGGGGCCGTCGTGCGCACGGCGCGCCGGCGGCCGGGATCGCCGTCCCTCCACTGTCTCCCCAAACTGCGCTCCGAGGTGGCATCATGTCGTCACCTATCGAGGAGCGTCCATGAAACGAAGCATCCTGACCGCTGGCCTCGCGCTCGCCGTCGCCGCCGGCGGCGTGGCGACGCTGACCGTGGCGCCGGCGGCGGCGGCCCCGTCCGCCGGCGTGCTCGCGCCCGCCGCGCAGGCCCTGGCGGCGCCGGACATCGCGGTGGCCAACGTCCAGGCCCACCTCACGCAGTTCCAGACCATCGCCACCCAGAACGGCGGCAACCGGCGGGCCGGGTCCGCCGGCTACACGGCCTCCGTCGCGTACGTCAAGACGAAGCTCCAGGCCGCCGGTTACACGGTCACCGAGCAGGTCTGCACCGACTGCACGTACCGGTCGAACAACCTGATCGCCGAGTGGCCGGGCGGACCCGCCGACCAGGTCGTCATGTTCGGCTCGCACCTCGACGGCGTCTCCGCCGGCCCGGGCATCAACGACAACGCCACCGGCTCGTCCGCGCTGCTGGAGAACGCGCTGGTGCTGGCCCGGCAGAACCCGACGATGACCAAGCGGGTCCGGTTCGCCTGGTGGACCGACGAGGAGCAGGGCCTCAACGGCTCGGACTTCTACGTCCGCTCGCTGAGCGCCACCCAGCGGGGCTACATCAAGGGCTACTACAACTTCGACATGATCGGCTCCACCAACGGCGGCTACTTCATCAACCGGATCACCTCCGCCACAGCCGCCCCGCTGAAGGCGTACTGGGACTCGCTGAACATCCAGCCCGAGGAGAACGTCGAGGGCCAGGGACGCTCCGACGACTACCCGTTCGCGCAGGCCGGCATCCAGACCTCCGGGTACGCCGCGGGCGCCAGCGCCCGGAAGACCTCGGCGCAGGCCACCAAGTGGGGCGGCACGTCCGGCTCGGCGTACGACCCGTGCTACCACCGGTCCTGCGACACCACCTCGAACGTCAGCGCCACGGTCCTCAACCGCAGCGCCGACGGGATCGCCTACGCCATCTGGCAGCTCGCCGTGGGCTCGGCGACCAACGACTTCTCCGTCGCGGTGAGCCCGACGTCGGGCTCGGTGCAGCGGGGCGCGTCGACCACGGCGACGGTCTCCACGGCCACCACCGCCGGCACGGCCCAGACGGTGGGCCTGTCGGCGACCGGCCTGCCGGCGGGCGTCACCGCCTCGTTCAGCCCGTCGTCGGTCACCTCCGGCGGCTCCGCGACCCTGACCCTCAGCGCGTCGGCCTCGGCGACGCTGGGCACCTACACCGTCACGGTCACCGGCGCGGGCTCCGGGGGCGTCTCGCGCTCGGCCAGCTACACGCTGACCGTCGGCGGCAGCGGCGGGTGCTCCGGCGGCCAGCTCATCGGCAACGGCGGGTTCGAGAGCGGGTCGTCGCCGTGGACGGCGTCGTCCGGCGTGATCACCAACGACACCCGCCAGCCGGCGCGGACGGGCTCGTACAAGGCGTGGCTGCTGGGCTACGGCTCGACGCGGACCGAGACGCTGTCGCAGTCGGTGACCATCCCGGCGGGCTGTGCGAGCTACACGCTGTCGTTCTGGCTGCACGTCGACACGGCGGAGACGACGACGAGCACCGCGTACGACCGGTTGGTGGTGCAGGCGGGTTCGACGACGCTGGCGACGTACTCGAACCTGAACGCGGCGGCGGGCTACACGCAGCGGTCGTTCAACGTGGCCGGGTTCGCGGGCCAGACGGTGACGCTGAAGTTCACCGGCACGGAGGACGCCTCGTTGCAGACCAGCTTCGTCGTCGACGACGTGACGCTCCAGGCCAGCTGACACACCACAGGGTCGGGGCGGTCGGCCACGCTGACCGCCCCGCTCAGGTGACCGGCAGGCCCTTCGTGCCGGCGCCCTTCACCGACCGGGTGAGGTTGCGGTCGCTGACCCACAGGAAGCACTGCACGCCGCGGTTGCCGTTGCGCCACTCCCGCTCGAACGGGTGGTAGTAGATCGAGCCGGCCCGGTACTGCAGGTCGCCGTTGTCCGGCACCTTCGCGTACTTCGCGATCAGCGTCCGGCACGCCCGGTGCACCTTCCGGGTGTCCCGGCCGAAGTCGTCGTAGCTGGTGTCGGGGGCCTGCCACACCCCGACGAACTCGGCGCGGTGCTTGCTGGTGCAGGCGACCGGCACCATCTCCCGCACCTCGTCGGCCCGCGTCCTCGGGTTGAAGCAGCGGTGGGCGAGCGGGGCGGCGCCGGTCAGCGCGCCCTTCAGGCTGCCCGTGCGGGCCTTCGCGCCGGCCTCGTCGAGGCTGGTCTGCTCGCTCAGGTCGCAGCGGAACCAGCGGGCGCCGCCGCCCCACGCCTGCGGCGACGGCAGCACCACGCTCAGCCCGAGCCGGCCCGAGCGCCAGTCGCCGCCGACCATCCGGTTGACCTTCGCGTCGCACTCGGCGCGGGCGGCGCGCATGCCGGCCGAGCCGGCCGGCGGGGGCGTGACCCGGTCGGCTCCCGCCCCGGTCAGCGTGCCGACGTGCACGGTCTCCGTGCGGTGCGACACGGCGCAGTCGACGGGGTGGTAGGCGGTGAGGTAGCCGACGTCCTGCACGCCGGCGTGGCAGACCCCGGCGGCGGGCACGAACGCCTGCGGCGCGGCGGGCGCCGGCCAGTCGTCGGTCAGGTCACGGTCGGTGCCGGCCGGGGTGCCGCAACCGGCGAGCGCCAGGGCCGCCACCGCGCCCACCGTGGCCGCCGTCCACCACCGTCGCATCCCGACCTCCCGCCGTTCGTGGGCCGCACCCCGGCGGCGGCGGCCAGCGCGACGGTCCCGCCGGCGCGGAGGCGGCCGGACACGCCACGGTGCGGCAGCATACGGCACCCCCGCTCAGCTCGCGGGCAACCCTTGCGGGCCGGCGCCCCGCATGGAGCGGGTCAGCTTCCGGTCGTCGCTCCACAGGAAACACCGCACGCCCCGGTCGCCCTCCTGCCACTCCCGCTGGGACGGGGGATAGAAGATCGAGCCCGCCCGGTACGGCAGGTCGCTGTTGACGGGCACCTCGGCGAAGGCGGCGATGAGCGCCATGCAGCGCGTGTGCGCCTGCTGGTGGGACCGGCCGAACTCGGCCCAGGTCATGTCCCGCTCCAGGTAGACGCCGACGAACTCGGCGCGGTGCGGCTCGGTGCACAGCACCGGGGCCATGTAGTTCAGGTTGTCGCCGATCAGCTTGGGGTCGAAGCAGCGGTGCAGCAGCGGGGAGTCGCCGATCATCGCCCCCCGCAGGCTGCCCGTGCGGTTCACCGGCCGGGTGTTGTCGATGCTGCCGGTCTCGCTCAGGTCGCAGCGGAACCAGCGGGCGCCCGCGCGCCACGCGGGGGCGGAGGGCAGCGCGACGGTGAGGGCGATGCGGGCGGCGTGCCAGTCGCCGCCGAGCACCTCGCGGGCGCGCTGGTCGCACTCGGCGCGGGCGGGCCGCAGGGTCGCGGATCCCGGTTCGGGTCGGTCGCCGTCGGCGGTCGGCCCGGCGAACCTGTCCACGTGCACGGTCTCGGCCAGGTGGTTGCGGGAGCAGTCCACCGCCTCGTAGGTGCGGGCCTGCACGACGGCGGTGATCCGGGGCAGGCAGGCGTCGGTGGCCGGCACGAACAGCTGCGGCGCCCGCAGGGCCGGCCAGTCGTCGGTGAGGTCGCCGTCGGAGCCGCCCGGTCGTACGCAGCCGGACAGCAGGACCGTCAGCGTGCCGGCCAGCGCCAGCGCCGCGAGCCACCGTCGCATCGTCCGCCCTTTCCGGGAGCTGACGCGTCGACCGCCGCCGGGCACCGCGCGGGCGTGCGGCTCACGTCACCGTCCCTGATGGAGTCTCGCCGCGTTTCCGTCGTCCGGCCAGTCACGGATGGTCCTTCGTCCGGTTTCGCCGAGCCGGGAGGACCAATTCTGCACCACTGGTCACCGCCGGGTCACCGGGTGTCCCGTTGGTGGCGTGCTGCGGGCGGCCGTCGGCCACGTTCGTACACTGGCCCGGTGACCGTACCGCCGCCGATCGTCGCGCCCAGCATCCTCGCCGCCGATTTCGCCCGCCTCGCCGAGGAGGTCCGCGCCGTCGAGAACGCCGCGGACTGGCTGCACGTGGATGTCATGGACAACCACTTCGTGCCCAACCTGACCATCGGGCTGCCCGTGGTGCAGAGCCTGCGGGCCGCCACCGAGCTGCCCTTCGACGTGCACCTGATGATCGAGGACCCGCGCCGCTGGGCGCCCGGCTACGCCGACGCCGGGGCGTACAACGTCACCTTCCACGCCGAGGCGTGCGACGACCCGGTGGCCCTGGCCAAGGACCTGCGCTCGGCGGGGGCCAAGGCCGGGCTGGCGATCGACCGGGACACCCCGATCGAGCCGTACCTGGAGCTGTTGCCGAGCTTCGACACGCTGCTGATCATGACCATCAAGGCCGGCTTCGGCGGGCAGCGGTTCATCCCGCAGCTGCTGGACAAGGTGCGTACGGCCCGCCGGCACGTCGACGCCGGCCACCTCGAACTGCGCATCGAGGTCGACGGCGGCATCGCCGCCGACACCATCGCCCAGGCGGCCGAGGCGGGGGCCGACGCGTTCGTCGCCGGCACCGCCGTCTACGGCGCCGACGACCCCGCCGAGGCCATCCGGAAGCTGCGGGCACTCGCGGAACACGCCGCCCCCGGGGCCTGACGTGGAACCGGCCGGCGACCGTCCGGACGTCATCCTCGTCGTCGACGACGACGAGGACATCGCGCGTTTCGTCGCGTTCAACCTCCGGCTGCACGGCTTCGAGGTGATCCACGCCAGCGACGGGCAGGAGGCGCTCGAGGTGATCGAGCGCCAGCGACCCGACCTGGCGGTGGTCGACCTGATGATGCCGCGCATCGACGGGTTGGAACTGACCCGGCGGCTGCGCGCCGACCCGATGACCTCGGCCCTGCCGGTGATCATGCTGACCGCCAAGGGCATGACGGTGGACAAGGTGCACGGGCTCAGCGCCGGTGCCGACGACTACCTGGTCAAGCCCTTCGACACCGCCGAACTGGTCGCCCGGGTCAGCTCCACGCTGCGCCGCAACAAGGAGTTCCGCGAGGTCTCGCCGCTGACCGGGCTGCCCGGCAACAGCCGGATCCGCCGGGAGATCTCCGACCGCGTCCGCAGCGGGGTCGACTACGCCGTCGGCTACATCGACATCGACCGGTTCAAGAGCGTCAACGACCGGTACGGCTTCGTCCGCGGCGACGACTTCATCTCGGCCCTGGCCCGCAGCCTGCACCGGGCGGTGGTCTCGGTCGGGCTGCCGCCGGCCTTCCTGGGGCACGTCGGCGGGGACGACTTCGTCATCGTCTGCGCCCCGGAGCAGGTCCGCCCGCTCACCTCCCGGGTCTCCGCTGACTTCGAGAAGGCCGCCGACTCGCTCTACGACCCGGTCGACGCCGCGCGCGGCTACGTGGAGCTGAAGGACCGCCGGGGCAACATCCGGCGGGCCGCCCTGGTCACCCTGTCGATCGGCGTGTCCCTCTCCGACTCCGGCAAGCGGTTCACCGACCCGCTGGAGGCGATCGCGGTCGCCTCGGAGATGAAGACGGTGGCCAAGAGCCAACCCGGCTCGTACGTGGCGGTGGACCGCCGGCGCGGGGTTACCTGATTCGTGCGCTGTTGCTGTGAAGTACCACGCCCGGGTGGCACGACCCCCCGTCCGGCGTGTAACACTTCCCGTGTACCCACCACGCGCTGGCGGGACTCGGTGTAATTCCGAACCGGCGGTGATCCACGGTGTGACCGTGGTAAGCCCGCGACCCGGTCGGCCTCGTGCCGCCCGGTGGACCTGGTGAGAATCCGGGGCCGACGGTTGGGAGCGGGAAACCCCGCCCCCAGACAGTCCGGATGGGAGACAGCGCGCGGGACGGACGGGCCCTGCCCGGCCGCTGAGTTCAGCGTGCCGTGCGCGCCCCCCGGGGCGGCCCCGCCGTACCCGGATCTCCGCCGCCGCACGCTCGCGGCCCCATGCCGTTGCCTCCCGTGTCCGCCCGCGCGTCGACCGGCGAGTGAGAGGGCAGGGCATGGCCGGCGTCTCCGTAGACGAGGCGATGCGTCGCGCGGTGGAACTCGCCGCGCGCGGTCTCGGCACGACCAGCCCCAACCCGGTGGTCGGCTGCGTGCTGCTCGACGCCGACGGGCAGGTGGTCGGCGAGGGATTCCACGCCTACGCCGGCGGGCCGCACGCCGAGATCGTCGCGCTCGCCCAGGCGGGGGAGCGGGCCCGTGGCGGCACCGCCGTGGTCACCCTGGAACCCTGCGACCACACCGGCCGCACCGGCCCCTGCAGCACCGCGCTGGTGCGCGCCGGAGTCGCCCGGGTCGTCATCGCCGTGCCCGACCCCAACCCGCTCGCCACCGGGGGCGCCGCCACGTTGCGCGCCGCCGGGATCCAGGTCGACACGGGGGTACGCGAGGCCGAGGCCGAGGCCGGCAACATCGCCTGGCTGACCTCGATGCGCCGGGGCTGGCCGTACGTGATCTGGAAGTTCGCCGCGACGGTGGACGGCCGGTCGGCGGCGGCCGACGGCACCAGCATGTGGATCACCTCCGAGGCCGCCCGGATGGACGTGCACGCACTACGCGGCACCGTCGACGCGGTGCTCGCCGGGGTCGGCACGGTGCTCGCCGACGACCCCCGGCTCACCGCCCGCAACCTGCGCGACGGCACGCTGGCCATCCGGCAGCCGCTGCGGGTCGTGGTGGACACCGAGGGTCGTACGCCAGCCGACGCCCGCGTCCGCGACGGCGCGGCGCGCACGTGGATCGCCACCGCGGCGGAGGTCGGCACCGGGCCCGACGGCCGGGTCGACCTGCCGGCGCTGCTCGCCGCGCTGCACGGGCGGGGAATCCGCGCCGTGCTGCTGGAGGGCGGCCCGAAGCTGGCCGGCGCCTTCCTGGCCGCCGGCCTGGTCGACAAGATCGTCGGCTACGTCGCGCCCCGGCTGCTCGGCGCCGGCCCGACCGCCCTGGTCGACGCGGGTGTGAACACCATCGCCGAGGCCATCGACCTGGAGTTCGTCGACGTCACGCAGGTCGGACCCGACCTGCGGATCACCGCGCTGCCCCGAAAGAGGGAGGGCTGACATGTTCACCGGCATCGTCGAGGAGTTGGGTGAGGTCGTCCGGATCACCGAGACGGCGGGTGACTCGGCGCTGGTCGCGGTCCGCGGCCCGCTGGTCACCTCCGACGCCCGGCACGGCGACTCGATCGCGGTCAACGGCGTCTGCCTGACCGTGGTCGACGTCACCGACGGGACGTTCACCGCGGACGTGATGGGGGAGACGCTGCGCCGCTCCGCGCTGGGCGCGCTGCGCGCCGGCGACCCGGTCAACCTGGAGCGGGCCGCCGCGCTGGGCAGCCGCCTCGGCGGGCACCTCGTGCAGGGGCACGTCGACGGCGTCGGCGAGGTGATCGCCCGCGAGCCGGCCGCGCAGTGGGAGACGGTCCGGTTCCGGCTGCCCGCCGCCCTGGCCCGGTACGTGGTGGAGAAGGGCTCGATCACGGTCGACGGCGTCTCGCTGACCGTCGCCGACGTCGGCCCGGACTGGTTCGCGGTCGGCCTGATCCCGACCACGCTGAAGCTGACCACCCTCGGCGCCCGGGGCGTCGGCGACCCGGTCAACCTCGAGGTGGACGTGCTCGCCAAGTACGTCGAGCGGCTGCTCGGCGCCCGGCTGGCCGGTCCCGCCCTGCCGGACGCCGGCCCGCCCGGCGGGCCGCCGGTCACCGGCCTGCCGGATGCTGCGCCGGGCGAGGCGGCCTGATGGGCCCGCTCGGGTGGCTGCTCGACGCGCAGGTCGACATCGCCGGGTCGCCGGTGCTGGTCCGGGAGATCGTCGGCAACGGGTTCGGGCTGGCCTCGGCGGTGTTCGGCCTGCGCCGGCTGGTCTGGGCCTGGCCCGTCGGCATGATCGGCAACGCGCTGCTGTTCACCGTCTTCCTGGGCGGCGTCTTCGCCACCCCGCAGGCGCACGACCTCTACGGGCAGGCGGGCCGGCAGGTCTTCTTCTTCTCGGTCAGCGTCTACGGCTGGTGGCGCTGGTCGCGCAACCGCCGCCAGGGCGGCGACGGCGACGGTGCCGCGGTGGCGCCCCGCTGGGCCACCGGCCGGGAACGGCTCGGCCTGCTGCTCGCGGCCGGGATCGGCACCGCCGCGGCGTACCCGCTGCTCGCCGCACTCGGCTCCTGGGGGCCGCTGCCGGACGCCTGGATCCTCACCGGCAGCCTGCTCGCCACCTACGGCATGGCCCGCGGCTGGGTGGACTTCTGGCTCATCTGGATCGCCGTCGACGCGGTCGGCGTGCCGCTGCTGCTGCGCGGCGGGTTCTACCCATCGGCCGCCATGTACCTCGTCTACGGCGCCTTCTGCGCCTGGGGCCTGGTCGCCTGGTGGCGCACCTCGCGGGCCGCCCGCCCGGCGCCCGCCCCGATCCCGTCGACCTACTCGGAGGCCGTGGCATGAGCGAGCGAACCATCAGGCGTGGTGCGGTGGCGCCTCAGGGCGGCACGCGGCGCAGCGGGGTGTCGGCATGAGCACCTTCGCGAGCATCGAGCAGGCGGTGGCGGACATCGCCGCCGGTCGGCCCGTCGTCGTGGTCGACGACGCCGACCGGGAGAACGAGGGCGACCTGATCTTCGCCGCCGAGCTGGCGACGCCGGAGCTGCTCGCCTTCATGGTGCGCCACACGTCCGGCTACATCTGCGCCCCGCTGACCGAGAGCGAGTGCGACCGGCTGGACCTGCCGCCGCAGCACCACACCAACCAGGACCGGCGCGGCACCGCCTACACGGTGACCGTGGACGCCCGGGAGGGCGTCAGCACCGGCATCTCCGCCGCCGACCGGGCGCACACGATCCGGCTGCTCGCCGACCCCGGCACCGGCCCGGCCGACCTGGCCCGCCCCGGGCACGTGGTGCCGCTGCGGGCCCGCGAGGGCGGCGTGCTGCGCCGGCCCGGCCACACCGAGGCGGCGGTCGACCTGACCCGGCTGGCCGGGCTGCGCCCCGCCGGCGTGCTCTGCGAGCTGGTCAACGACGACGGCACCATGATGCGGGTGCCGGACCTGGAGAAGTTCTGCGCCGAGCACTCCCTGACGCTGGTCACCATCGCCGACCTGGTCGCGTACCGGCGGCGGACCGAGAAGCAGGTCGAGCGGGTCGCCGATGCCCGGATGCCCACCCGGCACGGCGTGTTCCGGGCCCTGGGCTACCGCAGCGAGCACGACTCGGCCGAGCACGTCGCCCTGGTCACGGGCGAGATCGGCGACGGGCGCGACGTGCTGGTGCGGGTGCACTCCGAGTGCCTCACCGGGGACGTGTTCGGCTCGGTGCGCTGCGACTGCGGCCCGCAGCTCGACGCCGCCCTGGACCGGGTCGCCCGGGAGGGGCGGGGCGTGGTGCTCTACGTACGCGGCCACGAGGGGCGCGGCATCGGCCTGCTGCACAAGCTCCAGGCGTACCAGCTCCAGGACCAGGGCCGGGACACGGTCGACGCCAACCTCGACCTGGGCCTGCCGGCCGACGCCCGCGACTACGGCACCGGCGCGCAGATCCTCTACGACATCGGGGTGCGCTCGATGCGGCTGCTCACCAACAACCCGGCCAAGCGCGCCGGGCTGGAGGGCTACGGGCTGACCGTCACCGGCCGCGAGGGGCTGCCGGTGCGCCCGCACCCTGAGAACGTGCGCTACCTGCGCACCAAGCGGGACCGGATGGGGCACCTGCTGGACGAGCTGGACGAGGTGACCGAGGCCCCGATGGGCCGCCCGGTCCTCGGCGACGAGATCGGAGCGTAGGCATGGCGGGTTTCGGTGAACCGGGCGTGACGGCGGTGGACGCCGCCGGGATGACCGTCGGCGTGGTCGCGGCGCGCTGGCACGGCGAGCTGACCGACCACATGCTCGACCGGGCGGTCGCCGCCGCCGAGGCGTGCGGGGCCCGGGCGGTCACCGCCCGGGTGGCCGGCTCGGTCGAGCTGCCCGTGGTGGCCCAGGCCCTCGCGCGGCGCTGCGACGTGGTGGTCGCGCTCGGCGTGGTGGTCCGCGGTGCCACCGCCCACTTCGACTACGTCTGCCGCTCGGTCACCGACGGGCTGACCCGGGTGGCGCTGGACGAGGGCAAGCCGGTCGCGCACGGCGTCCTGACCGTCGACACCCTCGCGCAGGCCCGGGACCGGGCCGGGCTGCCCGACTCGGCGGAGGACAAGGGCTGGTCGGCCACCGTCGCCGCCCTCGACGCCGCCCTGGCCATCCGCGCCCTCGCCAGCAACGGCCAGCGGGTCGGCTTCGGCGGCTGACCCCCGACCGACCGGGACCGCGCCGACGCCGTGCCGCGTTCCCGGTCGGTGAGCGGGGCCTGACCCGGCGCACCGGGGCCGTCGGGGCGGCTGGAAGAATCGCGGCGTGAAGACGTTCGAGGAGTTGTTCGCCGAGCTGCAGGCCAAGGCCGCTGCGGGCACCCCCGGCTCGGGCACGGTCGCCGCGCTCGAGAAGGGCGTGCACTTCATCGGCAAGAAGGTCGTCGAGGAGGCGGCCGAGTCGTGGATGGCCGCCGAGCACGAGGGGCCGGAACGCACCGCCGAGGAGATCTCCCAGCTGCTCTACCAGGTCCAGGTGCTGATGCTGGCCAGCGGACTCGACCTGAAGGACGTCTACCGACATCTGTGAGTGCGCCCCGTCGTTGATCAGTTTCGATCGAAGGAGCACTCCGTCATGCTGCGTGTCGCCATTCCGAACAAGGGCGCCCTGGCCGAGAAGGCCGCCCAGATGCTGCGCGAGGCGGGCTACCGCCAGCGCACCGACCCGAAGGACCTGGTCTGCCGGGACGAGCCCAACGACGTCGAATTCTTCTACCTGCGCCCGAAGGACATCGCCACCTACGTCGGCTCCGGCGACCTCGACGTCGGGATCACCGGCCGGGACCTGCTGATCGACTCCGGCGCGCCGGCCGAGGAGGTCATGGATCTCGACTTCGGCCGGGCCACCTTCCGCTTCGCCGCCCGCCCGGAGGACGTCGACGACGTGCGGGAGCTGGGCGGGCACCGGATCGCCACCGCGTACCCGGGGCTCGTGGAGCGGCACCTCGCGGAGCTGGGCGTCAAGGCCGAGGTGACCCGCCTCGACGGCGCGGTGGAGAACGCCATCCGGCTCGGCGTCGCCGACGTGGTCGCCGACGTGGTCGAGACCGGCACCACGCTGCGCCAGGCCGGCCTCGTGGTCTTCGGCGAGCCGCTGCTGCGCTCGTCGGCGGTGCTGGTCCGCCGCGCCGACGTCGAGGCCCACCCGCAGGCCGCGCAGCTGCTGCGCCGGCTGCACGGGGTGCTGGTCGCCCGCCGCTACGTGATGCTCGCCTACGACGTGCCGGCCGGCCTGCTCGACCGGGCCAGCTCGCTGACCCCGGGCATCGAGTCGCCGACCGTCTCCCCGCTGCACCGCGAGGGCTGGGTGGCGGTGCAGGCGATGGTGCTCCGCGACGACGTGCACCGGATCATGGACGAGCTGTACGAGCTCGGGGCCCGCGCGATCCTGGTCACCAACATCCACGCCTGCCGGCTGTGAGCCGTTCGCCCACGGCGGCGGGTGCCCCGGCGCCGTCCCCGGTGTCGCGGGCCCTGCCGCCGTGGGTGGCGCTGACCCTGGTCACCCTCGCCGGCGTCGCCTCGGCGGCCCAGGGCGCGGCCAACGCCGAGCTGGGCGAGCGGGCCGGCAACGCGACCTTGGGCGCGGTGGTCAACAACCTCGGCGGGGCGCTGCTGGTCGGCCTCGGGGTCCTGGCGCTGCCCTCGGCGCGCACCGGCCTGGCCGCGCTGCGCCGGGCCCGATTGCCCTGGTGGACGTACCTGGGCGGGCTCGGCGGCGCGGGCATCGTGCTGGCCGGCGCGTACATCGTCCCGGTGCTCGGGGTGGCGCTCTTCACCATCGCCCAGGTCGCCGGCGGCAGCCTCGGCGGGCTGGCCGTCGACCGGGCCGGGCTGGCGCCGGTGGGGCGGCTGGCGCTCACCCCGCCCCGGGTGGCCGGTGCGCTGCTCGGCGTGACCGCCGTGACGCTGGCCCAGCTCGGCCAGCCCGTCGGCGACCTCGCCCTCGGCCTGGTCCTGCTCGCCGTGGCCGGCGGGCTCGGTGTCGCGCTCCAGTCCGCGCTGAACGCGCGGGTCTCCGCCGCCAGTTCGGCCGCCGCCGGGATGGTGGTCAACTTCGCCACGGCCACGCCCGTCGTGCTGCTGGTCGCGGCGCTGGCCGGCGCCCTCACCGGGCCGGGCCCGACCTGGCCGGACGACTGGTACCTCTACACCGGCGGCCTGCTCGGCGTCGTCATCGTGGCGGCCCTGCTGGTCGGCGTCCCGGCGGTCGGTGTGCTGCGCACCGGGCTCGCCCTGGTCGCCGGCCAGCTGGGCGGCGCCCTGCTGCTGGACGCGCTGCTGCCGGGCGGCCCCGGCCTGCGGCTGCCGGTGCTGGCCGGCGCGCTGCTCACCCTGGCGGCCGCCCTGGTCGCCGGCCGAGGGGGCGGCCGGCGGGGTCCGGGTCCCGGGGAAAGCGCCCGGGCGGGGGCGGAACGTGTGGCGGCGCGGGAACGGCCGGGACCGGGTGGCAGACTGGTGGGGTGAGCGAAATCGAGTCCGTCCACCTGCGCCCGCGCCGCATCCGAGTGGTCTGCTGGGCCTGCGCGGCTGTGCTGTTCGTGGTGTTCAGCCTGCTGGCCACCTCGTTGAGCGGCGCGACGGGCAACGGCTACGGGAGCTTCCAGCGGGGCGACCAGATCGCGATGGTCGGGCTCGGCGTCCTCGGTGCGCTCGCCGTCCTGATCTTCACCCGTCCCCGGGTCGACGCGAACGCGTCGGGGGTGCGCGTGCGCAACCTCGTCGGCTCGTACGAGCTGCCGTGGGAGGTCGTCCGGGGGGTCCGCTTCGACCGGGGCGCGCCCTGGGCCAGCCTGGAGCTGCACGACGACGACCTGCTGCCGATGGTCGCCCTCCAGGCCGCCGACAAGGAGCGGGCCGTCGAGGGGGTCCGCGCCCTGCGCCGGCTGCACCAGGCGCACCAGGCCCGGCTCACCGAGGGCGCCGCCGGCCGCTGACCCGGGCGCCCGGTTGGGAGGGTGTCCGGGCGAGGGTGTAGTGTTACCAAGTCGACCAGGCTGTCTTCGTGTGTGCGCATCGCGCCCGTGCGTGCAGCCTTGAAAGAGGAGCGCCTGCTCCCACCCGAGTCGCCACCACGGTGGCCGGGTCCGGTCACCGGTTCCGGGCACGTCCCGGCACCGGATGCGCGATCATGTGATCGTGCCGACCGGTCGAGCGGGCCCTGGCATGCGCCGGGGCCTTCTGCTTTCCGGGCCGGCTCCCACCCGGGAGCCGCGAGGGTCGGCCACGTAGAGATTCCGACTCGAGGAGGCCCCATCAGCGTCGAACCACGCGTGAACGAGCAGATCCGGGCACGTGAGGTCCGACTGGTCGGCCCCGAGGGTGAGCAGGTGGGCATCGTCCCGCTGGAGCGCGCCCTTCAGCTGGCCGCGGACGTCGACCTGGACCTGGTCGAGGTTGCGCCGATGGCGCGCCCGCCGGTGTGCAAGCTCATGGACTTCGGCAAGTTCAAGTACGAGAGCGCACTGAAGGCGCGCGAAGCGCGGCGTAACCAGCAGCAGACCGTCATCAAGGAGATGAAGCTCCGCCCGAAGATCGACCCGCACGACTACGAGACCAAGAAGGGTCACGTGGTGCGGTTCCTCAAGGCGGGCGACAAGGTCAAGGTGACGATCATGTTCCGCGGTCGCGAGCAGAGCCGCCCGGAGCTGGGTTACCGGCTCCTGCGCCGGCTCGAGTCGGAGATCTCGGAGCTGGGGTACGTCGAGGCCGCTCCGAAGCAGGACGGTCGAAACATGATCATGGTGCTCGCGCCGCACCGCGCCACCAAGGCCGCCGCGGTCGCCGCCACGGCCACCCGGGGCGGGCCGAGGGAACGGGACGCCGAGGGCGCCCCGGTCGACGAGCCCGCAGCGGCCGGTGACACCGGCACCGTCGCCGACAACAGCGGCGAGTAACAGGGGAGAGACGTTCCACATGCCGAAGATGAAGAGCCACACGGGAATGGGCAAGCGGGTCAAGGTGACCGGCAAGGGCAAGATCGTTGCCCAGCAGGCCGGCCTCCGGCACAACCTGGAGAAGAAGCCCTCCACCCAGACCCGTCGGCTGACCGGCACCGTGGTGCTGGCCAAGGCCGACGTCAAGCGCATCAAGAAGCTGCTCGGCCGCTGACGCGCGCCACCTTACGTAATTAGGAGTTGAGATGGCACGCGTCAAGCGGGCTGTGAACGCCCAGAAGAAGCGTCGTACCCTGCTGGAGACCGCGAGCGGCTACCGCGGTCAGCGCTCCCGCCTCTACCGCAAGGCCAAGGAGCAGGTGCTGCACTCGATGCAGTACGCCTACCGGGACCGTCGCGACCGCAAGGGCGACTTCCGGCAGCTGTGGATCCAGCGGATCAACGCGGGCGCCCGCGCCAACGGGATGACCTACAACCGCCTGATCCAGGGCCTGCGCCTGGCCGGCATCGAGGTCGACCGCAAGATCCTGGCCGACCTGGCCGTCAACGACGCCGCCGCCTTCGCGGCGATCGTCGAGCTGGCCCGGGCCGCGGTCGCGGCCGAGGGCACCGGCGGCGCGGCGGCCCAGGCCGCCTGATCCCCGCGCACCAGCAGATCGAGGCGTCTCCCATGCAGTCACCATCGCGCGGGAGACGCCTCGACGCTGTCTCCGGCCCCTTCACCCCGCGTACCCCCAGGGTCGTCGCCGCCCGCCGGTTGCAGCGCCGCCGGGACCGCGAGGCCGCCGGCCGCTTCCTGGCCGAGGGGCCGCAGGCGGTCCGCGAGGCCCTGGCTTGCCCGGGGGTGGTCACCGAACTCTTCGGTACGCCCGCAGCCCTGGACCGGCACGCCGACCTGGCTGCCGTCGCGGCCCGTGCCGACGTGCCCGTCTCCGAGGCGACCGACGAGGCGCTCGCCGCGCTGGCCGAGACCGTCGCCCCGCAGGGCCTCGTCGCCGTCTGCCGCCACCTCGACGTGCCGCTGGAGCGGGCCTTGGCCGACGGGCCCCGCCTGGTGGCCGTGCTCGCCGGGATCCGCGACCCGGGCAACGCCGGCACCGTGCTGCGCACCGCCGACGCCGCGGGCGCCGGTGCGGTGGTCTTCGCCGGCGAGGCCGTCGACCCGTACAACGGCAAGTGCGTGCGGGCCTCGGCCGGCAGCCTCTTCCACGTCGACGTGGTCCGCGCGCCCGACCCGGTGGACGTCGTCGCGGCGTTGCGCGCCGCCGGGCTCACCGTGCTCGCCACCACCGGCTACGGCGAGGACGACCTCGACGACCTCGCCGACGACGGGCGGCTCGCCGCCCCCACCGCCTGGCTCTTCGGCGCGGAGGCGCACGGCCTGCCCGAGGCGCTCACCGCCGCCGCCGACGCCCGGGTCCGGGTGCCCCTGCACGGGCGCGCCGAGAGCCTGAACCTGGCTGCGGCCGCCGCCGTCTGCCTGTACGCTTCGGCGAGAGCACAGCGGCGGTCGTGACCCGACCGTCGAGTCAGATCGCAGGGGAGACCGTCCGCCCATGAACGCGCCACGGCGTTCGTTTAGCCAGCCCGCCGGTGTCGGCGGGCGGCGGGCCTGACCTGCTCTCCGCACAACTCCCACCGGCGGGCTGCGGCACAGCCGCGCGTCCGTAGACTCGCTTCGCCGCCCGTGAGGGCTGGCGCCGCCGTGAGGGAGTGCCCGTACGCCATGAGCTACCGCAACGATCCGTACGACCCGAAGCAGGTCGCCCTGCTCGACCCGGCCGCCCTGGCCGAGGCCGTCGCCGCCGCCGAGAAGGCGTTCGCCGAGGCCGGTGACCCGGACGCGCTGACCGCGCTTCGCCCGGCGCACCTCGGCGACCGGTCCCCGGTCTCGCTGGCCCGCCGCGAGATCGGCGCGCTGCCGCCGGCCGCCAAGTCCGACGCCGGCAAGCGGGTCAACGAGGCCCGCCGCGCCATCGACGCCGCGTACGCGGCCCGCCAGGAGGTCCTGGACCGGGAGCAGGCGCAACGGGTGCTGGTGGAGGAGCGCGTCGACGTGACGCTGCCCCACGACCGGCGGCCCCGGGGCGCCCGGCACCCGATCAGCACCCTGATGGAGCAGGTCAGCGACCTGTTCGTCGGCATGGGCTACGAGGTGGCCGAGGGGCCCGAGGTCGAGCTGGAGTGGACCAACTTCGACGCCCTGAACATCCCCGCCGACCACCCGGCGCGCGGCCTGATGGACACCTTCCACGTCGCGCCGCCGGAGGGCACGGAGGGCTCCGGCCTCGTCCTGCGTACGCACACCTCGCCGGTGCAGGCGCGCACCATGCTGACCCGCAAGCCGCCGATCTACGTGATCGTGCCGGGCCGGGTCTACCGCACGGACGAGCTGGACGCCACCCACGCGCCGGTCTTCCACCAGGTGGAGGGGCTCGTGGTGGACCGGGGCATCACCATGGCGCACCTGCGTGGCACCCTGGACCACTTCGCCCGGGCGATGTTCGGCGAGGGCGCGAAGACCCGCTTCCGGCCGCACTACTTCCCGTTCACCGAGCCGTCGGCCGAGTTCGACGTCTGGTTCCCCGAGCACCGCGACGGCCCGCGCTGGGTCGAGTGGGGCGGTTGCGGCATGGTCAACCCGCGGGTGCTGCGCGCCTGCGGCATCGACCCCGAGGTCTACTCCGGATTCGCGTTCGGCATGGGCATCGACCGGACGGTGATGTTCCGGCACGGGGTCAGCGACATGCGGGACATGGCCGAGGGCGACGTGCGGTTCACCCGCGCGTTCGGGACCGGGGCGTAGGCGATGCGGGTACGAGTCATGGAGACGGTGGTCTGAGTCATGCGAGTTTCTGTCAGTTGGCTGCGGGAGTACGTCGACCTCCCGGCCGACCTGCCCGCCGGCGACCTGGAGCAGGCCCTGGTCGGCCTGGGCATCGAGGTCGAGTCCGTGGTGGACCTGCGGGAGACCGTCACCGGTGCGCTGGTGGTCGGTGAGGTCCGCGAGATCGAGGAGCTGACCGGCTTCAAGAAGCCGATCCGGTTCTGCCGGGTCGACGTCGGCGACGCCAACGGCACCGGCGAGCCGCAGGAGATCGTCTGCGGGGCGCGCAACTTCGCCCCCGGCGACCGGGTGGTGGTGATCCTCCCCGGCGGCGTGCTGCCCGGCGGCTTCGCCATCGGCGCGCGCAAGACGTACGGGCGCAACTCCCACGGCATGATCTGCTCCGCGCGGGAGCTGGGCCTGGGCGACGACCACGACGGCATCGTCGTGCTGCCCGCGGACACCCCGGCCAAGCCGGGCGACGACGCGCGGCCCGTGGTCGGCCTCGACGACGTCGTGGTCGACCTGGAGATCACCCCCGACCGGGGGTACGCGATGAGCGTCCGCGGCCTGGCCCGGGAGCTGTCGCACGCCCTCGGCGTGCCGTTCCGCGACCCGGGCCTGGCGCCCGCGCCCGGCGGCACCGTCGAGCCGGCCTACCCGGTCGAGGTGCGCGACACCGTCGGCTGCGACCGGTTCGCCGCCCGCCTCGTGCGCGGCGTCGACCCGACGGCGCCGACCCCCGACTGGATGCAGCGGCGGCTCACCGTCGCCGGCATCCGCAGCATCTCGCTGCCGGTCGACATCACCAACTACGTGATGCTCGAACTGGGCCAGCCGATGCACGCCTTCGACGCCGACCGGATCGCCGGGCCGCTGGTGGTCCGCCGCGCCGAGGCGGGGGAGAAGCTGACCACCCTGGACGGGGTCACCCGCGCCCTCGCGCCCGAGGACATGGTCATCTGCGATGAGACCGGCCCGATCTCACTGGCCGCAGTGATGGGTGGCGAGACCAGCGAGGTCGTCGCCGGGACGACGAACGTGCTCTTCGAGGCCGCCCACTGGGACCCGGTGATGGTCGGGCGCACTGCCCGCCGGCACAAGCTGTTCAGCGAGGCGGCGAAGCGGTGGGAGCGGGGCGTCGACCCGGCCCTGCCGCTGGTGGCCATCGCGCGGGCGGTCCGGCTGCTCACCGAGCACGCGGGCGGCGCGGCCGGTGACGAGATCCTCGACATCGACCACGTCCGGCCGCGTACCCCGGTCGTCCTGCCGGCCGACCTGCCGAGCCAGCGGATCGGCGTGAGCTACCCGCCCGCGCGGGTGGCCGCCCTGCTGGAGCAGGTCGGCTGCACGGTGGCCCGGGGCGCCGACCGGCTGGCCGAGGACCCGGGCGAGGTCGGCGTGGCCGCCGGCACCGGGGGCGCGCTCAGCGTCACCCCGCCGACCTGGCGGCCCGACCTGACCGACCCGGCCGACCTGGTCGAGGAGGTGGTCCGCCTCGACGGGTACGACCGGGTGCCGTCGGTGCTGCCGACCGCGCCGCCCGGCCGCGGCCTGACCTGGCAGCAGCGCCGCCGCCGGGCCGTGGCCCGGTCGCTCGCCGAGCGGGGGTACGTGGAGGTGCTCGCGCACCCGTTCGTCGCCCCCGGGCTGGCCGACCAGCTCGGCCTGCCGGCCGACGACCCGCGCCGGAGCGCGGTGCGACTGGCCAACCCGCTGTCGGAGGAGGAGCCGCTGCTGCGCACCACGCTGCTCGGCCCGCTGCTCGGCATCGCGAAGCGCAACCTCGGCCGGGGCCAGCGCGACCTCGCCCTCTACGAGATCGGCGCGGTGTTCCACCCGCGTCCCGACGCCGGCCGCCCGCCGGCGATGGGCGTGGACCGGCGACCCACCGACGAGGAGTTCGCCGCCGCCGACGCGGTGGTGCCCGACCAGCCCCGGCACGTCGCCGTCGTGCTGACCGGCGACGTGGAGCCGGCCGGCTGGTGGGGCGCGGGCCGCCCGGCCGGCTGGGCGGACGCCGTGGAGGCCGGCCGCGACGTGCTCGCCGCCGCCGACGTCCCGGCGGACCGGATCGAGGTCCGGGCCGCCGAGTACGCCCCCTGGCACCCCGGCCGCTGCGCCGAGCTGCTGGTCGACGGCACGGTGGTCGGGCACGCCGGCGAGCTGCACCCGGCTGTCGTGGCGGCGCTGGAGCTGCCCCGGCGGACCAGCGCCATGGAACTGGACCTGGACGCGCTGCCGGCCGCCCCGGTGGCGTCCGGGCCGGTCGTCTCGGGCTTCCCCCCGGCGCTGATCGACGTGGCGCTGGTGGTGGACGCCTCGGTGCCCGCGGCGCAGGTGCAGCAGGCCCTCGTCGAGGGCGCCGGTGGGCTGCTGGAGCAGGTGCGCCTGTTCGACGTGTACGCCTCGGAGCAGCTCGGTGAGGGGCGCAGGTCGCTGGCGTACAAGCTCACCTTCCGGGCCCCGGACCGGACGCTGACCGTGGAGGAGGCGGTGGCCGCCCGGGACGCGGCGGTCGCCCGCGCCGCGGAACGCTTCGGCGCCACCCTGCGCGGCGCCTGAGTGACGACGAGGGCTCCTTCCGCCGGCGCGGGAGGAGCCCTCGTCGTTTCCCGGCTCCACAGGTGGGTGGGAGCGTGATCGGGACCAGTCTCATTCCCATGCAGTCGACTGCATGAACTTGCAGACAGGTGTCGCCGCTTGCTAGCCTCCTCTGCATAGTCATGCGGAGGTGGGGATGGGTATCCGAGTCGCGGTCGCCGGGGCGAGCGGCTACGCCGGCGGCGAGCTGATCCGCCTGGTCGCCGGGCATCCGGAGTTCGATCTGGTCGCCGCCACCGCGCACAGCCAGGCCGGGCACCGGCTCGACGTCGTACACCCGCAGCTCGCCGGCCTGGACCTGGTCCTCGGCGAGACGGACGCGGCGACGCTGGCCGACGCGGACCTGGTCTTCCTGGCCCTGCCGCACGGACAGTCGGCGGCCCTGGCTGCCCAGCTGCCGCCCGAGGTCCGGGTCGTCGACCTGGGCGCCGACCACCGGCTCGCCGACCCCTACGCCTGGGCCAACTACTACGGCGGCACGCACGCCGGGCCGTGGACCTACGGCCTGCCCGAGCTGCCCGGCCAGCGAGAGCTGATCGCCGGCGCCACCCGGGTCGCCAACACCGGCTGCTACGCCGCCGCCATCATCCTGGCCCTCGCCCCGCTGGTCGCCGCCGGCGCCGCCTCCCCGGCCGACGTGGTGGTCGTCGCCGCCTCCGGCACCTCCGGCGCCGGCAAGGCGGCCAAGCCGCACCTGCTCGGCAGCGAGGTGATGGGCGACCTGTCGCCCTACCGCGTGGGCACCCACCAGCACGTCCCGGAGATCAAGCAGGCCACCGGCGCGACCGGCCTGTCGTTGACCCCGGTGCTCGCGCCGATGCCCCGGGGCATCCTCGCCACCGTGACGGCGGTGCCGGCCCGGGGCGTCGACCCGCGGGCGGTGCTCGCCGAGGCGTACGCGGACGCGCCCTTCGTGCACGTCCTGCCCGAGGGGGCCTGGCCGCACACCGCCGCCACCCTCGGCTCCAACTCCTGCCACCTGCAGGCCACGGTCGACGTCGACTCCCGCCGGATGATCGTGCTGAGCGCGCTGGACAACCTCGGCAAGGGCGCCGCCGGCCAGGCCGTGCAGAACGCCAACCTGATGTGCGGCCTGCCGGAGACGACGGGCCTGTCCACCTGGGGAGTCGCGCCGTGAGTTCCGTAGCCACGAACGAAGGACTGGTGCAGTGAGCGTCACGACTCCGCGGGGGTTCCGGGCGGCCGGGGTGGCCGCCGGGCTCAAGACCAGTGGCGCGAGCGACGTCGCGCTGGTCGTCAACGACGGCCCGGACGCCGGTGTCGCCGGCGTGTTCACCGCCAACCGGGTCAAGGCCGCGCCGGTGCTCTGGACGCAGCAGGTGGTGCGCGGCGGCGTCGCGCGCGCCGTGGTGCTCAACTCCGGTGGCGCCAACGCCTGCACGGGCCCGGCCGGCTTCCAGGACACCCACGCCACGGCCGAGCACACCGCCGCCGCGCTCACCGCCGCCAGCCCGCGGCTGATGCTGGGCGCCGCCGACGTGGCGGTCTGCTCGACCGGCCTGATCGGCGAGCGGCTGCCGATGGGCAAGCTGCTTCCCGGCGTACGCTCGGCGATCCGCCGGCTGGCGCGCGACGGCGGCCCGGCGGCGGCCGAGGCCATCATGACCACGGACACCCGGCCCAAGACCGCGGTGGCCCGGGGCAGCGGCTGGACGGTCGGCGGCATGGCCAAGGGCGCCGGCATGCTCGCCCCGGCGATGGCCACCATGCTCTGCGTGCTGACCACGGACGCGGTGGCCGGGCCCGAGGCCCTCGACGCCGCCCTGCGGGAGGCGTGCCGGGTCACCTTCGACCGGATCGACTCCGACGGCTGCATGTCGACAAACGACACGGTGCTGCTGCTGGCCAGCGGCGCGAGCGGCATCGCGCCGACCCCGGCCGAGCTGGCGGCGGCGGTCACGGCCGCCGCCCACGACCTGGCACAGCAGCTCATCGCCGACGCCGAGGGCGCCACCAAGCAGATCGCCATCGACGTGGTCGGCGCGGCCAGCGAGGACGACGCCGTCGAGGTGGGGCGCTCGGTGGCGCGCAACAACCTGGTCAAGACCGCGCTGTTCGGTAACGACCCGAACTGGGGCCGGATCCTCGCCGCCGTCGGCACCACCGCCGCCGCGTTCGAGCCCGACGGGGTCGACGTCGCCGTCAACGGCGTCTGGGTGTGCCGCTCCGGTGCCGCCGCCGAGGACCGGTCGAAGGTCGACCTGACCGGCCGGGACGTCACCATCCGCATCGACCTGCACGCCGGCGCCGCCGAGGCCACGATCTGGACCAACGACCTGTCCCATGCGTACGTGCACGAGAACTCGGCCTACTCGACATGAGCCTCTCCACCGACCTCGCCCGCGCCCAGGTCAAGGCGGCCACGCTGATCGAGGCGCTGCCCTGGCTGGCCCGCTTCTCCGGCTCGACCGTCGTGGTCAAGTACGGCGGCAACGCCATGGTCGACCCCGAGCTCCAGCGGGCCTTCGCCGCCGACATGGTCTTCCTGCGCTACGCCGGCCTCCGGCCGGTCGTGGTGCACGGGGGCGGCCCGCAGATCTCCGCCATGCTCGGCCGGCTGGGCATCGCCAGCGAGTTCCGGGGCGGCCTGCGGGTCACCACCCCGGAGGCGATGGACGTGGTCCGGATGGTTCTGGTCGGCCAGGTCGGCCGGGAACTCGTCGGCCTGATCAACGCCCACGGCCCGTTCGCGGTGGGCCTCTCCGGCGAGGACGCCGGCCTGTTCACCGCCGTGCGGCGGCCCGCGTACGTGGACGGGGAACCGGTCGACGTCGGGCAGGTCGGCGACGTCGAGTCGGTCGACGTCTCAGCGGTCACCGACCTGATCGGCGCCGGTCGCATCCCGGTGATCTCCACCGTGGCGCCCGACGCCGACGGGGTGCTGCACAACCTGAACGCCGACACCGCCGCCGCCGCGCTCGCCGTCGCCCTGGACGCCCGCAAGCTGGTGGTCCTCACCGACGTGCCGGGCCTCTACGCCGACTGGCCCGACACCGACAGCCTGATCAGCGAGATCACCGTCGACGAACTGGCGGCGCTGCTGCCGTCGCTGTCCAGCGGCATGGTCCCGAAGATGGAGGCGTGCCTACGGGCGGTGCGGCAGGGCGTGCCGGCCGCGCACGTCGTGGACGGCCGCGTCGCCCACTCCACGCTGCTGGAGGTCTTCACCTCGGAAGGATTCGGAACCATGGTCGTGAGCGCGAGGAGTGCGGGAGCGGAGCGACCAAGCCCCGCAGTCGCGAACGAAGAGGACGCCGTCAGCGCGCGGAGCGGGCCTGTCAGCTCCGCCGCCGCCAACCAGGAAGGCACGATCGCCGGATGAGCACGCTCGTCGAGCGCTGGGCACAGTCCATGATGGACAACTACGGCACGCCGCCGCTCGCCCTCGTCGCAGGCTCCGGCGCCGTCGTGGTCGACGACGCCGGCCGGGAGTACGTCGACCTCGTCGGCGGCATCGCGGTCAACGCCCTCGGCCACGCCCACCCGGCCGTGGTGGCCGCCGTGTCGAAGCAGGTCGCCACCCTCGGGCACGTCTCGAACCTCTACATCGCCGAACCGCCGGTGGCCCTCGCCGAGCTGCTGCTGGCCCTGGCCGGGCGGCCGGGACGGGTCTTCTTCGCCAACTCGGGCGCGGAGGCCAACGAGGCGGCGTTCAAGCTCTCCCGGCTGACGGGCCGCTCGCACGTGGTCGCCACCCGGGGCGGCTTCCACGGCCGGACGATGGGCGCGCTCGCCCTCACCGGCCAGCCGGCCAAGGCCGACCCGTTCCGCCCGCTGCCCGGCGAGGTGACCCACGTCGACTACGGCGACGTGGCGGCCCTGGAGGCGGCTGTCACCGACGCCACCGCGATGGTGATCCTGGAGCCGATCCAGGGGGAGAACGGCGTGGTGGTCCCGCCGGCCGGCTACCTGGCCGCTGCACGCCGGATCACCGCCCGGCACGGCGCGCTGCTGGTGCTCGACGAGGTGCAGACCGGTGTCGGGCGTACCGGGCACTGGTTCGCGCACCAGGCCGACGGGATCGAGCCCGACGTGGTGACCCTTGCCAAGGGCCTCGGCGGCGGGCTGCCCATCGGCGCCTGCCTGGCCTTCGGTCGGGCCGCCGAATTGCTGGCCCCCGGCTCGCACGGCACCACCTTCGGCGGCAACCCGGTGAGCTGCGCCGCCGCCCTCGCGGTGGTGTCGACCATCGCCAGCGAGGGGCTGCTCGACCACGTCAAGCGGGTCGGCGAGCGGCTGCGCCGGGGGATCGAGGCGCTGGGCCACCCGCTGGTCGACGGCGTACGCGGCGCGGGCCTGCTGCTCGGCGTGGTGCTCGCCGCGCCCGTCTCGAAGGTGCTCGCCGAGGCGCTGCGCGAGGCCGGCTTCCTGGTCAACCCGGTGCAGCCCGGCGTGGTACGGCTCGCCCCGCCGCTGATCCTCACCGTCGCCCAGACCGACGACTTCCTGGCCGCCCTCCCGGCCGCCCTCGACGCGGCGTCCCCGGCCGCCGCCGGCACGGTCCCGGCCCCTGTCTCTGCCCCTGCCCCTGCGGCCTCCGTCCCTGCCGCCGCCTCCGTCCCGGCGGCTGCCGGCGCATCCCCGGTGGCTGCAGGCGCATCCTCGGCCGCCGTCGCCGCCCGCGCCGCCGACTCTGCACCAGATCTTGGTGAGAAACGGCCCCTCCAGGGGCCGGAACCTACCAAGATCTCGACGCCGCCCACCGCGCCCACCGTGGCGATGTCGAGTACGACGGAGGCGGGGGCGTGATCCGGCACTTCCTGCGGGACGACGACCTGAGCCCCGCCGAGCAGTCGGCCGTGCTCGATCTGGCGGCGCGGATGAAGGCCGACCGGTTCGGTCACCGGCCGCTGGCCGGGCCCCGGTCGGTGGCGGTGCTGTTCGACAAGCAGAGCCTGCGTACCCGGTTCTCGTTCGACGTGGGCATCGCCGAGCTGGGTGGACATCCCCTCGTGGTGGACACCCAGGTCACCCACTTCGGGCGGGGCGAGACGCTGGCCGACGCCGGCCGGGTGCTGTCCCGCTACGTGGCGGCGATCGTGCTGCGTACCCACGGCGACGACCGGATCGCCGAGGTGGCCGACGGCGCCAGCGTGCCGGTGGTCAACGCGCTCACCGACGGCTTCCATCCCTGCCAGCTCCTGGCCGACCTGCTCACCGTCCGCGAGCACTGCGGCGGCACCGCCGGGCGGACGCTGGCGTACGTCGGCGACGCGGCGAACAACCTCGCCCACTCGTACCTGCTCGCCGGAGCGACCGCCGGCATGCACGTCCGGGTCGCCGGGCCGGCGGGCTTCGGCCCCGACCCGGAGGTGGTCGCCCGGGCCGCGAAGATCGCCGCCGGCACCGGGGGTTCGGTGCAGGCGCTGACCGATGCGGTGGCGGCGGTGGCCGGCGCCGACGTGGTCGCCACGGACACCTGGACGTCGATGGGGCAGGAGGACGACGGGCTGGACCGGATCACCCCGTTCCTGCCGTACCAGGTCAACGCCGCGCTGCTCGGGCACGCCGCGCCCGACGCCGTCGTGCTGCACTGCCTGCCCGCGCACCGGGGCGAGGAGATCACCGACGAGGTGCTCGACGGCCCGCAGAGCGTCGTGTTCGACCAGGCGGAGAATCGGCTGCACGCCCAGAAGGCGCTGCTGACGTTCCTCCTCGGGGCCGCGCCCGCCGCCCCGGACGCGGCGGCGCCGGGCGTCGCCGCGACCAGGGAGACACCATGACCGCCCCGCTGACCCGTGCCGCCCGGCACGCCCGCATCGTCGAGCTGATCCGCGAGAAGGCGATCCACTCGCAGACCGAGCTGGCCGACCTGCTCTCCGGCGACGGCATCCAGGTCACCCAGGCCACCCTTTCCCGGGACCTCAAGGAGTTGGGTGCGGTCACCGCGCGCGGCGGCGACGGGCGGGCCGTCTACCTCATCCCGGAGGACGGCCACCGGCCGCTGCGTGACGCCGAGGCGGCACCGGCCCGGCTGGTCCGGCTGCTGCGCGAGCTGCTCAACGGGGTCGACGCCAGCGGCAACATCGCCGTACTGCGCACCCCGCCGGGCGCAGCCCACTACCTTGCCAGCGCGTTGGACCGGGCGGGCCTGCCCGAGATCGTCGGCACCATCGCCGGCGACGACACCATCCTCGTCGTGGCCCGCGAGGCCGTCGGCGGGGCCGCACTCGGCGACAAGCTCGCCGGCTGGGCCCGCCGCGAAGAGAACGTCGAAGGGAACACCACACCATGACCGAGCGGGTTGTGCTCGCCTACTCCGGAGGGCTCGACACCTCCGTCGCCATCCCGTACCTGGCCGAGGAGACCGGCGCCGAGGTGATCGCCGTGGCGGTGGACGTCGGGCAGGGCGGCGAGGACCTCGACGCCATCCGGCAGCGCGCCCTGGACTGCGGCGCCGTGGAGTCGGAGGTGGTCGACGCCCGCGACGAGTTCGCCGCCGGGTACTGCCTGCCGGCCATCCGCGCGAACGCGCTCTACATGGACCGCTACCCGTTGGTCTCCGCGCTGTCCCGGCCGCTGATCGTCAAGCACCTGGTGGCCGCGGCCCGCAAGCACGGCGGCACCATCGTGTCGCACGGCTGCACCGGCAAGGGCAACGACCAGGTCCGTTTCGAGGTCGGCCTCGGCGCGCTCGCCCCCGACCTGAGGATCGTCGCGCCGGCCCGGGACTTCGCCTGGACCCGGGACAAGGCGATCGCCTTCGCCGAGGAGAAGGGGCTGCCGATCGACGTGTCGGCGAAGTCCCCGTACTCCGTCGACCAGAACCTGTGGGGCCGCGCCGTCGAGACGGGCTTCCTGGAGGACATCTGGAACGCGCCAGTCGAGGACCTCTACTCGTACACCTGCGACCCGGCGCAGGAACGCGACGCCGACGAGGTCGTGATCACCTTCGACGCCGGCGTGCCGGTGGCGATCGACGGCGAGACCGTCACCCCGTACCAGGCGATCCGGGAGCTCAACCGGCGCGCGGGCGCCCAGGGCGTCGGCCGGCTCGACATGGTCGAGGACCGCCTCGTCGGCATCAAGAGCCGCGAGGTGTACGAGGCGCCGGGCGCGATTGCGCTGATCACGGCCCACCAGGAGTTGGAGGCGGTGACCGTGGAGCGGGACCTGGCCCGGTTCAAGCGCGGCGTCGACCAGCGCTGGGGGGAGCTGGTCTACGACGGCCTCTGGTTCTCGCCGCTGAAGCGCGCGCTGGACGCGTTCATCGACGACGCGCAGCGGCACGTCACCGGCGAGGTACGGCTGACCCTGCACGGCGGCCGGGCCACCGTCACCGGACGCCGCTCCGAGGCCAGCCTCTACGACTTCGGCATGGCCACCTACGACACCGGCGACACCTTCGACCAGTCCCTGGCGAAGGGCTTCGTGCGGCTCTGGGGCCTGCCGAGCGAGATGGCCGCCGCACGGGACGCCCGGTTGGGCGGCTGCTGACCATGACCACCAGAATGGGCGCCGTGGACGACAAGAGCCTGACCGAGAACAGCGCCGCCACCAACCGCACGAGCCTGTGGGGCGGCCGATTCGCCGGCGGCCCCGCCGAGGCCCTGGCCCGCCTGTCGGTGAGCGTGCAGTTCGACTGGCGGCTGGCCCCGTACGACATCGCGGCGTCCCGGGCGCACGCCCGGGTGCTCGCGGGCGCCGGCCTGCTCGACCCGGACGAACTGGGCCGGATCCTCGCCGCCCTGGACGACCTGGAGGCCGCCTGCGCCTCCGGGCAGTTCCGTCCCACGGTCGACGACGAGGACGTGCACACCGCCCTGGAGCGCGGCCTGCTGGAGCGGCTCGGCAGCCTCGGCGGCAAGCTGCGCGCCGGCCGGTCCCGCAACGACCAGGTCGCCACCGACCTGCGGCTCTACCTGCGCGACCACGCCCGGGGCGTGGCCGGTCGGCTGGTCGAGCTGGCCGAGGCCCTGGTCGAGCAGGCCGAGCGGCACGTGGAGACCGCCGCACCCGGCATGACGCACCTGCAGCACGCCCAGCCGGTCACGTTCGGGCACTGGCTGCTGGCCCACGTGCAGCCGCTGCTGCGCGACCTGGAGCGGCTGAGCGACTGGGACCACCGCACGGCGGTCAGCCCGCTCGGCGCGGGCGCGCTCGCCGGCTCCGGCCTGCCGCTGGACCCGGTGGCCGTCTCCAAGGAGCTGGGCTTCCGCACGTCCTTCGCCAACTCGATGGACGCGGTCGCCGACCGGGACTTCGTCGCCGAGTTCCTGTTCGTCACCGCGCTGATCGGGGTGCACCTGTCCCGCCTCGGCGAGGAGGTGGTGCTCTGGACGTCGCAGGAGTTCGGCTGGGTGGAGCTGGACGACGCGTTCGCCACCGGTTCGTCGATCATGCCGCAGAAGAAGAACGCGGACATCGCCGAGCTGGCCCGGGGCAAGTCCGGCCGGCTCGTCGGCGGGCTGATGAGCGTGCTCACCATGCTCAAGGGCCTGCCGATGAGCTACGACCGGGACATGCAGGAGGACAAGGAGCCGGCCTTCGACGCGGTCGACACCCTGGAGCTGCTGCTGCCGGCGCTCGCCGGGATGATCTCCACGATGACCGTACGCGCCGACCGGCTCGTCGCGGCCGCGCCGGTGGGCTTCTCCCTCGCCACCGAGGTCGCGGACTGGCTGGTGCGCCGCAACGTGCCGTTCCGCGACGCGCACGAGATCACCGGCAGGTTGGTGGCGCTCTGCGTGGCCCGGGACTGCGCCCTCGACGAGGTCAGCGACGACGACCTCGCCGCGGTCAGCGAGCACCTCGACCCGTCGGTGCGCGACGTGCTCTCCGTCCGCTCGGCGCTCGCCGCCCGGATCACGCCCGGCTCGACCGGTCCCGGGCCGGTCGCCGACCAGCTCGCCGCCGCCGCCGACAAGCTCGCCACCTGGCGGGAGTGGGCCGCCGAGCGGGTCGTACCCCGCTGAGTCGCCGACCCCGCGCGGCGCCGTCGGCGTCGCGCGGGGTTCAGCCCGCCGGGCGCTCCCGCTTCGGCAGCTTCGCCACCACCGCGTCGTACGAGGCGTCGACCGCCTCGATCAGCTCCTCCTCGTCGATCCCGCCGGCCAGGCGCAGCGTGTTCCAGCCGGCGCGCCCGATGTACGGCGACGGCCGCGCGTCGCCCGGGTGCCGGTGCAGCCACTCGTCGGCCACGTCCCGGCTCGGGCCGCACTTCACCCCGACGGTCGGCTGGTCGCCGCCGGCGGAGCCGAGGAAGGCGAAGATCCGGCTGCCGACCTTCACCACCTCGTCGCCCTCCCACGGCCGGTCGAGCCAGGCTCCCGGCTTCCCCAGGCAGTACGCCAGCATCTCCTCGCGCGTCATCGCGTCCTCCTCGACACCGATCCCGCGCCCAGTCTCGTCCATCGGCGGCGTCATTCGGTGGTGGCGGTGCGGGCGGAGAGCCGTTCGAAGCGCTGCTTGGCGGCCTGCGCGCTGCCCAGCCCGAGCCCGTACGCGATCTGCTGCCAGGTCAGTCCGCGGCTGCGGGCCAGCGTCAGCAGCCCCGCCTCCATCGTGTCGACCTCGGCGCGCAGGTGCGGGACGAGGGTGAGCGCCGCGACGAGGTCCGCCTCGTCGACGGGCTCCTCGTCGGGCTCGACCTCGGCCCCGCCGGCGGCGAGGGCGGTGACGAGCGCGACCGCCTCGTAGGTGTCCGGTACGTAGGGGTTGGTGTGTCGGCGGCGCCGCGTCTCGGTGCCGGCGTGCCGCTCGGTGATCCGGTGCAGCGCCTCGTAGGTGCGGTGTGCCCTGGCCCGGCTCGGGTCGGGACCGGTGAAGGAGTCAGTCATGCGAGCACTCCATCACGTCAACGTTACGTTGTCAACGGAAGGTTGATAGCTGCTCGGCGTCGGGTGGCGCCGGCGGATAGGGTCGTGCTCGTGGTGGCGTACTCCCAGCGCCGTCCCGCCGACCTCGCGGGGCTGGCCGACCTGCTCGCCGGCCCGGTGGTGCCGGCCGCCCGGGGCCTGCTCGGCTGCCGGCTGACCGCCGGCGACGTGACCGTCCGGATCACCGAGGTCGAGGCGTACGCCGGGACGGCCGGCGACCCGGCCTCGCACGCGCACCGGGGCCGCACCCCGCGCAACGCCGTCATGTTCGGGCCGGCGGGGCACGCCTACGTCTACTTCACCTACGGCATGCACTGGTGCATGAACGTCGTCACGGGGCCCGACGGGGAGGCCTCGGCGGTGCTGCTGCGCGCCGGCGAGGTGGTCGACGGCGTCGAGACGGCCCGCGCCCGGCGCCCCGCCGTACGCCGGGACGTCGATCTCGCGCGCGGGCCCGCCCGGCTCTGCGCGGCCCTGGGCATCGACAAGAGCGCCTACGGCCGCTGGCTGCTCGGCGACGGTCCCGTCCGCCTGCGCCCGGCCGACGTGCCGGTGCCCGGCGAGGCGGTCGCCGCCGGGCCGCGCGTCGGCGTCACCGGCGCGCACGACGTGCCGTGGCGGTTCTGGATCGCTGGCGACCCGACGGTCAGCGCCTACCGCCGGCACGTGCCGCGTAGCCGCTGACCTGTCCGGGCACGCCCGCCGCGTGATCGACGTGCAGGGCGTGGGAGGCGTGGCGGCGGCCACCGGCGGTGCCTCCGGTGGCGGAATAGTTGACTCGTCAAACATGTTGTGCGGTGCGTCCGGGCGCCGCAGCGGCCCCGGCCAGGGACAACGCGAGGAGCTGGTCATGCAGTTCGGAGTCTTCACCGTCGGCGACGTCACGGTCGACCCGACCACCGGTCGCGAGCCGACCGAGCATGAGCGGATCAAGGCGATGGTCACGATCGCGCTCAAGGCCGAGGAGGTCGGCCTCGACGTCTTCGCCACCGGCGAGCACCACAACCCGCCGTTCGTGCCGTCGTCGCCCACCACCATGCTGGGCTTCATCGCCGCCCGCACCGAGCGCCTGCTGCTCTCCACCTCCACCACGCTGATCACCACCAACGACCCGGTGAAGATCGCCGAGGACTACGCGATGCTCCAGCACCTCGCCGACGGTCGGGTGGACCTGATGATGGGGCGCGGCAACACCGGGCCGGTCTACCCGTGGTTCGGCCAGGACATCCGCAACGGCATCCCCCTCGCCATCGAGAACTACGACCTGCTGCACCGGCTCTGGCGCGAGGACGTGGTCGACTGGAAGGGCCGCTTCCGCACCCCGTTGCAGTCGTTCACGTCGACGCCGCGCCCGCTCGACGGCGTGCCGCCGTTCGTCTGGCACGGCTCGATCCGCAGCCCCGAGATCGCCGAGCAGGCCGCCTACTACGGCGACGGCTTCTTCGCCAACCACATCTTCTGGCCGAAGGAGCACACCCAGCGGATGGTCGGGCTCTACCGGCAGCGCTACGCCCACTACGGTCACGGCTCCGCCGACCAGGCCATCGTGGGCCTCGGCGGGCAGGTGTTCATGCGGCGCAACTCGCAGGACGCGGTGCGGGAGTTCCGGCCGTACTTCGACAATGCGCCCGTCTACGGGCACGGCCCGTCGCTGGAGGAGTTCACCGCGCAGACCCCGCTGACCGTCGGCAGCCCGCAGCAGGTCATCGACCGTACGCTGGGCTTCCGCGACTACGTCGGCGACTACCAGCGCCAGCTGTTCCTGATGGACCACGCCGGCCTGCCCCTGAAGACCGTGCTGGAGCAGCTCGACCTGCTCGGCGAGGAGGTCGTCCCCGTGCTGCGCAAGGAGTTCGAGTCGCTGCGCCCGGCGCACGTGCCGGCCGCGCCCACCCACGCGTCCCTGCGGGACGCCGCCACCAGCGGCGACGCCGCGGATCGTGCCGGGACGGGAGCGGGCCGATGACCCGCCGCACCCTCGCCGTGGTGTCGGCCGGGCTGGGGCGGCCCTCGTCGACCCGGCTGCTCGCCGACCAGCTCGCCGCGGCCACCCGCGACGAGCTGGCCCGGCGCGGCGACGACGTCGACGTCCGCCCCGTCGAGCTGCGCGAGCACGCCCACGACATCGTCAACCACCTGCTGACCGGCTTCCCGTCGCCCGCGCTGCGGGAGGTGCTCGACACGGTCACCGGCGCGGACGGGCTGATCGCCGTCACGCCGATCTTCCACGCCTCGTACAACGGGCTGTTCAAGTCGTTCTTCGACCTGGTCGAATCCGGCGCACTCGCGGACCGGCCGGTGCTGGTCGGCGCCACCGGTGGAACGGCCCGGCACTCGCTGGCGCTGGAGCACGCGCTGCGTCCGATGTTCGCCCACCTGCGGTCCGTCGTGGTCCCCACCGCGGTCTTCGCCGCCCCGGAGGACTGGTCCGCCGGGTCCGCCGACGGCGCGCTGCGGGCGCGGATCGTCCGCGCCGGCGGCGAGCTGGCCGATCAGGTCCACCGGCAGCCGGCGTCCACCGGCCCCGCCGACCCGTTCGCCCTCACCACCAGCTTCGACGAGCTGCTCGGCGGTCGGGACCACTGATCGCCGCCGACCCGCCGGCCCCGCCCGGGGCCGGCGGGTCGGGGCACGTCAGCGGGCGTGACCGTACGGGCGGGCCACCAGCACCGGGCAGTGCGCGTGCTGCACGAGGGCCTGGCTGACCGAGCCGAGCAGCAGCCCGGCGAACCCGCCCCGGCCCCGGGAGCCGACCACCACCAGCGCCGCGTCCCCGCTGGCCTCGACGAGTGCCTGCTCGGCCTTCGGCGCCCGGAGCACCCGCTCCTCCACGGCCAGCCCCGGGTGGCTGCCCCGGACGGCCGCCGCGGCGGTGGCCAGCAGCTCGGCGGCGTGCGTGTCCGTTGCCCCGTCCGCCGGCGCGCGGTCCGGGGGCTGGACGTGCAACAGCACCAGCCCGTCGCCCCGGCGGGCCGCCTCGTCGGCCGCGTACCCGACCGCCAGCTCGGCGGGCTCCGACCCGTCCACCCCGACCAGCACCGGCCCGGCGACGGGGATCGGCTCCTCGGCGGGGCGCACCACCAGCACCGGGCAGTGCGCGTGGGCGGCCACCTGCGTGCCGACCGAGCCGAGCAGCAGCCCGGCGAAGCCGCCCAGCCCCCGGCTGCCCACCACCACCAGCTCGGCCCGCCGGGACTCCTCGACCAGCGTCGCACCCGGCCCGCCCGCCACCTGGCGTACCTCGACGGTCAGCCCCGGGCAGCGCTCGGCGAGGTCGGCGGCCGTCGTCTCCAACATCTTCTGCGCCTCCTCGGTCGGCGCCGGCAACCCCAGGTCGTACGGGTTGACCGGCACGCCGTAACCGAGCGGATGCAGGTAGCCGTGCACCAGGTGCAGGGGGCGGGACCGCAGCACGGCGGCCCGGGCGGCGTGCTCCGCCGCCAGCAGGCTCGCCGGTGATCCGTCCACACCCACCACCACGGGTCGGTTCATGAGCCCTCCAGAGATCGATCAGGCCATTGTCGACGGGGCACCGCCGACCCGCCGGCATTTGCGTCGACGCCGTCGCGCCGGCCGGGGGAGCGGCCGACGCGACGGCGTCGCGGTGCGGTGACCGGATCAGGACGCGTCGGCCCGCTTCGGGTGCCGCACGATCACCAGCGGGCAGTGCGCGTGGTGCAGCACCGCGTGGCTGACCGAGCCGAGCAGCAGCCCGCCCAGCGCGCCCCGGCCGCGCGCCCCCACGACCACCAGCTGGGCCTTCTTCGACTCCTCCACCAGTACGCCGCCCGGGGAGCCCCGGACCAGCCGGTGCTGCGCCGGCACGTCGGGGTAGCGCTCGGCGAAGCCGGCGACGGACTCCGCGAGGGCGCGTTCCTCGTCCGCGGCGTAGGCGTCCAGGTCGTACGCCAGGGGCAGGACGTCACCGGGGCCGACCGGCGTGGGATAGAGCCAGGCCTGCACGGCGAGCAGCGGGGCACCCCGGCGGCTCGCCTCCTCGAAGGCGAACGCGACGGCCTCGAGGGAGCACTCGGAGCCGTCGACGCCCACCACGACCGGGCCGTCGGCGCGCTGCTCGCCGCGCACCACGAGCACGGGGACCTGCGCGTGGGCGGAGACCTGCACGGTGACGGAGCCGAGCAGCAGCCCGGCGAAACCGCCCAGGCCCCGGTGGCCCAGCACCAGCAGCGCGGCGTTCCGGGACTCCCCGAGCAGGACGGGGGTCGCCGCGCCGTCGACCACCACGCCGGTCACCGGCACGTCCGGGGCGGTCCTGTTGGCCTCGGCGATCGCCTCGGCGACGTACCGCTCGGCCTGGTTGCGCAGACCGGCGCCGGCCGGCGCGCCCTCGGCGGCACCGAGCGGGGCGCGCGTCAGGGGCCAGATGAAGGCGTGCACGACCCGCAGCGGGCGCTGCCGCTCCGCCGCCTCCCGCGCCGCCACCCGGACCGCGTCGAGCGCGGCGGCCGAGCCGTCCACACCCACCACGACGGGGGCACCGGTGTTGATGGTCATCGACTCCTCCTTCGTCCACCTTCAGCCTGCTTCGTCCGCACGCTACCCGTCAGAGGCGGTCGTCCCGACCAGCGGGACCTTGGTCCCGAATCGCAGGCTGGCGGTCACCGGCCGGGCCGTCCGACACCGGCACGCGCCGCGCGGGCCGACCGACACCGGCCACCGCGTCCGGACCCCGCGTGCTCCCGTCCCGCAGGGGCGCGTCCGCCGGGCCGTCGCCGCCACCCGGGCGGCGGGCCAGCCGCAGCACCAGCCCGGGCAGCACGCTGACGGCGGCGCAGGCCAGCAGCTCCGCCGCGCCGAGCGGCTGCGTGCCGAGCAACTCCCGCAGCGGCGGCAGCAGCACCCCGGCGACCTGGAGCAGCGCGGAGACCGCCACCGCGACCGGCAGCGCCAGGTTGCCGCGCCGGGCCCCGCGCGGTCGCGGCGCGCGGACCGCGAGCGCCACCCCGAGCTGGGCCAGGCCGAGCACCACGAAGACCACCGACTGCCAGGGCCGGTCCCAGTGCGCGGCGAGCACGCCGGCACCGAGCACCACGGCGGCGATCAGACCGCCGGTGACCAGCACGTCGCGGCCCAGGCCGGCCCCGAGCACCGACTCCGACGGGGAGCGCGGCGCCCGGCGCAGGGTGCCGGGCTCCGCCGGCTCCGCGCCCAGCGCCACCCCCGGCACGCCGTGGGTGAGCAGGTTCACCCAGAGGATCTGCGCCGGCAGCAGCGGTACGGCCAGCCCGAACAGCGGGCCGAGCAGCATCACGGCGATCTCGGCGACCCCGCCCGAGAGCGCGTAGCGCAGGAACCGCCGGATGTTGTCGTAGATGCGGCGACCCTCACCGATCGCGGCGGCCACCGTGGACAGGTCGTCGTCGACGAGCACCAGGTCGGCGGCCTGCCGGGCGACCTCCGTGCCACCGCCCATCGCCACCCCGATGTCGGCGCGACGCAGCGCGGGGGCGTCGTTCACCCCGTCGCCGGTCATCGCCACCACGTGCCCCCGCGACTGGAGGCCCGCGATGATGTCGAGCTTCTGCTCCGGCTGGGTCCGCGCGAACACCCGGGCCTGCGGGTGCGCCCGCGCCGGGTCGCCGTCGTCCCCGCGTACCACCGGGTCGCCCTCGCGCCAGAGCCCCAGTTGGCCGCCGATCGCCGCGGCGGTGGCCGGGTGGTCGCCCGTGATCAGCACCAGCCGGACCCCGGCGTCGTCGAAGCTGCCCGCGATGTCGGCCGCGCCCGCGCGCAGCGGGTCGCCGACGGCGACCAGCCCCACGGGCCGCAGCCCGACCGGCCGGGCGGGATCGGCCGGCGGGGCGTCCACCACGGCGGACGCGATGGCCAGCACCCGCAGCCCCTCGGCGGCCAGCCGGTGCGCGACGGCGGTCAGCTCGGCGATCTCCTCGGCGGAGGCGTCGACCAGCGGCGCGGCCAGCACGTTCTCCGGCGCGCCCTTGCACACCACCAGGTACCGCCGGTCGCAGGAGCGGTGCACGGTGGTCATCCGGCGCAGCTCCTGGTCGAAGGGGTGCTCCGCGACGCGCGGCCACGCCGACCGGGTGAGCTCCGGGTCGAGGCCGCACCGGCCGGCGAAGGCGACCAGGGCCGCCTCCAGCGGGTCGCCGACGGCGGCCCACTCCGGCCGCTCGTCGGTGGGCGTGGCCAGGGTCGCGTCGTTGCAGAGCAGCCCGGCGCGCGCCAGGCTGCGCAGGTCGTCCGGTACGGCCACCGGCGCGCCCCCCTGGTGCACCGCGCCCTGCGGCGCGTAACCGCTGCCGGTGACGCCGTAGCGGGAGCCGCCGGCGGTGACGGCGTGCTGCACCGCCATCCGGCCCTCGGTGAGCGTGCCCGTCTTGTCGGAGGCGATGACGGTGACGGAGCCGAGCGTCTCGACCGCGTGCAGCCGGCGGGGGATGGCCCGTGCCCCGGCCATCCGGCGGGCGCCGAGGGCGAGGGCGAGGGTGACGACCGCCGGCAGCGACTCGGGCACGGCCGCCACCACGAGGCTCACCGCGGTGACCGCCATGTCGACCACCGGCCGCCCGCCGACGACGCCGATGACGAAGACCAGCCCCGAGAGCACCACCGCAGCGAAACCGAGCACCCGACCGAGCGCGGAGAGGCGGCGCTGCAACGGGGTGGCGGCGGGCCTGGTGGACGCCACCAGGGCGGTGATCCGGCCGAGCGCGCTCGCGGCGCCCGTGCGTACCACCGTGCCGGTGGCCCGCCCGGTGGTGACCACGGTCCCCGCGCTGGCCTCCTCGCCCACGGCCCGGGTCACCGGCACCGACTCCCCGGTCAGCGCCGACTCGTCGACGCTCAGCCGGGCCGCCTCGGCGAGCAGCAGATCCGCCGGGACCACGTCGCCGGCCTCGACCCGCACCAGGTCACCACGGACGAGGTCGGCGGCGGGCAGGACGACGTCCCGGCCGTCCCGGACGACCCGTGCGGTGGGCGCGGCGAGCTGGTCCAACGCGGCGATCGCCCGGTCGGCGCGGACCTCCTGCACCACGCCGATGGCGGTGTTCACCAGCACCACCAGCACGATCACCGCGGTGTCCGGGTAGTCGCGCAGCACGGTGGTGACCACGGCGGCGGCCAGCAGCAGCGCCACCAACGGGTCGCTGAGCTGGTGCAGGACGCGCCCGCCCAGACGGCGCCGGGCCGGCGCGACCGCCGCGTTCGGCCCGTCCGCGCGCAGTCGGACGGCGGCCTCCGCCGAGCTGAGCCCGGCCGCCGGCCTGGTCGACGTGTCAGCGGGCACCGGTACGCCCCCGTGGCCGCCGTTCTCCGCACCGTCCCACATCGCCCTCCGCCCTGCCGGCGCCGTCGCGGCGCACCGTCCCGATCCCACCCTCGTCCCGCCGGACGGCACCGGCCAGGGGAGTTCCGCCCGACTGACCCGGGACCAACGGCCCTGCCGCCCACGGCCGGCGCGCGGGTGCGACACCGATCCGGCAGCGCCACCGGGCGTCCCGGCCAGCGGTCCGGTGCGACGCGGATCCGGCAGCGCCACCGGGCCACCGGGCGTCCCGGCCGGCCGGGCGGCCAGCGGTCCGGTTGTCGGTGGTCGGCCCTATCCTCGGGCCCGTGACCGCCGAGCTGCGCCTGCGCCCCGTCCGCGACGACGACCTGCCCCACTTCTTCGCCCACGAGCAGGACGCCGAGGCCAACTGGATGGCCGCCTTCGGCCCGGAGGACCCGGCCGACCGGGAGCGCTTCGACGCCCACTGGCGCCGCGTGCGCGCCGACGAGCGCAACGTCCCGCGCACCGTGGTCGTCGGCGACGAGGTCGTCGGCCACGTGGTCGCGTTCCCGGCCGACGGGCGCACCGAGGTCAGCTACTGGATCGACCCGCGACGCTGGGGCCGGGGCCACGCCACCGCGGCGCTCGCCGCGCTGCTGCGCGAGCTGCCCCAACGGCCGGTGCACGCCCGCGCCGCCAAGGACAACCGCGCCTCGCTCGCCGTGCTGCGCAAGTGCGGCTTCGTCGTCATCGGCGAGGACCGGGGGTACGCCAACGGCCGGGGCACCGAGGTGGAGGAATGGGTGCTGGAGCTGGCCGGCGACTGACCCGCCCGCCGCCCGCCGGGTCACCGCATCCGCGCGAGCACTACTCTCGCGGGGTGAACTGGCTGGAACTGATCGGCTGGACCGGCTCCGCGCTGCTGGTCTGGTCGCTGCTGCAGACGCGCATCCTCCGGCTGCGTGCCCTCAACCTGGTCGGCTGTCTGATCCTGATCGGCTACAACGCCGCCGTGCAGGTCTGGCCCATGGTCGGGCTGAACGTCGTACTCGCCGTGATCAACGTCTGGTACCTGCGGACCATGCTCGCCACCCGCCACGACGAGGCCACCTACCAGGTGGTCGAGGTCGGCGTCGACGACCAGTTCCTGGCCCACACGCTGAGTGTGCACGCCGCCGACATCGCCCGATTCAACCCCGGCTTCCGCTGGCCGCCCGGCACCGCCGCCGAACGCTCGGCGTTCCTGGTCGTACGCGCCGACGAGGTGGTCGGCGTGGTGCTGTCGCACGCCGAGGCCGACGGCGTGGCGCAGGTCGACCTCGACTACGTGACCCGGCGGTTCCGGGACTTCACCCCGGGCGAGTTCGTCTACCGGCGCAGCAGCCTCTTCACCGACCGCGGCTTCCGTCGGGTGATCACCCCGCCCGGCATGGTCGCCCCGTACTACCACCGGCTGGGTTTCCGCCCCGAGGGCCGCTCGTACGCCCTCGACCTGCCCGCCCCGCCGGTCGCCGGGCGGATCTGATCACATCCCGCCCGGGGCGAGGATTCGCCGGCCGGTCCGGTGGGCACAGAGTGCCCTACGCCGGCCGGGGCCTTCGGCCGGCGGTGCCCGTCGTGCCGGCGGGCACCTGTCCCGCGTGAGGAGAGCCGGGCGTGCAGAGCATCTGGACCCAACTGGCCCTGGTCGGCGTCCTGGTCGTCCTCAACGCGGTCTTCGCGGGCAGCGAGATGGCCCTGGTCTCGCTGCGGGACAGCCAGATCCAGCGGCTGGAACGCACCAGCCGGGCCGGACGGGTGCTGGCCCGGCTCGCCAAGGACCCGAACCGCTTCCTGGCCACCATCCAGATCGGGATCACCCTCGCCGGCTTCCTGGCCTCCGCCGCGGCGGCGGTGTCGCTGGCCAAGCCCCTCGTACCGCTCCTCAGCGCGCTCGGCGGCGCCGCCGAGACCGTTGCGATCGTGGCGGTCACCCTGGCGCTGACCTTCGTCACCCTGGTCTTCGGCGAGCTGGCCCCGAAGCGGATCGCCATGCAGGCCGCCGAGCGGTGGGCCCTGCTGGTGGCCCGCCCGCTCGACCTGCTCTCCTCCGTGACCCGGCCGGCCGTCTGGGCCCTCGGCGCCACCAGCGACCTGGTGGTACGCCTCGTCGGGCTCAACCCGAAGCACGAGCCCGACGAGATCGGCCCCGACGAGCTGCGGGACATCGTCGCCGGCAACCACGGCTTCACCAAGGAGCAGCGGACCATCATCGCCGGCGCCGTCGAGATCGCCGACCGCCAGCTGCGGGCGGTCCTCGTACCCCGGTTGCAGGTCTTCACGCTCGACAGCGGCACCACGGCGGAGGCCGCGCGGCTGCTGCTGGCCGCCACCGGCCACTCCCGGGCGCCGGTGGTCCGGCACGGCGGCCTCGACGACGCGGTCGGCGTGATCCACCTGCGTGACCTCGTCGGCGTCCCCGAGGACCGGCCGGTCGACGAGTGCGCCCGCCCGCCGATGCTGCTGCCGGACTCCCTGCCGGTGGTGGACGCGCTGCGACAGTTCAAGGCCGAACGCCAGCACATCGCCCTGGTGGTGGACGAGCGGGGCGCGGTCGACGGGATCGTCACCCTGGAGGACATCCTTGAGGAGATCGTCGGGGAGATCTACGACGAGACCGACCGGGACGTGCGCTCCGTGCGCACCGAGCCCGACGGTGCCCTGCTGCTCCCCGGCACCTTCCCCGTGCACGACCTCGTCGATCTGGGCGTCGAGCTGCCCAGCCGGCCCGGCGGCGACTACACCACCATCGCGGGCCTCCTGCTCGCCTGCCTCGGCCACATCCCCACCGTGGCGGGCGAGAGCGTCGTCGTGGACGGCTGGGAGCTGGAGGTGACCCGCATCGACCACCGCGCCATCGTCGGGGTCCGGCTGCGCCGGGGGGCCGAGCCGGCGCCCGACGAGGCCGAGGCCGTGCTGGACGAGGCCCGGGGCTGACGCGCCCCCGCTGCCGCCTTGCGGCCGGCGCCGTCACGCGCCTCGGCGGGTCAGGCCGGGTAGAGGTTCTGCAGCCGGACCTGGCCGCGGGCCACGAGCCGGGCGTCGGCGTCGGTGATCTCCACCTGCCAGAGCTGCTGGCTGCGCCCCCGGTGCACGGGGGTGCCCACGGCGGTCAGTTCGCCGTCGCGGACCGCGCGCAGGAAGTCCGTCTGGTTCGACACGCCCACGACGCGTCCGCGCTCGCCGAGCCACAGCGACCCGCCGATGCTGGCGGCCGTCTCGACCACCGAGCAGTACACGCCACCATGCTGGATGCCGAACGGTTGGTGCAGCTCGGGGCGGACCTGCCAACGGATCACCACCCGGTCGCCGTCGACCTCGTCGAGCTTGAGGCCGAGCAGGGCGACGAAGCCACCCGTCAGATCCGGCATGTCCACGGCGTTTCCCTCCTTGATCACGACCCCGCCAGCCTACGCCGCCGGCCACCCGGCAAACCCGGTACGTTCCGTCCCCGGTCATGGGGGAGAATCGGTGACCGTGACCGACAGCAGCCCCCCGCCGCCCGGGCGGGACTCCCTGACCGACGACCTGCGGTGGCGGGGCCTGATCCAGGACTCCACCGGCCTCGACGAGCTGCGTGCGCTGCTCGACGGCAGCTCCGCCGCCTACTACGTGGGCTTCGATCCGACGGCGCCGAGCCTGCACGTCGGCCACCTCATGCAGGTCGCCACGGCACGTCGGCTCCAGCTTGCGGGGCACCGGCCGCTGCTGCTCGTCGGCGGTGCCACCGGCCAGATCGGCGACCCGAAGGAGAGCGCCGAGCGGAGCCTCAACCCGCCCGAGGTGGTCGCCGGCTGGGTGGCGCGGATCCGCGACCAGCTCGCCCCCTTCGTCTCGTACGAGGGGGAGAACGCGGCGCAACTGGTCAACAACCTGGACTGGACCGGCGAGATGTCGGTGGTCGAGTTCCTCCGCGACGTTGGCAAGCACTTCCCGGTCAACAAGATGCTGGCCCGGGAGGTCGTCAAGGCGCGGCTGGAGAGCGGCATCAGCTTCACCGAGTTCAGCTACCAACTGCTCCAGGCCAACGACTTCTTCGAGCTGCATCGCCGGCACGGCTGCCGGCTCCAGTTCGGCGGCTCGGACCAGTGGGGCAACATCACCGCCGGCGTCGACTACGTCCGCCGGCGTGGCGCCGGGCCCGTGCAGGCGTTCACCACGCCGCTGGTGACGAAGTCCGACGGCACGAAGTTCGGCAAGACCGAGGGCGGCGCCATCTGGCTCGACCCCGAGATGACCAGCCCGTACGCGTTCTACCAGTTCTGGGTCAACGTGGACGACCGGGACGTGGGCCGCTACCTGCGGTACTTCAGCTTCCGCTCCCGCGACGAGCTGGAGGCGCTGGAGAAGGAGACCGCCGAACGGCCGGCGGGCCGGGCGGCGCAGCGCGCGCTCGCCGAAGAGCTGACCACGCTGGTGCACGGGGAACGGGAGATGACACAGGTGGTCGCCGCGAGCCAGGCGCTCTTCGGCCGCGGCTCCCTGGACGGGTTGGCGCCAGCGACGCTGCGGGCCGCGCTGACCGAGGCCGGCCTCGTCCACGTCGACGAGCTGCCCGACGTCGCCGGGCTGCTCCGGGACTCCGGGCTGGTGTCGAGCCTCAAGGAGGCGCGCCGGGTGATCGCCGAGGGCGGCGCCTACGTGAACAACACCCGGATCACGGAGACCGACGCCACCGTGGGCCCCGGCGACCTGCTGCACGGCCGGTACCTGGTGCTGCGTCGCGGCAAGCGGTCGTTCGCCGGGATCGAGCTGCGCGGTTAGCCGTACGGTCCCGACGTGACGCGGGACGCCCCCGGTGGATTTGACGATCGACCCGCCGGGGGCGTAACTTTCTCTCTGCCAGCGCGGAACGGACGAACCGGGGCAAAGTAACCGGAGGCCGGGCGCGGCAACGAGCTTTCGGGTCCGGCGAGTTGCACTCACCGGCCCGTGACCGGGCGGTGCCCCGGATCCGCCGCGAGGCGGATTTGGCGAGGCGGAGCCGACCGGGTATGGTTCATCGCCGGTAGGGAACCGGGCGAGCTCGCGGGAGACCGCAGCGGCCGGCCTGCCGGAAGTCACGATCGACAACGGCGCAAGCCGATGCCGCGTGGCGCCCGAAATTGGGTTGAAGTGGTGCGGATCGCTACGAAGCGGTTTGACACGGCGGAAACCACCGGGTAACGTAGTAAAAGTGCCCGGCGCGGAAAGCGGCGGACACGGTGAACGAAATGCCCCGGGTCGGGTGCTCCACGGTGTGGGGTTTCTGGGCGGTGTGTGGTTGTTCTTTGAGAACTCAACAGGGTGCTTGATAAGCCAGTGCCAATTATGATTTATACCCCGGACTGGCAGACCGTTTATGGTTTGTTGGTCTTGGATTCCTTTGGCAACACTTTTTGTTGTCGGGACAGTTTTTCAACAAGTTTTTGTTGGAGAGTTTGATCC